>NZ_JAXAVU010000004.1:0-1223560 GCF_033949975.1 Lentzea sokolovensis
GCGGCCCGTTCCGTACTTGTCGAACCGGAGGGTCACCACCCGATCGCGGTCGAGCGCGGTGGCGAGATCGCGGAGGGTGTTGGGCGTGAGCGACGGCGGCTGGTTGCCGTCGCGGTCGGTGGGACCACTGCCCGGCAGCAGAAGGGCGGCGGGCAGGCGTTCACCGCGCCTGTACCGCTCGAAAGTAATCATCGCTGGTAGAGCGAGGCACAGGAGCCGGTCGGACATCCCTGTGGCCCTTGCCGCACCAGCGCTGGTGATACGGGGCGTGACTGTGGACCCGGCCCGGCCGGGTCCACAACGCTTTGCGTGTCGCGTCCCACGTGTGCGTTCGCCTGTCGCAGGGCATCCGGTCCGGTGTCGACCTCGTGAAGGCGGTTCGGGTGGATCCATGGCGTGACAGGCTTCGTGTGGCGGTGGTCGTTCATCCGGTCGCCGTGGTGAACCACTCCGGATTGCGGGACCTGATATCTCGTACCGCCCAGGACCGCGGCTGGTGCGAGCCGCAGTGGTTCGAGACCACCCGCGACGATGCCGGGACGGGGGTGACAGCACTCGCCCTGCGCGACCACCCGCGGCTGGTTTTGGCATGTGGTGGAGACGGCACGGTGAACGCGGTGGCCGCAGGGTTGGCGCACACCGGGGTGGCGATGGGAATCGTGCCGATCGGCACGGGGAACCTCGTGGCCCGGAACCTGGGAATCGGCAGTGAGGTGGAGGACGCCGTCACGTCGGCGTTCGACGGGGCGGACCGCCGCGTCGACATGGGCCTGTTGGACGGACGCCCTTTCGTCGGCATGGGTGGGATCGGTCTGGACGCGGAGATGGTCCGCGACACCTCGCCCAAGATGAAGCGCCTCCTGGGATGGCCCGCGTATGTACCAGCGGTCCTCAAGGGTCTGAGGTCGGGCGCCAGCCGGGTGACTGTCCGGTTGGACGACGGCGGCTGGCTGACCCGCCGCGTCCTCGGGGCGGTCGTCGGCAACATAGGCGCCTTGCAGGGCGGGGTTTCCCTGCTGCCGGAGGCAGATCCCGCCGATGGGCTCCTGGACCTGGCGTTGCTGCATGACGTGCACACCAGGGGTTGGCTGGTCACGGCAGGTCGCCTGATCGGTTCCCGCCGAGTGGACGGGCCGGCGGTGGAGCGGTTCCGGTTCCGACGCTTGGAGTTGCGCAGTAGCCGCACCAAGCCGTTCGAGGTCGACGGAGAAGTCTGCGGGACAACCAGATCACTGAAGGTCGAGGTGAACCCCGGAGCGCTCATCGTCAAAGTGCCGGCATGAACTCGGCGCGCGGCTGTACGCCGACACGGTTGCGCGCAACGTGCGCGAACAGAACGCCGAGGCCCGACACGCCCTCGCCAGCCCTGTGCGCGCCGAAAACCTCATCCATGCAGGTCAAGCGGCATAGTGATACTCATGGACGACTTCGCCGAGACGGTCCTGTCGATCTACGGTGAGGCGCTCGATCTGGGCGGGCTCAAGAGACTGGGGCCGGGCTCGCAGGGGTGCTGCCGCGGCGAGTGATCGGTGGGTGCGGTGCTCGTTGTAGTACCGCTCGTACTCGCGCAGCGCGTGCCGTAGGTGGGTGTGGTTCCAGATCAGTGTCCGGTCCAGCAGTTCGGCGCGAAGCGTCTTCACCCAGCGTTCGACGATGGAGTTCATGCGAGGCACCCGGACGCCGGTCAGGATCGTCGCGATCCCCGCGGTGCCGAGGATCTCGTCGATCACTGCCGGGTACTTGCCGTCGCGGTCGCGAACAAGGAACCTGATCCGCGCGACGTATCCGGTGTCCTCGAGGTCCATGAGCAAGTTGCGGATTGCCTGAGTGACCCAGGCATGGGTCGGATGCGCGGTCGCGCCGACGATCCATACACGCCGACTGGCGTGGCGGATGGCGGCGAGAACGTACTGACGCTGACCGATCAGCGTGACCGCTTCAATGAAGTCCAGCGCCAGGATCGCCTCCGCCTGCGACCGCAGGAAATCAGACCAGGTAACGGTTGTCCGGCGCGGGGCCGGATCGATGCCGGCAGTCTTGAGGATCTCCCATACCGTCGATGCGGCGATCGCGACACCGAGCAGCGCCAGTTCGCCGTCGATGCGTCGATAACCCCACGAGGGGTTCTCAGTTGCCAGGCGCAGGACGAGACGGCGGATCGAAGCGACAGTGCGCGGACGCCCAGGCCTACGGTTCACGCTCATGCCGGCATGACGGCGCTTGATCACGTCGCGATGCCACCTCAGCACCGTATCCGGGCTCAGATCTCCGTCCTCACCGACGAACAGGGCGGCGCGACCGGCCAGATCCTCGGCAACCTGACGGTGTTCGCCGCCCTGGGCTTTTCGGCCCGCAACGGTTCGCGGCGCTCGCGTCGGTGCGGCGGATCGTGACGCTCGCGGCGGGCTGCTCGTTCGAGGTCGTCCAGTACCTGTGGCTCGACCGAGTGTCCTCAGTGGACGACGTGCTGCTCAACGCCGCCGGTGCCGGGCTGGCGGCACTGGCGTCCCGGCCCTGGTGGCGGCGACACTGGCCGCTGAGCTGCCGGCGGATGTCACCGCCCGCGCCGGCGCGCATCCCGCACACTGACCAGGAGCGCGGAGACCGCCGACGACCACGACCTCGCCGTCGCCATCGTGGTTCGCACCCGCTCGGCGGTGTCGAAAGCGGCCTGCTTGTTCAACAGCACCGAGGTGATCATGGTGCTCCAGGTGCGGGCGTCGGACTCCAGATCCTTCGTCACCGGCACGACGACGCGTGCCGCCAGCTCACGGTCGAGCACCGATCGCAACAGCAGGCCGAGCCCGCTTTCGCCGCTCACCAGCGTCGGCGTGCCCGCCACCACCGCCTCGAGGCCGACCAGGCCGAAGCCCTCCGCCCGCGACGGCATCAGCACCAGGCTCGCCCGCCGGAGGTCTTCCGCGATGCGGGCGAACTCCGTGGAGTACGGCCTGATCCTCACCCCGATGGAGGGATGGCTCACCCAGTTGTTGATCTTCGTCCAGAGCGGTAGCGACTCGCCAACGTTCGCGCCGCGCACAAGTAGCTCCCACTTGCCGTCCACGTGCGCGAGCCTGCGGGCCTGGCCCACCGCGCACGCCGCGATGTCGACACCCTTCACCTCGGCGTCCTCCATCCGGCCGAGCACCAGGATCTGAGGATCGCCAGGCAGTGGCGACCTCCGGACGGGGTCGGGGCTGTCGAAGCCGGGATCGAACTGGTGCACCCGCGGCGCCGAGCTGTTGCGAGCCAGGAGATCCCGTTCCATCCAGCCCGCGAGCCTCGGCCCGACCGCCACCGTGCGGCTCGCGTGTTCGGCCAGGTCGACCTCGGCCCGGCAGCGGTCGTCGGCGCGGACTCCGGAGTCCTCCTCGCGGTCGAGCTTCTGCCACTCCACCTCGTCCGGTTCCATGTGGACGAAGTGGACACGTGCCGCGTTGGGGAAGTGGTCATCGGTGAGGCATTGGGCCATCGGGCCGGTAACGCGGCCATGGCCGATGATCACGTCCGGGACGATGCCTGCCGGCAGAGCGGGTTTGCGCATCAACGCGACCTTCTCCGAACCACCTGGCACCTTGGGCGCGACGACGAGTGTCACGCCCGCCGACGCCGCGTCCGTCCGCTCGTCGTCCGACGCCATGGGGAGGTAGCAGAAGACAGCCGCGGACTCCGCGGCCAACGCCGTGCAGAGATAGCGGTTGAACGCGCTCAGCCCACCACGACGGGGAAACCACTCATCCGCGACCACGAGAACACGTTCCCCGCCCGGCACCGTGCGCGGCCCGCCTCGCGGGGCCGGGCTCGCGGGGCGGCGCAAGGCACCTTCGTGGAAGGTGGTCAGGTAGACGATGTCGTCGTCGAGCTGCTGGGCGAACCACGACGCGAGCGCACGGTCGTCGGTGACCGGGTCGACGCCGTTGTCCGGCAGCGGCAGGTCGGCGAGTGCCCGAACAGCGTTGGCTTCGGCGATGTCCACGGTGTGGCGCATCGCGGTCATGGTGGTCATCGTCTCGCCGAGCTCGTTCGCATCGGCTCGTCGGCACAGCTCCGCCGCGGCAGGCAGCCTGGACCAGACCCGCAGCTGGTAGCGGATCTTGGCCAAGTGCATGAGATACCGCGCGAGTGGGGGCATCTCCGGGCGGCCGTCGTGTGACCAGGTCCAGTTGCCGAGCACGTGGCGTTCGCCCAGCCGCGCCAGCACGACGAGCTCGCGGTGCGCTCGGTGGTCGTCGACGGCAGAGCTCTCCCACAGCGCGAGCCCGTTCCCGAGCCTGCCTCCGCGGTGCCACCAGTCGGGAGCCTGCGACGCGGACGGGAGAAGTTCGCGCAGATCGCCGCCGAACCCGGCTCCGTGGTCGAGCCCTTCTGCCTCGGCCACGTGCACGATCGCCGAGCCGAGGACGGAGGAGGCGGTGGCGCCGAGGACCGTCCGCAAGAGTCGGTCGAGCTCGATCCAGGTTTGATCGGGGTGCTTGAGCAGGACGGACAGTGCCAGCACGTCATGCTCTGCGCGCAGGACGAGCTGTGCGGATCCGCCTGTGCTCTCCGCCCCTGCGAGCGGTGTCGAGCGGGTGTGACCCGACCGGAAGCCCGCGGCCGGGGGTTCGGTCGGCAGTCCGAGTGAGCCGATCGGCGCGGTCGTGTGGAGCAGGTCACGGCTCCGGTTCCACACGTCCCACACGAGTTCGCTTCCCGCTTCGGCCAGCGGGCCTTCAGCGAAGGTGAACACATGCGCGATCACGTTCGGGCTGGTGAGTCGCGCGCTCACTCCTCCGCCTCGGCCGGTTCGGTGTCGTCGTCATCTTCGAGCGTGTGGATCAGCAGGTTGAGGCGATCACGCGTCGGCGGCGGTGGTGGGCCGACGGGCTCCTCCCCGATCCGCTTGACCAGCACAGGGCTGATCGCGTCCAGTTCGGCGGCCGCGCGGAACAACGCCGCCGCGTCACCGATGTCGTGGGCGATCGCCACGCGGTCGAGCACCTGCGCGACGAGTTCCCAGCGGTGCGCCGGCAGATACCACTCGGGCACCTCGCGCAGCACGGCCAGCGCGGTGAGCCTGCTGTTGTCTTCGATGTCAGCCTCCTGAGGTGTCACGGGCGGGCGAGGGTACGGCTCAGGCAGACCAGACCTGCCCAGCGAGCAGGACTGCGCAACCGGGAGGAGGTGAAGTAGTCGAGCTGCGCGTCCCGCAACGCCACAGCCGGGTGCTTGCCGCCTGCGAGACCACGCACGACGGCGGGGCAAAGCTCCCTCGCGGCGATCATGTTGATGGCGATGACACCGCCGATCACGCCTTCGGCGCCACCCAGCAGGCAGCTCACCGGCAGCCCGAGCGGGTCGTCGCCCGTGGTGACCCTGACCTCACCGACGAAGCAGGACTGGAAGACGGCCCAGGTCGGCCATGGCTCCTCGAGTGAGGTGGCCGCTGAGAGGCTTCCGTCGTGAAAGGCCACGTGCTGCTCAAGTCCGGTGCCTTCGCCGTGCGCGGCGATGTAGACACCGGCGGCCGTGCGCGCTCGAAGCGCGGCGAGCATCGCATTACGGGAACTGATCGGCCGATGCGTGAGGTCGGGTAGCACCTCGCCGACAGCGCGACGGTCCACCGAGGGATTGAGATAGGCCAGCACCTCCCCTCCCGGAGACGCCCGGTTCACGCGGCGCTGGAGCATGGCGAGTGTGGGCGTCAGCTGGATGACGGCGGCCTCCAGTGCGGTCCGGCCGTCGTCGAGCCGCAACGCTGCCCACGGCAACGCGGACAGCTCCGCTCCCGGTACCACGACGAGGGTCAGCGGGTGTGCCGCCGCCATCATCGCCGCACGAAGTTCCGTGGGCAGAAGGGCTTTGGCCGCGAGCTGCCAGCGGACGATCTCCTCGGGGGACTCCAGCGCGGCCATCACGCCGTGCCGTGCATCGCGATCCTCCGTGTTGAGGATCGCGAGCACGGCGCGATCAGTCACCTCGATGCGACGCACGACGCCAAGCCCGGTCGGCGGCATCCACACCACGTGGCCCACAGCACGTTCCGCCGAGACCTCGCTCATGTGGTACACGACGCAATGCACGTCGTGCAGCGCGGCACGCAATGCCGTGACATCGACGGGTTCGGGCAGATATGCCGACGCGAACCGGTCCGACAGAGCCTCCGTCAGCTCGCGACGGTGCCCGTCCGACGCGACCTGGCCGCGTTCCTCGACCTCGGAGATCTGGTGTTTGAGTTCCCGGACCCGATCGCTCAGCTCGATGCCGGGTTCCCGCAGCATCGTCGCGAGCGCGCTGCGTTTCAGCGACTCAGCCAGCTCGAACGCGTGCACCGCGACGGTGCCGTCGTTGTTCTGCAGGCGCACCAACGTGTCGAACGCCCGGTCGTACACCTCGTCGTGGCGGATGATCAGCCGGCTCCGGTGCGCACCCGCCGCCAGCTGTCCGCGCAACGACTCCAGCTGACGCACACCCGCCGTGACCTCGGGCAGGCCGTGGTAGCGGTTGGCACGGTTGAGCCCCGTCCCGAGCAGGATGCGCGCGACCGCCTGGTCGAACCCGTCCGAGGGCAGGGTCAGCATGTTGATCGCCGTGCGCAGATTGGCCGCGGCGGTGCCGTACTTGGTCATGCCGAGTTGAACACGACCGAGGAAGAGATAGATCCGGCCCATCGTCGAGCGCAACGCGATCACCTGCTGGTCGCCGAGCCCGTCCAACTTGTTCATGTCGAAGGAGAGCAGCTGCTGCAGCCGGTTCTCTGTCTCCGCAGGACCAATACGCGTGGAGATCAACGCGATGACCGTTAGCTCCGAGTCGACCATCTCGCGCAGGTTCCCGCTGCGCAGCAGACCACCGGCGGACTCGTTCAGCAGCCGCAGGGCCTCGTCGGCGTTGTCGTGCAGTGCCAGCACCCTGGCCATCGCGGTGCTGATCAGCGGATCACGTCGGTGTTGCCCGGCAGCGAACGCTTCGCCGAGCAACTCCGTGGCGGCGTCCGTGTCGCCTGCGGCGAGCAGCACCCGCCCGGCGGTTCCGACCACCTGCGGTCGCACGCGTTTCGCGTGGCTGAGCCGATCGCGAGCCTGCTGGGCGTCGCTGACGGCGGCCTGCACGGCACCGTCGGCGAGGTTGACGTGCGCGAGTGCGGCGAAGGCCGCCGCGGAGACCGCGGGCGGGTGGTGGTCGTGGGTGAGCGTGCGCCACAGCCTCGCGGCGATGCGCGGGCGCCCTTGCTCCATCGCGATCCGTGCCGACGCCCAGACATCGCGCGCCGCGCTGCCGCCCACCCCGAGGGGGAGTCGCGGTGCGGGCTCCTTGGGCCCGAGCATCCTCGTCTTGAGCGTCTCCGCCATCACGCCGAGAGGAAGTCCCACCGCGATCCCGCACCCGGCCAGACGGACGAACTCCCAGCCGTACAACCAGAAACCTGCCACGACGACCAGCACCGTGCCGGTGATGGGGAGCGTGTTGATCTTCGGGCGACTGGCGATCAACCGTGCCACCCATGCGGCGGGAAGGAGTGACACCCAGGCGGGCAGGACCCAGCCGAACAGCGTCCCGGTCGTGGTGAGGCCGGTCAGCAGGAGCGTGACCACGACGATGGTCACCACGGCCAGCTGGAGTCCGCGGTC
Source organism: Lentzea sokolovensis (assembly GCF_033949975.1). Taxonomy (NCBI): domain Bacteria; kingdom Bacillati; phylum Actinomycetota; class Actinomycetes; order Pseudonocardiales; family Pseudonocardiaceae; genus Lentzea; species Lentzea sokolovensis. Next base: position 7,611 of record NZ_JAXAVU010000004.1, read on the forward strand.
GATCGAGGACTCGGCGATGGCGAGACGGAGCAACCGAACCTCCAAAGCCGGCGCAGCCGTCCACGGCCACCGCCCCAGCAGCAACCCCTTCGCCAGCATCCAGGTGACCCTGGCGAGGCGCACGACGTCCGCACATGCCCAGGTGGCGCTCCACAGTTCGAACGCAGTGTCCAGAGCGTCGAGACTGTCCGCTCCGGAGCGCAGTGCGTCGCGGAGGTTCTGCTCCAACTGTTCAGGGGAGTCGACCACGAACAACGCGGCACGTCCACGGCGCACGACGTCCAGCCCTCCGCGCCACGTGCCGCCCGCGAGGATCATCGCGACGACGCCGGCGACGGCCCGGACCAGCACGGCGGCCGCCGCGACCCAGGAGACCGGGAAGACCACCACGGCGAGGAGAATCGCGATCCACGGGTGCCGCACCGGACGCACGAGCGCTACCAGCAGGGCTGCCCCCACTGACCCGAGCACGGACGCCCCGCCGATCCAGCCGAGTGCACAGCAGACGACCGCGACGACCGTGCACAGTGGACGCACCACCAGCCACAGCAGCCGGGGAAAGACCGGCCAGTTCCGCCAGAGGTCCAGAAAGGCTTTCCATGCCGTGGTTGGTTCGTCGACTGTCATCGGCCACCTCGCTTGCCGGTCAGCTGTGACCAGTGCTCGTCGGTGAGCAGTTCACCGGTCGGATGCTTCTTCTGAACGCTCAGGACGATTCGGCGCAGCAGGAACTCGCCGCCCGAATGACGGCTCGCCTTGGCCCACACAGTGCCGCACTCCGACGGCGGCAAACCGACGATGTCCGAGACAGCCCCCAGCTTCATGTCCGCCCGCGCGAACGCCGCCTGCGCACGGGAGTGCGGCAGCATCGCCGCGAACGCCGCGAGCACGGACAGGTCGATCGGCGACTGCTGGTCAGGGCGATGCTGCACGACCAGGGCCGCTTCGGCCGCGACGACTGTCCACCCGGTGTTCAGGACAAGACCGCCCTCGCTGCTGGCCGCGACCCGGTCGAGAGCGGCGGCTGCCGGCCACCTCTCCGGGGCCCGCGCGGCGGCGGCGCGCAGCAACGTCACCGTGTCCACCGTGCTGACGCCATCGGGCTGGATCGCGTGCAACACCGACCGGGGCAGGGCTCGCACCGCGTCGGCCAGGGCCTTCTCGTCGAGCGGCGCGGTGGTGCGGGCGTGCCAGCCGACCGCCATGCCCAGCAGCTTGATCAGCACGGCAAGCCCCGCCACCACCACCGCGGGCCACGCGCTCAGCACCACCGCGACGGCCAGCGCCGCGACGGTGAGGGTGGTGTTGATCTGCATCGCGATCACCACGACCATGGACGCGGCGAACCAGTCCCACCGGGTGACCACAGCCGCGTGCACCGCGGTGGCGACCGCGGCGAACACGGCGAAGGTGTGCACCCTGGTCCAGGCCCGGATGCGCGTTCTCAGTTCCGGCCTCATCGATCACTCCTGCGACAACCCGGACCGCATCGCCCTGAACGGGACCAGCGCCCGGTCCTTGGCGGCGAGCTGCCCTGCGGTGTAACGCCTGCGCTGCAACCAGGCCCGGTGCTCGGCGTTGGAGAGTGGCACCCCGGTGCGAGCTGTCAGCGCCCGCCGCTCCTGCTGTTCGCGCACCCAGCCGAGTACGGCTTCGACGGCGAGCACCAGACCGGCGACAGGATTCACCACTGCCAGACCGAGCGAGAGCACTCCGGGAACCCAGGCACTGACCGCAGGCGGTCCGAGCATCGCGGCGGCGACGAATCCGAGCTCCCACCAGCTGCCCGGCCCGGCCGCGTGTTTGATGATGAGGCCGATGACCATCAACGTCAGCACCAGGTTCGCGACCGTCCACACCAGAACCGGCACGCCGATCGAAGGCGGATCGGCGGCGGCGTCGAGCTGTTCCATCGCGCCAGCGGCGACCAGGGGCGGCGAGATTCCGGCAGTTCTCAGCACTGCCGCCACCGCCGGCGACGGGCGCTCGGTCAACGCGAACAGAACCTGGCCGTTGTTCGGTTCGACGGTCTCGAACCCAGTCCGCGCGTATCGCAGAACTTCTTGTGCGTCATGGGTTCCCATCGCGCGCGCCTCGTCGGTGAACTCGTCGAGCACCCTGGCGATCAACGGCCCGTTCGACGACGCCAGGACCTGACCGGCTCTGCTGATGACCGTGAGCAGGTCCAGGTCATCAGGAGTCCGGCTGCCGGCGGCGTCCGCGGCCAGACCTGTCCAGTCCTGGTGGACTCCCTCCTGCCGCGGAGCAGCCGCGATCACCTGGTCCAGGTTCTCCAGCGCCACGCCGAGCAGTTCTCGCTGAACGACCTCGAGCAACTCGGGGTGGCTGATCTCGCCATTGGTGAGGAGCGCGCGTGTTGCTCCTGAATCCTGCTTCGACACCAGCGCGAGTACCAGGCCACCTGGTACGACAGGCGACATCTCGTAGACGCGGGTGAAGGTCTGCGCAAGCGCCAGGCTTGCGTGCAGATCGGAGGACATCGGCACGCCGTTCCAGGTGGAATCGGACGGCCTCGCGCCATCCGCCGCGTCCAGGAGCTTGTAGGGCTTGGGGAATCCGGTGTGCAGCCAGAACTGTGACCAGTTGCCGTGGATGTCGGCCCTGGCGAGTTCGAGCAGCACACGTCCTGTTTGGAGCACCTGGCCCTGTGGCGTGCCGCGCGCCGCACGAGTCATCGCCTCACGCGCGACCACCCCGAGCAGGCCGTTGCTCCTGCTCCAATCTCTGTGCGCCTCCACGGGCAACAACTCCTCGCTGAGATGCCTACTACTTAGGTGCTGCAAGCGGGTTCGTTACGGCTTTCACTCGGTTGGTCGAGTTGGTCCATCAGTGGGACATCCTCGGCTGAGCCGGAACTGCCATGCGTCCAGATGTGCCGCTCGGAACCCCGCCTCCGCATAGGCGAGGTAGTACTCCCACGTGCGCAGAAACGTGCCGCCGAACCCGAGTGCCATCGCCTCGTCGCGGTTCGCGTACAGCCGATCCCGCCAGCACCGCAGGGTGCGTGCGTAGCTGTCGCCCAGGCTGCGGCGGGCCGTGATCGTCAGTCCGGCCTGGTGCGCCTGCTCCTCGACCGCCCGCACAGACAGGACCTGGCCGCCGGGGAACACGTACTTCTGGATCCACGTGTGAACGTCCTTGGTCGCGAGCATGCGGTCGTGCGACATCGTGATCGTCTGCAGCACGACATGACCGCCGGGTGCCAGCAGCCGCTCCAACGCCGAGAAGTACGTGGGCCAGTACTCCATCCCGACCGCCTCGATCATCTCGACCGACACCACCGCGTCGTAGCCTCCTTCCAGCTCGCGGTAATCGTGCGCCAGGACGCGCACCCGCCCGGCCAGCCCGGCCGCGTCGACGAGCTGAGCCACGAATCGCCGCTGCTCGGCCGAGATGGTCGCCGTGGTCACCTCGGCGCCCCGTTCAGCGGCGCGCAGTGCGAGCGCGCCCCAACCGGACCCGATCTCCAGCACGCGGCTGCCCTCGCCGACGCGTGCCTGGTCCAGCACGGCGTCGATCTTGCGAAGCTGGGCCGAGTGCAGATCCGCACCGGGTTCGAACAAGGCGGCCGAGTAGGTCATGGACTCGTCGAGGAACAACGCGAAGAACTCGGACGGCAGGTCGTAGTGGCGGCGCACGTTTTCCTTGGCGCCTTCGACGGTGTTGCGCTCGGACGCGGGCACACGCTGGTCGGCCCAGCGCCGGAACACCGCCATCGGCCGGTTCACCGGCTTCGTCAGTCTCTCGGCGAACGGTACGAGCACGGCCGCCGGATCGCTGCTCGTCCACTCGCCGGCCACATAGGACTCGCTGAATCCGATCGGCCCGCACACGGCGAGCCGCCGGAAGAAGGCACCAGGTCGCTCGATTCGCATGACCGGCGCGGTCGAACCCCCTCCACCAAAGCGCTCACCTCCGGGGAGTGCCGCGGTGATCGGCATTGTTCGCACGCCGAACCGGAACATCTTCTCGATGAGCCATTCCCGGACGGGAGCCGGTCGCGGCAGCTCGGGCGGACTCCACGCCGTGGTCTCGGCGGTCGTGGTCATGGTGTCGCTCCCTTCACCTCGGTGTTCGTGGCAGCCCGCTGATCCACAACCTGACGCCGTGGAATCTGATGAGCGCGCTGATCCTTTGTGGCGTCAACGGTCTTCTCCACGCGGTACGCAGTGTTTCCGCCGGTGTCGCCGGACGTCTGTTCCCCGTCAGCACCGCGGTGAGCAAGGTCCTGTCACCGTCCCTCAACGACACGGACAAGGACATGAGATTGCCCGGTACCGGGAGTCGCATGTGGTACGTCCCCCGCATCGGGAGGAAAGGCGAAACGTAGAAGGCCTTCTCCACCTGCGCTGTCTCCGCTGGCGGCAACAGGTAGCAGTGGCGCTCGCCGTAGGTGTTGCTGACCTCCGCGATGACACACACCAGCGATCCATCGGCGTGATGGCACCAGAAGACGGTCAGCGGATTGAACGCGTGACCGAGCGTCCTGGCGGCCGCCAGCATCACCACCTGCCCACCGGCGAGGTCGATGTCCCTCGACGCGAGCCAGTCGTCGACGTTCGCTCTGATCGGCTGGTCCGGCGCCCCGAAGTGATCGGCGGCGGGAAACCGCGCGAGCGGACGCATCCACAGCGGAAGTCTCGGCATGGCATCCAGGTCGACCAGCCACAGCGTGATCCTGTTCCGGAACACCCGCACCGGTGCACGCCGGACGTGCACGAGGTGGCCGTCGTACAGCGCGGGAAGCCCGCTCACCACGTCGCACCGAACGCCCGCGCGGCCTCGGCTCCCGACACACAGCCGTCCTCGTGAAAGCCCCAACCGTGATACGCACCGGCGAAGGCCGTCCTGCCGGCGGTCAAGCTCGGCAGCAGCTGTTGTGCCGCAACGGATTCCCTCGTGTAGATCGGGTGTTCGTACACAGCTCTCGCGAGCACCGCCGACTCGTCGACGCTGGCCACGCCGTTGAGAGTGACGATGTAGTCCAACGGCTCACACAAACGCATCAGTTTGTTCATGTGGTAGCTGACGACAACCTCGTCACCGCCACGGCAGCGAGCTTTGCGGTGGTTCCACGATGCCCGCGCCCGCGCGGACCGAGGCAGCAACGCGCGGTCGGTGTGCAACCACATCTCATTGCGGGAGTACTGAAAAGCGCCCAGGGCCGCCTTTTCCTGATCGGTCGGATCCGCGAGCAACGCGAGCGCCTGGTCAGCGTGGGTCGCCAGCACCACGCCGTCCGCCTCGTAGCGGGTTCCCGCGGCGTCCACCAGTTCGACGGCGTCGGAATGCCTGCGCACCGATCGGATCGGGGTACCGGTGCGGACGTCGGGCAGTCGCTCGGCGATCAGGTCCACGTAGCCGCGCGCGCCACCGACAACGGTTCGCCAGCCGCACGAGCGGCGAACGTCGAGGAGACCGTGGTTCTCCAGGAACGAGAAGAGGTACCGCGCCGGGTACCTCCCACTCGGACGCTCGCCCGCCGACCACACCGCCGACACCAGCGGCAACGCGTAGTGGTCGACGAAGTAACGCGAGTACCCGCCGAACGACAGGACGTCGCTCAGCGTCCGCTCGTCATCCCCGCTCTTCAGCACGGCCTTCGCCGCACGGTGGAAGCGTGGGATCTCGGCCAGCATCCGCGTGTATCGGCGCCACACACCCGTCGCGGCGCGCGTGGTCAAGCCACGGCCGCCGTTGCCTCCCGCGTACTCGAGCCCGCATTCGGCACAGCTCACGCTCATCGACATCTCGGTCGCGGCCGTGCGGACGCCGAGCTCGCCGAACAACCTGAGCAGGTTCGGGTAGGTGGCGGGATTGTGCACGATGAAGCCGGTGTCGACGGCGACCGCGGCACCGTCCGACGCGGCAACCACCTTGGTGTCCGTGTGGCCGCCAAGCACGTCCCAGGCCTCGAACAACACCACGTCGTGCCGGTGGCGCAACAGGTATGCGGCGGTGAGACCCGAAACACCCGACCCGACGACCGCGATCCGCCCGGCGTTCATTCCGCCCGTCCCCAGCTCGCGGTGTCGGTCATGGAACAGTCGACCGCGGGCGCGGGCGTCAGCAGGCCAAGGTGCTTTCGAACCTGTTGCACCGCGGCAAGTGCGCTGCGCGCGGCGGACTCGGCGGAGTCGACCGGGTAGCCCGTGCGCATGGCGGAGCCCGCGAAGTACACGCCGGGAACCGCTCGCCTGAGCAAGCGGTCAGCGTGGAGGTGTTCACCCGCGTAGACCGCTTCGTTGGGTCGTTGGTTAGTGCGCACACGCACGTCCAGCACGTCGCCGCGCAGGCCGAGGATCTCCCGCACTTTTCCGACGACATGGCCAGGGTCGGTGCGAGGGGTGTTGGTGCACAGCACGACGCACCGTTCGTACCTCGGCTGCACCAACACGTTGACGCCGCCGTTGCAGTAGAAGGTCGGCTGATCGGTGTCCAGCACGGGCTCGTCGGGGGCGAGTCGCATGGTGTACGCCACGCAGTGCGTGTGATCCATCTCGACGACGGTGTGGTCGAGCTTCGACGCGTTGAGGAGGTTCACGGTGTCCGGGACGAAGGCTGTGACCACGACCGCGTCGTACACCGTTTCGCCGCTCGGACAGGTGACGATCACCGCGCCGTCCTCGCCCCGGATCCGCGAGACCGGTGTGCCAGGCTGGAACGTCACGCCGCGGCCCTCGAGGTGCCGCACCCACGGGTTGATCAGGTAGTCGTCCGTGGCGCCGGGAAACACGTACCCCTTCCTCGATCGCAGCATGCTGCTCAACAACTGCGGTATCGACGCGGGCCGGTAGTTGCGCGGCGACGCGAACCTGTTCTCGTTCAGCCCGGGCTCCGCGATCAGCGGCGACGGCCGCCAGTCGAGCAGCACCCTCAACCGGTCCCTGACGGGAACCTCCCTGGCCAGGACGCGGTAGAGATGGGAGATCTCCACCCAGCCCTTGCTGGTGCGACTGAACCGGCGCACCAACTGGAGGTCGTCGAAGACCGTCGGCCCGTCGTGGCCGTCGATCTGCCGAAGCACGTCGAAGAGCACCGAGTAGTCCTCCATGAAGAACCGTGGGCAGTGCTCCCCACCCGAAGCCACGTCCGCTCGACCACCGAAGTGGTGCTCGCGCTCGTACACGACCACTTCGGCGTGACGATGCCGGCTCAGCTGGAACGCGACAGTGAGCCCGGTGATCCCCGAGCCGATGACGCAGATCTTCACGAGGTCCTCCTGGCGACGATCCGATGGACGCTCATCCGGCTCTCCTCGAAGGCGAGCGCGCTACCGGCCAGGTACAACCTCCAGATCCGGCCCCGGCGGGATCCGTACCGGTGCAGCACCTCGTCCCAGTTGTCCTCGAGTCGCCGGGCCCAGGCGTCGATCGTCCGCACGTAGTGCTCCCGCGCCGACACGACCTCCCGCACCTCCAGACCGGACCGCTCGAGGTGGGCGAGGGTGCGGTCCAGCGGCCGCATCGTCATGTCCGGCGCGATGTAGGACTCGATGAAGGCCCCACCGGACGGGGCGACCTCGCCCCGGCTCATCTGCTGCAGGTAGACGAGGCCGTTCGGCCGGACCGCCTTCGCCAGAACCTCGCAGTACCGCCAGTAGTTCTCGTCACCGACGTGCTCGCCCATCTCGATCGACGCGACGGCGTCGAAGCCCGACATGACGATGTCGCGGTAGTCGAGTTCGTGGACAGTCACCCGCTGGGACAACCCCCGCTCCCGCGCGAGGGTTCGGACGTACTCGGCCTGCCGTGCGGACAGGGTCACGCCGGTCGCGACGGCCTGGTAGTGCTCAGCCGCGTGCAGGACGAGCGCGCCCCATCCGCAGCCCACGTCCAGCAGCCGCTTCCCCTCGGCGAGTCCGAGCTTCCGGCACACCATGTCCAGCTTGTCGCGCTGCGCTCTCGCCAGGTCGTCGGTGTTTCCCGGCTCCCACTGCGCGCACGAGTAGGACATCGACGGGTCCAGCACTTTCTCGTAGAAGTCGTTGCCCAGGTCGTAGTGGTGGGCGACCGCCGCACGGTCGCGTGCACCGCTGTGGATTCCCCCGGACAACCGGGCCTCCTCCTTCGGCACCCTCGGACGGCAACCGATGCCACCCAGCCTCACGAGCAGGGAGACGATCCGAGGCAGCTCGGAGAACCCCGGCCGCCTGGCGGTTCGCACCATCTCGCGGCAGGACCGCAGCCCTTCCTTCAAGTCGCCGTCGACATCGAGATCACCGGTCACGAACGCCCGTGCCAGCCCCAGCTCTCCAGGGCTGCGCAGCACGTGCCGCACCGCGCGAGGCGACCTGATGACCATCACAGGTCCGTCCTCCGGACCGCTCCGGCTGCCGTCCCACGCACGAAGTCCAACCGGCATGGGAACCCCGAGAACGGCTTCGAACGTCGCCGTCACCTGAGCGGCGACGCCATCTGACCAGCGTGTACGCCGGTTGGCCATCGGTCACCTCGCATCAACCGCGGGGCCGGTCGGCCCCTGTTGTAACGGGACCACCGGCAGCACCGAGATGCGTGCGTAGCTGGAAAACAGTGGAATGGTCTGCACAGCGAGGGAATGCGTTGTCCGATGACTCGTCTGCCAGAAGGCGGTTCGCCCAAGCACTCAACGCGGCGGTGTTGCGGGCGGAGAAACGGCTGGGCCAGGGCATCAACCGCGTCCACCTCGGGAAGCGGATCAACGTCGCCCGCGGGACGATCTACAACTACCTCAACGGCTCGACGGTGCCGGGCAGCTCCACGCTCGATCGCCTGATCGCCGAGCTGGGCGTCACCGGGCCGGAAGCCGGTCGGCTGGGAAACCTGCGAGACGCGGCCGAGATGACCAAGCTGACGGAACGCGGCAAGGACCCGGCGCCCGTGCAGCCTCGTCAGCTGCCCACGTTCACGAGCTGTTTCACCGGCAGGGCGGCCGAACTGGCTCGCCTCGACCACAACCCGATCACCACCATCGACGGCACAGCCGGTGTCGGCAAGACGACCCTCGCGTTGTGCTGGGCTCATCGGGCCACCGAACGCTTCCCCGACGGACAGCTGTACTTCGACCTTCGCGGCTTCGGCTCACGATCGCCGATGGATCCGGCGCAGGTGCTGCACCGGTTCCTGGAGGCGTTCGGTGTCGCCGCCGAGTCGATCCCCGATGACCTCGACGCCAAGGCCGCGCGTTACCGGAGTCTGTTGTCCGGCAAACGGGTCCTCGTCGTGCTGGACAACGCATCGTCCGCGGACCAGGTGCGTCCGCTGCTGCCTGGTTCACGTGCGTGCGGCGTGATCATCACTTCGCGCCAGAGGTTGGACAGCCTCGTGGCTCTGGAGGGCGCTCACCGCGTCGGTCTCGACCCTCTGTCGCCCGGCGACTCCGTGACGATGCTCGCCGAATGCCTCGGCGCCGACAGGCTTCGCGGTCAGGACGATGCCGTGGCCGAGCTCGCGCACCTCTGCGCGGGCCTCCCGCTGGCACTGGCGGTCGTGGCCGCCCGCGCGGCCGCTCTGCCCACCACTCCCGTTCGCAGCCTCGTCACCGAGTTGCGGCGGGAACGACTCGACCTCCTCACGCCAGGCAACGCCGACCTCGATCTCCGCAGCCTCTTCCACTGGTCCTGTGCCGTGCTGCCGGACAGTGCTCAGCACTTGTTCCGGTTGCTGGGCAGCCACCCCGGCCCGACCGTGGACCGGTGGACCGCCGCCGCGCTGCTCGGCACGACCGGTGCTCCGAGAACCGAACTCGCCGCACTGTCCGCAGCCAACCTGGTCACCGAACCGACCATCGGCCGCTATGCCATGCACGACCTGTTGCGGGTCTACGCACGAGAACTGGCCGAGACCGATCCTGGTTCACTCCGCGCTGCCACCCGGCGCGCACTCGACCACCACCTGGCGGCCGCAACACTCGCGAACGAGCACCTCCAGCCCTGCTCGGTGGACCAGCTCCGCCAGTCGCAGCCCGCATACACATGCACACTGCCGACCATCACCGACTACGACCGAGCTGTCGCGTGGTTCGTCGACGAACTCCCCGCACTGCTGTCGATGATCGAACACGCCGCGGCGAACGGGTTCGAGTCGCACGCGTGGCGACTCGCCTGGGCCTGCACCGTGTTCCTGCGGCGCAGTGGAAGGCGCGCCGACCGGGCGAAGGTGCACCGAACCGCGCTGGCGGCCGCACAGCGCGCCGGTGACGCCTTCGCCCATGCGACGACGCTTCGCCTGCTGGGCGACGCCGTCGCTCGACTCGGCCAGCGCCACGACGCGGTCGACCTCCTGCAAACGTCGATGGCGGAGTTCCACGCGCTGGGTCATGACGACGGTGTCCGCCAGGCCCACCTGTCCCTGGCACGGGTCTACGACGCCCAGCGCAGGCACACGGAAGCACTCGACCACGCGGAGAACGCGCTGTTGCTCGCGACGAAAACCCCTGACGGGCTCGCGCTCGCCGACGGCCTGACTTCCGTGGCCAAGCAGAACTGTGCCCTGGGCGACTACACCGACGCGCTGGCTCACGGCGTGCGCGCGCTGGCGTTGTACCGAGGGCTTGGCCACACCGAGGGCGAAGCGGACGTCCTCATGCACATCGCGTACGCCGAACTGCGGTCCGGCAGGCCCGAGGACGCGATCCTCACCTATGAGCGCTCACTTGAGCTGGACCGTCGGCTCGGCGACCGCTACTGGGAGGCGCACGCGCTCGATCGGCTCGCTGACATCCGCGCGTCCCAGGGCGACATGGTGCGATCGCGCGAACTGCGCGTGGAGTCGTTGGCCATCCTCGACGAGCTGTGGCATCCGGATGCGGTCGATGTCCGCCGAAAGCTCGACGCGGACGACCTCTAAGCACGTGGCCAGAAAGCAGCAACGACGGCAGGTCGGACCTCTCGCAGACGCGCGACGAGTCGGCCGCCGAGCTGATCCTGCGAGCCAGGGTGAGCACAGGCGACCCGGACCAGGCCGATCACGCGCGTGCCGACGCCACCGCCGCACTGGCACTGCTCGACGCTGTGCGTGCCGAAACGCCCTGAACCGGGACCGTCCCAGATCTGCGATCGGGATGACTACCGCCGATGGTGTCGATCCGCCACCGTTGATACCCCTTTCGGGCTAGGCCCTCGACACCGGATTCCGGTGAAAGCAGGCAATCACGATCAACGGGTCGTCGGCTCGCGGCGCTTGGTGTACGGCTTGTCCGGTACGAGGGGATGGCGGAGGGTCGTGATGGCGAGTTCTGGGCGTTTCACCTGGAATGTTGTGCGGTTCTCGGTTTTCACGGCGATCGGCGCGCTCTGTCTGGTCATGGGGATCGGGTTGATTCGGGTCCTGGCGACCAACTCGTCGCACGCGCGAGCGACTATCGAGGTCGTGGGCCAGGTGGTCGACGGGTACCGGGCTCCCGACGAGGAGGCTCTGGTCGTGTGGAACGACCAGGAGGGGAACGAGCAGACGACATGGTTCGAGCTGGACGAGCCCGAGCAATGGGCGCCGGGACGTCCGTTCCGCCTCCGGTACGACCCCGACGAGGGCAACCCGGAGGAGAGAGGACCGTACCTGCCAGCGTTGGACCGGGAGGCGGTGGTGTCGGCGGAAGCCGGCGCTCACAACGCCGGAGAGGCCGCGGGATGGGACTACTGGTGGCCTACCGCAGTGATCGGTGCGCTGGTGTTCCTGGTGCTGCTCGCCTGGGCCATGCGCGGCTGGCTCAACCGCTCGGCCGCAGCCGGGCGTTCCGAGCCGATGCGTGTGGTGGTAGTGCGGGGTCACAGCGACAACTTGGGCGCCAACAGGAGCATGGCACTGCTGCTCGCGCCCCCCGAGGCCCTGCCGGAGCCGGAGGCGCTGGCCGAGCTGCCGGCTGTGCCCCGTGTGGTTCCGGGAGCGCGATGGCAGCGCGTTTACTGGCACCCCGCGCTCGAGCGTCTCCCCCCAGGTCAGAACGTGACGGCGCGACTGAAGGACGGGTTCGGCGCGCGTGCTGTGATAGAGCCCGAGCCACACGTCCGCATCTGGCCCGCGGGAGGGCTCCGTGCCAAGTCGCGCTGGGGCATCGTCTACACGATGCAGCACGCCCGGTCGCGTCCCCGCTGGGCCGACCCGCCGCGCCCACCGCTGGCGGTGTGGCTCGTACCGATTCCGGCAGGAGTGTTCGGCGCCGCGCGCGGGCACTTCCTCGCCGACGCCCCACTGGTCATCCTGGGGATGCTCATCATCACCACGTTCTTGTGGGCCTGGTACACCCCCGCTCCGGCGGAGGACTGATCGACGCTACGTCCACACCCTGCAGGCGGGTCTCGCCGTGCAGGCGGCGAGTGGCGTCAGCCCAGAGGAACTCCAGGAGATGGCGGACACCTCACTGTGCTCCTGGCCGCTCTGCTGAACAGGTTCTGCCGACTAGCGGGAGCGCAGGCCGTTGACGAGCACGCGCACGAGGTGGCGAGCGTCGTAGCGCAACCCGTCGCCGGCCTTCGCTCCGGCACAGATGCTGCCCACCGCGCGCATCAGCTCGTAGGCGTCCTGTCCCGCAACGATCTCGCCGGCTTTCGTGGCCTCGGCCAGCAGCCGCGTGCACACGGGTACGAGGTGTTCGAGGAAGTAGTCGTGCAACGGGTCGTAACACGGCTCGCTCGACTGCAGCACGGACGCCAGGCCCTGTTTGGTGATCACGAAGTCCACGAACTGGTCGATCCACTTCGTCAGCGCCTGATGAGGATCCGGTTCGCTCGCGAGCAGCGCGGGTCCGGCGGCGCGCAGCGAGTCCACCTGGGACCGGTAGACGGCCAGGATCAGATCGGCCCGCGTCGGGTAGTGGCGGTAGATCGTGGCGGTGCCCACCCCTGCGCGGGCGGCGATCTCGCGGATCGGGGCCTCGACCCCGGAGGAGACGAACACCGCGGCCGCTGCTTCGAGCACGCTCCCGGCGTTGCGCAGCGCGTCGGCTCGCCTCGGAGTCCGCGTCGCCGCACCGGGAGAGTCGCTCATCGCCTCATCCTATCGACCGGCTCCCACCGCTGAAGACACGTCGAGCAGCATCTTGGACAGCTCGTCCGGAACCGTGATCATGCAGTCGTGGCCCGACACCAGCTCGCGCACGTCCGCAGGCTCGCCGTCCGGTTGCACGGCAGGCACGGGGCGGGGTTCGACGCCTTCCGGCTTCGGCGTGCAGTGGATGTGGGTGCGCGGGATCGCGGCCAGAGCCGGGTTGTCCATCGCGACCGGTTCGGTCAGGCATCGCGTCGTCTGGTCGGACACCATGGTGCGCAGCCACGCGATGTCCGCGGGTTCGGTCAGGCCGAACAGACCGAAGGGCTCCTGCGGCGGGGGCACCCTCCAGCCGTCGCCGAGCATGCCGCGGGCGGCCGGCAAGGCGTCGAGCGCGCTCTCGCCGTGCTCGGGGACCATGGCGTCGAGGTAGACGAGGCGGGCGATCCGCTCCGGCACCTCGTTCGCCACGCCGGAGATCACCATGCCCGCGTAGCTGTGCCCGACCAGCACCACCTCGCGCAGGTCCTCTTCGACCAGCAACCGCACGACGTCGTCGGTGTGCGTGCCCAGGCCGGTACTGGGACTCAACAGATGCCTGGTCTCGCCGTACCCGGTCAGCGTCGGCGTGAACACCGCACTCCCGTTCGCCGCCAGCCGCGGTACCACCTTCGACCAGCACTGACCGCTGTGCCATGCACCGTGCACCAGCACGTACGTCACCGGCATGATCTCTCCTCACGCTAAGTGGGACGTTGTCCCGTTAACAATACGGGACAACGTCCCACTTAGTCGAGGCAGCGGTAGTCACACGTAGAGCTGTGCGGTCCGAGTCCGACCGTCCTCACGTGCTGCGTCAGGCGATCATGTCGTGCCGCAGTGGCGGCGCGGTCTCGGTGATCGGCGTCTACGGCGGACTGATCGACAAGTTCCCGGCCGGCGCGTGGATGAACCGGTCGCTGACCCTGCGGACGGGGCAGTGCCACGTGCGGCGTTACATGTTGCCGTTGCTGGAGCGCATCGAGCGCGGGGAGATCGATCCCACCCGGATCATCACCCACACGCTCCCGTTGGAGGAGACGGAGCGCGGCTTCGAGATGTTCAAGAACAAGCAGAACGACTGTGAGAAGGTCGTCCTCAAACCCTGACGCCCCAGCCGGATCACCCGCGCAGCATGTCCAGCACCGCTAGGGAGCGCTTCACCGCGGTGGTCCCACTGACCAGGCAGAGTGTCGACCCCATCCGGTTCGCGTGTCGCTCGGCCCGTACGAGCGCCCTCAGGTCCACGATGATCGTCCCCTGTGTCAGGTCCAGATGCGGTTCGATCGCGTGGACCAGCAGGTCTACAGTGGACGCATCGATCTCTCCACTCAGACGGATCACACGGACTCTGGTCGTACTCGCGACGGCGACGGGAACCACCTTTGCTCACCTCCAGCAGATCTTCGAGGTGAGGACAGTGCCGCACCGCACGCGTGCGACGCTTCGGTCCAGGGGCGGAAACCCTGGCAGGCCATAGACCTGCGGGGTCACGCCTGGAGCTTCTCGCGGCGCTCCTGCTGGCGGTAGCCGTATGCGGCGTTGCGCACCGCCTCGTCGCTCTTGGCGCGCGAGGAGTTCGTCGCCGTAGACGGCGAGGAACGGCCGGACGGTCTCCATGCTGTGCTGGATCAGCACCACCCAGAAGGCGTCAATCCGCGGCGGCGCGACCTGCTGCACGATCTCCCACAGCGCGACGAGCATCCGGTCCTCGCCGACTGGGACGCACATCGCCGTCGACATGACGTCCCGCGCGATGAGCACTACTAGGCGGCAGTGCGTGGTGTTGAGGGCATCGAGCTGCGGCCAGCGGGAAGTCGAGCTGTTGGACGGACTTCCATGGACCGCTGGATGCCAGCCTCGTTGTGCTCGCCGACCCAACCCGGCTGGAAGCGGTGGAAAGTCTCGGAGACGGCCACGTCGTAGCCGGGGGCGGCGAGCTTCTCGGCTACGCCGTGCAGGTACCCGTCCGGGACGAGAATCGGCTGGTCGAGCACGATGCCCGGCCCGAACCGGACTCGGGGAGTCGAACCGGTAACGGCAGATCGTTTACGCGATGGGTATTGCGTCGATCTTGCCTGAAACCGTCTACACGCAAGGGTCTAGCTGGCTGGGGTCGGGCTTGTGGTTGCCCACGGGGACGTCGGGCAGGTTGTGCTTGAACAGCGTGTACCAGGTGCCGTCCGAGATGAACTTGACGATCTTCGCGCGAACGGCCTCGCACTTGGCCTTGCTCCCCTTGGGAAGCCCGATGCCGTAGCGCTCCTCCTGGCCGAACACGATGTCCGGCGGAACGTGGACCTCCTTGTCGAGGCGCTGGATCCCGTAGAGGATCAGTTGATCGGTGGACACCGCGTCGACTTTCCCTTCGCGCAACAACGTTCTGCACTCCTCGTAGGTGCTGACGTGACGAGTCGTCACCTGGACGCCGAGATCGGCCGCCACCTGCTTCTCGGAGGTCGAACCCGAAGTGACGCAGACGCTTCTTCCCTGCAGGTCCGCCGCCTTGAGATATTCGTCCTTGTCCTCGGAGCGCACCATCACGCCCTGATGCCCCACCATGTACGGGCCCGCGAAGTCGACTTTCTTGCGGCGCTCGTCGGTTATGGAGTAGGTCGCTACCACCAGATTGACCAAGCCGTTCTGAAGCTGGCTTTCGCGGTTGCTTGCGAGGACATCGACCGGCACCGAGGTGAACTCCAGCTGGTCGCCCAGCCAGTTTGAGAAGTCGAAGTCGAAACCGGTGGTGTAGCCCGCCTGGTCTCGATAGCCCCAGCCGGGAGAACTGGACGTCTGCCCCACGTAGACTTTTTTGTCGAACAGCGGCGCAGGCGCGGAGCAGCCGGTGATCAACGCTACCGTCAGCAGAGCGGAAACGCGCAATCGGGCATGTCCCCTAGTCATGCAGCACCGCCTTGTCGATCTTCAAGCGAACCTCACACTTGGAATTGATCATGGTGTAGCGGAGAACCAGCTTGACCTCCGCCTTGCGAACGGCGCCGTTCAGGGGAACATCGGCGACCTCACCTGGAGCCTTCTGCATCGATGGCTGCTCCTTTCCGTCGACCACGGGAACGAATTCCACCTTTGCGGTGTACACGCAGTCGCCCGTCGTCTTTGCATTGGCCAGAGACACGATTAGCCTGACATGTCGACGCTCTGGAGGGTTACCCGGAACAGGCAACACCAGCTGACTTCCGTCTGTCCACGTTTTGTCCGACTCGTCGATCGAAGAAGTGAAGTCGATGTCCTTCAGCTGCTGCCAGGCCGCATAGGCGAGCCCGCCCGCGCCGAACAACGCGATCACCACAGCCGCGACAATACTGTAACGACGCCACGGCACCCCGCGCGCTGAAACGGACGGGATGGAAGGAAATACGTACACGAAAACCGAGAGCGGCAACGCCACTGCAGCGGCAATTTTCCCAGCTTCATCCAGATCCAGAAAGGCTACCGGAAACAACGAAGCCGTGAGCAACGCAAAAGACAGCACTGGACGCCATTTTGGTCTCTCTGGCGGCGGCTCTGTCATCAGTTCCACACTCTTCCCACTAGTTCCGCGGATACGACGACACTTTGTCGATCGGCAAGACCCGGCCGTTACTGCATTACAAATGAGGAGGAATGAGAAGTGGTCATGCGGCCCGTACAGGCGCCAGTGCGTCCTGCGGAGTGGCCGTTGCAGTGCGGCTTATGAAGAGGGGCGGTCTGGACGAATGCGACGCACAGATCGAATGTCCACCAGGACGGCCGAGTCGCGCCGTCGTTCGGTGAACCAGGAGGCGTCACCCCATGTCAGAGTCGCCCTGGGCGGAAGCGGAACAGGCCGACAAGGTGGCAGCCCACGTCGCCCTCGGACCCGACGTGGAGTTCGCGCCCTGTACCCCCTTCGCTCTCCGACATCGTCGCCCAGGCTTCGCAGTCCCTGGTCGTGACAGGGGCGGAGATCGCACACATCCTCCGCACGACCCCGCCGGACGAGCTGCACGCCGTCGCGACGTTCCTGGCGAGGATGACCGACGCGGCGGCCGGGGCCTACCAGCGGCTCAGCGCCGCTCCTGGCTCGCGAACCCCGTGAGGTGGGCGTAGGCCACGGCGTGCGTGCGGTCCCGCAGGCCGAGCTTGCGCAGGATGCTCGACACGTGCGACTTCACCGTCTCCTCGCCGACGTGCAGCAGCCCGGCGATCTCGGAGTTGGTGTGGGCGCGCGACAGCAGGAGCAGCACCTCGCGTTCGCGGGCGGTCAGGCGGTCGAGGTCGGTCGGGAGAGCGGGCGCGCTGAGGGTGCCGGCGAAGCGGGCGAGGTGCCGCCGCACGATCGACGGGTCGATCAGCACGTCGTCGCGCGCCGCGATGCGCACCGCCGCGATCATCTCCTCCGGCGGCATGGACTTGAGCAGGAACCCGCGGGCCCCGGCGCTCATCGCCCGGTGCACGTACTCGTCGGTGTCGTGCGTCGTCAGCACGATGATCTTCGTGCGGTTGCCGGGAGCGGCGAGGATCGCCGACGCGGCACCGAGCCCGTCGCGGCGTGGCATGCGGATGTCGAGCACCGCGACGTCCGGCCGCAACCGCAGCACGGCGTCCACGGCCTGCTCGCCGTCGGCGACCTCGGCCACGACCTCGATGTCGTCCTCGGTGTCCAGGATGGCGCGCAGGCCGGAGCGGAAGACCGCGTGGTCGTCGGCGACCAGGACGGTGATGGTCACTGCGGGCCTCCGAGGCGGAACGAGACTGCGGTCCGCCAATTCTTCCCGTCCGGCCCGGCGCCTCGGGTGAGCACCCCGCCGAACTCCTCCGCGCGGGCGCGGATGCCCGCCAGTCCGCGCCCTTCCCGGGCAGGGACCTCGACCGGGTGCTCGGCCGGGAGCGGGTTCACGGTCTCGACGTCGAACCGCCCGCCGTCGTGGCGTACCGAGACCTCGATCGGCCCGCCGTCGCCGTGGCGCAACGCGTTGGTGAGCATCTCCTGGACGATGCGGAACACCGCGGCGTCGAGCTGCGGCGGCAGGTCGCGCGGTGTGCCGGAGGCGTCCAGTCGCACCTCCAACCCGGTCTCCCGCAAGCGTTCCAGCATCGCGCCGATGTCGGCCAGGCCGGGATCGCGGTCCGCCTGGGGACGCTGGCCGAGCAGCAGGTCGAGCATCTGCCGCAGATCGTGCAGCGCCGTGCGGCTGGAGTCCTCGACCGACCGGACGGACCGCAGCGCCGACTCGTCACCGCTGGTGCGGGCGAGCCGCAACCGCGCCGCGCCCGCGTGCACGCTGATGGCGCTGACGTGGTGGGTGATGACGTCGTGCAGGTCGCGGGCGATGGCGGCGCGGTCCTCGGCGATGGCCGCGTCGACGGCCTCTTGGGCCTCGCGCTCCTCCTGCTCGGCCTGCCGTCTCATCTCGTCGAGGTAGGCGCGGCGTGAGGTGGTGTAGCGGCCGACGAGCCACGAGATCAGCCCGGTCTTGGCCGCCGACACGAGCACGTACCAGTCGAGCGCGTACCCGCGGGTGAGGTGGGCGAGCACGAGCCCGCCGATCACCCCGAGCAGCGAGGCGACCGCCCACCGCCCGCGCAGCCAGGCACCGGCCCGGTAGGACGCGACGAGGATCCCCGTCTCGTTGAGCCGCAGAGTACGCGGCCCGCCCAGCAGCAACGCGACCGCCGCGTTGAACACGACGGCGGCGACCGCGACCGCTCCCGACCACTTCGTCCGCGAGGCGAGCGCCGCGTCGACCACCACGATCCCCAGCAGTGCGGCCGTCCAGGCGCCGTCGACCGGGAGGTCCTGCACGAGGAACGACAGCACGTCGGCGACCGCGCAGACCCCGGCGACCAGGAGGGACTGCCGCTGGAGGTTCGTCCTGGCACGGGACAGCGAGGCGACGTTGATCACCCGCAGACGATGTCAGGGCGGCGGGCGCGCGACATCCCTCGCGCGAGGGAGACGGACCCGCTCGGCGAGGGGAAGATCCGCGGCTGCGGAGTTCCTAGGTTTTCGCCATGCCTTCGTTCAAGCCTTCTCGCCGGGTGGTCGCCGCCGGGCTCGCCGGAGCCGTGCTCCTCGGCCTGGCCTACCTGGCCGTGCGCCCGGAGCCGGTGCTCGCCGTGCCCGACGGCGCCGCGCCCGGCTCGCTGACGACGCGACCCTGCGACTTCGACACGGAGACGGGTCCCGTCGCCGCCGACTGCGGCACGCTCGTCGTGCCGGAGAACCGGCGCGACCCCGCGACGAAGATGATCGCCCTGCCCGTGACCAGGATCCGCGCCGCCGAGCCGAACCCCGGCGAGCCGATCTTCCGGCTCGGCGGCGGCCCCGGCGCCACGAACATGAACTTCCCGCAGGCGAGCAGACTCATCGCCGACCACGACGTGGTGATGGTCGGGTACCGCGGCGTCGACGGCTCGCGCCGCCTGGACTGCCCCGAGGTCGTGGGGTCGATGCGCGGTGGCGACGGGATCGCCGCCGCGAAGACGTTGCCCGCCACCACCAAGGCGTTCGAGCTGTGCGCGAAGCGGCTGACCGCGGACGGCGCCGACCTCACCGGGTACTCCGTCGCCCAGCGGGTGGACGACCTCGAGGACGCCCGCACCGCCCTCGGCTACCAGAAGATCAACCTGCTCAGCACCAGCGCGGGCACCCGCACCGCGATGATCTACTCGTGGCGCCACCCCGCGTCGCTGAACCGGTCCGCCATGATCGCCGTCAACCCGCCGGGCCACCTGTTCTGGGACCCTGCCACCACCGACTCGCAGTTCGGGCAGTACGCGGAGCTCTGCCGCGCCGACGCCGGCTGCTCGGCCCGCACCTCCGACCTCGCGGCCTCGGTCCGC
The DNA here is from genome assembly GCF_033949975.1 of Lentzea sokolovensis. Lineage (NCBI taxonomy): Bacteria > Bacillati > Actinomycetota > Actinomycetes > Pseudonocardiales > Pseudonocardiaceae > Lentzea > Lentzea sokolovensis. The sequence goes on from NZ_JAXAVU010000004.1 coordinate 27,461, forward strand.
TCCGTCGCCACGGCCATGCCGGAAAGCTGGGGACCACTGTCCATCAAGGACACAAACGTCCGCGTGGTGAGCCAGTACGCCATGCACCACAACGGACACGTCTCGGCGCCGAACAACGCCCCGACCGTCCTCGACGCCTATCTCAGCGGCGACACCGGTGCGCTGTGGGCGATGTCCGTGCTCGGCGACGTCGTCCTGCCGGAGTCGCTCGTGTGGGGCGAGTTCGCCTCGTTCGCCATGCTCGACGCCGAGTTCAACCAGCGGTACCACGACGCGGGCGGTGATCCCGGCTCGATCCTGGGCAACGTCTCCACCGACTTCCTCTGGGCGGGGGCCGGCGTGCAGAAGGTGTGGCCGGACAGCCCAGACAACGCCGAGTACCGCACCATGCGGCCCAGCGACGTCGAGACCCTCGTGATCAGCGGGGAGGTCGACTTCTCGACCCCGTCACAGAACGCGACCAAGGAGCTGCTCCCGGCGCTCTCGCGCGGCAAGCAGGTCGTCCTGCCCGGTCTCGGCCACACCTACGACTTCTGGGAACACCGCCCGGACGCCGGCAAGCACCTCCTCACCACGTTCTTCGGCTCCGGCCAGGTGGACAGCTCCGGCTTCGACCGCCGCCCGATCGCCTTCGACGACGTGCCGCTGAGCATGTCGACCCTCGCCCGGCTGCTGATCGGTGCCGTCGTCGGTGGCGCGGTGCTCGGCCTGCTCGTGCTCGCCTGGCTCTTCCGCAGGTCGCGTCGCCAGGGCTTCACCGCCCGGGCGAGCGTCTGGACCCGTGTCGCCGCTGCGCTTCCACTCGGCCTCGGTGGCTGGCTGCTGGGCGTGCTGGTGTCGTGGACGCTCAACCCGGACGACTTCCTCGTCAGCGCCACGGTGATCGTTCCCGGAACCGGTGTGCTGATCGGGCTGGGCGCCCACCTCGCCTGCGTCCGTCCTGAGTGGACTGCCCGAGCCCGTCGAACCAGCCTGGTCGCCGCGGTCGGTGCGGCACTGCTGGGCGCTCTGCTCGGCACGTACGCGCTGCCAGGTCTCACCGCACCGGCCACCGCCATCGTCGGCGCCGTCGCGGCCACCAACCTGGCATTGCTGCTCAGTTCTCGGAACGTGAGCCCGCGAGCAGCGTGACGGTTCGCCAGAACGCGTCGGCGTCCTCCGCGGGCACGACGTCGAGGAGATGCCGGCGCACACCGTCCGCGTGGACGGCTCGTGCGCCGGCGTCAGCTCACGGCCCCGGCGGGTGGCCCTGACGAGGCGTTCGGCGACCGTGCCGCCGCGGGTGACGAGTCCCCGCTCCCCCATGCGGCCGAGGTGGCGGGACAGCCGGCTGCGCTCCCAGCCCAGGTCGTCGGAGAGGCGTTGCTGCCGCCGCCCTCCTCGACCACTCGCGTGAGCACCGAGAAATCGACGCTGGAGAGCCCCGTCGCCTCGGGGATCGGCCTGGGCCTTGCGCGGCGCTATGCGGCACGGGGGAACCGCGTCCTCGTCACCGGGCGTTCCGCACGCCGACTCGACCTGCCGGGCGCGCGGGTGGTCGCGGGTGATCTCGCCCGGCCGCAGGACCGCGAACACCTCTCCAACGTCGTCGCGGAGGAGTTCGGGGCGCTGGACGTCCTGGTCAACAACGCCGGAATCCAGCGGCGCGTCGAGATCGCCCGGAACGAGCCGCCGTGGGAGGAGCGGCAGCGCGAGATCGACCTGCTGCTGGGCGCGCCGATCGACCTCGTGGCGCTGCTGACGCCACTGCTCACCGGCAGCGGCCAGATCGTGAACGTCACCTCGGGCGGGGCATTCGTCCCGCAGCCGTTCGCACCGGTCTACAGCATCGCCACCGCTGCACGTCACCCTGACCCGCAGGGAGGTGGGAACTCACGGCATGACGCTGCACGGCGTCGACGCGACCGAACTTCTCGCCCTGCACCTGGTCACGAGGCGCACACAAGAAGGCCCGATCCGGTTCAACCTCAACCTGAATCTGAAGGACGGCACCGATCCAGGCGTCTCCGTCGCCTCGTGCGACCCTGTGGCCGTCCTCAGGCTCTCCGAGTTCTTCGCAGGTGTCGACACCGACAGGGTCATCGAGATCAGCCTGCCGACCACGCGGATCTCGTGCCCCGTTTCGGTAGCGGCCGATCCTGCGTTCGCAGATCTGAGGAACCTGTTGCGGGATCTCGTGATGGTCAGAGACGAGTTGGGGCTCAACCTGCCGATCCCGGACGTATGGGCGGCGCAGGATCAGCGCGTCATCCGGTTCGCCGCCCAACTTCTTCGCGACGAACACACTCCGTTCCCCTGGCTGATACGACCGACCAGTCACCGGTCCGCAGAGGAACATCTGCACGACGTGAGGCCGACTTCGCCTCGTGGCGTCAGTCTCTGGACGAGCATCGACAACCTGCCCCCCACGTTCAACGGCCAGGAGTTCGAGATCGGCCAGGTGTGGCTCCACTTCGACAGCGTCGACCTGCAGGACCCAGAAGGATGCGAAGCGGCGGCACGCGCCGGACACGACGCCGACCGGGTGTTCGTGCCCCAGCCCGGAACGCGGCGTGCGCGGCCGCCGCCTCGGCCCAGCACAGCAGCACCGTTCCCGACATCGCGTGGATCTTGCTGCCGGGCTTGCCCCGGCCGAGCCGAGCAGATCCAGCATCATCTGGTGCAGTCGGGAGAACACGTCCGAGTCCAACGATCCAGCGTGCCGAGAGGCGTGATGGCCTCTCGCTAGAGCGAGCGCTGGTGACCGAAGTCGAAGTCCTCCAACGACTTGCGGTCCTTGGTCTTCGTGGCCTTGGTGGGTCATCAGGCGATCTCCTCGCTGCCAGGCAGGATCTCGTGGTCGAGATCGAAGGTGCGGTCGCAGCCAGGCAAGCTGCGGTGCTCGGCATCGGCGTCGATCGCCGGGACGACGAGGAGCGCAGGCGTCGACGTGCTCGGGGATGCCGGGCATCCGGTGCGTGACACGGTGTTGGCGGAGGCCGCCGGGCGGGGCCTGACCAGGCGACTCAAGAGCTGCCAAAGCATCACCACTGTCGCGCTTGGCACTCTCGTCACTCGGCGGGTCGAACCGACCGTTCCGCTGCTCCCTGGGTAGCCCGCTGGCAGTTGCCGCGGTCGCCAGATCCGGCGGTCATTGCACAAATCGTCAAGGAGGTGAACCAGATGAGTGTGCTCAAGCTCCAGCCCCTTCAGCCGGAATTCACGGTAGGTGGTGGCCGTTCACCGACTGGAAGCCCGCGGACGACGACGAGGGTGGCCTGCTCGGCGGCCGTTTCCGGGTGACCGGCGCGATGCACTTCTCCGACACCGGCGGCGTGCACGAGGCCTAGGACACCGCGAACGACGCACACGACGTGACGTCCGTAGCGCCCGCCCGAGTACACCTCGTTGACCAGTCTCATTCAAAGTCGACCGCATGGAGGAGCGACGTGTCCACCTCTCGCCGAGGCGCGTTAGCCGGTTTGTTGGCGATCATGGTCCTGCTACCTGGAGGAATTCCGGCGTATGCGGACGGTTCAGCACAGGAAAGCGGGATCTCCGCCACCGAAAGCCGCCTCCAGGAGCTGGTCGAGGACAAGGCGGCTCTGGGCTTCTACTACGACGAGCGGCGTGATGACTACGTCGTGGTGCTGCCGGCCACTGGCCACGGCAGCGTCGGCGTTGCCGCCGACTTCACCCTCAATGGTTCCGCGCCCACCGTGAAACGCAGCAGCACCACCCAGGCCGCGATCGACGAGTTCGACCGGCGAATCCGCGCCGAAGCGCAGCGGGACAAAGCCGCTGGCCACGTGTTCGGCTCGGCCTTCGACCTCGTTCGCGACGTCATGGCGGTGACCACTGACGCACCACAGGACGTCGTCCGCTCGTTGTCCGCCGGCCTGCCGATCACGGTGGAGCACCGGCACGGCACTGGAGGCAGGAACTCCAGGCAGTACGACTCGATCCCGTTCCGGGGAGGCGCGGCCGTCACCGTCGGGACTGCACAGTGCAGCAGCGGGTTCACCGTCAAATCACCGCAAGGGGACCGTTACCTGCTCACCGCGGGGCACTGCGGGTACGTGCAGGGGGTGCCGATGGGTCGACCGGTGTCGAACACCGGCAGTGGCGAGAACATGGGCTACTTCTACAACTGGAACTACCCCACGCGAGACATCGGCCTGATCAGCCGCCTCAATTCCGCCGGCGTCTACGGCCATCACATCTACGTCGGCAACGCGACCGGCACCGTGAAACGGGTGAGCGGCGCTTCGGACCCCGTCGTGGGCGGTACCGGCTATTGCCGCAGTGGGGTCTCCAGCTTCGAGCAGTGCGGGAACCGCGTCGTCGGCACGAGCGGCCAGCTGTGCGACGCCGCCGGTTGCACCCAGAACCTCGTCACCTACGACCAGGGCGCGGCGTCGTTGGGTGGTGACTCCGGCGCACCGCTCTACACCTACAACTCTGACCGGAGCGCGGTCGTCGTCCGCGGCATCCACATCGGGATCGTCGGCACCACTTACTACGCCGAGAAGTGGAGCCTCATCGCGAGCAGCCAGGGCGTCAGCATTGCGACTTCGACACCGTAGATCCACGCCGCCCGGCGGCAGGTCGAGTCCGCCGGGCGCCAGACCGTCACCCCACGACACCTAAACGAGATGCGGTCTAAAACGACTGAGCCCCATCTGAGGGTCCGTGTGGGTGGTGGTGCGCAGGTCGACGCTCACCGGGCCACGGGTCCGCCAGTGCGGACGTTGACGCTGGTGACGACATGCTCAGCGGACACGTCCTTCGTCACCACCGCGCCCGCGGCGATGTAGCCGCGTGGGCCGATCCGCACGCTGCCGACCACGCGAGCTCCGAAGGTGGTTAGTCGGCTGACACCGTTCGCCGACCACGACGCGGGAGCTGACGAACTGCGAGCCGGGCTTCTTCACCTCGTCACGGATCCGCGCTTCCTTCGAATACCCCAGCACGCAGTGCATGCCGACCAGGGCCGGGCGTGGTCAGCGGACCACGCCCGGCCCTGCGTCACTTGGCGTTGACGAAGTCCTTGAACGCCTTGCCCGCGGAGAACTTCACGGCCTTCGATGCCGCGATCTGGATCGGCTCGCCGGTCTGCGGGTTGCGCCCGGTCCTGGCCGCGCGCTCGCCCATCGAGAACGACCCGAACCCGACCAGGTTGACGGTGTCCCCCTCGGCCACGGTGTTCTTGATCGTGTGCAGCATCGTGTCCAGGACCTTGGCCACATCCGCCTTGTTCGCCTCCGCACCCTCGGACACGAGGTCGATCAGTTCCTGCTTGTTCACGCTGACGGCCCTTCGCTCATGATCAGAACACCGAGCATTTACACATGGTGATCAGTCGAGCGCAAAACGTAGTCACCCGGACAGGTGGGCCACGACCGGGGCATCCGACCACGCGCGTCGATACCTGTCGCTAGGGTCTTCGGATGCCGCGCACGTACACGGACAGAACGCTCAACTCCGAGGAGAACCTGCTGCTCCTGCGCGGAGTGCACCACAAGCCCGTCGATGACCACGAACCGTGTACACGATCGACGAACTGCTTGGGTGGAAACAGTATCTCGCGGCCAATGCGCACCACGTCGCGCGCCTAGCCGCACCCGTTGCTCGGCTCCCCCGATCAGGCGATGTCACCGTGGAGGAGTCCGAGTCCGCCGTTCGCCGACCACAAGATCAAGCCGCGGGCACCCTTGAAGACGGATCGATTCGGAACAACCCGGTGTCCACAGCAGAGCCAAGCGTTCTGCACTTCTCGCGTCCCGCGGACCGGCCGCGCGGATCTGTCGTACCGCAACTGTCCTGAGCGGAGCCCGCTAGGGTGGCTCGCGTGAGCGTTTCCCTCTACTACACGGCTCGCCGCGCGGCCCCGCTGTCCGACGCCGAGCTCACGGCGGTCGGCCAGGTCGTCGACACCTGCAACGCGAACGCGCCGTTCTCCCTGGAAGAAGAGGGGCTGTACCTCTACGACCAGCTGGAGCCGGGAACAGTGCTCGACGGGTCGACCAAGCTGCCTGCCGCGGATGACCGGGCGGTCTCGTCGTTGGTGCACTGGCTGGCTGCGGTCACCGCGCTGCGCAGCACTGTGCCGGACGCGGACTGGGCCTTCACCCTCGACGACTACGAGATCGAGTGGGACGACCACACCGGCTACCACCTGCCCGGCCTCGACGACTGATCCGCGCACGCCGATTCGATGGTCGTCCAGCGCTGCGACCGAACGCGGCGATCGCGCTGGACGAGCCCGCGACCACGTTCAGCTGCTGACGACGCTCCCGGCGACCAGCACGTCGGCAGGCCGCGGCCGGGACGAACGCTCGGCCCTGCCGGGTTTGTGGTGCTGACCATCCTCGTGGGTGTTCCCTGCGAGGGAACACCCACGAGAAGTTCGCGTCAGGACTCGCCGAACGCCCTGCCGGAACAGATCGGGGTCTCGCCCGACTTCACCAGGCAGACCCGGATGGCCACCGGGGTGTTCTCCCCGATGTTGCCGCTCGCCCAGCCACTGCAGTAGGGCGACGCGTGGCCGCGAGTGTTGACGACGCGGTCGGTGTCCCAGGTCGCACCGGGGTTGACGTCCAGCTGGGTCTCGATGCCCCAGCCGTCCGCCAGCGTGTCGCAGGCCCGGATCGCGTCGCCGGGCACGCTGCCGTCCGGGTCGGCGTTGAAGTCGCCGTAACCCGCGAGGTCCGATCCTCGGTAGACGTTGATGCCGGCGTCGGCCGACTGGATGCCGAGCTCGAATCTCGCCTGCGACTCCGGGGCCGCGCCGGCTTGGCCGCCCACCAGCACCAGACCCATCGTGCTGGCCAGGACCGCGAGTGCCGTGAAGGTGCGCTTCATCCGTTTTCCTTCCGTAGAACGGGTTTGTGCACCGCCATTCGTAGGGGTCGCGGAGTTGTCCAGCAGCAGGTCACCGCCCTGGCCAATCAACAGCGGCCAACGCGGGCGCCGCAGATGCGGGCGATCACGGCGTCCGGGTCGAGGTCCCACCTGATCACGCGGGGGTCGGAGCCGGTGGACGCCAGGGTGTCGCCGTTGAACGCGACGGAGTTGACCGGACCGGTGTGGCCGGTCAACGTGGCCACCTGCTCGCGGGTTGTGGTGTCCCACAACGTGATCACCGTGTCGCTGCCGGCGACCGCGAGGAGTGTTCCGGTGCCGTTGAGCGCTAGTTCCCGCACCGCACCGCGTTGGCCTGGCAGCGTCGCGCTCTGCCGGCGGGCCGCTACGTTCCAGAAGATCACCGCGCCACTGGCGTCCCCGGTGATCAGCGTCCGGCCGTCGGGCGTGAACGCGATGTCCCGCAACGCGTTCCCGAGCTCACCTAGAACCGCGAGCTCACGGGAGTGCTCGACGTCCCAGAGCACGATCCGCCCGTCGTTGCCCCCGGAGGCCAGCACCGTGCCGTCGGGGCTGAAGGCCAACGCCTCCACCTCGGCCGTGTGCGCGACCGGGAAGTTGCGCGGCGGCGCGTCGGAAGCCGGGTCCACCAGCCTGATCGTGCGATCGGCGCCGCCGGAGGCGACCACGTTCCCCGCCAGCACCAGGCTGGTCACCGGACCGTCGTGCTCAGCAATGGTGCGCACCGGCTTTCGCGACTCCAGGTCCCACGCGGTGACCGCGCCGTCCTCCCCAGCCGACACCAGGGTTCCGTCGGGGTGGAACGCGACCGACTTCACCCTCGCGGGCGCGTCGAGTTCGGTGATCTGCGTCCCGGACGGGTCCCAGACCCTGATGGACCTGTCCGCGCCGCCAGTCGCGATGCGCCCGTCGGCCGCCGCGGCGACACCGAACGGTGGAGCCGCATGTCCGGTGAACGCGGGCAAAGCGACCTGCCAGACGCTCACGCTGTCGTCGCCACCCGCCGCCAGCTTCGTCCCGTCAGGACTCAGCCCCGCCGCGAAGAAGGCCCCGGTGCGCGAGATCAGCCCGGTCAGCCAGCCGCCGCCAGGCACCGACCACCACCGCACGCTGCCGTCGTCGGCCGCGGACATCAGCATCCGGCCGTCCGGTCCGAACCCGACGGACCTGATCCCCGCGGTGTGCCGCCGCAGGAAACTCGGCTCTCCCCCGGCCCGCAACACGACCTGGCTGTCCGCACCACCGCTGGCCAGCGCACCGCCATCCCTGCTCAGCGCCACCGCGAGCACCGGTCCGCGATGGTCCTGGTAGACCTGTTGCGCGCCCGTGGTCCGGTTGTGCACGAGCACGCCGTTCTGCCCCGCCACCGCGACCAGGTCACCGCCCAGCGCCACGTCGTGGACCTCGCCGAGGGAATGCGGGATCCGCAGCACCTCCCGAGCGCCTTCCCACAGGATGACCGTGCCGTCCTGCGACGCGGACGCCATCAGCCGGCCGTCGTCGCTGTAGGAGATGCTGTTGATCCTGCCGTGCGCCACGGGAAGAACGTGCGCGGCGGCGTTCGTGTTCAGGTCCCACAACACGATCTGCTCGTCTTCACCACCAGAGGCGAGCCCCGGAGCGGAAGGGTGGAACGCCAGCGCGCGCACCGGCTTCGAGTGCTGGGTCAACGCGATCGGCGCAGCGGTCCCGGAAGGCGAGCGGACCAGCACGGATCGGTCGTCCCCTGCGGACGCCAGCAGCGTGCCGTCCTGGTTGAACGCCACCGCCCGCACCGCACCGCGGTGATCCTTCAGCGTCACCCGCGGCGGTTTGTAGGCGGCGGTGCTCAGCAACGCACCGCGCGCCTCGATCGTCGGTGACGTGCGGAAAGCCTGCACGGCAAGGGCTTCCGCGGCGTCCGGCCACGACCCGCTGAGGTCCTGGGCCTGCAACGCGAGCTGCCGGGACAACGCGACCTTCTCCCCGGCAACGGCGGCACGGCGCTGGACGACCGCCACACCCGTGATCACCAGGCACGCCACCAGCAACACGGCCAGGGCTTTGACGAGGGTGCGCAACCGCCGGGACTGCCGCCGGACGCCGGCACGTTCGGCGGTCTCGTGCGCCTCGCTCGCCGCGACGAACTCCCGTTCCAGCTGCGACAACGCGACCGGCGAGTCCGCGGCCAGCGACCGCGCGACCTCCAGCCGCACACCTCGGTACACGGCACCGGAATCGCGGTCGACGGCGTCCCAGGCGTGCGCGGCCGTCGTGAGGTCCTGGTGCTGCTGAAGGCGTTCGCGGTCCTCCTCGAGCCACGTCCGCAGCCGCGGCCAGGCCCTGGTCAACGCCTCGTGCGCCAGCTCCACGCTGCCGTCCGCGACGACCACGAGCCGCGCGGTGACCAGGGCGTTCAACGCCGGCCCCATCACCTCGTCCAGCGCGACCCGGCGCCGCAGGTCGTAGGCGCCCTGACCGGGCTGCACCAGCCGGAGCAGCAACGAACGAGCCGCGGCCTGATCAGCGGAACCCAGCTCCGTGAACGCCTGCTCGGCGGTGGCCGCGATCGCACCGGACACCCCGCCGCTCGCCTGGTACCCGGCCAGGGTGAGCCTGTTGTTCTCCCGTCTTCGCCACGTCTCCAGCAAGGCGTGGGACAGCAACGGCAAGGCGCCCGGCTGACCGTGCGCGTCGATCACCGCCGCCGACACCATGTCCGGTTCGACCTTCAGCCCGGCGCAGGTGGCAGGCTCGACGACAATCCGCCGCAACTCCTCCGGCGTCATCGGCCCGACCAGCACCTGCGCGTCCCGCAGCGCGGTGACCAGCGCGGGGATCGCCGCACACCGGTCCAGGAAGTCGATCCGGCAGCCGATGACCACCTTGGCGTCACACGCCAACAACGCCGCGACGAACGCGTCGCGCTCGTTCGGGTCGGCGCACAGCGTGAACGTCTCCTCGAACTGGTCCACGACGACCAGTTCCGGCCGGTCCGCGGTCTTGGCCGTCAGCTCCCGCACCGGATGGGCGGTCGGCGTCAGCACGACCGACGACAACGACAGCGAGGGCACCAGACCGGCCCTCAGCAACGACGACTTCCCCGATCCGGACGCCCCGAAAACCCCCAGGAACGACCGCTTCCCCACCTCCCCCACCAGATGCTCGACGAGTTCCTCGCGCCCGCGGAACAGCGACGCGTCCTCGGGCTGGAACGCCGCGAGGCCGAGATAGGGAGCGCTCTCGTCACCGGGCGCGAGGATCTCGGCGGCCACCTCCCGCCACTGCCGTTCCCAGTGCTCCGCGTCCCCTTCGCAGGCTTCGACGTACCCGAGCGTCACGGCCAGCGTCGGCAGTTGCGTGCCGCCCGCCGCCTCGGACAACGCCGTGGACGAGAAATGAGCCCTTCTGGACAACTCCCGGTAGCTCGGAGATCCGGCCTTCTCGCGCAGCAGGCGCAACTCCCACGCGAAGCGCTGGACCGGGCCTTCGTTCGGGTCGAGCGGACGTTCTGGCCGTCCCACCCGCACCTCCTCTGTTCGACTGCGAATGATTGTCCAGACCGATCAACCGTTGCTGGACAACTCCCTCCGGATGAACGTGGACGCCGTGAAACGACTCGGGTTCATCGTCGCGATGTTGTTGCTGACAACGGGCACACCGGCCGCAGCAGCGCCCAACCAGATCACGGAACGGGACGGTTCCGCGTTCTCGCTCACGCCGGACTGGTCACTGGACACGCAGGCCGCCGGGCTCGCGTCCACGCTCGGTTCGCGCCTGCCGGTGTCGGACGTGCTGGCGGCGGCCAACCGGTCCACGAACGACTGCTCCACCAGTCGCAAGCAGGCTCAGCCGGAGTTCTACGACCGCACGGACATCCCGTTGCAAGCAAACCAGATCCTGCACAGCAGCGACCGGTTCTGCTGGGACGACAGCGACAGCAAGGTGTCCTACTGGGTGCCTCAGGGCGTGACCGGATCGTCCGACGCGGACGATGACGGCCAGTGGGGACCGAACAAGGTCATGGCCGTGAGTTGGCACTACGACACCGGGAAGGCAGGGACGCAGACGGACCACGGGGCGCGGCTGTCGCTGGTGGATCGAGTGAGCGGCAAGTACCGGCACGTGCTACTGGTGGAGCCGACCAGCTCGTCGAACTTCCGGGCGGTGCCGATCCACGCGGGCGGCCTGGCGTGGTTGGGGCGCTACCTCTACGTCGCGGACACCTCGCGCGGGCTGCGGGTGTTCGACATGGAACGCGTGCTGGAGGTGGCCACCGACCAGGACGACGTGATCGGCAAGAGCGGCAGCAAGTACTACGCCTACGGCTACCGTTACGTCGTACCGCAGGTGGCAACGTACCGGCAGGCGATCACGCCGCCGTCCCCGTGCGTGCCCCAGCCCAACGCGCTGTGCTACTCCTCGCTGGCGCTGGACCGCAGCACGACGCCGGACACGCTGGTCGTCGGCGAGTACCGGGACGGCCGCAGCACCGACCTGTCCATCGACGGCGGCCGCGTCGTGCACTACGACGTCGACGCGTCCACCCGCAAACTCGCGGTGTCCTCGGGCAAGGCCGTGCCGAGCAGGGCGGTGACCACGCCGAAGAGCAACGTCCAGGGCGCGCAGACGTGGCAGGGCGAGTACTACCTGGGCCGCAGCTCGGCCGACAAGCACAGTTTCATGTTCGCCGGATCTGCGGACATGAACACCTACAGCTGGGCGGTCGGCGGTGAGGACCTCTACTACGAGCATGGCAGCGGGCTGCTGTGGACGGCCACCGAGCACGCCTTCAACGCAGCGAACACGTTGATCGACAAGCGGATCGTGTTCGCCGTCCCGCTCGCCGGGATCGCTCCGCGCTGATGCCGGGACTGGCCGTGCCGGCCGTCGGCACGTTCGTGCGGTGATGACGGCCGGGGCCGCCTTCACGCAGAAGCGGCCCCGGCTCTGTCGACCACCGGAGCAACTCCACAGTGGACGCCAACCCTGAGAAGACCAACCTCGCGAGGCCTGGAGCCGCACCATCGCGGCGGCGGTCCGGGTCTTCGGATTTGTGCCGAGCCGGTTCGAGCCCCCTGGCGGCGCGACATCGGCCGCCGTGGTCTGCCGCCTCCAGCGCCCAGCTCGGCTGCTCACCGCGGGTGAGCCGACCGCCGGGCCGAGCCCGGTTCCCGTGGCGTCGTCGCCGGTCATCGAGCGCGAGCGGGCGACGGGTACGGAGTCGCACCTGTTCGCCCCGACCGGCCGCCCCTCCGATCAGATTCCCGCCGTCATCGCCCCCGGCAACGGCAGCTGCGGCGGTCGCCGAGCACCGCCTGATCGCTCGCCGCTGAACAAGTCTGCCGCGAACCGTTGTCGCCCGGCCTGCGACCCGCTATCGTCACGCCCAGAATGATAGATGTCTCTTATTTAAGAGGTGGACCTTCACTATGTACATCGCTGCGGCGACGGACAGCGTGTCCCTCGCTCCCGACTGGCTCCGCCCGGCGGCCGCGGAGACACACCGCCTCGGGCAGGTGCCGGCCGCCAACGTCGGGGACGCGCTCGGGCGGATGACGGTGCTGGACGGCGGAATCAGGCGGTTCGCCGGCCGGTCACCGCTGGTCGGCACCGCCCTGACAGTGGACGTGCGCTCGGGCGACAACCTCGCCGTCCACCGGGCGCTCGACGAGGCGCGGCCCGGCGACGTCCTCGTCGTCAACGGCCACGGCGACATCACGCGCGCGCTCGTCGGCGACCTCATCGGCGAGATCATGGTGAACACCGGGGTGACCGGTGCCGTGGTCGACGGCGCGGTCCGCGACGTCGAGGCGCTGGCCGGCATGGGGCTCGCCGTGTACGCGCGGGCGGTCACCCCGGCCGGTCCGTTCAAGGACGGGCCCGGCGCGATCGGTGTCCCGGTGGCGGTCGGCGGCGTGGTGGTGGCGCCGGGTGACGTCGTCGTCGGCGACTCCGACGGCGTGGTCGTCGTCCCGCGGCACCGGCTGCGCGAGGCCGTCGGCGCACTGGACGGCATCGGCGAGAAGGAAGAGGCGCTGCGGCAGCGCATCCTCGCCGCGCGTCCCGGTCGCCCGGCGGTGGCGAGATGACCGCCGTCCGGGTCTACGAGCTGCGCCACTTCTCCCGGCGCCCGGCCCTCGGCCAGTCCTCCCCCGGCTCGGTGTCCCTGGCGCTGGGCGAACCGGACTTCCCCACGCCGGCGCCGGTGGTCGAGGCCGCCGCGGCCGCGCTACGGGCGGGAGACACCCACTACGCGGACCAGAAAGGACTGCCGGAGCTGCGCGCCGCGCTCGCGTCCCGGTTGCCGGAACACCCCGGCCGGACGTGGAGCGCGGACGACGTCGTCGTCACCCACGGCGCCACCGGCGCACTGGCGGCGGTGGTGCTCGCGATGGTCGGGCCCGGCGACCGCGTCGTCATCCCGGAACCCGCCTACTCGCTCTACGCCGACCTGGTCGTCCTCGCGGGCGGCACCGTGGACTTCGTCCCGCTCGGCCCCGACCTGCACTGGGACCTCGGCGCACTGGCCGCCGCGCTGCCCGGTGCCGCCATGATGATCTTCTCGAACCCGTCGAACCCGACCGGCGTCGTGCACCGCGGGCAGGAGCTGGAGGCGCTCGGCGAGCTGCTCCGCGGCTCCGGCACGCTGGTCGTCAGCGACGAGGCCTACCACCGGCTGGTCTACCCCGGTCACGAGTGGAGGTCGGCGCTGTCCGTCGAGTCGCTGCGGGACCGGACGGTCCAGGTCCAGACGTTCTCCAAGACGTACGCGATGACGGGCTGGCGGATCGGCCACCTGGCCGGACCGCGAGCGGTCGTGGACGCGGCGGCGCACGTGCACCGCACCCTCAACGGGTCGGTGAACACCGCCGTCCAGCGCGCCGCACTCGCCGCTCTTGCCCTGCCGGACAGCGTCGTGAACGCCATGGTCGACACCTACCGGCAGCGCCGCGACCTCGTGGTCGAGCGCCTCACGGGCGTAGCCGGCCTGCACCTCGTGCCACCGGAGGGCGCGTTCTACGGCTTCCTCCGCTACACCGCCGACCGCCCGTCCGAGGAGGTCACCCGCGCGCTCGCCGCACGGAAGGTGCTGGTCCGCGCCGGATCGGAGTACGGGCCGTCCGGCGAGGGGCACATCCGGATCTCGTTCGCGGCCTCCGAGGACGACCTGCGGACCGGGCTGGACCGCATCGTCGGCCACCTCGCACCCGAGCGGCCGGGCCCGCCATGATCGAAGGCGATAGGCTTCGCGTGCACTTCTACGAGGGCAGGAGGCCCGTGTCCGATCGGCAGGCCGCCCCACAAGGCGGGCGCAAGCTGCGCAGTGACACCCTGCGCAACCGCCGGCGGCTGTTCGAGGCCGTGCGCGAGCTCGCCAGGGAAGCACCCGACGAGCTCACGATGCAGGCCGTCGCGTCGCGCGCCGAGATCGGTCCCGCCACCGCCTACCGGTACTACTCCTCGCTGGACGAGGTGCTCGCGGCGTACGTGCTCAGCGTCGTCGAAGAGCTGAACGAGTTCACCACCGAGTCGACCGCACAGGGCAGGCCGCTCTTCGACGCCGCCGTGGACAAGTGGCTCGACCTGCTGGTCGAGCACGGTCCCGCCCTGGTGCAGCTGCGGTCCCGCCGGGGCTACCTGGAGCGGCTGCACAACGGCAACGAGATCATCGAGACCATGCGGAACGCCTGGTCGGAGCCCGTGCTCGCGCTGCTCGGCGACCTGGAGCTGCCGGCGAAGATGCTCGAGCACGCCCTGTTCCTCAACAACATGATCTACGACCCGCGCGAGGTCCTGGACCTCATGAACGAGACGAGCCTGTCCCCCCGGGAGATCGTCACCCGGCTGACCGAGGCGTTCTGCGGCGCGCTGCGCGGCTGGGCCCGCGTCGGCTGACCGCCCCCGCGCGGCCCCACGTCACCACCTGATCCGTTCCCCGACTTGAGCCTCCGCGCGCCCTTTAATTGATAGAACCATCTCAATCAATACGTTAGTTGCCATCCGTGAACGAAGGAGCCGTCATGTCCGGTGCGACCACACGAGCGAGTGACCTCGCCACCCGGACGCTCACCGCGCGCACTCCCGGGCAGAGCGCACGCCACCACGACGTCCGCGTGGCCCACGCATGAGCGACGCGAGCGCCGAAGTCGCGCAGCGCATGGCGGGGGCGGCCGGCACGTGGCTCGACTCCCTCGACCCCGGCCAGCGCGAGGTGGCGGTCGGGCCGGCACCGGGCGCCGACGGCGAGACCGAGGCCGAACGGACCCGGTGGTTCTACACGCCGACCGACCACGGCGGCCTGACCTTCCACGAGCAACGCCCCGCCCAGCACCGGATGGTGATGCGGCTGGTCGCGAGTGGACTGTCCGAGGCCGGTTACACCACCGTCGCCACCGTGCTGGGCCTGGAGAACGTCCTCGACCGCGTCGAGGGCTTCTCGGTGGACTGGGGCCGGGAGCGCACCCGCGACCCCGGCCTCTACTACCTGCGGGTCTTCGGCGAGCCCGGCGGGCCGCGGCCGTGGGGGTGGAGGTTCGGCGGCCACCACGTCTCGCTCAACAACCTCGTGGTGGACGGGCGGGTCGTCGCGACCACGCCGTGCTTCCTCGGCGCCGACCCGGCCGCGTCGCCGTTGCTGGGCGGCACGGCGCTGCGCCCGCTGGGAGCGGCCGAGGACCTGGCCGGTGAGCTGGTCCGGTCCCTGCACCCCGACCTCGCCGCCCGAACGGTGTTGCTGCCCACCGCCCCGAACGACGTCGTGGCGGGCAACAGCTCCCGGGTCGGGGACCGCGTGCTGCGGCGGCGCGAGCTGTGGCGTCCCGGCGGGCACGTGCCCGACCGCGCAGACCACCCGGTCACCGGCCTGAACGACGCCGACCAGCGGGCGCTGGCCCTCACGCGGGAGCCTCAGGGCGTGCCGGGCAGCGAGCTCGACACCGGGCAGCGGGAGCTGCTGCGGGCGTTGCTGGGCACCTACCTCGGCCGCGTCCCGGACGGCGTCTCCCCGCTGTCCCGCTACGACGACCCGGCGGCGCTGGACGCCGTGCACCTCGCCTGGGCCGGTTCCACCGCGGCGGGCGAACCGCACTACTACCGCCTACTCGGTCCGCGGCTGCTCGTCGAGTGGACCAACGTCCACCGCGGCGCCAACCACGCGCACGCCGTGTGGCGGGACCCGGAGGCCGACTTCGGCGGCGACGTCCTGGCCGCCCACCACGCCACCCACCACCCCTGAACGGAGTACGACGTCCATGGCCGGTCCACCCCAGACCGACACCGACCCGCACACCACCCGTCCCACGCTCCGCGGGTCGTTCGGCATGTGCGCCTCTACGCACTGGCTCGCCTCCGCGACGGCCCAGTCCGTGCTGGAACGCGGCGGCAACGCCTTCGACGCGGCAGTGGCGGGCGCCTTCGTGCTGCACGTGGCCGAACCGCACCTCAACGGGCCGGGCGGTGACCTCGTCGCCGTGCTCGCCACCGCGGGCGACCCGTCCCCCGTCGTGCTGGCGGGCCAGGGCCACGCACCGCGCGGGGCGACGATCGAGCACTTCCTGGCCGAGGGCCTGGACCACGTGCCCGGCGCGGGCGCGCTGGCCACCGCGGTTCCGGGCGCCGTCGACTCGTGGCTGTGGCTGCTCGCCGAGCACGGCACCTGGGACCTGCCCGAGGTGCTGGCCTACGCGATCCACTACGCCGAGCACGGCGTTCCGGTCGTGCCCCAGCTGGCAAGGGTCCTGGCGACCGTCGAGAACCTCTTCCGCACGCACTGGCCGACCTCGTACGCGTTGTGGATGCCGGAAGGCCGGGTGCCCCGTGCGCACGAGACCGTCGTGAACACCACCTACGCCCGGACCCTGCGCCGGTTGTGCGCCACGGGCACCGGTGGGTCGAGAGCGGCCCGCATCCGTTCCACCCGCCGGGCCTGGCGCACCGGTTTCGTGGCCAACGCCGTGGCCGAGTTCGCCGCGGTCCCCCACCGGCACTCCAGCGGCACCGACCACGCCGGCGTGATCACCGCCGCCGACTTCGCCGACTTCGTGCCGTCGCTCGAACCCGCCGTCACCGCGGAGTTCCGCGGTACCACGGTCGCGAAGGCGGGCCTGTGGTCGCAGGGACCCGTGCTGCTGCAGGCCCTCAGCCTGCTCGACCACTTCGACGACGAGCAGATCGACCCGTCGACCGCGCAGGGCGTCCACACGATCGCCGAGGCCGTGAAGCTGGCCATGGCGGACCGCGAGGCGTTCTACGGACACCTCGACCCGGCGCGGGCGGAATCCGTTGTGCGGCAACTGCTCCGCCCTGGTTACAGCGAGGAACGGGCCCGTCTGATCGGCCCGGTCGCGTCGACCGCGTTCCGGCCCGGCGACATCGGCGTCCCGCCGTACGCACCGCCGCTCGTCACCGCGCAGGACGCCGTCCCCGCGGAAGGGGTCGGGGAACCGACCGTGCAGCAGACCGGCGAGACCCGCGGCGACACGTGCCACATCGACGTCGTCGACCGGTGGGGCAACATGATCTCCGCGACGCCGTCGGGAGGCTGGCTCCAGTCGTCGCCCGCGGTGCCGGACCTCGGTTTCGCGCTGGGCACACGGCTCCAGATGACCTGGCTCGACCCCGCCGCGCCGTCACGCCTGGAGCCGGGACGGCGGCCCCGCACGACGCTGAGCCCGACGCTGCTGCTGCGCGACGGACGCCCGGTGGCATCGCTCGGCACGCCGGGTGGCGACCAGCAGGACCAGTGGCAACTGCTCTACCTGGTGCGCACGCTCGCGTTCGGCCTCGGCCCGCAGGAGGCGATCGACGCGCCGGCCTTCCACACCAAGGCGTTCCCGAGCTCGTTCTGGCCGCGGACCTGGAGTCCCGGCAGCCTCGTCGTCGAGGAGCGCGCCGGTGCCGCCGTCGTCGACGGTCTGCGGGAACGCGGGCACGACGTGGCGGTGTCCGGGCCGTGGAGCCAGGGCCGGCTGTCGGTGGTCACCCGCGATCCGGACACCGGCGCCCTCGGGGCGGCGGCGAACCCCCGTGGCGCCCAGGGTTACGCGGTGGGCCGGTGACCGCCCGCGTCACGCCGGTGCACCTGGTGCTGGCCCTCACCTTCTCCACCGGTGTCGTCGACGCCGTCGGGTACCTGCGCCTCGACCAGGTCTTCGCCGGCAACATGACGGGCAACGTGGTCATCCTCGGCATGGCGGCCGTGGGAGGCACCGGGCTCCCGGTGCTCGGTCCGGCCCTGGCGCTCGTGTTCTTCCTCGCCGGCGCGGCCGCGGGCGGACGGGTGCTGCGGACCGCCGCGCCGGGCTGGGGCCACCGCTGCACGGCACTGCTGGCCGGCGTCGGCCTCGTGCTGGCCGCCACCGCGCTCGGCCTGGCCCTCATCGGGACGAGCGCCTCCGTGGTGATGGCGTCCTCTCTCGCGCTGGCCATGGGCACGCAGGCGGCGATGGCCCGCCATCTGGGCGTCAAGGACGTCACCACCGTGGTCGTCACCTCCACCCTGACCGGACTCGCCGCCGACTCCCGGCTGGGAGCGGCCCGCGGCCAGGGCGCGGGCCGGCGCGTGGCCGTGGTCGTGCTCCTCGTGCTCGGTGCCGCCACAGGCGCGGCTCTGTGCCTCGTGCACGAAAGTCTCGCGGTCACCGCGGCGGCGGCAGTCGTGCTCGCCGTCACCGGCTTCGGCCACGTGTCCGCCTCCACCAGATCGTCCTCGTCCCCGACGAGAAGTCCCGTCACCGCACAACGACCAGGAGGACGCCCATGACCACCACCCCGGTCCCCCCAGCCACGATGAGGAAGTCGGCTCTCTGGGCGCTCGGCCTGCTGGCGCTCGCCACCGGCGCGCTGGAGTCGGTGGTGTCGCCGACCTTGCCGCTGCTGCAACGCGAACTGGACATGAGTCCCGCGCAGGGAGCGCTGCTCAGCATCGCGCTGCTGATCACCGGCGCGCTCGTCACCCCGATCGCGGGCAAGCTCGGCGACCGCTACGGCGGCAAACGCGTGTTGATCCGGCTGATGGCGGTGGTCTGCGTCGGCGGCCTGGTGTCGGCGCTGGCACCCAACCTGCCCGTGCTTCTGCTCGGCCAGGTGCTGCAGGGCGCGATGGTCGGGGCGCTGCCGCTGTCGTTCATCCTGGTGCGCAAGCACCTTCCCACTGACAGGTCCAAAGTGGCCATCGGTGTCGTCAGCGGCCTGTTCGTGGGCGGCGGGATGGCGGGAATGCTGTCCGCGGGGCCCGTGGCCGAGCAGCTGTCCCGGCACTGGATGTTCGCGCTGCCCACGTTCGCCGTCATCGCGGCGACCGCGCTGCTCGGCAAGCTGATGCCGGGCGACGAGCCGGGTCACCCCCGCGAGGGCGGGATCGACTGGGCGGGCCTCGCGCTGCTGAGCCTGACGCTCGTCACGCTCATGCTCGTCCTCGCGCTGGCACCGGAGATGGCGTCGCAGCCGCTGGTGCTGGTCGGACTGCTCGTCCTGCTGGCCGTGTTCGCGACGGGGTGGGTCGCCGTCGAGCGCCGCGCGGCCTCTCCGATGGTCGACCTGGGCATGCTGGCCCAGCCCGCGGTGTGGAGGTCGTGCCTGCTGACGTTCGTGATCTGCGTCGGCACCTCCGGGGCGCTCTACCTCGTGCCGCAGCTGTTCGCCGCCTCCGGTGACGGGTACGGGTTCGGCGCCGGCGCCACCCAGATCGGCTTCTACCTGCTGCCCGGCGCGGTGGCCGCGACCCTGGCCGGACCGCTCGGCGGGCTCGCGGCGCGGCGCTTCGGCTCGCGTGCCGTCGTGGCCTCCGGCGCCGTGTTCCTGACCGTCGGACTGCTCGCCATGGCCGCCGTGCACACCGAGGTCTGGCACCTGATCGTCGGCAAGGCGCTCGTCGGGCTCGCCAACGGCCTGTGCATCACCGCGATGCTGACCAGCACCGCCACCTCCGTCGACGAGGGCGACACCGGCATCGCCACCGGCCTGGTCCTGGTGACGCGTGTGGTCGGCTTCGCCGTCGGCATCCAGGTCTGCGGCGCGATCCTCACCGCGGGCACCCCTCCCGGCTCGGACGTCCCCGCCGAGTCCGCCTTCGTCACCGGCTTCGTGATCGCCGGAGTCGTCACCGCACTGTCCCTCCTGGTCGTCCGCACCACCGGAAAAGGAACCCGCTCATGACCCGCACCGTCCTGATCTCCGGCGCCAGCGTCGCAGGCCCGGTCCTCGCGTACTGGCTCCACCGCGCTGGTGACGCGGTCACCGTGGTGGAGAAGGCGAGCGCCCCGCGCAGCGGCGGCTACCCCATCGACGTCCGCGGCACCGCCCTCGACGTCCTCGGCAGGATGGGGCTCCTGCCCCGGTTGCGGGAGGCCCACATCGACCTGCGCCGCATCACCTTCCTGCAGGGCGACGGCAGCCGGGTCGCCGCGCTGCACCCCCACGCCATCAGCGGCGGCGTCGAGGGGCGGGACCTCGAGGTGCGGCGCGGTGACCTGACCGAGGCGCTGCACGAGGCCGTCCGCGACGACGTAAAGTTCCTGTTCGACGACTCGATCGCGACCCTCGACCAGCACGACCACGGCGTGGACGTCACCTTCCACAGCGGCGCCGCACGGACGTTCGACGTCGTCGTGGCCGCGGACGGCACGCACTCCCGCACCCGCGAGCTGGTGTTCGGCCCCGAGGAGCAGTTCCACCGGTACCTGGGCTACTGCTTCGGCATCTTCACCATGCGCAACACCTTCGGCCTCTCGCACGAGACCGTCATGTGGAACGCACCGGGCAAGGCGGCCGCGCTCTACGCCACCGGGGACGACGACGAGGTGCACGCGTTCCTCAACTTCGCCCTGCCGCAGCCGCCGTTCGACGCGTTCGGCGACCTCGCGGCCCAGCGGGACCTGGTCACCTCGGTCTTCGCGGACGCGGGCTGGGAGATCCCCGGCATGCTCACCGCCCTCCGCGGCGCCGAGGACCTGTTCTTCGACGCGGTAAGCCAGATCCGCATGCCGCACTGGTCGTCCGGCAGGGTCGCGGTGGTCGGCGACGCGGCGTACGCGCCGTCGTTCCTCACCGGCCAGGGCACGAGCCTCGCGCTCGTCGGCGCGTACATGCTCGCCGGTAGCCTCGCCGGCCAGGAGCACGCCGAGGGTTTCCGGCGCTACGAGCACAGCACCCGCGAGTTCGTGACCCTCAACCAGGACCTGGTCGGCAAGGGCGGCGCCACGCTCTTCCCCACCACCGCGCAGGACCTCGAGCGGCGCAACGAGAGGCTGCGTGGTCTCAGCGCCCTGCCTCCGGCGCAGGGACGCGACGCCCACTCGGCTCTCACGTTGCCGGAGTTCGCCATGACGAAATGACGCCTGCGACACCCGGCGGAATCCTGGTGCGCGACGGTGACGACGACCAGGTCGTCGCACTGGGGGCGCAACTGGCCGAGAAGTACCTGATGAACGACGGTCACCTGGACCGCGTGGTCCCTTCCCCTCATTCTGTCCGTCGAGACCGGGACGGGCGGCGCTGGTCAGGCGAGTACGTCGACGAGTCCGGCGAGACGGCGATGGCGCGGACGGTCGGTGACGCTGGCGTGCAGCGTGGCCAAGGTGCCGGTGGGCCGCACCACGCCTGGCCCGCACCGGGCGACGGCCGTGTCCGCCGCGGAGTGGCTCGGCTTCCTCGCAGAGCACGGCGTGTCGAGCCAAACTGTGCCTTTCGACGCCCTCCTGATCACACCCATGAGAACCCAATATTGAATGATAGAGTCATCTCACATAATTCAGTCCTGAGGAGGCGCATCTTGCTGTCCGACACCCACCCCAACGCCGTGTGGCTGGCCGACCTGTACCGGGGCGGAGCGGCGATCTCGGCCGATCCAGGCCTGAGCGAGGACGAGAAGATCCAGCGGCTGCACGAGCACACCGTCGAGGTGATGGACAAGATGTCCCCGGACATGGTGATCCACACCGGCGGTGTGCGCCTGGCGGCGACCGGCGGGATGGACTTCATGCGCCGGTACATGAAGCGGCGAGCGGGTCTCGCCGACGCCAACGTGGAACCGGTCCAGTTCGATCAAATCCTCGCCGACGACCACTACGGCGTGGTGCACGGCACTTTCCGCACGTCGCGCGGCGACTGGACCTGGACCCGCGTCGGCATGGGGGCGTGGCGTTTCAAGGACGGCCTGGCCGTCGAGCACTGGGAGCTCTCGGACGGTCCGACGTGGGACGAGTTCTTCCTCGCCGGCGATCCGGAGCCGTTCACCGGGTCGGCACAGGAGTTTTGGACCCGCGGCGTCTAACGTCGGGCCTGCGGCCGACGATGCGATAGAACCGTCTCAACTCATAGCACTGTTCTACTTGCGCTTGCGCAACGACATGAGGACCGGTCAACAGCCCTGCTGGCGAGCCGTCCGGCCGACACGTCGTTCTCACGCGCCATCCGCTCGATCAACGCCCCGACGGTCTCATCGACCCGCGGGCGCCCAGCCCGGTTCGGGTAGGTCCACTTCCTCGCAACCAAGCGCCGATGCCACCACAGCACAGTGCCCGGAGACACCAACCGGTGCTCTCGCAGCCACGACGCAACACCGCAACCTCATGCCGCAACACCAGCAACCCGACGTCCTTGACCGCCGAGGACCGACCGAGCAGAACCAGCCGGCCACCGAGCTGGACCGATATCTCGCCCAGGTTCCCACCGCGTTGAGTGACCCACCGCCGGACTGCCCAGCAGCCGTGGGCCGCTTGTTGCAGTTGATCGCCGCCGCCGGCTACTCGGTGACTGTTCCCGTCTGTGTGATCTGCGGGCGCTCGGACCGGCCGCTGGAGTGCCGGACGCCGGAAGGCCGGTGCTGCAACTGGTGCAAGCACAGCACGAAACGTCGCCCCTGCGCGTGGCGCGGACAGGAGGCCGTTGTCGCCACACGCCGCCCCGAAGGTCCGATCTGCCGACGCTGCTACAGCACGGACACGGACCTGATCGACGACTGCGTTACATGCGGACGCCACCGGCTTCTCTACAAGCGTCGGGCTGACGGCGCGCCGTTGTGCGAATCCTGCGCGCCCAAGCATCTGCGCCAATGCGTCCGATGCGGCGACCACCGCCGCACGGCGGCCGTCACCGAGGACGGCCCGATCTGCCGCAACTGCTACCAGTGCCCGGCCCGGCCGTGCGGAATCTGCGGTCAGACCCGACCGGTCCGCGTCCGCGCTCGCGGCGACCAGCCGGACATGTGCGGACAGTGCCACAAGCAGACCGGCACCTGCGTCAAGTGCGGCCGGGTCGGCTGCGGCAGCGGAGTCGGCCGTGGCCGCGCGTTCCACTGCACGCGATGCCGCCCGCGGCGGCACGGGCGCCGCGACGACTGCGGCGCGGTCGGTGCTGTCCGAGCCGACTGGCCCCGAGGAACGGTCTGCGACACCTGTTACTACCTCCGGCTGCGACACCCTGCCGCCTGCGCACGATGCGGCACCGTCCGAGTGCTCGTGGGACGCACCCCAGAAAGACAGGACATCTGCGGCCCGTGCTCGGGCTCGCGCGTGGACTTCACCTGCCAGCGATGCGGCGCCCCGGGCCGCCTGCACGCCGACGGCTGCTGCGCCCGCTGCGTAGTCAGCACTCGCGTCCACAACCTGCTCAGCGACACCGACGGCAACCCCGTCCCGCAGTTGCGTCCACTGGCCGCCGCGCTCACCGCCGCCGACAAAGTTCGAACGCGGCCAGGACGCGGCTTTCCTCACCATGGGAAAGAATCCGGTGTTGCTGCTGCCCAAGCTTGCAGCACTCATCCAGCAGCAGGTCACTGAGCCCCGCTACCACTCGATGGTTCGCCCGCAACCTGCCAGACACCGAATAGCGCACCCCTTCCAAGCTGAGAATGAGTTGTCGAACGCAGGTTCCGTGGGGGCGCGGGTGGGAGTTCAAAAGCAGATTGCCCTGAACGGCGGCGGTTTGGTGCACTATCGAGGTGATCGACATCGGATGGGCGAGGCAGCTGCATCAGGCCGGCTCGGAAGCCGGCCTCGCGGTTGCTGCGGGCGCCCTGGTGGTCCATGAGCGATGCACCAGGCTGGTCGGTGTCGATCCAGCGGATGGGTCTGCGCGATGGGACGTCCACGTCGGCACCTGGCCCCGAGCGGTCGCCATCGCCGACCAGCGCTGCCTGGTGCTGCCGCAGGACACCAACCAGCTGCTGTGTTTGGACCTGGATACGGGTGAACGTATCTGGAGCAGCGATCTCCACCCGTTGACCGGGCACCTCGTGGTGGCTGGCGATACGGTCCTCGTCGGTGGCTGGCGCGGATACACGCCCCTTCGACTGTTGGACACGGCTACAGGACAGCTGCGGTGGGAAACGGATCACTGCGTGCACACCGTGCGTCCTGGAGTCGCTGAGGGTGGCTTCCTGATTGGTGAGCCTGACGGTCCGATGGTGAGGCTGGTTGACCGACAGGAGCTCCGGGAAACTTCTTCGTGGTTCTTGCCGCAACCGCTTGTCGGTCACGACAATCGGGCAGCGTTCACGACTATCGACGGTCACCGCTTCCTGGCGCGGTGCGGTTCGCGTTCCGTGGTGGAAATCGTGCCCTCGGAAGGGACGGTGCGCGAGTTCATTCTCGCCGGAAGTGATCTCGGATTCTCGGCGCCAGCGCACGTCAACGATCTGCTCTGGACGCACGACCGTAGGGCAGGTTTCATCATGAGGGATCCCGTCGATGGTCGTGTGTTGCGCAGGGTCGATGTCCGGCAACCTCTGCTTGATCAGGTTATTCCGGTAGACGACGGACTCGTGGTCGCTGGCACGGCCGGAACTTTGTTCCACCTGGACACCGACGGGCGGGTCATCACGCGGACCACGGTGTCCCAGAGGATCCGCGCGCTCCGCAGTCTCGACCCCACACGGGTGTTGGCGATGACGAAGGGGACGCTGCTCGCCGCTCTAGTTGGGAATAGTGCAAGTCACGAATAACACCCCTTCACCAGTCACGATCAGGGCGTCCGCCAGTTGCCACTCGGTGGAGCGCTTGCTGAACACCTGCACGAGCTTCCCGTAGACGTTCAGGCGGTAGCGGCGCCCTTCGTCCACCACATGGACCGGCAGGCGCCTCTTCAACACGGCCTCGGCCGCAGCGCAGTAGGCCGCGTACACATGAAGCCGATCGTTGTTGAGCTTCGAGAGGCTCACACGCCCCTCAGGTCGGCATGGACAGTCCGCCGACTGTGCGGGACGGGTGGCTTGTGGTCAAAGACATTGGCACCATCATCCGTCGAATCCACACCAGCCTCAGACGAGACAGAGCCGATGGGCCTTGGGAGCACGGAGTGGGAGCAGATTGGGAGCAACTCTGCGCATTGAACATACCGGAACAGTCCTCAATGGACCTGAACTGACGCGTATGGCGATCACCGCACAGGTGAGCACCCTGACCGAGGGTGTTCACGGGTCTGCCAGGTGGGTGAGCAGGAAGGCGTACAGATCCGCGGTCAGCGTGTCGCGTTGGGCTCTGGTCGAACCGAAGCCGTGGCCGGCGTGCCGCTCGACACGCAACACGACGGGCTGGCCCGAACTCGTAGCCGCCCGCAGTCGCGCGGCCATCTTCGCCGGCTGCCACACGGCTAGCCGCGGATCGTTACGGCCCGCGGTCAGCAGCACGGCGGGATAGGGCGTTCCGTCCCGCACGCGCAGGTAGCTGTCCACGATCAGCAGGTCGCGCAGGCCGTCCTCGGTGGTCACCGAACCGAACTCCGGCACGTTGATCGGGCCGTTCTCGCTGAACTCCTGGCGGGTCAGGTTGGTCACCGGCACCTGCATCACCATGGCCGCCCACAACTGCGGCCGACGTACCAGGGCACCGCCGGTCGGGATGCCACCGGCGCTGGCTCCCTCCCCTGCCAGCCGCTCGGGTCGCGTGTAGCCGGCCGCGACGAGGTGTTCGGCGCAGTCGATGAAATCGGTGATCGTGCGTTCCTTGTGCGCGCCGCGACCGGCCTGATGCCACTCTCGGCCGTACTCACCGCCGCCGCGCAGACCCGCCACGGCGTACACGCCGCCGCGTTCCAACCACGCCAACAACTCCGGCTTGAACGCGCGTGGCCGCACGTAGCCGAAGGACCCGTATCCGGTCAGCAGCGTCGGATTGTCGCCGTCGAGCACCATGTCCTTGCGGTGCAACACGGTCAAGGGCACCCGCACGCCATCGCGGGCCACCACCGCCAGATCGGTCACCGCGATGCCGCTGAAATCCACCGGGGACGGCGGAATCCAGCCGGTGTCCTGCCAGGTCTCGTCGTACCGATAAGCCATCGGTGACGTCGTCCACGAGCTGAGCACCATCAGCGCGGACACTCCGTCGGCATGGACCGTCCACTCCAGAATCGTGCCCTCGACCGGCAACGGCACGTCCTCGACGGCGCCACCGGCCAGCGGAACGCGCCGCAGCCGCGCGATACCACCGTCGATGTCCTGGACCAGCAGCCAGTCACCGACGACCCGGACGCTTTGTACGGCACGCTCACCACCCGGGACCACCACAGTCGACCCGCCCTCGACCAACGACCACGCCAGCACGTGCGAGCGCGGCTCGTCCCGATGGCTCACGACGTAACACGTGTCGCCGTGCACAGCGAACCCGCTCACACCGTCGCCCGGGCCGGCGAGCCGGCGCCACGGGCACGACACCGGATCGGCCAAGGCCGAGCGTGGCGCGACGTAGAGGGAACAGTCGCTGATCCGCTCGGTGATCGATCCGGTCAGCGAGCTGTGCGAGATCACCGCGATCATCCAGTCCGAACCGGCCGGCAGCAGCAGGAACGGCCGGTCGATCGGCGCCATCGTGATCCGGTCGTTGTGGCCGCGCGCCAGCACGAGCGTGTCCTCGGGCCGCCCCAACCGATGCAGGTAGGTGGCGCTGTCCCGGCGGCGCAGCGCCGTCTCGGTGTCCGTCGCCGGTTCCCGGTAGCGGTGGTAGACGAATCCGGACCCGTCCGGCAGCCAGCTGACCACACCGTGGAAGGTCCCGGGAATCGCGACATCGTCCAACTGTCCGGTCGCCACGTCCACCACCCGCAGCACGCTCAGCTCGGAGCCACCCTGCGAGACACCACAGGCGATGCGCCGCCCGTCCGGACTCGGCACGTACCAGTCGATGTGGCAGTGTTCCCCAGCGGTGAACCGGGCCGGGTCCAGCAGGACACGCTCGTCGCTCCCGGTGCGCACCATCAGGACCGCGACCGCGGCGTCACCGTCCTGCCGCAGGAAGAACACCTGCTCGCCGGCCATCGCGAACCGGCTCACGGTGACTACGGCCGCGCTCAGTTCGGCCACCCGCGCCCGCAACTCGGCCCGCCCCGGCAGGCCACTGAGATACCGGGCCGCCATGTCGGCCTGCGCGTCGAGCCACTCGTGCAGCTCCGGGCCGTCCTGCTCCATCCACCGGTACGGGTCGGCCAACTGTTGCTCGAACACGGTGTCCACCGCGGTATCTATCCGCGCATCCGCCACAGGTCATCCTATCCGCTCGACCATGGCACGCTGAGCCTGTGCGTGCCGAAAATTGCGTCCGTACAGGTCGAGCGGCATGCCGACACTCGTGGAGGACTCCGCCGAGACGGTCCCGTCGGAGTACCGCGAGGCGTTCGATCCAGTCAGGTCCAAGGGGCTGGAGCCGGGCTCGCAAGGGTGCTCCGGCGGCGAGTGATCGGTGGGTGCGATGCTGGTTGTAGTGCCGCTCGTACTCGCGCAGCGTCGTGACCCAGCGTTCCGCCGGTCAGAATCGTCGCGATCTCGCGCCGCCGAGGATCTCGTTGATCAGTGCGGGGTACTTGCCGCCGCGGTCGCGAATGAGGAACCTGATCCGCGCGACGTATCCGGTGTCCTCAAGGTCTATGAGCAAGTTGCGGACAGCCTGGGTGACCCAGGCATGGGTCGGGTGCGCGGTCGGGCCGACTATCCACCAGCGCTGGTCGGCGACCTCACCGTCGACTACGAGTCCTTCGTGCTGGCAGGAGATCCGGACACGATGCTGTACGTCTACACCACCGCGCCCGGCACGCGGCTGAGCCGGTCCGAACCAGAGGCCTGAACCAGCGCCTCACCGGGAGGTGCGCCCCAGCTGACGGCGCAGCCATGCCGCTCGGGCGGCGATGGCGTCCTGGGAGATCACGGCATGGGGAACCACGACGTCGAATCCGTGGAACCCGCCGGGCCAGACGTGCAGTTCGACGCGGCCGCCTGCCTGCCACATGCGGCTCGCGTAGGCGACGTCCTCGTCCCGGAACGTTTCGGCCGACCCGACGTCGACAAAGGTAGGTGGCAGTCCGGAGAGGTCTGTGGCGCGGGCAGGCGCGGCGTACGGGGACACGTCCGGTCCTCCGGGAACGCCGGCGCCGAGCAGGGCGTTCCACCCGGTCTCGTTGGAGGAGCTGTCCCAGATGCCGAGGCCGCGCATCTGCCGGGCGGAGGGCGAGTCGTTGCGGTCGTCGAGCATTGGCGACAGGAGCAGCTGGGCCAGGACGGCCGGGCCGTTGCGGTCGCGCGCCATCAGGGTGACAGCCGCCGCGAGGCCGCCGCCGGCGCTCGTACCGCCGATGACGATGCGGTCGGGGTCGATGTTGAGCTCGTGGGCGTGGTCCGACACCCACACCAGGCCGGCGTAGCAGTCCTCGACGGGACCGGGGTGGGGTGTCTCGGGGGCGAGCCGGTACTCGACCGAGACCACGGCCATGCCCATCGGCTCGGCCAGGTCCAGCATCTCGACCATGCCGAACCGGTTGTCCTCGACGATCATGCCGCCGCCGTGGACGTGGTACATCGCCGGGGTCGGGGTCGCCGCGTGCTTCGGGAGGCAGATCAGCAGGGAGATGTCCGGTTCGCCGTCCGGCCCTGGGACCGTCCGTTCTTCCACGCTGTAGGCGCCGCCGCGCGAAAGGACCTCGTCGGTCGGCTTTTCCACCCCGGGGACGGGCTTGCGCATCTCGGCGATGTTGTCCGGGCGGTACGCGTCGGGCGGGAACAGGGTGGCCAGCGACTCGACGACGGGAGCGAGCTCCGGGTCGAAAGGGGGTGGCGGCCCGACCGGCTGGGCGGAGGGACGGTCAGTGACGTGTGTGGTCATTTCTTCTCCTTGCGGCAGGCGACGGGACGACCGCCTGCCGCAGGTCACAGGTGATCGATGAATGTCAGTGGCGGATGCTGTCCACCATCTGCCGGTCGAACTGTTCGGCGAGCCGCTGCTCGCGACCGGCTCCTGGCTCAGACGGTGGGGACGGTCCCACCGTCGATCACGTACTCGGCGCCTACGATTGCCGAGGCGCGGTCGGAGACCAGGAATCCGACCAGGTCCGCGATTTCCGCGGGGTTCGCGAACCGGCCCAGCGGCACTCCGCCGAGGGAGTCGAAGATGCTCTGCTTCGCTTCTTCGCGGGTCAGTCCGTTGCCCTCGGCGATCCGGTCGACGAACTGTTCGTAGGCCTCGGTCTCGATGCCGCCGGGGCTGATCGCGTTGACCCGCACGCCGCGCGGCGCGAGCTCGTTGGCAAGTCCCTTGCTGTACGTGCGCAGAGCGGCCTTCGCCGACGCGTAGGCCAGTGACGCGTCGTGCAGGGGCATTTCACGCTGGATCGAGGTGAAGTGCAGCACCACGCCCGCCCCGGCCTCGATCATCGCCGGAAGCAGGGCCCGGTCGAGCCGCACCGCACCGAGGAAGTTGAGGTTCAGCTCGGTGAACCACTGGTCATCGGTGATGACCGCGAACCCGCCGGCCGGCGTCGACGCGCCCCCGACGACGTGCACCAGGACGTCGAGCGCGCCGCCCTCGGCGATACGAGCGACCACCGCGTCGGTGCCCTCGACCGTCGTCGTGTCCGCTTCGATGAACCGGTCTGGGTACTCGTACCCGTCGGGCATCGTCCGGGCCGTCACGTACACGTCGGCACCCAGTTCCCGGAGCCTCTGCACGACGGCCTTGCCCGCGCCCTTCGAGCCGCCCGTGACCAGTACCCGGCGACCGTCGAGACGATCGCGATCCGAACCAGACATTTCTCTCTCTTCCTTGATGGTTGGCGTGAGGTGGGTTCGGTCAGGCCGTGTGGTTGGCGATGACGAGTTCGGCGACGAGGCCGTCCCGCAACGCGAACCGGTAGTCGAGTTCGGCGACGCCGCCCGGGAAGGTGCCCTCGAGCCGCACGGTCACCACCCAGTGGTTGTCGTCGATGCGGCGAGCGCCGATCTGTTCGGTCGTGTACTCGAACTCGGAGCCGGCGTCCCGCAGGAACGCGTGCACCTTCTCCTTGCCGCGGAAGGTCTCGTCCTGGTCGACGATCACCGCGTCCTCGGTGAGGAAGGACGAGGCGGTGTCGGCGTCGCGGACGACGTGGGCGGCGAAGAACTCGCGCACGACGGCCGGAAGCAGATCGGACGCGATGTCGGTGTTCTGTGTCATGAGGACACCGTGCAGTCTCGCGGCGCGGGAGGGTCAAGCCGTGGACTCTCCCCCAGGGGGAGAGTCCAGAATGAACAAGTGCTGACCATTGGGGAGTTCTCCCGCCTGACCCACCTGAGCGTGCGGACCCTTCGCCGGTATCACGAGGCGGCCCTGCTGGAACCCGCCGTGGTGGACGAGAGCACCGGCTACCGCTACTACGGCATCGATCAGATCCCGACCGCGCAGGTCATCCACCGGCTCCGCGAACTCGACGTCCCCCTGAGCGACGTGCAGCGAATCCTGCGGACCCCAGACCACGACGTCCGGGCGACCCTGGTCGCGGACCACCTGCAACGCCTCGAGGACGTGCTCGACCGCACCAGGGCCGCAGTCGTGTCGCTGCGGCGCCTGCTCCGGCCCGACCCCGCGCCGATCGCCGTCGAACTGCGCGCGGAACCCGCTCGCACGGTCGCGGCTGTGGAGGCCGTCATCGAACATGGCGACGTCGAAGCGTGGTTCGCGGGCGCGGTGGCCGAACTCGAGGCGGCCGTCGGCGGCGCCGCGACCGGACCACTGGGCGGCAACTACGACAACGCCCTCTTCGAACAGGAGCGCGGTCACGCCCTCCTGTACCTTCCGACCGCCACGCCACCCCGCACCGGACGCGTGCACGCCGCAACCCTTCCGGCCGCGGAACTGGCCGTCACCACCCACATCGGCGAGCACGACGGCATCGAGGTCACCTACGGCGAACTCGGGACCTGGGTGGTGGAGAACGCGATGTCGGTGGCCGGGCCGGTGCGGGAGGTCTACGTCGTCGGCCCTCGCGACTCGAGCGACCCCGCAGCGTGGCGCACCGAGATCGGCTGGCCGGTCTTTCGCGTCACCTGACGCGATCAGTCCGGAGTGGAGTGTCCGGAGTGGAGTGTCCGGCCGAGAATGTGCAGGCGCGCGGTGAGCCGACGAAGACACTGTACGCAGCCGACCGCCACGCAACGTCTCAGCCGTCAGGGCAGGCGTGGTCATCATCGTCCACAACAGACAGTTCAACGTGCGGCAGAACCCACCCGACGGACCTTTAACGGCGGTCACCCGCCAACGGATCGCTGGTGAGGATCGCAGGTCCCTCGGCCATGCCGTAAAGCTGCACGATACGTGCTGGTCGAGTCGGCGATGGGCGGCCACAGGTCGTCGGTGCCAGTGGGGTCGACTTCCGTCGAATGCTCATCCTCGGCGCGAGCCATGCCGACGATCAGGCCCCTGTCAGCCCACCTGAACCAGCAACGGCGAGGTGGTGGGCGGCGTTTCGACGTCCGGCCGGAATCGTCGCCGACGTCGCCGATTCTGCTCGTCAGCACGGTCCACGAGGTGGACGGCCAGCTGGACCGGCACCACGCACGACGACATCAGCCTCGCGGATCGCGCTACCCGTTGTCGATTGCCTTCGCGAGCAGCGCGTGAAGCTGTCGCTGTTCCTCGATCGTGAGACCACCGAGGGGCGAATGCCTCATCACGGTGTTGAGCAGCCGTTCTCGAACTTCCTCACCCGCCTCGGTCAGGACCAACGTCCGTACGCGCCCATCGCGAGGGTGTGGGCGGCGCTCCGCCAGGCCCTGTCGCTCGAGCTTGGTGCTCAACAGCGTGACGTTCGACGGATCGCAGTGCAGCAGGCCAGCGATCTTGCGCAGCGGAAGCGGATCGGCGTTCGGCTGCAGGAGCCACAGAACGGCACGCCCATCGCGCCATTTGCCGAATAGTGAAAAATTGCTCACTGCGCCTGCAGCAGCGAACAACTGTCCTGAAGGAGAATTTGTGACAACGCGCAACCCGGTCGTGGTGGACATGCTGGAAGGCGATGCGAAGCCCGTTACCGTGGCCATCCTGGTGGCGCCCGGCTACGCCCCGGTGGACATCGTCGGCATTCACACCATCTTCGGAGTGCTCCCAGGGGTGGACGTCCACCTCGTGGGCAAGGACGCCGGGGAGGTCATGGGAGAACCGGCCTACCCGACCAGGCCGACCACGACGTTCGCCGACTGCCCGGCCGACGTCGACATCCTCTACGCGGGCGCCGTCGGACTCGAGGTGTTCGAGGACGAGCAGACCCTGGAGTTCCTGGCCGACAGGGGAAGTCGCGCCGGATGGGTTGCGGGATCCTGCGCCGGATCACTGCTACTGGGAGCGGCAGGGCTGCTGAAGGGCTACCGGGCCACCACGAACTTCCACTTCTACGATGAATTGGATTGGTTCGGTGCGAAGACGGTCGAGACTCCCAACGTGGTGGAAGACCGGAACCGGATCAGCGCAGGCCCGGCCACCGGGTGCATCGAGATCGCTTTGCGGCTGGTCCAGGTCTTCTTCGGTGACGAAGCGGCTCGCCAGACAGAACTGAACGCCGAGTACGCGCCGCAACCCCTGTTCGGCGTGGGCACGCCCGCGTTGGCCGGGCCGGAACTCACCCGGCGCGCGCTCGCCGAGTCGGGTGGGTGGACACAGACGTTCACGGCGAGCGCGCGGCGGGCCGCCGACAAGCTGGATGCTTCCGCCGCTGTGTGAACCTTGGCCCGGAACCACTCGGACGTCTGCCGTCGAAAGCATTGTTTTTGGCTGGCCCCGTCCTGTCCACCGTCTCGTCACCGACGAAGAACCGCCGCTGAAACGGTTTCAGCGGCGGTGATGGTGACCGAGGCGGTCACGTCAGCGCCATCGAAAACCGCCGATGTGAAGACCATGCTGGTCGCACCGGCCCAGGCGGCGCGGTAGCCCCGAGGTCGCGACGGGACTGTTGATGGCGCGCACGAACTTCGCCACGATCATCGGCCCACTGCCCGACGACAACAGAGCCGTGCTGACACGCAGACGCAGCCGTGTCCAGGACATCGTGCTGGGGCGACTGCCACGAGCCCCGGTGTCGCGGAACAATCCGCCTTCCCGACTTGGCGTGGAATTCTCAACGACCGTGTCGTATCGGCACCAAGAGAGCTGACAGGATCGCGGATACCGCCGCGACGGTTGCGACGACGAACCCGGCGGTGTAGCCATCGCCCGACGCGGTACTGGTCGATCCGGTGTGGGCTGCCAGAACCGTGGTGGCGATGGCAGAGCCGAACGCGCCTCCGACCGTACGGACTACGGTGTTGATGCCGGTTGCAACCCCGACTTCGTTGCCCTGCACGGACTGGACGATGAGGTTGGCCATCGAGCCGAAGGCGAACGCCGCCCCGACGCCCATGGTGAAGCCACCCAGCATGAGATGCCAGGGTGAAGAGTGAATTGCGGTGAGCTGTGCGAACGACCCGCTGGTGAGGGCGGTCCCCAGTACCAAGGTGCTGCGAAAGCCCAGCGCAACGCCGAGCCGACCGGCGAAGGTGCCGACCAGAAGTTGGCCGATGGCGCTCGGCAACAGCAACAGGCCCGCGGCCGTCGCAGTCGTACCCAGTCCAGGACCGTCACCGGCTGGGGCCTGAGCGAGTTGAGGCAGGAGCAGAAATCCGGCGAAAATCGCCACACCAATGAAAAAGGCGGTCAAGTTCGTCATCGCGACGGTGCGCTGAGCAAGGACATCGAGGCGGATCAACGGCCTCGTGATGCGCGATTCCAGTCGGATCCAGAGCAGCAGCAGCACTGATCCGCCGCCCAGCAGGGCCACGTTGGCCGGTGAACCCCATCCCAAGGACGGTGCTTGCGTCACCCCGAGCAGCAGCGATGCCAGGACCGCCGCCAGCAGAAGCGCCCCTGCCCAGTCGATGCTGTCGCCATCGCCGCGTGGGGACGGCGGTGCCCAGCGGTGGGCGGCGACAGCGACCGGCAGCGACACCAGACCGAGCCAGAAGAGCCAGGAAACGTCGAGGTGGTCGACGATCACTCCGGACAGCGGCAGCGCAATGCCGGACCCGGCGCCGAAGATGGCACTGATGAGGCTGATCGCTCCTGGCACTTTCGGTCGTGGGAAGGAGTCGCGGACCACTCCGAAAGCCAGCGGGAACACGCCACCGGCCACTCCCTGGAGCACCCGACCGGCAATCAAGACTCCCACGCTGGGTGCCAGGGCGTTGACGACTGCGCCAACGCAAAACGTCAGCAGCACGGCGGTGAGCACCCGGGCTTTGCCGTACCGCTCGCCCAGCTTGCCGACGATGGGCGTCGCGATGGAAGCGGACAGAAGGAAACCGGTGAGGATCCATGACGTGGTCGTGGGGCTCGCGTTGTAGTTTCGCGCAAGGGCCGGCAGTGCAGGAAGCACAAGAATCTGCGACAGCGCGAAGCTGACGCAGGCAGCGAGCAGAACGGCCAGGACCCGGTTCGGGTGACCGGTCAGCGGTTGCGCTTCCTGTACTGCGGGAGCGCTCATGCCGTTCTCGAAGCTAGACGGTGCCGAGTCGGGAGCGGGATTGTTCTCCGAGGTCTTCATGGGGATCCTTCGGCGGCTTGCTCGATGGCGGACATCGACGCGCGCACGCCCACCGGCCGGGGCGTGCGGCGCGGATGTCCGGGGTCATACGAGAGATGGCGTCGCTGAGACGTTCAGAAGCCAGCCGATGCCTGCGCGATTGCAACAGCGACGAATGACGTCAACCGCACCGACCGTCGCAGGTGCCGAACCCGAACGACGCCTTCCAGGTCAGCCGGACTTTGACCGACAACGGGGTTCGCTGCCCTCCGAGCGGGTCGGGAACGTGGGGCGCGGCGGAGGCGATGCCGGGTGCCCGGATGTCGGAGCCGAGCCGGGTCACTCATGCAGCGGCCCGCCCGTTCAGGCTGGATTTGAAGAGGTGAACCGCGGAGGCGGCGCTGAGTCCGAGTTCGGCGAGACCGCGAAGACCGGGCCGGTCGAGACGGTCGACACGGGACAGCCAACGCAACGGCAGCATGGAAAAGCGGATCGCGGCGGGCGCATAGCCGGCCATCTCGCGATGGAAACGGTGGGTTGCCAGGGCGATGGTGCTGTGTCCGTCACGAGCGGCGAACAGCTCGCGGGCGAGGTGGTCCGCGTCGATGATCGCGGTGGCGGCGGCACGTCCGCCGGTGGGAGGCATGGCGTGCACGGCGTCGCCGAGTGCGGTGACCGGTCCGGCCGGCCACGGCGTCAGGTCCGCATCGGGGTCGGCGGCGTAGAACCGGAACCCGGCTGCGGAGCCGGGGTCGGTGGCGGCGATGAGCTCGAGCACGGCCGGCGGCCAACCACGAACGGCCGACAGCGTGAACTCGACCAGCTCCGGCCCGGTCATCCCCTGCACGGTGGCGGGGGGCAGCACGGTCTCGGTGGCACTCAATCCCCACACCAGGGACGGGGCCTCCGTG
This sequence comes from Lentzea sokolovensis, assembly GCF_033949975.1. Taxonomy (NCBI): domain Bacteria; kingdom Bacillati; phylum Actinomycetota; class Actinomycetes; order Pseudonocardiales; family Pseudonocardiaceae; genus Lentzea; species Lentzea sokolovensis. Next base: position 63,001 of record NZ_JAXAVU010000004.1, read on the forward strand.
ATGGCCGGGACGGTGGTGCAGGAGGCCGGATCGATTGCCGGGCCGCCACTCGGGTCATGGACCTGCATGAACACCGACGCTCCCTTGAGGCCCAAGGCGAGCACCGGCCCATCGTTGACGACATCGGGCAGCAGGGCGCGGGTGCGTGCGGTAAGCGGAGTGCGGGCGGCGATGCCCCCGAACCCGATGGGATTGGCCAGATCCCGGCCGGCGAGCGAGGCCGCTACCCGGGAGTGGGTACCGTCGGCGCCGACGAGGACATCTGCGGTGTCGGTACTACCGTCGGCGAAGTAGGCGGTGATCCGGCCGTCGGACAGAACCTCGTGAGACACATATTCGGCCCCGAACCGCACCTGATCGTCCAGGCCGTGGGTCAGCAGGGTTCGCAGCGGAACTCGTCCGATCATGAGAGTGTCGGTCCCCTGATCGGAGGGGCGGGTGACCAACGGGCGCAGGTGGTGGTCAGCCCAGGTGTAGCGGCGAAGCGACGCACGGGAGACCGAGCTGGCCAACAGGGCGTGGTAGTGCTGCGGGCTGAGGTGGCGACGCAGGACTTCACAGGCCCGATCGTCGAGATGCAGCCGGTAACCGCCGGTAGCCCCCACCTGGGGGTCACGGTCGTGGACGGACACTTCGATACCGCCGTGGTGCAGGGCCTGGGCGAGCGTCAGCCCACCGATCCCCGCCCCGATGATCATGACTCGCATGTAGCTACCTCTTTTGGTTACACGACGTGATATCAGTCAATGCTGTGCTCGCCACTAACGGCGCCCAGGCGTGACCAGGCGATGACGTGGTCGGGGTGACGTGGGCGCGGCGAGGTTCTGCTGCGGGCCCTGCAGCAGACCCTCGCGAACCGCGCTGTCGATGACCAGGCGGCCGGCGCGCTGGGGATCTCAGGAGAATCGCTACTGGTGCCGGCGCGTCACTTCACGGGCACCTTCATCTTGAACAGTTCCTCAGCATTTCGGAACGCAATCTTTTCCTTGTCTTCACGTGGCAAATCGACTCCGCGGAACCAGTCGGTCTGCGCCTTTATGTCCGCGAACGGGTAGTCGGTTGCGAACATCACTCGATCCACGCTCACGAACTTCAGCAGGAGATCGAGAAGTTCAGTCTGGGGGAATGCGCTGGTTGTGATCCAGAAGTTGTCCCGGAAGTATTGCGCGACAGGCTTCTTGAGCGAGTTTTTGGTCGGCTCACCCATGTCTTCGATGATCCGCTTGTAGTAGAAGGGAAGACCTTCGCCCATGTGGCCGATGATGATTTTCAGCGTGGGGAATCTGTCGAAGACCCCGTACGTGATCATACGAATGCATTGGGTCAGCACCTCTTGGTGCCAGCCATATCCAGACCCACTGAAGATGTAGTCTTGGAACTCTTCCGTGTATTCAGACCGCGTGGTGCTGTAGTAAATCTTGAAGACGTCGTCAGCTGGATAGCCTGGATGCAGGTAGATCGGCACATCGAGCGCAACGGCACGTTCCAGCACAGGCTCGAATTCGGGATGATCGAGATACTTCTTCGTGATGTGTCCGTTGGTGAGTGCGCCCAGGAAGCCGTCTTCCCGGACCGAGCGTTCCAGCTCGTCCGCCGCCGCCTTTGGGCTCTGCAAGGGCAAGGTGGCGAAAGCCTTGAAGCGGCCCGGATATTTGGCGATCGGCCCTTCTACAAGTTGCCGGTTGAGGCGATGGGCAAAGTCGATGCCCTCTTGCCCGGGGACGTTCTGCACGGACGGCGTATGAGCAGAGAGGATTTGAACGTTGAGTCCCCCCGCATCCATATCGCCGATGCGGCGTTGACCCAGATCCGAAAGACCAATTTCCTCAAGGAACGCTATGTGATCCTCATTGATGGAGTTCAGCTTCAACAACGCGGGAGTCGAAAATGTCTCCTCCGCACCAATGAAGGGCAGGTCCCGGTCTCGCTGGTAAATTTCCGCGGTCTTGTCCGCGTTCTGCTCCGGAGCATTGTCGTCGCTCACCGCCGAGACAATGGCGTGCGTGGAGATTCCGGCGCCGATGCCGAGTGCCGTGGCTGCGGTCAGGAAGCCGCGGCGTCCCAATGGCTTCATGTCAGTCTCTCTTCAGATGTTCGTGTGGCGTGGTATCCGTACGGCACCGCATTGTTGTGAGGGCGCGACCCACAGGCGGCGACCGAGTACACCGCCGCCAAAGCCCTGGTGGATGCCCCGAGCCTTAATCGCCCGGGCGGCGCTTTCCCTGACGGCGCTGTGTCCACCGCCATGACCAGCCTCCTGCCGACGGGTTACCTCGCTTGTCTGACACCGACTTCGTACCGAGCGAATCTGAGACGAACGTTAAAGTGGTGCTCAGGCCGGTTGTCCGAGCCTGTGAGGTACCCAAAGCGCGTCCAGCGGGCATGAGGTGCGGGCTTGCAGGGTGGTCCACCGCACGTCGGGGGTCGGTGGATTTTGGACATGGCGAATGACCCCAGGAACGCAGCCCTGGCCCGCCTCTCTCAACGAACGGCGCGGAGGCGGCGCCGCCGCTGGAGCGGTACGCCAACACCCACACCGAGCTCGGACCCTGGCCGATGCACAAGGTTGCAGAGGGAAGAAGCCGGGCAGCCCATCCACGACTCGATCGGCGGCACGGAGGTCGACCTTGTGATCTTCTACGGTTCTGGTGCGACCGCTCCGGTCACCCAGCTCATCGGGATCCCGGAGGTCCAGCCGCCCGCGGGCCTGGACGAGGAGTACGCCCTCGCGGACCGGACGGCGGCGGGACCATGGGGCACGTGACCGGACGTCCTTGAGCCACGTCCGGTCACGCTCCGCTGTAGCTGAGCCAGTCCAGGTTGATCGAGCCGTTGTCGCCCTGCCCGTAGGACAACGTCACCACCGGGTCGCGGCCGCTGACCGGAACACCATCGAAAGTCACCGTGCCCCAAGCGTCCCAGCTGTCGGAGACCTTCGGGAAGCTCACCTGGCGCACGGCGCGTCCGTCCACCGACAGCGTCATCGTGCGCGCGTCGCTGTTGGCGTTCGCATACCGCAGGGTGATCGCGCCGGTTCCTTGTCCAGCCGACGCGCGGTGCAGCGTGAACGACGACGCGGCGCCCTGGGCCCACAGGCCGTCGACGAAGGCCCTGCCGGAGTAGCCGGTGTGGTTGACGTTCGTCTTGACCCCGCCGGTGTTGCGCGCGTCCTCCGCGTCCAGGCGGGCGGGTGCGGGGCAGCCGGAGACCGTTCCCCCGATGTCGGGGCAGCGGTCCTGCGCGTCGGCCGCGCCGTCGCCGTCCCGGTCGCCGCCGGTCGCTCCCGTCAGCGTGATCTCGACGGTGTGCGCCCCCTTGAGCGTCGCGGGGATCTCGGCGCGTGACGGCTGGCCGTCGACCCTGACGGAGCTGATGGTCGTGCCGGCCCCGCGCAGCGTGATCGTGAGGTCGGCGTCGCGGTAGCGCAGGTTCTGCAGGGTCACGTCTCCCCAGCCCTCCGGCAGGTCCGGAGCGAACGTCAGGGCCTGCTCGGTGTGCCGCAGCCCGAACAGTCCTGTGTGGACCATGTCGAGGAACGCCGTGGCGGACCAGGTCTGGTCGGGTTCGGAACCCCAGTGGAACTTCACCGTGTCGCCGAGTCGCTGGTAGCCGCCGTCGACGACGCCGGTGTTGCCGTTGTAGATCTCCCAGAAACCGCTGTTGTTGTTCGCGAGCTTCGCCAGCCGCGTCGTCTCGGCGGCGAAGAGGTTCTGGTTTCCCTGCCGCGCCAGCGCTTTGGCCCACAGTCCCTGGACGAGCGGCCAGACGATCGCGTTGTGGCGGCCGGGCTGCGCGTCGGAGTAGCGGTCCCAGTGCGGGTAGGTGTCCGGCAGGCCCCAGGTCATCGTGCGGGTGCGCGCGATGATCGACTGCGCCTGCGCTGGGCTCGCGATGCCGAAGAGGATCGCGAACGCCAGACCGGTACCTTCCTGGTAGGCGCCGGGAGTCCCGTTGGCGAGCAGCTGGTAGTTGTACAGGCCCGTCTGCGCGTTCCAGAAGTACCGGTTGATCGCGGTCTTCAGCGCGGCGGCCTTCGTGCGGTAGGCGGCGGCGTCCTGCGCCTGACTCAGCCGGTCCGCCATGTTCGCCGCGTTGACGTACGCGGCGTAGTAGACCTCGTTGGTGCTCAGGTACATCCCGCTCGTGATGCCCGGCCACGGCATGCTCCCGGTGCTGACCGACTCGGTCGCGTCGGCGGGCGGCGCCGGGTAGCCGGCGATGCCGTCGTTGAAGAACGACGCGCCGGTGAACAACCCGTACGTGGCGTTGAACCCTGCCGCGCCGGCGCGTTCCCGGATCGCCAGGGTGTTCTTGGCGGTGCGGTAGGCGTTGCCGAGGAACTCCTGGTCGCCCGTCACCAGGAAGTGGTGCCACGCGGCGGTGAGCCAGATGACCTGGTCCCACTGCTGGTCGTCCTGCTGCACCCGCAACGCGCCGGCGGAGTCCTTGTCCACCACGGCCCACAGCGTGTTCTCCGCCAGAGCCGGCGACAGCAGGCTGGTCGCGTTCCAGCTGTTGATCGACGCGTCACGCGTCCACGGCTGGCGGTAGCCACCACCGGCGCGGACGAAGCCGACGGCCGGATCCAGCAGCCCGCTCTTGTTGTAGCCCGCGTCGTAGCCCATCGTGTTGATGCGCAACAGGTTGTCCAGCGCGGCCGAGTAGGCGTTGCCGTACAGCGCCTGGCTCAACGGGTTCGCGAATCTGAGTGTCGGCGTGGTGGCCGCTGTCGCCGGTGAGGCGCCGGTGACCACGCCGAACATGGTCAGGAGAGCCAGAAGGACACGACCGATCCGCCGCCTGGAACTCATTTCCTGGCACCTTTCCCGGCACCGGACCCGACCGGAGCCGAGCGGGCAGTGCACCATGGAATCGCTCTCACGCACCTGGGGGAGCGAGGATCCTGTCCGTTCCTGTCAGAGGGCGACAGCGCCGGTCCGGCCACTCTGCTCTGACGACACCTGCGACAACCAGGGCTTACTTTAGGATGTCACCGGTCAGCCGGATTTTTAACGTTCAACTCGGTCAGGGGTGTCCGTCGTGGCGAAGTCGCCTGCCAGGCCTGCCGCGCCGCGGTCCGGCCCGGTCACGATCGCCGATGTCGCCGTGGCGGCCGGGGTGTCCAAGCAGACGGTCTCGAACGTGATGAACTACCCCGAGAAGGTGCGGCCGCAGACCAGGGAACGCGTGTTGTCCGCCGTGGCGGACCTGGGGTTCCAGCCCAACCGGGCCGCTCGGGCGTTGCGCTCCAGCTCGGCCGGCATGATCGCCTGCCGCATCGAGCCCGTCTCCTCCCACTCGCTCGCCCACCTGCACGACCGGTTCCTGCACGCGCTCGCCGAGGCCGGTCAGGCGGTGGGCAGGCACCTGATGTTGTTCGCGGTGGACGACGTGGAGAACGAGGTGGTCACCTGCGTGCGGCTGGTGCGCAGCGGGGCGGCCGAGGGTGTCGTGCTGTACAACGTGGTGCCCGACGATCCGCGGCCGTCGATGCTGCTGGACGCCGGGGTGCCGTTCGTGTGCTTCGGGCGGTTCTCCGACTCGGCCGACGCGACCGGCTGGGTGGACGTCGACAACGCGGCGGGCATCGCCGTCGTCGTCGAGCACCTGGCCGCGTGCGGACATCAGAGGATCGGGTTCCTCGGTTTCCCGGAGGGTCACCGGGTCGGTGACGATCGGGCCGGGGGCTGGGTGACGGCCATGGACCGGCACGGTCTGCTGGCCGGCAGCCACCGCCTCGACGTGCGTGGTGAGGACACCTGGATCAGCGGCGCGAGGATGGCTCGTGGTCTCCTGGACCGAGCCGATGCGCCGACCGCCCTCGTCGCGGCCTCCGACACCCTGGCGGCGGGCGCCATGCAGGCCGTTCGCGATCTCGGGCGGACTCCCGGGGAGGACGTGGCCCTGGTGGGGTACGACGACACGCCTTCGGCGGAGGTCCTCGACCTGTCCAGCGTCCGCCAGCCGATCCCCGAGATCGGGCGGCGGATCGTGGAGGCCCTGTGCCCGCCCGACGGGACGGTGCTCCCCGTGGCGGCCTTGCTGGCGCCGGAACTGGTCGTGCGCGGTTCGTCGCGTCGCCGGGTCTGATCACGCCGGCGGAGTGACGGATCCGCAGCCCCGCCTGGGCCGAAAGCCCAGGCGTTGCGGGGAGTTCTCCCCCCGTTGACAGTCTGAGCGAGCCTGTGGTTGGGTTCGGTCCACGCCAATTTTAACGATCAAATTCGGCGGCAGATGTCCATGACCGGGGCGCGCTCGGAAGGGAAGGCCCATCATGAAGACGCACAGCCGAAGGCGGCGCGGGTGGCCTGCCGTGATCGTCACCGCCGCCCTGGTCCTGGCCGGCAGCTCCCCGGTGTGGCACCCCAGCGACGCGCGAGCCGCGGTGACGCAGCACGACAGCGCCTCGATCGGCTGGGAGGGCGACTACTACGGCGTGCTCACGCACAAGGACGGGAGCTTCGACGTCCACTCAGGACCGAACACCACGGTCCGGTTCGGGATCTACAACAACCCCGGACGCGTCCAGTGGTTCAACGCCGGGGGCTACTACCCCGCCCTGACGACGCAGTTCGAGCGGGACAACAGCACCGTCACCATCACCAACTTCGGTGACCAGGTGAGGCTCGGCAACCGGGACTTCGTCGCGATCTACTCGCGGGTCCGCGTCGTCAACCACGACACGGTCGCGCACGTGCTGGACCCGGCGCCGACCGGAGGGACCCACCCGCTCAACCGCCCGTCGACGACCGTCCAACCAGGACAGACCACCGACTTCGACTACGTCATCGCGGCCGACCGGTTCGGCCAGGGGTACGCCTGGCCCACGGCCGCCGAACTGACAGCGGCCGGCGGATACGACGCCCACTACGCGCACATGACGTCCTACTGGGACGACAAACTCGCGCAGATCGCCCAGATCCAGGTGCCCGATCCGCAGCTGGCCAACGCCTACCGGGCCGGGTACATCACCACGAACCTCGTCAAGGACGGCAACCGCCTCAACGTCGGCGAGAACGGCTACGACGCGATCTTCAACCACGACCTCGTCGGCATGCTGGTGCAGCTGCTGGAGGCGGGCGATCTGAACCGCGCCAAGGACTACCTGCCCACGTTGATCGCCCAGGACGACCCCAACGACATCACCCGGATGTACCCGGACGGGACCTGGAAGTACAACTGGCCCTGGGCCGTGTACCTGCGCAAGACCGGCGACACCGCGTTCGTCCGCGCGAACTTCGCCACGATCAGGCAGACCGCCCGCAGGATCGAGTCCGACGCCACCGGCCCCGGCGGCATCATGAAGGCCACCATCGCGGTGGACCACACCGGGTACTGGACCGTCGACAACCAGTCGGCGTTGCTCGCCCTCCTCACCTACCGGTACATCGCCACCACCCTCGGCGAGACAGCCGAGGCGTCCTGGGCCGACCGCACCTACGACACGCTTCTGCGCGCGGTCAACGCACGGCTGAACACCACGATCTCGGCCAACGGCCTGTCCTATCTGCCTTGTGCCATGGACGTTCCCAACAGCAGCGCGAACGTCTGCGGCCAGACCAACAACGGCAACTGGGCCTCGATGTTCCTATTCGGACGCTGGGCGTGGGACGGCCAGCTGTGGGGCAGCAGCCCGGCCGGTCCGATGATCGACCTGATCGACTCCACCTACGACAACGGCTTCAGCCGCCTGTCCGGCCTGCCCAAGCACACCTTCGGCGGCTACCCCGGGGTGAGCAGCTCGTACAACGCGGGCTACGGGTCGGCAGGACTGGCCTCCTCCCGTTACCGCTCCGAGGGCATCTACGGCTACCAGTACCTCATCCAGAACGCGCAGAGCGCTCCTTTCTCGTGGTGGGAAGGAATCCAGGCCGTGGGAACGAGCAACTGGTCCCCCGGCACCCACAGCACCTCGGGCAGCGGCTCGAGTCCGCACATGTGGGGACAGGCCAACGCCTCCAAGGTGCTGCTGGACTCGCTGCTCGCCGAGAAGCTCGACGGCACGGTGATCGTCGGTCGCGGTCTGCCGAAGCAGTGGCTGCGTGACGGCGCCACCACGAGCGTCGGCACCTTCCCCATCGCGGGCGGCAGGCGCATGGGTGCGGCGGTCACCGCCTCCGGGGCGAACGTCACCCTCACCCTGTCCGGCGCCACCCCCGCGGGCGGCGTGAGCTTCGAGGTGCCCGCGTTCCTCGGGAACATCACCAGGGCGAGCGCGGGCACCGTCGACAGCACCAAGGGGATCGTCCGGCTGCCGGCCGGTACGAACTCGGTCACCGTGACCCTCGCGCAGCCGCCGGCGTTCACCGAGAAAGGCGGCCTCGACCTGCAGGGCTACTGCACGTCCATCGGCGCCGTGAACGGGGTCGTCCTCGCGGGGACCACCGCCCACGACTGGCGCTGCGTAACAGGCACCGGCGCACAGGTGGCCATGGACCTGGACGACGCCTGCCAGCGCCAGAACCCGCACGAGCAGGCCGTCTTCTCCAGGTCTACCGCCATCTCCGACCCGTACAGCTGGAAGTGCCTCGCCTAGTGCGCGGACAGCGCGAACGCCAGCAAGGCCGTGGAGGTGAAGTCGATCGCCACCTCGGCACTGGCCCATGCGCCCGCGTGGTCCAGGAACCGCGCGCCGGCGCCGTCGAACTCCGCCAGGGCGTTGGACCCGTCCGAGGGGCAGGCGCGCATCGTCGGGAAGGTGTTGAGCTCCTTGAACTGCTCGGCCGCGTTGGGGCCGTTGACCACGGCCCCGACCGGCGACTGCCCGGTGAGGTTCGCGATCGCGTGGGACGGGCAGTCCAGTGAGCGGGTGCCGGCTCCGATGACGAACGACCTGCCCCACGGATTGGCGCCCAAGGCCCAGCCCCGCTGACGTCCGGCGAAAGCCGTGAACTCCTGGTCGCCGGTGAGCCTGCGGTAGTACGCCTCGGTGAGCACGAGGCCGAACGTCTTCGGCACGGAATCCCAGCTCCAGTAGGCGACGCCGGAACCGAACGGGTCCTTCTCGGCGAAAGTGACGGCATCGCGCAGGTGACCGCGCAGGTCCTCCGCCAGGCGGTCGCGGATCTCCCCGTCGAGGTGCGGGGCGAGATCCGCGTGCGCCATCGCGCTCACGTCGGCGATGCCGAGCGAGCCCCGCCCGTCGCCGTCGAGGTACGACGTGGCCCAGTCGGCGGCCTCGGCGAACCAGCCGGCTGCCCGGTCGTCTCCGAACCGTTGCGCCGCCAGCGCGAGCTCGGTCGCGCCGAACTCCATGTCGTCGCGCCTGCGGGGTGCCAAAACACGGTCCAGTGGGTCTGACCTGGCTATCAGGCTGCCGCAGGTTTGTACTCGTTGATCAAGCCGCCGAGTACTTGCCGGCGACTTGCAGACCTACAGCCGGGCTCTGCGGTCGGGTGATCAGGTTGCGGAGGAGTGTGGTGTCGCGCTCGACGTGGTCGACGGTGGTTGTAGTGGGACATGCAGCGGTTCAGCACTGACTTGAGGTGGTGCTCGTTGATGACGAGCAGCCTGTCGGTGAGCTCGCGCCTGACAGTGCCGACGAAACGTTCGGCGTAGCAGTTCGGACGCTGCAACGGCGTGGAGTGCCGTTCTCGTTCATCCGGATCGACCGGGCAGGCAACATGTCGAAACGCCAGTCCGCCACGGGGTTCCACTTCTCCCGCACGGGCGGCACGTGTCCACTGTGGAACATCTACGAGGCGTTCAGCTCGCCTGGGCGTGTGCTGCGGCAGATCGCCGTGATGCCGGACGGGCGCGGGTACTTCTGGATCGCGCGCACCGTCACCCGCCGGCCGCACCGGCACGGGACGCCGACCAAGATCTACGCGGTCGGGCTCGGTTGCGAGCTGCGGCACGCGTCACGGCTGGTGTACTCGGCCGGGCTCGACATCGACGACCACGAGGCCGCGGTGACGATCGGACCCGGCTGCAAGACGTGTCCGCGGGTGGGGTGTGCTCAGCGGGCCTTCCCCCAGGTCGGGCGGACGCTGTCGATCGACGAGAACCACAGCACGTTCACGCCGTACTCGGTGCACGAGTAGCTAGTCGACGGGCTGGGGTGCGATCGAGTGGCCGTTGGCAGCCCGCACGAAATCCCTCAGTTCCTGCACTCGCTCCCGCAGATCGAGCACGTCCAGGTGTTCAGGCAGCAGTCTCGGTACGACAGCGTTGGCGATGCCCACCTTGTCGTACCGCGGGCCGCCAGGACTTTTCGGCAACGGGTTCTCCCACTGCCCGACCGGGTCATAGCAGGTGCCGCTGTGGACCTCTTCCACCGCGACCTTCAGGACGTCGCCGGACACGTAGTTCTCGACGGTGTAGCAGTCCGTGACCCAGGCGAATCCCGGTGCTGGGTCATCAGTCAGGTATTCGTCCCGGATCCGCTCCTTGGTCTGGCCGATCGTCATCGCCGCACTGGTCATGTCGGAGTCGATGACCACAGCACTGGCCCGGTTCAGATACCGGAGACAGATGAAGTCGGCCAACGCCTTCTCGCTCGCCGTCAGGTGAGCGAGAAGCTTGCCTCCGTAGAACATCACCGCGTAGTCGATGCCCTCCTCCAACTCCGGGTCGATCAACTCCAGCCACCTGCGAACGTAGGTCCGGTCACTCGGCCCCTCGACCCAGATGACGCAGTTCGCCTGTAGCAGATCGGATGGCCGGTAGCCCAGGTCGTGGCAGATGTCGACCAGTTCGTGCGGACGCAGCGCGATCCGAGCCTCCGTGCCCTGCGTGGTGAGTCGCAGGTGATGAGCGGTGACCCGGGAGTCGTCCAGCAGATGCGAGGAGTGCGTCGCGATGACGTACTGGTTGTCGGTCTCGTCCGTGAGGTAACGAACCAGCTTCTTCTGGAGCAGCGGGTGAAGGTTCGTCTCCGGTTCCTCGATGCAGACGAGGGAACCGCTGGTGACAGTGGCTGCGGCAGCCAGAACGATCACCTGCTCCACACCACTGCCGAGGTTCGCGAGTGGAAGGACGCGTTGGGGCGTCTCGACCTGGATCGTCGAGCAGTCATACGGAATCCGCAGAGCGACGTCTTCATCACCGAGCACGGTCCGCAGAAACCGGTTGATCGTGTTCCACCGGTCGATCGAGTCGTCCCACTTGTCGTGAGTCGGGCTCTGAAGCGCCGCCAGAGCCTTGATGATGCCCCGGCCTGACAACCAGTCGGGCTCGAGGTCCTCGGTCGCCTCGACCCTGCGCGAGCTCGTGATCGTGACCACGCCGGGAAACGAGGTGAAACCACCGATGGACGTCAGCACGTCGTGCATGGCCTTCTCACCGGCCGGCGCGTAACCGAGAGCGGGCCGCGCACCACCGCTGTCACCGTGCCAGTCGTTCCACCGCGACATCGCCATGCCGGCACGCTCGCCGTCCACCACGAGTCGCCCGTTGTTCAGAACGAACCGCGACCAGTACTTCTCGTCCGCCCCGCGAAGCAACGCCTTGGTCTGCCGGTGGACGTCATCGTGTGATTTCCAGCGCCCGCCGCTCGGATGAACCGGCTCGCCGGCCTCCATGGGAACCCCGACCTCGAACCTCGCGGTCCCGGTGAACCCACGGGGAAGGTCAAGATCATCCAGGTGGAGCCCCGGCTGCTGCTCCGCGGCCGTAATCGCCTCGGCTATCGACACGTGGCCGACATGGAGAGGCAGGGAGGAAGGCAGGCTGGGCAGAATTCGCTGCAGGAACCGCAGCACGTTCGACTTGCCGCAGTTGTTGACCCCCGCCAGCACAGTCACCTTGGTGGGGAACAAGAACTGCTGCCACGTCGTGAACGACCGGTACCCGGCGAACCCGATGCCAGGCAACAGTGGCTTGTACTCAGCAGAACTCAAAGGTGGCTCCCGTGCGATGCCGTCGGCGAGACAGCATCGCACAGAAGTCGTACGGGGCCGCCCGACAGGCGCCCCCGCCTCGCCTCAGAAGTCCTCGTCGAACGCCACCGTGCCGGTCACGCCGACCTGGTAGGCCGACACGCGCCGCTCGAAGAAGTTCGACAGCTCCTGCACGTCCCGCAGTTCCACGAACGCGAACGGGTTCTTGGAACCTGTGTCGCTCGAAAAGTCATCGCCGCTGGTCAGGCAGCTTGTCCGTACTCGTTGATGAGTCCGCCGAGGATGCGCGTGCGGAGCACTCTGCGGGTGCCGAGATCGAGTACTGCGGCAGAGTGTCGCTGGTCCGCAGGCGGCAGCTGGTCGCGGGCTTGATGGGGTCATGAGCAATCAGCCCAATCCAAGCCCACGATCATGCCGTCAGACCGACAGAGCCCGTCCACCGCCGATCAGCGCATGTGTGCGGAGTTCCGGCACCCCACACCGCGCTGCGCGCGTTCGCCCCATTCTTCCGCTCCGCGGACAGCATGCGTGGTCTGAACGGGCGAGGAAGACCTCGTTGCGGCTGCCGGGCTGCCCGCAAGAGGAGATGCAGAGGTCGTGAATACATCGCCCGCTGCCCTGGAGAGGCTGTATCCGTTGGTGTGGCGACCGATTATGCTTCGGGAACATTGATCCGCACTGGGGGCAGGTTGCCGGACTGGGATGTGGAGACGCTCGCCGCGAGCTTGCGGACGTACAGCGAGGATCTGGCGCTGTACGCGGGTTTCCTGGTGAACACGTTGGCCGGCGCCCTGCCGCCGGACATGGTCGAGGTACGGCGAAAGACCGGTGTGCTGCGCCGGGGTGACGGCCCGGTGCTCGCCGTGACCGTGCGGGTGGGCGACCGCCGGTTCACGTTGCGCAGGAAGTCGGTCGGTTCCGAGGTGGGCGCGCAGATCGTCCACGAATCGCGCGGCATCGTGCTGAGCACCTCGGAGGTCAGGATCGACACATGGTCCCGTGAGCTCGCGGACGCGTTGGCGTCGTACGCCGCGCATCACGCCAAGGCCGCGGAGCTGTTGCGCCGCATCACGTTGCCGGACCTGTCGTGAAGCTGAGTGCGGCGGACCACCAGGCGTTGCGGTCCGCCGGTTTCACCCCGCTCGGCCCGGTTTTCGGCAACCACGTCCGTCGCGCAGTGGTCGGTCGCCTGGACTGCGGCGCGACCGTGAGTCCCGCGCAGCCGCAGGAAGAAGTGCTCACTTCCGCGGTGGACGACGCGCTCGGCCAGCTGAAGCGCAAGTCGCTGCACGCGGACGGCGTCATCGGTATCAAGGTGACCGAGAAGCAACCGGTCGGCCGTGCCACGGAGGTGAGCGTGACCGGTGTCGCCGTGCGTGCGGACGGCGACGTGCGGCCGCAGGTGCCGTTCCTGACGGACCTCGATGGCCGCGACTTCGCCAAGTTGGTGCACAGCGGATGGGTTCCCTGTGGTCTCGCACTCGGGATCGCCGCGGTCGTCGCGCACCACGTCGAACAGCCGTTCGCGATCGGGACGTCGCTGGCCAACCGGGAGCTGCTGCAGCACAGCGCAGTCGTACGGGATGTCCAACAACGTGCGCGAGCACACCTGCGCCTCGACTGCAAACGGCTGTACGGCGCAGGCTTGGTGCTGGGGCAGGCGACCGTGCGGATGCGTGAACCGCATTGCTGGATGAACAGGCTGGGCCAGAAGGACAACACGTGGAGACTGGAGCTGCCGTGGTCACCTCCGGCGCAGGGTGAGAGGGAGTTGCACGGACGTGATCTCTACGCGGAGGCGGTGTTCACGGCGACCGCGATCGTGCGGTTCGGCACGCCGGTCGTCGCCCCGTTGACGATCGTGCCGGTGAGTGCGCGATGATCAGGTCGGTCGGCTTCGTCCGGCTTGGCCAGGCGAGCGGCACCTCGGTGTTCCGCGGCTCGCGCTCGGCGACCGCCGGCCACGGGACGTGAGCACGGCACCACGATCGCGCAGTTCCGGCTGGCCTCGCGGCAGCCGTTGACCATCATGCCGATGCACGAAGGGGGAACCGGATGAGCGTCGAGCTGTCCACCGAGGCGATGAAGAGACTCCGCCAGCTCCACCCGGACGGCAAGGGGATCTTCACCTCCGACCTGTCCGTCAACGAGTTCCTGCTCGTGCGGCAGGCGGGTTTCCGGCCGCTCGGTCTGGTGCTCGGCGTGTCGATCTACCACGTCGGCACGCAGTTCCGGCGCTGGTACGCCAACCAGGAGCTCGACGTGCTCTCGCAGGCGATGTACCGCGCACGAGAGCTCGCGATGACCCGCATGCAGGCCGAGGCGGAGGTTCTCGGTGCGGACGGCATCGTCGGCGTGCGGCTCAAGGTCGAGCTCAAGGAGTGGGGAACGCACGTCGCCGAGTTCAGCGCGATCGGCACCGCGGTGAAGGCGGAGGACGGCGGGAACTGGCGCAACCACGCGGGAAAGCCGTTCACCTCGGACCTGTCCGGGCAGGACTTCTGGACGTTGCTGCAGGCCGGATATGCACCGTCCGGCATGGTGATGGGCACGTGCGTCTACCACGTCGCACATCAGAACCTCGGCGCAGTCGTGAAGAATCTGGGCCGCAACGCGGAGCTGCCCGCGTTCACCCAAGGCCTTTACACGGCAAGGGAACTCGCCATGGAGCGAATGCAGGCGGAGGCCGCGGCGCTGAAGGCGGAAGGTATCGTCGGCGTGCAGTTGTTGCAGCACAACCACAGCTGGTCCGGCCACGTCACGGAGTTCTTCGCGTTGGGGACAGCGGTGCGGCCGATCCGCGACGACCACACGATCCCGACCCCGCAGCTCGTGCTCGGCCTGGACTCCTGACCGAGGTCGTCGGTGGATACGCCTCGGGGAGACGAATCACGGTTCCTCGAAAGCTCGACCGCAATGCACACCAACACGGACTGCACCGTGCCCAAGATCGCGAACGTGGCGATGGAGGACCACACCTTCACCCCCATCCCCAACGGGTCCCAGCCCTGTCCACCCACTCGCGGATGTAGGAGCAGCGCCGATCGGAAACAGCCCGAGCTTGGCGGGCGCGCACTCCGCGATCGCCTTCCTCGCCCCGCGAGGACAACAGCGCTCGATCACCGAAGCTCAGCGCGTATGCGGAGTTCTGGCACCCCACAGGAAGGCGTCTAACGGCTCACCTGCGCGGGAGCTCCCTGATGGTCGCGTCGAAGCCCCTTCCGGTGTCTGTCCATGTTCGGCTTCCTGACCGCGTCTCGGAGCTGGTGGTCAGCTGGCTGGACATCGACGTGCAGACCTTGCGGACAGCTGCGCCGTGGCGCACTTTCCTTTCCTACAAAGGGCAACGCCACTACTCCGGCAGCTTTTGGTCCGCGACCGAGAACGGCCTCGTCCTGTACGAGTCGCGGTTGGAGTTGGCCCGGCTGCTTTTCGCGAACTTCGACCGATCAGTGCGCGGCATCGTCGCGCAGCCGTTCCTCCTGGAGACGGAGGATCGGCGGCCGGCGCCAGCGACACGTGCCGGACTACCTACTGCTCACCGACTCCGGTCCAACCGGCGTGCTGTCGAGGCTCGCGGCTGAAGGTACGAGGTGTGGTCAAAGCCACCACCGATTGAACTCGTCAACGTCCGGCTGCTGGCGGGCTACTGCCAGGGATGGCTGTTCGACCCAGACGTTGCGCCGGAGCTGCGCGAGGCCAATGTGGACGGACTGCCGCTCGTGCGGTGAGCTTGGCGCTGCCGCCCCGGCCGCCGGAGTTGGTGTTCGCAGCTGCGCTGCACCTGTTGTAGCAGCAATGGTCAGAGATACCGATCATGCGCGCCGTCGCCAACCCGCCTGCCCGATCGACCCGCTTCTGCCGACGCGGTCTCCCCGTGAAGTCGGATGTTGAGTACAACTGCGAGCACGACCGCGGTTACGCTAGCGACAAAGCCCGGCACCACCAACGTGTCGATCGACATCGATACTTCGGTTACACCGGAAGCAGACCGCGAGATGTAACCGTAGGCGCTGAGGTGTTCGAGCACCATGCTGTCGCAGACGAGCTTCGCCGCAGCCGCCAGCGCCCAGCTCGCGAGCAGCCGACAGGCGGCTCTCCGGCCGCGCAGGAGCGTGGCCAGCACGGGAACACCTATATACACCGCCACGTGGACAATCACTCCGACTGGCTCCAGAGAGATGACCCGCAGGTTGATAACCAACAATACCAACCCGCACGGCACCGCGAGCGCGGTGAAAACCGCGCGCTGCCCAAGTAGTGACAACCCAGCCCACTCATGGCGAATCACCCTGGCAAGAGCGATGATACTGACCAGTCCGGGCAGAACCCAAGGGATTAACACCAGTGTTGGTTCCTTAAAGGCGTCCGGTCCTTCGGCAGTAACCGCGAGGGATGTTGCGCTGTAAGCCGCGATACCCCACCACGCCGTCATGCCGGCCAGGTCCGTTGCACCAAGGCGTGCCTGGGATTTGGTCATCAGCAGGACTCCGTACGCCAGTGACATCGCAATGACGACGCATGGCACTGCGAGCAGCAACGGAACCAGTTCCGCCGGAGTCGAGAGCGATACGACTTCGCCGACTTTGGTGAGGCCGGACAGCATCGCCGAGTCGCTCGCCAGCCACACCGGACTCGGATAGATCCTCTGAGCACCTCTTGCGCTGCCGAAATACATCAGCGGCCACAGCGGAACGCTGATGAAGCCAAGTACACCGACGAGAATCAGCCAACCGTCACGCGGGCCGGTGGAGTGCGGCGGGTGCGTCAACGGAGGCGGTGAGGGCGACGAGTGCACATGAACATCCCGGATCGCCCCAGACTGCACGACTAAGCCGTGGACGGTCCCGTCAACAGTGTTATGCGACTGAGGTTCCTCAGGTCCGGGCATGAACGCGACTCCGGTGTCATCGGCGAGACTGCAGCTTAGGTACGCACGCCCCTGCCAAAGCGAGAACCGGACGCGAGTCGCCCGGTTGGCGCACTCCACACGAGTGCCGACCACGCCTTGTGAAAGAGGCCTGTCGGCCGGACCGACCGATCCCGCGAAAGTAGAAGTGAGCCCGTTGCTTCCGCGGCAGGACCGGCAGGCGACGCGCCATGTAGACGCACTTGAGTGCGGCCTGCTCGTTCGGGAAGTGCCCTCGTGCCTTGACTGCGCGGCGGATGCGGGCGTTGACGCTCTCGATCGCGTTGGTCGAGCAGATCACCCACCGGATCTCCGGATCGAACGCGAGGAACGGTACGAACTCGGCCCAGGCGTTGTGCCACAACCGCACGATCGCCGGATACCGGGCGCCCCAGGTCTCGGTGAACTCGGTGAACCGCTCGCGGGAGGCGGCCTCGGTTGGCGCGGTGCAGATCGGTTTGAGGACCTTGGCGATCGCGTCCCAGTCCTGACGGCCTGCGTAGCGGAAACTGTTGCGCAGCAAGTGAACCACGCAAGTCTGGGTGATCGTCTGCGGCCAGACGGTGGTCTGTGTCGGGCAGACCGGTCAGCCCGACACAGACCACCATGAGCACGTCGGCCACACCACGGTTCTTGAGCTCGGTGAGTACATGCAGCCAGTATTTGGCGCCCTCGCCGCCGTCGCCGGCCCACAACCCGAGGATGTCACGGCGACCCCTTGCAGGTGACCGCGAGAGCGACGTAGATCGGCCGGTTCGCGACGGCCGTGCGGCCGCCGTTCGGGCAGGGACGCCTCCTCCAGCGCCGATAGCACCTTGCGGTCGCGGCCACCGGGCAGGCCTGTGAGGGCGGTCGCGGCGGGCAGGGTGGTGTCGGGGCCGGGGCGATGGCCAGCAGCGCGAACACCGTGCGCTGCTCGCCGGTGAGCCGGTGAGCCGGTGAGCCGGCGCAGCGACCAGGACAGCACTGCGGGCAGGCTGGCGGCCGGGTAGGTGTCGTGGTCAAGCATCTCCAGGCCCAGCTCGCGAAGCTCTGGACCCGTTTCACATCGCACAGGGCACTAGGTCTGGCGCGGATCCAGGTTGCGTGTGCTGTGCCGCCATGCAACCGCGATGGGTACCAGCAGCACCGCGTAGACGACTGCCGGTACCGCCACCCACCCGTGCAGGTGACGCGCCGCCTTCACCAGCATCAGCACGATGAAGGTCAGGTTGATCAGGGCGACTCCGCCGTACGAGATCAGCGAGGTGAGGCGGTGCGGCAGTGGCGCGGTGTGGATGTTGGTGGCGAGCTCAGTCGCCGTCGCACCGACGGATGCGGGCCTCGCGTCGCCGAGAATCTCCCGTTCCAGTGTGAGGATCGACCGGGCTCGGACCGCGGCGAGGTTGAGCAACTGGGAGTGAAAGGCCGCGATGCAGACGAGTGGAAACGGCAACAGGCTGATCGCCCAGCCCAGCAGCTCGAGCTTGTCGTAGAAGGCGATCATGCCCACGAGGTAGGTGACCGCCGCGCCCATCGTGGCGAGGCTGACGGTCAGCGTCGTGACGCGGTCGGATCGATCGCTCTGGTACACGGCGATCAGCGCTGGCAGGCGGTCGGCCACGGTCTAGCCCTTCGTTCGTGTTGAGTTGCGACTACCTTGCTATCGGCCGCGCGTCGGTGGGCGTGAGCAGGTCGTGCCACCGATCGGGTGATGCTCTCGTCTGCTCGCTGAATTGCGACGCCTGCTTTCGCCCCGCTGCCTACGCTCAACGGTCCTGGACGCGTGGAGGACGACGTGGCGCAACGGGCACGGTTCAAGGACATGATCGTGGTGCTGCCCGGTATCGGCGGGAGCGTGCTGCGCGATCAGGACGGGCCGGTCTGGGAACCGTCGATCGGCATGGCAGGTTCGCTGCTGCGCGACCGGCACGACGTGCTCGCCCGGCTCGCCGGTGACCGGGGGAAGCTCGATGACCCCGACCACCGGGACGGAGTGGTCGCGACCGGCTTGATCAGCACACCGGTCGCTCTGCCGGGGTTCGCGACGCTCAACCAGTACACGCCGCTGCGGCGGGCGCTCGACGCGGCTTTCGAGCTGCGGCACGGGGATCCCGCCGACGCCGGTGGTGCGCCGGCGAACTACTTCGAGTTCGCCTACGACTGGCGGCGGGACAACAGGGTGTCCGCGCTCGGGCTCAAGACGCTGATCGACCGCGAGCTGGCGAAGTGGCGCGCGTACCAGATCGGCGGCGGCCCGAAGGTCGTTCTCGTGTGCCACAGCATGGGCGGGCTGGTGGCGAAGTACTACCTCGACGTGCTCGGCGGCTGGCGGGACTGCCGCACGTTCATCACCTTCGGCACCCCGTTCCGCGGCTCGGTCAAGGCGGTGCACATGCTGGCCAACGGCTTGAGCCGGTTCGGCATCGACTTCACCGCGATGTCCGAGGTCCTCAGGAACTTCACCTCCGTCTACCAGCTCCTCCCCCGCTACCCGATGGTGGCGCAGCGGCCGGGCGGGCCGCTGGTGCGGGTGAGCGAGCTGACCGGGAACGTCGGGGGGCTCGACGTCGCCCGCGCCCGCGACGCCTACGAGGACTTCCACCGCGCAATGGATCCGGAGCGTTCCTCGCATCAGGGAAGGCGGCTCGACGAGCTCGTGCGGATGCGGCCGATCATCGGCCACGGACAGCGCACCCTGCAGTCGGCTGTCGTCGGCGAGACCACGCTGAGCGCGTCGACCGAGCTCGCGTCGGACGACCCGGACGTCCTCGCGTTCCACACGGGCGACGGCACCGTGCCCGAGTTCTCCGCGCTGCCCATCGAGCTCTCCGACGATGGCCCGTGGTGGTGGGAGAACGGAAAGCACTCCACCATGCACACGGTCCCGAACACGTTGGCCAGTCTGGTGAAAACGCTGATGATGGGCTCCAGGGGCCTCAGCGATCTGCAGGGGCCTGAACAGGGGGAATGGGAAGAGGCCGCCAGACCGGCGGAAGTCACCCTCGACGTCCGCGTCGACGAGGTCAGCCCGAGCGGCGAACCGGTCACGATCGACTGCGTGCTGAACGGTGCCGATGTAACCGAACCTCCCCGTTTGACGATTTCTCGTGATGTACCCGTCGAACTGTCGGAAACCGAAGAAGGATGCAGATATCGCGTGAGGGGGCTTTCCGTCGGCACCCACGAGCTCAAGGTCGACTGGGCAGGGTGCTCGGTCAGCGACGTCGTCGAAGTCTGCTGAAACAGTGGTGGGCGTGTGGACTGGCAGAAGTGGAACAAGAACGAGCCGGCACGGCTTGCCTGCTACGTCCAGGTGGCCGACACGATCCGCGTGTTCGACGAACCGCACGTCGACGCCGAGCTGCGCCGCGATCGCCTCGCGACCGTCCGCCGGGTGTACGAGTTCCTCGCCGCCAAAGGCATTCCGTACGACACCTCGCTGGTCGACTTCGCCGACCACCACCAGGACGAGCAGGTCATCCGACAGCCGTGGGAGATGCTCCGCGGCGGAAACTGCCTCGAACTGACGTTGCTGTTCGCGGCGCTGTGCCAGCGAGCGCGTCTTCGCACGCTGGTGGTCCTGCTGGAACGGCACGCGATGATCGCGGTACGGCTCGACCACGATGTCGAGTCGCTCGGCGGTGATCCCGGCCCCGACGACTGGGAACTGCTCAGCGGCGGGCTGCTGCCGCCCGGCCACGACGTGCACGACATGGCCGCCAAGCTGGCCGAATGGGTGGCGAAGGAACGTTGCGTCCTCATCGAGTGCACCGGGATGGCCGCAGGGAGACACCGCCTCACGTTCGACGACTCCGTCGCCCGAGGCCTGTCCCAGCTGACCAGCGTGGTCAAGGGCGCGCTGACCCAGGTCGTCGACGTCGGCCTCTTCCTCATGCACGAGAAGTCGCGGTACCGGCCATACGAGGTGACGGCACACGAAGCGTCCTCCGCGGACGCGGCGGAAGTGGTGCTGGGCGAGGCCGCGATCACGGTTGTGCGGGCGTACCTGGCCCGGCTCGACGCCCCGCCGCCTGAACCCGAGCGGTGGAACGTGAGTGGCCTGGGCACGATGCTGGCCGCCGCTGGCCAGGTCTCCGAGCTCCGCATCGTGCTCCAAGGCCTGTGTGAAGTGCTGAAGGCGGGCGCGTTCGTCAAGAGCTGGATGCCGCACCACCTCACGTCGCAACGACTGGGCGCGGCGATGACCACGACGTTCCCCGGCAAGCCCGGGCCGATGAACGCGATCACGGTGACCGACTACCTCGCCCACGTGTTCCTCCATCGCACCCCCGGCAACGACAGCTGGAAGACCGCGATGGTCGACTACATCGCGACCGTCGCACTCAACGCGGGACTGGACGTGCTGCACCCTAGGTTCTACGCCTGGGCGGTAGGCCTGCTCGACGAGGTCCGGGCGAACGACACGCTCCAGGCGGCGGACAAACGACGCAGCGCCACGCAGTGGCGGCTCCGGATCAGCCTGCACGGCTCGTTGACCGGGCAGTGGCCGACCTCGGTCATGGCGTGGCTGTTCGACGGTGACAAGCAGATCGATGAGCAGACGGAACCGTGCGAGCCGACGCAGAGCTCCGCCGAGGCCGCGGTGGGCGTGCTGCTGGCGTGGGCGATCTACGAAGCCACCGACGAGAACGACGAGCTCAAACAGGTCGAGATCGCGGTACCGACGTCGCTGTTGGCGCACTGGCGCCCGGAGGAGACCACGCTGGTCAGCAAGATCGGGCTGCGGCACGACGTCGTCGTCCGGTGGAGCGGTCGCCTCGGCTCACGGCGCCACATGCTCAAGATGCTGTCCGAGGCGCCCCAGCGGTGGGAGTTCATCGACCAGCGCGGCGCGGACGCGCTGGTCTGGCTGACGCCCCACCAGACCGGCGACGTCGACACGGTCCGCGAGTTGCTGGCGAGCGGCAAGCACCAGGGCGCCATGGGGCTGCGCTTCCTGCCGGACCAGTGCGACGACCTGCTGGCGACGCTGCTGTCGTTCTCGCCGGTGCTGTTGTGGCCCGGCAAGGACCAATGCGCGTGGGACGACATCGACCAGGAGCTGCGCCTGCACTGGAAGTCGCTGCCCAGCGCCCTCGCCAAGGCCTACCGCGCCAGCTGGACGCAGGACGAGCCGCCGGCGCTCGCGGTCGTGAGGGCCGTGTGGGACGACCAGGACTGGATGGCGTTCTGCCGCAGCTATCTCAGGACACAGCCGAGCCTCGGACGATCGAGAGGATGATCATGGCGTGGGAGCCGTACTACCGCGGTGACAACATCGCGCGGGACGTCACGCTGCCGGTGCCGCCGCCGTGGCGGAGGTTCCCGCTGACCGAGAAGCGTTCGGCGAGCACCTTCCAGCCACCCCCCGGGCTCGTCGACGCGGTCAACGCCGCGCTGTGCCTGCACCGCCCGCTGCTGCTCACCGGACCACCGGGATCCGGCAAGTCCACGGTGGTGGACTCGATCGCGACCGAGCTGAAGCTCGGCACGGTGCTGCGCTGGCACATCACCTCCCGCAGCACGCTCACCGACGCGCTCTACCGCTACGACGCACTGGGCAGGCTCGACGCGACCCAGCACGACGAGGCCGACGACATCGGCCGCTTCGTCGAACTCGGTCCTCTCGGCACCGCGTTGCTGCCGGGAGACCGGCCCCGCGCCGTGCTGATCGACGAGATCGACAAGAGCGACATCGACCTGCCGAGCGACCTCCTCAACGTTCTCGAACGCGGCGAGTACGCGATTCCCGAGCTCTCCAGGCACAAGACCGAGCAGATCAAGGTCCGCCGGGCCGGGGGCGAGGGCACCGTCCTGATCTCCAACGGCAAGGTGCGGTGCACGACGTTCCCCGTGATCGTGATGACGAGCAACGGCGAACGGGACTTCCCCGCCCCGTTCCTGCGGCGCTGCATCCGCTTCGAGGTCCCGAAGCCGGACGTCGACGACCTGACCAGGATCGTGGGCGCGCACCTGGGCGACAAAGCGGCCGCGCAGGCGGGTGACCTGCTCACCAGTTTCATGCAGGAACTGACGAGCGGCCGGACCGTCGCGACCGACCAGCTCCTCAACGCGATCTACCTCGTGAACGGCCTGGAGGGCGAGCAACGCCAAGCCCTGTCGAAGCTCCTGCTGCGCGCCCTCTCGGAAGCCTGAGCCGTGCTCGACCGGCTGATCCGCGGCCTCACGGCGTTCTCGGCCGACATCGACGCGATGTCGGTCGCGGACGTGCTGTGGCTCGCCCGCGCCATGCAGCCGGAACCCGAGATCGCGCCCCCGTCGGCGACACCACCCGACGCGACCCTGCAGCCGGCCACGCCGGAGCTCGACTCGCCCCGATGGGACAAGCCGCCGCTGGAGGAACCGGAGCCGCCGCACGAGGATGACGTCGTCGCACCGGTGCAGGACGACGAGACCGGTGCCCGGCAGGGGTCGCGAACCGGGCTGCCCACAGGCAGGGCGCTCGCGCAGACCCTCGACATCGCCCGCGCTCTTCGTCCGTTCAAGCAGCGGTTCCTCAACATCACCCGCCGCGAGCTCTCCGTCGACGACACGATCGAGCACTACGTGGCGACCAACATCCTCACCCCGGTGCTCGTCCCGGCGAAGGAGCGCTGGTTCAACGTCGACGTGGTGGTCGACGGATCCGCGTCCATGGCGGCGTGGGACGACACCGTCACCGAGCTGATGAGCGTGCTCCGCCGCATGGGCGCGTTCCGGACCGTCGAGAAGTGGCACATCGATCCGAACCAGGTCAAACCGTTGTTGCACAAGACGCACGAGGTCAGCCTGAAGCCGCGTGCGCTGCGGGACCCGCGCCAGCGGCGGCTCGTGATCGTCGTGTCCGACTGCGTCGCGGAAGGCTGGTATCGCGAGGAGATCTGGTCGGTGCTGCGTGACTGGGGTTCCGCCACGCACACCCTGCTGCTGAACCCGCTGCCGCAGAAGCTGTGGCGCCGCACCGGGCTCGACCAGCCGGCCAGTCGTCTTCGCCAGTCGAGGCCGGGAGCGCCCAACAGCGACCTCAAGTTCGGCCTGTCCCCGCTCCTGCGCCGCAAACCCGGCGAACCCCCCTGGCTTCCGCTGCCGGTAGTCGGCCTGTCCGTCACCTCCCTGGCCCAGTGGGCTCGCACCGCGATGGCCAAGGACCCCACCGGATGCGACGGCGTCCTGCTCTCCCCCGTCGGCGATCTGTCCTCCGAGGACCTCGACCACCTCGATGAGGACCCGCCGGACGGAAGGGAGCTGGTGGAGTCGTTCCGCCTCACCGCGTCCGGCCCCGCGTGGCGCATCGTCGTCCTCTGCGCGAACCAGGACGTCCTGCACGTGCGGGTGTTGCGTTTCATCCAGCGCGAGCTGGTGCCCGACGCCCAGCCCGCCGACCTCGCCGAGGTGCTGACCAGCGGCCTGTTCCACGAGGCCGCCGGGTCGACGCCGGAGGAGCTGATGGTCGCGCTCCGCGACGGGGTCAGCGAGCAGCTGTCGACCTATGCGTCCACATTGGACACCTGGACCCTCGTCAACGCGCTGACCGACTACACCCGGTCGGAGGCTTCGGCGCTCGGCGAGGTCACCGCCGTCGTGCTGGACGAGGCCGGCGAACTGACGGTGCCCGAGCACCTCCGGCCCTTCGCCCGCGCGGCGCGGAAAGCCGCGGAGCTGCTCGAACCGTCACCCGAGCCCGAGCCCGTCACCGTCCTGCCACCCGAGCCCGAGCCCGAACAACAGGCGCCTCCGCCGGTACCGACCGCCGACACCTTGATGAAGGGGAGGTTCGTCGGCATCGGTGTCAGCTCGTACGAGCTGGTGCAGCCGCTGCCACACGCCGCGAGCGACGTGCGGGAGTTCGGCGCCCTGCTCAGGGGCCTCGTGGGCGAGCCGCTGGCCGATCCGACCGAGCCCGAAATCCGCGCGCACATGAAATCGCTGCGCACCAAGCCGCAGGACGGCGGCGCGCTGGTGGCGTTGTGGAGCGGGCACGCCATCCCCGTCGCCGGCAACCTCAGGCTCCTGGCCAGGGACAACGACGGCGCGATCGACGGCATCATGCTGCACGAGTTCGCGCTGTGGTGCGCCGCGTCAGGTGCGCACCAGGTGCTCATCATCATCGACGCCTGCTACTCGGGCGCCCAGCTCGACGAGGCCGTCCGCACGGTCGCGGCCGTCCAGGAGGAGCTGCTGGCCGGTCAGGTGCACTGGGCGGGCGTGCTGGTGGCGTGTTCGAGCGTCGAGACAGCCCGTGACGGCCTGTTCGGCGGCAAGCTCCGCAACTTGCTCACTTTCGGGCCGAGGACAGCCGAAGACGTCTGGCGCTGGAGTGACCGCACGCCACTGGTCGACGGTGGGGCTTTCGGAGCCGCACTCCTGAACGCGTGGGACAGCGACATCCAACGGCCGCGCTTCATGCAGTACGGGTCCGCACAGCCGATGCTGCCGAACCCGCTGTACAGACCGCCGTCGATCGTGAAGCACCTGTTGCTCGCGGCACGCGGCGGCGACTCGCCCAACGGCCGTTCGTGGTTCAGCGGCCGCACGGCGGAGGTCGACCGCGTCGTCGGCTGGGTTCGATCCGGTGTATCCGGTCTCCGGGTCGTCACGGGTTCACCGGGCACCGGCAAGTCCGCGCTCGTCGGCCGCGTGGTGAGCCTGTCGAACCCCGTGGAACGTGCGCGTTTGTACGCAGCCGGGCGGGCCTGGAGGCACACCGATCCCGGCGAGAACTCGATCGTGGCGAACGTCCACGTGCGGGCGATGGACACGAACCGGGCCGCCGACGTGATCAGCCGGCAGATGGTGACCGCCGGGTTGATCCCACCTCCCGAAGAGTCCGGGCGCGACGCGGCGGAACTGGTGGGAGTTCTTGCCCGGCACACGGGCGCGCCACCGGTCGTCGTGGTGGACGGGCTGGACGAAGCGCGAGGTGAGTCGTTCTCGATCGCGACAACGCTCCTCACCCGCATCGCGCGGTACTGCACGGTGATCGTGTCGACCCGGCAGGCCCACCGGCTGGGGGGTGGCGCGCCGCTGCTGACCGAGCTGTCCCCGGTCGAGGTGCTCGACCTCGACGCCTCGAACAACGAAGCCGACGTCCGCGCCTACGTACTGGCTCGACTGGGCCCTGACGTTCTCCCGTCCACTGTGGACGAACTGGCGAAACTCCCGTTCCTGACCGCCTGGATGGTCACCGACCAGGTGCTCGCGGACGGTGGTGCCGATGTGGGGTTCTCGCTGGATCTCGCGTTCGATCGTGAGCTCGCGAAGGTGCCGTCCGCGCGGCCGTTGCTGACCGCGCTGACGTGGAGCTACGGCGCGGGATTCCCCGAGGCCGAGTGGCTCGCGGTGGCGGAGGCGTTGTCCCACCAGAAGTTCAGCCGCGACGACATCAACGCCGTGCTCGCCGAACTGGGACCGCAGGTTCTCCAGGACAGCGAGGAGGGAAGCACGGTCTTCAAGCTCACGCACCAGACGTTCGCCGACCACCTGCGGATGCCGTTCACCCCAAGCCGCGACCGGGTGTTCGCGCCCGGTGCGGAATTGGTCGCGAACGCGCTGATCCAGCTGTACCGGCAGCGCATGGAGGCGGGAGTGCCGCCGAACGTGCCGGGCTACCTGCGGCGGTACGCGTGGCGGCACTGCGGCAATGCGGGTGGGATCGCATTGGACGGCTTGCGCGAGTTGGCCATGATGAACAGGACGCTCCTGCCGGACATCGCGTTCGCTGCCACGACGGTCGCGAACGAGCTCGCGCAGTGGGGCCGCGGCGACGAAGCCATCGCGCCTTTGGTGGAGGCGGCTGAGCACTTCCGCGTACTGGTGCCGACGGTCCGGACGCACCTGGCGGACCTTGCGCACGTCCTGCACCAACTCGGTCTGCGGTTCCGCGAGGCCGGACGGTTACAGCAGGCCGTGGCGCCTGCGGAAGAAGCGGTGGTGCGATACCGCGAACTGGTCGCCGAAACTCCGACGACGGCGGAAGCTCTTACACACAAACGACTTGCGCAACGCATCGCCAAGACGACCACGCACGGCGGGGACAACCCGACCTACGCTTCGCACCTCAGCGGCGCGCTGGTCGACCTCAGCGAGGTCTACGCGATGCTCAACCGCCGCCACGAAGCACTCTCCACCGCACGTGACGCCGTGGCCGCGGTCGAGGACGGCGCCCCGCAGGCGCGCGCGATGATGTGTCTGGCGGCGCGATGCCGCGAAACCGGGCTGCGGTACGAGGCCATGCAACGCTCCAAGCTGGCCGTCGAGCTGTACTACGCCCTCTCCCAGACGAACCCGGTGAGCCTCTCGGCTCTGGTCGGCGCGCTGGTCGAACTGAGCCTCGACTACCTGACGCTCGGCAAGCTGGCGGACGCCGACCTCGCCACGCAGCAGGCTGCGGAGATCAGCGGCACGCTCGGCCGGCACGCGGCGTTCCGTCCCCAGCTCGCGGACGCGGCGCTGAGCCTGAGCGTCGCGTACAGCATGGTCGACCGCACGGAGGCGGCCCTCAACGCCGCCCGGCAGGCCGCCGACCTCGCCGACGGCTCGCGAATCCACGCCCAGGCGCTGCACAACCTCATGCGCCGCCAACGGGACGCCGACAAGCCCAAGGAGGCGCTGGCCACCGGGCTGCGCGCCGTCGAGGTGTGCTTGTTGCCGGAGAACGCGCAAGAACTGACCACCACCCTCCCCGCGGCACTGTTCACGCTCGACACGGTCTCCGCAGGCCTGCGGCAGCCGGCGATCGTGGACGAGGCCTGGGAACGACTGACCTCCCGGCTCACCGGTCCAACGCTCGCCACACTGCTCATGCTGCGCGCGGCCTCCGCGCGAGCCGGAGATCCCCAAGCCCCCGAGTGGTTGCTCCGGGCGCTCACGCACGTCGGTCAGTCCCGTCAGGCGCTCCACGACGTGCACGAGATCGCGCGCCGCCACTACGACTCCGGCCCGTGGCCGTGGGATTCCACACCGGACTGGCTGACCGTCGATCGCACACTTCTCCGGACCGCCCGCGCCTGGGTGTTCGCCCGCACGTACGCCGAGGAACGCGCCTTCCTCCTCAGCCATCCCGAACTGCTCTCGTCCACTGCGGACGTGGCGGTCACCGAGGCGTTGTACGGCGCAAGTCTCGTCGAGGCGCAGGTCATCCAGTCCAGGCGCACCACCGCTCAACAACAAGGCGTCGAGCAGGCGTACCGGCCGTGGCTGCTGGCGAGCCTCGCCGACGAGTTCATCGACGCCACTCCCGCACGCAGGCGAGAGCTTCTCGCCACGCGACGAAACGAACTTCTGGACCGAGACGTCCGCAAGAGTGTCCGGGACAACCGGGCAGTGCACGCGATGCTGCTGCTCGCCGAGAAGGACTCCGATGTCCTTGACCTCGTGCTGGACGCACAGGAGAACCCCGAGCTCACCACGGAGGTCCTGCGCCGGCTGGCCCCTGCCGCGACACCGCAGGCGCTCACCCAGGCCGTCACAGCGTTGGAGCCGCACGCCATGGCCGCGCTTTACAAGGCAGTGGCACAGGTGCGCGCCGGAGACGCCCGCCTTGCGCTGCCGGAAGTGAACGAGCGCCTCGCGTGGATCAACGAGCTCACCTATCTGCTGCCTTCCGTGCCGACGCTCGCCGCGCTGATCCGGGAGCTGTCCGCCCCAGCCTGATCCGCGAGGACCGCAGCGCCGCCGGGCAATCCGCCTTTCGCCGGCACGACGGCGGCCACCAAGACGTCGGCGGAGTCGGCCAGGCTTTCGAACTGCTCGACCAAAGTCGCCAGGCGATCCGGCTCCTCTCCCCAGTGGACACCGAAGAACGCTTGGTACTCAATCAACTCTGCGGGCACGCCACGCGGCACCAACAACTTTGCCAGGTCCACGATGGACGGTTATGGGCCGTCGAGGCCGTTCTTGCGCTCAAGGGCTTCCTTCGGCTCCATGAGCTCATCGCTGAGAACGGCTTCCAACCACGCGACATCGTTGCCCGGCAAGTTTCGGACCAGTGCCCGGCGCACGGACGAGTTCCCGTGCTCCATGAGCATCTGCGTCTTCAGCTCTGTCGGCAGGATGTGCGGCACGTCCTGGTGGTCAGGGGGTGTGAGTGTTTCCCGTCGTCAGCGCAGGAACTTGAGGAGCATCGAGGTGAGCTCCTGCGGTCGTTCCTCGGTGAGCCAGTGACCGGTGTCAGCCATGACCTGAGTCTCGACATTGGCGGCGTAGCCCTGCCACTGAGCGCCCACGGCACTGCTGAGGGCTTCTTCGCCTCCGACGGCCAGGACGGGCAGCTGGAGCAGCCCCGCCTCGCGGAACTTCTCGTTCTGGACGATGTCCGTGTGAAGGGCCTGGTACATGTCCATCCACGCCTTGAACCGGCCGGGCTCGCGAAGGTACTGGGCATAGAACTCGTAGTCGCGGTCGTCAAAGGCGCCGTCCACTGCCAGGTACTGCTCGATGAACCCCTTGACCAGGTCGCGCTCGTGTCCGCGGACCAGGTCCTGAGCGAAGTCCTTCTGGAAGAACCCGAGGTGCCACGTCGACAGCTCACCCTCCGCGGGGAAGGCCGGGAACCTGTAGAGGGACCGGTCTGGGATGGGCCCCTCCATCACCACCATTCGACTGACCTCGTTGGGCCACATGGCGGCGTACGGGTAGGCGATCCACGCACCGATGTCGTGGGCGACGATCTGGACACCCTTCTCGAGGTTGAGCTGGGTGAGCAGTTCGTGCACGTCGTCGGCCAGTTGTGCCGTGTCGTACCCCTTCTGCGGGACGGAGGAGTCACCGGTCCCGCGCAGGTCGACCGCGATCACGGTGTGGTTCTGGGCGAGTGCCTTGAGCTGCGGCTCCCATTCGGCGGAGGTCTGCGGGAAGCCGTGCAGCAGCACCACCGGCGAGCCGTTGCCACCGCGGAGGTAGTGCATCCGGAAGTCGTTCACTTGCGCGTACTTCGACTGGAAGCCGTCCGGCAGGCGGTAGGACAACCCGGCGGTGGCGCCCTGCGCGACGGCCGGCTCCGGCCGAGGGTTCACGCCGGCGTCCGCTGATACCAGTCCGGTCCCTGCGAGAACGGCGATTCCGGTGATGACGACGGCAGTCCTGATCAGGACGGTCATTCTTTTTCTCATGGTTCACTCCTCAAGCGTGGTCGGCCTTGTGCCGATCGCTGTCGATCCGGCTGCACACCGGAATCGCGTGCAGCGGACGGCTTCTTTGGCCTGCCGGCGGACGAGGTACCGCGCGGTCTGTCTGGCGGGATGTGGGCCAGGACTGCCAGGAAGTGCCCTCGGGGAGAGGTGACGCGTGACTGCAAGTTCACGCCCGGAGAGCAAGGCTCCCCTTCAGGAGCTGGTCGAGGGCGTTACGTCTGACCGGACTCACGGCCTACTGGTGACAGCCGGTCGGGCACTCTTGCCAGCCTCAGTGCGGTCGCGTCTGGCATGCCGGGTGGTCCGCACTCCGCTCAGTGGTCGAGGGCGGCCATGTTGGCTTCGTCGTAGCGGTCGCCGGTGGCCGGCGTCAGGTTGTCCAGTCGGGCGATCTGGCCGTCGGCGAGGCTGACGCGGTCGGCGGCGGCGTTCTCCTCCAGCCGGTCGACGCGCGTGGTGCCGGGGATGGGGACGATGTCGTCGCCCTGGGCGAGCAACCAGGCCAGGGCGACCTGCGCGGGCGTGGCCTCGGCCTCGGCGGCGACGGCGCGGACCTCGTCGACGATGCGCATGTTGCGTTCGAGGTTGCCTCCGGCGAAACGCGGGTTGGTACGGCGCCAGTCGTCGGCGTCGAGATCGTCCAGCGTGCGGATGCCGCCGGTGAGGAACCCGCGGCCCAGCGGGGAGTACGGAACGAGGCCCACGCCCAGCTCCCGCAGGGTCGGCAGCACCTCGGCCTCGGGGTCACGGACCCACAACGAGTACTCGGACTGCACCGCGGCGATCGGATGAACAGCATGCGCCCGCCGGATCGTCGCCGGCCCCGCCTCCGACAGTCCGATGTAACGGATCTTGCCCTCGGCCACCAACTCCGCCAGCGCCCCGACGGTCTCCTCGATCGGCGTGTCCTGGTCGCCCCGATGCTGGTAGAAGAGGTCCACGTGGTCGATGCCGAGGCGGCGCAGCGATCCCTCCAGTGCGAGCCGGACGTTGGCCGGGGTGCTGTCATTGCCCGGGCGGCCAGTGTGCGAGATGTGACCGAACTTGGTCGGGTGTGTCGCCCACCGGTTGCGCCACACACCATCACCGCAGTTCAGCAGGAGAGTGCGGAGTCTGGCACCCCTCAGGCCCACACCACCCGGCGGTGAGCCGGGTTCAGCCGGTGCAGTCCACCAGGGCGTACACGGTCTTGCCGCCTTCCTCGCGCTGACGGAAGCCCCACTCGCGCGAGATGTTGTCCACCACAACGATTCCCCTGCCCCGGTACTCGCCCAGGCGGGAGCGTCCGTACACCGGTTCGACCGCCGACTCGTCGTCCACCTCGACCGTCACCAGGCACGGCTCCTGGCTGCGCATGATGCGCAGCCGGCCGGCACCGGCCGGGGTGTGGTCCAGGACGTTCGACACCAGTTCGGTCACCACGAGCTGCACGTCGTAGAGGTGGTCCTCGTCGAGGTCTCGCAACGCGGTCGTGAGTTCCCGGCGCAGCGAGGACATCGTCGTGCCGGGCCGGACCGGCACGTCCATCGCGAGGGCCGTCATGCGAGCCGCCGCAACAGGAACAGGGCGATGTCGTCCTGCTTGCCCTGGCCGAGCTCGGTCAGCAGGCGGTCGGCGAGCTCGTCCATGTCGTCCAGGTGCGACACGGCGGCGCGCAGCTTCTCCATGCCCTCGTCCAGGTCCATGCCGGGCCGTTCGATGAGGCCGTCGGTCGTCAGCAGCACGGTGGTGCCGCGCGGCAGCGGCAGCTCGGTGGCCTCCGGCCGGGCCAGCCCGATACCGAGAAGCGGTCCCTTGACCGGGAGGTACCGGGCACCCTGGTCGTCGGCGATCAGCGGTGGCACGTGGCCCGCGTTCGCGACCTCCATCGTGCCCGCCCGCAGATCCACCAGCAGCAGGCACATGGTCGTGAGGCCGCCGGTCGGGTGGAACCGCTCCAGCAGCAGGTCGGTCCGGCGCAGGATCTCCGCCGGCCGATGCCCCTCGACGGCGTAGGCGCGCAGGGTGTGGCGCACCTCGGCCATCACCGTCGCGGCCTCGATCGAGTGGCCGCACACGTCGCCGATGGCGATCAGCATGCGGCCGTCCAGCTCGATCACGTCGTAGAAGTCGCCACCGATCTCGGCGTTGCTCGACGCGGGCACGTACCTGGCCGTCATCGGCAGCTCGGGGTGGTGCGGCAACGTGCGGGGCAGCAGGCTGCGCTGCAGGGTGAGCGCGAGCGAGTGCTCCTCGGCGAAGGTGTGCAGCCCTTCCGCTGCCAGCGCCGTCGCTTGGGCGAGCTGGCGCAGCAGGTTGCGGTCGTCGTCGCCTGCCACGGCCGAAGGCAGGACCGCGATGCCGATGGGCGCCCTGCGCGGTTTCGTGCGTGCGAGTGCGGCCGTCACCGGCGATTCCGGGTGCCACGGGGCGGCATCGGCCTCGATCATCGTGACGCCCACACCGGGGTTGAGCGCCGCCATCCAGTTCTCGACGTCGGCGTTGTCCAGGCGGAACCGGGCATCGGGCCGCCTGGCGCCCGCCGTCGCGACGCGGACGACGCCGGACGGACTGGTGACGACAGCGGTCGCCTCCCCGTCCAGCACGTCGGCGGCCCCGATCGCGGCGGCTTCGGCCAGCGCGTCGAACGTCATCGCCGCGTTGATGGCGAACGTCGAGGTGGTCAGCCGCGTGAGCTTGGCGGCGAGGTGTTCGGCGAGGGCGCGGGCCCGGTGGTAGCGCAGCGCCGCCTCGACGTTGGCCAGCAGCTCACCGGGGTCGACGGGTTCGGTGAGGTACGCGTCCGCTCCCCTGGTCAGCCCGATGACCTTGTCGTCGGGCTCGATGTAGGTCGCGGACAGCATCACGACGGGGACGGAGCTGGTGCGGGGATCAGCCTTGATCCGCTCGGTGACGTCGTATCCGCTCATGTCGGGCAGGTGCACGTCGAGCAGCACGAGATCGAACGACTCGGTCTCCAGGGCGATGAGCGCTTCCGCGGCCGTCGTCGCCTCGACGACCGTGTGGCCGCTGCGACGCAGCCAGCTGCATGCGATGAACCGGCTCGCGTCCAGGTCGTCCACCACGAGGACCCTGGCCGGTCCGCCGCCCATGGCTGTCGGGTTCATCGGCCGTCCGTTCTGCGCGCGGTGAGCTGGGCGTCCCTGATCGCACGGTTCACCGTCTCCGGGGAGATCCTCGCCTCGTGCAGCATCGCGGCACCGAGGCTGTGCACGCTGCGGGCGAGACCGCCGGGGTCGTCGCCGCACACGATGACCACCGGTACCCGTTTCAGGTCCGGATCAAGCCTGACCACGGACAGGACCGCGCTGCCGCTCATCAGGGGCGCGCTCGCGCTCACCAGGACGAGGTCGGGCTGCCGTTGTTTCGCGAGGTTGAGGGCGCTGCGGCCGTCCGCGGTCTCGATGATCTCGGCCGCGAGGCCCTCCAACGCGTCACGCAGCTGCTTGCGGCCCTTCTCGTCGCCGTCGGCGATCAGCGCGCACGCGACCGGTGCGGGTCGCGCGAACTCGTCCGAGGCGCTGGGCAGGGTCAGCACGACCTCCGTGCCCGTACCGGGCGTGCTGGTCAGCGTCAGCGTGCCGCCGAGGATCTCGGCGAGCTTGCGCGCGTAGGACAGGCCCAGGCCAGTGCCGCTCGCGCCGACCTGCAGCGCGTTCGGCACCTGGTAGAACTCCTCGAACACCCGGTCCTGCTCGCCGGGCGGGATGCCGATCCCGGTGTCGGTGACGACGAACCGGATCTCGTCCGGTGCCGGCCCCTGCTGGGCGGTGAAGTGGATCTCGCCCTGCCTGGTGAACTTCACCGCGTTCGACAGGACGTTGCGCAGGATGCGCACGAGCATCGTCTCGTCGGTGACCAACGACGGCAGGTCCCGGAGCGGATCGACCACCAGCCGCACGTCGCCGGAGCGCAACGTCGGCCGCACCACGGACCTCAGCTGCGTGATCACGTAGTCGAGCGCGACGGGAGCCATCCGCGGCTGCAGGCTGCCGGACTCGGCCTTGGCGGTGTCGAGCAGCTCGTTGACCAGCGCGAGCAACGTCGCCGCCGACTCGTTGATCAGGTCCACGTGGTGGCGCTGGTCGTCGGTCATGGGGTCACCGCCCGGTGCGCCGAGCAGCCGGGTCAGGCCGACCACCGAGTTGATCGGCGCGCGCAGCTCGTGGCTGATGTTGGACCAGAACCGGATGCGCGCGGCGGCCGCGGCGCGCAGCTCCGCGGACTTCGCCTCCAGCTCCGCGTACAGGGCGACCACGCCCTGGTTCGTCTGTTCCAGCTCGTCGGACAGCTCCTGGTAGAGAGCGACGACGCCGCGGTTGGTCTCCTCCAGCTCGGCGTTGACACGCTCCAGCTCCGCGCTCTTCGCCTCCAGGTTCTCGAGCGTCTCCAGGAGCTCCTGGTTCTGCGCGCGCAGCTCGTCCAGCGCGTTGGCGCCCGCGCTCTCGCGCAGTTCGCGAAGCAGCCCTTCGTCGAGCGCGACGACGCTCTGCACTTTCTTCGTCAGAGTCACGCCGGTCTCGGTGATGAGCAGCTCGTCCATCAGCCTGCGCGCGGTGTCCCAGCCGGGACCGGCGCAGGTCACCGCCTGGGCCTGCCAGGTCAGTTCGACGAGCAGCGCCGGAACCGGTCCGCGCCGGAGCAGGAAAACGGCGCTCGTGCTGACGTCCTGCCGCACCAGCTCCCGGCCGACGTCGCTGAGCGCCGTCGCCACCCGGATCTGGTTCTGCCCGTCGAGCCCGGCCGCGACCGCGATCTGGCGCCCGCGCTGACGAAGCAGGAAAACGTCCCGTTCGTCGCTGATCACCAGGCGCAGCAGCTCGACGGCGGTCATGCCGGTCTGGCCACGAGCACGCAGGCGTCGTCGTTGCGCACTCCGGCGTCCCTGAGCAACGTCGTCGCGATCAGCACCGGCGGGTCGAGGACCAGGTCGCTGACCTGATCGGCGCCCCAGCGTTCGGTCAGGCCGTCGGAGTGCATGACGACCACCGCCTTGTCCGGCAGCTGGTAGTCGTACGCACGGATCGTGCGCGCCTGATGTCCTGCCACGCCGGGTACCGAGATCATGCCCTGCTTGCGGCCGTCCGCCAGGACGGCGGCGGCGATGTTGCCCAGGCCGCAGTACCGGACGGTCCTGTCGACGAGGTCGATGTCGGCGACCGCCACCGCTCCGCCACGGGTGCCGCGCAGCTCCGCGTGCAGGCGCGCGACGACCTGGTCCGGCGGCAGGGGCGGCAGGTCGCGGAACAGTCGCACGGCCGCGTCGGACGCGGCCGCTGCCAGGGGTCCGTGCCCGGATCCGTCGCACATCATCAGTGTGAGGCGATCCGCGCGCCGGCAGACGGCGTAGGCGTCCCCGCACACGTCCTCACCGTTGATCGGCCTGGTGATCCCGGCCGCGCTCTCCTGGCCCCATTCGGGTTCGCGGTCCCGCAGGAGCTCGAACCGAGCCACGAGCGCGGTCCCCACGTCCAGGCGCGAGGTCATGGAACACGAGGTCGCGAGCCTTGCCACCGCGCCGAGGCCGACGCCGAGGGTGCCGGTCGTGGACTGCCCGTCCTCCCACGCCAGTGCCAGGTCACCGATGCCGGGACCACGGTCCACGGCGACGATCTCCACCGCCGCGTCCCGCAGGCCGCGCAGCGACCGGACCACGACGACACCCTGCCGGGCGTGCTTGTACAGGTTGGTGCTGATCTCGGTGGCCGCAAGCCCGATCTCGGCCGTGCGCGTAGGACTGAAGCCCAGGCGCTCGGCGAGTGCCGTGGCCGCGCGCCGGACCCTGCCCACCTGCGCGGCTTCTTCGACCGGCAGCCATGCCTCGTCGCGCACCAGGGGCAGGCAGGTCGTCGCGGTCATCTCTTCCACTTGACCACCGTCACGACGGTGCCGCGGCCGACCTCGGTGTCGAGGTCGAACTGGTCCACCAGGCGGCGGGCGCCGCTCAGCCCGAGACCGAGGCCGCTCCCGCTGCTCCAGCCGTCGGCGAGCGCGAGCGTGAGGTCCGGAATTCCGGGGCCCTCGTCGTGGAACGACGCGCGCACCCCTGCCCGCCGTCCGTCGCTGACCTCCTCGACGCGCGCGAAGCCTCCGCCGCCGTAGATCAGCGTGTTGCGGGCGAGTTCGCTGGCCGCCGTGACCAGTTTCGTCTGGTCGACCAGCGAGAGCTTGGTCTGCTGGGCGTACGTGCGCACGAGCTGGCGCACGCGGACCACGTCGTCGTCTCCCCTGATGGGAACCTCTTCCGGTCCTTCAGACCGGGGTGGCATCAGGCGTCCCGTCCGCGACCGAGCTGTCCCAGGATCTTCATCCCGCGTTCGAGGTCGAGCGCTGTGCGCACGCCACCGAGCGTGAGCCCCAGCTCCACCAACGTGATGGCCACGGCCGGACGCATCCCCACCACGACCGTGTCTGCGTCGAACAGCCGGGAGATCGACGCGATCGTGGCGAACATCCGCCCGATGAACGAGTCGACGATCTCGACCGCCGAGATGTCGATGACCACGCCGTGGGCGCCGGTCGCGCTGATCTTCTCCGCCAGGTCCTCCTGCAGTGCCAGCACGCTCTGGTCCTGCAGGTCGATCTGGATGGAGACGAGCAGGACGCCACCGATCTTCAGAATCGGGACGCGTTCCATCAGCGGACCTCGTTGCGCACCACGTCGACGCCTTCGCGGCGCAACGTGTGCCGCAGTGCGTCGGCGAGGGAGGCCTTGGTGACGATGTCGCCGAACTCGATGCCGAGCGCCACGATCGTCTGCGCGATCTGCGGGCGGATGCCGGAGACGATGCACTCGGCGCCCATCAGCCGTGCCGCGACCACGGTCTTGAGCAGGTGCTGGGCGACCTGCGTGTCCACGGCGAAGACACCGGTGATGTCGATGATCGCGTGCTCGGAACCGGTCTCCACCAGTGCTTCGAGCAGTTTCTCCATGACGACCTGGGTGCGCGCGGAGTCGAGCGTGCCCACCAGCGGCACCGCCAGCACGCCCTCCCAGATCTTCACGACCGGGGTGGTGAGCTCGAGCAGCTGCTCCGACTGCTCCCGGATGATCTCCTCGCGGGCCCGCGCGTAGAAGTCGAACGTCAGCAGGCCGAGCGCGTCCAGCAGCCCGGAGAATCCCAGGATCTGCCGGAACAGCTCCGGGTCGTTGTCGTTCTCGGTGAGGTCGAACACCTCGCGCTTGAGGGAGAACACGCTCGACGCGGTCTCCGTCGGCGTGAAGCCCGCCCGCACCCTGGAGCGCGAGTACTCCTCGAGGAACGACCGGACGTCGCCGAACTCCGCCCCGCTGACGTTCCTGCCGTCGTTGCCGACGAGAGGCAGCAGCGTCGAGAAGAGCTCTCTGAAGTCGGATTCCAGTTCCGACCTGGTCGACCGTCCGCGCAGCAGCGCCGAGACCGCTCCCACCCACTTGTCGATCAGGGGTTCCGCGTTGGCCCGCAACAACTCGGTCAAGCGGTGGGTGTGCCCTGCGTCTGCGGTCACTCAAAGCCTCCTCAGGCGGTCGATGATCGTGCAGACAGTAGCCGTCCACACGTCGATGGCCGCATCAGGCGGCGGCGACCTTTCCGGCTACCCGCACACGCGGGAACCGAACAGTGAGAAGGCCGACATCGGCGAATGTCATCGCCGCCGTTGCGGTGGCACCGAACGAAGCGCGGCCAGAGCGCCGGCCAGGTCCGGGTGCAGGGGCAGCACGGCGTCCACGCCGGTGATGGCCAGCGGACGCAGCACCGTCGGCTTCTGGGCGATCACGGCGAACGGGACCTCGCCCGCCTTCGCCGCGCGCAGGACGGTCACCAGCATGTTGACCCCGGCGGATCCGAAGAAGGTCACCGCTCCCAGGTCGATGACGAGGCCCGCGGGGCCACGTCCCAGCACGTCGAGCGCCACGCCGAGGGGTTCGTCGGTCATCCGGTCGATCTCACCGGCGACGACCACGACCTCGATCCCGTCGTGGACCTCGGTGTGGGCGGTCAGCACGGCGGCCGATCCTCCGGACTGCTGACTCATCTGTCCCGCTCCCATCGGCCAACCGCGAGACGACCTCACATGATGACTTGCTGTGCTTCCCCGAACCCGGCGTCACGCTATGTCCCCGCGGCGCGGGACACAACCGCGTCGATCACCGGCGCAGGACGAGTGCGCTCGTCCCGCCACCCCGTCATGCGTTTCGACGATCAGTGCGCGGCGACCCTCAACCGCGCGATCGCATCGGTTTCCGCCTCCTGCAGCTCAGTCCAGACCCGCACGCGCGATGGTCAGCGGCCTCAGGTTCCGACGCCCGCACACGACTCCGCCACCTCTAGCTCAAAGGTCAGAAGCGACGATCTACTAGCACGGCGAGGTCTGCGAGTTGTTGTTGTATCCGCACGGCGTCCTCGTCGCGGCCTTGTTCCCGGTACAACTCCAGTGCCTCCTGCCATACCGCCCGGGCCTGGTCGTGTTGTCCGAGGGCAGCGTGGGGGTGGCCGAGGTTGTCGAGGGTGGTCGCGACCAGGTAGGTGTGGCCGAGGGTGCGGAACAGGGTGAGGGCCTGGTGGTAGTGGTCGGCGGCCTGCCGGTGCTCGCCGGCGCGATGGGCGATGAATCCTAGGCTGTCCAGGGCGCCTGCCTCACCTTCGGAGTCTTGGCGGTGTCGGCACAGGGTGAGGGCCTCGTGGCAGTGTTCGCGGGCCATGCTGAAGTCGCCCAGGCATGCGGCGTACCAGCCGACCTGGTTGAGCGCGTCAGCTTCCCGCGCTGGCCGGTCGAGGGTGCGGTAGAGATCGAGGGCGCGTCGGGCGTGGTCCAGGGCCCGCCGGTCGTCCTTCCGTCGTGCCCAGGTGATTGCGAGCTGCTGGTGGGTGTGTGCCTGTTCGGTGGGGTCGCGGTGGCGCACGGCCACGTCGAGGGCCTGGGTCAGGTGACGGGTGGCCTCCTCGTGCTGGCCCAGCCGGGAATAGGCGTTGCCGAGGTGCCGGTGGGTGCGGCTGCGGGTGGCGGGGTTGGGCAGGTGTTCGGCGGCGTCCAGCGCGGCACGCCATGTGGCGAGCTTGTCGCGCAAGTGCCCCCGCCTGTGGTGGAAGGATCCCAGCACCCAGGCGAGGTGCCAGGCGACGTGATGGCGTCCCAGAGCGACGGCGGCGTGCTGGGTGGCCAGGAGGGTGGCGTGTTCGGCCTGCAGCCAGGCCAGCGCGGCCGTGATGTCAGGCAGCGGGTGCGGGTGAACGCCGGGCGTGGGCGGGTCGGGCTGCAGGAGTTCACGGTGGGGGTCCAGGAGGCGGTCGGCGGCGAAAGCGGTGTGCAGGTGGAAGTCCATCACCCGCACCAGGGCTCTCTCTCGCACGTCGTCGGGCAGGTCGTGGGCGGTGGTGGTGGCGTAGGCGCGGACCAGGTCGTGCATCGTGTACCGGCCGCCCGGTCGCCGTTCGAGAAGGGACGCCTCCTCCAGCGCCGACAACGCTTTGCGTGCGCCGGCCGGGGGTAGATCGGTGAGAGCGGCCACGGCGGGCAGAGTGGTGTCGGGACCGGGCGCGATGCCCAGTAACCCGAACACGGTGCGCTGTTGGTCCGTGAGCCAGTGCAGCGACCAGGACAGGACGGCGGGCAGGCTGGCGGCTGGGTCGGTGTCGTGGTCGAGCATCTCCAGCCCCAGCTCGCGCAACTCTGCGGCGATCTCGGCCAGCGGGAGGCCGGGGCGGGTGGCGGCGTTTCGGGCGGTGATCGACAGCGCCAGCGGATGGCCCCCGCACAGCTCGACCAGCTCGTCGATGGCGCCGGGCTCGGCCGCGACGCGGCCGACGCCCAGACGTGCGGACAGCAGGGCGTGAGCCTCCTGCCGCGAGAGCACGTCCAGTTGCAGGTGGCGGGCACCGTGCCGGTCGATCAACGAAGCCAGCCTGGTGCGACCGGTGACCAGCACGGCGCAGGTCGCGCTGCCCGGCAGCAGCGGGACGACCTGATCGGCGGTGGCGGCGTTGTCCAGCACTATCAGCATCCGCCGATCAGCGACCAGGCTCCGGTACAGCGCGGCTTGCGCGTCCAGGTCGGTCGGGATGCTGCCGGGGTCGACTCCGAGGGCGTCGAGGAACCCGCGCACCGCCACCTCGGTGGCCATCGGCTCTTGTGTGGAGCTGAACCCGTGCAGGTCCACGAACAGCTGCCCGTCGGGGAACCGCTCGGCGTGCTGGTGCGCCCATGCCAGGGCCAGCCAGGTCTTGCCGATCCCGCCGGCCCCGCCGATCGCCGAGATCACCACCGCTGCGGCGGCTCGCGTCGCCGAACCGGTCCCGGACGGCGGCGGGTTCTGCTCCGGTTCGGTGGTCAGCGCCTTGCTCAGGCGGGCCAGTTCGGTGCCGCGGCCCGTGAAGCACCGTGGTGGCGCGGGCAACTGCCGGGGCACCGGCTGATCCGCCCTCGCGGCGGTCCCGCGGGTGATCGCTGCCGAGGCCGGGGTGAGGGCGGGGTCGGTGTCGAGGATGCGCTGGTGCAGGTCCTGCAGTGCGGTGCCGGGCTCGGTGCCCAGTTGATCGATCAGCCGGGTGTGCAGATGCCGGTAGTGGGCCAGCGCGTCGGCGGTGCGTCCAGCGCGATGCAGGGCAAGCATGAACTGGGCGGCGACGCGTTCGTCCAAGGCATCTTGATCTGCCAGCGCGGACAGCTCGGGCAGCACCTCGGTGTGCCTACCGCAGCGCAACGCTACGTCGACACGGTCGAGCCGGGCCGCGACGCGTTCCCGCTCCAGCCCGGTGCGCACCGCAGCCAGCCACGGGCTGTCCAGGCCGGCGAACGGCTCACCCCGCCACAACCCTGCCGCTTCCTCCAGTAGCGCCAGCGCCTGTGCGTCTTCTTGCCCGCGTGCCTGCTGCACGAGCCGGTGGAACCGATGCAGGTCCACCGCCTCCGGATCCACCTCCAACGCGTATCCGCCGCCTCGCCGCGCGATCGCGACGTCGCCCGCCAGCACCTGCCGCAGCCGCGACACGTAGTTGCTTGCCACCTGCCGTGCCTTGTAGGGCAACCGATCCGCCCACACACGGTCCAGTAGCTGCTCCATCGTGACGACCCGGTTCGCCTCCATCAGCAGGACCGCCAACACGCACCGCTGCCGCGCGTGACCAACCTCCACCAACCGGCCATCGACCCGTAGCTCAACCTGCCCGAGCACACGCAGCTCTGTCCCCACGATGCCCACCTCCCCGGCCCCTTTCCTACCCCGCCCGCACACCGACTCACGACCGCTGACCAGCCGATTGCCAGAACGCGGTGAAGTCACGGCGAATCAGGAGTCCACCGTGTGCATGCGTTGGCATCAGCCGACGAGACCAACAGCGAAAGGGAGAACCGGCAAGTTCGGCCGGCCATTTTGCGAAGTAGGGGGAGAAATGAAACAGCAGCTGACGAAGACCAGGCGCATGAGCCGGATCGCCGCACTCGTGGCGATTCCACTGACGATGGTGCTCACCGCGACCTCTGCGCACGCGCACTACCAGGAGGACAAACACGGCGGTGACCGCGGCTGGGTGGACGCCAGTCACTGGACGATCGGTGTCTGCGACAACGAAGCCGACGGACACGGCGTTCGGACCGAGTACCAGACCAGCAACGGCGGCTCTGACCACGTCGGTGACTGGAACGGCAGCGGCAACGCGTGCAACAGCGAGGTCGTCTACGACTTCTCCAGCGTCACCCGGTTCCGAGTCTGCGAGGAAACGGAGGGCTGCAGGCCCTGGAAGAACGCCTAGATGAGCAAGTCCAAGGGGTAGGCGCCGGGAGACATGGACCCGATGTACCCATGAACTTGCGGCTGCACAATTGGTGCGGTTAGTACGGCTGGAGGGGTTGGACAGACGGCTGTCTGTCCAACCTGCCGGAGCGGGTGACGCGCTCACCACGTGGGCACGCCACCCTGCCGGTTATCTGAACAGGTCGCTGATCTGCCGATCAATGTGACGACCTGTATCAGGAGGCTGAGGACGACGGCGGCCCGCTCGGATCTGACTCTCCGGCTGGGCCGTCGTTCCCCCACGCGCCCGGGGTCATCAGCCGTCGCGTGGTTCTCGTCGGTCACTTGACACCTCCACCGACTCACCTCTGCGGGTGGGCGTCGGCCTTCCCAACCCGCGCGGAACCGGGAAGGGGCCGAAGGCTGCCAAGCAATGAACCAACGAACGTCGCGACTGGGATTCCCCCCGCGAGCAGGAGATCTCGTTCAGACCGTCCTGCTTCTCACGGATCCACGAGGCTGCGGCGAACTGCTTCGGAGTCACTCGACAGTAGGACAACCAGTACCACCTTGAAGAGCGCCGGGAACGCGAGACTGAAGTGGTGAGCAACGACGACGCTTCGCTGGGTTCGACGATCCGCGCGTGGCGGGACCGGCTGCGACCGGAAGCGGCCGGTCTGCCCGCCCGGCGGTCGCGGCGAGCGGCCGGCCTGCGCCGCGAGGAGCTCGCCGAGCTGGCGGGAATCTCCGTCGACTACCTGACCCGCATGGAGCAGGGACGGTCGACGAGTCCGTCGGAGCAGGTGGTCGCCTCACTGGCGAGGGCGCTGCAGCTCAGCGTGGCCGAACGCGACCACCTGTACCGACTGGCACGACTGGCCGTCCCGGCGCACAACGCGATCTCCGACCACATC
Source organism: Lentzea sokolovensis (assembly GCF_033949975.1). Classification (NCBI taxonomy): domain Bacteria; kingdom Bacillati; phylum Actinomycetota; class Actinomycetes; order Pseudonocardiales; family Pseudonocardiaceae; genus Lentzea; species Lentzea sokolovensis. Next base: position 105,486 of record NZ_JAXAVU010000004.1, read on the forward strand.
CCGCCAGGAGTGCAGCGCGTCCTAGCCGGTCTGGAGCACACGGCCGCCGCGGTGTTCGCGGCAGACTGGCAACTGCTCTGGTGGAACCGGGGCTGGGCCGCGCTGGTCGGCGACCCGACGCCCATACCGGTGGGGCAGCGCAACTTCGCCCGCGACACCTTTCCGGTGCGGCCGGACGCTCCACTGCTTCGCGGGTGGCCTGTGGCCACTTCGGACACCGCCGCGACCGAGGTGGCGGTCGCGTCCGACCTCAGGCGTGCCACCGGCCGCTTTCCCGCGGATCTCAGGTTGAGCGCCTTGATCGCGGACCTGCTCAAGGGGAATCGGAGGTTCGCTGAGCTGTGGGCGCAGGGCACCGTCGGAACCCATCGTGAGGACAGCAAGACGATCGACCATCCCTCCGTCGGGCCGGTCGACGTGACCTGCGACGTGCTGACCGACGGGGATCTGGAGCTGAAGATCGTCGTGTTGTCCGCCGCGCCGGGCAGCGAGGACGAGACCCGGCTGCGACTCGCGGTCGTCGCGGGCAACGGGCAGGTCCGACCGGCGCACGACGTGTCGCGATGATCGGCTGGGGCGGCCCGTCCCGTTCGGGAGGGCCGCCCCGGCGATCACCAGGCGACGGAGCCGTACCGGTCGATGACGCGTCCGGTTCCGGCGCCGCGTTGCTCGGTGGCGAGCTGGACGATGGCGTCCGTTCCCTCGGAGACCGTTTGCGGGCCGCTGTGACCGTTGAGGTCGGTCGCCGTGTAGCCGGGGTCGGCCGCGTTGATGCGGATGTCCGGGAACGCCTTGGCGTACTGGGTGGTGAGCATCGTCAGCGCTGCCTTGGACGCGGTGTAGATCGGCGCGACGACCTTCCCCTCCGCGCGCTCCGGGTCGTGCGTGTGGGTGAACGAACCCATTCCGCTGCTGACGTTGACGATGGCGGGGTCCGCCGACTTGCGCAGCAGCGGCAGGAAGGCGGTGGTCGTGCGGACGACACCGGCGACGTTGACGTCGAAGACGTCCAGCACGTCGCCTCCGGTGAAGGTTTCGGCGGACGCGCCGTGCGTGCCGCTCACGCCGGCATTGTTGATCAGGACGTCGATGTGGCCCTCGTGCCCGGCGACGTTCGCCGCCGCGGCCGCGACGGACGCGTCGTCGGTCACGTCGATCTGGACGAACCTCGCCCCGATGGCGGTAGCCGCATCCTCGCCCCGCTCGGGATCACGTGCACCGGCCAGCACGGTGTGGCCGAGTTCGACGAGACGCCGGGCGGCCTCGCGGCCGAGGCCCTTGTTGGCGCCGGTGATGAAGATGGTGGTCATGTGACCGATAGTCGTCCGGCCCGGATGTGCCTGCCAGGGAAGGGTTTTCGGTAGGAATGGGAGTACCACCTGCGCGACGTGCGGGTGTCTCTTCCTCGGCTGCCGCATCGGAGCAGTTCGACAGCATGAACACGCTTCACGGGTGGCGGGTTCGGCTGCGTATGTTCACAGACCGTTCCCGAACGAACGACGTTGTCTGGCGGCGCGGTGCAGACCAGCGTCACACAGGAACACCTACTCCACTCGCAACGGCTCGAAGATGACGTCTGTTTAACAGCTCAACAAAATCAGCGGTGCTAGTCAGTGCTGCAACCTCGTCAGTAGTGATGACGAGAACCCTGATGCGGCGTGCTGAGGCCTGGATGAGCAGCGAGTGTGCGTAGGAGAGGTCGTGCGGATCACCGGTGATTCCCTGAGCGGCGACCATCAATCCGACCTCGACGCTGCGGTTTGCGAGTGTGTTGATGAAGTATCCGAGCGTGCCACTGTCGACCGGCCTGCTCCAATCCTTGCACTCGACAAGAAAGGTCGCCGGCAGCAGAGCCGGACCATCTGTGAATCGCAAATTCCCTACTGCGACGTCTACCTGTTCACTACCGAAAGGACTTATGATATTCGGCTCCACCAGACACCCTGGCGTGGATTCAAACAGGTAAACGATCAGCTTTTCGTATGCTTTGCCCTGCGCATCGGTATCCATCGCCGATGCGGCTGAGTCCAAGTGGCCACGGACGACTCCAGGATCGAGTGTCATGTCAGACCCCGTGCACAGCCCGGTTGCGGGCTCGCATCAACAGCTCGCCCAGCGGTACGTGCTCGAGCTCAGCAATCAGCTCATCGACGGACAGCGCCAGCATGAACGGGGATGTCCGAACCTCGAACGCGACCGTGGCCAGCTCGTCGTAGACCAAGAGACCAAATCCAACGCGACCAGCATTCATGTTCGTCAGTAGCTGCTGTTCAGCTCGCTGCAGGTCGTCTTCCGTGAGCCGTCGCAGCTTGAGCTCCACGATGATCGCACCGAGGACACTCTCCGTCCCCGGCACGAAGGCCACCGCATCCGCTTCTCGCTGGCCTTTGGACGTCGCCCATTGCACGTTCGTCGTGATAGCCGCTCCAGCGCCCGACAAGACGTCATAAACGAGACGCTCAAGCTGGAAGCCTCGATCTACGGAACTCTTCTCACCCGATTCCCCCCGACTCTGCGGTCGATTACGGATGACTTCCAAGCGCGTCTTGAATCCGGCGAGCAGTGCTGTATCCAACACAAGCGGGCGATGGGGTTCCTGGCGAGCACCGCCGTAAGTCAGCGACAGCATGAACATCCGGACGTGCAGCCGAAGTGCGTCCGCATGAGTAACCGGCGCTCTGACGATGGTCGCGCCAGCCAATGCTGGCGAAGGCACTTCAGGGGGCTCGACGATCACCAAGATCGGGATCCTTCGACCAGCGACCACGCCGATCTCGATGAAGACCGCGGTCAGCCCCTCTAAACTGCGGGTCGGCCGTGATGGCAAGACAGCCACGGCGCAATCGACTTCATCGATTACCGCTTGGGCCAGGGTGACCCCTGCACCCAACTCCGACGCAACGAGAACCTCCACCCCCTGATCCGTCAACACATCAGACAGCACCCGAACATCTACGTCGATGGGTGCGATCAAGAGGCAACGCATCAACCGACCGTATCGCAACGACGCAGCATGAGCTCGGTCGGACCACGCCCAAGCGGGCGGCTGACCCTGCGCCGCTCGAAAAGTCATCGCTGCAGCTCAAACGGCGTATGGCTACTCGTTGATCACTTTACCGAGCATCCGCGTACGAAGTGGCCGGCAGCCACGGCCATCGAGATCATGCGCCGATGCGGGGGTTCTTGCATGTCTGGCGGTCGCTGGGCACGGGCCTGGTGAGGCCGGTGCCCGTTGTAGTGCGCTTGGCAGGCCGCGAGTACTTGACATGCGTGACCTTCTCTCATGATGAGGACGTGGTCGAGAACCTCGCGCCGTATGCTGCCGATGATCCGTTCGCAGTGCGCGTTCATCCGATGAGCTTGCGGTGCAGTTGAATCACGCGAAGTTCCTCGGCCTTGAATACGGCGTCGAACGCGGCGCCGTATTTGCCGTCGCGGTCACGCAGCAGGAAGCGGAGAAACTCCATACGCGCTCCGAGATCGCCGACCAGATTCCTCGCCTGCTGCACCGTCCAGTCCCCTGTCGGGTGGGCGGTGACGCCGGTGATGTGCAGACGCCTGGTGCTGTGTTCGAGAAACGCCAGCGCGTACAGGCGCTTGCCGAGCACGGGTCGATGTGGAAGAAGTCCGCCGCGATGGTGCCTTCAGCCTGCGCGGTTAGAAACTCCCGCCAGGTCGGGCCGCATCGCCGCGGTGCCGGATCGATGCCCGCGCGGTAGGTCGGCGCCGCTCCGTTTGTGCAGGAGTCGAACTCGTACTGCGTCAGTTCGGGCCCGATGTGGCTCCACACCGGGCGTTCCGGCAATGCCGGCTGGGCGGCGGCGCGTGGCGGCGAGAAGTTCGTCGACATCGCCGCCGCGTTCGAAGTCCGCGACGACCCGCCGAACACCGTTGTTGAACACGTACAGCCTCCGCTTGTGCGCGCTACGTTACCGATAACGTGATCAGGTCGCAGAAAAGCGGAGGTCGGAATGGCATCACAGACCGGTTCACGGGTCGAGCTCTTGTGCACGCAGGCCGGAGAGGCGTTGACGGAACGCGCCGGCCGCTACGGAGTGGCCGACGTGCTGGCCAGGATCGTCGCGGCGGCCAAACGGGGCGAGGTGTCCGAGGCAGACCTCGACCACCTGGACGGTACCTTCGCCCGGCACGGCATTGACGGCCTGACCCGGGCACACCGCGGTTTCGAACCATGGCGGGGAGCACGAGGCGTGACTGTCAGGGCGTGGGTGTGCCCCACGGGCGCGTGCACCCGTGCCTCGACGGACAAGCGGCCGTCCTGCCAGCTCACCGAGCAGCCGTTCGCCGAAACCACAGTCGAACTGTGAACGCGTTTCTCACCGAACTCGGCAAGAGCCTGGCCCCCCGCTGGGCCGCGACACTGGCACTGCCCGCGGCGGCGTTCGTCGCACTCGCCGCCGCCGCGATCGTGCTGGGCCACTCGCACGCGCTCGACCTCGCACTGCTGCGCTCGCGCGCCACCGCGGTGTCCACTGGGCCCGCACTGCTGTGGGTCGTGGTGGCGTTCCTGGTCGCGACCGGTGCCATGGGTTTGGCGGTGACCGCGCTCGGCAGCGTCGTGATCGCCGCCTGGGGCACGACAGGTGTGGGCGTTGGCAGGCCGTTCGTCGCGCTGCGCCACCGGCGTTGGCGTCGCGCCTCGGCGAAGGCGGACGCCGCGATCAAGGTGGTACTGGCCGATCGGTCCGATCGACGCGCCAAGCGCGAGGCACGGCGCGCCGTGCTGCGACGCGAGGCGATCTCGCAGCTCGAACCCGAATGCCCGACGTGGGCGGGCGACCGGTTGCGTGCCGTGGACGACCGGATCCGGCGCGGCGCCGGCCTTGACCTGACCACGCTGTGGCCGCGGCTGTGGCTGGTGCTGCCGGAGCCGGTCAGGACCGAGGTAGCGGCTGTCCAAGACCGCTGCGCCTCCGCCGCCCGCACTCCGGTCTGGGGGGTGGCTTGTCTGCTCGTCGGCGCGTACTGGTGGCCCGCGCTCGTGCCAGGGCTGTGGCTGGTGCTGTTGTCTCGTCGCCGCATCCGCCGAGCAGTGGGCGTGTACGCGGACCTCGTGGAGTCTTCGACTGACCTGCACGCCCGCGACGTCGCCAACCAGCTCGGGTTCGAGCTGACGGGCAAGTTGACCCCGGAGATCGGCAATCAGGTGACCGAGATGCTGCGGAAACAGGCATGAGCGGGTGACCTTGCCCAATCCACGTTCGCGTGTTCGGAGAGCCGAGCATCCGGGCGACCACCCGGTACCGGGCGCGCCTGGAGTACGAGCTGACGCAGTGCCGATGTGCGGCCGGTAAAGCATGAGGATGCTGTAGGGGGCGGATCCGTCATTCGGCGGTGTCCCGGGCGACCTCCCCTGACAACGCTGCCGCCCTCAAACAAGGGCAGGCGAGCCTTCAACCCGGAAGGACGACGTGTATGAGTCCAACCGCGGCGCCTCGGTCCGTTTCCCTTGGCAGGTCGAGGGATACATCGAGGACCTCGTCCGAACGCACTCGCTGATCCGTACGTGGTGACGCGCTTGATGGTGGACATCCGCGCGACAAGCCTCTTCGTCATGCGCCGATGTGCACGTACGCCACCCAGCGAGTCGCGGCCGCCGGGTAGGTGTCGCGGACCATGCGCAGCGCGGTGTTGAGTGCCTCGGCGGAGACGGTGGTGTCCGGTGGGCGGGTGCCCTGGGCGGTGAGGCTGGCGTACACCGCGCGGGCCACGGCGGCGTTGTCGGGGGAAAGCCACAACGTGCCGATCACGCTGCGGAAGCCCGCCAGTTGGAACGCCGCGGCCAGGTGCAACGGCTCGTCCGGCAGGTCTGGGTGCCCCTTACCGGTGTCGCAGGCGGACAGGAAAGCCAGTGCCCCGTGTTCCAGGCGCATGTGGTGGATGTCCACGGCGGTCAGGGTCTCGCCCGAGGCGAGGTGAAGACCGCCACCGCGCAGTATCGCCAGCCTTGCGTCGCTGTCGCCGTGGCACGCGAAGTGGATGATCTGGTAGTCGCGTAGCGCTGCCTCCACGGCGGACAAGGAGGCTTCCGCACCGAGCAGCAGCCGTGACCTGTGAACCGCCTCCATGACGACGTCGGCTTCCCGCTCCGCCAGTGGCAGCGGAGGCAGCCCTGGAGTTTCGGGCACCGCTACGACCAGGGCGCCGGAGCGGCGGCGAGCCGGCTCCGGCGGCGTGTTGCGCAGTGCGTGTGCCAGCGCGCCGAGGGTCGGCGTGTACGAGGGGATCACACGGTCGACAACCGAGCGCGGCGCCTGATCGCCAGCTGCCTTTCCGGTGCGCGGCGCGCGATGGTGGCCCGCCGCGTGTAGTGGGAGCCGTGCCACCGGACCGACCGGACACCACCAAAGCCGCGGTAGGTCACCGAGTCCTGGGTTGTGTTGGGGAAGCCGCTCCAGGATGGGCCCGGTGACCTCGTCCCACAGCCACTCGAGGACTTCGTGCACCTGCGCCTGGGCGGACTCGCGCCGGTCGAACCCGACCGTCACGTCACCGGCGTCGGCGACCGCCGTCTCCAGTCGGTGAACCTGCTTCTGCACCGCTGCCTCGGTCAACCCTGGCAACGGGACGCGTATGACGGGCCCTTCCGGGTCGGCCGGCACCAGCAGAGCGTCGCCGCACTCTCGATGGGTCATCACGAGGACGACCGGGGAGCCAGCGAGACGGGCGCGTAGCTGGTGCAGCGGCTCGGGGCGCATCAGCTCGTCGAAGTCAGGGTGCCGCGCGAGCCGTTCGACAAGCGCGCAACGCTCCGCAGCCAGCTGCCGTGTCCTTGCCGCCCAGTCCGGACGCGGGTCGATCGAGCCCACGTTCTTCTCGTTCTTCCGGCCGAACACGTTCTGCTCGACCTCGACCACGTTGACCTTGATCACATTGGCCCAGACGTCCGCCGAGCCGAGCTGGGAGTCGATCTCCGTCAGTCGCTGGGCCGCCTCCGGGTCGATTGCTTGCAACGGTGCCCAGTAGCGGCGGGTAGCGATCATCTGTCCGTACAGCACGGCACGGCTGTGCTCCAGCAGTTCGACCGCTCGGTCGGGCCGTCCGCAGCCGAGTGCCGCCTCCGCCGCCCGTGCGGCAAGCCGCGAGGAGTGCATCGCACTGCCCTTGCGCGACGGACCGGTCAGTGAGCGGCGGAAGAGGACAGGGATCACGTCGAGCGCCGCTTCCAGGGCCTGCAACGCGATTGCTGGGTCGCCCGCGGCCAGGGCAAGGGCGGCCCGCTGCTCCTGCGCGTCGACCCGCCGGTGGAGGGCCATGGCCGAGTCGGTGGCGGCGGCCTTCCAGGCGGCCATCGCCTCTGCACGCAGAACTGGGTCGGCGGGGTCGTTCAACTCATCGAGAGCGGTGCACGCACGCGCCAGGCGCTCGTTGCTCTCGCCCCACAACGTGTCGTCGCGCGAGGTCCGGGCGACGGCTTCACGGGACACCGCCACGGCGTCTTCCAGTGTCCGGCGGTCCCCGGTCTCCTCGTACTGCAGGCGCTTCACGCGCCCGATTGCGTTGAGAAATTGGGGTAGGTCGGGGTGGTCGGCCGGCAGCCGGGTCAGACCCAGCCGGTAGACGTGCTCCGCTTCGGTCAGCCGGCGTATGGCGTCCTGGTCCCGTATCGGATCGGATGACAGCCGCACACCCAAGTTGAACAGCAGTTCGTGCTTCGCTGGATGGTCCTCCGGCAGAGTGTCCGCAGCTTCCCTGGCGCAGGTGACGGACTCGTCGGACAGAGCGAAGTCGTTCGTCATCTCGGCCAGCGTCTGCAGTGCGTGGGCGAGGTCCGACAGCCGGAACGGCCGGGACGGGTCATCGGCCGGGGTCAGCTCCATCGCTTCCCTGCGCAGCGTCACGGATTCGGGCACCAGCGTGTTGTCTGAGAGCACGATGGCCGCGTTGTTCAGGACGTTCGCGAGCCGGATGAGAGCTGAGGCAGTGTCCGGAACGTTGCGCGGCAACAGCGGTACGGCCTGTCGCACGGTCGCGACTGCGGCGTCGCCCAGAGTCTCGGCCGTCCACCGCCCCCCGCCGCCGGGCGCCTGAGCGATGGCTGCGGGCGTTACATCGGCGGCTGTGTGGCTCGCCGCATGGATGGTCGTCTCAGCGAGGGCGACGAGCGCCCGGCCCGCCAGCGGGTGGCCGGGCGGGGCCGCGTCCACTGCCCGCATCGCCCGATTGCGGGCAGTCTGGGGTGTGACCTCGTCGGCACCTGTCTGCCAATGCCGCAGCTCCGCCTCTGCGGCCATGACCAGTGCGAGCGGCCGGTCTTGGTGTCCGCCTGGCACCGTGTCCAGCAGGTCGATGGCGGCCCGCCACCGAGTTGCCGACGTCGCGTCGAAGTTGTCAGCGACGCTCCACAGCTCCTTGACCGCGTCCGGGCCTGCCGAACCTGGCGCGGAAGAGCCGACAGCGTTTGCAGAGGCGTCTCCGAGTTGGTCGACGGCCATCCGGCGCAAGGCAACTTCAAGCCTGCGGTGCGCCGAGTGCTCCCGGTGCTCGGGCACCGTGGCACGGACCAGGTCACGCGCGACGGTCCAAGCTTCGGACAGAGCTCCGGTCGTCCCGGTCGCCTCGTGCAACAGCATCAGGACCTCGATCAGCTCACGGGCCGGTTCCAACAGCACGGGAGTGCGGCTCCGCGCCGCCTCCACGGCTCGGCGCAGGTCGTCGGCGGCCCGGATGAAGGCAGGTGCGCCTGGAGTCCCGTCGTGCTGGTTCGCGGCGCTGCGTGCTGCAATCCGCAGGCGGTTCGCCAGATGCGGATCGTGCTCCTCGGTTCGGGTGCTCAGCACCGCCTTCCGGGCGATGGCCTCGGCTTCTGCGAAGTACTCCTGGCCCAGTCCCAGCTCGCCCAGCCTCAGCGCCAGCTTTGCGTGGTCGGTGAGGACCGCAGCAGTCTCCCGTACCGACAACAAGCCCGAATCCAGCCACCGACCCTGGTTCTCGAGGATTGTTTCCAGCACTCCGACTTCCCTGTCCCGGTCAAACCGTTCCAGAAGCCGAACCATCTGGTCGATGACGTCCGGGGCGAGAGCTCCGTCCTCTGCTGTGGACGGCCGTGCGGCCTTGCGCAGGCGGGGAAGAAACGTGGACCCCAGGCGTCGCAGTATTCCGTTGCGGGCCGCCGCAGCTTGGGCCCGTTCCCGCAACAGGACCGGAAGTCCGGCCAGGACCGAGGCGTTGTCGAGCGCCGAGCGGCCCGCCAGCATCGTGCCGATGTGGTCGGCGGTCGACAGCGCGGAGCGCAGTTCCGGCAGCCCGCCGACCCCAGGTCGGTGCAGATAGCGGTACCAGTGCCACAAGGCGACCCAGACGGTCCCCACCGCGTAATTTTGAAGGTCCGAAAATGAGGGCAGCTCCCGCTCGTCGCCGGTCCGCGCATAGGTCACCAGCCGCGGGTCTCCTGAGCGAAGGACCCAGTCCGTCGCGTTTCCTATGCCGCCACCCCCGTATGCGCCCGTACCGCAGCGGTATCGGTGTCCCACCGTGACCGATCAGTCGCATAGTGTAGTGGGTGAGCCGAGCCCTTGCTGCGGTGGAGCAGTGACGCCGATGGACGAGGTCGCGGAGCGACTGGGGCCGGATTTCTTCACCGAAGCCACACAGGACTGACTTGCTCACCCGCCGACGGTGCGCCGTTGGCCCAGAAATCCGCGCGATCCGGAAATGTGTATCTTCAGAGAACGGCCCGGCCGCCGATTGGCGCCCGCGACACCGCTTTCCCCAAATCGCTTAACGTGACGATCGAACGGCGTTGTGGGTGCCGAAAACCGCATCCGTGCTGGTTGAGCGACGCGGTGGTACTCGTGGACGACTCCATCGCCAGGATCGCTTCAGCCTGCGAACGCATGAAGTCCACCCAGGTAACGGTTGTCCGACGCGGTGCCGGATCGATGTCGGCGGTCTTGAGAATCTCCCACACCGTGGAGGCAGCGATCGCGACACCGAGAAACGCGAGTTCGCCGTGGATGCGTCGATACCCCCACGACGGGTTCTCAGCTGCCGGACGCACGTGCCGCGTCGACGGCGTCACGGACCACGGCGTCGTGGGAGAGCCAGGTACATCGACACGCAGGTGGTCGGGACCGGTTCGGCGAACAGTTCGACCAGGCGTCCCGTCAGCCCGGCCAGGTAGCGGCCATCGGATACCCGGTAGTCGCCGACCGGCCCGGGCCGCTCCACGGTGATGCCCTCGCTGTAGGGCGTGATCCATGCCGAGCGGGGACGTCGCGCCGGGGCGGGTGTTGCCGACCTGTGCTTTCGGCCACCACCAGGTGGCCGCCAGCCCCTGCGCCGCAGGCAGTGAGGTGCCAGCCGTTCCGATGAATGGATCACTCGTCGAAGATGACGAGACATCTATGGGAGCACCTGTATCGCGTGGTTTCAGCGATAGGAACAAATCGCCGGTCGCGCGGCGGTGGCCGCTTCAGTTCCGCGCGTCTCCGCGGTTCCTGCGGTAGCTGGAGAAGAGCGCGACACCGCTGGCGATGGCGATCAGCCCGAACGCGGCGCTGATGAAGAGGCTCAGGCCGAACGCCTGAGCGGTCACGTTGGCGGCGAGGCTGCCGACCAGGAGCATCGCCAGGAGGGCGCGGTTGCGGACGGGCGAGGAGTTCGTTTCCGTGTTCATGGCAATGAAACTAGGTGCGTTCGCCGGCTCCGCCGATACCGCGGACTGCCGAGATCAGGTGGAGCAGGCTCCACCCCGGTCCTGCGCCTCCAGCAGCTCGTCGCCGTGCTCGGCGATCCACCGGCCCAGCTCGCGCAGCGGGCCTTCGACGAGGCTCTCCCCCAGTGCGCTCAGCCGGTACTCGACGCGGGGCGGCGCGGCCGGGTGGCTGCGGCGCTCGACCAGGCCGTGGGCGAGCAGCCGGCGCAGGGTCTCGGTCAGCACCTTGTCGCTGAGACCGCCCACCGCGTCGAGCAGCTCGGAACGGCGCCGTGGTCCGGCGCGCAGGCCGGCGAGCACGACCGGGTCCCAGGTGTGGGACAACAGTTCCGTGGCCGCGCGCAGCCGGCAGTCCACGAGCAGCTCGTCGTTCACGGTGCCATTCTCGCGGGTCCGTTCCCTACCGATCGGTGTGCGTCGGCTTCCTAACGTTGGACCTCATGCGAATCGGAATCCTGGGCACCGGCACGATGGCCGTCGCGTTGGGCACGGCGTGGTGCCGTGCCGGGCACGAAGTGCTGGTGGGCGGTCGTTCACCGGACAAGACGGCGGCCGCGGCCACGCGGATGGGAGCGACGCCAGCCGTCTCCCCGGCCGAGGCGGTCGCCGGGCGGGACGCGGTGCTGCTCGCCGTGTCCTGGCAGGGACTGCCGGACGCCCTGCGCGCCTCCGGTGCGGCCGACGGAGCACTGGCCGGCACGCCGTTGATCGACCCCACCAACGCCGTCGCGCACGGCGTCGGCGGGCTGCTCGTCCCGGACGGCCGGTCGGCGGCCGAACACGTCGCCGACTGGGCGCCGGGCGCCCAGGTGGTCAAGGCGTTCCACCTGTTCGCCGCCGACCAGTGGGACGAGGGCCGCGAGCCGGTGACGGTGGTGCTCGCCGGTGACCACGAGGACGCGCTGCGGATCACCTCCGGCCTGGTCCGCGACGTGGGCGCACGGCCGGCGGTGCTGGGAGGGCTGAGCCGCGCCCGGCAGCTCGAGGAGGTCGCCGGGTTCGTCATCGGGCTGGCGTTCTCCGGCGTCGACCCCGGCTCGGCGGTGCCGCGGCCGTCACCGGGACGCTGATCTACGCGCTTCCCCCGGGACTGGTGCTCGGTGTCCTGACCGACCTCGGCGCGGTGTTCGGCATGGAAGGCCTGTGGCACCTGAACCTGCTCGGGTACCTCGACACCGGCATCACCGCGTGTGTGCCGGCCGTAGTGCTGCCGTTGGTGATGACCCGCGACCGATGGCGCGCCCTCGCGTTTTCCGTCGCCCTGTCTTGGGCGGGCACTGGGTTGTCTGCTCCTGATCAGCTTGGTGACGGGGTTGTGGGCGGCGTCTGGATCACCGCGGCGGCGCGGCGCAGCTCGGCCAGCACCGTCTGAACGGCCTTGCGCGCCGTCCGTTCCGGCCGGTGCAGCACGTCGATGTCGCGGTGGGCCTGGACTCCGCTCAACGGCCTGAGCACGACGTCCGGATGGGCACGGGCGGTCCAGCGCGGCATCAACCCGATGCCCGCGCCGGCGGCCACCGCTTCGGCACTCACCGTGAAGTCGTTGATGCGGTGGGCGATGTCGAGCCGGCGGCCGGCGACGCTGGCGATCGCGTCGATGATCGCCATGAGGGGGAACCCGTCCTTGACGGTGATCCACGGTTGGTCCGCGACGTCCTGCGGCGACAGCCGTGGCTTCGCGGTCAGCGGGTGGCCGATCGGCAGGGCCACGTCGAGAGGCTCGTGCATCAGCGTGATGGCGATCACCGAATCCGGCCATTGTGGACCGTGGTCGAAACGGTGGGCGAGCACGAGGTCGTGGTGACGGGTCAGGGCAGGGAAGCGGTCCTGGGCGACGTCCTCGTCGGCGAGAGCGAGGCGGGGGCCACCCGCGTCGGCGAGGCCGCGCAACAACAACGGCCAGAACGCCGAGGCCGCGCTGTGGAAGGCGGCCACGGACACCTCGCCGTCCGGCTCCTTCAAGAAGTCCGTTACGGCACGGCGTGCCCGCGCCAACGCCGTCTGCACCTCGACGGACGCCACGGCCAAGGCCTGCCCGGCGTCGGTCAGCACCACCCTGCGGCCGGTCCGTTCGGTCAACGGAACCGGGATCGAACGCTGAAGCAGGCGCAGTTGCTGGGAGATCGCCGACGGCGTCACGTGCAGGGCCTCGGCGACCGCGGTGACGCTCCCCAGCTCCCCCAGTTCGCGCAGAATGCGCAGTTGCCGTTCGTCCACGTGCGACAGTGTAGGACGGCTACAACATCGTTTAAGACGTTGGTCATGGGCTTCAACGTGCAGGTGGTGGAGCGTTGGGGACATGCTCACGACCCGCCGCACCGACGTGGTGCTACTCCTGGTCGCACTCGTCTGGGGCTCCAGCTACCTGTCGGCCAAGACGGCCACCACAGCGCTCCCGGTCCTGGCGGTGCTGTTCGCGCGCTACGCCATCTCCGCACTCGCGTGCGGCGCCCTGACCGGGCTTCTCCGCCGGCGGTGGACGCGCGACGAGGTCCGGCTCGGCGCCGTCCTCGGCGTCACCCAGGCGGCCGTCCTGCTGCTGGAGACCTACGGGGTGGCGCACACCAGCGCCGCCAACGCCGGACTGATCATCAGCTTGACCATCGTTCTCACGCCGCTGCTGGACCGCGGCGGTCGCCGCCTGCCCCCGGCGTTCTTCTTCGCGGCGGGTCTGTGCGTGCTGGCCGTCGGACTGCTGACCTCGACCACCGGCCTGCACGCGCCGCGGCTCGGAGACGCCCTGATGCTCGCCGCCGCGGTCGTGCGGGCGGGCCACGTCGCGCTCGTCGGCCGGCTCACCGCCGGACGTGCCGTGAACCCGCTGCACCTCACGACCGCCCAGACCGTCGTCGGCACCGCGCTGGTGTTGCCGCTCGCGATCACGCACCTGCCCGTGCTGGCCGCGGCCAGCACGACGACCTGGACCCAATTGGTCTACCTCGCCCTGTTCTGCAGCGTCTTCGCCTTCCTGGCCCAGACCTGGGCGATCCAGGGCACCTCGGCCAGCAGGGCCAGCCTGCTGCTGGGCACCGAACCGATCTGGGCCGTCGCCGTCGGGATCAGCCTCGGCGGCGAGCACCTCACCGTGTGGGCATCACTGGGCGCCGTGCTGATGGTCGCGGGAACCTACTGGGGGCAGGCCGTCGAACGCGCCCATCGCACCACGGGTGATCTGGAACGCACGACCTCCCGCTCCAGCCAGTCCTCCAGCGAGCGCTCCGCCGATTCCTGGAAGGACCGGGCGCCCACGTTGTCGGCGTGAAGCTCGTACACGGGGATGCCCGCGGCACGCAGAGCGCGGTTGGTGAAGTAGCTGCTGCGGGCGTCGTCGGACACCAGGTGCACCACGCCGTCGACGCGGTGGAGCTTCGCCCCCTTCACGTACCACTCGCTCGACCACGGCGGTGTGCAGAGCTGGTCGTTGAAGGAGGGCGAACCGGGCCGCGATCATGCCCGCAGGACAACAGAACCTGACCACCGCAGCTCAACGCATGTGTGCGGAGTTTTGGCACCCCGCAGGGTGTGGCAGGGCAGCGCCTGCAGGTGGCAGAACCGAGCTTCAGCCCTGGGGCGCAGCCGCGCAGATCAGCCGCCGTACCGGTCGTGCGCGTCGTACTCGCCGAAGTCATCCTGCAGCCAGCCGAGATCACGCCACGTGCCCGAACCGTCCAGCGGCCCGTCGTAGACGATCTCCAGGTAACTGCCGCGGTGATCGTCCAACCGCAACCGGCGTCCCCGGCTGTAGAGGAACACCGTCGCGCTCACGTTCGGCTTCCCGTCGAAGTGCTCCATGCCGAGCACCGCTTCCCAGCCCACCCGCAGGGTGGACCCGGACGACTCCGGCCCGCGCACCAGGCAGGAGAACGCGTCCTCCATCTCGGTCACGTTGACCACCGCGACCTGCTCACCGAGGTGCTCGCCGAGGGAGGCGGCCAAGGCGCCGATCGTCGGCCGCCACCGGCCTGCGGTGGTGTCCTCGGGTCCGTTCTCGACCGTCACGGCCAGTCGTTCCTCTCCCAGCGTTCGCGGTTGGGGTACACCACTTCGTTCACGCCGTTGCTCGTCCGGACCTCGACGAAGCCCGGGTTGCCCGCCCATTGTTCCGGGTCGACGGCTCTCGGGTTCGCGGTCCTCGTGTCGACCAGACCATAGGCCGTGATGACCGAGTTCTTGTTGCCCGCCTCGGTGATCACCACGGAGCCGTTGCTGTAGTAGACGTCGACCTCGCGCGTGTACGGCTGGCCGGTGTGGTGGTTGGTGCCCTGGTAGTGGCCGCTGAACACGCGGTCCGGGTTGTTCAGCATCGATGCCTGCACCTGGGGGCTGACTCCGTGCTTCGACGCCGCGTGACCGGGGCGGCCGCCGGGGTACGGGGGCGGTGCGCCGTGCAGCTCCCCCGGCGTGACCTGGCGCTGGAAGTTGTTGAACCGCTCGCACATCGTGAGGCCGAGCGGATCGATGAACCGCAGCGGGTTCGTCGTGTAGGCGTACGGGTTGGGCGACGGGCCCAGGCCCAGCGGGTCCGGGGTGAGGTACTGGCCGGTGTCCGGGTTGTAGTACCGGAACATGTTGTAGTGCAGGCCGGTTTCCGGGTCGTGGTACTGGCCGGGGAACCGCAGCGGGCACCGCGCCTGGTGCTCGTCGACCGGCACACCCCAGGCGGTGGTGGCCGACCTCCAGGCGACGCGGCCACCGGGATCGACGAGTTCGCGCGCGCTGCCGAGGTGGTCGGTGACGACGTGGTGGAACCGCGTCCCGCCGTCCTGCGCCGTCCGCTCGACCTGGACCACGGGACGTGACGTGCCGGGCTCGACGCTCCAGGTCGTGACGACACCCGCGGCGTGCTGCTCGGCGAGGTGGATGCCGTCCCAGGTGAACTCGATCCGCAGGATCTCGGTGATGCGGTCGGGCGCGTAGCGCACCTTCGCGCTGCGGCGGCCCAGCGGGTCGTAGTGGTACCGCCACAGGTCGCCGCCAGGAGTGCTCACCTCGACCAGCTGGTCGTCGGCGTTCCAGGTGTAGCGCCAGGTGCGGACCGCTCCTGACAGGGTGCGGCGGCGCATCTCGACGATCCGGCCCTGGCCGTCGTGGGCGTAGGTGGTGCGGCCGGCGCTGCGGATCAGGCCGCGCTGGAACGCGCGGGGTCCCTGCGCGTCGTTGTCCGGCTGGCCCTCGGTGTGGGTCAGGTTGCCGGTCGGGTCGTAGCGATAGCGCTCGGCGCCGGCTGGGCCGAGCACGGCGGTGAGCCGGCCGAGCGGGTCGTGTTCGAACCTGCGGTCGCCGCGCTGCGAGTCGTCCTCGGCGGCGAGGGATCCGTTCTGCCGCCAGTGGAAACGGCGTTGCAACGGCATCGGCGCGTTCGGCACCACCAGGTTCTGCTCGGTGAGCCGGCCCATCGGGTCCCAGCGCTGAGCGAGGGTCACGCCCTCGTCGAGGCGGCGGCCGGTCTCGCGGCCGAGCTGGTCGCGGTCGAACGCGACGGCGCGACCGGCCGTGCGCAGGACGGAGAGCTGGCCGTTGAGGTCGTACGCGAGGTCCTCGACCGCACCGGAAGGGGTGATCCGCCGGACTCGGCGGCCGCTGGGGTCGTAGCCGAAACGCAGGGCGCGGCCGTTGAACGACTCGGCGAGGACTGTGCCCGCGGCGTCCCTGCGCACGGTCAGCGTGCCCGTCTGGTTGATCGCCGAGACGAGCAGGTCCTGCTGGTTGTAGACGTAGTTGGTGTCGTCGCCGGCGTGCCGTCGCACGACCTTGCCGAGCTGGTCGTACTCGAAGGACACGGTCTGGCCGGTGCCGTTGGTGCGCGAGGTCAGCTGCCCGGCGGCGTCGTAGGTGTAGGTCGTGGTGCGTCCGGAGAAGTCGCGTTCGGAGACCAGGTTCCCGGCCGGGTCGTAGGTGTACGTCCAGGTGGCGTCGAGCGCGTTGGTCACGGCGGTGACACGCTGCTCGGTGTCGTAGGTGAAGCTGGTGGACCGCACGCCGTCCGGGGTGATGACCGCCCGGGGCAGTCCGAAGTCGCCGACCTCGATCACGGTCCGGCCGCCGTCCGGGTCGGTCCGCGCGACCAGGTTGCCCTCGCCGTCGTAGCGCCAGGTGCGGGTGGCGCCGTCCGGGTCGACGCGGGAGGCGAGCTGCCCGTCCACGGTCCAGCTGTAGCGGGTCTGGACGCCCAGCGGGTCGATCACGACGGCCGGTCGCCCGAACACGTCGCGGACGTACTGGTGCGCCTGGCCCAGCGGGTCGACGACGACCATCGGCAGTCCCGCGGCGTTCGTGACGATCCGCGTTCGCGCCCCGGACGGATCGGTGATCCCGACGAGGTGCCCCCGCCCGTCGTACTCGGCGCGGGTGACCGCGCCCGCCCGGTCGGTGATCACGACCAGGTTGCCACGCTCGTCGTAGTCGTAGGTGTTGGCGACCCCGGCTGCGTCGGCGACCCTGACCGGCAGGCCCGATGCGTCGTACTCGGCGCGGAGAACGGAGCTGTCCGCGCGGACGACCTCGGTGCGCCTGCCTTCGGAGTCGTACCGGCACAGGGTGGTGCGGCCGAGCGGGTCGGTACTGGCGAGCAGCCGGTCGTAGCGGTCCCACTCGAACCGCGACGTCGCGCCGAGCGGATCGACGGTCCTCACCACCTGGCCCAGGTGGTTGAAGTGGAACTCCGAGCGGTGGCCCAGGGAGTCCTCGACCACCGTGAACTGGCGGTCGTAGTGGAACACGGCGTTGAGAATGCCGCCTGTGCCCTCGGTGCGGACCACCCGGCCCTCGGTGTCGAAGAGGTAGCGGTAGCGGGTGTTGGTGCGGTCCTGCCAGGCGGTGATGCGGCCGTCCGCGTCGTAGGTGAACCGCTGCGGCAGGCCGGAGGCGTTGACCACCTCACTCAGATCGCCCGTCTCGTCGTATCGGTAGCGCATCAGCACCACGTCGTCCCCGCCCGGTTCCGGGTTCACAAGCCGCAGCGCGATGATCCGGCTGCCGTTGTGGTCCACGGCGACGCGGTGGCCGCCGGAGTGCCGGATCTCGACCGGCAGCCCGGCGTCGTCGGTGACGACGTCGACCCGATTGCCGTTGCGGTCGGTGATCGCGCTCAACGGGTGCAGGCCGTGGACACCGGCGAAGTGCAACGTCTCGCCGGTGTCCTGGATGATCGTCAGCGTGCCGTCCGGTCCCGCGCTCAGCGGCCAGCGCGGGCCCTCCAGCGGCAGCACCGGAACACCCGGCACCGGTGCCGGGTAGACCAGGAGGATCCCGTCCGCTCCGGCGAAGCACACGCCGTCCCGGTCGACCTCCAGCCTCTGGTCCAGAGTGGACGCCCAGGAGCGCCCGAAGAGACGGCCCGTGCGGTACGAGGAGATGTGCGTGCGGCGCAGGGTCAGCGCGAGCACGCCGGGAAGCAGCACATCCGTGTGGGTGACGAACATGTGCCCGCTCACCACGTCCACCGGGTCGGCGCACCCGGTCCGGCGGTCGGCCTGCTGGGCGGTGGTGCGTGCGTCGCCGGTCTGCTCCCGGATGGGGCCGGGCTTGTCGGTGGGAGTGGTGGTGCCGGACGGTTTCGTCGTGTCCGGCGCGTTCGTCGACGACGGTGCCGTGGTGTCCGGTGTGGACGGTGTCGTTGACGAGTTGGGCGTCGAGCTCGGTGTCGTGGACGAGCTGGGCGTAGTCGTGGAACTCGGAGTCGTCGTGGAACTCGGGTTGGTCGTCGAGTCCGGCGTCGTGGACGAACTCGGAGTCGTCGTCGAGTTCGGCGTCGGGGCCGAGTCTGGAGTGGTCGCCGAACTCGGTCTCGTGGACGACGAGCCGGGCGTCGTGCCGCCGTCCGCCTTGCGCAGCAGCTTGCTGAGCTTGGCCATGATCTCGTCGAGCTTGGTGATGACGCCGCGGATGCGCGGGGCGACGTTGCTGATCGTCCTGACCAGCTTGCGCACCAGGTCGGAGACCTTGCTGACCACCCTGGCGATGGCGGAGGTGGCCTGAGCGACCACGACCGGGGTCGCGAGACCGAGCGTCGCGGCCATCTCCAGCGCCCAGGAGATGAGCTTGCCGACCAGTTCGCCGACCATGTCACGGATGAACTCGCGCACGAACGAGACGACCTCGCCCATGATCATCACACCGGCCGAGATCCCGTCCGCCAGCGCGCCCGCTCCGGCGATCGCGTCCGCGGTCTCGGCGGCGTGACCGCGGTAGGTGTCCCCCGCCGCGCCGGTCCAGCCCGCCGTGTCGGCTTTGGCGTTGTTGCCGAGCTCGGCGGCGACCGCGTTGACCTCCTTGGCGACGTTGGCCCAGGTCTCGGAGAACGACTGGATCACCGGCGGATCACCCGCGAACCAGTCCAGCGCGTCCTTCAGCGGCTGGACGTGCTCGATCAGCCAGGAGACGCCGTAGGACGCGAGCGTGCCGAGCGGGTCGATCACCATCGACAGCACTTCGAGACCGACACCGGCCGCGGACAGGCCTGCCTCGACCCAGTCACCGTTGCTGACGCCGTGCGCGAGCCCCTGCGCCGACTCCGCGATGCCGATCCCCGTGACCGCGGTCGTCGCGTTCTGCGGCCGCGCGACGAGCGGGTTCCCCTCCGCCATTTAGAGCGCCCCCTCGATCCCCTTCAGCGAAACGGCTTGGGCGGCGTCCGTGGCGTCGTACTGCTCGGCCGTGCCGCGGATCTTCACGGCGGCGTCGCTGACAGCCTCCGCAGCCTTCTGCAAGGTGCGCACGCCCAGTTCCTCGAAGGGCTGCAACATCATCGCGAACGGCTGGCACACCACGCCGTACGCGCTGTTGTCCATCGTCACCGTGTTCGCCGCGTCCGCCGCGGCACGCAGCCGGCCCGCCAGCGCCTCCACCTTGCCGGAGTGGGAGAAGAGCTCTCCGCTCAGAACCTCATAGCCGCTCATCGAACGCACCCCCACGCGTCATCTGAGGATCGACTCGTCGCCGAAGTCCCCGTCATCGCCCTCGTCCCGCCCGGTCGACCTGCGAGGCGGACGAGGAGGCGGCGGCACCTGCCGCTCGTCCTCTTCGATGTCCCCGATCCGCCTGGTGGTTCCACTCGGCGGCGGTTCCTCGTCGTCCGGTGCGGGAAAGTTCGCCTCCGCGGTCGCGACGACGTGGCGGCCCGCCGGGTCGTCACCCACGGTCTGCGCCACGATCTCGGCCAGGGCCTGCGGATATCTCGCCTGCGCCTTGCGCATGGCGGCCAGCACGTTCGCGGCGATCTCGGCCGGTGTCATGGCCTTGACCCGATCGGTCATCGCGATGTCCGTCGGCAACCCGTTGTTCCCGACGGTCACGCTCACCGCGCCGTCGGCCACGGACTCCGTGATTCGCACCTCGGACACTCGATCGGCCATCGCCTGGAACTTCGCCGCCTTCTCGACAGCGTTCCGCTCCCAGTCGTCGATCATGTTCCGGGTGTCCGACAAAGGATCGCCCATCGCCCTCTCCGCACGTCACCGGCCGCGCAACTGCCCGATCCCGCAGTTGATCACCTGACGCTACAAGGTCAGGACCGCGCTTCGCAGGCAGATGGGCAACCTCTGCCCCGGTTGCACCAACGGACGGCACAGCATGAGCGCACGTGAGTGGCCGGTGTACCGGCAACTGACCGGCGAGGACCGGCCGCCAAGGCGCTTTTCAAACGCCGTCGTTCAGGTGGTCGTGCACCGCTACTCCTCGGCGATGTGGCGCAGGTAGGCCTCGGGCGTGGCCATGTACCTGCGCCAGTGGTCGACCAGCGCCAGGTCCTCCCACTTCGACCGGCGGAAACCGTGCTCCCCCACCTCGATGACGTCCGCGCCCGGTGTGGACGCCAGAATCGGCGAGTGGGTCGCGCAGATGATCTGCGCGCCTGATTTGCCGAGCTCGTACATCAGGTGCATCAGACGCAGGCACGACTGGAACGACAGTGCGGCCTCCGGCTCGTCCATCAAGTAGAAGCCTGGTTCGCGGAACATCGAGGCGAACACGGTGAGGAAGCCCTCGCCGTGGCTCATCTCGCTCGTGTCCTCGTCCCAGTAGCCGTTCATGCCGCTGACCGCGTTCATGAACCCGAACGCCGTCTCGGCACGCAGGAAGTAGCCCTTGCGTCTGGTCCGCGGTCCGACGCGATGCCGGGCACCGAGGGCGGTCGTGTCGAACCGCACCATCTCGCCCAGCTCCGACTTCGGCCTGTCGTTGACGTACTTCCGCCCAGCCCGCCCACCCTGCGCGTCCAAACCCCACGCCTCCGCGAACGCCTCGACAAGCGTGGACTTCCCCGAGCCGTTCTCCCCCACCAGGAAAGTGACCGGCCGCTCGAACGTCATCCCCTCCTCCGCGAGCTGCGCAACGCACGGCACATCCAACGGCCAGGCCCTTCGCGGCCCTGAGGGGAGCAACTCGTCGGGGATGAACGCACGGCGCGCAAGCATGGGATGAATCCTTCGATCTGCAACGGTCTGAAGCGCAGACTCTCGCGAGCAAGGGGTCAGATCAGGACGGGTGCTGCACCCGTCCCACCCTCGAAATCCGGGCAAGCCACAGGAATCGAGACCCTACAACACATGTAGGTTCTCGCCGCGGACACCATGTCGATCTTGTGCGGGTGCTCGACCAAGGTCAGTGGTGCTCAGGTCGTTTCGTCGTGTCCAGCCGTCATGGCGAGCAGCAGCAGGGCCTGTGCCTCGCCCAGCAGGTGCCCCGTCTCCGCGTGGATCAGTCGTGCCTGTTCGGCGTGGTCGGCTCCTGTCCGGTGGTCGCCTCGGTACACATGGACCGCGGCGAGGGCGGCGTGGGCGTGGCCCTCGTGAGGTCGATGGCCGGTGTGGCGGGCGAGGTCGAGTGCCGCGGTGGCGTCGTGGACGGCGGACGCCAGGTGACCGCGGTGGTGGTGAACCGCAGCCAGGCCGAGCAGTGCTTCGATCCGTCCTTGTCCGTAGTGCGAGTGGTCGGCGGCTGTGAGTGCGTGTCGGTGCAGCGACTCAGCTTCGTCGAGCCGCTCTCTGAAGCAGTGCATCGCGGCGAGTGTGTTCTGCGTGTCGACCGCGACGGCGTGGTGGCCTTCTGCGGCTCCCACTGCCTGTTCGAGCAGGATTGCAGCCTGGTCGTAGTCGCCGCGGAGGGCGACGAGCCTCCCTCTCACCCCCAGGTACCAGGCGGTCTCGTAGCCCGCCGAGACCCGTCGGATGTGCGGAGCCGCCGAGTCGAGGAGTTCCTCGGTCTTCTTGAGGTCGCCGAGGTGCAGGTGGGTTTCGGCCAGGCACGTCAGCGCGGCGCCGCGTCCCCGGTCGTGGCCGGACGTGTCCTGCGCGGCGCGTGCCCTGGTGAGGTAGTCGAGGGCTTCCGCCGGGCGGCCGAGCCTCAGTGTGGTCATCCCCAGGTTGATCAGGACAGTGCCGGTGTGGATCAGGCACGTGGATTCGGCGGTGGCGATCTCGTCGGCTCGACGCAGGTGTTCCAACGCCGCCTGCAGCGTGCCGGTGTAGTAGTGCAGGATGCCGAGATTGGACAGCGCGGTGCACCTGCCCAGGGGCCACTCGGCGCCTGTCGCCGCAGTCAACGCCGACTCGAAGTGGTCGACCGCCGAGGCGTGGTCGCCCCTCATCAAGTCGAGCACGCCGGCGCTGTTGTCCATCGCGGCCACCGCATGTGGGTTGCCGTCGGTCTGCGCGGCATGGAGGGCACAGCGGACGACGGTCTCCCACTGCGCGGTGTTGCCCCGCAGGAAGTACCCCTTCAACCCGTCGGCCACCTGCCAGGCCAGTCGGTGCTCACCGGTGGCCGAGGCCAGCCCCACGATCGCCGTGATGTTGGACGCCTCCGCGGTGAACCAGGCCAGGGCGGCACCGCTGCTGTCGAAGGACATCGGCCCGTGGCCTGTCCATGAAGTGCTCCCCGGTAAGCGGAGCCTTCCGGCATCGAGGATGTCCGCGGCGGTGTCGACGGCGATCGCGTACCAGGTGAGCAGACGGTCCACGGGGTCGCGTCCGTCCTGGACGGCGCGGTCGGCGGCATACAGCCGGGTCAGCTCGTGCAGCGCGTAGCGGCTGGGGGCAGGTTCTTCGACCAGGCTCGCAGCCACCAGGTCCCGCAGTTCGCGCTCGGCCTCGGCGAGGCCGGTGTCGGCGAGCGCCGCGACCGCGGGTGCGGTCACGTCCGGTCCCGGCACCAGCCCGAGCAGTCTGAACACCCGCTGCGTCGACCGGGCCCTGGCCGCGTAGGACAACTCGATGGCGGCGCCGACGGCCGCGGTCGGGTCGCCGTGCAGCTCCAGCGCCGCGAGCCGGTCGCCGCCGCGCAGCGCGGTCGTGTAGTCGCCGATCGAGCGGTTCGGCTGGGCAGCCAGGTGCGCGGCGGCGATGCGGAGGGCGAGCGGCAACCCACCGCACAGTGCCACCAGCTCGTTGGCGGCTTCGAGTTCGGCGGCGACACGCGTCCCCCCGATGATCCGGTCGAGTACCGCTTTGGCATCGTCCACGCCCAACACGTCCAGCCGCTGTTGCCGGGCACCCTCGTGTGCCACCAGGCCGTCGAGCCTGTAGCGGCTGGTGACCACCACGGTGCAGTCCGGCGTGCCCGGCAGCAGGGGACGAACCTGACCCGCGTCGACGGCGTCGTCGAGCACGACCAGCATCTGCCTGTCCGCCAACGTCGAGCGGTAGACCGCGGACGCGCCGTCCACGCCGGCGGGTCGCCTGATCGGCGCGACTTCGAGCGCCTCCAGCAACTCCTCCAGTGCCTGCCTTGCCGTCAGCGGCATTCCGGCGCTGTGTCCGCGCAGGTTGACGAACAGTTGTCCGCCGGGAAAGCGGTCCCGGTTGCCGTGAGCCCAGTGCAGTGCCAGCGCGGTCTTGCCCACGCCCGCAGTGCCGGTCAGGACGTGCACCACCGGGCTGCCGTTGACCCCGTCATGTTCGCCATTCATGACGCTCAGCGCTTCCTCCCTACCGACGAAACTCCGTGGGGCGGACGGCAACTGCGCGATACCTGTGGCACTCGGGCGGACCTCGGATCGCGATCGACGCCGAGGTTGGGTGGCACCCACCTCGTTCACCGCGCTCCGAGGCTCGATGCCGCGCTCCGGATCCACCCCGTGCCCGGAGCCGCTGATCAGGATCTGACCGTGCAGGTCTCGCAGGGCCGCGCCAGGGTCTGAACCCAGTTCCTCGGCCAGTCGAGCACGAACCTGCAGGTAGTGCTCCAATGCGTCGGCCGTGCGGCCGGCCTGGTGCAGGGCCAGCATGTACTGGCCGGCCACTCGCTCGTCCAAAGGGGCCGCACTGGACTGCTCGGCCAACCTGACCACCAGTTGTCCGCCGCGGCCCAGCCGGAGCAGGACGTCTGCCAGGTCTTGCTGCGCGGCCGATCGTTCCAACTCGAGCCGGTCACGTTCGGCTTCGGCCCACTCGCCGTCCACGCCTGTCAGAGCCTGCCCCCGCCACAACTCCAGTGCGAGAGTCAGCGACCGAGCGGCCTGCTCGTCGTCATCCGCATCGGCGTTGGTGCGCAGATCGCGAAACAGGTGCAGATCCACCACCGGCTCGGTCGTATCAGTGCTCAAGACGTAGCCGCCCGACCGACGCACGATCACCACGCCGTCCGTACAGGCCAGCACTCGGCGTAGCCGGGAGATGTAGTTGTGCAGCGTCGACCGCGCCTTCGGCACGACATCGGTACCCCAGACCCGTTCGACCAGCCGATCCACCGGCACCACCCGCCCGGTGTCGACCGCCAACGCGACCAGCACGCACCGCTGCCGGGGCGTGCCCAGGTCCACCGGCCGCCCGCCGACCTCCGCGCCAACCTCACCCAACAGACGCACCACCACCACGTTCACCGCCCCCTTCCCCTGTTGCCCCCAGGGATACAGGCATAGCGACCTGAGCACCGCAGTACAGAAAACCTGTGAGAAGTTCACACGATCGGACCCGCATTGTTCCCATGGGCACCGAAGCGCAGCACGGACAAAACCCGTGATCGTTACTCGGGCTCGTGGCACCTATGGCAGTCCACCTGCCGCACCGGACGGAAGGACACGGGACCCGTTCCCGCCCGCGACCACGACATCGCTGCAGATATCCGAGAAGAAGGGCGGAATTCGCCAGGGCGGTGGAACGACTCTTGGATATCTCGACCGGACATCGTTGCGAAATCGACGAAATCACCCGGACGACAGCTGGAAACCAGGAAAATTCAGAAGGGATCGACATGCGAGTTGCGCGAATGATCGCAGGATTGGCAGCCGTCATCACTGCTGTTCCCAGGCTGAGTCCGGAAACAGCCGGCTCTGCTGCGGCTGAGGAGAGCGGCACCCGGCGTGCTCGCGGCAAGAGTCGCGCGAGGAAGGCCGGCGCGGCTGTGGCCGCGGTGGCGTCGGTTGCCGGGATGGTCTTCGCGGCGGCGCCCGCCACCGCCGCCGAATACCCCACCAGCTCTTTCAGCATCTCGGACGGTGAGGGGAGCTACTACTACGGCACGGCCACCTGGTACAACCGGTCGGTCGGTCTCACCGGAACGTTCAAGGCCGTCCAGTGCCGTCGGATCTACGGGCGGGCGTTCACAGGCAGCACCTCGCTGGACTTCAAGAGCTCCAGCACCTGGTGCAACAGAACTGGACAGGCACCGATGGGCCTTGACGCGAACGTCGTCGGCGGGGCCGACAACATCTGGGTCTACATGACCGACCCATACGGGAACTACATCGACGGAGACACCTGCTACCGCAACTACAGCGTCTGCGTCGACGGTCTGCACTAGGTCCACCGTCAAGGCGCCCCGCAGACCGGGACGGTGCCGTGCCCGCGCACGGGCGTCAAATCCGCCAAGTAGGCCCGGACAACTCGGCGCCCAGCCGTCCGGGCCTACTCAGCGGACCACAGGTCAACAACAGTGCTCGATCACAACCAGATTCCGGACAAGCAACCGATATTGTTTAGGGCGCCCGCCTCAAACCGACTTCACAAATGAAGCTGACATGAAATCGCCCATGAGAATGTGGAGCCAGTTTTGAAACCCTTGCCGGGTCTTACGGCCGATGACTTGCTGATCAGATTAGCGGCCCAAGGGTCATGCCGGGCCAAGAACACGGCATGAAGTCACGAGACGGCGGATCGAAGCGACAGTACGCGGACGTCCAGGCACTCGGTTCACGCTCATGCCGGCATGACGGCGCTTGATCACGTCGCGATGCCACCTCAGCGCCGTGTCCGGGCTCACCAGGAGCCGGAACCGGCACAGCGTCGCGCGGGCCAGGGCACGAGCAAGGCTGCGAGCACCGACCCGCCGCGGACCCGCTGTGGGAGGCGTGGAGCCGCGCGCGCGACGAGCGGGTGGAACTCGCCTGCGGCGGGGTCACGGTCGCACCGCACCGCGCTGGCGTGCCTGGACGGCGGTCGCGTACGTGCGGGCGCGCTACGACCACCGCTCGGTCGAGACGCCGTGACGGCGCCGCTACGTCGCCCGCTTCGAGGCGCCCGACCATCCTGGACGGTCAGGCGCGCTCGACGGCATCGGCCTGCGGCCCCCGGTCGCTCTGCCGGATGCGGAAGCGCACCCGCTCGCCGGCCACCAGGGGCTCGCCGGAGACCACCGAGACGTGCACGAAGAGGTCGGGCCCGCCCGCGTCGGGGGTGATGAAGCCGAAGCCGCGGTCCGCGTCGTACCGGGCCACCGAGCCGTCGCCGGCGCGGGCTGCGGGCCGGGCGGCCGGACGAGCCTGACTGGGGGCTGCGGCGGCCTCCACCGGCTCGCCGGCGGCCACGAACCGCACCTCGCGCGCCTGACGACCCTGGTCCGTGGTGATCGTGGTGAACGTGACCCGGTCGCCCTCGGCCGGCAGGTACCGGTCGTCGACCAGGGCGCGCACGTGCAGGAAGACGTCGCCCGCCCCGTCGTCTGCGACCACGAAGCCGAACGACTTCTCCTCGTCGAACCACAGGACGGAGCCGTCGGCGCCGTCGCCGGGCACGACCAGAGGCGCCCTGCGGACCCCGGCGTCGAAGGCCAGCGGCACCACGTGCTGGGCCTGCGGACCCTTCTCCCCGGCGGTGACGACGAAGGCCACCCGCTGCCCGGCCGCGAGGACGCCCCCGGTGACGATGGCGGAGGAGTGCACGAACACCTCCGCACCCCCGCCGTCCGGCGCGGCGAACCCGTAGCCCTTGGCCGGCTCGTACCAGGAGACGGTGGCGAGCACGCCCAGGGCCGCGTCGGGCGCGACGTCCCCGGTGACGGCGACGTGCAACGCCTGCGGACCGCGGGGTCCCTCACCGGTCTCGAACTCCACCGTCTGGCCCTCGCGCAGCGCCCGGGCCGCGCCCTCGCCCTGCACCTGCGAGACGTGCACGAAGATGTCGTCGCCGCCGTCGTCGGGGGCGAGGAAGCCGAAGCCGCGCTCGAGGTCGTACCAGCGGACGGTTCCCTGCTGCACGGTGCACTCCTGGTCTAGCGGGTGGGTCGAGGGTCCAGTGTCCCAGGCGCCGTACGTACATCCTGAACCCGACGCGCGGCAGCTCCGCCGTGAGTACGTCGCCGAAGTCACCGAAGCTCGCGCGCCGTCACCAGCCGCTGCCCGAGTATGCGGACGTCCGCATTACGTTTCTCGCCGATCTTGTACCGGTCGAATGCTCATCGCTGCAGCTCAAGCCGCACATCGGTACTCGTTGATCACCCCGCCTACCTGGTGGCTGCGTTCCCGGAGCCCCGCCGCCTACCTTCCGTTGGCCGGTAAGCCACCGTTTCAGTTGGCGGTGGTGCAGGTCACGGCCGGGCGAGCGGGTTCAGGACCGGCGGCGACGAACCCGAACGAGGTGGTTCCCCCGGCAGCGAGCACGGCGTTGTGGCCGGCGTTGGTGACGGTCACCGCGGTCGCGTTCTGGGTCAGGGTGCCGTTCCACAGGTTGCCGATGGTGTGGCCCGCAGCCGGCTGCCACGTGATGGTCCAGCCGGTCAGGCCGCCTCGGCTGGTGTTGTCCACGATCACCTCGACCTGGTAGCCGCCCGGCCACGAGTTGGTCACCTCGTAACGGGCAACGCAGGCGGTCGCGGTCGTGACCGTGGTCGTCGCCGTGGTGGAGTTGGTCTGGGCGCTGCTGCTGGGGCGGTCGCCCTGCACGACGGTGCCGATCACCACACCGGCGGCGACCAGGACGGCCGCACCGGCGACCATCGCGATCACCCGGCGTGGCAGGTGGCGGCGGACGAGCAGCGTCCGCGTCCCGCTCTGCGGGGGCGCAGCGGGCAGCGGCAGCCCCTCCGCGACGGCCGCGAGCAGCTTGTGGGCCTCGGCCATCGTCGGGCGTTGTGCCGCGTCACGATGCAGGAGGCGCAGGAGCACCTCGCCGAGCGGGCCACCCAACCGTGGCGGCTCGAACTCCCCCCGCACCACGCGTTGCAGAAGCGCGTAGGGGTTGTCGTCCACGCCGAACGGCGGCGTGCCCTCCAGTGCCGCGTAGAGGGTCGCACCGAGGGAGAACACGTCCGAGGCGAACGTCGCCGCCTCACCCGCCGCCACCTCCGGCGCCAGGAAGGCCGGCGTGCCGACGATCAAACGGGCGTCGGTCACCGTGCCCTCGCCGACCGCGCGGGCGATGCCGAAGTCGGTGATCTTCGCGATGCCGTCCTCGGCCAGCAGGACGTTGAACGTCGAGACGTCCCGGTGCACGATGCCCACTGCGTGCGCCGCCTCCAGCGCGGCGGCGACCTGCCTGCCCACGGCCGCGACCACGCCCGGCGGTAGCGCGCCCCGTTCGGCGATCAGCGCCGCGAGGCTGCGGGAGGGCAGGTACTCCAGCACCAGACAGGGCTTGCCGTCGTGCTCGACGACCTCGTACACGCTGATCGCGTGCGGGTGCCGCAGCCGACCGGTGACCCGGCCCTCGCGCAGCATCTGCGCCACCGCGTCCGGGGACCGCCGGTCCGTGTTGAGCAGCTTGACCGCGACCACGCGGTCGAGTTGCTCGTCGCGCGCCTGCCAGACCACCCCCATGGATCCTTGCCCGATCGACGACACCAGCCGGTAACGCCCGGCGATGACCTCACCCTCTTCTGGCACATGCCGACGCTACTTGGCTGAGCCGACCATCGGCCACCTTCGACTTCGCGCGAGCTGGGTTCTAGATCTAGAGCCGCGCTCGCACCGTGACGCGACCTTTGTCGTCACGGCGGTGGGAGCGTCGGCGTCGGCCGGTGGTGAGCCGCGAACGACGCGGCGACCACGTCGTTTCAGCCGCATCAGGCTGCCTAACCCGCACAGACGGCACGTCGGCAAGCACAGGGTGCGGGCGAGCCGCCCGCACCCGTGACGCGGTCAGCTGTGGTTCAGCCGCACGGCGTGAACGTCGGCTCCGTCGTTGCTGGTCGAGGTGAAGAACGCGATGGTGTTGTTGCCCGAGATCGTTTCGAGTCCCATGTAGTCGCCGAGGAACAGTCCCCTCGGATCGCCTGGCGCGAAGTACGAAACCGGGGCGGTGTAGTGGTTGAACGGCCCGTGCAGGTGCTGTTCGGGTTCCCAGGTCTGGGTGCCGTCGTGCGAGTGGCGGACCCACATGTCGGTGGTGGCGACGCCGTCACCGAGCACGTTGTTCCGGTCGTCCCAGTAGGTCAGCGTGACCATGCCGGTGTCCGACACGTCGATCGCGTGGTTGTAGGACTGCACGCCCGTGCCACCGGTGGCGACCACCGTGGGGCCGCTCCAGTGCCGACCGCCGTCGGTGGACTTGACCAGCACGACCTTGTTCAGCGCGGTGCCGAGCCCGTCGGCCCACACGACGTAGACCGCGCCGGAGGTCATGTCGACCGCGATGTCGGGCAAGTAGTCCTCGGCGCGGATCGGGAAGTTGTCGTCGGGCACGACCAGCTGGGCGAACGTGATCGGCGCGATCTTCGCCGGCGCCGACCAGTGCAGGCCGGCGTCACGGGAGGTCATGACGCCCATGTAGACGCCCTTGTCGTTGAGCCCGGCGCCGGTGAAGAGGTTCGCGGCGACGTTGTACAG
The DNA here is from genome assembly GCF_033949975.1 of Lentzea sokolovensis. NCBI lineage: Bacteria > Bacillati > Actinomycetota > Actinomycetes > Pseudonocardiales > Pseudonocardiaceae > Lentzea > Lentzea sokolovensis. The sequence continues at coordinate 135,137 of NZ_JAXAVU010000004.1, forward strand.
CGTGCCGTCCGGGCCGACCGCGATCTGGTTGCCCTGGAAGTAGGCGTTCGAGTCACGCATCGGCACCGGAGTGGACCAGGTCAGCCCGCCGTCGGTCGTCCGGGAGAACATCGGCTTCCCGCGATAGGCGAACGAGTGCAGGTCCGCGATCGGGTGCTGCCGGCCGTCGTTGGGGTAGCTCCCGCGGATCCACGTCGCGTACGCGTAGCCGGGACGAGTCGGATCGCCGGTGACGGAGACCTTGTCGTTGAACACGCCCCGGTCGCCGGCGTCCTCCTGGATGATCTGCGGCGCCCGCCAGGCCCCGGTGCTCCGGTCGAGACTCGTCACCGAGATCGCCGACAGGCCGAGCGCGGCCGAGTCGATCGGCTGGCCGATGAAGTAGGCGTTACCGGCTTTGTCGTAGGTCACCCACGGGTCGGTGACCCGGCCGAACCGGGTCGGACCACCCTGGCAGCCGCTCCACGGCACGTCCGGCAGCTTGGTCCAGCTCGCGCCGCCGTCGTGCGTGATCCACGAGGACAAGCCGCGCGCACCGCCGTCCGGCCACCGGTCCTGCTGGGTCGCGCCGATCATCTCGCTCGGGTTGACCGGGTTGACCGCCACCTGCGGTTCGACCTCGGTGTTGTCGTAGGCGGCAGCGAAGTCCGCCGACGCGCCGAAGGGGCAGCCGGTCAGCGTCGACGGGCCGCTGACCAGTACGTCGGGCCCGGCGGAGAAGGGGGCCGCCGATGCCCCGGTCATGGTGCTGAAGAAGATCAGAGGGACGACTGCCGCAGCTGCGGTGAGCCGTCTGGTCGCATGCATAGGGGTACCTCCGCATGTCCGTGTTCCCCCTCATGGGTGAATCGCCGTAGCGGACCGGATCGTTGCGCATGCGGTTGGGCGGTTCAGGCGGGTGGGCTCGGCGCATCGCGGACATCGGAATCGAAGGGCACCTCCACGGTGGTGAAACGGTTCGCAACGACGTGCACATCGATCGGCTGCGCGATGGGCAGAGGCGTTCCCGCGAGGTTCGCGGGAGTGCAGGGTGTAGTCGCCTGGCGCCAGGGAGATGCGGAACCGTCCGTCCTCACCGCTGTCGACCAGGCGACCTGATTGACGAACCGCTCGCCAAGCGCGCCGTGGACGCCGGCGAACACGGCGACTCCCGCTCCTGCAAATGCCCAAGATCCACAAGCTCGGTGAACCGTGACCTGCTCGACGATCAACTGTTCGCGGCGGGCACCCAAGTGCCGCAGCCGTCCCCCGGTCTCGTCGACCGGTTCGGGGACATAGCAGCGAAGTCGCGCGGTCAGCCGGGCGATCAGCACGGCATGCCACGGTCCGCTGCCAGCCGACCGAGCACCCGCCACCGATGCCCAGTCGGTTCGCACGCCACCGTCACCCCGGCGAAGCCCTTCGCCCTCGCACGCTGCTCGGCCCAGTCCAGCGCGACACCAGATTTCCAGGCACGACAGCGGAACGTCCTGCGCGCCAACACTTTCGAGTCATGATCGGTCACCACCGCCATCTGTTTGGTGTCGCAGATCGTGTGCCAGCAGAGGCGCGCTCATGTCGAGTTGCGGACGGTCACCGGTATTCCGATGCGGAAGACGAGTTCGAGGTGGCGGATCAGGCCAGAACGATGCGCTCGATGATGTTTTCGAATGGAATGCTGCCAGGATGCGACAGATCACCGTGCTGGGCAGCTGTGGTGCATTCCCCGAGCCCGGGCGAGCATGCAGCGGGTTTCTGGTGGACTGGGACGGATACCGGCTGGTGCTCGATCTCGGCTACGCCACGCTGCCTCGTCTGCTGGCCCGCTGCCCGGATGGCGGAGTGGACGCTGTGGTCATCACCCACGAGCATCCCGATCACTGCATCGACCTGCACGGTCTGTTCCGCATGCGCTTCTACGGCGGTCCACGCGAGCCGAAGGTGCCGCTGTACTGCCCGCCCGGTGTTCTCGCCCGGCTCAGCGGCCTGGAGCCGGAGGTGGACCTGCGGGCGGTCTTCGAGGTGCACCCCCTGCCCGGCACCTATCGGGTCGGCCCGTTCGCCTTGACCGGTGTGCCGCTGCCGCACCACGTGCCCAACGCCGGCGTCCGACTGCAGGCCGACGGGATGACCCTCGCCTACACCGGAGACACCGGTCCCGACCCGTTGCTGGCCGAACTCGGCCGGGACGCCGACTTGTTCATCATCGAGGCCACGGATCGGGACGGCGAGGTCAGCCAGCCGGTGCGCAACCTGATGACCTCGGCTGAGGCGGGTCGATGGGCCCAGCTCGCGGGCGCGCGCCGGGTCCTGCTCACCCATTTCTGGCCGGGCAACGATCGGGCGACCTCAGTGGCCGCCGCGCGGGTCGAGTTCAGAGGTGATGTGCTGGCAGCGGAGGAAGATCTCGTTGTCCCCCTCACGATCGCCTGAACACCGACCTCGGTCGACAGCACTTCTGGCCCGACATCGCGTCACAGCGACTCGTCCAGCCGTCATGCCGATTGACGACACGCTGCGCCTGACCGTCTACCGAGTTGCCCCGCTCGCCACTGCGCAGGCGGGTGACGGTCCCGAGCCGAAGCGGCCAACGCCGTTGGTGGACGTGGCGTGGCAAACGGCCGGGACGGCCAGCGTGGTGACGGCGAGTTGCTTGCGGCGCGGCGAAGGTTCTCCCGTGCCATCCGTTCGATCAACGCCACGGCGGTCTCCCAGACCGTCGTCGGCACCGCGCTGTGTGAGCATCCCTGGGCGCCGCGCCGATGGTCGCCGGAACCTGCTGGAGGCAAGCCGTCGAACGCGCCCACCGCACGACCACACCGCAGGCCGGCGCGAGGGAAACGTCAGCCAGAGCGCGGCAGCACGACGACACCGTCCTCGTCGCTGTAGACCTCGGCTCCCGGCGTGAAGGTGGCACTGCCGAACGTGACGGGGATGTCGCGTTCACCGGCACCGGTTTTGGTGCTCTTGCGCGGGTTGGATCCGAGTGCCTTGACCCCGATGTCCAGCGCCGCCAGGGCTACGACGTCGCGCACCGCGCCGTTGATCACCACGCCCGCCCAGCCGTTGCCGGTCGCGATGCCCGCGATGACGTCACCCATGAGCGCGCGATGCAGTGAGCCGCCGCCGTCGACGACGAGCACCCGCCCTTCGCCCGGCTCGCTGAGCACGGACTTGAGCAGGGCGTTGTCCTCGTGGCAGCGAACGGTCACGGCGGGTCCGCGGAAGCGGGTGCGGCCGCCGTACTGGCGCAGCTGCAGGTCGCACGAGTCGAGGGCGTCGCCGAACTCGTCGTACAGGTCCGCGGTCGCGAACGTGTCAGGTGTCATCTCGAGCGTCTCCGTTGTCGGTTGGTGGGTTCTGCTGAAGGCGGCCCGCGGCGACTCCGGCGGCGGTCAGTCCCACCGCTGTCAGCACGAGAACTCCGGAAGCTCCGCCGCCTGCCGCGAGCAGACCTGCCGCGCTCGGCACGACGACCTGGCCGACGCGGTTTCCGGTGAGACGCAACGACATGGCTCGGCCTCGCAGGCCTGGTGGGGTCGACTCCGCGAGCCAGGACATCGTGAGCGGCTGGCCGACGCCGAGACCCAGGCCGATGGCGAGGACCACGAGGCCGAGCAGCCACACCGGCATGGGCACCGCCGCCGCGACGAGACCGGCGGCGGCCAGCGCGATGCTGCCCACCAGCAGGGCGCGTCGGCCGAGCCAGGCGGAAAGCCGTCCCAGGAACAGCCGCGACCCCATCGACGCCACGGCCCGCAGCGTGAGCAGCACGCCGACCGCGCCGGAGGCGATCCCGCGTTCGGCTCCCAGCGCGGGCAGGTAGACCAGGGTGATGTCGACGGCCGCGATCACGACGCAACTGACCGTGAGGGCGCGCAGGAGTCCTGGACGGCGCAGGAGATCCCGCAGGCCCGCCGGTTCACCGTCCTCAGTGGCCGGACGATCGGTGGCGGGCGGGCGCAACGCGATCGTGACGCCCAGCAGCACGACGGTGATCGCGATCGTGACGCCGAAGATCGTGCCGGTGTGCGGGATCGTCCGGGCGCCGCCGAACAGCAGGATCAAGCCCGGACCGACGGCTTGGCCGAGCGAGGCGGCGAACGTGTAATAGCCGAACGCGGCGTCGTAACGGTGTGGCGCGGTCACGTTCGCGACGAGCGCTTGTTGTGCGACCACCGAGCACAGGTGTCCGGTGCCCAGCAGCACGCTGCCGGCCAGCAGGCCCACCACCCCGTCGCCGAGGAACGCGAACACTCCGGTGGAGGCGGACATCAGCACGGCGCCCGCGAGCAGCACCCGGCGTTCGCCGAGCCGGTCGACGGCCTGTCCGGACGGGATGGCCAGCACCAGCGGCGCCACCGCGAACGCGGCCGAGAGCACGCCCAGCCATGCCGACGGCACACCCAGTTCCAGCGCACGGTAGGTGGAGGTGGGGCGCAGCACGAACGTCACGAGCTGGACGAGCACGGTGTGTGCGAGCAGGAGGACCAGCAGTCCGCGAGCCGGTCGCTCGCCGGCGCCGCTCAGGGCAGCGCGCGAGGTGTCGCGGTCGGGCTCACGCCCAGTCGTGACGCGGCCTTCGCGCCGAGGCTGGTCGAGATGTGCTGGTGCATCACGGCCGCGGCCGCGTCGGAGTCGCCCGCGATGACGTGCTCCACCAGCTGGTGGTGTTCCACGGTCTTCTGATCGCGTTCTTCCTCGCTGCGCACGACTTCCAGGCCGAGCCTGCGATAGCGGTCCGCCTTGTCCCACAGGCCGTCGAGGGTCGTGATGAGCAGGTCGTTGTGCGACGCCCGGTAGAGCGCGGCGTGGAAGCGCCGGTGCGCGATCAGGTCGTCGACGCCGGGGTTGCTCAGCAGCGGCTCCACTCCCTTCACCGCCGCGCGGATCTCCTGGATGTCGGCCTTGGTGCGCCGCTGCGCCGCGAGCGCGACCGCGAGCGGGTCGAGGGATCGGCGCAGCTCCAGCAGGTCGCGCGCCTCCTCCGCGGTCAGCTCGGTGACGCGGGCGTCGCGGTGGGCGTCGAGCTCGACCAGCCCTTCGGACTTCAGCCGCCGCAAACCCTCCCGCAGCGGCGTCGTGCTGATGCCGATGGCGCGCGCCAGCGTCGCCTGGTTGAGGACCTCCCCCGGCTTGAACTCGCCGGACAGGATCTTCTCGCGCAGGGTCGTGTACGCGAAGTCGCTCTTCGTCATGAAGGGTTCGGCGGGCTCCGCCATCACAGGACCTCCCTCGGGCTCGGTTATAACCTACACCGCCCCGAGACGTTTCCACCAGGCGAGCACGTCGAGTCGCAGGGGCCACACGGCGTTCAAAGTTGTGACTCGATCAGAAAAGTGGCTGCTCAAAGGCTTGTCGATCTCTCCTCCCGCGATCTCCGGAGCCCACCTGTGGTTGACGGATATAGGTTATAACCTGCATCCTGCCGTCGCGGCCATCCGGTGCCACACGCAAAGGAGCGGAACATGACCAGTTCACGTGGGAAGTCGCCAGGAACACGCGGAGCCCGCGTCTTCGCAGCGGTGGCGGCCGTCGCCGCGCTCGGCGCGACCGCGGCCTGCGGTGGCGGTTCCGACACCCCGGTGGCGCCGGAGAACGTGATCGCCGAAGGTCAGGTGCCGTCGTACTACCCCGCCGAGTACAGCAAGATCATCGACGGGTCGAAGGCCGAGGGCGGCGAGCTCACGATCTACTCGAACACCGACCAGGAGAACTGGGAGCCGGTGTTCCGCGACTTCAAGAAGAAGTACCCGTGGGTCACCAAGATCTCGGCCAACAACCTCGACAGCGACGAGGTGTTCCAGCGGGTGCTGAGCGAGCAGGCCACCGGTTCCTCCCCCGCGGACGTGCTGGTGTCGAACGCCGCGCAGGCGTGGGCGGAGTACGGGCAGGACCCGAGCAGGCTGCTGGCCTACGACTCTCCTGAGCTCGCGAAGCTCCCGGAGTTCGCGAAGCTGATGCCCAACGTCCACGCGATGGCGCTGGACCCGATGACGATCGCCTACAACACGGCGCTGGTGCAGGAGAAGCCGACTGGGCTGAAGAGCTTGGCCGAGATCGTGGCCAAGGACCCGGCGAAGTTCAAGGACAAGATCACCACCCGCGACGTCAACGGCGCGTTCGGCTTCACCGTGTCGAACGCCTACGCGGGGGCGAACCCGAAGTCGTGGGAGAGCCTGGAGAAGCTGCTGCCTCTGGCACGGCCGGAGACGTCGTCGGGCACCCAGACCGAGAAGATCCTCGCGGGTGAGTACCTGGTCGGGTTCTTCATCTCCGGCGCCCCCGCCTACCCCGTCGTGGCCAACAGCGGCGGCCTGTTCGAGGTGACCTTCCTCGACGACGGCACCGTGGTGCTGCCGCGCGGCATCGGCATCACGCCGAAGGCCCCGCACGCGAACACCGCGAAGCTGTTCCTGGACTTCGTGCTCTCCAGCGAAGGTCAGCGGGCGATCGCCGAGGGCGGCCTGACCTCCTACCGCGATGACGTGAAGGCGGCTCCGGGCCTGCACACCTACCAGGAAGTCGTCGACAAGGTCGGCGAGCAGAACGTCGTCCGCGCCGAGTACTCGCTCGTTCCCGACGAGCGGGTCAAGGAGTTCGTCCAGCGCTGGGACGGCCTGCTGGCCCGCTGAGCCGCCGGACGACGACGATCGGAGCCAGCACGATGTCCACCACCCTCACCGACCCGGCGCCTCCCGCAGGCGGCGAACCACCACCCACCGCACCTCGCTACCGGCGTCCGTTCGGCATCGGCCGCGAGACCTGGGTGCAGTACGCGGTCCTGGCCTTCCTGGCAGTACTCGTGCTCGCGCCGGTGGTCCCCACCCTCTACCAGTCCTTCCTCGACCGGCCGCTCTACGAGGCCGGCGGAATCTTCACCCCCTCCAACTACGCCCGCCTGTTCACCGAAGGCGGGTTCGGCAGGGTCGTGCTCAACACCGCCCTGTTCGCCCTCGCCACCACCGTGCTGACCCTGCTGATCGCCGTGCCGATGGCGATCCTGGTCGTCCGCACCAGGTTGCCGTTCGGCCGGGTCTTCGCGGGTGCCATGCAGTGGCCGTTCTTCATCTCCTCGCTGATCCTCGGCTTCGGCTGGATCACGCTCTACGGACCCGCCGGATTCATCAGCGTGCAGGTGAAGTCCTGGCTCGGTGTGGTGCCGTGGAACCTCTACTCCATCCCCGGGATGGCGATCACCGAGGCGGTGGCGCTCGCCCCGATCGCCTACGTGTTCTGCGCCAACGCCCTGCGCAAGTCCGACGCCTCGCTGGAGAGCGCCGCGCAGGTCTGCGGCGCCGGACCGGTGCGGATCCTGTTCTCCGTCGTGATCCCGATGTTGCGCCCGCCGATGGTCTACAGCTCGATCCTGGTGTTCAGCATGTCGGTGGAGACGCTGTCCGTCCCGCTGCTCTACGGCCAGCCGGTGGGCATCGACGTCTTCTCGACCTTCCTGTACACCAACGGTCTGCAGTCGATCAACCCCGACTACGGCATCCTCGGTGCGGCGTCGACGATCATCCTGCTGGTCACGGTCAGTCTGGTCGCCGTGCAGGCCAAGCTGCTCAAGGAGGCGCAGCGGTTCGTGTCGGTGCGGGGCAAGGCGACCCGGCCACGACGGCTGGACCTCGGCCGGGTGCAGTGGGTCGGCGTCGTGGCGATCACCCTGTACGTCGTGTTCGGCGCGTTCCTGCCGATCGCCGGGCTGGTCTTCCGGTCGTTCACGCTGATCTTCACGCCGCTGCAGTCGCCGTTCAAAACGTTGACCTCCAACAACTACGAGCGGATCTTCAGCTTCGAGGCCTACACCCAGTCCATCTGGAACAGTCTGATCGTCGCCGGTGTGGGAGCGGTGCTGGTGAGCCTGCTGTCGGTGCTGGCGGTGCTGGTCGCCCGGCGGTCCACCTTCCGGTTCCGCCGCGCGGTCGAGTACCTGGCACTGGCACCGCAGGCCGTGCCGGGGATCATCATCGGCATCGGGTTGTTCTGGGCGTTCGCCTACCTGCCGTTCGGCGCGGGCGGACTCGTCCAGGGAACGTTGGTGGCACTGGTCATCGGCTTCGGCCTGCGCGCGCTGCCCACCGGTTTCGGATCCATCGCCCCGTCGGTGATGCAGATCGGCCAGGAACTCGACAACGCCGCCAGGGTGTCGGGCGCCGACTGGGTCCGCACGTTCACGTGGGTGCTCGGCAGGCTGCTCACTCCGGCGTTCGCGGGGGCGATGATCCTGACGTTCGTCACCATGCTCAAGGAGTACTCGCCCGCGATCTTCCTCGCCTCGGCGGACTCCAACATCATCGGCACCACCATGCTCGAACTGTGGGTGCAGGGCAACACCGGCTCGGTCGCCGCGCTGGCCACCATCCAGATCGCCATCACCGCCGCGTTCGTCGGCATCGCGGGTCTACTGATGAAGGGGAAGAACGATGCCTGAGGTCGTGGTCGACAGGTTGCTGAAGCGGTTCGGGGACACCACCGTGCTGCAGGAGAACAGCTTCACCATCCGCGACGGGGAGTTCTTCACGCTGCTGGGTCCGAGCGGGTGCGGCAAGTCCACCACGCTCAACTGCATCGCGGGCCTGGAACGGCCCACCGGCGGGTCGATCGCGGTCGGCGGCAGGACGTTCGTCGACACCGAGGCCAAGGTGTTCCTCACCCCGGAGGAGCGCAACCTCGGCATGGTCTTCCAGTCCTACGCGCTGTGGCCGCACATGACCATCCACGCGAACCTGGCCATGCCGTTGAAGATCCGCAAGGTCTCGAAGGCCGACCAGACGCGGCTGATCGGCGAGGCGCTGGAGAAGGTCGGACTCGCTCACCTGAAGGACCGCTACCCGCACCAGCTCTCCGGCGGCCAGCAGCAACGCGTCGCACTGGCCCGAGCGCTGGTCTACTCCCCTTCCGTGCTGCTGCTGGACGAGCCGCTGTCCAATTTGGACGCGAAGCTGCGCGAGCAGGCCAGGGCGTGGCTCAAGCGGCTCCAGCTCGACCTCGGCATCACCACCGTGTACGTCACGCACGACCAGGACGAGGCGCTCGCGCTGTCCGACCGGATCGCGGTGATGAGCGGCGGCGACATGCTGCAGATCGCACCACCGCAGGAGATCTACCGGACTCCCGCCACCGCGGAGGTCGCGGCGTTCGTCGGCCGGTGCAACTTCCTGCGCGGCAAGGTAGAGCACCACGGCGACGGCCGCAGCGTCGTGCGGCTGGAGGCCAGTGGCGACACCGTGACGGTCGAGCACTCCCGCGACGTGAGCACCGGGCAGGACGTGACCGTGGCGATCCGGCCGGAACTGCTCGACGTCGTCCCCGCCGACCATCCCAGCCCCGCGGCCAACGCCCTGGACACCTCGGTGCTCAGCAGCTCCTACGTCGGCTCCCGCTACGAGTACGACCTGAAGCTGGGCAACCACGTCGTGCAGGTCGAGAACACCTGGGGTGGTCTCACCGGTCCGGTGAAGCTCGCGTTCGACCCCGCCGCGGCGCTGCTCTACCCCGAGGCCGTCACGCCGAACCGCGAAGCCGAGGAACTGCTCACCATCACCGCCTGACCCGGCACCGCCACGTCCCTGGGCCGTCGACACGGCCCGGTTCCCTCCTGCGCGAAAGGCGCCCCATGACCACGAACACGCAGTCGAGCCGCCGGTACCGCCTCGGTGTCCTGCTCGGTGACGGCATCGGCCCCGAGATCGTCCCGTCGGCCGTGGCGATCGTCGACGCCGCACTCGCCGCGGCGGGCGTCGACCCCGCCGAGTGGGTCGAACTCCCGCTCGGCGCCACGGCCATCGCCGAACACGGTGCCCACACCCCGTCGTCCACGTTGGACACCCTCGCGGGCCTCGACGCGTGGCTGCTCGGCCCGCACGACAGCGCCGCCTACCCCGAGCCGTTCAAGTCCCAGCTCAACCCGAGCGGGACCATCCGCAAGCACTTCGGCCTGTACGCGAACATCAGGCCCGCCAAGGCCTTCCCCGGCGGCAACGCGGTCGTGCCCGGCACCGACCTGGTGATCGTCCGGGAGAACACCGAGGGCTTCTACGCCGACCGCAACACCCACGCCGGGACCGGGGAGTTCATGCCCACCCCCGACGTGGCGATCGCGATGGGCATCATCACCCGCCAGGCGGTCGAGCGCATCGCGCGCTCGGCGTTCGACCTGGCGCAGCGCCGCGACAAGCGGGTGACGATCGTGCACAAGGCCAACGTCCTCAAGCTGACCACCGGCCTGTTCCGCGACGTGTGCCGCGAGGTCGCCGCCGGCTACCCCGACGTCGCCGTGGACGACTTCCACATCGACGCCATGACCGTGCACCTCGTGCGCCGGGCGGACGCGTTCGACGTCATCGTCACCGAGAACATGTTCGGCGACATCCTCTCCGACCTGGCGGGCGAGATCGCCGGGTCGCTGGGCATCGCGCCGTCGCTGAACTCCTCCGACACCCACGCCATGGCGCAGGCGGCCCACGGTTCCGCGCCCGACATCGCCGGGCACGACGCCGCCAACCCGATCGCGATGATCCTTTCCAGCGCGATGCTGCTCGAATGGCTGGCCACCCAGCACGACGACGAGCGGCTCCGGGACGCGGCGGCCCGCGTGGAGGCCGGTGTCGCCGCGGCGGTGGCCGGTGGCACCTGCACCAAGGACCTGGGTGGCTCCTCCTCGACGTCGGAGTTCACCGCGGCCGTCGTCGACCTCATCGGCGCATGAGCGGCGAACGCCCCACCGTGGCGCTCGTGCACGCCACGCAGGCATCGATCGGGCCGGCACTCGCCGCCTTCGCCGACCGGTTCCCCGGCGCGCGGCTGTGGAACCTCCTCGACGACCTGCTGATCAGCGAGGCCGAAGAGGCGGGAGGCGTCACCCCCGCGTTGCGCGCGCGGATGCTCGGCCTGATCCGGCACGCCGTGGACGGCGGCGCGGACGCGGTCCTGCTGACGTGCTCGATGTACGGACCGGTCGCGCTCGAAGCGGCGGCGGACCACCGCGTACCGGTCCTGTCGTCCGACCAGGCGCTGTTCGACCAGGTCGCGAGCCACGAACCGGCCGCGGTCGCGGTGCTCGGGCCGGTGCGTGCCGGTGTGGCCGACACCGTCGAGCGGCTGCGGGACCGGATCGGCGACGTGCGCGTCACGGGCATCGTGGTCGACGGGTCACGCGCGGCCGCGGGTGACACCGCCCTGCTGGGCCGGCTCGTGGCCGACGAGGCCCGGCGTGCGGAACCCGGCGCGGACCTCATCGTGCTCGGCCAGTTCTCGCTGGCCCCAGCGCACTCCGCGGTGGAAGCGGCCGTGTCCGTGCCGGTGCTCAGCCCGCCGCGCCTGGCGGTGGACGTCCTGCGAGAGCACTTCGAGGCCCGGCCATGACCGCGCTGGGCTGCGTCGCGGACGACTACACCGGCGGCACCGACGTGGCCGCCGCGTTGCGTCGCGCCGGGCTGCGCACGGTTCTGATGTTCGGCGAACCCGACCCGACGAGCCCGCTACCCGCCTGCGACGCCGTGGTCGTCGCGCTCAAGTCGCGCACGGTCCCGGCGGCGGAGGCCGTCGACGCGTCGCTGCGGACGTACCGGTGGCTGGCGGGCAACGGTGTCCGCCGGACGTACTTCAAGTACTGCTCCACGTTCGACTCCACCGACTCCGGCAACATCGGCCCGGTCACCGACGCGCTCCTCGACGCCACCGGCACTGCCATGACGGTGGTCTGCCCGGCGTCACCGGAGCACGGACGGACCACCTACCTGGGGCACCTCTTCGTCGGGGACGTCCTGCTGTCCGCGTCATCGATGCGCCATCACCCGCTCACCCCGATGACCGACCCGAACCTGGTGCGGGTACTCACCCGGCAGACTCCGCACCCGGTTGGACTCCTCCCGCTGAACACCGTGCGAGCCGGGGTCGAGGAGATCCGCTCCCGGCTCACCACCCTTGCCTCCCAGGGGACACGGCACGTCGTCGTGGACGCCGTCACGGACGCGGACCTGGACGCAGTCGCGGAGGCGACGTCCTCCCTGGCGTTGCTGACCGGTGGTGCGGGCCTGGCCCGCGCGGTCGGCGCCTGTTCAGCAGCCTCACCCGACCACGACGGCGCGAGCCTGCCCGCGGGGCCGGGGGTCATCCTGGCGGGCAGTTGCTCGGCCGCCACCCTCGACCAGGTCGAGCAGGCGCGCGCCCGGTTCCCCTCCTACCGGCTCGACCCCGCGTCGACCCCTGACCCGGACGACCTGCTCGCCAAAGCGGCCTCCTGGCTCGCCGACCACGCCGGCCGGGGCCCGGTACTGCTGTACTCCTCGGCCACACCGGACCAGCGCGAGGCAGCGGTCGCGGCGATGGGACCTTCGACCTCCGAGATCCTCGAGCGCACGCTGGGAAGCCTCGCGCGCTCCGCGGTCGCCGCGGGAGCCCGGCGAGTCGTCGTCGCGGGCGGCGAGACCTCCGGGGCGGTCGTCTCCGCGCTCGGCATCCGCACCGTCCTTGTCACGGCGGAAGAGGATCGCGGAGTCCCGTGGTGCGTCAGCGACGGCGAAGTGCCGCTCGGGCTGCTGCTCAAGTCCGGCAACTTCGGCCGGCCGGACCTGCTCGTCCGGGCGATGGACGGGGCGTCATGACCTCCGGGGAGCAGATCGCAGCCCTCGGTGCGTCGATGTTCGCCCGTGGCCTGACGTTCGGCCGGACCGGCAACATCAGCGTCCGGGAGGGCGACCGGGTCCTCGTCACCCCGACCGGGGCGAGCCTGGGCGCCCTGGACCCCGGCGGCCTGTCGGTCATCGACGCGGCAGGCAACCACCTCGATGGTCCTAAGCCGTCCAAGGAGGCTTTCCTGCACGCCGCCGTCTACCGGGCACGGCCAACCGCGGGCGCTGTGGTGCACCTGCATTCCACGCACTCCGTCGCGGTGTCCTGTTTGGACGGACTGGATCCGGCTGACGTGCTACCACCGTTGACCGCGTACTACGTCATGCGGGTCGGCCGTGTGCCGTTGCTGCCCTACCACGCACCCGGCGACGCCTCGCTGGGGCCGCTCGCCGAACGGACCGCGCGGGACCACCTCGCGTTCCTGTTGGCCAACCACGGTCCCGTGGTCGCGGGCGGCGACCTGTCGGCCGCGGCCGACGCGATCGAGGAGTTGGAGGAGACCGCTCGGTTGTTCCTGCTCCTGCACGGACACCGGACCCGCCCGCTCGACTCCGAACAGGTCGCCGCGCTGCGCGACCGCGAGAGGACGCCACGATGAACGCCCGCGTCGACCCGGCCGAACTGACCGGGTTCGCCACCGACGTCCTGCGAGCGGCCGGCGTGCCGGAAGCGGACGCGCGGCTGGTCGCCGACAGCCTCGTCACCGCCGACGCGCAGGGCCATCCATCGCACGGTGTGCTGCGCCTGGGCTGGTACGTCGCGCGACTGCGCTCCGGTGCGATGACCGCCGTCACCGACACCAGAACCGTGGTCGACATGGGAGCGGTGGCGGTGCTGGACGGACGGCACGGAGTGGGCCAGGTCGTCACCGACCTCGCCTGCCGCGACGCCGTCCGCCGGGCAAGCGAGCACGGCGTCAGTGTGGTCGCGGTCCGCAACAGCAACCACTTCGGCACGGCCTCCTACTGGACGCGCCGCATGGCCGACGCCGGGTGCGTCGGCATCCTCACCACCAACGGCAGCCCCGCCATGGCACCGTGGGGCGGACGCGAGAAGACCGTGGGCGCCAACCCGTGGTCCATCGCCACACCCGGCGGGAACCACGGCCCGGTCGTGCTCGACATCGCGAACACCGGTGTGGCCAGGGGCAAGATCTACGCCGCACTGCACCGCGGGGAAGACGTCCCCGAAGGCTGGGCGCTCGACAGCAGCGGCGTACCGACCACCGACCCACGGGCGGCGATCGAGGGAATCCTGGCGCCGATGGGCGGCCACAAGGGTTACGGCATCGCGTTCATGATGGACGTCCTGTCCGGAGTGCTCACCGGTAGCTCTTACGCCACCGGCGTCACAGGGCCCTATGTTCCCGACCAGCGCAGCGGCTGCGGGCACCTCGTCCTCGCGCTGCGCGTTGACGCCGTGATCGACCCGGACGACTTCGGTCACCGCGTCGACGACCTGATCACCACCACCAAGGCGGTGCCGAAGGCCGCCGGGGTCGACGAGATCTTCCACCCCGGCGAGATCGAGGCCAGAGCCGAGGCCTTGTCCCATCAGACCGGCATCTCCCTCCCCTCCAAGACCCTCGACGAGTTGCGTTCGCTCGCCGCGGACTACGACGTGAAGGCGGTGGCCTGATGCACGTCGACCTCCGTGACAGCTTCCGCACCGCGGACACCATCGACGTCCGCGGCTCACGGCACCGGATCCACCGAATCACCGATGTGGCACCGCCCGACCTGCCCTACAGCCTCAAGATCGTGCTGGAAAGCCTGCTGCGCCACGAGGACGGCGTGACAGTGACGGCCGCGCAGATCGAGTCGCTGCTGTCCTGGGGATCACCCGGATCCGCGGCGGTCGACCTGCACGCCGCGCGGGTGTTCCTGCACGACACCAACGGTGTTCCGGTGCTCGCCGACCTCGCCGCGATGCGCGACGCCGCCGCCGCGTTCGGTGCGGACGCCTCGGCGGTCAACCCGTCGATCCCCGCCGAACTGGTCGTCGATCACTCCGTCATCGCCGACGTCTTCGGCAGACCCGACGCGGCCGTGCGCAACGTCGAGATCGAGTACACCCGCAACGCCGAGCGCTACCGCTTCCTGCGCTGGGGACAGCAGGCGTTGCGTGGATTCACGGTCGTCCCGCCCGGCACCGGGATCATGCACCAGGTCAACCTCGAACACCTCGCGCGCGTGGTGATGACGCACGACGGGTGGGCCTACCCCGACATCTGCCTCGGCACCGACTCGCACACGACGATGGTCAACGGGCTGGGTGTTCTGGGCTGGGGCATCGGCGGTATCGAGGCGGAGGCGGTGATGCTGGGCCAGTCGTTGTCGATGCCGCTGCCCCGCGTAGTCGGCGTGCGCCTGCACGGCGCCCTCCCCGAAGGATCGACCGCCACCGATCTGGTGCTCACGATCACCGAGCTGATGCGGCGGCACGGCGTCGTCGGCGCGTTCGTCGAGTTCTCCGGCCCCGGCGTCGCGGCGCTCAGCCTCGCGGACCGGGCGACGATCGCCAACATGAGCCCCGAGTTCGGCTCGACCTGCGCCTACTTCCCCATCGACGACGAGACGCTGCGATACCTCAGGTTCACCGGCCGATCGGACGACCACGTGGCTCTCGTCGAGGTCTACGCGAAGGAACAGGGCCTCTGGCACCAGCCGGACCAGCCTCCGCGCTACTCGGAAACCATCGAGCTCCACCTGGACACCGTCGTCCCGTCACTGGCCGGCCCACGTCGTCCGCAGGACCGCGTGCCGCTCGACCGCGCACAGGCCTCGTTGCTGGACTCGGTGGCCGGCGCCACGCGCGCCCCGATCACGTTGGCGGGCGCGGAACACGAGATCGGGCACGGCGCGGTGGCGATCGCGGCCATCACGTCGTGCACCAACACCTCCAACCCGGAGGTGATGGTCGCCGCCGCTTTGTTGGCCCGCAACGCAGTGCGCCGCGGGCTTCGCTCGCAACCGTGGGTCAAGACAAGCCTGTCCCCCGGTTCGCGGGTCGTCACCGACTACTTCGACAAGGCCGGACTCACGCCGTACCTGGAACAGCTGGGCTTCCACCTCACCGGATACGGTTGCATGACGTGCATCGGCGCCTCCGGACCGCTGATCGACGAGGTCTCGGCCGCCGTGCACGAGCACGACCTCAGCGTCGTGTCGGTGCTGTCGGGCAACCGCAACTTCGACGGCCGCATCAACCCCGACGTGCGACTGAACTACCTCGCCTCGCCACCGCTGGTGGTCGCCTACGCGTTGGCAGGCACGATGGACATCGACCTCACCACCGACCCACTGGGCACCGGCACCGATGGCGAACCGGTGCACCTGCGTGACATCTGGCCCAGCACGAGGGAAGTGCGGGAGGTCATCGACGGCACGCTCGACGCCGCCATGTTCACCCGCGCCTACGCCGACGTCTTCACCGGTGATGAGCGTTGGCGTGCCTTGGATTCCGCGGACGGTGCGACGTTCTTGTGGGATGAGGACTCGACCTATGTGCGCCGACCGCCGTACTTCGACGACCTGACCGCCGATCCCCTGGCCGTGCGTGACATCCGCGGCGCACGGGCGTTGGTGAAGCTCGGCGACTCCGTCACCACCGACCACCTCTCCCCCGCGGGCGCCATCCCGCCGCACACCCCCGCGGGCCGCTACCTGACCGAACTCGGCGTCCGCCGGTTCGACCTGAACACCTACGCCTCCCGCCGCGGAAACCACGAGGTGATGATGCGCGGCACTCTTGCCAACGTCCGGCTGCGCAACCACCTCGTACCGGGCGTCGAGGGTGGCACGACGCTCGACTTCACCGACGGTGAGGCGAAACCGGTCTACGACGCCGCGATGTCCTACAGGTCGGCAGGAGTACCGCTGCTGATCCTCGCCGGCCGCGACTACGGCGCGGGATCCTCACGCGACTGGGCGGCGAAGGGCCCGGCTCTCCTGGGCGTCAAGGCGGTGCTGGCCGAATCGTTCGAGCGAATCCACCGTTCCAACCTGATCGGCATGGCGATACTCCCCCTGCAGTTCCTCGAAGGCGACACCGCCGACTCGCTGGGGCTGACCGGCCACGAGACCTTCCACGTCATCGGCCTCGCCGATGCCCGGCCAGGCGCCTTCCCGGCGACAGCGACCGTGCTCGCCGACGACCGCAGGTTCGACGTCGCGGTCCGGCTCGACACGGTCCGGGAGCAGGAGTACTACCAGCACGGCGGCATCCTCCACTACGTGCTGAGGTCGATGATCAGCGCGCGGCGGTGATCCGGCAGCAAGGCGCCCGGCGACCACGACCAGGCGAACCGAAGCCTTTGGGGCTGGTTGCGGACCACGTGATCTCTACCTTGTCGGGCCTCGGGTCCACTTCGGACGGGTCGAAGGCGGTGGCGTCGGCCAGTGCTTCTCCGCCGTGCCCGATCCCGCGGGCCGGCATCGATGATGTCGGCACCCAGTGCCTGCAACGAACTGTTCAAGAAGCTTGCGGTCTAGTCGGCATCGCAGGCCATGGCCTTGAATCCAGCCGGTTCGGTCGACCTCATGCCGGCGCGCTCGCTCTTCTCGCCCGTCTCAATGGAGGCATAGCGCCGCCGTTGAAGCTCATCGCGTTCGGCGTCCGGGATCGTCATCGACTCGGCTAGCACGGCGGCGAGCGCGTCCACTTGACTGTTGTCGACGTCGGAGTGGAAGAGCCACCTGATGTTCTCGTCGCGCGTGATGATGTCGATGGCCAAGCCTGAACTGCTGTCCAGTGCGGTCGGGACTCGAACGTAGCGCACCTGGTCGATCGGGATGTCCTGGTGGATCTCGGCCTGCTCGAGGAACGCGTTCGTCGTGGCCAGGATGATGCGGCGATCCGTGACAGCGACGAGTGTCCTGTCCGTGGTCTTGTCCATCGCTGCCGCCAACATCCCCATCGCTCCACCGACGATCGCGGAAATGGGACCATCGTCGTCGAGCTGCTCGGGGAAGCCGAGGGCACGCAGAGTCTCACCGTCGTCGAAGAGCCACCGCAGAACGCGAAGGTACGGCTCTGAGTCCAGCGACTCGGGTCCGCAGATGACGTCAGGGACCTCGAGCGGAGGGACCGGCGGGTGGAGAGCGTCGGCAAGTGGCTCGATCGCCTCCAGAAGCCGGGCGGAGATTTCGCGAGCTGCCTTCAGGTCCTTCCGCTTCCCCAACAGCGGCCATGCGTCGGGATCGCGGAGCTCGGCTGTGATCCGAAGCTCCCGGACCAGCGCGTCGATGAGGCCGGTCATCTCGGCGAGGGTCGAGTCGAACTCCACGCGGGTGTCGCGGGCGATGACCTCTGCATAGTGCGCCTCGGCAGCGTCTTCAGGTCCAGCGGCTCTCGCCCTTGCGGCGCGCAGCGCGTGATACCCCGTCCATGCGTTGAGAGAGGACAGCAGGGCGTGGACGTCGAAGGCGATGATCTCGGCGTTCGTCTGCAGGTACTCGCGGTGACCGCGTGCGTCGACCCGACCGGTCCGCTTGACGTGGTCGCGGACGTTTCCCTGGTAGAGCTCGAGCTGCTTTCGCAGCAACGCTCCACTGCCCGCGACGTCGTCCCACAACGACGTCGGGACCGACTCGATCTCTCGCGCCTGGTCGACCGCGCGATCGACGGCGGCGACGAGGCCCGTCAGTTCGGCCCACTGCTCCTTGCGGATGGTGGTGAGGACCTGGTTCGTCACCGCGAGATTGGTCCTGACAAGGCCCGAGACCTCGTTCAGCATCATCTGCAAAGCGACCATGGCCAGTGCCGGCCCGACCGAGGCCATGATCTGCGCCTTGCTCACCGCGTTCACGGGGTAGAAGCGGGCCTGATGCAGGATGCCGCCAGGACCTGTCACCGCTCCGAGGTTCCCGCCGTCCTTGACGGCGAGCGTCGCGCCGCTCCTCAGCAAGGCCTGTGCCGTGTCGCCGATCCTGTAGAGCCCCTGCACGCTGGCGAACGCGTTCCCGAGATTGCCGACCACGGTCGCCGCGTTCCCCACCGATGCGAGGATCGCTGAGATCTGCTTGCGGTCGGCAGCCGGCACGATCCCGAAGTCGATCAGATCAGGCCTCAGTTCCGGCGGAACCTCACCAGCGACGACAGCCACCCCGGGGAGCACCTCCACCAGGACCGTCGACGTCGGGTTGCTGTCCGAGTCGGATGTCGGATCATCCCCGACAGGCGCGTCGGTGGTATCGCTCCGGCCGCTCAGCACAGGCTCGGCGATCTCCATCGAGTCCGAAGGGTCCTGCATGCGATCTTCTCCCCACCGGCGCAACGGCCGGACCTTGTCGGCGTCGACCGCAGGAGTCTACGGCTCAATGTCCTGCGAGCAGCCCGAATCTACTGGGTTTGAGTCCCAAGCGGACTCATGACACGAGAGGCGAGAGGTCGGCTGCGATACTTCAGGTGCGGATTGAATTTCGCACTGCGCGGGATCGTGTGTGCCGATAGAACTGACGGCGTCAACCACTTCGACAAGGTGCGCGAGGCCCGCGAGTGCGGATTCCCACGCTCACGGCACGAAGTGGCGCCGGACGCGCTGTCATGGCCTGTAGGCACCGGTTCTTGAGAACTTGTCGATCACCTGGATGTCCCACCCCGTGCCAATCACGATCTCCCCCGCAGGGCCCATGGTCAAGACACCGTTCATATAACCGGCGTAGTCGAACACGGCGAGTTCTTCGCCGGTTGCCAGCCTCCACACCCGTGTGGTGCCGTCCGAGCTCGTGGTGATGGCAGTCGGCTGGCCGAACGTCACGGTGCAGGCGACCGCGTTGATCCAGTTGTTGTGACGGGCGAAAGTGTGTCGCAACGTTCCCGAGGCCAGGTCCCACACCCGCGCGGTTCGATCACCGCTCGTTGTGACCGCGACGGGCCGGCCATCCACCTCGGCGCAGGCCACGGCGTTGACCCAGTCCTCATGTCCGGCGAGGGTGTGCCTCAGAGTGGCAGTGGTCAGATCCCAGACTCGCGCTGTCTTGTCACGGCTCGTGGTGACCGCTACAGGGAGACCGTCGATCTTGGTGCACGCCACGGTGTGCACGTCGTCTTCGTGGCCGGTGAGCGTCGCGCGCAACTGACCTGCGCACAGGTCCCACACGCGCACAGTTCGGTCGTGACTGGTGGTGACGGCGAGCGGCGTGCCGTCGACTTCGACGCACGCCACGGCGTTCACCCAGTTGCGGTGCTCGATGAAGGTGTTGAGCAAACGACCGGTGCTGAGGTCCCACACCCGTACGGTCCTGTCATCGCTTGTCGTCACTGCGACCCGTCGGCCGTCGACCTCGGTACAGGCAACAGCGTTGACCCACTTGCTGTGGCCGATGAGGTTGTGCCGCACATCTCCCGTGCGCAGATCCCACACCTTCGCGGTCTGGTCCTCACCGGTGGTGATGGCCACGGCGGTGCCGTCGACCTCGGTGCACGTCACGTCAGTAAGGCCGAAGTGATGTGCTGCCATGGTCAACCTGAGTGTGCCGTCCCGCAGGTTCCACACGCACGCCGTGCCGTCGTCGCTGGCCGTGACCATCAGTTGCTCACTGTCGATCTCAGTGCACGCGACCGCCGTGACATCCGCGCTGTGCCCTGCCGACGTGTGATCGCTGAAGTACTCCGCCAGTCGCCAAACGCGCACGGTGTGGTCGTCGCTGGTAGTGATGGCGACCGGTTCACCATCGAGGAAGGTGCAGGCCACGGCGGTGACCTCGCCATCGTGACCTGCCAACGTGTTGCGCTGCAGGCCGGTGCGCAGGTCCCACACCCGCGCGGTGTGGTCGTCGCTCGTCGTGATGGCGACAGGCTGGCCGTCGACGTCAGAGCGCACGACAGCGGTCACCCACTCGTTGTGTCCGGTCAGGGTGTGCAGCAGTACACCGGTTCGCAGATCCCACACACAAGCCGTGCGGTCCTCACTTGTCGTGATGGCTATTCGCTGTCCGTCGAGTTCCGTGCACACAACGGATGTGATGCCTCCGTGGTGGCCGGTCAGTGTGGCGACAAGGTCCGCTGTGTTCAGGTCCCAGACGAACGCCATCTCGTCGCGGCTGATGGTGACGGCCAGCGGCCGGCCGTCCACCTCGGCACAGGCCACCGCGGCCACGCCCGCGTCATGTCCGGTCAACGTCGTGCGGAGACATCCGGTGTTCAGATCCCACACACGCGCTGTCTGGTCTCCGCTCGTTGTGACTGCCACGGCTCGGCCGGCAACCTCGAAACAGACAACGGAGTTCACCCAGTTGTGATGGCCGGCCAGGACGGCCCGCAGCCTCCCCGTCCTCAGATTCCACACCCGCGCAGTCTCGTCACGACTGGTGGTGATCGCGACCGGCACACCCTCGACTTCCACGCACGCGACCGAGGTCAGCTCAGCGCTGTGGCCGGTCAGCCTGGCGCGGAGCGAGCCGGTCGCCACGTCCCAGACGCACGCTGTCTCGTCTCGGCTGATGGTCACGGCGACCGCCGCCCCGTCCACCCTCGTGCAGACCACATCCGTGACCCACCCGTCGTGCGCGATGAGCGTGTTGCGCAGCGCGCCGGTGCTCAGGTTCCACACCCGCGCCGTGTGGTCATCGCTGGTCGTGACCGCGACCGGTGCTCCGTCGACTTCACAGCACGCGACGGCGTTGACGCTGTTCTCGTGCCCGGTCAAGGTCGCGCGCAGCGCGAGGTTCCGCTGTTGCCCGGTGGCCCACCTCGTGGGCCACTGAAGATCCTGAGCCAGAATCCGGTGTTCCTCGGTCGCTTTGAACCGCGCCGCGTCTGCGGCCAGGAGCTGCCGTCGCCGCAGCGGTGCGAGATGGCAGTGAGTGGCGGCCGATGCGCGGTAGATGGCGGACATCAGCTGCCCGCGGTCAGTCGTCGCCGTGTGCAGTGCGCCGAGGAGTTCCTCGGGATTGGCGTGCGCCAAGAACTCGGGATCTGACAACAGATCATCGAGCACCTGGCCGGCTGCGGCGTGAGTCGCGAGGTGATTCAGAACGTACGGGTGTGCTGCGGTCCACGTCGGACGACCGTTGGCGGCGGCCGCGGGCACCGATGCCGTCAACGCGGCCGTGATAAGCCGATGAGCTTCCGTGTCAACGCTGCGATCACGCAGGAACTCGGCCATGGTCTCGTGGAACAGCCGGAACGCCGAAGCTTGCCGGGTTCCGCTTTCGACCAGGTAAGCGCTCGCGTGTTCATGCAGCCAGCGCAGATCCTCGCGTGGACACGGCACCCCCGACAGCGCCTCGGCAACAGGTGCCCACAAGGTCGACCAGGGAAGTCCAGTTCCCTGGGCGTACGCGAGAGGTCGAAGCAGGCGCTCCACCTTGGGCCGATCCTCGCCGAATCGGTCGAGGTACGCCTCGAACGCCTGACGCGCGTCGCTCGGCAGTTCGTCACGCCAGCCAGGTCGAGTGACATCTACGGTGATTTGTCCGTGCAACAGCGCTCGAGCCGTCATACGTGCGACGAGGTAGGAGGTACCGGCACGACCCGCGATCGCCCCGGCGATCTCGCGCGCCAGATCGGATTTGTCGCGGTATGGGGACAAACTCTCGGGATCCTGGGCGTCTAGTAGCACGGCGTGCACGTAGGCGGCGATGTCTTCCGTGCCGATGTAGTCCGGGTCGTCGAGGTCGATGACGACCACGGCCTGGCCCAGCGCGGGGATGACCGGGCGTCGTGCACCCACGACCAGGCGGATTGTCGGCAAAGATGTGAGCGGCTGCAACAGTTCCCGGCTGAGCCGGGCCGGTTCGTAGGACACGCCCGAAGTTCCTGCCTCGTCCAGGGCGTCCACGACCAGCGTCAACGGAGATTTCCTCTCGGCCAGCACCTGCAGCAGAGCGTCGCGGTCCGCATCCGGATGCCCCACGGCCGATGCCAAGTCTGCGGTGAGTGACTCGCAAGTCGCGCGCCGTGCGTGCAGAGGTATGACGTCGAGCCCGGCCCGAGGCAACGCGTCCGCGGGCGTCGTGCGCCGTGCGGGAGCGTCAGGATCCAGAAGCAGCAGCAGACGTCCCAGAAGTGCCGACTTCCCCGAGCCAGGACGGCCTGTCACAACTCGCGCCCTGCGGTCGTGAGTGCCGGCGTTCAGCCAGCCCGCGAGCTCACGCAGGGCGGTGATCCGTGCGGTGAAGTAGTCCCCCAGATCGACGAGGTGATCTACCCCCATCGAGCGAGGGAAGAAGTGCGGCCGGCTGCTCTCCCGCAGCCGGTTGATCGTGGCGACGTCGAGATCACCCGGCGGCAGACCGGGTATGTGGTTGACGTTGATGAAGAACGGCGTCGTGCCGTCACTGTCCACAGTGGTGTGTGTGGCGCGTTGCCGGTGTCCGTGCGAAGAGAAGTAGCTGTTGACGCGTTCCGCGACCTCGCGGACGGACAAGAACTCCTGTTTGGCCCCGGCTTGTGGATTGGACAGGGTGTCGGTCAGCGCGTCGACGAAAGCACTGTCCCGTGCCACCTCCTTGCTTCGTGCCGCCGCGAGTGTCCAGCGGCCGGCGGCGCTGTGCTGGGTGCCCACCAGCTCGGAAGCCAGCACGGCGGCGTCACCCGCACCACTCGCGGAGAAGCAGGTGTCCAGCATGATCAGCAGATTGCCGACGCCACCGTGCATGAGTGGGCGGGCCAGGTCTTCCGTCGCGAGGGCGGTGCTCCACCGCTCAGGAACCGAATCCGGCCACAACAGGTAGTGCCGGTCAGGCCCCTTGCTTCCGTGCGCGGCGATGTAGATGACCACCACATCGCGCGGGCCGAGTTGCTGTTCCACCGCCCACTTCTCGATTTCTCCCGGCACCGAGGCAGCGGGAGTGGATGCCAGTGCCGGCAGCGCCCTCACATAGTTCATCGGCGCCAACAGACCGGCGACCCGTTCCGCGTCACCGACTGCCGCGCTGAGATCTGGGATTGCCGTGTCGCGATAGACGGCGATGCCCAGCGAGATCAGGAACCGCCTGGCGATGGTGCGACGATCACCGCTGGTCACCGCTGATCGGCCTCCACATGATCCGGCAGTCCTGCCGCGATCGCAGCGCCCGTGGCATGTGCCGTGAGGTAGCGCCTGAGATCATGCATCTGAACGCCGTTGGTGATCGGCACATCGGTGACGCGCGGACCGAAACGGCTCGCCAACGTGTTCACAAGCGCAACGACGTCGCCGGGATCAGCGACATTGGTCCATCGCTCGATTCCACCCGGCCAGGATCCGACCATGTCGACCGGTGGGGGTTCCAGTCGGTCGAAGATCACAGATCTGAGCCCGAGTGGTGAGCCGAGGGTGACAAATTCGGTCACCGGCCATTCCGGATGAGCGCACAGGGCCTCGTACGCGACCACAGATCCCAGGGAGTGTCCGACGATGACGCGTGTGTCCTCACGGACTTCCTGCGCAACCCTGGCCTGAACGTCCAGCCTCAGCTGCGGCTCCGTCATGTATCTCCGCACCTGCTTCAAAGCGAAGATCAGCAGTCGATCCGACGTGCCAGCGAAGAACCTGGATGCGCTCAGCGCGTCCAACGCCGCACGTACCCGCTGGACGAGCAACGCGCGTGACGCGACGTAACCGACGACACCTCGTCCCCCTGGACGGTCAGGACCCCACACGGCGTCGTCCAGTTCGGCGGCTCGCGCCCACCAGGCTTCCAGCAGCTCGAGCTCAAGTTCCCCGTCGACGTCGTACTCATCCCACGGCGGAAGGTCCCAAGACCGCGATCCAGGAGCGAAGAACAGGTCGCCGAAGAACGCGCAGTCGATGTCGTCTTCCTGCAGCCGTGGTCCCCCGGCAAGACGAACGCCGTCGCGCACTGCCGGCCCGGCCAGCTGATGCATCGTCTCCGGGCCGCGAAACTCCTGCCCCACGCCGTGCACCACTACCACCTGAGCCACTGGTCCTCCTGTCAACAGATCACGAAATGCCTCCGCTGTGCCTCGAACATCATTCGGGGCCTGACGTTCGTTACCTCATCGGATACAAACCTGGCCACAAATTCTTCTGCGCAGGGAATATCCAAGTCTCGCGAACTCCACAAAGGACGATGACGATGAGAGCGCCTGTGGGTGCCGAACATGCCCCGGCGGGCCTGACGTCCAGTCCCGCCGACCGGGCCACAAGCTCCCCGACAGGATCCAGAAGACCTACTCGCACGTCACCGCAGAAGTCCAGCAACGACTGATGGTCGCCCTGCAGAAGCGATGGATCGACGCGACCACCGAACTCCGCGAGAAGAGGCCAGCAGTGGCCACCAGGACCTGGCTGCGCCGCCGATCAGCGACCGCGCGGCGGCACCGTTCCTGATGAAGGTGTTCGACCCGGCCCGCTACCCGCTGGCCTCGCGCGTGGGCAACGCGGTGTGAGGCGCATCAGAGCGCGTTCAGCCCGAAGCACTCGTTCGAGTGCAACCTGGAGATGATCCTGGACGGCGTGGCGAAGCTGGTCGCCTCCCGCTGAGCACGACTAGCCTCGCGGTGGTACACGACACTTGGGGGATCCGATGAACGCACCGATCACACCGGAAGGACGGAGCAGGCTCCGCGAAGCGCTGCTGGAGCTGCCCGACCAGGACTCGGGTGACGAGCCCGCGGCCAAGAGCGAGGTCGACATCCTCAGCGAGGTGATGGTGATGCTCGCGTTCCACGGGATGAACGTGGCCAGGCGAGTGCGGACGGCGCCCGGTGTGGGCGCCGACCCGCGCGCGGCGCGCCTTCTCGACGAGTACGAGGAGCTGCTGACCCGAGCGGGCTCGTTGTCGCAGCAGTTCCTCGGTCTCGCGAAGCGCTTCGGCGAACCGAACGGCTCGTGAACAGGTTGTCCAACTGGGAGTCACGGGCACTGGCGCGTCACTAGGGTCGGTCCCGGTGCGGCGACGCGCCGTGCCACACACCGATTCCTGGGGGAATTGTCTTGCGAAACCTTCTCGGGCTGCTTGCCGCCCTCGTCCTGGTGTTTCCCGGTTCGGCCGCGCTGGCCGAGCCGTCCGTCGCGGCCTCGTCGGTCGCGGCCCATGCCGCCGAGATGCCGCCGCCCGGTGACTGCGGCGGCCGGATCGGGCTGTACTCGTGGACGGGGCAGCCGCAGCACGCCTGGACCGTGCGGGTGACAGGGGTGGATCTGTCGAGCCTCGTGCCTGGCGGGGCAGGCCGTGCGTGGATGGTCTTCCACGACAGTGATGGCGCCGAGTCACGCGACGTGTTCTTCGACCGCGACCACCCGCTCAACATCACCGCGGGAGTCAACGGCCCGAGCGTGACGGTCGCGATCAGCATCACGGACAACGACGGCAGGACGACGTACTGCGCGGAGAACATCACCAAGCGGCACGCGCCGTAGTTGATCAAGTTGGTTACGGCTTGATCCTGTTCTGACCACGTTCACCTGGCGGGGACGACCGCGCGGCCGCTCAAGCCGATCCACAGCACAGTGGCGACCGCGACCGACAGGGCCCCGAGAACAGCGATACCGCTTTGCAGCCCACCGGTCGCGGCCGCGAAGGCGGCGATCACCAGAGGTGAGAAGAACTCGCCCACGAACAGAGAACCCGTCCACAGACCGGTTCCCCGGCCGCGGGCGGCGTAGTCGAGGCGGTCGACCGCCCACGTGAGCAGGGTCGGCAGCAGGACGCCGGTCGCGAATCCGGTGATCATCGCTCCCGCGAGGATCACCGGTAGCGAACTGGTGGCGAACACGACCACCAGGCCGGTTCCCGCCAGCGCGAACTCGGCGGGCAGCAACGTCCTCCGGCCGAGCCGGATGAGCTTGCCGAACAGTGCCGCTCCGATCGCCGTGGCGATCGACATGACGGCGGTCGCGGCGCCGATCATCCCGGAGGACGTGACGCCGATGCCGTTCAGGACGAACGAGAGCTGAACGATGAGGGCGTAGAACACCGCACCACCGACGACGGACACCAGGCACGGCACGACAAGAGTCCGCCAGGGCAGGGGCACTCGCACCGATGCCTCGCCCGACGAGCTCTCGCCGACAGTCCACAACAGACGCGCGGCCGGAACGACCAGGATCAGGGACACCAGGTACATCCAGAAGGGAGCGCGCCACCCGCCGACGCCCAGAGCACCGCCGGCAGCGATGAACGCGGTCGCGGAGATGGTGGCGACGGTGGCCTGCAGACCGAGGTAGCGGTTGCGGCGGTCACCCGTCCAGTAGTCGCCGATGAGAGTGGTGGCGCTCGTCATGATCGCGGCTTCGCACACGCCGACCACCACCCGGCTGGCGATGATCGAGCCGAGGTCGTCGAGCCAGAGCGGGGCGGTACCGGCGGCGGCGTAGACGACGAGCGCAACCAGAAGGATGCGGACGCGTCCGATCCGGTCGACGATCACGCCCGCGAACGGGGCGGTCAGGCCGATCACCAGAGCCGGCACGGTGAGCACGAGCGGTACGAGGATCCCGACGCCGGGGACGTCGGCGAAGTGCGCGCTCATCTGGGGCAGTACCGGAGCGATCAGCACCGCACCGAGGACGGACAGCGAGCTCGCGGCGAGCAGGACCAGCAGTTGTGGCAGACCGGCGGTGCGGGTCGGGGCGGCGGTCATGGGCACCTCACATCGTTGTGGGACCGGGTGAAGCGGGTCTGTGCCGGCTGCGGCGGCGCGCCGCCGGAATCGGGTGCGGGCCGATGCCCGCGACGACGGTGTTGGCGATGGCGCCGAGACCGTCGACGGTCATGGTCACCACGTCGCCGGGAGCGAGTGGCGGTAGTTCGCTACCTCTCCCCCACAGTTCGGCGAGGCAGCCGCCGTTGCCGCACGTGCCTGAGCCGAGGACGTCACCAGGGCGCACCTGTGTGCCCCGGCTGGCGTAGGCGACCAGGTCCTCGAACGGCCAGGCCATGTTGGACAGCAGGTCGCGTCCGATCTCGGTGCCGTTGACCGCGACGGTCATGCCCAGCGACAGGAACCCGTCCGGATCGCGGTAGGGCTCCAGCTCGTCGGCGGTCACGAGGACCGGGCCCAGCGTGGTGGCGAAGTCCTTGCCCTTGCAGGGACCCAGCCGGACCGCCATCTCGCGGAACTGGAGATCACGGGCCGACCAGTCGTTGAGGATCGTGTAGCCGGCGATGTGGTGGCGGGCCTGCTCAGGAGTCAGGTCGGAGCCTGGGGCCCCGATCACGGCGGCGACCTCCAGTTCGAAGTCCAGGCGGTGGCTGCCGGGCGGAACGGCCACGTCGTCGTGAGCGCCGATGAGGGCGTACGGATTGGTGAAGTAGAAGGTCGGCGCGGCGTACCAGGCCTCGTCGACCACACCGGCGATGCCTTCGACGTGCTCCTCGAACGCGACGAAGTCACGCACCGTGGGTGCGTCGACCGGCGGCAGGAACCTCAAGCCGGACAAGGAGATCGGGTCGTCGGCCGCCGCCCCCGCCTCGAGCAGCGTGCCGGACCTCAGGAGGTCCAGCACGCTCGTCCCGGCGGGCAGGCGCATCAGGGTGTCGCCGTCGACGACGCCGCAGCGGACGTCGCCGCCGGGCTCCTCGACGGTCGCGAACCGCATCAGACCGGCGGGGCCTGGAAGAGGCCCCGGTCCGGGTCGTTGAACGACTTCGCGGCGACGAACTCGTCCATGCGGTTGGCGGTCCCCCACTGATCGGACACCGCGGGGTCGCTGAAGTCGTGCAGACCGGGGTGCCAGGTGTCCTCGTCGAGACGGTCGAGTTCCGTGGTGTATTCGAGCGTGTTTCCCTGGGGATCGAGGAAGTAGGAGAACGTGTTGTTGCCCGCCTTGTGCCTGCCCGGTCCCCAGATCTTCTCGACACCGGCGCGCAGCAGGCGTCCGGTGCCGCGCATGTACTCGTCGATGCCGCGCATCTCGAAGCTGGCGTGGTGCAGCGCGGGATGGGGGCCGCGGGCGATGGCGAAGCTGTGGTGCCAGTCGTTGCAGCGCAGGAACCACATCATGTTGCCCATGCGGGGATGCATCAGAACGTCTGAGAGCGCGAAGCCGAGATGGCGTTCGTAGAACGCGACCGTGCCCTCGGGGTCAGCGGAGTTGATCACCACGTGCGAGAGCCGGACCGGGACGGACTCTCCCTCCTCGACCTTGCGGTGGGCGCGCAGGGTGACGTCGGCGGACACCTCGACGGTGCGGCCCTCGTTGTCGAAGAAGCGGAAGCCGTATCCGCCGCCGGGTGTGGCGACGAGGCCCGGTTCGGAGACGAGCTGGACGCCGTCACGGGCCAGGGTCTGAGCGAGCGTGTCGACGTCGGCGGGAGTGGCCGCGCCGAAGGCGATGAGGTCGATGCGCTTGTCGGTCGCTTCCCGCAGCCGCACGACGTACTGCTCGGGTGAGCCTTCCGCGGCCAAGAAAGACAGTCCCGTGTCGGTCGCGACCTCGGTGAGCCCCCACTGTCCTGTGTAGAACGACTGCTGGAGCGCCAGGTCCGGCACCGCGAGGTCCACGTGGCGCAGGTGGGTGATCAGCCGCTGGGCCATCACGAGTCCTTCCCGGGGCCGAGCCCCAGTTTCAGTGCGGTACCGCCGGCGATCGCGTCGCGGTCGCCCGCGGTCAGTCCGGCGGCGTCGAGGCGGGCGACCGGATCGGTGACGCCCATGTCGAAGGGGTGGTCGGAACCGAGCAGCACCCGGTCGGCGCCGACCGCGGCGACGAGCGCCCGCAGCGCGTCCGGGGTGTGGACCAGAGAGTCGAACCAGAGTCTGCGCAGGTAGGACGACGGCGGGTCCGCGCAGCCGCGGGCCTCGGGTCTCACCTGCCAGGCGTGGTCGGAACGGCCGAGGTAGGTCGGGAGGTAGCCACCGCCGTGCGCGGCCACGACCTTGAGACCGGGGTGACGGTCCAGGACGCCGCCGAAGATCAGGTGGGAGAGCGCCACGGCGTTCTCCACCGGCTGCCCCACCGTGTTGGAGAGGTAGAAGCGGTCCAGCCGTTGGTCGAGGGAGCATCCGAAGGGGTGCAGGAAGACCACCGCTCCGGTGTCGGACGCGCGCGCCCAGAACGGGTCCAGCCGCTCGTCGGACAGGTCGACGCCCGGTGCGAACGAGGAGATCTCCACGCCCTTGAGCCCGAGGCCCATCGCGTGGTCGAGCATGTCCGCGCACAGTTCGGGGTGCTGCAACGGGACGAGGCCGAGACCTCGAAGCCGTCGCGGTGCGGAAGCCACAAGAGCGGCGACGCCGTGGTTCGCGGCGCGGCACACCTGTGTCGCCAGGTCCCGATCCGCCCAGTAGTGGTAGTGGGACGGAGAGGGCGACACGACCTGCACGTCCACGCCGGCGGAGTCCATGTCCACGAGTCGCTGCTGGACGGAGGTCAGCGAGGGCAACGCGGACCGGACCATCGCACCGGAGACCGCGGCGGATTCCGGCCCGTTGCGAAGAGCTTCCAGCGCGCGGTGCTCCGCCAGGCCCGCGTGCCCGGCCACCAGTGCCTCGACCTCGGCGATCAGGCAGTGGGCGTGCACGTCGACCACGGCCGTCATGGTGCCTCCGCAACGACAGCCGCGATCCTGCCCATCAACCCGGCGGTGTCGCCGCGTTCACCGGCCAGCAGCCAGCGGCACAGTTGCACCGAGCCCTCCACGACCGCGCGGACACGGGGCAGGCGCCGCGCGGAGAACTCGGTCCACAGGTCCTCGTCGACGGCGTCGCGGGTGGTGAGCAGCTCGGCGAGCACAAGAGCGTCTTCCAGTGCCTGGGCAGCACCTTGGGCGAGGGTGGGCGGGCAGCAGTGCACCGCGTCGCCGATCAGCACGACACGGCCGCGATGCCAGGGGCCGTCCAGAAGGTGGTGCTCGAACCAGGTGTAGTTGACCCGCGCGGGATCGACGAGGTTCGCGCGGATGTCGTCCCAGGGACCGTGGTAGTTCTCGGCCAGCGCCCGCATGGTGCTCAGACGTTCGTCCGGGCTCAGGCCGCTGCGATCCTGCGCGTCCTCGACCAGGTAGGCGTAGAGGCTGTCCTCACCGGTCGGGCAGTAGCCGGCGATGTAGGCCTCGCCGCCGTAGGTCAGGTCGGTCTGGATCACCGACTCCGGTCGCTGGGCGAAAGCGCGCCAGATGCCCATGCCGATCGGCTCGGTGCCGAGCTCGATCCCCATCGCCGCACGGGTCCACGACCGCACGCCGTCGGCACCGATCACCAGGTCGTACCGCGCCCGGCCACCATCTGAAGTGGACAGTTCCGCGTCCAGGCCGAGCGCCGTCGCCGTCACGCCTGTCCGGATCTTCACCCCGAGCGCGGCGGCCCGTTCGGCGAGGAGCCTGGCGAGGTCGGGACGGTACATGCCGACGGTGGCGGGCAGGTCCTGTCCTCCGGTGCGGGCGTCGGGGATCGTGGCCAGCAGGGTGCCGTCGGGAGCGCGCAGGCCGAGGGTGTCGAACCCGAAACCGAGGCGCCGCACGCCTTCCCACACGCCGAGCCGGTGCAGCACCCGCAACGCGTTGCCCTGCAACGTGATGCCGGATCCGATCGCGCCGATGTCGGACTTGGCGTCGATGAGGTCGACGGCCACGCCTTCTTCGGCGAGCAGGATCGCGGCGGCCAGCCCGGCGACCCCGCCTCCGATGATCCCGACCGACTCGACGGCGCTCACGGCTTCACCACGCGGGTGCGCTGAACTCCGAGGCCGGTGATCGACCCCGTCATGACGTCACCGGCGCGCAGGAACCGTCCGTGCGCCATGCCGTTGCCCGCGGGGCTGCCGGTGAGCAGGAGATCGCCCGGCCGCAGCACGGCGGTCCTCGACGCGGCGGAGACCAGCGCGGCGACGTCGAAGATCATGTCCTTTGTGGACTCGTCCTGCATCACCTCCCCGTTGAGGTCCAGCCTCACCCGAGGGTGCGCGCTCACGAACTCGGCCGGAACGAGGTAGGGGCCCAGCGGCGTGAAACCGGGGGCGTTCTTGGCGCGGAACCAGTCGCTGCCGATCTCCGGCATGTCCCGCCGGAACACGAGATCGCGAGTCGTGAGGTCGTTGGCGATGGTGTACCCGGCAACGTGGTCCAAGGCGTCGTCACGGCTCACCTGGAAAGCGCTGCGGCCGATCACCACCGCCAGTTCCAGTTCCCAGTCGTGCCGCTCGGAGTACGCGGGCAGGACCACGTCGTCGTAGGGCCCGGTGACGGACGAGGTCAGGCCGATGAAGATGTACGGCTCCCCGTCGGCGATGCGCCGGTCCATCATCGCCGCTGCTTCGGCGCGCACCTCGTCGGCGGGCCTGTCTGGTGCGTGCTTCACCGCGAGGTCGATCACGTGCGTGCGGTAGTTCGCGCCTGCCTGCAGGATCTGGCCGGGGTTGAGCGGCGCTCGCAGGCTCGTGGGCTCCAGCGGGATGTCCGCCTGCCCCACGAGACCGCGGAGCCGCGGGAACACCGCATCCCAGTCGTGCAGCAGCGCGTGCACCGCGGGTGCGATGTCGGACAGGTCCCGCCACCGGGGCGCGCCGTCGATGTCGACGACGAGGGCGGGCACCTCCCGGACCTCGGCGGTACCACGCCCTGTCGAGATGGTGGCGATGGCGAAGGGGACGGCCACGTGAGGTCCTTCCGTCGACGGTGACGGCGACTACTGTCACGCGAGCAGCGGATATAAGGGAACCCGAATATCCTGATACTGGGTATCAGCGAGACGAATTACGGTGCCGATGTGAACCTGGCGAACCTGGACCTCAACCTGCTCGTCCCGCTCGACGTGTTGCTGGCGGAACGGTCCGTCACCCGCGCGGCCGAACGCCTGGGGCTCTCCCAGCCCGCGCTGTCCGGCGCGCTCGCCCGGCTTCGGCGGCACTTCGACGATCCGCTGCTGACCCGGTCCGGCAACTCCTACGAACTGACACCGCTGGCCGTGCAGCTGCGCAGGCGAACGGGGCTCGCGCTCGCCGGGGTCGAGCGCGTGTTCGCCAGCGAACCGGACTTCAACCCCGCCACGTCGCGCAGAACCTTCACCGTCCTCGCCTCCGACTACCCGATGGCGGTCCTGGGACCGCGGGTCACCGCGCTGATCGCGGAGCAGGCGCCGTCCGTCACCTTGAGGCTGGAGCACCACAGCCCCGCGGTGATCGAGGCCGGGGGCGAGGCGATGCGCGGAGTCGACGGAATCCTTCTCCCCCACGGCGTTCTGTTCGACCTTCCGTCGGTCAACCTGTTCACCGACTCGTGGGTCGTCATCGCCGACCGCGACTCCGACGCCATCGGCGACACCCTGACCATGGCCGACGCCCAGCGCCTGCCCTGGGTGTTCACCTACCACAGCGCTTCCGCGTTCACCGGTGCCGGCAGGCAGCTCCAGCTGATCGGCGCCGCGCCGCGGGTCCAGTGCGTCGTGGAGAGCTTCCTCGCGCTGCCGTACTACGTCCTGGGCACCGAGAAACTCGCCTTGGTGCAGGCCCAACTGGCACGGCATCTCGCCAGGGACGAGAGGCTGCGGGTGCTGGACTGCCCTTGGGACGTCGTGCCGCTCGTGGAAGCGCTGTGGTGGCATCCGACGCACACCCACGACGCGGAGCACGTCTGGCTGCGCGCCCTCTTCACCCAGGCCGGCAGCGAGTTGCCGGCAGGCCGCTGAACTCAGTTCCGGAGGAAGTCCACCACCGCGCCACGGAAGTCCGGGTTGCTGCCCGCGGTGTTGTGATCACCCGCCACGAGTACCAGCCGTGCGTTCGGCATGGCTTCAGCGAGCACCTCGGGCCGCACGGCCAGCGGATCCTCGTCGCCCGCGATGACGAGCGATTCGGCGGTGATCCGGGAGAAGTCGACCCCGCCCGTGTGCAGGGACCGTGCTTGCGCCGCCAGCGACGGGAAGTCGGCGCCCACCATCTCCGCGAACGCGCGCATGCCGACCATCTCCGGCGGGAGCGAACTCGGGTCGTCGGCGAGAAACGCCTGCGCGAGCACGTCTCCATCCAGTTCGCGCGTGTCGACACCGCCGACCTCGACGACCCCGGCGCCGACGCCTCCGACGACCAGCCGGCGCACCTTCGGTTCCTCGGCGGCGGCGAGCAGCGAGATGATCGACCCCATCGAGTAGCCGGCGAGGTCCACCGCGGGCACGTCCAGGAGGTCGATGACCGCCCGGAGATCGCGGGCCATGCGCGGTTCGCCGTAGCGGCCGGGATCCGGGGACTTCTGCGACAGGCCGTGCCCACGGGCGTCGACCCCGACGACGGTGCGCCCGGCGGCGGTCAAGGCCACGACCATGCCGCGGCTGGCCCACTCCACCATCGTGTCGACCGTGAACCCGTGCTGCAGCACGACGGGAACCGGATGCGGCTCGACCTCGGGGTCAGGCTCCCAGCGGTGGAAGGCGATCTCCGTGCCGTCGTCCACGACGACCGTCGCGGTCCGGGGTATCGGGGCGGCGGCCAAACCGGCTTCCACCAAGGCTTTGACATCGGTCAGGGGGTCGGTCATCGCAGGCCTTCCGCAGGTGAGTCCGTGACGGTGGGGGTAGGCGGGCGCGGCACTGTCGAACGGTACGTCCGGACGGCGCGCCGCCAGGTCTTCGGCGGTGCCGAAGCGGCTCGCCGTGGGACTCGACCCGAAGGACGACTGAGCTGCGTCTATCGGTCACGCGGATATCGATCATTAGCAGGTCGGCCTTCCCTGATACCCGCTGCTCGGCGACTCTGGGCGCGGTCGGTGCGGACCCGGGGCGATCTTCGGGGCGTCACGACCCGATCAGCACCGGATGCGGTGCCAGAGCAGAAAAGTGACAGCTCATGACCGATGCCGCCGCCGCGATCGCCGCAGCCGCCCAGCGCTGTTCCAACATCGGCCGATGGGGCCCTGACGACGTTCTCGGCACGCTCAACCACATCACGGACGCCGACAGGGTCGCCGCCGCCAGGCTCGTCACCCGTGGACGCACCTTCTCCCTGTCCCTGCCGTACTCCGCGGACGGCCCGCAGCGGGGATGGCGCCGCCGCACCAACCCGGTGCACACCATGCTCGACACCGGACTGGACGCGGAGCACGGCAACCAAGGCTTCCCGCACGGCCTCGGCGGCGCCGACGACGTCATCGCGATGCCGCTGCAGTGCTCCACCCACTGGGACGGCCTCGGGCACATCTTCGACCACGGCCGAGCGTGGAACGGGCGTCGCGCAAGCGCGGTCGTCACCAGCGAGGGCGACGCGGTCACCGGGATCGAGACCGTCCGCGGCCTCATCAGCGGTCGCGGAGTTCTCCTCGACGTCGGCCGCGTCGTGGGCGGTGGCGAACTGCCGGACGGATTCGCCATCACCGAACAGCACCTCCTCGACACCGCCGGCGCTCACGGCATTGACGTGAGGCGCGGCGATCTGGTGTGCGTGCGCACCGGACGGCTCACCCGCGCACGCAGTGAGGGATGGGGTGAGTACGCGGGCGGCCCGTCCCCCGGACTCTCCTTCGGCACGCTGGACTGGCTGCACCGCAACGAGATCGCGGGAATCGCCACCGACACCTGGGGCTGCGAGGTGCGCCCCAACGAGTTCGACGACGCGTTCCAGCCCCTGCACCAGGTCGCGATCCCCCACATCGGACTCTTCCTCGGCGAGATGTGGAACCTCGACGAACTCGCCGAAGACTGCGCCGCGGACAGCACCTACGCTTTCTGGCTCACCGCCGCTCCGATTCCGGTCACCGGTGCCGTCGGTGCGCCGGTGAACCCCGTCGCCGTCAAGTGACCCAGCAGTGGAGGTGCTGCAGATGAGCGTTTCGCGCGTCACGGCACTAGGTGTGTACGCCACCCTCGTCGTCGTTGCGGCGGGCACCACCGCGTGCAGGTCAACGCGTACGAAAAAACACAAGACCCCGAGCGGCCCTCATTCGCAGGCCGCTAACACCAGGCAGAGCAGGTTGCTCTGGTCGTCGACGATCTCCCAGCCCGTGACGTAGTCCGCGTCGTGCACGGGGAGGACGAAGGCGTTCGCACCGGTTTCCTGCTCCAGCACCACGTTCGTCCAGTTGTCCTGCCGCTGACGCGGCCCTCTGGCTCGGATGTCGTCTCGCGCGTCACGGACGAAGGCGGGCGTGCCGTCCGCGTCATGCGGAAGCGATGCGCGCATGGCTTCTTCACCCCACAGAACGGCGTAGTCCTCGATGAAGTGGGAGTCGTCGTAGCCCGGGACGTTCCAGTCCGCCGCAGCGATCCGGGAGGGCTCGGCCAGCGGGATCACGACCATGGAGACGGTGTGCCAGGACGCGTCCGGGTCTTCGCCGTCCGGGGTGAAGGGGGTGGAGCCCACGTGTACGGGGTGGCTGCCCACAGGCAGCCGGTGGGTGAACCCGCCCTCGGTGCGCCAAGGGGTCTCCCAGGTGATCGGACTGTTCAGCACGACGAGATCACCAGCGTGGTCGAACCACGTCGGCCGGGTAGCGACGGAGTACGCCGGCCGGGCGGGCGCGTAGTTGTCGGCCAAGCGCCACAGCAGTTCTTCCATCTCCACGGTGTCGTGTTCCCTTTCGATGTCGAGGGTCGGCCCGATGGACCGGACGTGCCCGCCGGCCGGCCGGGGTCGCCGGTCTCAGCGAACATGATCCACGTCTGGTGCATGAGGATGGTGCGAAGTCCAGCCTCACCACAGCGGAGAACGGTTCGCCGACCTGGCCCACCGGCCAGGTCCAACAGGGGACAACGGCCACGCTCAGCACGGCGAGTGCAAGAGCACGGATTCTGAGAGCTGCGCGACGGGATGAGCACGGCCTCCAGGCCGGCGCTCAACTCGCCGGGGTGGCGAGTCCTGTGGCGTGGACACCGACGGCGCTGGCTTCGAGCAGGTGGGTCAAGTTGCCCGCGAACTCGAGCGCCACATGTCCCCAGCGAGGCACCTGCTCGTACAGAGCGGCCAGGGTCGGCGTGGGGTGTGCGACCTGCCAGAGGTTGGCAGCGAGCGCGAGCGTGATGGTGATGAGGTCGGCGACCTGCTTGCTGGACATCACGCTCGCCGCCTCCAGGTGGCGCGCCATGTCGTCGTAGGCGGTAAATGCGTTGATCTTGTAGCGACGTGCCCTCTCCATGTCGACGTCACCCTCCAGGCTGAGTGGCACGTGGGTGAGCAGGTCGCAGAAGAGCGGAAGCTCGGCGATCGTCCTGCTGAGAACCCCGGCCGTCTCAGCAGGACTGAACAGATCAGGGCCTCCCGGCACCGCCAGGACCAGTTCTCTCCAGCGCGTCCAGCCCCGCTCGGCCAGTTCGAGCAGGAGTTCCTCCTTGCTGGAGAAATAACGGCGCATTCCGGACGGATCGATTCCGGCGCGTTGGGCGACAGCCGTCACTGTGACGTGCCGAGCACCCCCGAGCTCGTCGGCGAGCACCTCTGCGGCTTTGAGCAGGTCCTCGGTGCGACGCACCTTGTCCTCTGCTGAACGGGCTCGCTGGTTCACAGGTGCGATCCTAGTCAGCCTCGCCAAGTAACGCACATCTAATGCGTTAAATCGGTTTCGTCGCGCTCGCGGCGTCCGTGATCTGGTCTGCACTTGAGCGTGATTCGTTGTCACGCAGTCTCTTGTGACTGTCTCGGCGCCGCTTGGTTCAGCGGTGGTGTGCCGTCGCCTGCTTGACCGGCAGGAGGATCGCCGACGGGTGTTCGGCGTCGTGGAAGATCTCCATGTTGGTCTTGTGCGGAGTCACGGCGGTCGCGGTCGGCTCGCCGCTGCCGAGGTTGCGGGCGAAGCGCGGGAACGCTCCGGCCGAGACCTGCACCCGGATCCGGTGGCCGCGGCGGAAGACGTGGGCGGTCGGCGACAGTTCCACGGTGACCTTGGTGATCCCGTCCGGGCGCACCTTGACCAGGTCGTCGCAGATGTTGGTCGACTTCCCGTTCGGACTGACATCGCACAGCCGCACGAACACGTCACAGCTGGGCCTGTCGGCACACACCCACACTTCCGCGGAGACCTCACCGATGACCTCGACGTCTGTCTCGAGGGCTTCGGAGGTGAAAGTCAGTACGTCGTCACGCTTCTCCAGCGGGCGGTTGTCCTTCGGACCGACGCCGTTGGCGTCGAGCTTGGGTCCGCCCAGGCTCGGAGTGGGACTCACCGGGTCGTAGGTGAACGACGACGGCGGTACCTCTCGGGTCGGGGCCGCGCCGAGGGCCGCACCGGGGTTGAGGTGCCAGCGTTGCTCCGCGTAGCCCGCGGGCGGCCACTGGTCGAAGTCAC
Organism: Lentzea sokolovensis; assembly: GCF_033949975.1. Classification (NCBI taxonomy): domain Bacteria; kingdom Bacillati; phylum Actinomycetota; class Actinomycetes; order Pseudonocardiales; family Pseudonocardiaceae; genus Lentzea; species Lentzea sokolovensis. The sequence goes on from NZ_JAXAVU010000004.1 coordinate 172,849, forward strand.
GCCACTGGTCGACGCCCATCACGAACAACCGGACCGGCGCCCGTTCGGCAGGAGCTTCGCCGCGGGCGAGGGCGGCACCCCAGTCGACGACCTCCGAGATGGAGGCGGCCATGCCTCGTGCGTCGGCGTGCCACCACGGGCCCACGGTGAGTCTCGGGTTGCGTCCGGCTTCCACGAGCCTTTGGAAGTCCTTGAGCTGGTCGACGAGGAAGATGTCGTACCAGCCGGTCACCGAGCTGACCGGCACGGTGACGTCACCGACGGTGTCGGAGAGGTCCGTGCCCTTCCAGTACGGGTCGTCCTGGTCGTGGTGCAGGCACTCCTGGTAGAAGGCGCTCTCCTCGCCCAGGAGGATCTTGTCCCCGTCGACGAGCGGGAGTGCGTTCATCGCCTTGGCGATGTGCTTGCGGTCCGAGCCCAGCATTGCGCGCATCAGTGCGCGGGGGCGTTCCTGGGTGCTGGTGTTCCACACCCAGTTCAGGAGCGTGTCGAGCTCCATGCGGTCGGGACGGAGCAGCGTGACCGCCAGTCGCAAGGACGTGATGTGGGGCACCATGGCCTTGACCTGGACGGGCGCGTCGGCCGCCACGGCCCACTGGGTGTAGCCGAAGTAGCTCGATCCCGCCAACACGACGCCACCGCCGGCCCACGGCTGTTCGGCGAGCCAGCGCAGCGTGGCCAAGCCGTCCTCGCGCTCGTTGCGCATGGCGAGGAAAACTCCGCCGGAACCGAAGGTGCCGCGGCTGCGAACGACGAGCACGTGCATGCCGCGCTCCGCCAGTGCGCGTCCGTACATCCAGCCCAGCGGTCCTCCCGACCCGTAAGCGGTGCGCACGAGGACGACAGGCAGCTGCTCGATCCGTTCGCCGGCGGGAGCGTTGGCCGGAGCCCAGTGATCGGCCAGCAGCGTCACACCGTCGTCGGCGCGGATCTTCAGGTCCTTCTCGACAGTGACCTTGCGATCGACGGCGGGCGGGAACTTCAACGCCCGCTGCGCCGCCCAGCCCACGGCCCGCATCGTCCGGTCCATCTTCGGTCGTGTGGTCATCTGCTGCTCCTGCTCACTCAAGTCCTGGGACACAACGGTTCGGAGGGACGTGCGCTTCGCGAAGACGAACTGCGCGAGAGTCCTATGTGGAAGCCGCGGCGCTGAGGTTCGCCGCGGGGCAGCGAGTTGCCGCCGAGATCAGACAGCGAGAACGAGACGGCCGGTGGCGGAACGGTCTTCCAGTCGCCGGTGGGCGGTGGCGGCCTCGGTGAGAGGCAGGACGTCGAGCTCGGTGTCGGCCTGGCCGGCAGCGACGGTGAGGAGCGCCGCCTCGGCCGCGGACCTGATGGCCTCGGGGTGGCTCGGCAGCCAGGCTCCGGCGTTGAACCCGGCGACCACGACGTTGGTCTGCCAGATCTGGTTGCCGTCGACGCCGTGGCCCCAGTCGCCGGAGGCGTTGCCGACCACGAGCAGTCGTCCGGAGGGCTTGAGCAGGTTCAGGCTGTGGGTGCGGAGCTCTCCGCCCACGGGATCGATGATGACGTCGAACTTCTCACCGTCGAGCGCGTCGGGCAGCTGAGCGGAATCGACGACGGCGTCGTAAGGCAACCTGCTCGCTGCCGCGGCAGCGATCTTGTCGCCGCGTACCGTGCCCACCACTCGCGAGGCGCCCAACCGCCGGGCGATTCCGGGAAAAGCCGCGGCGAGCGCACCGAGCGCGCCGTGGACGAGGACGTTCTCGCCGTCGTTGAGCCGGATGGGCCCGGTCAGGGCGACATGCGCCATGACAGCGTTCGGAACGACAGCCACCGCGAGTGCGGGATCGATGCAGTACCCCTCGGTCGAGATGACTCGCCACTGGTCGGCGACGTAGATCGAGGCGTACCCACCGGTCGCGTCAGCGGACATCGCCACGACCCGCTCCCCCACGCGGAAACCGGTCACACCCTCACCGAGGGCGCGGACGGTGCCGGCCACTTCGAGACCCGGCACGTACGGCACCTGAGGCATCCCCGGGACGCCTGCGTAGAGGCCCTGGCGGAGGTAGACGTCAATCAGGCCGACCGCGGCGTGGGTGACGTCGATCGCGACCTGACCGAGCCCAAGCGCGGGATTCGGCAGGTCAGCGACGGTGAACCCCTGCGGTGCGCCGAACTGGGTGAGCTGAATGGCCCTCATGGCGATCTCCCCTTCTTTAACGCATCCTGCATGCGTTACGCGAACCATAGCACTGATTCACGAGATAACGCATGCAGGCTGCGTTATGTGACCACCCCCATCGACACGGCGGCACACGACGCGACAGAAGGCCTCGCCACCGCAGCACGGTGCCCGCGTCACCAAACGAGGATCCCGCGACTAGTTCGGCAGGCGTCGCACCAACGCAGCCGGCACCGCACGATCAGCCCAGTCCAACCACGGGCGCCCCTGGGTACGGCGCAACACGGCGATCTCGTGCCGCAGAACGACCAACTCCACGTCTTGGCCGCAGAGGACCGGCTGAGCAGAACCGTGGTGATCGGGCCGCGCACCCAGGGGCGGGCATCACGCTCGTCGTGCTCGCCGTGTTCGCACTTCTGCCGGCCACCGCGATCTTCTTCCTGTCCTCCTGAGATCAGGACTGTGCCAGCAGTTGCCATTGCTGGTTGGCGCCGCCGTTGGCAGTCCACTGCACGACCTGCGCACCGTCGCTTGTGGACGCTCCGTAGACGTCCGCCGCGAGACCGTTGCCGACGTTGACGATGGTGAAGAAACCACCGGTCGCCGGCCGCACGAACCATTGCTGGTTGGTGCCGCCGTTCGCCGTCCACTGCTGCAGCTGCAACCCGGTGGCGGAAGAGGAACCGTTGACGTCGAGCACCTTGCCGGTCGCGTCGTAGCGCAGGCTGAAGGATCCGTTCTGACCGGCGCTGACGGTCCAGGTCGCGTTTCCGGTCTGCTGCACGGCTTTGGCGCCGTCGGCGGTGGAGTTGCCGGCGATGGCCAGCGGCTTGCCGCTGTTGCGGTTGACGATGCGGTACTTGCCCGGCGTCGGGCCCTGGCCGGCGCCCAGGGTGAAGTACTCGGCCGTGTCGGTGAACGTGGTGGTGCCGGACTTGCTGGTGGACAGGACGAGGTACACCCGTGAGCCGCCGGCAGGGGTCGTGAAGGACACGGGCTGGGTCACGCGCGAACCCAGCGGGATGGTGAGGGTCGTGCTGCCGGAGGCGATCACCGCGCCGGTGGGGCTGTCCAGCCGGGCGCTCCAGGCGAAGTCCACGGCGGTGCCGGTGAGGGTGTCGTTGAAGACGGTGACGGTGCGGTCGACCCTGGTGTTGCCGGCGAAACCGGGAACGGCCGACGGTAGCGGGAAGCTGCCGTTCGCGTCGGACGCACCGGAGGCCGACCAGTAGGGCAGGTCGATCGCGGCGACCGGGTTGAACCCGGCCTGGACCCGCTGGATCTGGGCGTTGCTCCACGGGTCGGGCAGGTTGTCCACGCCGTAGACGGGGCGGCCGCCCTCCTCCGGGATGAAGTCCGTGGTCCGCACGCCGGGGATGACGCTCGCCCAGGCGGACAGCAGCGTGTACGGCCGTATGTCGCTGGTGTCCTTGCCGCGCTTGGCGGCGGTCGCGGTGGCGAACCACTCGAAGCCCTGCTTCGTGTTGCACGCCGGCCAGATGAACTCGCCCTCGCCGTCCGGCCGACCGGCCACGGACCAGGTCTGCTCGCCGTAGCGGCCGAAGCCGTCGAGGTAGTGCGGGATGAGGTTGAAGTTGGCCTGCGTCATGGAGGGATACTGGTTGGGCGACCCGCCGACGCCCAGCTCGGCGATGATCGGTCTGGTGCCGTCGGCGCCGTTCATGGCCGCGTACAGCTCCCGCTGGAACTGCTCCGAGTCGAACTCGCCGCCGTTCGGCTCGTTCACCTGGCTCCAGCGGATGATCGCGGGATGGTTGCGGTCGCGCAGGACCAGCGCGCGGGCGTGGGCCACCATGTTGGCGCGACCGGCGTTGAAGTCCTGTGGGCCGCCGGAGCCGCGGATGGCGGTCTCGTCGATGATCATCAGGCCGAGCTCGTCGGCCGTGTCGAGCATGTACGGGCTGGCCGGCTCCTGGTGGATCCGGACGACGTTGTAGTTGAGCCGCTGGTAGTTGTCGACCGCCTGCGGCCAGCCGCCGTTGCCGGCCGACGGCGGGAGGAAGCCCGGCAGCGTGTCGAAGGCGTCGCCCTTGCCGCCGTTGTTGATCCGGTCGTAGTCGGCGCCCTGAAGGTTGTCGCCGCGCACGTTCAGCCGCACACCGTTGAGGCGGTAGTGCTCGCCGTTCTGGGTGCTTTCGCGGAACCCGAACCGATACGTGGCGTCGCTGGTGCGGCCGTCATCGGTGGACGCGTGCACCGACAGCCGGTGCAACTGAGCGCGATACCCCTGGCGGTACGGCACGTTCGGCCACCAGTACGACGCGGAGCCGAGAGACCACACCACCGGGCCGACGGTCACCGTCGCGGTGGATCGGGCCGCGACGGTGACCGTGCGACTGGGCAGAGCGGGGTAGTTGAAGTTCTCGCCGTTGTCCGAGGCGAGCGTGCCACCGAGGGTCACGGTGCGGGCGCTGCCGGAGGTGTTGGTGACCGACACGTCATAGGTGAGGCTCTGGTCTGTCACCGAGGTGCGAACGAAGGCGTCGCTCACGTACACGGCCGGGTACACGCGCAGGAACGCCGAACGGAAGATGCCCTGCGGCACCGCCTCGGACCAGCTGGCGGCGTCGGGAACCAGGTACTTGCCCGCCGGTGTCTTCAACGCGTTGCGGCCCTTCACGTTCACGCTGATCGTGTGCGTGGTTCCGGGCGCCGCGACAGCGGTGATGTCGAAGTTCGACGGGGTGAACGCGGTCGTCTGCGTGGCGACGACCCGCCCGTCGACCGACAGGGTCGCCTGGTGGTTCACCGCACCGAACTCGATCCACGCCGACTGCGGCTGCCCCGAGTCGGGCACGGTGATCGTGCGCGAGTACGTCGCTTCGGACACGTCGGTGAAACCCTGCTTGTACCAGCCACCACCGGGAACGGTGATCGTCGTGGCCGCCCTGCCCGCCGGCGTGAAGCTCCACCTGCCGGCCAGATCGACCGACTCGATCGCGGCGTTGCCCGCGGCGACCCCGTTCACGTCCGGCACCGGGGCGGCGGAACCAGCCGCCGGGACCGGGGTCGTCACCCCGGCCACGGCCAGCACCACCGCGACCACGGCCCGCAGCAAAACTCGTGCCATGCCTGAACTCCTAGTCCTGGCGAAGAGTTCTCGTTGCTGGCGGCGGGCCAACACAGAGTCCACAGTGGACGAAAATGCCACGGGCAGTCGTCGAGTCGAGGGCAGGAAGGCGCAGGTCCCCAAGGTAGGGCTCAGCGACTGCGACGGTCAATAGGTAGTACATGTTGACGAGAATGAGTCGGACTAGTCCAGCCGGATGCCTGTTCAGGATGGTCGCAGCTTGCGCGCTCGGCCTTATTGGTACGACTCATCCACCGCGACCCGGGTAATCCAGACCAAGTTGATCGGTCTTGTGTTGATGGTCAACGCCTTCCAGAACAGCAAAGAGGCGGTGCGGCTCCGGGATGTCGTCGACGTTGATGCCGGCCACGGCCTCACCCAGGCCGCGCCAGACCTTGCCGATGACGTCCGCGTCGCCGTGGAAGATGGCGGCCTTCGATCATGGATCGGCATTCGGCGGTCAGCTGTGGTGTCTCCAGGTCCCCGAGCAGGTTGCGGACAGGCTCATCGGCCGCGCCGCCGCCGAGCACGGCCCCGCCCTTTCCGTGGCAGCCACTGAGGTGATCCGCGGCTGGCTCAGCGCGGTGGCACCCGTCACCGCTGTTCGGCACTGCTGGTGTCGAGGGCGGCGAGGTGGACGCGAACCTCGTCGGCCTCGGGCAGGCTGAGGTCGGTGTAGATGGCCAGGGCGTGCTGGTAGTGCTCGCGGGCGAGGGCGGGGTTGCCAAGGGTCTGGTGGGCGTGGCCGAGGCCGGTGTGGGCGCGGGCCTGCTGGTCGCGGTCGCCGGGTGCCGGCGGCGGTGGTGTGGGCGGCGGTGTGGTGGGTGAGGGCGTCGGTGGGGTGGCCGGCGGTGTGGGCGGCTTCTCCGAGGCCGTTGAGCGCCCAGGCTTCGCCGTACCGGTTGCCGATCTCGCGGACGATGGCCAGGGCCTGCTGATGGTGTTCGGTGGCCTGGTCGGGCTGGTCGAGGCGGGTGTGGAGGGTGCCGAGGCTGTCCAGCGTGCTGGCTTCGCCGGAGTGGTGGCCGAGTTGCCGGTACAGGGTCAGGGCTTGCCGGAGGTGGTCGCCGGCCGGCCCGTACCAGCCCGACCGCACCTCGACCTGGCCGAGGCTGTTCAGCGTGAGGGCTTCGCCGTCCCGGTCGCCGGCCTTCCGGCACAGGGTCAGGGCCTGCTCGTGGTGCTCGACGGCCGCGCGGTGGTGGCCCAGCCGCCCTTCTAGTTCACCGAGGTTGCCGAGTGTGCGGGCTTCGCCGCTCCGGTCGCCGGTCTGCCGGTACAGGGTCAGGGCCTGTGCGTACCGGTCAGTGGCCCTCCGATACCGACCCGATCGCTCCGCGATGATGCCGAGGTTGCCCAGGGCGCGTGCCTGGCCGGCCGAGTCGCCGATCTGCCGGTACAGGGTCAGGGCCTGCTGGTAGTGCTCGCTGGCCGCCCCGTACCGGCCCAGCCGAAAGTGGGCGGCGCCGAGGTTGGTCAGGGCGTGGGCTTGTCCGGTCGGGTCGCCGCTGTGGCGAGCGGCCTGGTGGGCGTCGCCGTGCACGGTCACGGCGTCGGTGTAGTGGCCGCCGTCGAGGTACCGGAACAGGGTGCGGGCGAGTCGGGTGGTGTGGGTGGGCCAGCCGTGGGTGGCGGTGTGGGCGGCGACGGCGATCAGGGTGGTCCGTTCGCTGTCCAACCATTCCCTGGCGGTGTCCGGGTCGGTCAGGTCCGGGGTGGGAGTCCCGGCCGGGGGGATCGCGGGCCGGTCGTGGGCTTCGCCTGGGTTCAGCGTGTTCATGGCGGTGGCGGCGGTGGCGAGGTAGTGGTCGAACAGGCGGGTCAGTGCGGTGCGGCGCTCGGGTGGGCGGTCCTCGTCGGAGGCCCGGACTGTGGCGTAGACGCGAACCAGGTCGTGGAAGGTGTACCGGCCAGGGCTGCCCTGTTGAAGTAGATGATCGCCGAGCAGGTGTTGCAGGTGGACCTGGGTGACGGCCAGGTCGGTGTCAGCCAGCGCCGCTGCGGCGTAGGCGTCGAAGTCCTGCCCGGGGTGCAGCGCAAGTAGCCGCAGCAGTGATCGCCGGTCGGCGGGCAGGTGTTGGTAGGACAGGTCGAAAGCCAGTTCGACACCCGTGTCCAGGCGCCGGTCGCGATGGCGTTCATCGAGCCGGTCGGCATGATCGGTGAACGTCCAGCCGGGTTTAGCTCGTACGTGTCCGGCAACCAGCCCGAGCGCGAGCGGTAGGTAGCCGCAGCTCCTGGCGATCCGGGAGCCTGCCTCGGGGTCGTCGCCGGCCGGTGCTCGGGGTGCGGCTCGAGTCAGGAATCGCCGGGCCTCGTCGGGGCTGAAGACGTCCAGGGACAGGTGGGCCGCGGGGTGCAGATCGGACAGGCTGCACCGGCTGGTGACCAGGGTGGGGCACCCCGGTGTGGCAGGCAGCAACGGGCGGACCTGTTCGGTGGTTGCGGCATTGTCCAGCACCACCAGGGCACGGATGCCGGCGAGGCGATCGCGGTAGGCGGCGGCGCGCGCGTCGAGGGTGTGGGGGATCTGCTGGCCGGGCATGCCGAGCAGACGCAGGAACCCGTCCAGGACGGCTGCGGGGTCGGCCGGCGGCTGCGCCGGGTCGAAGCCGCGCAGGTTGACGAACAACACCTTCTCGAACGGCTGCTGCTGGTGGAGCAGGTGTGCGGCGTGCACTGCGAGTCGGGTCTTGCCGACCCCGGCCATCCCCTCGATCACGGAGATCGCGACCGCCTGCCCGTCCTGTGCCACATGGCGCAGCCGGTCCAGTTCGCCGGTGCGGGCGGTGAACCCGGCCAGATCCTGCGGCAGGCTGTCCTGGACCCGAACCTGGGACACCGCCTCGGTCTCCCCGCCGATCACCCGCAACGCCTGACGCCATTGCGTCACATATCCGGTGTCGGGGTGCAGCGCCTGAACCACCGCGAGTACCAGGTTGGTGTCCAAGCGTCGCCGGCCGGGCCGGAAGCAATAGGCGACGGTGGACCTGCGCGTCAGCTCACACGGCGGCCGGCCTGCCGCCGTCCACGCCTTGTTGACCCGGTCTTTGATCGTTTCATAGGAGGGGTCACCGGCCCAGACCTTCAACCGCCGCAACCGCTCGACGAGATCGGCGAAACCATTCGCCTGCCCTGGGTCGGGCAGTGACGTGAACACCTCTGTCCGCGCGGTCACCGGGTCCCCGGGGAGCGGCATCGCCCACCCCCACGAGATCGGTCGATGTCTCGGTGCGTCGAAGCCTAGCGACCTCATCACCGACGGCGGGTCGCCTACGAGACATTCCACGCCGTCTGCCCTTGAACGGGTCACGGCGCCGAGGGCGGGCGTCCAAATTCGTCCAAAGTTTCCCCGCACCGGACATCGGCGCCTGACGCTGAGACACACCACTCGACGGACACCTGGTCGACCCGGAGCGACACAACAGCAACGAAGCCTGATCGACAGAGAGGAATCACAGAATGAAGCCGTCCCACCTTGAGCTGTCCCGAGCCGCCGCGATCGGCGCTGCCGTGCTGCTCGGCCTGGGAGGCGTGGCCGTCACGCCCAGCGCCGCCTTCGCCTCGCCGCTCGACAGCTGCTCCGTCACGGCCTACCTGCCGCAGAAATCCGGAAACACCATCACGTTTTCCGCGGTCGCGGCCTGCTCCGGGCACAACGCCGTTCACCAGTACGCGATCTCGCGCTACCGGAACGGTCAGTATCAGGGCCACAAGTCCATCCGCTGCGTCGACACGATCGCCTGCTACGGCTCGACGACGCAGTCCGACGTGGACGGCAACCAGGAGTGGTGCACCGTGATCGAGGGCTCTTCCTACATCCAGGGCCACGGCGGCAGGTCGTTGGCGGCGAAGAAGTGCGAGACCAACAGCTGGTAGCCGGGCCGAAGGACAGGTCGGTCTGAACGTCACCGGGCGAACCGCAGGACTGGTTGGTGACGATCCACAGGATCCGTACGACCACGACGTCGAGTAGCCGCCTGGAACTGTGCCCGCGTCCGAGGTCATGGAGGCGGGCACAGTGGTGGTCGTCTCGGGGGAAGATCCCGTTGGGACGTGCGGCCCGGCTTGGGCGCTGGCACCTGCTGAGCCTCGCGTGCCTGAAACAGTCTCTGGTGTTGTGCGTGCAGAAAACTGCGTCCGTGCAAGTTGAGCAGCATGGCGGTAGTCGTGGATGACTCCGCGTGGACGGTCCTGTTGGTCAACCACAGGGTGTTCAGTCCACGCGCTGAACACCGCCGCGTTTGAACCGGCCGCTCCCGTGGTATCGACCAAGACCATTTCTGTCCCGTTCCGGAGGGTGCTCATGCAGATCCAGGTCAACACCGACCACAACATCCACGGTGGCGAACGACTGGCCACCTATGTGACCACCGACCTGGAAAGCAGCCTGTCCCGGTTCAGCGGATGGTTGACCCGCGTGGAGGTGCACCTCAGTGAGGACGGGGGCGGCAAGCCGGAGGACAAGAAGTGCGTCATCGAGGCGCGGCCGGGAGGCAAACAGCCGGTCGCGGTCACCCACCACGCGACGACCGTGGACGACGCCTACGCCGGGGCGGCGCACAAGTTGGGAAGGGTGCTGGATTCCCGCTACAGCCGTGCCCACGACCACAAGGGCAGTGACAGCATCCGTCACATGCCCGCTCCGGAAGACCCGGAGCTGGTCGGCGCGATCGAGGACGAGCCTCGGGGCTGATCAAGGCGACATGACGACGTAGGCCTCGTCGGCCGAACCTCTGGTCGAGTGCGCTCGGCCAGAGGTGCCGCGCAGAACCGCGTGGGGTGCCCTGCAGCCTGACTCAGTGAGCTGGTGATCGGGTCGTGGTGGATTTCGCGGTGGGATCTTCACAACGTCGATGCCGGCGTCAGCAAAACGGAGTCGAACGACGCCACGAACTGACCTGCCCTGTCACGAACCAGGAATCGAACATCGTTCGCCCAATCGGCAAGCCTCACGAGGAGGTCTGCCTGAACACCAGCGCGACGCTCGAACCGGCGGGAAGCGATCCACACTCCCGCACCTCGCGGCGCGCCTCGTGGCGGTTCATACTGGATGCTCCGAGGCTGGCTCGTCGAGGCTGGTGGATCACATGCGGATTCCGGGGCGTCGCCCGCGGCGAGGCGCCAACGTGGCAGCTGCGAAGGATTCCACCGCCGCGCGTCTGGTCGCGCTGCGGTCGCTGCTGGAGGTGGCCACCCGTGCGGTCGCGCTCCAGCCCGCCGCCGAGCAGATCATCGGCGCCTGCGCGCAGCCTGGCGACGTCCCGACACAGGTGGCCCGCCGAGGCGGCCGGATCGCGTCCGACTACTGCCGGCTGCACGGATGGGCTCTGGACCTCATCGGCGACGCCGACCTCACGTCGCTGGAGTTTCGGCTGACTCAGCTGCTGCACTACCACGCCGAGATGATCGACACGTGCCTCAAGCTCGCCTTCCCGAGGTTCCGGAGCCCCAGGCTCGAACAGCGGCGGCTGGCGTTGCACGGACTCGGCGAGCCGGCACGCACCCTGCAGGACGCGCGGGCGGTACTGGCCCTGTGGATCTCCGACCTCGAACGGACCGACGGCGTCGTACCGCCACCCTGAACCGCCAGCAGCACGTCCCGGCGGCGTCGGCGGCTGTGGTGGCGGCTGGGTTGGTCGTTCGGCTGCCCCGAGTTCCCCAGGGCGTGCCCCGGTGCGTTCCCACCACAGCGCGCGTCAACGGGGATGATGGGGACATGACTGAACCGGACTACACCGAAGACGGCGTGCCGACGTTCGACTACGTCCGCGACAAGATCGAAGGCCGGAACCTCACCAGCGAGGCCGCCACCGAGCTGGCGGGCGATCCGCAGAACACCCAGGACCAGTTCGACCGGCGCGAGGAGGCCGGTCGCGACCGCCTGGAGGAGATCCGCAGGTCGTTGCGCCCCGAGTGACGGGGGCCTCCCCCAGCGTCGAGGTGTGGCCGGCACCAGCGGGGATCCGCCGGGTGGCCTGATCGTCGTGCGGCCGGGAGATTCCTAGGGTTCCCGTCATGGTCAAGCACCTGAATCCCTTGTGCCGCAAGGCGATCGCTCTCGGTTCCGGAATACTTGTCGCAGCGTCGCTCCTGGCGTGCTCGTCACCGAACGCGGCGAGCAGCCCGTCACCCGCGGCGTCCAGGACGCACAAGGTGACGAACGCCGAGCACGAACTGGTCTTCCACGTCGTGGACGGCAGGCTGCCCGCCCTGGTCCTGGACGCGGGCGGCGGGCTGAGTTCGTCGTACTGGAAGGAACTGGCGCCGCGGCTGGCGAAGGCCACCGGGTCGAAGGTCGTCACCTACGACCGGGCGGGTGAGGGCGAGAGCGACGAGGTCTCGGGGCCGTGGAGGGTGGAGAACGCGGTGTCCGACCTGGAGGCCGGACTGAGGGAACTGGGACTGACGAAGGACGTGGTGCTGGTCTCGCACTCGATCGCGGGTGAGGTCGCCACGAACTTCGCGCACAAGAACCCGGGCTGGGTGTCGGGTGCGGTGCTCGTCGACGCGAACGTGCCCGACTTCTTCACCGACGAGATGCTGACGGCGTTCGAACCGGTCATCGAGAAGCAGCGGACCGCCCTGCTGACGCAGGCGTCGACCAAGAAGAACCGCCAGCTGCTCGCCGTGATGGTCGACTACGCCGCCGTGCACCGCGTCTTTCACCGCCTCGCCTGGCCGCAGGACGTGCCGGTGACCGCGATCGTCGCGTCCGGGACCCCGTTCGCCGACTCCCCCGACGCGGCGAAGATGTGGCGGGACGCCCAGGTCCGCTTCGCGCAGGGACCGAACCGGAAGCACGTGCTCGCCGAGAACACGACGCACGAAGGAATCGTGACCGAACGTCCGGAGATCATCGCCGGTGCCGTCGACGACGTGCTGAAGGCCGTCCGCTAGTCGTCCCGGTCGCGGAGTTCAGGACGCCGCGCACGACGGGACGCCGAACCTGGCCCGCACTCCGGGTGAGTACAGAACGCTCATCGGCTCGCCGGAGACCGGAATCTCCGCCGATGCCACCAGATCGTCGTCGCAGCGAACGATCGTGGCGCGGCAGAGGTCCCACGGCGCGTGGTGGCTCGGCAGGTACGTGGTCCGGCCGAGCCAGGACGTGTGCAGTCCCCACCTGGCCGTCAGGAACTCCTCCAGCGGGCTCGGCCGGGCGATCCGCTCCCCCGCCCGCACGGTGAAGGTGCTCGTCGCGTCCGGACGATGAGGCCATTTGCGCCGGCAGGTGTAGGTGACCTCGTCGCCGTCACGGCGCACCGTTGTGTCCGACCACATGTACGGCAGTCCCGCGAGAGCTCGTGCGCTCAGCACGAACGGCAGGTTCGCGGCGTCCATCGACAGGAACACGACGCCGCGCCTGCCCTGCCCGTCGATCGTGTACAGGCGGACGTTGGTCTCCGGGAAGCTCCAGCGGTGCGTCAGCGCGGGCCAGCCCAGCGGGCACAGGCGGAACGCGATGAGCCCTACGAACGTGTCGCCACCGACCACGTCCGGTCGCGTGCCCGCGGGCAGCAGATGTTCCACCGCTTCAGGAGGAACTCGCCAATGCAGGAACGTCACGTCGGTCCACCACTGCGTCAGCACCGAACGGTCGATGCGCCGCGGTGAACCGAAGGTCATGGACACGATTCAAACGCAGCACACCTGAGAGTCCGGGCCGAGTTCCTCAAGCTCCAGTGGCCGCGGAGCCGCCGGGCCGGCCCTTGAGCGCCTGCCTGCGCGACCAGTCCGAACTGTCCTGGCTGTAGCGGATCAGGAACCGGGCGAACTGGTCGCGCTCGGCGGCCGTCCACCCGGCCGTGATGAACTCGAAGGCTTCGCGCTGCTCGGAGGCGAAGCGGCCGCGTTCGGCCTCGCCGGCCTCGGTGAGCTCCAGGACCGTGCGGCGGCCGTCCGCCTGTGAGACGGCACGACGGAGCAGGCCGTCCGCGATGCAGGCGGCCACGGTCCGGCTGGCGACGGGCTGGGCGACCCCCATCTCGGCGGCGACCCCGCCCACCGTCATCTCGCCGGGATCGTCGTGGACCACGTTCAGGACGAGGTTGCGGGTGAGGTCCCCGCGTCCGCCGGAGGTCCGCCGGCGGAGCCGGGACAGGGCGGGCCCGACCTGGTCGAGCAGGCCTTCGTCGTCCCCTGGCCGAGGCGAGTCGCTCATCCAGCGACTCTAGCAACTACGAAGCAGAAGGCATCTACATACCTTCAGATATTTACATGACTTAAGGTATATGATTCAGTGAGGAAGTCACCCACCACGATCAAGGCAGGCCATGACCACGACCACCATCACCGGCGCCAGGGTCTTCGACGGCGAGAAGAACCTGGGCGTCACCACCGTGTCCATCGAGGACGGAAAGATCGTCCAGGTCGGCGGGGAGGTGCCCGCCGGAGCCGACGTGGTCGACGGGACCGGCGCGACACTGCTGCCGGGCCTGATCGACGCGCACGTCCACACCGCACCGGACGCCCTCGCGCTGGCGCTGCGCTTCGGCGTGACCACCGAGCTGGAGATGCAGGGCGTCAACACGCGCGACCGGCGGGCCGGCATCACCGAGAACGACGCGGTCGCGGACGTGCGCTCGGCGGGCTTCGGCCTCACGCCGCCCGGTGGGCATCCCGCCGAGCTGTTCCCGCCGGGCTTCACTCCCGGCGGCGGCGGAGATCAGACGGGCGAGCCGCCGTTCCAGCCCGACGCCACGAGCCCGGAGGCCGCCGCGGCCTCGATCCCCCGGTTGCTCGCCCACGGCTCGGACTACGTCAAGTTCATGATCGACGACGGCAGCGTCGAGGGACACCCAGGGCTTCCGATGATCGATCAGGCCACCCTGAACGCGGGCGTGGCCGAGGCCAAGAGGTACGGCGTCCTCACGGTCGCCCACACGCTGACCATCGACGCCACCAGGATGGCCGTGGAGGCCGGAATCGACGGCCTGGCGCACCTGTTCGTCGAACCCCACGACGACGAGATCATCGCCCTGATCAAGGACACCGGCATGTTCGTCGTGCCCTGCGCGGTCCTCAACGCCTCCCTCATGGGCATCACCGGCGGCGAACTCGCCGACGACCCGCGGGTGTCCTCCCGGCTGGACGAGGCCTGGGACAAGACCCTGCGCTCCAGCTTCGACTGCTATCCGCAGGGCGAGATCAAGGACGTCCTGACGACCATCAAGGCGCTCAGCGATGCCGGCGTCGACGTCCTGGTGGGCACCGACGCCTCCGTTCCGCTGCCGTTCCTCGGCGGCCTCGCCCACGGCGCGAGCGTCCACCACGAACTGCAGTACCTCGTGAGGGCAGGACTCACCCCGGAACAGGCACTGCGCGCCGCGACCGCCACGACGGCCCGGCGGTTCGCGCTGTCCGACCGCGGCCGCATCGCCGAGGGACTGCGCGCCGACCTCCTCCTCGTCGACGGGGACCCGACCACCACGATCTCGGACACCCTCAACACGCGTGCCGTCTGGCGCCGGGGTGCTCTCGTCCAGCGGCGCTGACGCGGGGCCGCGCCGGCATTCGTGCGTGCGGACGATTGCGCTCGGCCGAAAGTGGGCACGTCATGCGGGTGACGATCGACCAGGAAGACCCGCCGCTGAGGTGTCTCGTGATGGGCGCGACCGGGCACCTCGGTTCGCACCTCGTGCCGGAACTCCTCGCGCACGGGCACGAGGTGGCCGTGCTGGTTCGCGACCGCAGCCAGGCGGCACGGTTCCCCACAAGGGTGATGGTGCACGTCGGCGACGCCACGGACCCTCGCGCGGTCCGGGGAGCGTTGGCGAACAGCGACCTCGTGTACTTCCTGATGCACTCGCTGGATCAGCCGGACTTCGCCGGCATCGACCGCGAGGCCGCCTCCGTGCTGGCGACGGCGGCGGCGGACGCGGAGGTGCGGCAGATCGTCTACGTCGGCGGGCCGCGGCCCGACTCCCCCGGCCTGTCCGCGCACCTCGCCTCCCGGGCCGAGGTCGGTGACGTCCTGACCGCGGGACGGGTGCCCGCGCTCGTGCTGCAGGCGTCGATGATCATCGGCGCCGGGTCGGCGAGTTTCGAGCTGTTGCGATCCTCCACCCGGCTCACGCCGTGGGTGCCGGTGCCGTCGTGGATGCACAACACCAGCAGGCCGGTGGCACTCGCCGACGTCGTGCACCTCCTGGTCGCCGCCGCGGACGCCACGGAACCGATCGGCGGCGTGTTCGACGTGCCGGGGCCGGAGCGGCTCAGCTATCTGGAACTGGTGCAGCGGTGTGCGCGGGTGCTGCGGCTCCCGGTCCGGCTGCCGGTGCCCGCGCCGTTGTGGTCGCACAAGCTCGCCGCGCAGGTCGCCGGGCTCGTGACGCCGGTGCCCACGGCGGTCGCGGAGCCGTTGTTCGCCTCACTCGACCACGATCTCGCGGCCGACGGTCCGCCGATCACCGACGTGCTGCCCGCGCCGCCCGGTGGCATGACCAGCGTCGACAACGCCATTCGCGCCGCGACCACGCCGGAGGCGGAGAAGACCGGCGGCGAGGTGTTCACCGAGGAACGGACGGTGCTCACCGAGGCGTCACCCGAGGACGTGTGGCGCACGGTGAACACGCTGGGCGGCCAGGACGGCTGGCACACGGTCCCGCTCGTGTGGACGGTGCGGGGTGCGATCGACCACCTGTTCGGCGGCATCGGGCTGTACCGCGGCAGGGCACCCGAGGTCGGCGACGGCGACGTGGTCGACTTCTGGACCGTCGTGCGCCGCGACGACGAGGCGAGGCAGCTGGTGTTGCGGGCCGACATGAAGATGCCCGGCCGCACGGTGCTCGACATGCGCGTCGATCGCGAAGGCGACCGCACGCGCTACCGGCAGAAGATCACGTTCACCGCCGACGGGCTGCTCGGCCAGCTGTACTGGATGGCGCAGAAACCGTTGCACGACATCGTGTTCGCCACGATGGCGCGCGGGATCGTCAGAAAGGCGTCCGCGGCACACCAGGGCGCGTGACTCAGGAGGCCAGTCGCCGGCGCAGTTCGGGGACTCCGTCGCCGCCGAGGTCGGCGAGGAACACGTCACGGCCCGCCATCACCATGACCAGCGACAGCAACGGCCCGCGAACCTCCGGCCCACTGCCCGCCTCGAAGTCAGCATCGGTCGCCCGCAGCGCCAAGCCCTTGACCAAGGTCTTGCTGTTGACCGCGAAGTCCTTCGCGGCGAAGAAACGGGCCACGGCGAGCAGGCCGTCGGCGTCGGGGGTGTGCCTCAGTCCGAGCGGCCTGCGGATGTCCTCGCCGTGGACGATCACCTCGCCCAGCCCGGCCGGGGACGACTTCGCCGGTAGAGCGATCGTGCCGATGTGCCGGAACCGTTCGAGCGTCTCCCGCGGGGTGGCGCCGCGGAACTCTTCGAGGCGCCGCCGGTTGTGCAGGTCCGCGTTGAACCGGGCGCCGGCCATGCTGCGGATCCACCCCACCAGGTTGAGCCTCGAAGCCGCGCCGAGGTGGGCGAGGGTCTCCTCGACGTCCCAGTCACCGCACAGCGTGGCCGTGCGCCACTGTGACGGGTCGAGCGCGCTCAGGTCGTCGGCCAGCACGGCGAGCTCGCGCTTTTGGATCTCCGTCAGGTCGGGCATGGCGCGACGACAGTCGTGGTCACTCCGATCGCAAGATGCCTTTGCATAAAGCTATCTCCAAAGATAGATTGCCGTCGTGGCAGAGCGCGGCGAGACGGACCTGGTCGGCGGAGTGGTGGCGTGGTGGGCACGGCACGCCCCCGAACTGCCGGTGCGGACGATCGAGTTCACCAAGCGCGTCGCACGGATGCACGCCTTGACCGACCGCGTCACGGTCGCCGCGCTGTCGGGCTTCGGGCTGAGCCGTGCCGAGTACGACGTGCTCGGCACGCTGCTCACGGCAGGCGACGCGCACCTGAAGCCGTCGGAGCTGTCGTCCCGGCTGCTGCTCACGACCGGCGGGCTGAGCAACGTGCTGCGGTCGTTGGAGCGCCGCGGTCTCACCTCGCAGACCTCCGACGCCTCCGACGGACGCAGCAGGCGCGTCGCCCTGACAACCGAGGGAACGGACGTGGCCGAGCGGGTGGTCCGCGAAGTCGTCGCCGCCCAGCACGACCTGCTGGGCAAGGCCGGTGACGCGGACGTCGAGGCCGCCGTGGCGGCACTTGCCGCCGTGCTCGATCCGCTTGATCGCCGCTCGTCCCCGGAGGTGTGACATCTCGACGTTCACGCTCACCAACGTCCACGTGTTCACCCCTGAGCACACCTTCGGGCCGCTCACCTCCCTCGGCGTCGAGAACGGCGTGATCACCGGTGGCACCGGAGGCGAGGTCGTCGACGGGCGGGGCGGCTACCTGCTTCCCGGGCTCATCGACACCCACGTCCACATCGGACACGCCGACGAGCTCGCCGCCGGGCTGCGGTGGGGTGTGACGACGATGCTCGACATGGCCTCGACCCGGTGGGACGAGCTCCGCGCGATGCGGGACAACGAGTCCGACGACCGCTCCGACGTCCGCGGTGTCTCCTACCCGGCGTGCGCCGTGCGTGGCCGGGCCGTGCGCAAGATGGGCTTTCCCGCCTCCACGGCCGTCAGCGGCCCCGGCGACGCCGCGCGGTGGGTGGCCGAGCGCCTGCACCAGGAACCGGACCTCCTCAAGATCGTGCTGGAGGACAAGGTGCTGCCGTTCCAGCCCCGGCCCCTGAGCCCCGGTACGGTCGCCGCCCTCGTGACCGAAGCGCACCGGGCGGGGAAGAAGGTGGTCGTCCACGCCGCGTCACCGCGGGCCTACGCCATCGCGCTCGACGCGGGCGCCGACGTCATCACCCACGCGCCCATCAGCGCCACGCTGTCCGCCGAACTGGCCGGTCGGGTCGCCTCCTCGGGCACCGCCGTGTCCCCCACCCTCGTGATGATGCGCGGTGTCCTGGAGAACCTGCGAATGCCGTTCAAGCCGAAGTCGCTGCACTTCGGCCAGACGCTCGCCTCGACCGCGGCGCTGAACGACGCGGGCGCGACGATCGTCCTCGGCACCGACGCGAACTCCGACGAGACCTCACCTTCCCGCGTCGCCCACGGCAGCGCCGTCCACGAGGAACTCGCCCTGCTCGTGGACGCGGGCCTCAGCCCCGCCGACGCGCTCGCCGCGGCCACGTCCCGTGCAGCGGCGGTGTTCGGGTTGCGCGACCGCGGCGTTCTCGCCACGGGCACACGCGCGGATCTCCTCCTGCTCAACCGGAACCCGCTCCAGGACATCACCGCCAGCCGCGACATCGCCGGCGTCTGGAAGCGCGGGGTCGCCGCGCCGGGCATCACACGGTGATGACGACCTTCGCGCGGGCGTGCTCGGTCTCGACGTAACGGACCGCGTCGGGCACCTCGTCAAGCGGGTAGGTGCGGTCGACGACCGGCGTGAAGCCTCCTGATTCGGCCAGGCGCCGCAGTGCCGCGAGGATCTCCCCGTCCGGCGCCGTGGTGAGCACGAGCAGCCGGTCGCGGACGAACGGCGCCCACAGCTTCGCCCTGATCATGAGCCACATTGGCCCGGCGAGACTGCCGCCGCGGAACACTCCCCCGCCGGACAGCACGATCGTCCCGCCAGGGGCGAGCGCGCGGCGCAGGCCGGTCAGCGAGTGGTTGCCGACCAGGTCGAAGACGAGGTCGTAGCGCTCGCCGTTCCTGGTGAAGTCGCCTGCGGTGTAGTCGACGACGTGGTCGGCGCCGAGCGACCGCACCAGTTCGACGTTCCTCGTGCGGCACACGCCGGTCACCGTGGCGCCCATGGACTTCGCGATCTGCACCGCGAAAGTGCCGACGCCTCCGGACGCCCCGTTGATCAGGACGTGCTGTCCCGCCTGGAGCTTTCCGATGTCGCGCAGTCCCTTCAGCGCGGTGAGGCCGGCCAGCGGCACAGCGGCGGCCTGCTCGAACGTCAGGTTGGCCGGTTTGGCCTCCACCAGGCCCTCCGGCGCGCACACGTACTCGGCGAACGCCCCGTCGGCGGTGCCGAGGTCGCCGTACACCTCGTCACCGGGCCGGAAACGCCGCACGTCCCGGCCCACCGCCTCCACCGTGCCCGCGAAGTCGCGGCCGCGGATCCTCCTGCCGGGACCGGTGAGCCCGATCCCCGTGAGCCTTGCCAGGTAAGGGTCTCCGCGCATGACGTGCCAGTCGTAGGCGTTGACCGAGGCCGCACGCACCCGCACGAGCACCTCGTCGCCCGAGGCCGCGGACGGCTCCACGTCGCGGAACTCCAGCACGTCCGGTGATCCGTACCGGTCCTGCACGATCGCCTTCATCGGGTCTCCCTGAGCGTGGCGCCGACCTGAACGGTCGCGCGAGAGGGCTTCACCTGGCGGCGGATGATCCAC
Source organism: Lentzea sokolovensis (assembly GCF_033949975.1). Lineage (NCBI taxonomy): Bacteria > Bacillati > Actinomycetota > Actinomycetes > Pseudonocardiales > Pseudonocardiaceae > Lentzea > Lentzea sokolovensis. The sequence goes on from NZ_JAXAVU010000004.1 coordinate 192,437, forward strand.
TCCGCGACGGCGAGGTTGACGAGCCAGGCGGTGAGCATCAGCACCGCATTGGCGAGCCGGTCGGGCGTGCCGACGGCCACGAGCCACGCGGTCAGCGTCACCGCCTGGGTGCCGGCGCCGAGCCCGATCGCGAAACCGCGGATCATCCAGGCGCGGTGCCCGGCGACGTCCCGGCGACGGATGGCGGCGAACCCGAGCACGATGAACACCGCCCAGGCCGTGCCGAACACCAGCCGGATGCCGGTGAGCAGCGCGCTCACATCGGAGGGTTTGGGGTAGAACACGGTCATCCACAGACCTGACAACGCACCCAGAAGTCCACAGAGGACCAGAACGCGTCCTGCCGCCCTGTGCCACGCCGGTCTGCGGCGCCGGAAGCCGGGAGCGAACTGGAAGGCCCCGAGGAGGCAGTACACGCTGACGGTGATGGCGTGCACCACCACGGGAACGGGCGAGGCGAAGAACCGCGCGTTGTCCGGCGTGATCTCCGCACCGCCGCCGAGCTCGCCCAGCCGCAGAGCGCCGCCGAGCACCGGGATCACGCTGAACAGGATGATCGCGGCCGGGATGAGCCTGTTCCACTTGGTCGAGGAGGTCATGCACCGGATCGTGTCGCGTGCGGGGGTGTCAGCTCATCGGCAGAAGGGCCGCGATCATCCCGGCCGATGGTCCGGTGCGCTCGTCGTACTTTCGGCTACCGCTGCCGGAATCCGCTCCGCACCCGCTTGGTCTCGTAGGCCCAGATGGCCATCTCGACCCGGTTCCTGACGCCGATCTTGGCCATCAGACTGGCGATGTGGGACTTCACGGTGCTGAGCGTGATGTACAGCTCCTGGGCGACCTCGCTGTTGGTGCGCCCGCCCGCGACGGCGGCGAGGACCTGCTCCTCCCGTTCGGTGAGCGGCTCGATCGGCTGCACGACGCGGCCGGCGGGCTCGACGTCCGTGAACGCCTCGATCAGCCGGGCGGTGACGCTGGGGGCGATCAGGGCGTCGCCCGAGGCCGCGGCGTGGACCGCCTGGGCGAGCAGGGCGGGACCGGCGTCCTTGAGCAGGAAACCCCTGGCACCCGCACGGAGCGCGGCGTAGACGTACTCGTCGAGGTCGAACGTGGTGATCACGACGACGGCGAGCGGGTCGGCGACTCCCGGTCCGGCGAGCAGGCGGGTGGCCTCGATGCCGTCGGTGCCAGGCATCCGGATGTCGAACAGGCACACGTCGGGCCGCAGGCGCCGGGCCAGTTCCACGGCCTGCCGTCCGTCCGGCGCCGCACCGACGACCTCGATGCCCGGCTGGGCGTCGAGGATCATCGAGAGTCCGGTGCGGACGATCTCCTGGTCGTCGGCGACGATCACCCGGACGCTCATCCCCGCGCCCCGGTGAGCGGCAGGACGGCGGTCACGGTCCAGCCTCGTCCGGGGTTCGGGCCCGCCTCGCAGCTGCCGCCGAGCAGCTCTGCGCGCTCCATCATGCCGATCAGCCCATGTCCCGGCACCGCGGTGCCGGCGGCATCGCCGTCGTCGCTCACGCACAGGCACACCGACGAGGCGCTGACGACCACGGACACCTCGATGCGCGTGGCGTGGCGGGCGTGCCGGCGCGCGTTGGTGACCGACTCCTGGGTGAGCCGGTAGATCGCGGTTCCGACGGACTTCGGGAGGTCGTCGACGGACCCGTCGATCCGCACGTCCACCTCGGGACCCGGCTTGCCGGGGCTCGCGAGCAGCGCGACGTCGGCGACCGTCGGGCTGGGCGCCAGGTCCGCGGACTCGTTGTGCCGCAAGGCTCGCACCATCGTGCGCATCTCGGCGAGTGCCCGCGACGCTTCCGACTCGATCAGGCCGAGGGCCTCGGTGGCCGCCTCCGGCCGCGACGCCGCCGTCGCGAGCCCCGCCTGTGCCCGGATCGCCATCGCGGACACGTGGTGCGCCACCGTGTCGTGCAGATCTCGCGCCAGCCGCTCCCGTTCCAGCAGCTTGACCTGGTCGAGCTCACGTGCCCGCGCACGTCCTCGATAACGCACGGCGGCCCCGATGGCGCACGCCGTCCCCAGCACGGCGCTCCCGCTCCCCGCCTCGCCCACGCTGATGAACCCGAGCGCCGCCGACAGCCCGACCTTGGCGAACATGATCACCAGCCCGATCACCGCCTCGCGCCCGGAACCCCACCGGAACAACGAGAACGGGAAGAGCACCATGAACAGCAACACGTTGAGCTCGGGTTCGCCCCCGAACACCAGCGAGGCGACCGCGGCCACGCCGAACGCGACGGCGACCGCGACCAGCGGCCTGCTCCTGCGCAGCAACAGCAACGGCAGCAGCACCACCGCCACGACCAGCGAGCCGGCCCGCGAGCCCAGGTCCGTCCGCAGCAGTGTCTCGAGCACCGCGACCAGCAGGAGGACGGCGACCAGCGCCCAGTCCCACCACAGCCACGCCGCCCCGCGCGCCGGCCGGGGCTCGTCCCACACCGACCGCAGATAGGCGAACACGAGGTCATCGTACGAGAGCAAGAGTCACGGCAGATCAGTCCAAAGCACGAGACCTGGGCCCTGAAGCCAGGTGCCGCAACGTGGGCCGGCGCCGTCACCCCCTGGTGACGGCGCCGGCCCACGGCGTCCCCTGCATCCCCCGCCGCGACGAATCGCGGCCACTGACTACGCCTGCTCGGCCTCGACCGTCGTCGCGGGCTCGCTACCAGGCTTCCGACGGTCCTCCAGCGAGATTCCGCACTTGCCGACCAGCGCGACACCGGCACCGATCGTCGTGGCCACCGGAGCGGCGAACGCCGCCACGAACCCGAGAGCCAGCGGCACCTCGAGCACCACGTCGTCCTTGCTGTCCCGCACGACGACACGACGGTTGATGCCCTCGCTGACCAGTCCGCGCACGGCGTCGACCACCGAGTCGACGGGGTTGCGGGTGGGCTCGGACTTGGATTCGCTCATGTCTCTCCTCGAACTGGGACATCCCCTTGACGACTTCCAGCGTGCCCGTGATCAGGTGCCGTGCCATCAGGGTTTTCCCCTGACCTCCGCCTGATTTCCCCCTCAGGCCGGAAAACCCGCTCCCACCTTCGGTGATAGGTGATCCGCATCACGCGGTCGCGCGCACAGGAATGCGCAGCGGGAGATTCCGGGAATTCTCTTCCGAGGAAACGCTCAACGACGTCCGGTGGCCAGGACGACGAGGAACTGGCCGCCGCCCGCCTCGACGGTGGCGGTCACCGGCAGCCCCGGCACCAGCCGGGAGAACCGGTCCGCCAGCCAGTCCGCCGCCTCGTGGGCGTCCTGCTTCGTCGGGCACCGGGCCACCATCTCGCGGCCGCCCTTGCGCTCCAGCCGCCCGGCCACTGTGATCAGCGGCGCGGGTTCGGCCACGTGCAGGCGGTCCGGCCACGCGATGACGACCTTGACCGCGCCCTTGCGGCTGTTGCAGCCGCGGTGCGCGAGCCGTTCGGCGATCTTCGCCTTCCGGTCGGCCGTCCGGCTGTCGACGCTCGGCCCTCGCGCGTCGTTCACCGACATGCCGGGGTCGACCGGCTCGTCGCACACCCAGCATCGCCAGCCGTCGCGTTCGGCCACGTCATCGAGGAGACTCACCGGGGCAAACTAGCCTGCCCTGCCGCCGAACCGCTCACGGGACGGTGACGAGCACGCGACCGCGACCGCCCGCGTCGACCCGCTCGTGGGCCGCCGCGATCTCGGCGAGCGGGAACAGCTGCCCGACCTTCACCCTCAGCGCGTCCATGGCGGCAGCGGCGGTGAGGTCGCGAGCCGCGGCTCGTTTCGCGGCGGCGGGGAAGTCGTCGCTGCCGAAGAGCCTGACCGTGGCGTTGGCGAACAACAGCGGCCAGAACGGGATCTCCGTGTTGTCGGTCCGGGTGCCGTAGGCGGCGATGACGCCGTCGTTCGCGATGACCGCGACATCGAGGTCCGCGTTGTCGGACAACGACACCTCGATGATCCGGTGCACGCCGTCCGGCGCGTTCGCGCGGATCTCGTCGGCCGCGGCCGGGTTGTCGAGGGCTACCGCGTGCGAGACGAACTCCGGGTCGACGAGGTCGAGGTCGCTGGTCCTGGTCACGGTTCCCAGGACGGTGGCGCCGCCCCAGCGGGCCAGTTGCGCGGCGAGGGAGCCGACGCCGCCGAGCACGCCCTGCACCAGCACGGTCCGTCCGTCGACCGGTCCGTCGGCGAACACCGTGCGGTGGGCCGTGATGCCGGGGATGCCCAGGCTCGCGGCCAGTTCGTCGCTCACGTGATCGGGCAGCGGCACGGCCATGTGCTCGGGCACGACCACGTACTGCGCGGCCGTGCCGAACGCACGGTAGGACTGCGCGCCGTAGACCCACACGCGCCGTCCGAGCCGGTTCTTGTCGACGCCGTCGCCGACCGCGTCGACCACTCCGGCGGCGTCGCTGTGCGGGACGACCCTCGGGAACGGCATCGAGGATCCCAGCCAGCCACGCCGCTTCTTCGTGTCGCCGGGGTTCACCCCGGACAGTCGCACCTCGACCCGCACCTCACCGGGGCCGGGCTCGGGATCGGGCAGCTCGCCGACGCGCAGGACCTCGGCGGCCGACCCCTGCCGGTCGTACCAGGACGCGAACATGCTTCTCCTTCAGCCGGAACGGGAAGTCGGCAGTCCTTTTCAGACGGTCGGACCGGTGAGGCGCCACCCACTCTGCCAGCTCCAGCCGTTGCGCGCGTTGAGGGTGATGTTCAGGAAGGCCAGTTCCTCCAGCGAACGGGCCATCCGCAGGCCGCCCGCGTCGATCGGCCGGAAGCCCAGCGAGGTCAGCAGGTCCGCCACGACCTGCTTGGCCGCCTCGTCGTCGCCGGCGTAGTAGCCGTCGAGCGACTGACCGCCCTCGCTCGCGTCACCCAGCCGGGAGGCGAAGACGGTGTTGAACGCCTTGACGAGCCTCACTCCCGGCGCGGCGGAGGCCAACTGCTCGGCGTGACTCGTGCCGCCGGTCGTCAGGTCGCTGTAGGTCTCGTTGATCGGGTTGGTGGCGTCGACGACGACCGCACCGGTGCCCTTGATCTCGTCCAGCACGTCGGCCGCGACGCCGGCGGGCACCGCCAGCACGATCACGTCCGCGCCCTGGGAGGCGTCTGCCGCGGACGCCGCGGACGTCCCGCCCACCTGCTCGGCGACCTTGACCGCGTTCTCCTCGTGGGCGGCGGCGACGGTGACCTGGTGTCCCGCGGCGGCGGCAGCGCCGGCGAGTCCGGATCCGACGTTGCCCGCACCGATGATCGCGACGCGCATGAGAGCCTCCTGAAATAGTTCAAGTTTGAACTTTCTGTCTCCGACACTAGGAGCGAATGGTTCAAGCGTCAAGTAAATTGGGGGTGTGACCCCGGACTCGACGAACCCGCGCTGGCTGACGGCGGAGCAACGGCTGGCCTGGCTCGACATGGTGCGCGTGCTGACCCGGCTGCCCGCGACCCTCGGCGCCCAGCTGGAACGCGACGCCGGACTGACGTTCTTCGAGTACCACGTGCTGTCGATGCTCTCCGAGATCCCCGGCCACGCCCTGCGCCTGAGCCGCCTGGCGCAGCTCACCAGTTCCTCGCTGTCACGCCTCTCGAACGTCGTGAAGCGCCTGGAGGCACGCGATCTGCTGCGCCGCGAGCCCGACCCCGCCGACGGCCGGGCCAGCCGCGCGGTCCTCACCGACGCGGGCATGGCGGCCGTCGAGCAGGCCGCTCCCGGTCACGTCACCTTGGTCCGCGAACTGGTCGTGGATCCGTTGGACGAGGCACAGCTGAGCCAGCTGCACGCCGCCCACGAACGCATCCTCGACCGGCTCGACCCCGCCTCGTCCACCCGGCCGGAGTGGCTGGAGGCCTGAGTCAGCGCGGAGTCGTCCGTTCCTGCCACCGCACCAGCAACCCGAGCGCCCTCGCGAGCACCGGCGAGTCGTCGTCAGCGCGTACGGCGGCCACGAGGTCGATGCCCTGCTTGCCTGCCAGCGGACGGTAGGTGGTGCCGGGCACGCCGAGTTCCGCCACGGGCTCCGGGACCACGGCCACGCCGAGCCCCGAGGCGACGAAGGTGACGAGGGTCGAGGTCTCCGCCACCTCGTGGCGGATCCGCGGCTCGAACCCTGCCGCGCGGCACAGGTCCGTGACGATCCCGTGCATGACCGAGCGGCCGTGGGACGCGTGCACGATCAGGTCTTCCTCGCGCAGGTCCTCGATCTTCAGCCTCTTTCGCCGCGCGAGGCGGTGGTCCTCGGGCAGCGCCACGATGAGCCGGTCGCGGCGCACCGTGGTCACCCGCACCCCGGAATTCTCGACCGGCGGGCGCAGCAGGGCGAGGTCGATGCGGCGGGCGAGCAGGGATTCGAGCTGGTCCGGTGCCAGCATCTCGCCGCGGAACACGAAGTCGACGGCCGGCAGCTCGTCCCGCAGAGCCCGGGCGAACGCGGGCAGCAGGCTGTAGGTGGCCGAGCCGACGCACCCGACGACCAGCCGGCCCTGCACGCCCTCGGCCACCCGTCGCGCCTCGGCCGCCGCGTCGTCCACCGCGGACAGCACGGCTCGCGCGCGGTCCAGGTAGACCAGCCCGGCGTCGGTGAGATCGACCTTGCGGGTGGTGCGGTGCAGCAACGTCACCCCGAGCTCGGCCTCCAGCTGCTGGATCTGCTGCGAGAGCGGTGGTTGTGCCATGTGCAGGCGTTCGGCGGCGCGCCCGAAGTGCCGTTCCTCGGCGACCGCCACGAAGTACCGCAGATGACGAAGTTCCACCGATTGATACTCGCAGAGTCTCAGTCACCGTTAAACAGGTATTTCTGGATATCACCGGACGGCCCTAGGGTCGAGGGCATGACCGACGTCGTGATCTGCGAACCCCTCCGGACCCCGGTCGGACGGTTCGGCGGGGCTCTGGCCTCGCTGAGCGCCGCCGACCTCGCCACCGCCGTGCTCACGGAACTGGTGCGCCGCACGGGGCTGCGGGAGGGCGATGTCGACGACGTCGTGCTCGGACAGAGTTACGCGAACGGCGAGTCACCGGCGATCGGCCGGGTCGCGGCGCTCGACGCGGGCCTCGGCGTCGGCGTTCCGGGCCTGCAGATCGACCGGCGCTGCGGTTCCGGGCTGCAGGCCGTCCTCTACGCGGCGGGTCAGGTCGCCACCGGTGCGGCGAAGGTCGTCGTGGCGGGTGGCGCGGAGTCGATGTCGCAGGTCGAGCACTACGCGCTGGGGCTGCGCACCGGTGTCCGCAGCGGCGGGATCCAGCTCGTCGACCGGCTCGACCGGGCCAGGGAGACGGCCGGTGGCCGGTTCCACCCGGTGCCCGGCGGCATGCTGGAGACGGCGGAGAACCTCCGCCGCGAGTACGGCATCTCGCGCGCCGAGCAGGACGAGTTCGCACTGCGGTCGCAGCAGCGCTGGGGTGCCGCCGACCAGGCGGGCAGGTTCGCCGACGAGCTCGTGCCGGTCACCGTCCCCGGCCGCCGCGGCAAGCCCGATCTGACCGTCGACCGAGACGAGCACCCTCGGCCGGACACGACGCTCGACGACCTCGCCGCGCTGCGACCGGTCCGGCTGAAGCTCGACCCGGAGTCGACGGTCACGGCGGGCAACGCGAGCGGCCAGAACGACGGTGCCGCGCTGTGCGTGGTCACGACTCGCGACGAAGCCGAGAAGCGCGGGCTGCGGCCCGTCCTCGCGCTCAGGTCGTGGGCGGTTGCCGGGGTCGGACCCGAGGTGATGGGCATCGGACCGGTGCCCGCCACGGCCGCCGCGCTCGACCGGGCCGGGCTCACCCTCGACGACCTGGACGTGATCGAGCTCAACGAGGCGTTCGCCGCCCAGGTGCTCGCGTGCCTGCGCGAGTGGAAGGTCGACGCCGCCGACGAACGGCTCAACCCCAACGGTTCCGGCATCTCGCTCGGCCACCCGGTGGGCGCGACCGGGGCACGGATCCTGGCGACGCTCGCGCACGAGATGCGCCGCCGCGGCAGCCGTTACGGCCTGGAGACGATGTGCATCGGCGGCGGCCAGGGTCTCGCCGCCGTCTTCGAGGCGGTGCGCTGATGAGCGTCGCCGAGGTCCACCACGTCGTCACGGGCAGGCCGGACGGCCCGGTCGTCGTGCTGTCCAACTCGCTGGGGTCGACGCTGGAGATGTGGGACGCCAACGTCGCCGCGCTCGAAGAGCACTTCCGGGTCGTTCGCTACGACACCCGTGGCCACGGCCGCTCCCCCGTCGTGCCCGGCCCGCACACCATCGACGCGCTCGCCGGCGACCTCGTCGTGCTGCTCAACCGGCTGGACGTGGAGAAGGCGCACCTGGCCGGGCTGTCGCTGGGCGGCATGACCGCGCTGCGCGTCGCCGCCCGCAACCCCGAACGCGTGGACCGGCTCGCGGTCCTGTGCACCAGCGCCTGCCTCGGACCGGCGGCGAACTGGACCGACCGCGCCGCCCTCGTTCGCGCTCGGGGAACAGGCGCGGTCGCCGAGGCCGTCGTCCAGCGCTGGTTCACGCCCGCGTACCAGGACCGGGCGCGGTGGGAGGCGATGGTCTCGGCCACTCCGGCGGAGGGGTACGCGGGCTGCTGCGAGGCGATCGCCGTCATGGACCAGCGCGCGGACCTCGCCGGGATCAGCGCGCCGACGCTCGCGATCGCGGGAGCGGACGACCCGGCGACACCGCCTCACCACCTCGAAGAGATCGCCACCTCCGTCCAGGACGGTCGGCTTCTCGTCGTCCCCGGAGCCGCGCACCTCGCCAACGCCGAGCAGCCGGACGTCGTCACGGCGGCGCTGATCGACCACCTCACGAAGGAGAGCCGTTCATGAGCCTGGACAAGGTGGCCGGCGGACCGGCCGAAGCCGTGGCCGGCATCCGGTCCGGCGCGAGCGTCGCGGTCGGGGGGTTCGGGCTCGCGGGCATCCCGTGGTTCCTCATCGAGGCCCTGCTGGAACAGGGCGCCGACGACCTCACGATCGTCTCCAACAACTGCGGCGTCGACGGCGCCGGTCTCGGGCTGCTGCTCGAACACCGCCGGATCAGCCGGGTCGTCGCGTCCTACGTCGGCGAGAACAAGGAGTTCGCCCGGCAGTACCTGGCGGGCGAGCTGACCGTGGAGCTCACTCCACAGGGGACACTCGCGGAACGGCTGCGCGCAGGCGGTTCGGGAGTGGGCGCCTTCTACACGCCGACCGGCGTCGGCACGCTCGTGTCCGAGGGCGGCCTGCCGTGGCGGTACCACCCGGACGGCACCGTCGCGCTCTCCTCCCCTGCCAAGGAGGTCCGCACGTTCCACGGCAAGGAGATGGTGCTGGAGGAGTCGATCGTCACCGACGTCGCGCTCGTGCGCGCCGCGATCGCCGATCGCGCGGGCAACTGCGTCTTCCACGCCGCCGCCCGCAACTTCAACCCGGCCGTCGCGATGGCGGGCCGGTTCACCGTCGTCGAGGCCGAACGCGTCGTCGAGGTCGGCGAGATCGAGCCGGACCACGTGCACCTGCCCGGTGTGTTCGTGCAGAGCGTCGTCGCGCTCACCCCGGACCAGGCCGCCCGCAAGGACATCGAGAAGCGCACCACCCGCGCCCGCCAGGAGGCGAACTGACATGGCCTGGACCCGCGACGAGATGGCCGCCCGCGCCGCGCTCGAACTGCGCGACGGCGAGTACGTCAACCTCGGCATCGGCCTGCCCACGCTGATCCCCGACCACCTGCCGGCGGACTCCACGGTGACGCTGCACGCGGAGAACGGCATCCTCGGCGTCGGCCCGTTCCCCTACGACGACGAGGTCGACCCCGACCTCATCAACGCGGGCAAGCAGACCGTCAGCGTGCTGCCGGGAGCCTCGTTCTTCGACTCCGCCACCAGTTTCGCGATGATCCGCGGCGGCCACATCGACACCGCCGTGCTCGGCGGCATGCAGGTCTCCGCGCACGGCGACCTCGCGAACTGGATGGTGCCGGGCGCGATGGTCAAGGGCATGGGCGGCGCGATGGACCTCGTCAGCGGCGCCCGGCGGATCATCGTCCTGATGGACCACGTGTCGCGCGCCGGCGACCCGAAACTGGTCTCCGCCTGCACCCTGCCGCTGACAGGACGCCGGGTCGTCTCCCGCGTCATCACCGACCTGGCCGTGCTCGACGTCGCGGACGGGGCGTTCCGCCTGGTCGAACTCGCACCCGGCAGCACGGTCGAGGACGTGGTGGCGAAGACGGGCGCGCCGGTGCTCGCCGGAGAACTCGACAGCAACTCGGCGACGCCGGCTTCAAGGTGACTCCGCCGGCGAAACGCCCTTCCGGCAGCCACTCGCCACACTCGCGGCAACTTCGCGTTCGCCGGTACTGCTGCTGCCCCGGCGCGGAGGACCACCCCACGGATGCGTGAGGTGATGATCACCTGCATCATCTGGGCATGCGCAGCTCACTGTTCAACCACGCGGAACGGCCCGTCGAGCCGGGAAGCTTCCAACTGCAGAACGAACGCATGCTCAAGGTGGACCTCACCGGCAGCGGCGGCTTCTTCTTCGCCAAGCAGGGATCGATGGTCGCCTACCAGGGCGACGTCGACTTCGCCTACGAAGGCAGCGGTGGTCTCGGCAAGCTGTTCAAGAAGGCCTTCACCGGCGAGGGCATGTCGCTGATGAAGGTGTCGGGCAGCGGCGACGTGTTCCTCGCCCAGGACGCCGACGAGATCTTCGTGCTGTACCTGGAGAACGAAGGCGTCACGGTGAACGGCAAGAACGTGCTCGCCTTCGACAGCAGCCTCAAGTGGGACATCAACCGCACCGAAGGCGCGTCGATGCTCAGCGGCGGCCTGTTCAACACCACGTTCACGGGAACGGGAGCACTCGCCGTCACCGCCTACGGCACGCCGGTCGTGCTGAACGTGGACGTGCCGACGTTCGTCGACATGCAGTCCGCCGTCCTGTGGTCCACCTCGCTGCAGTCCTCGATTCGCAAGACGGCCAAGCTCGGCGCCGTCATCGGGCGCGGCTCCGGCGAGGCGTACCAGCTCGCACTGCAGGGGCAGGGCATCGTCGTCGTGCAGGCGTCGGAAGGTCACCCCGTCCCGACCGCGCAGTAACGCCCGTGCTCGGGTGATCGTCGAACGGAAGCGGCGCCGGTGTCACCCGGCGCCGCTTCCGTTCGGCCCGTGGCCGAGATCGATGCGCCGGCGGCCTTGTGTGTGCCGAAAATCCCGTCCATGCAGGTTGAGCCGCATGGCGATGCACGTGGACGACTCCGCCCGGACGGTCCTGCCGATCTGCGCTGAAGCGTTCGATCTGAGCGGGCTGGGACCCGACCGCAAGGGTGCCGCGGCGGCGAGTGATCGGCGGGTTCGGTGCTCGCTGCAGTGCTGCTCGTACTCGTGGCTCCCGGCGGCTGTGTTCGAACCGGCCAAGCGCTACATCGCCGACCTCGACAGCTTCGCCGACCTCGCGGTCGAACTGCCGAAGTTCAACGGTCCGACCCTGCTGCTCAACGGCGAGAACAAACGTCCAGATCCCGGCCTGGGTCTCCCACGTCGCCGTCGGCCACCGATGACGTCCCCTTGATTGATAGATGTGCGTAGCTGCATAATTTACCTCTTAAATGAACATCTTCGATCAGATCGGGGACTCCGTGTCTGCGCTCGGTGTGGACGTTGGCGGCACTGCCGTCAAAGCGGTGCTGGTCGATGACGCGGGCACCGTGCTCGAGACGAGGTCACGTCCGACACCGCGGCGTGGCCCCTCGGTCGTACCGGAAGTCCTCGATGTGGTGGGCCATCTCGCGGAGGAGCTGCCAGCCGACCAGGTGGGTGTCGCGGTGCCTGGTGTTGTCGACGAGCGGCGTGGCACTGGCGTGTTCTCGGAGAACCTGGGCTGGCGTGACGTGCCCTTCGCCGACCTGCTCACCGATCGCCTCCGCCGGCCTGTCGCGTTCACCCACGACGTGCGGGCCGGCGCGCTGGCCGAGAATCGGCTCGGCGGCGGTCGTGGCGCGCGCACGATGCTGTTCCTCCCGATCGGTACGGGCATTGCCTCCGCTCTGGTGACCAACGGTCACGTGCACGATGCCGACGGGTACGCCGGCGAACTGGGTCACGTTGACGTCGGTCACGGCGAGCCATGCCTGTGCGGGGGCACCGGGTGTCTTGAGGCCGTCGCCTCCGCAGCGGCCATCGCACGCCGCTACACAGCCCTGACCGGCAGAGAGACCTCAGGCGCCGTCGACGTCGCGCGCCGGGTCGAGGCGGGCGAACCCGAGGCGGTCACCGTGTGGAAGGACGCCGTCGAGAGCCTGGTCACGGCGCTGGCCTGGACGGCAAGCGTGCTCGCCCCCGAGGTAGTGGTGGTGGGAGGTGGCCTTTCCGGCGCGAACCGCCTGCTGCTCGAACCACTCGCCAGAGGCCTGTCGGCTCGCTTGAGGTTCCAGCGCGAACCGCGGCTGGTACGCGCGGCGCTCGGCGGCCTGGCGGGCTGCCGAGGTGCGGCGCTGGCTGCGATCGTCCGTCACTGAGGAGAGCAGTGCCACTGACGCCGCTCGCCACCCACTCCGACTCATCTTGCCAGGCGTGGTGCGCAATGATGTCCGTTTGGAGGTGGCGATGAACAGGTATGAGCGGCTGAACGCGCTGTTGGAGATCCTCGGCGAGCGTGGGCGCATCGAGGTGGAGGAGATCTCGGAGCAGTTGCAGGTCTCGGCTGCGACGATCCGCCGGGACCTGGACCACCTCGCCGAACAGCAACTGCTGACCCGGACCCGTGGCGGCGCGGTGACCCACGCAGTCGCTTACAACCTCCCGATGCGCTACAAGACGGTGCGACACGCGGAGGAGAAGCAGCGGATCGCGCGGGCGGCCGCGGACATGGTGTGGCCCGGCGCGGTGGTCGGGCTGAACGGCGGAACGACGACGACCGAGGTCGCACGAACGCTGGTCATGCGGTCAGAGGGCGATGCCGTGATCACGGTGGTGACCAACGCGTTGAACATCGCCAACGAGCTTTCGGTGCGTCCTCAGGTGAAGCTCGTCGTCACGGGCGGCGTGGCGCGGGCACAGTCCTACGAGCTGATGTCCTCGTTGGCGGAGAAGATCCTCAACGACCTGAGCCTCGACATCACCTTTCTGGGCGTGGACGCGATCGACGCGGCCGCGGGCGCCTCAGCGCACCACGAAGGAGAGGCCGCGATCAACAGGCTGCTGGCCGAGCGGGCGGGCAAGGTCGTGGTCGTGGCGGACTCCTCCAAGATCGGGGCGCGGGCGTTCGCCTCGATCTGCGCGACGCCGGAGGTCGACGTGCTGATCACCGACACCGGTGCCGGCGATGACGACGTCAAACGGTTCCGTGAGCGCGGGGTTCACGTGGTGCAGGCCTGACTGGACCTCGACAGACCCGATGTTCACTGTGGACGGTCCGGCGGGTCATGAGAACTGGGGTGCGACAGGCGCGGCGAGCTGACTGCTGAGCAATGTGTTGTCGACCTGGTCCAGGGCCAGTCGCAGCGCCCCCAGTGCGACGCCTTCGTCGCTGAGCGTGGAAGCGCGCAGTTCCGGCACGCGCAGGCAGTGCTTGGCGAGTTCGCGGCGCAACGAGTCGAGGACCAGGTCCGCGGAACGGGAGAATCCGCCGCCGTACACGACTATCTGCGGGTCGAGGGTGAGCACGAGCGCGGCGACGCCGACGGCGAGGTCGCGGATGTAGCGCTGGACGGCGGTCTTCGCCGCGCTGTCGCCCTCCCGCGCGGCCTGGAACACCCAGGCCGCCGCCTCGCCGGGTTTGGCGCCCGAGGGTGCGCCGGGATAGGCCGTGAGGTGACCTGGTGCGTTGAGCCACCGCACGGCCTTGAGTGCTCCTATCTCTCCGGCGACACCGCCGTGACCGCGACGAAGGGTGCCGTCGATGATGAGGCCCGCGCCAGTGCGCAGACCGGCGAGCAGATAGACGATGTCGTCGGCGTCCTGGGCGACGCCCTTCCAGCGTTCAGCGACCGCGGCGAGCTTGCAGTCGTTCTCCACCCGGATCGGGCAGGTGAACCGCGTGCGCAGATGGGCGACGGGATCGGCCTCCCGCCACCCCGGCAACGGGGTGGAGATGATGCTGCGCCCGTTCTCGTCGACCGGGCCCGTCACTCCCACGGTGATCGCCCAGATGTCCGGGGTCGCCATACCGGCCTCGTGCAGCACGTCGTCGATGGTCTCGTCCACCGCCGCGAGCCGCTCGGCGGGACCGGCCTGCGGGTCGGCCGGGCGGCGCAGGGACTGGACCAGATTTCCCTCCAGGTCGCAGAGCATGACGAGGATCTTGTGCACGCCGATGTCGATGCCGAGCACGTGTCCGGCCTTGGCGCGGAAGCGGTAGCGCCGGGCGGGACGTCCCACCGTGCTGCTGGCCCCTGGTTCCTCGACCTCTGCCCAGCCGTCGGCCACCAGCTGTTGCACGAGCACGTCCGCCGCGGGCCGGGACAGGCCTGTCCGATTCGCGAGCTCGGTGACGGTCGAGGGCGGGGTGCCGCGCAGGGCCCACAGGACGGACAGTTGGTTCATCTCCCGCATCCGGGAGAGGTCTGTTCCGCTCATCGCCATGCTGTGCCCCTCTGGAAAGCGCGTACCACCACTGAATAATGCTACGCAGTTTACTAAGTCCGGTCGCGCGCCGGGCTCAAGCGATCGGATACGCCTGCCCCGCGCCGGGGTCGACCGCCGGGGCGAAGTCGACCTCGCGCCCGTCGAGCGAGAATCGGTAGCGACCCAGCTTGCGGATGTCGGGCCGGTGGTCGAGGTACCGGGTCATCGCCTCCAGCTCGTCCGGGCGCAGCCAGCCGGGTGGATCCGAGATCGCGCGGAAGCCGCAGATGTCGGCGAGGTCGCGCAACCAGCTCTGTTGCCGGTCGGTGAGCAGGTTGAAGCGGCTGCGGAAGTACACGACGTCCGGGTCGACTTCGAGCACGGGGGCGTGCCACAGGCGGTGCAGGGTGTTGACGACGGCGTTGCGGGCGAGAGCGTCGGAGGGGTCCTGGGTGGCGTAGTGGTCCCACATCGGGGCCACGTCGGGGCCGCTGCGCAGTCCGTCGACCAGGCCGAGCGAGGGCAACAGCGGCGCGCCACTGCCCAGCAGGTAGGCGTCGTCCCCAGCCGCTTCCCGGATGGCGCGCAGGCCGGTCTGGTACGCCTCCTCGCGGTCCACGTCGCCGAAGCGGGACCCCGGCGTGGTGCCGGCCTGGAGGAAGTCGAGCTTGAGGTAGGTGAACCCCCACTCGTGGGTGACGCGGTGGATGGTCTCTTTCAGGTGTTCCTGCGCCGGACGCAGGGTGAGGTCGAGCGTCCAGTACCCGGTCCCCCAGTTGTGGCCCGCGACGACCGGCGCTCCGCCGGCGTCGCGCAGCAGGAGTTCCGGTCGCTTGCGCGCGGTCTGGGAGTCGGGGTGGACGATGAACGGCGCGAGCCACAGACCCGGGCGCAGCCCCGCGTCCGTGATCCGGTCGGCCAGTGCGCGCATCCCGGCGGGGAACTTGCGGTTGGCGTGCCAGTCACCCACCCGCTCCTCCCAGCCGTCATCGATCTGGGCCACGTCGAAGGGCAGTCCCCGCAAGGAGTTGATGTCCTTGGCGAGCTGATCCTCGGTGATGTCCTCGTAGTAGGCGTACCAGCTGCACCACACGTTGCCGGCCCGTTTGGCGCTGTGCCCGAGGCGTGCGCCGAGTTGCTCCGCGTAGGCGGCGAAGACCTCGTCCTCGTCGCCGTAGGCGAGGAACCACGGGGCCCCGCCGGATTCGTACCAGCCGACGAGGGTGTCCTGGTCGGCGGCGAGCCGGGGTACGCCCAAACCCAGTGCTCCCAGCAGAAGCACGCGCCCGTCAGGTCCCTCCAGGGCAGCGACCGCGGACGAGTGATGGCGACTGGGGTCGTCCCAAGTGGTGTCGTCCGCCGTGAGGCGACGCTCCGCGCTGGCGATGCGCAGAGGAGCGTCGGAGAGACGGCGCCATCCGCAGGGACTCCAGGAGTTGTGTCCGTGCCGGTAGAACAACGCGTCGCCGAGTCCGTGCAGGAGCGCGACTCGCCCCGGTGGCAGCAGCAGCCCTCCGTTGACGAGCCGCGGAATGGCGCTGCCTTCGAGCTCGGCGCCGAACGTGCGGCCGCCGACGGTCAGGAATTGGGCCATGGGTGTCCTCGCGTGAGACGGGCAGACGGGCGTACCGGCTACTTGAAGAGGGCGTTGACCTTGTCGTTCGCTTCCCTCAACGCCTGATCTGCCTTGGCGTCGCCGAGGATGACGGACTGGATGGCGTCCTGGACGATCGGATTGAGCTCGGTGCCGTGTTCCGTGACGGGCAGCAGGAAGGTGTCCTTCTTCGCGGCGCCGGTGAAGGCGTGCACGTCCCGGCCCGCGGCCTGGTGCGCGGCGTCCACCTTCTGGCTGGCGGCGGTGATGGCCGGGAAGACCACGGCGCGCTGGGCGACGCGGTCCTGGCAGTCGGACGAGCCCAGGAACCTGACCCACTTCCAGGCCTGTTCCGGATGCTCGCTACCGGCCCAGATGGCGTCGGACAGGCCGTTGATGGAGCTCTTGCGTCCCGACGGTCCGGCAGGCAGAGGCGTGAAGGCGAACTTCTGCTTCACCTTCGGGTCGGTGAAGGTGAGGATCGTCCACGAGCCGGCGATCGACATCGCGCCCTTGCCCGCGATGAGCAGCTCGGAGTTGGCGACGCTGGACTGCTTGTCGAGACGGGGCGCGTACCCCTTGTCGATGAGGCGCTTGAACCAGTTGATGGTCTCGGCGAGTTTGGGGTCGTCGTAGTTGTAGTGGGTGCCCCAGGGGTTCTTGTCGAGGTAGGTGAACCCGTTGGCAGCGGCGAAGATGGCCCAGCCGTTCTGCCCGTTGGCGCCGTCGGCCCACTCGGGCAGGAACCCGTAGACCTGGACGCTGTTCTTGTCGAAGGCGGGGTCGAGACCGTTGCGGCCGTTGGCGTCGACCGTGGCCTTGGCGATCACCTGCTCGAACGTGCCGCCGTCGGCCGGGTTCCAGGTGAGGTCCTCCAGCTGCGCGGGGGCAACACCCTGCTTGCCGAGCGCATCGGTGTTGACCACCAGCGCCATCGTGTCCCAGTCCTTCGGCAACCCGTAACGCTTGCCGTCCTTGACCCACACCTCGCTCAGGCCCGGCTGGTAGGCGGCGAGGTCGACCTTGTCGCGCTGGACGAAGGGTTCCACGTCCAGGAGCTGGTTCTGGCTGGCGAACTGCGGGTAGTAGGTGCTCTGGTTGGTCCACACGTCGGGCGCGTCGCCCGAAGCGAGCTGGGTGGTGAGGTTCTGCCAGTACTGGGCCCAGGCCGTCTGGGTGATCTTGACGGTGATGTCCGGGTTCTCGGCGTGGAAGGCGTCCGCGCAGTCCTGGTAGGCGGGCAGTTGCCGGTCGTCCCACAGCCAGTAGTCCAGTGTCGTCGCACCATCGGCACCGTCGCCGGTGCTCGCGCAGGCGGCGAGAGGGGCGGTGAGGGCCAGGCTCAGCAGGAGGGCGCCGGTGCGCCGTCGTGTGGATCGCATGGTGGGTCTACCTCTCGGATCGGGCCGGCTCACTTGATGCCGGTGAAGTTGAGGGACTCGACCAGGCGGCGGCCGAGGAAGATCAGCAGTACGAGCACCGGCAGCACGGTCAGCGTCGAACCGGCCATCAGCCCGGTCCAGTCGGGCTGGGTGTTGGGCGACTGCTGCTGGAAGATGCCGAGCGCGACGGTCAGCACCCTGGTCTTCTCGTCACGGCCGGTCAGCAGCGGCCACAGGAAGTCCTTCCAGGACCACACCGCGGTCGTCAGCCCGATGGTGAGCAACGGACCGCGGCTCATCGGCAGCACCACGCGCCAGAACATGCCCCAGCCGCCCACACCGTCCAATGTGGCCGCTTCTTCGATCTCGCGGGGAATCGACAGGAAGAACTGGCGCAGGAAGAACACGGCGAACGGGGTCATGAGCACGCTCGGGGCGACCATGCCCGCGAAGGTGTTCAGCCAGCCGAGGTTCTTCACGAGCACGAAGTTGGGCAGCAGGGTGAAGATCGGCGGAACCATGAGCGCGGCGATCAGCACACCGAAGACCAGGTCCCTGCCGGGAAACCGGAGCCGGGCGAAGGCGTATCCGGCCATCGCGCAGCACTGCGTCTGCACGATCGTGATCAGTCCGCAGTAGACGAACGAATTGAGCAGGTAGCGCAGGAAGTCGACCTTGGCACCGGAACCACCGGCCGCCCGCGCCTCCTGCTGACTCGTCAGTCCGAGCACCCGCAGAAAATTGATCATCGTCGGGTTCTCCGGCAGCAGGCCGACCCCGTCCGAGTACAGGTCGGCCGCGGGCGTGAGTGCGGTGCGCACCATCCAGTAGAACGGGAAGATCGTCGCCACCGCGGCCACGGCCAGCAACGTCCAGGCTGCGATCCGGCCCAGCGGGATCTGACCCAGCGGCATCCGGGTGCGGACGGGTGTCATGGGCACTCTCCTCATGCCAGGTCCGAGCGGGAGGCGCGCAGGAGCCGCATCTGCACGGCGGTCAGCACCCCGAGCAGCAGAGCGAGCACCACGGCGATCGCGGAGGCGTAACCCATGCGGAAGTTCGTGAACGCCTGTTCGTAGATGTAGAAGTAGATGACTCTGGTGGCACCGACCGGTCCGCCCTTGGTGGTCACCGCGATGGTGTCGAAGATCTGGAACGAGCCGATCAGGGAGACCACCAGCACCAGGGCCAGAACAGGGCGCAGCAGCGGCAGGGTGATGCGGGTGAACATCCGCCACTCGCCGGCACCGTCCAAAGAGGCGCTCTCGTACAGGTATCGGGGGATCTGCAGCATGCCCGCGTAGAGCAGCAGAGCCGTGTAACCGGCGTAGGCCCAGGTGTTGATGCCCGCGACGGTCGGCATCGCCCACGTCGGCGAGGTGAGGAAGCCGGTGGTGCTCAACCCCACCGCGCGCAGGACGTGGTTGACGAAGCCGATGTTGGCGTCGAGCATCCACATCCACAGCAGACCCACGGTGACGTTGGGTACCAGCCAGGGCACCAGCAGCATCGCGCGTATCGCCACCGACTGGGTCAGGCGGTGCATCAACGTGGCCAGGGCGAGTGCCAGCACGGTCTGCGAAACGATGTTCAGCACGACGTAGTAGCCGGTGACCTTGAGCGCGTTCCAGAACTTGTCGTCGTCCACGAGGTCGCGGTAGTTCTCCGCTCCGACGAGGTTCGGTGCCGCCAGCATGCCGTAGTCGGTGAGCGAGTAGTAGACGCCCAGCACCGTCGGGTACGCGTAGAACAGCACGAAGCCCACCAGCACCGGCGCCAGGAACAGCCACGCCACCTTGCGGTCGTCGCGTCGCCGCGGCGGTGCAGCAGTCTTGCCGGCGCCCATGGACACGCCTCCGCATCAGGGACCTTCGCGCCTCACTCTTGCCAGTGGGGTGCTGTTGCTACATATTGATGAGGAATAGTGAAACTTTGTCAATCCTCAAGCGGAACTATTTGGGACCCTGCAGCTCTCCTCATCCCCCTGGAGGTCGCACCATGCCCACAGCCACGCCCAGACGCCGGAGGTTGGTGGCCGCACTGTGCGCCGCGGCTGTCGCCCTGCTCCCCGCCGCGATGCCCGGACTCACTCAGGCCGCGGACGTGTCCGCACAGGGCGTTCCGGACCGCCCGGCTCCCGGCCCGGCCCCGGATCCCAGCCTGCCCGCCCACGCCCTCGCCACCGCCGACGCGCCGCTGGACAACCCGCTCAAGGGGTTCGCCCGCTTCCTCCAGCCGGGCACCGACCCGAACGCCGGCTACCCGCTCTCGTTGACATGGGCCTACTTCGGCCTGTCCGAGGTCATGACGGATCCGAACAACTGCTCCAGCTACAACTGGAGCATCGTGGACAACGCGCTCAACACCATCGCGGCGGCCGGCAACCACGCGGCGATCCGCCTGTACATGGAGTATCCCGGCGGCGGCACGGGCACCCATCCCGGCAACGCCATCCCGGCGTGCTTCAACGGGCAGGTCGCCATGCGGCACAACGCCTACTGGGACGTGACGAGTCCGGACTACGACAACCCGTTCCTGATGACCGGGCTCAAGAACTTCATCACCGCGTTCGGCGCGCGCTACGACGGCGACCCCCGGCTCGGTTACATCCACTTAGGACTGATCGGCCTGTGGGGTGAGTGGCACACCTGGCCCTACGACACCGACACCTCGGGCGACACCTATCCCAACTACATGCCCACCGACGCGAACGCCGCCGACATCCTCAACACCTACAACCGCGCGTTCACGCGCACCAGGCTCGAACTGCGCTACGCGGACAACGCGGGCGGTGCCGCCAACACCCTGCCTCGCATCGGCTATCACGACGACTCCTTCTGCTACCGCGAAGGCGGTCAGGGCGTGACACTCCCGATCTCCATGGGCGGCGCACCCTGGGCCCAGTTGCAGAAGGCACTGGAACGCGGCGTGGAGAACCGGTGGATCACGGCCTCCATGGGCGGTGAGGTCCGCCCCGAGATCCAGTCCGTCGCGTTCGCCAACTGGCCGGGGGGCTCCGGTCCCGTCGACAACATGAAGGCGTGCATCGAGCTCGAGCACACCACGTGGAAGATCAACGAACGCAGTCTGGAGTACTCCCCCACCGACCCCAACGTGGCCGCGGCCGTCCGGTTGATGGGCTACAACCTCACCGTCCGCAACGCCTACTTCCACAACACCGCGCAAGGCACCACGAAGGTGGGCGTGCAGATCGACAACACCGGCGTGGCCCCGTTCTACTACCCCTGGACCGTCAGCCTCGGCCTGAAGGACCCGGCCGGCAACGTGGTCAGGACGTGGGACACCTCCTGGGACCTGCGGCAGGTTCAGCCCACCCGCATCCGCGCCTTCCCCGACTGGGGGGTCGGCGCCGACCCCACGTACCGGGACTTCGGCTACGCCCGGTACTTCGACGCCCCGGTTGATCTGTCCGGTGTGAACACCGGCGACTACCGGCTCGTCCTGAAAGCCAAGAACCCGTTGGAGACGATCAACGCCAACGCCAAGAAACTGCGCTTCGCCAACGCGGGCCAGAACGCCGACGGATGGCTCGACCTCGGCGGGATGAGCGTCGGCGCCGGCCAGTCCGCGGGAAGCTACGAGGCCGAAACCGCGGGCAACACCCTTGCGGGCGGCGCCACCACCAGCGCGTGCGGCGGATGTTCCGGCGGCAGCAAGGTCGGCTACCTCGGCAACGGCGGCACCCTCAGGTTCAACAACGTCGACGGCGGTACCGGTGGGACGCGCACCGTGACGCTGCACTACGCCACCCAGGTGGCCCGCAGCGCCAGGATCCAGGCCAACGCTCTGGCGCCCCAGACCGTCAGCTTCCAGCCCACCCCTGACTGGGTCACGCCGAGAACCACCACCGTGACCCTGAACCTGCGCGCCGGGCAGGGGAACACCGTCACCATCTCGAATCCCTCCGGCTGGGCGCCGGACATCGACAAGATCACCGTGAGCTGAACAGGGGCGGCCCGAGGCCGTCTGAGCCTCGGGCCGCCTTTCACACTCCACCATCAGCGCCGTGCGGAAGGCTTTCCCATGACCACCAACACCCACCGCGATCTCCGTCTCGGCGTCCTCGGCTACGGGCTTCGCGGTTCGATCGCCCACACCGCCCACCGTCCTGGCGCGGGCAGCCGAGTCGTCGCACTCGCCGAGCACGACGCGGTCGCGCGGGCGGAAGCGGGCAAGGCCTTCCCCGCTGCGCTGATCACCGCCGACCACCGGGAAGTCATCGAGTCCCCGGACGTGGACGCGGTGGTGGTCCTCACCCCCGACCACACCCACGCCGATCTCGCGTGCCAGGCCCTCAAAGCGGGCAAGCCGGTCTTCGTCGAGAAACCCCTGGACATCTCGATCGAGCGGTGCGACGAACTGCTGCGCACTGCTTACGAGACGGGCAGCCGCCTCTACGTAGGGCACAACATGCGGCACATGCCGGTGGTCCGCCTGATGCGCGACATCATCACGCGAGGTGAGATCGGCCAGGTCAAAACGGTGTGGGTACGGCACTTCGTCGGCTCCGGAGGTGACTACTACTTCAAGGACTGGCACGCCGAACGCCGTTACACCAACGGACTGCTGCTGCAGAAGGCCAGCCACGACCTCGACGTCCTGCACTGGCTCGCGAACGGCTACACCCGGCAGGTGCAGGCTTTCGGCGACCTGATGGTCTACGGCGACAACCCGCACCGGCGTCTCCCCGGCGAGCCCAAGCACGCCGACTGGCACGAGAACGCCAACTGGCCACCGCACGCCCAGCGCGGACTGAACCCCGTCATCGACGTCGAGGACGTGTCGCTGGTCAACCTGCGCCTCGGCAACGGAGTGCTCGCCGCCTACCAGCAGTGCCATTTCACCCCGGACTACTGGCGCAACTACACCGTCATCGGTGACGCCGGCCGCCTCGAGAACTTCGGCGACGGGCCCGGCGCGGTGGTGAAGGTGTGGAACTCCCGCAGCCCCTCCTACAACGATCAGGCCGACGCCCAGTACCACGTGCCGAGCGCCGACGGCGACGACGGACACGGTGGCGCCGATCCGCTTCTCGTAGACGAATTCCTGCGTTTCGTGCGGGAAGGCGGCATCACGGACACCTCACCCGTTGCCGCGCGCATGGCCGTCGCTGCCGGCGTGCGGGCCACCGAGTCCCTTCGCGCTGGAGGTGTCCCGCACGAGGTGCAGGGCCTCGCCCCCGAGTTGGTGTCGTACTTCGAGAACGGGCAGGACGCGTCGGCGCGGTTGTAGCGCGCGTGGTCTCGGCGCGCAGCAGGATCTCGCGGTCGGCGGAATCTTCACGATGTCGATGTCGATGTCGATGCCGGCGACAGCGAGAACAGAGTCGAACGACGCGATCACCTGGAGGCACCTGCGAATCCACCGTGTCCCGTCCCCGTCCAACTGACTCTCCGCACTGCGGGGCTCGGGCCAGAAGGCGAGAGCGGGACGGGTTCACTCACCCGTCCCGCTCTCGCGGATCAAGCTGTCGCCGCAGGCAGGACACGGTTTCGAGCCCGTCCTGTCCTGCCTGCCACCGCCGGCGCTCATGGGACACCTGGACAGTCGCACAGCGTTGACCAATGCCTGGATGAGGCGTGTATTTGGTGAGCAAGGTCGTCCTTCAGCCGCTCCCGCTCTTCGCCGTCCCCAGCGTCACGACCGGCCCGGCAGACGAACGTTCTGCACCGGATGGCCGCTGCCGACCGCCGCGGCCGAGTCGCAGACCGCCACGTCATCGCGGTACTGGCATGGGACGTGACCACCCCGGCTCAGCCTCCGCGAACACGACGGCCTCCTGATCCCCCGCACGGCGTCATCAAGCTGCCGGGAGGCAGCGGATCCAGCGCGGGAGCATGATCTTCCGGCCGGGACCGATGAGTTCTCGCGGCCCCCGTGGTCATCACGTCGACCAAGAACGGAAGGAAGCCCATGACCCAGCTGGTGAAGGTCCAGAACTTCGTCGTGTCGCAGGACGGGTTCGGTGCCGGTGAGGACCAGACCCTCGACCGGCCGTTCGGCCACGCCGATCCCGGGACCATGTTCGCGTGGGCGGGTGCCACGGCGAGCTGGCCCAACCGCACCGACCCCGGTGGCACCCGCGGCCTCGACGACTACCTGACCCGCGACTTCGCGCACAACATCGGCGCGGAGATCATGGGCGCCGGCAAGTTCAGCCCGCACCGCGGCCCGTGGCAGAACCACGACTGGCAGGGCTGGTGGGGCGACGAACCGCCGTTCCACACCCCGGTCTTCGTGCTGACGCACCACGAACGGCCGTCGTTCACGCTCTCCGACACGACGTTCCACTTCGTCAACGGCGCCCCGGCCCACGCCCTCGCGCTCGCGAAGGAGGCCGCGCAGGGCAAGGACGTCCGGATCGGCGGCGGCGCCACCACCATCCGCGCGTTCCTCGACGCCGACCTGATCGACACGTTGCACGTCGCGGTGTCGCCGGTCGAACTCGGACACGGGGTGCCGCTGTGGAAGTCGCCCGACGAGCTGCTCGACCGGTTCCACGTCGACGTCGTGCCGAGTTCCAGCGGCGTGACGCACCACCTGTTCTGGCGGAAGTGACGTCCGGCTACCGCTCGGCGGCCGTACGTTGCCGCGGCCGTCGGGGCGTGGCGTTGTCGAGGAGGATCAGCGCGTCGTGGTCGGGACTGCCGGGTTCCGCCGTGTAGACGCCGATGCGCCGGCCGGGCGGGGTTCGCGGCCGGTGACCTCGTAGCGTTCCCGCAGGCCGGCGAAGTCGGGGCTCTTCAGGAGCAGTTCGCCGACGAGGTTGGTGAGGTCCGGAGCGGTGCCGGCGACGGCGCGCAGACGGCGCGTTCGAGACCTCACTGACCAAGCTGGGACTTGGGCACCACAGCCCGCGACTACGCGAAGTCCTGCCGTGGCGCCAAGTTCGCCGACGGACTGGCGGTCAAGGGCGAAGAGGTCGGCAGAGCGGACGACGCGGTCAGCTCCTGGCTGCGGCAGCTCGGCCTCCTCACGTCCTGACCCCAGGGATCACGTCCGAGGCAGCAGCCCGATCCGGTAGCGGTGGTGGTAGTGCCTGCCGGTGAGCCACAACTCCCCCGCCGCGCCCGGCACCGCCGCGATGCCGCCGATCACCTGGTTCCGGCCCGTCGGCACCTCGGCGACGGTGACGGCGGTGAGGTCGGCGTCCGCGGTGACGGTGCCCGAGGCGAGGTCCACGCGGATCATCCAGTCCGTGCCGTCGACGGCCGCCCACACCTGCGGGCGGCCGTCGACGCTCGTGCAGTGGAGTTCGCCCAGCCGTGCGGCCCCCCACTCGCGGGCGTCGATGCGAAGTTCGCGGATCAACTCGGCGGTGTCGTGGTCTCGCAGCAGCAGCGTGGTGGTGCCGTCGGACTGCACGAGGTGCGTTCCGTCGTAACACAGTCCCCAGGCCTCGTCGGTGATCGTGGCCCGGCGTCGTTCCGCCAGTGAGCGCGGATCCAGCAGGACGGCGGAGTGCCACAGACCGGCCGGTGTCAGCGCGGTTCCGCTGCCCGGCGACACGGTCCGCTGCGCCTGGACCTCTCCGGTGGCGGGTGCCACCGCGCGGATCACCGGGCCCGTGTTCTCCACCAGCAGATCGCCGACCAGTTCCAGGCCCCGCGCGTCGGCCCGGTCGGTGGGGACGCGCGCGAGGACCTGCGCGCGGAAGTGACGCGAGACGGACTTCGTGGCTATCGGCACGGGACTGGCGGTCGTCGAGGTGACCTGGGCGACGGGCTGGGGAGCCGCGCAGGCGGTGAGAGCCAGCAGCGCCGCGGCCGCCGAGCAGAGGACTTTGTTGACGCACAACGGTTTCACCGCACTGATCGTCGTGACGCACTGACGGTGGCGCTTCCGCCGTCGTGGGTGAGTCCGCCGGCCCGTTCATCCGCGAGGGGTGAGGCCGCCCGCGCCGTGCACGGCCACGCTGGAGAGACATTCCACTGTGGAGGTTGCCGTGACCGATGTGACAACGCCGGAACAACGCTGGGCGGCCCGCCTCGCGTTCCTGGCCGCGGGAACGGCCGTCGTGGTCGTGCTGGTGGCGGCCGGGGTGCGTGCCGGCGTGGGGCTGGTGCTGGTCGGTGCGACGGGGACGGCGCTCGCGCTGGCGGGCGCCTGGTGGTTCCTCGCCCATCGCGGTCTCGTGCGGTGGCTGGCCGGGGTGCTCGTGGTGTTCGTGCCGCTGATCGTGGTCGTTCTGTACGTCCAGGCCCGCTTGGCGTGGGTGGTCGTGGTGTGCGCTCTGCTCTGGTTCGTCGCGGTGGCTTGCGGACGGCGCGCGCTCTCCGCGAACGGCGGGGCGGGCGGGCCGGTCGAGTTCGAGGTGCCACGGCCCCGGCGGCCGTACCTGATCATGAACCCCAGGTCCGGCGACGGGAAGGTCGGCCGGTTCGGACTGCCCGACCTGGCCAGAGTGCTCGGCGCGGAGGTCTGCGTGCTCGACGGCTCGCAGGACGTCGCCGCGCTCGCCCGGCAGGCTCTGGACGACGGCGCCGACCTGCTCGGGGTGGCCGGAGGTGATGGCACGCAAGCGATCGTGGCCGGCATCGCGGCGGACCGCGGGGTGCCGTTCATGGTCATCTCGGCGGGCACGCGCAACCACTTCGCGCTGGACCTCGGGCTGGATCGCGACGATCCCCGCCGCTGCCTCGACGCGCTCACCGACGGCGTCGAGATGCGGGTCGACCTCTGCGTGGCCGGGGACCGCACCTTCGTCAACAACGCGTCGTTCGGCGCGTACGCCGAGGTGGTGCGGAGTCCCGCCTACCGCGAAGGCAAGAGGCGGACGACGCTGAACCTGTTGCCCGGCCTGCTGATCGGGCCGCGGTCGGCGGCGCTGCGGGTGCTGGCAGGCGAGGACCGGCTGGACGGGCCGCAGGCGGTGCTGGTCAGCAACAACCCCTACGGGTCGAGCGATCTGGCCGGCCTGGGGCGGAGGCCGCGACTGGACGGCGGTGTGCTGGGCGTGCTCGCGGTGACGGTGCGCGACGCGGCGGAAGCCGCCGGCCTGTTGCGCGGCCGGCGGCGGTCGGACGCCGTGGTCCTGCGGACCGCGGCGGAGGTCGTCATCACGGCGGACACCCCGTTGCTGCCGGTCGGCGTGGACGGCGAGGCGGTCATGATGACGACTCCCGTGCGGTGCGTGGTCAGGCCGGGGGCGCTGCGGGTACGGGTGCCACGCCACCGGCCCGGAGTCCCGCGGGCACGGCCGGAACTCGACTGGACGCGCCTGCGCAAGCTGGCCCTGTCCTGAGCGATCGGCCGGTGGCGTCCGCGAGTACCAGCAGACGGGAGCATCGTGGTGCCGCCCCCACATTTCGTACTGGTCGTACGGGGTGTGGGGGCGGCACCACGAAGCGTGGATCACCTCGCCAACGGTCAGAGAAGCGCCGATCAGCGGCGCCGGACTACCCGGCGTGCCCTGAACATTCCTGGAGCTCCTCCGCTTCGCCGCACCATGCGTCGTGCGGTGCGGCGGGCCACGCGGCGTGAACCGAACATGTCTGCCTCCTCAACGGGTCGATCCTGCTGTTTCGAGGTCGTGCAGTTCCTGTGCCTCCTCCGCACTCACCAGCCCGATCGCGATCAGGTCGAGCGGGCTGATGAAGCCGTCGGAGACGCGGAACCCCTGAGCGCGGGCGACGGCGTCGCGCAGTGGCACGGCCCAGTGGTGCTCGATGAGCAGCAACGCCGCCGCGCTGTCGTTGGGAATCTCGGCGAGCACGTCCCACGCGTCCGCGTCGCTGAACGGGTGGACGCCTCCTTTCTCCCGCGCCGACTCGGCTCCCACCTCCGCACCGAGGCCGAGCAGCGCGCTGATCTTGCTGCCCAGCTCGACCTCCTCGGCGGGCGAGAGGTTGCTCAGGTGCTCGACCGCGATGGCGCCCTTGGGGTCCTTGTGGACGGCCAGGGCGTCGATCACGCGGATGGTGTCGGTCCTGCGGAGTTTCTCCAGTTCGGCGATCACCTCACCGCGGAAGTCCGGGTGGGTGAAGCCCAGCACGATCAGTTGGATCGGCCCGATGGCCATACGACTTCTCCTCTGTTCGATCAGTCACGTCATCCGGTGCGGGTGGAACGCAGGGCGAACGCGGTCACGAGCAGCTCGTAGGCCGCCAGCACCACCACGATCGACAACAGGGCCGTCCACGACGAGAACAGCAACGCGAGCACGACAGCCACGGCGACTCCGCCCACGCGCACGGCGTCGAGGTGCCGTGCGGTCCAACTGGGACCGTGCGCGGCGAGCGCCCGTCCACCCCGGCGGATCGCGTCCCACACCTGGACTGTCTTGCGGCGCAACCACACCGGTCCCCTGCCCGGTCCGATCGCGTACATCAGCAGGGCGAGCAGCGCGCCCGTCCAGAGCATCTGCCAACCCCGTGTGCGCAGCTGGCTGAAGACCGTCGTCAGCACGTCCGCGGCACCGTCGCGGTAGAGCCCCTCCGGCACGTTCTGCAGGATCTGCTCGCGGACCGCGCGCAGCGTCGCCGTGACCGCCACGGCGGCGACCACCAGCCACAGGCCGAGTTGCAGCGCCGTGCGCCGGCGATCGGGCGAGACGAGCAGTGCGAGCACGAGCAGCACGAGTGTGCCGATCAGGAACAGGACGAGGCCTCGCTTGGCCGTCGTCACGGCCTGCTGGGCCGCCCACAGCTGCCCGGAGTCGTAGACGGTGAACTGCGCGAAGTTCTCCGGCAGCGTCACGCCGAGCGAGTCCTGCACCCGGATCCGCAGATCGGCGGGGATCTCCCCGCTGCTCAGGTCCGGCAGCGAGAGCTGCTTGCCGAAAAGGGTGGGCAGCTGTGCGCTGAGCGTCCTGAGCACCTCGTTGATCAACGGCAGCAGGTCGATCTCGACCCGGTCCTGGTGGACGGCCACGAGGTCGCTGTCGCCCTCGACGACGGCGAGCGCGCGTTGGTGGGCGCGGCGGTTCAGCTCGGTCCAGACGCGCTGGAACTGGTCGCTGCCCAGGACTTTGGTGGCCGTCGCACGCACCGGGGCGTGCAGCTGGCTCGCCAGCGGCCCGGCGACGAACGCGGCCTGTTCGGGCAGCACCGACCGGAGCCGCTGTTCGACGTCGACGGCCTCGAAGAGCTTGACGGTCGCGAAGTCCGCCACCGCCGCGGCGACCTCCGGGTCCTTCGGCAGGGGCGCGACCGTCGCGACCCACCGGTCGGTGTTGAGCGCGGTGCGCGCGCTCCAGATGCCGACGACGCTCATCACGAGCGCGAACGCCGTCACCGCGATCAGCACGGCGGCGCCGATCCGGCGGAGCATCCGGACCGTGGCCGCACGCCGCTCTCGCTGATCCAGCCGTGCCTGCAGCGCGTACACCTGTGCCCGCAACCGGGGCAGTTCGTCCGTCATCCCGGTCACCGCACCTGGCTCTGCGCGGCGCGCGGCAGGAACGCGGCCGCCGCCATGCCGCCGAGTGCGATCAGCGCCAGCACGACCATCGCCAGCGCGTAGGAAAGTTCGGGTGTCCTGGTGATGCCGGCGACGAGGATGGTGCCCGCGATCGCGGCACCGAGTGAGGACCCGAGATTGGACACGCTGCGGGACAGGCCGGAGATCTCGCCCTGCAGCTCGTCCGGGAAGCTCGACTGCACGACGTTCACCGACGGCGTCAGCATCGCGCCGATGCCGAGCCCGATCAGGAACAACCCGGGCAGGAACGCCCACACCTGTGGGGAAAGGGCCAGCAGCGCGAGGAAGAGCGCGATGCCGGCGATCGTGACGGCGAACCCGGTCAGCACGAGGCTGCGCTGGGCGTGCCGGCGGGCGAGACGCTCGGCCGACAGCGACGCGAGCAGCACACCCGCCGTGGCGGCCGTGAGGATCAGGCCGGTCTCGATCGCGTTGTAGCCGCGCACGACCTGGAGGTACGCCGAGACCACGAACGAGATGCCCATGAGCACGAGCCACTGCACGTTCTGCGTGACCAGGCCGAGGTTCGAGGTGCGGCTGCGGAACAACTCCGTCGACAGCAACGGTTCCACCCCGGCGCGTTCCTTGGCGCGCACGGAGTGGAAGAACCACACGAGCGTGAGGGCTCCGGCGGCGAGCAGCCCCAGCATCAGCCAGAGGTTGTTGTCCGCCGCCAGCACGCCCGAGACGATCAGGACGAGCCCGGCCGACGACAGCACCGCGCCGCGGACGTCGAACGGGCGGCTCGGGTCCGGTGGCCGCGGGTCCCGGACGTACCGGCGGCTCAGCACGAAGATCACCACGACGACCAGTGCCTGGAAAAGGAAAGCCACCCGCCAGCTGAGCACCGTCGTGATGAGCCCGCCGATCAACGGCCCGGTGGCGGCGCCGATGCCCGCCATGCCGTTGATCACGCCGAAGGCACGGGCGCGCGAGGTGACGCCGGCGAACAGCATCGTCGCCAGGATGTAGACGGGCGGGATCAGCAGCGCGGTGCCGACGCCCTCCAGGATCGAGTTGCCGACGATGAGGACGGGCAGGCCGGGTGCGAACGCGCTCAGCACCGCGCCGAGCCCGTACACGGCGAGACCGGCGGTGAGACATCGCTTGCGGCCGTAGCGGTCGGTCAGCTTGCCTCCGGGGATCATCAGCGCCGCCATGACCAGAAGGAAGATCGTGATCGCGAGCTGGACGCCCTGGACGGTCGTGTCCAGGTCCCGGCTGATGTCGTTGATCATCACGTTCATGTTGGAGCCGGCGAAGCTGCAGATGAACTGGGCGAGGGCGAGGGGCACGAGCACTCTGCGCAAGGCGTTGGAGTCCACTCACGCAGACTCCGGCGGCCACGGCCCGAGCGCTTCACGCGGCGCGGATGAGGTCCCGCGCCGGTGCTCCCCCGCGACGGGTGGTGTGCCGGCGACCGCGGCGGTGTTGCGTCGCAGGTGGACCGGAGCCCCACCGGTCCAGTCGGCGGGGAGGTTGCGCGATGACCGGTTCAGTGGCCGCGAGAATCGCCGCGGGTCTGGCTGCCCGCAAGGAGGTTCCGCTCGCCGGACACGCGGACCTGCCCGCCGGCCGTGACCGGCGCGACCCGGTGGACGTGCTCGCCGGGCAGGACGCCACGCGGCTGCCCGAGCTGGTGCCGATCCGGTACGGCCGGATGCTGGCCTCGCCGTTCGCGTTCTTCCGCGGTGCGGCCGCGGTGATGGCAGGTGACCTGGCGGCCACGCCGTTCTCCGGTCTGACCTGCCAGCTCAGCGGGGACGCGCACGTGAGCAACTTCGGGGTCTTCGCCTCCCCGGAGCGGCGACTGGTGTTCGACCTCAACGACTTCGACGAGACGCTGCCCGGTCCGTTCGAGTGGGACGTCAAACGCCTCGCGGCCAGCATCGCCGTCGCCGGCCGGCAGAACGGGCTGGGGCGCAAGGCACGGGCGGCCGCCGTGCGCGCCGCCACCGGCCGCTACCGGTCGGCGATGACGCGCTTCGCACAGCGGGGTGATCTGGAGGTCTGGTACGCCCACGCCGGTGCCGACGAGGTCGAGATCCTGCTCAAGGCACGTGCGGACAAGGCGAAGCAGCGCCGTTTCGCCCGTGAGCAAACGAAAGCCCGTGCGCGCGACAGCCTTCAGGCCTACCGCAAGCTGACCTCCGTCGTCGACGGGTGCCGCCGCATCACGGCGGATCCGCCGCTGCTCGTCCCGGTCGGCCACCTGATGCCCGACGCGGACCGCGCGGACCTGGAGTTCCTGATCCAGGACCTGCTCGCCGGCTACGCCACCACCCTGTCCGCTGACCGGCGTCACCTGATGAACGGGTTCCGGTTCGTCGACATGGCGCGCAAGGTCGTCGGGGTCGGCAGTGTCGGGACCCGGTGCTGGATCGTGCTGCTGCACGGGCGGGACGAGAACGATCCGTTGCTGCTGCAGGTGAAGGAGGCGTCGCGATCGGTTCTCGCGGACCACCTGCCCGATGGCGTGCGCACGTCCCACCGCAGCGAGGGCGAACGGGTCGTGGCCGGGCAGCGGCTGATGCAGGCCGCCGGCGACATCTTCCTCGGCTGGGAGACCGCTGAGGGCATCGACGGGCTCACCAGGGACTTCCACGTCCGGCAGTTGCGCGACTGGAAGGGCTCGGCCTCGATCGAGACCATGGACGCGGCGGGCCTGCGGCTGTACGGCGCGTTGTGCGGGTGGACGTTGGCCCGAGCGCACGCGCGCACCGGCGACCGGATCGCGATGGCCGCGTACCTCGACGACGGCAAAACGTTCGACACCGCGCTCGTCGAGTTCGCCGAGCGCTACGCCGATCGCAACGAGCAGGACCACGAGCTCGTCGCGGAGGCGGCCAGGACCGGGCGCATCAAGGTCCGAAGTGGACTCTGACGACTCTTTGCCAGGAAAGAACTTCTTCTGAGGAGGCCGCATGTGCCGATGGCTCGCGTATTCCGGTTCCCCCGTTCTGCTGGAGGAGCTCCTCTACGTCCCGGCGAACTCGCTCGTCACCCAGAGCAAGCACTCGCGGCTGGGCGTGGAGACCACCAACGGTGACGGCTTCGGGGTCGGCTGGTACGCGACCGCGCCGCGGCCAGGTCTGTTCCTGAGCACCGAACCCGCCTGGAACGACCGCAACCTGCGAGAGTTGTCCGCGCAGACCACGGCGGGCGTCGTCTTCGCGCACGTCCGCGCGTCCACCGGCACGGCGGTCCAGCAGACCAACTGCCATCCGTTCCGGCACGGCCGGCGGCTCTGGATGCACAACGGGCTCATCGCCGGTTTCCCGTTGGTGCGCCGGGAACTCTCGCTGGTGGTCGATCCCTCGCTCTACTCCGAGATCGAGGGATCGACCGACTCGGAGATCCTCTTCTTCCTCGCCCTGACCTTCGGACTGGAGCACGATCCACCCATCGCCGTCGCCCGCACCGCCGCGTTCGTCGAGGCGATCGGCAGGAACCACGGCGTGGTGCATCCCCTCCAGATGACGCTCGCCACGACCGACGGCGAGACCACCTGGGCGTTCCGCTACTCCAGCGAACACCGCTCGCGCACCCTGTTCCACAGCACCGACATCACGACACTGCGGCAGCAGTACCCGGACAACCCGACACTGCACGGGCTCTCCCCCGACACGCGGCTCGTGGTGTCGGAACCGCTGGGCGACCTGCGCGGCGCCTGGCGCGAGGTGCCCGAGTCGACGTGCGTCGTCACGCGGGGCGGCGTCGAGGAACTCCTCCCGTTCGGACCGCTCCGATGACGGCGCCGGTGGTGGCCGGGGTCGACGGCTCGTCGTCCGCGCTCGCCGCGGCCATGTGGGCCGC
Source organism: Lentzea sokolovensis (assembly GCF_033949975.1). Taxonomy (NCBI): domain Bacteria; kingdom Bacillati; phylum Actinomycetota; class Actinomycetes; order Pseudonocardiales; family Pseudonocardiaceae; genus Lentzea; species Lentzea sokolovensis. The sequence continues at coordinate 225,204 of NZ_JAXAVU010000004.1, forward strand.
CGACGAATGCGCCCGGCGCGACGCACCCCTGCGGCTGGTGCACGCGTTCTCGTTGCCCACCCCGAAACATCTCACCCAGACGGATCAGGAACGGGTCACGGCGTGCCTGGCCGAGGCCGCCACGGCCGCCCGTGCCGCGGGGCCGGACGTGGAGATCACGACCGAACCGCTCGGCGGTAGCGCGACGACCCTGCTGATCGAGGAGTCCCGGCACGCGCGCCTGCTGGTGCTCGGGGCGCAGGGCATCGGCAACGTCCGGGGCCTGCTGGTCGGCTCGACGGCGGCGGCGCTGGCCTCGCACGGCAGGTGCCCGCTGGTGATCGTGCGCGGTCTGGCGGCGACCGACGGCCCGATCGTGGTGGGCCACGACGGTTCCGCGGCGAGCGAGGCCGCGCTGGCGTTCGCCTTCGCGGCCGCCTCACTGCGCGCCGCCCGGCTCACAGTGATCCTGTGCCGGCCCGGCTTCACCGTGGAGAGCGCTTATCGCACCGCACGGTTCGCCGCGGCCCGTGACGAGGCCGATGACGACGCGCGCGAGGCGCTCACCCGGTGGCAGACCCGGTATCCCGACGTGCGGGTGGAACGCGCGCTGCCACGGGATCGCCCTGTGCGGGCGCTCATGCGGTACGGCGCCGAGGCGCAGCTTCTGGTGGTGGGCAGCCACGGCCGCGGTGGGTTCGACGGCATGTTGCTCGGCTCGACGAGTCAGGCTCTCGTCTCGCACGCGCCGTGCCCGTTGGTGATCGTGACCTCGGCGGACCGGCGGGCAGGACTCATCCGGTGACGGGGTGCAGGAGGCCGCGTTCCGGCCGACCGGCCGCGAGCCACCGCTGGGTGCTCCGGTGGGCGGCGTCGATCAGCTCGCGGGACCGGCTGAAGTCGGCGGGCGACACGCTGAGCGGGCACAACGGTGGCACCACGCGGAGGTCGACCTCGTCCCGGTAGCGCTCGACGTCCACCGCGAGCCGGTGGTTCACCAGCAACGTCAACGCGTGCAGCGCCATGCCGAGGGCGCTGCACGGCGGCTCTTCGAGGTCGCACGCGTACCCGGTCGGCAGCACCCACACCCTTTCCGCGCCCAGTGCCACCGCGTGCGACACGGGATTGTTGTTCACCGCGCCGCCGTCCATCAGGTACCGGCCGCCGAGCGACACCGGTGGGAACACCGCCGGAATCGCGGTGCTGGCCATCAACGCGTCCACCGCGTCACCTTCGGAGAGCACCACCTCCTCTCCGGACAACACGTCCGTGGCGCCGACGTGCGCGGGCGTCGGCGTGTTCTGGAGCGTGATGCCGGAGAGGTGGGTCCGCAGCAGGCGCCGCAGCGCCGTGCTGGGCACGAGGTGGTCGCTCAGCCCGAAGACACCGAGAAGGCCGCGCACCGGCCGGATCGGGAAGACGTCCTTGCGCGACAGCGACGTCCACAGATCCGTGAGGGTGCGGACCCCCTCGGAGCCGGGGTGGGCCGCGTGCCAAACACCGTTGACAGCGCCAACCGATGTGCCGACGACCAAGTCGGGCTGGATGCCCTCGCCGACGAGCGCCGCGAGCATGCCCACCTCGACCGCGCCCAGACTTCCGCCGCCAGCGAATACGAACGCGGTCTTCATCGAGCCATTCTGCCGCCGGGCGGGGCGGCTCACGAGGGGCCAGTCCGGTCCCCTGCCGAACCACCCGCGCCGGGTGACCCGCCGCGCGCCGCCCGCCACCAGCCTGGCGATCACCTGATGTGCCGAGCGAAAGGCAGGACGACGTGGCCGGTGCGGAGAAGGAAAGGCTGCGGGAACCCGACGAGTGGCGGCGATGGGGACCGTATCTCGGGGAACGGCAGTGGGGCACGGTCCGGGAGGCGTCGAACGGTGACGACGCCTGGACGTCGTTCACGCACGACCAGGCGCGCTATCGCGCCTACCGCTGGGGCGAGGACGGGCTCGCGGGCTTCAGCGACGACCGGCAGCGGGTGTGTCTCGCGCTGGCGTTGTGGAACGGGGCGGACCCGATCCTCAAGGAACGGCTGTTCGGCCTGACCAACGGCGAGGGCAACCACGGCGAGGACGTCAAGGAGTGCTACTTCTACCTCGACGCGACGCCCACCTCGTCGTACCAGCGGATGCTCTACAAGTACCCGCAGCGGGCCTTCCCCTACGAAGATCTGGTCACCACCAACGGGAAACGCGGCCGGGACGATCCGGAGTACGAGTTGCTCGACACCGGCGTGTTCGACGACGACCGCTACTTCGACGTCGTCGTGGAGTACGCCAAGGCCGGCCCCGAGGACGTCCTGATGCGGGTCACCGCGCACAACCGCGGGCCGGACGAGGCGACGCTGCACGTGTTGCCGACGCTGTGGTTCCGGCACACGTGGTCGTGGGCGGGCACGACCGAACCCTCACTGCACACGCTGGGCACGGGCACGGTGCGAGCCGCGCACCCCGAGCTCGGCGTGTGGTGGTGGTACGCCGACGGCCAGCTGATGGTCACCGGCAACGAGACCGACGACGAACGGGTCTTCGGCATTCCCAACACCACCCCGTACGTGAAGGACGGCGTCGAACGCGCCGTGCTGCGCGGAGATCTGACCGCGCTCGCTCCGGACGGCGTCGGCACGAAAGCCGCCGCCCACCACGTGCTGACGATTCCCCCTGGTGGCAGCGAGACCGTCCGCGTCCGCTTCACCACCGCTGCCACCGACAAGCCGTTCGGCGGGTTCGACGCGGTGATCTCCGCCCGCCGCGAGGAGGCCGACGACTTCTACGACGAGGTGCTCGGCGGCGATCCGAAGAGCGACGAACGGCTGGTGTGCCGGCAGGCGCTGGCCGGGCTGCTGTGGTCGCGGCAGTACTACGGGCTCGACGTCGAGCGCTGGCTCACCGAACGCGGCGCCGACCCGATCGGCGCACCGACCGGTCTGTCCAACGAGGACTGGCGGCACCTGGCGGCCGGGGACGTCGTCGTCATGCCGGACAAGTGGGAGTACCCGTGGTTCGCCGCCTGGGACCTCGCGTTCCACGCGGTACCGCTCGCGGTGGTGGACCCGGCGGCCGCGAAGCAGCAGGTGGAACTGCTGCTCGGCCGCCGCTACCTGCACCCGGACGGGCAGTTGCCCGCCTACGAGTGGAACTTCGGGGACGTCAACCCGCCGGTGCACGCGTGGGCGGCCTGGTTCGTCTACCAGTACGACCGCGACACCACCGGAACCGGTGACCGGGCGTTCCTGGAACGCGTGTTCCCGCCGCTGCTGCGCAACTTCGGCTGGTGGCTCAACCGCAAGGACGCCGACGGCCGCAACCTGTTCCAGGGCGGTTTTCTGGGGCTGGACAACATCGGCGTGTTCGACCGCAACGCGCCGCTGCCGGCCGGTGGGCGCACCGACCAGGCGGACGGCACCGCGTGGATGGCGCTGTTCTGCCAGAACCTCCTGCAGATCGCGCTGGAACTCGCGCGCGAGGACCCGGTCTACCTGGAGCACGCCGCGACGTTGCTGGAGAACCTCGCGTGGATCGCGGCGGCGACCAACCACGTCGGCAACGGGCTGTGGGACGAGGAGGACGGCTTCTTCCACGACGTGCTGCGCAATCCCGACGGCACGTCGACGCCGCTGCGCGTCCAGTCGGCGGTCGGGCTGATCCCGCTCGCCGCCGCGACCGTGGTCGGCGCCGAGCTGCGGCACGACCATCCCGGACTCGTCGACGGCATGCGGGGGTTCCTCGACCGGCATCCCGCGGTGCGGGCCGCGCTGTGGGGCCACGGCGCGCAGACCGACGGCGACGGGCCGGTGTTGTTCGCGCTGTTCGACGAGAGCCGGCTGCGCCGCATCCTCGCCAGGGTGCTCGACGAGAACGAGTTCCTGGGGCCGTACGGCGTCCGCTCGCTTTCACGGTGGCACGCCGAGCATCCGTACGTGCTGACGCTGGACGGCGTGGAGCATCGCGTCGGCTATCAGCCCGCCGAGTCGGACAGCTCCATGTTCGGCGGCAACTCCAACTGGCGCGGCCCGGTGTGGTTCCCGATCAACGCGATGGTCGTGCGCGCGTTGCTGCACCTGCACACCTATTACGGGGACGGCTTCACCGTCGAGTGCCCGACCGGGTCAGGGCGGCGCCTCACCCTGGAGCAGGTGGCGGGCGAGATCGGCGACCGGTTGCTCGCGACGTTCCTGCCGGGGCAGGACGGCCGCCGTCCGGTCCACGGTGGACAGACGCGGTACCGGGACGACCCGCACTGGCGGGACCTGCCGCTGTTCTACGAGTACTTCCACGGCGACAACGGAGCGGGCATCGGCGCGAGCCACCAGACCGGCTGGACGGCGCTCGTGGCGCTGCTGTCCCGCGTGTCCGCGAAGGAGGCCGTGCGATGAGCGGATGGCCGGACCGGCCCGTCGTCCACGAGATCAACACCGCGGTGTGGCTGGGCGAGCTGTCCCAGGCCACCGAACGGCCCGTCACGCTCGCCGAGGTGCCCGCCGCGGCATGGGACGCCGTGACACCGGCCGGCGTCGACGCGGTGTGGCTGATGGGAGTGTGGGAACGCAGCATCACCGGGCTGGCGCTCGCCAACGCGAGGAGCGGGCTGCGGGCCTCGTTCCAGGCCGCGCTGCCGGACCTGCGCCCGCAGGACGTGAGCGGGTCGCCGTACTGCGTGCGACGCTACGTCGTGGACGACGAGTTCGGCGGCGACGAGGCGCTCGCGAAGGCACGGGCTGAGCTCGCGTCACGCGGGGTGCGGCTGGTGCTCGACTACGTGCCGAACCACGTGGCGCCGGACCACCCGTGGGTGACCGACCACCCGGAACTGTTCGTCCGCGGCGACGTGGACGACTACGCGGAGAATCCCGAGCGCTGGCTCGCGATCGGCGAGCACATCTTCGCGCGCGGCCGGGACCCGTACTTCCCGCCGTGGCCGGACGTCGTGCAGCTCGACGCCTTCTCCCCCGCCCTGCGGACCGCGGCCGCGACGACGCTCGCCGGCATCGCGGCCCGCTGCGACGGCATCCGGTGCGACATGGCGATGCTCATGACCAACGACGTGTTCGCGCGCACCTGGGGCCGCGAGGCGCCCGAACGGGAGTTCTGGCCGGAGATCATCGACGGGCTGCGTGATCAGCACGCCGAGACCTCGCTGATCGCCGAGGCGTACTGGGACATGGAGTGGACGTTGCAGCAGCAGGGTTTCGCCTTCTGCTACGACAAACGCCTCTACGACCGGCTCGTCTCGCGGGACGTCGAGGGGGTGCGCGCGCACCTGCATGCCGACATCGGCTACCAGGCGAAGCTGGTGCGGTTCCTGGAGAACCAGGACGAACCGAGGCTGGCGGCCACGCTCCCGCCGGACGCCGCCAGGGCCGCCGCGGTCGTCGTCGCCACGCTGCCGGGCGCGACGTTGTGGCACGAGGGCCAGTTCGAGGGCAGGACGGTCCGGCCACCGGTGTTCCTGAACCGACGCCCGGACGAGCCGCTCGACCACGACCTGGCCGCCTGGTACCGGCATCTGCTCGCGACTGTGCGGGAGCACCGCCTCCGGTGCGGCGAGTGGTTCCTGCTCGGCACCGAGGGATGGCCGGACAACCAGTCGCACCGCTCGTTGCTCGCGTGGGAGTGGATCGAGGTCGGCGGGTCCCGGCACGTCGTGGTGGTCAACTTCTCCGATTCACCGGCGCAGGCCCGGATTCGGCTCGACTGGGAGCCGCGGCCCTGGCGGTTCACGGACCTGCTCGGCGGTGAGGTCTTCGATCGCGACCTCACCGCCGAGGGACTTTTCGTGTCACTGCGCCCGTGGGGTTTCCACGTGTTGTCCGTGGCGTGATCGAGCCCGCGTGCGGAGCAGGGCGGCGGCCCAGCCCGCACGCGGGTCCGCGTCCACCAGCAGCACCTTCACCAGCACGGTGAGCGGCACCGCCAGCAGCGCGCCGAGAGGGCCGAGAACCCAGGCCCAGAACGCCAGCGAGAGGAACGTCGTGGTCGTCGACAACCCCGCGGCGTCCCCGGTGTAACGCGGCTGCACCAACGACTGCACGACGAAGTTCAGCACCCCGTACACGGCCAGCACCGCCAGTGCGCGGCGCGGACCGTGCTGCAGCAGCGCGAGCGCGACGGGCGGCAGCAGCCCGAGCACGAAGCCGACGGTGGGAACGTAGTTGGTGACGAACGACAACACGCCCCACAGCAGCGCGAGCGGGACGCCCAGCAACGCCAGCGCCACCGTGTCCAGCACCGCGACCACTGCCCCGAACACCGTCGTCACCAGCAGGTAGCGCCGGGTGCGGCGGGCGAACTCCCGCAGCGCCACCGTCAGGTGCGGCCGCTGGTCCGCGATCTCGGCCAGCCGGCTGTCGGTCCAGTGCACCTCGACGCCGAGGAAGAGCAACAGCGCCAGCAGGAACACCAGGCTCGTGGTGAGCCCGGTCAGGTCGGAGAGCAGTCCGGTGATCGAGGCGAGCACCTTGCCCCGGTCGAGGCCGGCGAGCACGTGTTCCGCCTGCTGCACCAGGTGGTGGCCCGCGTACTCGGGCAGCATCCCGGCGAGCCGCACACCGGACACCACGACCGTCACCGCGATCGCGCCCAGCACCGCGTACACCAGGACCACGACGGCCGTGGTCGCGAGCCAGGACGGTGCGCCCCGGCCTCGCAGCCACCGGTGCGCGGGGCTGATCGCGATCACGATCAGCCCCGCCAGCACGGTGGGCGCCACCAGCCACGCGATCGCCTTCACTCCGGCGACCACGACCACCGCCGACGCGGCGCCGAGCAGAATCGTCAATGCGCGTGGCATCAACGAGATGACGACTCGAGCGTTGCCGCCGCCTCGTTGCCGTGCACCACCACGGCCCAGATCACCACCACGCACAGCGTGATGACGATCGTGGACCACAACGGGTGCACCGAGACGAAAGCGAGTTGTGCCACGGCGTTCACCGCGGCGAGGATCACCGTGAGCACTCTGGCCCACGCCGCGCCGGAGAGCAGCGCGGCGCCCGCGACCACCACCAGCACGCCGAGCAACAGGGTGATCCAGCCCCAGGTGGTGAGGTCGAAGACGATCACCTGCTCGCCGTTGGCGACGTAGTACTCGCCGCGGAACAACCCGACGAGCCCCTCGATGGCGTTGAACGCCCCCATGACGATCATCATGATGCCCGCGAACCAGATCCAGCCGAGCCAGCCTGTGTCCTGCATCGTGCCTCCGTTGTCTCCCGAAGCGTTGGTCGGGCTCACCGTGCCCCCGCGCCGGGGCGTGGATCTTCACCCGCCGCGTGTGAGTGCCGGGGCACGTGTCCGCTCCGGCGGGTGAAGACCGGGGCCGTTCGGCGGCCGAGCCTCGTCACCATGACCACACCCCCGTACGCGCCGATCGCCGATCACGGGCTGATCGGCGACCTTCAGACCTCCGCGCTGGTGTCCACCGACGGCACCGTGGACTGGTTCTGCTGCCCGCGGTTCGACTCGCCCTCGGTGTTCGCCTCCCTGCTGGACCGCAAGCGGGGCGGGTTCTGCCGGATCCGGCCCGCCGGGTTCACCGGCACCGGAAAGCAGCTGTACTTCCCGGACACGGCGGTGCTGATCACCCGGTTCATGACCGAGGACGGCACCGGGGAGGTCGTCGACTTCATGCCGCCGCTGCCGGACGAGGGGCCGTCCGAACGGCACCGGCTCGTGCGCCTGGTGCGGTGCGTGCGCGGCCGGATCACGTTCGAACTCGACGTCGCGCCTCGCTTCGACTACGGCCGCCGGGCGCACCGCACGCACCTCACCGACGACGGCGTGATCTTCGCGTGCGGCCAGTTCGGCCTGGTGCTGCACGCCGTGCGCGAACCCGGAGACGCCCGGCTGGTGTCCGGGCAGATCACCGACACCGGTGACCTGCGCGCGACGATCAGTCTGGAGGAGGGACAGACCCGGGGCATCGTGCTGGAGTCCGGTGTGGACGGTCCGCCGCGCGCCGTCGCCGCGACCGAGGCGCAGGAGCTGTTCGAACGGACCGTGCGGTTCTGGCACGACTGGCTCGCCCGCGGCACCTACCGGGGCCGCTGGCGGGAGGCGGTCGACCGTTCGGCCATCACGCTGAAGCTGCTCACCTACGCGCCGACCGGGGCGATCGTCGCCGCCCCGACGGCCGGTCTGCCCGAACAGCTCGGCGGCGAGCGGAACTGGGACTACCGCTACACCTGGATCAGGGACGCCTCGTTCGCGGTCGGAGCGTTGCTGCGGCTGGGACACACCGAGGAGGCGGCGGCGTTCGGCGGGTGGCTCAACGAGCGATTCGTGGAGGGTGAGCCGTTGCGGGTGATGTACGCGGTCGACGGGTCGGCCGACCTCACCGAGCACGTGCTCGACCACTGGGAGGGACATCGGGGGTCGTCGCCCGTGCGGGTCGGCAACGACGCGGCCGGACAGCTGCAGCTCGACATCTACGGCGAACTGCTGGACAGCGTGCACGCCGCCCACCTGCACGGCGTGCGCATCGGGCACCGCGGCTGGCACGCGGTGGTCGAGCTGCTGGACTGGCTGGCGGAGAACTGGAACCAGCCGGAGGAGGGGATCTGGGAGACGCGCGCCGGCCGCGCGGACTTCACCTACGGGCGGGTGATGAGCTGGGTCGCGTTCGACCGGGCGATCCGCGTCGCCGAGAGCGAAGGGAAACCCGCGCCGGTGGCGAGGTGGCGCTCGCAGCGCGACCGGATCTACGGCCAGGTGTGGGACCAGGGCTGGGATCACCGCACCGGGGCGTTCGTGCAGCGGTACGGCTCGCAGGTCCTCGACGCCTCGTTGCTGCGGATGGCGCAGGTGGGGTTCGTCGCGCCGCGGGACCCGGTCTGGCTGGACGCTCTCGCCGCGATGGAGTCGCTGGTCAGCGACAGTCTCGTGCGGCGCTACGACACGGACGCGGCACCCGACGGGCTGCGCGGCTCGGAGGGCTCGTTCTCGTTGTGCACCTTCAACTACGTGACCGCGCTGGCGTTGTCCGGACGGGCCCGCGAGGCGCGGCTGGTGTTCGAGAAGATGCTGACCTACGGCAACCACGTCGGTCTCTACGCCGAGGAGATCGCGGTGACCGGGGAGCAGCTGGGCAACTTCCCGCAGGCGTTCACCCACCTGGCCCTCATCGACGCCGCCGTCACCCTCGACGACCAGCTCACTCGCGACGGGTGAGGACGCGGCGGCTCCGGGCTCGCACAGTCATCGGCATGGCGACTTTGACCGTGTGGAAGTTCGACTCGACCGACGGGGCGCACAGCGCGCTGCAGGAGCTGACGAAGCTGCAGGACCAGCAGCTGATCATCGTTCGCGACGCGGCCTACGTGTACTGGGACCCGGACGCGAAACGGCCGAAGACCAGGGAGCTCGGCAAGCTCACCGGTGCGGGAGCGCTCGGCGGCGGCTTCTGGGGGCTGTTGTTCGGCCTGATCTTCTTCGTGCCCGTGCTGGGCGCGGCGATCGGGGCCGGAGTCGGCGCGCTGGCGGGATCGATGTCCCGTGCGGGCATCGACGACGACTTCGTGAAGGAGATCCGGGACACCGTCACGCCCGGCACGTCCGCGCTGTTCGTGATGTCCGAGGGCGCCGTCGTCGACCGGGTGGCCGAGAGGTTCAAGCAGACCGGCGCCACCCTGCTGACCACCAACCTCACCAAGGAACAGGAGGAGCTGCTGCGCGAGACGTTCTCGTCCTGACGTCTCGACGATCACGGCGGTGACGGTCCGGTGACGACTGCCGGGGTGCCGATGCCGGCCCGACACCGTCTGCCGATGAACCGGCCGGAGCACGGAGGACCGTGCTCCGGCCGGTTCCTGCGTTCACCGCGCCGGACCCGCCACCCGCACGCGCGCGGCCGCCTCGCCCAGCAGCGAGTGCACGACCCGCAGCACGTCCGCCACGTGGTCGCGGTGCTCGCTGATCACCTCGGCCCGGCGGGTCGCCTCCCGCACCACGCTCTCCGCCCGGCGGCGCGCGGTCTCCTCCATCAGCCGCACGTCGTGGCAGGTCTGCTTGCGCCGCAACGCCAGCGCCAGCTCGAAGTCCTCGGTGACCTTCGCCCGGTGACGGGCCGCCGCCTCGTCCAGCGCGCGGCGGCCCGCCTCCCCCTCCCGCAGGATCCGCGCCATCCGCACCCGCGTCTCCGCCAGCAGCTCCCGGTGCTCGGCGTGCGTCCGGCGCGCGGACTCCCACGCGTGGTCCTCCAGCGCGGTGGCCCGGTCGGTGATCTCGGCCGCCTGTGCGAGCGTGCGCTCCACGACGTACCGGAGGCGTTCACCGACCGCGTACGGGGACTGCGGCACGGCGCGCAGCCGGTCGAGCCGCTCCCGCAACGCGCGGTTGTCCTCCCGTTCGGATTCCAGGTGCCGGGCGAGCGCCTCCGCCCTGGCCTCCGCCGCGTCGCGGTCCGCGGTGAGCGTCTCGATGTCCCGTTCGGCCTCGTGGACGTAGTGCCACACCTGATCGCGCCGGAGGCCCATCCACGCCACGTCGAACGCGGTGCGCAGCGGCACCAGCTCGGCGGTCACGGCCGCACCAGGGTCAGCGGCACGCGGCACAGCGCCCCGATGCCGTCCTCGGGAGCCTGCCGGGTGTCTGAGGCGATCACGTGCACCCGTGTGCCGGTCAGCAACGCGGCTCGCACGGCCACGTCCGCGAGCAGCCCGCAGCGGCGGTGCGACCCCACCGGCTGTCCTGGAGCCACGTCGGTCGGCGCGAGGCCGTACCAGGCGGTGGCGGTGACGTCCTCCGGCTGTCCGACGAACAGGTCGTCGACCCGGCCGTCGGCCAGCGCGCCGAGGGTCTCGTCGACACCCTCGACCCCCAGCCGCCGGGCGCGGCCGCGTTCGTGGAAGTCCGCCAGCACCCCCGCGGTCCACGTGCGGGCGGCCCCGCGCACCTCCTCCTCGATCCGGCTCGGGCTCAGGTCGGTTCCGACCCAGCGCACCGTCGTCTCGCGCCGCACGGGTGCCGGCAGCGCGGCCCACAGCGCGGCCACCACCTCGTCCTGTCCCGCCACGACCAGCAGCCTGGCGTCCTGCCGCACCAGCATCGCCGCGACCGCCGACGCCACCGATCGCACACCCTCGTGCCAGTGCCGATCCTCGTAGTGCAGCGACATCCACTCCGCGTCAGGCGTGCCCAGTTCGGCGGTCTCGCGGGTGGCGGCGGCGATCACGCACGGCGGCCGGTCCTGCACCCACGCGAGCAACGGCAGCACGTGCGCGGGCGAGCTGAACCACGCGAGGTCCAGATGGCGCAGTCCGGGCGCCTGGAAGACGCGCGGGGGCACCTCGCCGCCCGCGAACGCCACCAGCGTTCCGGCGGACGGATCAGCGTCGTGCGCCCGGTGCAGCGCGCCACCGATCGCACCGACGACGTCGTCTCCCGCTCCGTCACTGCGCAGCTGGTCGGCGAGGCGGATCCAGCGCGACCGCCACGAACGCAACGGACTCGATCCCATGTAGACGGACGCGACCGGCCGGGCTGGCCGGACGACGTCGATCAGATCCCGCAGCGCGGGCAGGCAGGTCTTGGGCACAGCAGCGACTCCTCTTCCCCGTCGTGGACTGGCCACAGAGTCCGGGGAGGTGGTGATCCGCTTCTTCACCCGGCGCGGATGAACCCGCCTGACCGCACGGGTGCGGCGCTCGCCCCGTGCGGGGGAAGTCCGGCCCGTGCGCGACGAGCAGCGTCGGACCTCTAAGGAGGTGCGGACTTCCATGAGCCGTCAACCTGATCGTTCCCGCTCCCGTCGCATCGTGCTCGCCGTCGTGCTGTTCGCGTTCATCGTCGCCGCCCCCGGTGACGACGACGAATGCGGGGAGACCTCTCCGGTCGCGGTCACCGGTGTCCTCGCGGCCGCCGGCCTGCTGCCCAGGCTGGTCGGGGTGGCCGGACGCGCGCTCGTGCTGTTGGCCCAGCCGGGCAAGGCTTTCCGGCCCCCCTGCCCGGCGAACTGATGCGGTTCGATCGCAAGATCATTCACGGTAACTCCATCGGGGAGAGTCATCTTCATGTCCGACAGTTCGGAGTGCGAACGACCAGCGCACGACACCAGCCCGCCCAGATTCCGGGTGCCCGTCTCGGCCGTTCCGCTCGTCGCACGAGATCAGCTTCTGTCCGTTGTGGACGGTCACGTCGCGGCGGCGCCGGTCACCCTCGTCACCGGGCCAGCGGGGAGCGGCAAGACCACGTTGCTCGCGGAGTGGGCCAGACGCCGCGCCGGGCGGGTCGCGTGGCTGACCCTGAACGAGCACGACAGCATGCCCGCCCGGCTGCGCATCGCGATCAGGGACGCGCTCACCGGCGTCTGGCCGGACCAGAGCCATCTCGACGCGATCTCCTGGTCCGAACCGGGTTTCTCCTCGGCGATCGTGGCCGCGTTCGACCACCTGCCCGCGTCCGCCTGCCTGGTGCTGGACAACGTGCACGAACTCCGTGACCCGGAGGCTCTCGCCACCATCGACCTGCTCACCCGGCAGCCACCAGACCGGTTGCGGCTCGTGCTGCTCGGCCGGTTCCCGCCACCGCTGCACCTCGCCCGGCTGCACCTGGAGGGACGGCTGCGCGAGGTGCTGCCCGACGAGCTCGCGTTCGACCGGGCGGAGACCGAGGCGTTGCTCGCCGCGTACGACGTGCCGGTCCCACCCGAGGAGATCACCCCGCTGCTCGCCGGCACCGAGGGCTGGGCGGGCGGGCTGACGTTCGCGGCGATGCGGATGAACACGACCGGCGCCCGGCCGGCCGACCTGCTCATGTTCACCGGGCAGGACGAGATCGTGAACGGCTATCTGACCGAGGAGGTGCTCGCACCCCTCTCACCGAGCACGCGCGACCTGCTGGTCGCGACCAGTGTCTGCGAGGCGGTGAGCACGGGCCTCGCGAGCGCGCTGGCACCGGAGCACCCGAGCCCCGGCGTGGTGCTCGATCAGCTGGAACGCACCAACGCGTTCGTGGGCAGGCTGAGCGAGACACCCGAGTGGTACCGATGTCATCCGGTGCTGCGAGCGCATCTCCTCGCCGAGCTGCGCCGCACGCGTCCGGCCGACGAGAGCGCGCTGCACCGGTCCGCGGCGCGCTGGCACCACGACCACAGCCTGCCCCTGACGGCGTTGCGGCACGCCGTCGCGGCGGGCGAGGACCAGCTCACCGCGGAGATCGTCGAGCACTCGGTGCTGCGGGAGATGCTCCACGCGGGCGGCGCGAAGGTGCACCCCGTGCTGACCTCGGTGCCCGCCCACGTGCTGGCCCGGCCCGCGGTCGGCGTGGTCGCGGCGCTAGTCGCGCTCGACGCGGGTGACCTCGCCGCCGCCGACCGGGTGCTCGCGGGAATCGGCGGCGGTTCCCCCGCGCTACGACCGGAACGGGTCAGGGTGCTGCACGGCACCGCGTTGCTGCGCCGCGGCCGGTTCGACGCGCACGTCGGCGAGGCGCTCGACATCATGGCCAGGACGGCAGCCGGTCTGAGCGGCACACCGGACGCGGACGTCGCCGCCCTGCTCGACCGCGGCGTCGCGGCGTTGTCGCGCGGCGAGCACCGCGCCGCCGAGACCGACCTGGTCCGCGCGGCGGCGCTCGCCAGGAAGGAGGGGTTCACCCACGCGGAACTGGACTGCCGGGTGCACCTGGCGGCGCTGGCGAGCGCGATGGGCGACATCGCGGAGGGGGCGCGGCAGGCACAGGCCGCGGTGGAGTTCGCCGAGCGACGAGGGTGGCAGACGCACTTCACCTGCGCGCTCGCCTACTCGTTGATGGGGGTGCACGCCTACCTGCGCATGGAGGACGCGAACGCGACCGACCTGGCCGAGCGCGCGACCACGGCCCTGGGCGACCGGCCCGACCTCGGGGTCGGGATCGCGGTCCGCACGCTGGACGCCGCGGTGTCGTTCGCGACGGCCGGCGACCCGCGTGCCGTCGCCGGCCGCCTGCGCAGCCAGTGGCAGGACGTCGCCGGGCGCGAGGTGACGCCGCCGGTGGTCGCGCACATAGCTCCGGCGATGCAGCGGATGGCGCTGCGGACCGGTGACGAGCAGTGGGCCGCGGCGATGCCAGGCCAGGTCGAGGCGATGTTCGGACCCTGCGGAGAACAGGCGGTGCTCCAGGCCGTGCTGCACTCCCACCACTCCCGCGTCAACCAGGCCCGCAAACTGGTGGAACCACTGCTGTCGGGCGACCTGCCCGCGGTCGCCGCGCCGACCGTCGTCGACGCCTGGTTGCTGGAAGCCGTGCTGGTGGAACGATCCGGCGACCAGCGGCGCTCGCACGAAGCCGTCACCAGGGCGCTGGCGGCCGCGGAGCCCGTCGGCACGATCCGGCCGTTCGTCCACGCGGGCAAGCCGGTGCGCGAACTCCTCGCCCGCGGCGCCGGCCGGTTCGGCAGGCTCGACCGGTTCGCCACGACGACGATGACGGCTTTGCCCACGGCGGCGACGACTTCGGCGGGTGTGCTCACCAGTCGTGAGCGCGATCTGCTGGTCGAGCTGCCGTCCATGCGCACCACCGAAGAGATAGCCAACTCCCTGTTCGTCTCCGTCAACACCGTGAAGACGCATCTGCGCGGCATCTACCGCAAGCTGGGCGTCAACCAGCGGCGTGACGCCGTGCTCGTGGCCAGGCGACTCGGTCTGATCTGACCTCGACTGGCCCCTTGGGCCCCGGACCCGGCCCTTGCCACACTTGATCCGCACGGGCTCGCCGCGCGCGGCCCGCACCCCGAGCCGGCGACACGATCGCCCAGGGCTCGGTCGTGAAGTCCCCAGCGGGCACCCCCGACGGTGCTCAGTTCGGCCTGCGCACGGCCGGGTGGGGTGTCCGGGTCGTGGGTGGTTCCCGTTCCCGTGGGCGCGCTTTCGGGGTCGCAGGAGCCACTCACGGCCGTCCACTGTGGATGGTCGAAGGCGGCGGGCGGTGGCACTCGCCCGCGCCGGGGGATCTGGCGGATGCCCGGCCCGGTCAACTTCGGGATTCCCGCGGCGAGAGGACGGTCTGCTGGTAGGAAGGTCCGTGTGGCTGATCACTTCGCCTCGGTCCTGCGCCGGTTCCGCGCGCACGCCGCGCTCACCCAGGAAGCGCTGGCGGAGCGGTCGGGCGTGTCCGTCAGCACGATCCGCGGCTTCGAGACGGGCCGCCGCGGCAACCCGCAGCTCGGCACGGTCAGACAACTCGCGGACGCGCTCGGCCTGTCCCCCGCCGGCCACGACGAGCTGATGGCCTCCGCGGTCGGCGTCACCGCGTCGCCCGCACCGGTCCCGCGCCAGCTGCCCGCTCCGCCGCGCTGGTTCACCGGGCGCTCGGCCGCGCTCGCCGCGCTGGACGTGGCGCTGTGCCGGCCGGGAACGGCCGTGCTGTCCGGTGGCGGTGGCATCGGGAAGAGCACGCTCGCCGTGCGGTGGGCGCACCGCAACGCGGACCGCTTCCCGGACGGTCAGCTGTTCGTGAACCTGCGCGGCTTCGACCCGTCCGGGAGCCCGGCCGCGCCGACCACCGCGTTGCAGAGCTTCCTGCACGCGCTCGGGGTGGACCAGGAGGCCTTCCCGCCGCATCTCGACGCGCAGTCCTCGTTGTTCCGCAGTCTCACGGCCGATCGCCGGATGCTCGTCGTGCTCGACAACGCCGCCGACGCCGCACAGATCACGCCACTGCTGCCCGGCGGTGGGTGCACGACGATCGTCACCAGCCGGCACCGCCTCACCGCACTGGTCGCCACGCACGGGGCCGAGCCGGTGCTCGTCGACGCGCTGCCGGACGACGAGGCTCGCGCGCTTCTCGGCGAACGGGTCGGCGCCGACCGCGTCGCGGCCGAACCCGGCGCCACCGAGGACCTCGTCGCGCACTGCGCGGGGCTGCCGCTCGCCCTCAGCGTCGTCGCCGGGCGCGCACGGGCCCGCCCGGCCTTCGCCCTCGCCTCGTTCGCGGCTCAGCTCGCCGACGCCGCCACCCGGCTGGGCGAGCTCGACGACGACGATTCCGCCAGCGTGCGAACTGTCCTGTCGTGGTCCACCAGTGCCCTCACCGACGAGCAGGCGCGGATGTTCGCACTGCTCGGCACCGCACCGGGACCGGACGTCGGCGTGGCGTCGGCGGCCTGTCTGGCCGATCTCACGACGCAGCAGGCGAAGACGATTCTCCGGACGCTGGAACGGGTCTCGCTGCTTCAGGAACATCAGCCCGGCCGCTACCGCATGTACGACCTGGTGCGCCTGCACGCCGCCGAGCTCGTCGTCGCGCCCGGCGAGCGGGAGGCCTCGGTGGCCCGGCTGGTGACGATGCACGCGCACACCGCGGAGTCGATCGCCGGGATGTTCTGGCCCCACCGGAGGCCGAGCCTGCTCGGACCGGTGAAGCCCGGCGCGCACACCCACGTGCCCGCGACCGCTGAGGAAGCGTGGTCGTGGTTCCACGCCGAGCGGGTGTGCCTGCGCGCGACCGTGCAGGCGGCGGCCGACCACGGGATGCACGCGGAGGTCTGGCAACTGGCCCGGCAGCTGAGCCCGTTCCTCGCGCTCGGCCACCACTGCAGCCAGATCGGCCTGCACGAGGAGGCACAACGCCATCTCGACGCGTCGCTCGCGCGCGCCGTCGACCGGGGTGACGTGATGCAGGAGGCGATCGTCCACAACGCGATGTCGATCAACTCCTCCCTGCAGGACGACGTCCCTTCGGCGATCAGGCACGCGAAGCGGTCCTACGAACTCTTCCGGGAACTCGGCAACGAGGTCTTCGAGGCGCAGTCCCTGTCCCAGTTCGGCTGGCAGACCGCGCGCACCGGCCAGTACGACAAGGCCCTGGAGGCGTGCACGGCGGCGCTCAGGGTGTTCGAGGCCCACGACGACAAGGACAGCCAGGCCGTGGTGACCCACCAGCTCGCGGTCATCGCACGCTCGACCGGGCGTCTCACCGATGCCCGTCAGCTCCACGAGAGGGAGTGCGTGCTGGCCGGCAGGTCGGAAGTGCGCGCCGCGAGGCGGCGGCCACCGAGACGCTGGGCGAGGTGCACGCCGAACTCGGCGACGTCGAGGCCGCCCGTGCGGCGTGGACGCACACGGTCCGGTTGCTGCGCGAACAACTCCGGCTCGTCGAGGCGGAACGAGTGGAGAAGCTGCTGCAGACGCTCCCCGCGTGATCCGCGACACGAGGGCAACCAAAACGGTGCCCGATCGCATGGGTAGGGGTGAGGGCACCTGACGAGTGCCCCTGACCCGGCGGAGAGTCGCAGTGCGCAGTGGACAGGTGATCGTGGCAGTGGTGTTCGCACTGGCTGTCGCGGGAATCTTGGTCCCCGTGCTCACGCTCGTCGACGTGGAGCGGCCTCCCGAGCAACGACCGACGGTGGTGCGGACCGACGACATGACATGGCGGAGCACGCCTTCATCAGAATCGTCCTCGCAGCCACGCGCGCCGGGCCAGTGATGGCGCCGGACTGGGAGAACGAGTTCACCCACCTCTACGACCGGTGCGTCGACTCGATGCGCTTCACCGCGTTTCTGATGTGCGGCAACTGGCACGAGGCAGAGGACGTGCTGCAGTCGGCGTTCCTCAAGCTCTACCTGGCGGAGCCGGATCTGGCGGACCGGAACGGGATCGAGGCCTACCTGCACCAGATCGTCGTCCGGACCTTCATCGCCGAACGCAGGCGCGTGCGCTGGCGCAGGGAGAAGCTGACCGACGCGCCACCCGAGAGCCTGGTCGTCTCCCCCGGCGCGGAGGACGGGCTCGTGGTGTGGGAGGCGCTGTCGTCCATGCCCGCACGTCAGCGCGCGGTTCTGGTGCTGCGCTACTGGAACGACATGAGCGTGGAGGACGTCGCCGCCGCACTCGGTTGCTCGACCGGCACCGTGAAGTCGCAGAGCAGCAAGGGCCTGGAGACGTTGCGGCGCAAGCTAGGACCGGAGTTCGACCGGTCGAGGCTGGAGGCGTGATGGAGCACGAGGACACCCTGCGAGCGACCTTTTCCACGCTGGGAAGAGAAGTCGCACCGCCGAACTCCCACTCGGCCGCCGGTGTGATCAGGCGCGGCCGGGCCGTGCGGTCCCGTCGCCGCACCGCCGCCGTGATCGGCAGCGCCGTCGCCACGGCCGCGGTCGCCGCTCTGGCACTGGCGTTCCTGCCCGGCCCTCCGAGCACGCCGGTGGTGCCGGGCCCGTCCCTGCACACGCCGAGCCCGACGACGACCGGCGACGCGCGCACCACGCCCACCGGAGTGCCCGAGTCGCCGGTGGGTTCGCCGACCACGACCAGATGATCCGTCCTAGAACTGCGACAGGACGTTGTGGTTCCACCACAGGTCGAGCTTGTCGAGGGTGTCGACGTCGCCCGGCTTCTTCAGCGTGCCGATGGTGAGGTTCCTGGTGTCGACCCACCAGACCTGAGCGTTGCCGTCAGCGAGGAAGCACGTGGTGAACTCACCCTCGAGCGGCCCGGAGGTGTCCCGGTAGAAGAGCGCGTAGTGGATGGGGTCCGACTTGGGACGGCACCCGCCGCGCTCGTCCATCCGCGGAATGCCCCGGCTCGTCACCACCGCCTGGAAGAACCCGTCCTGCTTGGCGCGGTCGGCGAACAGCCGGAACTCGGCCTCCGCGGGTGGCGGGGCGTAGGGGTCGTCGGACTTCACGGCGCCGCAGCGAACGGTGGCGACCGTGCCGGTGTCCGGTGTGATCGGCGCGCACGTTGTGGTGACGGTCCGGTAGATCGCCGGCAACGCGTCCAGCAGCGCGTTGTCCTGAGGCGTTCGCGTCCTGGTCGGCGTGGTGGTGGTGGTGGTGGTGGGCGTGCTGGACGGAGTGCTGCTCGGGGTGCTGCTGGACGTCGTGCCCGTGCCGAGCACCTTGTCCTTGTTCGCGACGATCAGCGACGTCACGACGATCCCCACCACGACCGCGAGCGCACCGACGGCGAGGGCGGCACGCTTGGCCGGTGACACGGCGCCGGTCTGGGCGCGGGCCGGCGGGTACGGCTGTGCGACGACGGGCTGGGGGCCGGTCGCGGTGTGCTGGAAGGGAGGCGGCGTCGGCCGGGAGAACTGCGGACCCGTCGCGACGGGCCGTGGCAGGCCGTGCGGAGGGCTCGCCGGTGGCGGCCCACCAGCCGCAGGTGCGACGTGCCCGCCTGGTGGGGTGGCGGGGCCGGCCGTGGCCGTAGGCCCTTGCGTGCCACGAGCGGGCGTGACGGGCGTCGTGGGAACGGGCACGGCCCTGGGTGGCGGCGTTGTCAGGGCCTGGGCCGCCGCCTGGGCGAACTCGCCCGCCGTCGCGTATCGGTCGGCCGGGTTCTTGGCCATGCCCTTCGCGATGACGTCGTCCAGCGCCGCCGGGACCGCCGGGTTCAGCGGGGACGCCTTGGGCGGCGCCTCGTTCATGTGCGCCCAGATCTGGGCGGCGGTGCTGCCCGCGGTGAACGGGCAGCGGCCCGCGACGCAGGCGAACAGGACGCAGGCCAGGGCGTAGACGTCGGCGCGGCCGTCCACCGGGCCGCTCTCGAAGCGTTCCGGTGCCATGTAGTCGAGGGTGCCGACGACAGAGCCGGACGCCGTCAGGCCCGTCGCGGACGGCGAGACGCTGCGGGCGATGCCGAAGTCCACCAGGTACACGAAGTCGCCGGAGGTCACGAGGATGTTCGACGGCTTCACGTCGCGGTGCACGAGGCCGTCGGCGTGGGCGGCGTCGAGGGCGCTCGCCACCTGGTCGACGATGCGCACGGCCCGCGCCGGGTCGAGGGTCTGCTCGCGGATCAGGTCCGACAGGTCGGCGCCCTCGACCAGCCGCATGTCCAGGTAGAGGCGGTCGTCGATCTCGCCGTAGGCGTGGATGGGGATGACGTGCGGTTCGCGCAGCCGTGCGACGATCCGCGCCTCGCGGCGGAAGCGGGCGCGGTAGTCCTCGTCGTCGTGGTAGCCGGGCGACAGCCTTTTGAGCGCCACGAACCGGTCGTGCGCCGTGTCGTACGCGCGGTGCACCTCGCCCATACCGCCGCGACCGAGCAGTTGCTCGATCCGGTACGGCCCGAACGTCTCTTCCGTCATCGTCCTCGTGTCCCGAGCGTCTTGTCCGTCCGTGTCGACGCGCGCCGACCGCCGCGGGTTCCGCGCACAGCAGCCTACAAACGCGCGAGGCGGCCGGTTCGCTGAGGACGCGGTCATCCGTTCGGACGTTGTGCCCGGCGGCGGGGGTGGGTGAGGGTTCGGCGGTGGCGATCAAGAAGCGACGGGCCCGCGGTGGGATCTCGGCCAGGGTCCGGCGGGGGTGGGAGGTGGTCACCACCTCGCTGGCGCTGCTGACCGGTGTCTACCTGATCCTGATCACCATCGAGCCCACCCGGATCGTGCTGGAGCGTTACGTCGGCAAGCTCGACCTGCAGGGACTCGTCGCGCTGGTCGCGGTGATGCTGGAGATCGTCACGATCGCGATCTACCAGCACGGCAGGGACGTCCGGGCGTTGAAGGCCCTCGTGACCGAGCGGGAACAGCGGGACGTCACGCACTCCATCACCGACGTGCTGGCGGCGACGGCGCAGACCGGGGCGGGGCGGCGGGCGCGGCAGGTCGAGGTGCTGGGGCTGACGTTGAACACCACCTGGCCCGCGCTGGCGACGTGGCTCACGTCGCAGGCCCGGCCGCACGGCTGGAAGGTCACGCTGCACTGCCTGGATCCGGACTTCATCGCGCGCTCCGGCGAGTTCCCCGCCGAGTGGGCCGGTGAGGCGCGGCGCAGCCAGGACCGCATCCGGTCGTTCCTCGCCGAGGAGGCCGACTACCTGTCCCGGCACCGGATCAGCGTGGAACTCCGGGCCTACGCGTGCGTGCCCGTCGTGCACGGCTTTCGCTTCGGCGACGGCACGGTGTTCCTGTCCTACCTGCAGTGGACGGAGAACGGGCGCATCCGGCCGTTCGAGTTCTACGACCGGATCGGCGCCGACGACCGCTCACCCCGCGCGGGGCACTACCGGGACCTGTTCGACAGCTGGCTGCACCGGGCCGGCGCCAAACGGGTCACCGGCTGATCGTCACTTGAGCGGCATGACCCGCGACAGCACGGGCACGGTGGCCGCAGCGACGACGGTGTGCATCAGGATCAGCGCGAGCGAGTTCACCACGGTGGCGCCGCCCGCGAGAATGCCCAGGTCCGGGATCCACGAGAGCACGACGACGACGGGAACGAGGACCCGCAGGACGCGGCGCGGGTTGCCGGCGAAGCGGCGCACGAGGTACCAGCCGAGCGTGCCCAGCGCGATGCCGAGCACCGTGGCGGGCGCGTACTCCGCGAAGGCCAGGCCGATGCGTTCCGCGCCTGCGGGGACGAACTTGCCCGCGACCAGGGCGACCAGCGCGTTGACCACGACCGAGATCACCGCGGCGCCGAGAAGGCCGACGACGACCTCTCCGACGCTGGGGGCGAGCACTGAGGAGCGAGCGGGGAGGCTGGTGTCGGCCATGTGCCGTGTCCTTCGGTAGGCTGAATTGCAAGCGGTCACTTGCAAACAAGGTAGCCATCCGGTCACGCTGATGCAAGTGTCCACTTGCATCGATTGAGGAGGGTGTGTGGCTGGCAGGGTCACCGACGAGACGGTGTTCGCCGCGGCCTTGGCGGTGATCGCCGAGCAGGGGTACGAACGGGCGACCACCCGCGGGATCGCCGACGCCGCCGGGATCAACGAGGCGACGCTGTTCCGCCGGTTCACCTCCAAGCAGAACCTGCTGCGCCAGGCCGTCCGCGCCAACTTCGCGGGGTTCGCGCTCGACCTCGACGCACCGGGCGACGACGTGGCCGCCGACCTGCTCACGATCGTGGGCTACTACTCGCGGCTCTACGAAACGCGCGGCGGCGTGGTGCTCACCCTGATGAGGGAAGCGAAGTTCAGCCCGGAGGTGGCGGCGGTGCTCGCCGAACCGGAGACGCTGCTGGAGCGGGTGGACGCGGTCATCCTGCACCACCAACGGCGCGGCGCTCTCGTCGTCGAGCCGCCACGGCACACGTTCTTCGCACTGGTGGGGCCGGTGATGATGCGGGCCATCGCCCGGCGGGTGGACCAGCGCGCCACCCAGGCACCCGCCGATCCCGAGGCCGTGGTGCAGCGGTTCCTCGACGGGCACAGGCCCTAAAGCCAGCCGCTGTCCTCCGCCACCTTCACGGCTTCCGCCCGCGTGCGGGCCCCGGTCTTGCCGATCGCCGCGCTCAGGTGGTTGCGCACGGTGCCTTCGGACAGGTGCAGCGCCCTCGCCAGGTCCGCCACTGTGCCACCGTCCCGCGCAACGGCGAGCACGTCGCGTTCCCGGTCGGTCAGCGGGCTGTGTCCCGTGGCCAGCGACTCGGCCGCGAGGGCGGGGTCCACGACGCGCAGTCCCGCGTGCACCCGGCGGACCGCGTCGACCAGCTGCTCCGGGGAGGCGTCCTTGACCACGAACCCCGCCGCGCCCGCCGCCATCGCCCGCGCGAGGTAGCCGGGGCGGCCGAACGTCGTGCAGACGATCACCCGGCAGCTCGGCAGGGCCCGGCGCAGGTCCGCGGCGGCGCTGAGACCGTCCTGGCCCGGCATCTGCACGTCGAGCAACGCGACGTCGGGCGTGGTGCGGCGGGCGGCGGCCACGACCTCGTCGCCTGCGATGCTCGGCGCCGGAGCAGGACGGCGAGGGGCTCAAGCGTCACGACCTCGCCATGACAGATGTCATGGGCATGAGCGTGGCGGCTGTTCGGGTGGTTTCTCCTCGCCACACTCGAAGTTCATTTGGTTGCTCATTGACAGACCCGGCGCGGACTCGACACTCTGCACCTTCCCTGTGATCGAAAGGTGCCGCTTGTCATGAAACTCCGTTTCGTCTTACCGGTCCTCGCCCTGCTCTCCGCTGTCGTCGTCACCCCTGCCGCGGCGGCGGAGGCGGATCCCGTGCAGGCCGCCGACGCCTGCTACACCTGGGGACGCACCCTGCAGCAGGGAGCGTCGGGCGAGGACGTCCGGCAGTTGCAGATCCGCGTGGCCGGCTATCCCGGCTACGGCGCCGTGCTCGCCATCGACGGGCAGTTCGGGGCCGGCACGAAGGCTGCCGTGACCCGGTTCCAGCAGGCCTACGGCCTCGGCGCCGACGGCATCGCCGGGTCCGCGACGTTCTCGAAGATCTACGCGTTGCAGGACAACGACTGCACGCCGGTCAACTTCACCTACGACGAGCTGAACAACTGCAACTCCGACTGGTCGGGCGGCAACGTCTCGGCGGCGACCGCGCGCGCCAACGCGTTGGTGTCCATGTGGAAGCTGCAGGCGATGCGGCACGCCATGGGAGATCGGCCGATCGACGTCAACGGCGGCTTCCGCAGCGTCTCGTGCAACAACGCCGTCGGCGGCGCGGCAGGAAGCCGGCACCTCTACGGCGACGCCGTCGACCTGGGCGCAGGGGCGCAGGGCTTCTGCGCACTGGCGAAGCAGGCCCGCAACCACGGCTTCAACGAGATCCTCGGCCCGGGCTACACCGGCCACAACGACCACGTGCACGTCGCCCACAAGTCGAGCCGCTTCTGGTCCGCACCGAGCTGCGGCATCTAGTGGCGTGAATCAGAGCGACGGCTTCCGAACGGGAGCCGTCGCTCACTCCCCTGAGGCCTGCTCCGGCAGGGGCACCGCGAGCCACTCGAGTTCGGCGGCGAGCACGCCGAGCTGGAACCGCGACTGCACGCCCAGCAACGACTGCAGGCGCGCGATGCGCCGGTTCAGCGTGCGGAGGCTGACGTCCAGTTCGCGGGCGATCGCCCGGTCGGTCGCGCCGGTCCGCATGAGCCGCAACAGGTGCTGGGTCGCCGTCGTGGGTTCTTTGCCCACGGACCCCACGAGCGCGCGCGTCCGCCCAATGGGGTGTGCGACCACCCCCGGTGTTACGTGGGTCACCGTCATGAGGCGACGGTAGGCCGGACTATTGGCGGCTGTCAATCAAAAGTCGGCGCTTTGCTGTCAAATCGCACCTATCTTCAGGCTGAACGCCGCCATTACTCCGCCAGTTGCACCTCACCGGCGGAGACCTCGTCCAGGCGCGCGTCCAGCACCTCGGGCGACAGCACGTGCCGCACCACCATCGCCGCCGCGCCCAGCGCTCCGGCGGTGACACCGGCACCCGACGCGACGATCCGCAGGTTCTCCGTGGCCAGCGGCAGCGAACGCCGGTAGATCGACTCGCGCACGCCGGCCAGCAGCATCTCGCCCGCCTCCGCCAGCAGGCCGCCGATGACGACGAGCGACGGGTTGAACATGCTCACGCACCCGGCGAGCACCTCCCCGATGTCCCTGCCCGCCTGCCGCACGACCCGGCCCGCCTCGAGGTTGCCGGAGCGGACCAGGTTCACCACGTCGGCCGTCGAGTGCGCGGGATGCCCCAGCTCGCGAAGCTTCACCGCGAGCGCGGGACCGGCGGCCACGGCTTCGAGGCAGTCCGTGTTGCCGCACCGGCACAACGCCTCACCGCCCTGGGGCACGCGGATGTGCCCGAGGTCCCCTGCCGCGCCCGCCGCGCCGCGGTGCAGCACGCCGTTGCTGATCAACCCTGCGCCGATGCCGGTCGCCGCCTTCACCACGATCATGTGCCGCACGTCCGGGTGCGAGGCGGTGTGCTCGCCCAGCGCCATCAGGTTGACCTCGTTGTCGACCAGCACCGGCACGCCGAACTCCGCCGCGATCGCCGCCGGCACGTCGAACCCGTCCCAGCCCGGCATGATCGGCGGGTTGTTCGGGCGGCCGGTGGAGTGCTCGACCGGCCCCGGCAGGCCGATGCCCACGCCGGCGATCTGCGCGTCGTCCACGGTCTTCAGCATCGAACGCCAGGTCGTGACGAGGAGCGGCAGGATCGCCTCCGGGCCGTCCGCCACGTCGAGGTCCACCTGTTCGACGGCGAGCAACCGGCACGCCAGGTCGGAGACGGCGACGGTGGCGTGGGTGGCGCCCACCTCGGCCGCGAGCACGTGGCAGGCGCCGGGGTTGAACCCGAACCGGCCCGCCGGACGGCCGCCGGTGGACTCCCCCGTGCCGCTGTCGCTCACCAGACCGGCCGCCACGAGCAGGTCCAGCCTGGCGCGCACCGTGGACCGGGCGAGGCCGGTCGCGGCCACGATCTCCGCTCGGGTGCGCGGGCTGCCGTCCATCAGCATGCGCAGCACAGCGGCCGGCGAACCCGCCTCTACACCCAAGGTGCTCTCCATCGAACAATTGTCACATCGGCTACAAAAGACAGAGCGCCACCGTCAGCCGCCCGAGCTGAACGCGGCGTCGAACGAGGCCGACGGCGGGTCGAAGGCGTTGCGGCGGATGAACTCCAGCGCCTCGGGTGCGCCGACCAGCCGGTCCATCCCCGCGTCCTCCCACTCGACGCTGATCGGGCCGGAGTACCCGATGGTGTTGAGCATCCGGAACGACTGCTCCCACGGCACGTCACCGCGTCCGGTGGAGACGAAGTCCCAGCCACGTCGCGGGTCCCCCCACGCCAGGTGCGAGCCCATCCGGCCGTTGCGGCCGTTGCCGACCTGACGCCGGGCGTCCTTGCAGTCGACGTGGTAGATCCGGTCGCGGAAGTCCCACAGGAACCCGACCGGGTCGAGGTCCTGCCAGACGAAGTGCGACGGGTCCCAGTTCAGGCCGAACGCGGGCCGGTGCCCGATCGCCTCCAGCGCGCGGACGCACGTCCAGTAGTCGTAGGCGATCTCGGACGGGTGGACCTCGTGCGCGAACCGGACGCCGACCTCGTCGAACACGTCCAGGATCGGGTTCCAGCGGTCCGCGAAGTCCTGGTAGCCGGCGTCGATCATCGACGCGGGCGCCGGCGGGAACATCGCGACGGTCTTCCAGATCGACGAGCCGGTGAACCCCACGACGGTGTCGACGCCGAGCCTGGCCGCGGCCCGCGCGGTCATCTTCATCTCCTCCGCCGCCCGCTGTCGCACCCCCTCGGGGTCCCCGTCACCCCAGTTGCGGGCGGACAGGATGCCCTGGTGCCGCTCGTCGATCGGGTCGTCGCAGACGGCCTGACCGGTGAGGTGGTTGGAGATCGCCCACACCTTGAGGTCGTGCTTGGCGAGGATCGCGAGCCGGTCCGCGACGTAGTCGTCGTCCTCCGCGGCCCGCCACGGGTCGAGGTGGTCGCCCCAGCAGGCGATCTCCAGGCCGTCGTAGCCCCAGCCGGAGGCCAGCCGGCAGACCTCCTCGAACGGCAGGTCGGCCCACTGACCGGTGAACAACGTGATCGGACGTGCCATCTCCGGAATCCTCCCTCAGACCTGTTGCCACGAACCGGACGCCGCGCTGTCCTCGACGGCGGCGAGGACGCGCTGCACCTGCAGCCCGTCGGCGAACGACGGCGCGGGATCGGTTCCCTCCGCCACCGCCCGCACGAAGTCGACGGCCTGGTGGGTGAACGCGTGCTCGTAGCCCAGGCCGTGCCCGGCGGGCCACCAGGCGGCCACGTACGGGTGTTGCGGCTCGGTGACCATGATCCGGCGGAACCCCGCGACGGCGGCGTCCTCGGTGCCGTCGAAGAACTGCAGCACGTTCATGTCCTCGAAGTCGAAGGCCAGGCTGCCCGCCGAGCCGTTGATCTCGATGCGCAGCGCGTTCTTGCGGCCGTTGGCGAACCTCGTGGCCTCGAACGAGCCGAGCGCGCCACTGCCGAAGCGCGCCAGGAACAGCGCGGCGTCGTCCACCGTGACGGGCCCGGTCTGTCCGGTCGCGGCGGTACCGGACAGACCGGAGTGGGCGGAGGCGAGCGGACGCTCCGGCACGAACGTCACCAGCGTCCCCATCACCTCGCTGATGGTGTCGCCGAGGATGAACTGGGTGGCGTCGACGATGTGCGCGCCGATGTCGCCCAGCGCACCCGAACCGGCCTTCTCCTTGTCGAGCCGCCAGGACAGCGGCGCGGCGGGATCGACGATCCAGTCCTGCAGGTACTGGGCCCGCACGTGGTGGATGCGTCCCAGCCTGCCCTGGGCGACCAGATCACGGGCCAGGCCCAGGGCAGGCACTCGCCGGTAGCTGAACCCGACCATCGCGCGGACCCCTCGCCGCGCGGCGCGTTCGGCTGCCTCCGCCATGGCGACGGCTTCGGCGACGGTGTTGGCCATCGGCTTCTCGCACAGCACGTGCTTGCCCGCGTCCAGGGCGGCGACCGCGATCTCCGCGTGCGTGTCCCCCGGTGTGCAGATGTCCACCACGTGCACGTCGTCGCGCTCCAGCACGGACTTCCAGTCGCTCGTCGCCTCCGCCCAGCCCAGGCGCTCGGCCGCGGCCCTGGTGCGGTCGGCGTTCCGCCCGGCCAGCACGGACATCACCGGCCGCACCGGCAGGTCGAAGAAGTGCGGCGCGACCCGCCACGCCTGGGAGTGCGCGGCTCCCATGAAGGCGTGGCCGATCATCGCGATGCCAAGTTCAGTCACCGTGCGGTCCTCTCGTGTTCTCAGGACTCGAAGGCGGTCGGCAGGTAGCGGTCGACGTTGTCCTTGGTGACGACCGGGGCGTACAGCTGGACCTGCCGGGGCACCTCCACCTCGACCAGGTCGCCGAGGCTCTTGTTCTGCACCGCGAGCCGCGCCAGCCGGATGCCGTCGGCGCCCTGGGTGGACGGGTAGATGACGGTCGCCTTGTGCGGGCCGTTGTCCGCCTTGATCTCCCGCATCACGTTGGCCGATCCCGCGCCGCCGACCATGAAGAACTCACCGCGGCCGGAGTTCTTGATCGCGGCCGCGACGCCGACGCCCTGGTCGTCGTCGTGGTTCCAGATGGCGTCGAGCTTCGGCGCGGCCTGCAACAGGTTCGCGGCGGCCCTCTCACCGCTCTCCACGGTGAACTCGGCCGCCACGCGGTTGTTCACCTTCAGCCCGCACCCCGCGAGCGCCTCCGCGAAGCCCTTGCTGCGGTCCTGGGTCAGCGGCAGCGAGTCGATGCCGGCGATCTCCGCGACGACGGCGTCCGCCTTGCCCTTCAAGCGTTCGCAGACGTACGTGCCCGCGGACACGCCCATGCCGTAGTTGTCACCCAGCACCGTGGACCGCGCGGCGAACGGGCTGTCGAACTGCCGGTCCACGTTGATCACGGTGATGCCGGCCTTCATGGCCTTCAACGCGACCGGGGTCAGCGCGGCGCCGTCGAACGGCAGCAGGACGATCGCGTTCACCTTGTCGTTGATGAACGTCTCGACCTGGCTGATCTGGAGGTTGACGTCGTTGGTGCCCTCGACGACGCGCAGCTCCACGTCGGAGTACTTGGTCGCCTCGGCCTTGGCGGCGTTGGTGATCGCGGCCATCCAGCCGTGGTCGGCGGCCGGCGCGGAGAAGCCGATGACGACCTTGTTGCCCGGCTCGTCGTTGGCGACCTTCACACCGCCGCTCTGGTTCCCGCCGCCCTGGGGCTCGGGCGTGTTGCCCGTGCAGGCGGTGAGCGCGAGTGCTGAGGCGGCGGCGAGAAGAGTGATTCTCTTGAACTGCATGGGTTTCTGGTCTCCTCGGGTGGCGGCGGTCGTGGATGCGGCGCGTCAAGCGCCGCTGCGTCGGGCCAGCCGCTGCTGGAGGAGGACGGCGACCACGATGATCGCGCCCTTCGCGACGGCCTGGGCGGAGATGGAGAGGTTGTTGAGGGTGAACACGTTCGACAGCGTGGTGAAGATCAGGACGCCGAAGACGGTGCCCGCGATCGTGCCGCGACCGCCGGACAGCAGCGTGCCGCCGATCACGACCGCGGCGATCGCGTCGAGTTCGTACAGGCCGCCGTGGGTCGCACTGCCGGTCGTGGTGCGGGCGATGAGCATGGCGGCGGCCAGCCCGCAGCACAGACCGAGCAGCGCGTAGAGCAGGACGGTGTGCCGCCGCACGTCGATGCCCGCCAGCCGGGCCGCCTCCGGGTTGCCGCCCACCGCGAACGTGCGGCGGCCGAACGTGGTGCGGTTGAGCAGCACCCATCCGGCCACCGCGACCACCGCGAAGATCACCACGAGCACCGGTACCCCCAGCACCGATGCGTCGAAGAACGCGGCGAAGCCCGGCACGTTCACGATCTGCGTCTTGCGGTTGGAGATGATCTCGGCGAGACCGCGGGCGGCGGCCAGGCTCGCCAGGGTCGCGATGAACGCCACGACCCTGCCGTAGGCGATGAGCATGCCGTTGACCAGCCCGCACGCCCCGCCCACCAGCAGCGCGGTGAACACGATGACGATCCAGTGCGTGTCGTTGGCGATGCCTTGGGTGGCAAGGGTCGTCGCCCACACCGAGGACAGCGCGACGATCGCGCCGACGGACAGGTCGATCCCGCCGCCGGTGATCACGAACGTCATGCCGATGCTCACGACACCGATCACCGCGGCGAGCCGCAGGATGGTCAGCACGTTGTCGACGTCGGCGAACCGGTCGCCCGCGGTGATCACCCCGCCCAGGCACAGCAGGACCAGTGCGACCACGAGACCGGTGTTGCGTCCGGCCGGGGAGGCGAGCAGCGCCGAGACGCTCGACTCCTTGGCGACCGGGGTGTGCTGGGGCGCGGCCACTGCGGCGGTGTCCTCGCTCATGCTGCGTGTCCTTCCATGACCAGGTCGAGGACCCGGGACTCGTCGATCTCGTCGGCGGGGCCGTCGTGGACCACCCGGCCCTCGCGCACCACCAGGACCCGGTCGGCCAGGCCCAGGACCTCCTCGACGTCGCTGGACACGACGACGACGGCCACGCCGGAGTCCGCCAGCGCGCGGATGAGCTCGTAGATCTCGCTGCGCGCGCCCACGTCCACGCCGCGGGTGGGTTCGTCCAGCAGCAGCACCCGGCACTCCCGCAGCAGCCACCGCGCGAGCACGACCTTCTGCTGGTTGCCACCGGACAGTCCGCGCACCACGCGGTCGACGCCGGCCGGCCGGACGTCCAGCGTCTCGGTGAGCTGGGCCGAGCGGACGCGTTCAGCCCGGTCGTCCAGGAACCCGAAGCGGGCGAACGACGACATCGACGAGACGGTGATGTTGCGGTACACGGCCTGGTCCAGCAGCAATCCCTGGCTCTTGCGCTCCTCGGGACACAACCCCATGCCCGCGCGCACGGCCACGCCGACACTCCCCCTCCGCAGCCGTTTTCCGTCGACCTCGACGGTGCCTTCGGCCGCCTTGCGCGCCCCGTAGATCGTCTCCAGGATCTCCGAGCGGCCCGACCCGACGAGCCCCGCGAGCCCGACCACCTCCCCCGCGCGGACCGTGAGGTCGACGTCGCGGAAGCGGCTCTTGTCGGCCAGCCCGCTCACCTTCAGCACTTCCGGTGCGGCCGGGTCGACGGGTTTCCGTTGCGGGAACACGTTGTCCAGCACGCGCCCGGTCATCAGCCCGATCAGCTCGGAGGTCTTCACCTCGCGTGCGGGCAGACCGGTGGCGACGGTGCGGCCGTCCTTGAGCACGGTGACCCGGTCGCCGATCTCCCTGATCTCCGCCAGGCGGTGCGAGATGTAGACGACGGCCACGCCCTGCGCGGTGAGCTCCCTGATGACCCCGAACAGGACCCGCACCTCGTCCGGGTCCAGCACGGCCGACGGCTCGTCCATGATCAGCAGCTGCCCGTCCAGCGACAGCGCCCGCGCCATGCTCACGACCTGCTGGTGCGCCACGGACAAGCGGCCGACGTCGCGGTCGGGCGAGATCTCCGGGTGCCCCAGCCGGGCGAGCAGCGCGCGGGTCCGGCGCCGTGCGTCCGCCCGCCGCGTGAAGCCCGCGGTGGACAGTTCGTGGCCGAGGAACACGTTGTCGGCCACCGACAGGCCGCTCACGAGGTCGAGCTCCTGGTAGATGGCGGCCACCCCGCTGCGCATCGCGGCGGTCGGGTTGCCGAACGACACGACCTCGCCCCGCCAGCGGATCTCGCCCTCGTCGGGACGGTGCGCGCCGGACAGCACCTTGATCAGCGTCGACTTGCCGGCGCCGTTCTGCCCGAGCAGGCAGTGCACCTCACCCGCGCGGACGTCGAAGTCCACCCCCTGCAGGGCCATCACGCCGGGAAAGCGCTTCACCAGACCCTGGACCGACAACAGTGCCGCGGCCGTCATCCGGTCACTCCGGTCCACAGCCGAAAAGGCGCGCGGCAACGCGCGGGCGAGCTCACCATTGAGTCCTCCGGGGCCCCGGCAACCGTTGTGCCATCAGGGGAATTCGGTCTAGCGGACTCTCAAGCTAATTCGCCGGTTTTGTCCCGGCAAGAAGGTGGCAGTGGCACATATCGGCCAACTTTTTCCTTGACCCGGCGGACCCTCCCATCCACATCCCGTCGACAAACGGTCGACCGCCGCAGTGCACCGTGCGTCCGTCACGGGAGGAGACACCAATGGCGGCACTGCAACCTGGGTTCGTCCGGACGTACGCGCACAAGAAGGTCGTGATCCTGACGACGGGCTTGAACATCGGCGACGAGGACGCCGTGCTGATCGCCCCGCTCATCGCGGCCAAGCCGCCCGCCACCACTCGCGGGGTCGAGGTGAAGACCGGCTACGGCAGGCGCTGGGTGCTGATCGGCCGGCTGAACACCGTGAAACCCGCCGGTCTGATCACCGTCTGGAAAGGCCCGGACCGCCTCAAGCCGGACCAGATGAAGATCGTCCTGCAGGAGCTCGACAAGTTCCCCAAGTAGAGCCGGGCGCCTGCCCTTCCGCCTGACCTCCGGCGGCGTAAATCCGGCGCGACCGCACCGCGCACTCTGCGATACTTCCGGCTGTGAACAGGGGGAACAACCTGCCGGGAATGCATTTCCTGCTCTCGCTGATCGAACCGCGGGACGCGGGTGCGGTCCGGGGGCGGCTCGGCATCGGCGAGCCGGAACAGCACGCTGTCGACCGCGCGGCGCAGGAGCTGGAGCGGCTGCGGGCGCCGCGGTCGGTGCTGCTGTGGATGCTCGAGGAGGACGATCCCTGGACGAACCGCGTGGTGTTCCACCACTCCGGTACGCCGGACTCGGTCAAGCGCGACATCCTGCACGGTGTGCCGTTCGGGGACGCGGAGGGGTGGCTGACGATGGCCGCGCACTGCCGGGATCCGTTCTGTTCCCACAAGGCGCCGGAGATCCAGGTCGGCCCGCACGGTGTGGTCGGCGGGCTGCGGGCGGCTCGGACGTTGGGGGTGGCCAGGGCCGCGGCACGGGCGGTGGGCCGCGGTGACTGGGCCGCCGTCGCCGATGCGGACCGGGTGGAGCCGCTGCCCGGCTACGCGCGCTGGGCGCTGACCGAGCGGATCGACTGTCCGCCGGACTTGCGCGCGCAGTTCGGGTCGCATCCCAAGTTCGCCCATCGGCTGCGGCAGGCGGGCATCGTCGAGCCGGCGGAGTACGTCGAACTGACCAGGCCGCCACACGAGGTGCTGGGGGTGCTGCACTTCGGTCGTCTGCTGTTCCCGCGCCGCGCGCGGGAAGCCGCCGCGCTGCTGGCGCCGTTGGTGCACGCCGAGTTGCGTGCGAACCCGGACGCGTGGGCGGTGCTGGCGCGATTGCTGCCGACGTTCGCGGGAACGGTGCCGGAGCTGGTGAGGACCAGCGGGGCCGTCGCGCACGTGTGAGGTGACGGGCGGCTGGATTCGAACCAGCGTGCCCCACCTGTGCAGGGTGGTGCGTCTGCCTCTGCGCTACGGCCCGTCGGCACGAATCCTACTGGTGGGAGAAATGGGTTACCGGAAGCGGTTGCCGGTCGTCGACCTGACCGATCGGCGGGCACTGGTGCGCTGGCGTCCTGCCGCGGACTCGGTGATCGCCGAGGCGGAGCGGCTCAAGGAGGCCGCTCTGCTCGACTTCGGACTCACCGAGTCCGCGGTCGGCTCTTGGCTGTTCTCCAAGTGCCGCCACCAGATCGCCACGACGGCGGTCGACACCGCCGCGGTCGTGGCGTCCGGCGACGGCACGTGCCTGCTGCTGTTCAACCCGGACTTCTTCGCCGGCATCGGACTGGACGGCGTCAAGTTCGTGCTGTTCCACGAGGCCCGGCACCTGGTGCACCGGCACCTGTTCGTCGAGCAGGACCTGCGGGACGACCCCGTGTTCACGCTCGCGGCCGAGGTGGTGATCAACCACGTCGCGACGGTGCGGCTGGGTCGGGGACTTCCCGCTCTGGACGGGAAGCCGATCGGCATCGATCCGGCGGCGGTTCACGCGAAGTACGTCGAGGACCTGACCACGCATGGTCTCGTTCCGTTGGAGTACCAGGACTTCGTCGACACCGACATGACCGTCTACACCGAACTCAAGCGGATGAGGAACCCGCCCGTACCGGCACCGGTGTGCGTCCATCTGACCCACGAGATCCAGCTGGACCAGGAGACGGTCGACGCCGTCGTGTCGTCGGCACTGCTGAACTCGCTGCTGGCGGCGCGGCGGGGCAACGGCAACGCCGAGTCCGAACTGCTCGACCTGATGGGCCGCACCGAGGACGTGGCGGGCAAGGTGTGGGGGAACCTCGGCGCGGGCGCGTTGCGGGGCACGACGTCGCGGACCGGCAAGGTCGACTGGTGGCAGCGGTGGCTCGTCGACGTGCTCGGGTCGAAGCTGCGCGAGGGCGAACGTCTGGTGTACCCGAAGAAGCGCGGCGCGCTGCTGGCCGTGCTCGGGCACGACCCGATGCTGTCGCGGCGCGGACCGGTGCGGGACAAGGTGCTGGTCATCGCCTACGACACGTCTGGGTCCATGCCGTCGAGCGTCGTGAAGTGGATGACCGACCTGGTCGGCGGGATCGACGGTGTGCAGGCGCACTGGCTGGCCTTCGACGGCGTGGTGATGCCGTTCCGGCCGGGTGAGCCCGTGCTCGGCGGTGGCGGGACCAGCTTCCAGGCCGTGGTGGACCACGTCGAGGGACGCTCCGCGGTGGCCGGAAGACACTTCGAGGAGCGGCCGGACGCGGTCATCATGCTCACCGACGGCTTCGCACCGCACGTCACGCCCGCCGAGCCGGACAAGTGGATCTGGCTGATCACCGAGGGCGGCGACGACTGGCCCGACCACCACACACCACCCATGGCCTGCCACCGCGTGCGGCCCGTGACCGGAAGAAGCCGATGACCCCGAAGACCACCACGCGGTCGAAGCTGGCCGCGTTCATCGACGCGATGATCGACATCGGCCAGACCGGGCAGATCTTCGGCTCGCACGGCATCGGCAAGACCGCGACCTTCTTCTCCCACCTCGCCGAAGCGCACCCGGACACCGAGCTGGTGTTCGTGCCGGCGGCGAACCTCACCCCGGACGACCTGCTGATCAACGCGCCGGTGCGGGAGGACGACGGAGAGCTCGTGCTGCGCCAGCTGGTGATGAGCCAGCTGCGGCCGGGCAAGAAGTTCGTGCTGCTGATCGACGACTCGCTCCAGGCGGGCGAGACGATCCAGTCGCAGCTCATGCAGGTCGCGTGCAACTGGACGCTGGGCGAGTTCGACCTGCGCGAACTGGGCTGCGTCGGCGTGTTCCTGACCGACAACGAGTCGCTCGCCGAGACCTCGGCGAGGCGCAGCGACCTCGCGATCCTCGACCGCATGGTGACCGTGCGGATGACCGCGAACGACACCGCGTGGCGCACCAAGCTCGCGGGGCGGTACCGCGAGTGGGACCTGGGCCCGTTCTTCGGCGTGTGGAGCTCGCTCGGCCCAGAGCTGCGGGAGTTGTTGTCACCACGAACGATGGAGCACGTCCTGGCCAACGCCCGCGAAGGTTTCCCGTTGCGCTGGGCACTTCCGCTCGTCAACGGTGAGCGGCTGCGCCTGGAGGAGACGCGCGGCCGCAAGAGCGCCGACCGCACGCCGGAGATCCTGGACAGGCTCGCGGCCGCACTCGGTGTGCGCAA
The DNA here is from genome assembly GCF_033949975.1 of Lentzea sokolovensis. Classification (NCBI taxonomy): domain Bacteria; kingdom Bacillati; phylum Actinomycetota; class Actinomycetes; order Pseudonocardiales; family Pseudonocardiaceae; genus Lentzea; species Lentzea sokolovensis. Next base: position 259,958 of record NZ_JAXAVU010000004.1, read on the forward strand.
TCCCGCCACCGTCCCGGATCCGGTGCGGCAGGTCCTCAAAGCCGCGCTGCGCAACCGCTGGAGCGTGCTGCTCCAGGGACCTCCCGGCTGTGGCAAGACCGAGCTGGTGCGCGAGACGATCCGGGCCGAACTGGGCCGCGACCCGCTGTACTTCTCGTTGCCCGTGACGAACGTCGAAGACCTCTGCGCGCCGCTGCCGACCTCCGACGGCACCCTGGTGAACCTCATGGCGCGGGCGTTCACCGGCCGCGACCCCAAGGCCATCGTGTGGGACGAGTACAACCGGCCCAAGGACAAGGCCGCGTTCGCCCGGCTGATGGAGATCACCCAGGAGTGGTCACTGGCCGGGCAGCCGATCGAGAACCTGCGCGCCCAGGTGGCGATCCAGAACCCGCCGTACCACCTGGGCCGCAAGCTCCTCGTGGCACGCAACAACATCGCGCAGGCGACCCGCTTCACCGCGTCGCTCGTGGTCGAGCCGTCCGACATCCCGGCGAACGAGTGGCTGATCCGCAAGTACGGCGGGGTGGCGGAGACCGTGCTGGAGTGGTGGAAGCACGACATCGACGACGAGGGCCGGGAGTGGATCACCAAGCGCACCATCGAGCGGCTCGTCAAGCTGCACGAGCGCGGACTGCCGCTGGAGCTGGCGACGATCTACCTCGGCGAGGGCGAGTACGCGCCCGTCCCGCTGACCGCGTTGATGGACCGGCTGACCAACCGGCCCGTCACCGGCCTCGGTGAGCTCGCCCGGCAGGTGCACCTGTGGGAGGAACGCCTGCGGGCCGAGTCGGCGTCGGCTGAGGGCGGCAACGACGGCGACGTCGTGCACCAGGTGCTGGCCAACGCCGAGCTGTCCCAGTTGCGTCGCCATCGCAAGGTCGTCACGCGGCTGGTCGCGCTGCTGCCGCCCAAGCTGCGGGCCACCTATCTCGTCGGGGTGGTGGAGGACCGGCAGCGGTTCTGGGTGGAGGTCTTCGCGAAGATGCCGCGTTAGTCGAGTGGCTGGCGGTGCACGCTGCGCACCGCCGCGACGTCCGCGGACACCGGCGGCCGCTGCGGTATCGCGGCACTCAACGCGTCGAGCCTGCGCCTGATGCTGCCCGCGACTCCCTTGCCCAGCACGAAACGGGTGGGGGTGGCCGCGCGCTGGGCGCCGTCGAGCAGCCGGTGAGCGGCTTGGCTACCGAGTCCGGTGTTGCTCAGCACCAGGTGCCGCAACCGATGTGGCCGTTGTGCCAACGCATCCGCGATGGCCGTCGTCGCCGCGGAGTCCAGGCGGTTGTCCTGCGCGCCCAGGACTCCGGCGGCCTTGACCCGTCCGAGATCGCACACTTCGACGCCGGCCTGTGCGGCGGCGGCGACCAGGCGGGCCGCGGTCTGTGGGCCGATTCCGTTGCTGGCCAAGGAGATTCGCCGCAGCCTGCCGGGGACGAGCACGTCGGCGATGGTGTGCGCGCCGTTGTCGCCCAACCCGGCCGCGGAGACGTACAGCTCGCTCACCGCGTCGGCGGCCAGCAGCGCCGCCAGGTGGGTCGCGCCGGCCGGGCCGAGCGGGTTGCCGCCGACGTAGAGCCGTTCCACGGGACGGCCCGCGGCGGCAGCGGTGATCATGGCGGCTGCCAGTCGTTGCACGGCCGTGGCGTCGAGGTCGGTCTGGACGAGATCGAGCGTGCGCAGCGACCGGGCGGACTCGACGAGCGCGGCCGCCGCGTCGCCGTCGCCGATCGGGTTGCGCTTGAGCCAGACGCCGGTCACCCTGCTCGCCTGCGGCGACATCCGCAGGTTGTCCGCGATGCGACAGGCACCGCCGGCCGTGATTCCGTTGCACCCCAGGTACAGCGTCTCGACCTCGCGTTCGACCGCTGCCCCCGCCACCTCGGCCGCGCCGTCGCCGAGACCGTCGGTGCCCAGCAGCAGGTGCTTGACCACGCCCGGCCGCAACGCCTCCGCCACCTGCGCCGCGCCGCCGGGCCCGAGGTCCTGCTTGCACAGGTCCAGCCTGCCGTCGGGAAGTGCGGTGCCGGTCGGGAAGTCCAGCCGCTCCCCCGCGGTCGTGCCGGTGCGCAGCCAGGCCAGCAGCGGCTCCAGCGGGCTCACCACGCCGCCTCCCGGTAGTCCTTGAGGAACACCCCGGCGACCGGTGCACCGGCCTCGCCTCGCACGATCGGGTCGTAGACCCGCGCCGCACCGTCCACGACGTCCAGCGGCGTGCGGAACCCGTGCTCCGCCAGCCGTGCCTTCTTCGGCGCCGGGTTCTCGTCGGTGATCCAGCCGGTGTCGACGGAGCACATGTAGACACCCTGGTCCGCGAGGTCGGGCCCGCTGGTGCGGGTCAGCATGTTGAGGGCGGCCTTGGCCATGTTCGTGTGCGGATGGCCGGAGGTCTTGTTCCGCACGGCGAACCGGCCCTCGACGGCGGTCACGTTGACGACGTACCGGCGCGGGTGCGGCGACGCCAGCAGCAACGGCAGCAACCGGTCGCACAACAGCGTCGGCGCGAGCGCGTTGACGAGTTGCGTCTCCAGCACCTCGGCCGCGTCGAGCTCGCCGACCCGTGCCGACCAGGAGTTGACCGGTGCGGTGTCGGGCAGCAGCCCGGCCTCGTCGATCTCCGCGAGCGCCAGCGCGCCGTGGCTCTGCTCCAGCGCGAGCATCGGGCTGAAACCCGGCGCCAGCAACACGTTCGACGGCACCCCGGTCTCACCGGCGATCAGCGCCGCATAGGACTCCGGCGGGCGGCGCACGGTCTGGGCGGCGTTGTTGACCAGGACGTCGAGCGGCCTGCCGTCCTCGCGCAGCGACTCGGTGAGACCGAGCACCTGACGCGGGTCACGCAGGTCGATGCCGACGAGCGTCAGCCGGTCCAACCACTCCTCGCTGCCGGGAGCCTCCTCGAACCGGCGCCGGGCGTCGCGCGGGAACCTGGTCGTGACCAGCAGCTCGGCCCCGTCCCGCAGCAGCATCAGCGCCACCTGGAAGCCGATCTTCACCCGCCCGCCGGTGAGCAGCGCCCTGCGCCCGGTCAGGTCGGCGCGCGCACCGCGGCGCTCGGTGTTCTCCCGCGCGCACGACGGGCAGAGCCGGTGGTAGAACGCGTCGGCGCGCTGATAGAAGTCCTTGCACACGTAGCAACGCCGAGCCCGCGACAGCTCGCGTGCGACGGCGTCCTCCACGGGCGGGAGCGGGGCGTCCTCACGACGGTCCAGCGCACCCGTGGCCGTCGCCGCGTCAACGGCCGCGTCGGCGCGAGCGTGCTCCTCGCCGCGCACCTTCCTGCGGTTCTTCCGGCCCTCGCGGGCGAACGACTCCGCGACCCGCTCGGCCTTCAGCCGCATCGGGTCGTCGGCAGGCAGCGCCCGCAATCGCGCGACGGTCTCGTGGAACGTCGCGAGGTCGGCCTCGGTGATCGTGCTGTCTCTCATCGTGCGGTCCCGGCCGGATTCGAACCGGCGTGGTCCACCCTGCAAAGGTGGTGCGACTGCCTCTGCGCTACGGGACCTGGCCTGCCGGGGCGGCCGGATTCGAACCGGCGTGTGCTGGATCTGGAGTCCGGTGCGACTGCCTCTGCGCTACGACCCCGGCATTGGCGCCATCGTATCCAGCGCGCTTCCCGTCCTAGCACGCGGTGAGGGCGTAGGCGGGCAACGGCACGTTGCCGCTCTCCCGCGCGGTCTGGCGGAGCAACTCCTTGGCCAGACCGTCCGGCGCCTCCTTCAGCGCGATGGAGATCTCCCAGTCCGCGTCCTGCAACGCGCTCGTGTCGACGTCACCGATCTGCTCGACCTGCCACCCGGCGCTGCCGAGCGCGGCGAGCAGGGTGGCGCGGGTCAGCGGCGCACGGACGTTGCCGTCGGTCTCGCCCATGCGGTCCTGGGCGAGCACGGCCAGCAGGTGCGGCACCTGGTCGGCGCGCTGGGGTTCCGGGTCCCACTCGGCGAAGCAGAGCCGCGCACCGAGCTCGCGGGCCTTCGCCAGGGTGCGTCCGAGCTGGTCGGCCGACGCGAAGTACCAGGAGCAGTGGGCGAGCACGACGAGGTCGTAGCCGGTGCCGACGTCGTCGGTGAGCGCGTCGGTCTCGTAGCGCATCTCGATGCGGTCGCCGAGCGGACCGTCGAGCAGGTGCCGCGCGGAGTCGCCGACCGTGACCGGAGCGCCGTACGCGGGTGGCGCGACGTCGGTGCCGACGACCCTCCCGTGTGGACCGACGAGGTCCGCGAGCACGGCGGTCATGTCTCCCTGGCCGCAGCCGATCTCCAGCACTCGCGCGCCGTCGGGAATCTGCCAGGTTCGCGCCAGCTCCAGGCGGTATCGGGTCTGCGTGACCTGAACGTCCGGGCTGACGGAGTGCGCCGCCATGAGGCGGGCGATTTCTTCGGGATTCATCGTGGCGGAGCGTAAGAGCGGGTGTCCGCGGGCGCATCTTGTTTCGGAACGATGCCGACCGGCCCGGCGGCGTGCGGTCGGGCTCCAGGCGTGCGCGCAGCGCCGGATACGCCTCCGCGCGGGCGAGGTCTTTCGCTCGGGGCGGATCAGGCACGCGGTCCAGCACCTCGCGCGGCTCACACCCACACCGGCATCCCGGCGAGTTCCACGCCTTCGATTGCACGGGTCAGGTGTCCAGAGTGGTCATCGGCCTCGTACCCGACAGCGAGCACCTGCACACGAGGCTGCCGGACGGCTCACCGGTTGACGAGTTTGGTTTGTGATGCAAACCTAATGGCATCACAGTCAACTTGGGGGACGAGATGACGAACGATCCGGCGGAACTGCTCGACGAACTGGCCGGCCTGCGCAAGCGGGCGCGCGACGACCGGCACGGCTACTGGTTCCCGTTGCTGCTCTTCGGGATCCTGTCGTTCGGCTCGATCCCGCTCTCCCAGCCCGATCCGCACCCGACCGACCACCTGGTCGACGGCGGGCCTGGCTGGTGGCTCAACCCGCTGATGCACCTCGGGACGACGTACGAGGTGACGCACCCGCTCGCACTCGAGCTGTACTGGCTCGGCGCGCTGGTCGCGGGGCTCGTCACCACGGTCTGGTGGTACCGGTGGCGGGCCCAGCGCGTCGGTGTGGAGACCTCGACCGGCACGTACGCCCAGGTCGCGCTGTTCGGCTCGGTCGCCGTGCTGCTCGGGATCCCGCTGAGCACCAGCCTCTTCTTCGAGTACAGGCTCTTCTACCCGTCGCTGCCCGTGGCCGTCGCCATCATGCTGGTGCTCCTGGGGCTGGCTCTGCTGGCCTTCCGGGTGCGGCGGGCCAGGCCGCTGTTCGTTTCGGTGGGTCTGGTGCTGGTGTCGATCGCGTTGTCGTTGCTGCAACTGCCCGGCATCGGCGTCGACCTGGGCATGGGCGGCATGGCCCAGTTCATGGTGATCGCGCTCGGCCTGTTCGCCCTCGCGTGGATCGAACGCAGCGTGGTGTGCTCGGTGATCGCGGCCGTGTTCGCGGTTGCGGTGCTGATCGTCAACAATTCGCCCATGAAGATCGACGCGTTGGGCAGCGCCCAGGACGTCTTCCTGCCCGCGACCGTCCTCGTGCTCGGTGGGCTGGGCGCGCTCGCCGCCCGCCGGTCCTCGTCATGAGCGAGCACCCCACAGCGGCGCTGGACGACGTCGTTCACCAGCGTCACCGGCTCGGCGTCCTGACCGTCGCGGCGGAGGTGAAGAGGGTGGAGTTCGGTTACCTGAAGTCCACCCTGAACCTCACCGCGGGCAACCTGTCGCGGCACATCACCGTGCTGGAGGACGCCGGGCTCGTGGTGGTCGAGAAGGGGTACGACGGCAAGCGCCCGAAGACCTGGGTCAGCATCACCGCCGCGGGACGCCACGCACTCGCCGTCGAGATGTCGGCACTGCGCGCTCTGCTGGAGCGCCACGGCAAATCCGACTGAGGTCAGCCCGCGTCCACTGGGGTGCCGTACTCGTCGTGGCGACGCCACCACTGGTACGGCGCCTCCTGCGGACAGCCCTCCGGCGAGTCCTCCCACTCCTCCTGACGGCCGAGCGGGGTGAGGTCGAGCAGGCTCCAGACGTTGCCGGTCTGCTCCGCCGAACGCGCGTTGGTGAAGTAGGTGCGGTAGACCTCGTCGCCCTCGCGGATGAAGACGTTGAGGCCGAAGTACTCCTCGACGCCGAAGTCCTTCGAGAACTCGTCCCGCGTCGTGTACCAGGGCACCTGGTCCCAGCCCATCCGGTGCCGGTAGCGCCTGATGTCGTCCTGCGGAGCGGCGGAGACCAGCACGAACGTGACGTCGCGGGCGTTGAGGTGGGCGAGGTGGCCGAGGTTGTCGGTGAACATCGCGCAGCCGCTGCAGCCGCCCTGCGGGAAGTCGGCGACGCCGGGCTCGAAGAAGTGCCGGTAGACGATCAGCTGGCGCCGCCCGTCGAACAGGGCGGGCAGGTCCACCGTCCCGTCCGGACCCTCGAAGGCGTACTGCTTCTCGACCCGGACCCACGGCAACCGGCGGCGCTGCGCTGACAGCGCGTCTTTCGCCCGCGTGTGCTCCTTCTCCTTGCGCAGAAGGTCCTCACGGGCCGCGGTCCACTCCTCGGCCGACACGACAGGTGGCGTCCTCACGCCTCGTCCGTACCCCGTGCCGGCCGTCCGGCAAACCTCAGCCGGTGCCGAGGGCGAACAGGTGGATCTGCTTGTCGGACGGCAGGGTCACGGCGGCGATCGTCCTGCCCTCCGGCGCGTCGAACGGCGCGGTGGCGAAGACGAACGCGGGGCCGGTGCCGCCCTGGTTCACGTTGCGGTAGCGGGGATGCGCGACCACGGTGTTGCCGAAGACGGGGTCGTTCGCGCTGCCGCCGGGCAGCACCCAGTCGCCGAACGACAGGTCGGCCTGGGCGGTCCCGCCGTCCGTGAAGGTGACGGTCGCGGTACCGCGGTGGTCGCCGTTGCTCGCCGCACCGACGAACACCAGGCGCCGAGGCTGACCTGCCACGGCGATGGTCTGGCCTTCGGCGGCGACGTTGTCCGGGCGCCCGGCAGGAGCGGCGGGCCAGGTGAACGCGGTGCCCGCTACCTCGACCCGCTTGCCGCCGGTCAGGCCCGCTTCGGCCAGGGCCTGGCGGGAGTAGCTGTTGCCGGCACCGTCCAGGTTGGCCTGCGACTTGGCGTCGTCGTCCGAGATGCCGGTGTTGTTGTACCGGGTGGCCAGGCTGCCTTCCGGTGCCACCAGAACGGTCACCGTGGTCGTGACCGTGCGGCGGTCGCCCTTGATGGTCACCGGGATGTCGTAGTAGCCCTCGGGCGCGGTCGCGCTGACCTGGAACTTCGCCTGGCCGTCCTCCAGGCGGAACCGCTGCGGACCGGTGACGGTGATCCCGGCGGGCGGGGCACTCGACACCGTGAGAGTGCGGTCCTTGCCCGCCAGTTTGCGCGCGGACACCGTGAACTCCGCGGTACCACCGGGCCTCACCGTGATCATGCTGTTGGCACTGGCCAGGAAGTCGTGCTCACCGTCGCGATAGGACGGTGGCGCCTCGTCGGCGTCCGTCGCCCAGCCGCGGTCCGGTGTGGTGCCGAGCTCGAAGTCGAGCCTGCCGCCGGTGCCGACGATGTCACGGGGCAGGCCGGTGCGCTCGTGGTCGCGGCCGTTGAGGTTCAGGTCCTGCACGTACATCGCGGTGGCGGAGGCCTTGGGCGCGTTGATGGTCAGGTCGCGGCCGGGCAGGTCGAGCACGATTCGGGGGAACAACGGGCTGTGCAGCGCCAGGTCGGACGTGCCGGGTGTGGCGGGATAGAGGCCGAGTGCGGCCCAGACGTACCAGGAGGACTGGGCGCCGAGGTCGTCGTTGCCGGGCTCGCCGTCCGGAGTGGCGTTGAACAGCGTGGTCATGATCTGGCGGACCACCTGCTGGGTGCGCCACGGCCGTCCGGTGTGGTTGTACAGCCAGGGAATGCCGAACGCCGGTTCGTTGCCCGCCCACATGTACGGCTCCAGCGGACCGGCGTTGAGCTTGGTGGTGAACGTGTCCAGCCGCGCCGCCACGGCGTCCCGGCCGCCCATCGCGGTGATCAGGCCCGCCGGGTTGTGCGGCACCATCCAGCTGTACTGCACCGAGTTGCCCTCGTCGAACCCGTCCTGGCCGAACCCGCCGCCGGGCGAGAAGGCCGGACCGTCCGGGAACCGCCCGTCGCCGTCGCGCGGCTGGACGTGGGAGGTGGCGGGGTTGAACAGGTTCTGCCAGTTCTGGCCGCGCCGGGTGAACTCCGCGGCGGTCTTGCGGTCACCGGCGGCCTTCGCGAGCTGGGCGATGGCGAAGTCGTCGATCGACCACTCCAGCGTGATCGAGGCACCGACCCGGTTGTGGTCGCCGCGCGCGGCGTCGGTGTTGGGCAGGTAGCCGCGCTTCACGTACTCGGCGATGCCCGGCCGTTCCTGGTAGGCGCCGGGCGTGGTGTCCACGCTGGTCGCGCCCTTGACCAGGTACTGGAGCGCGGTCTTGAGGTCGAAGTCGCGCGCGCCGTACGCGTACAGGTTGGCGATCAGCGGGACGGAGCTGTCGCCGGTCATCTGCGCGGTGTAGTCGTTGGCGAGCGGCCAGCGCGGCCACCAGCCGCCCTGCACGGCATCGTTCACGAGCGACTGCGCCATGTCACTGGCTTCGCGCGGCCACAACATGGCATGCAGCGGGGCCAGGCTGCGATAGGTGTCCCAGTCGGAGAAGTTCGCGTACTGGGTGCGTCCGGCCGGCAGCGTGTGGATCTGGTCGTCGAAGCCGATGTAGCGGCCGTCCACGTCGTTGAACGTGTTGGGGTGCATCAACGAGTGGTACAGAGCGGTGTAGAAGGTCTTCAGCTCACCGGTGTCCGTGCCCGCGACCCGGATCTTGCTCAGCTCGGTGCGCCACTTCGCCCTGGTGTCCGCGCGGACCTGGCCCGCGTCCCAGTGCGGGATCTCCTGCGCCATGTTCCGCTTCGCACCGTCCACACCGACGAACGACAGCGCCACCTTGGCCTTGACCTGACCCGCGGGGAAACTCAGGTACGCGCCCGCCTTCGGGGCTTCGACCCCACCGCTGCCGGGACTGATCGCGTTGCCGTCCCACGTGCCCTTGGCGGTGAACGGCCGGTCGAAGGTGATGGCGTAGTAGACGGTGTACTTGTTGGCCTTGCCGCAGAAACCGCCGGTGCTGGCCGAACCGGTGACCGTGGTGTCGTTCTCGATCCTCACCTCGGCCGCCGAGTTGCCCGACAGACTCGCGCCGCCCTTGACCAGGACGTGGCCGTCGGCGGGCAGTGTGAACGTGGCCAGGCCGGTGCGGGTGGTGGCGGTGAGCTCGGCCCGGACCTTCGAGTCCTCCAACGTCACCGCGTAGTAGCCGGGCTCGCCCTGCTCACTGGTGTGCTGGTAGCGCTCGACCCGGTCCCAGGGCTTCTCCCCCAGGTCACCGGTGATCGGCAGGATCGGCACGTCGCCGAACGCGGTACACCCGACGCTCGCGTGCGTGAGGCTGAAACCTCGGATCTTTTCGTTGTGGTACTGGTAGCCGGCGTAGGAGCCCAGGGTGTCCGGCGAGAACTGCATCATGCCGAACGGCACCGCCGGACCGGGAAAGTTGTTGATCTCACCGGCGGCGGCGTTGGCCAAACCGGTGCCGATGAACGGGTCCACGTACGCCGTGGGGTCGGAGACCAGCGGGGGCACCGGGTCCGCGGCGGCGACCACCGGAGCCGCGAGCACCAGCGCGGCCGCCATCACTACCAGTCCCCTGAAGCCCATAGATCGGAACTTTCCGCAGACCTACCACGCTGTCAACGTTGTCGACATCGATCTGGCCGGTTCCGGACACCGCGTCACGCGGGTGGCGCCAGCACGATCGCCGAGTTGTGCCCGCCCATGCCGAGCGACGACTTGATCGTGAGACCGTCGGCGAGCGGTGTGAGCCCGTCCAGCAGGGCCGGATGTCCCGGCGCGACCACGGGCGGTGCCGGGATCACGCCGGTGTCGTACGCCATCGCCGTCACCGCGGCCTCGATCGCCGACGCCGCGCCCTGGCAATGTCCCGTCAGCGGCTTCACCGAGTAGACCTCGGTCTCCGGCCCGAACAGCTGCTCCAGGACGGCCGCCTCGGCCGCGTCGCACTGCGCGGTGCCGGGACCGTGCGCGTTGAGGTAGCGCACGTCCGCGGCGCTCACCCCGGCGTTGTCCAGCGCGTCGGTGAAGCACGCGGTGATCTGGTCGAGCTGCGGATCGATCGACGTCACGTGGTACGCGTCGTGCGACATCGCGCCGCCCAGCGTCATGGCGTACGGCCGGGACGCGTGCCGGGAAAGGACGAACGCCACCGACGCCTCACCCATCACGAATCCCCTGCTGCCCTGCTGGAACGGACGGCACGCGTCGAGCGGCTCGGCGTCCACGATGGCCACTCCCAGCCGGACGAAGTGGGCCACGTTCTCCGGCGTGAGGGACAGATCCGTCGCGACGAACACGACGTCGTCGACGATTCCCGCGTCCAGCCACGCTTTCGCCGTGATCAGGCCGGCGTTGCCCGACGCGCACATCGCCGAGACGTTCATGGCCGGCCCGTGGAAACCGTATTCCTGCATGAGCATCGACATCGGCGTGGACGGCATCAGCGCCAGATAGTCGTGCACCGGCAACGACCCTCCGCGCGTGACGTAGAAATCGCGCCACAGGTCCACCTCGCCCAGCACCACCGCGTGCAGGAGCCCGACCCGGCGACCGGGACGCCAGCCGCGGGTACCCGCGTCCTCGATGGCCTCTCTGGCGGCGGCTCGCATGGCCTGCGCGAACCGGCTCGGTCCGTCGAGCGGATCACCGCCGTCGCCGACTCGCGCCGCCCAGACCGTCTCGCCGGGGTTCCTGCCCAGCTCGGGAACCACGGTGGCGGCGGGTTTCCCGCTCGCCAGACCGTCCCACAGAGACCGGCGGCTCCAGCCGTACGCGCTGACCACGCCGATTCCGCAGATGCTCACACCTCGCGCGACCATATCCAGCTCCACCACCGAGGGCCGACACCTCCTACCAGGGTAACTGCCCAGCACACCTGGCGGGTGAGCGATCTATTCATCCACAATGGACAGTGAAGTCGACCCCCTGACCATCGGACGGTGTCCGGCTACCGATATAACGGCACACCATGTTTACGCCAGACGGATGCGCCTCCGGCCGCCTGTGCGGTAGGACTTCACGATGGCCACGCCACCGCGAATCCGAGGGAGTGCAGGACCTGGGAGCCATGACGTGAGCGGCCTGATCGGTGACGCGGAGTTCGACCACGAGCTGCTGGCCGGCCTCGCGCTCTCGATCGGCGCCTCGGTGGTGTGGTGGCTCGACCTCGACGACGACCGGCTCGGCTGGATGCCGGGCCTCGACGTGGTGATCGGGGTGCCCGGCGCGGACTCCGGCACCGTGCGCGCCGCGCTGGCCGACCTGGTGGCACCGCTGACGGTGGCCGCGAGATCGGCCCCCGCCTGGCAGGACTTCGAGCTGGAACAGCCCGTGGAGACCCCGGCCGGCACGCGCCGGCTCCAGTTCCGCGCCCGCGTGTCGACCCGCGGCTCCCTACCGGCGCTGGTCGGCGTCGTCGCGGACGTGACCTGGCGGCACACCCAGCAACAGCAGCTCACCGACCTCGCGGACCGCTACCGGCTCCTGGTCGACCTCTCCCCCGACGCGATCGTGGTGCACGAGTCCGGCCGGATCGTGTACGCGAACCCGGCGGCGGTCCGGTTCGTGCGGGCGCTGTCCGACGGCGAGATCGTCGGCAGGCTGATCACCGACTTCGTCCACCCCGCCTCGCAGCAGGAGATGCTGCGCCGGATCGCGAAGCTGTCCGAGCCCGGCGCCGCCAGCGACCCGGCGGACGCGGTGCTGGTCCGGTTCGACGGGGGCACGACCGACATCGAGTCGGTGTCGGTGCGCACCACCTGGGAGGGCAGGCCCGCGTTCCAGGTGATCATGCGGGACGTCACCGAGCAGAAGGCGGCCGCGGCGGCGTTGCGCTACCAGGCCGCACTCGCCGCGCACGTGAGCGACGCGCTCGTCGCGACCACCGCCCGCGGCATCGTGACCAGCTGGAACCCCAGCGCGGAGAACGTCTACGGCCACCGCGCCGCCGACGCGATCGGGCGGCCCATCGCCCTGGTGGTCGGGGCCGCGCTCGACCCGGCGGCGATCCTGGACGCGGGCGGCGTGGTCCAGGCGGAGCACCGCAGATCCAGCGGCGAGGCGCTGACGGTGCGCGTCTCGGTCGCCAGGATGGACGACGGGTACGTGCTGATCTGCGCGGACGAGACCGCGCGCAGACGGGCCGAGCAGCGCTTCACCGCGGTGGTCGACGCCATCGAGGAGGGCGTGCTCGTCGTCGGCGCCACGGGCCTCGTCGAGTCCGTCAACCCGGCTGCCGAACGGATCCTCGGCGTGAGCGCGCGCGAGGCGACCGGCGAGCTCGCGTCGTCGGTCGGACTGCACGACGAGGCGGGCAGGCCCATCCCGCTCGAACGCTTCCCCTCGGCCATCACCCGTGCGACCGGCAGAGCGCAGCACGGGCGGATCGTCCGGGCGCCCCGGCCGGACGGCAGCCACGTCTGGCTGTCGCTGAGCGCCCGCCCGCTCAGCCAGGACGGCACCCTGCCGACGGCGACGGTGTTGTCCTTCACCGACATCACCGAACGGCGCATGATCGACACCAGGCTGGAGCACGAGGCGACGCACGACGCGCTGACGGGCCTGAGCAACCGCACGGTGACCATCAACCGGCTCAGCCAGCCCGCCAGGGCCCACCGGTCTGGGCTCACCGCGGTGCTGTTCATCGACCTGGACAAGTTCAAGGTCATCAACGACTCCCTCGGTCACAGCGCGGGCGACGAGGTGCTGCGGGTCGTCGGCTCGCGGCTGAGCCTGAGCGCCCGCCGCGGCGACGTGGTGGGCAGGCTCGGCGGCGACGAGTTCACCGTCATCGCGTACGGCGTGACCGGCCAGGACGAGGCGACCGCCCTCGCGGACCACATCCGCGCCGAGATGAACCGGCCGATCATGGTGGACGGCCGGCAACTGCACGTCGACGCGAGCGTGGGCATCGTGCTCGCCGAACCCGGCGACCCCCGCGACGGCGCCGACCTGCTCCGCGACGCCGACCTCGCGATGTACCAGGCCAAGACCAGGGGACGCGGGCGGATCGCGTTCTTCGACGTCGAACTGCGCGACCGCATCCAGCGCCGCCTGCAGCTGGAGCAGGACCTGCGGATGGCGCCGCTCAACGACGAGCTGTGGCTCGCCTACCAGCCGATCGTCGACCTCCGCACGGACCGGCGCACCGCCGTCGAGGGCCTGCTGCGCTGGACGCATCCCCGCTACGGCCTGATCTTCCCCGGCGAGTTCATCACGCTCGCCGAGGAGAGCGATCTCATCAACATCGTCGGGGCGCACATGCTGCACACCGCCGCCCGTGAGATCGCCGAGCAGGCACCGGATCTCCAGCTGACGGTGAACCTGTCAGCCCGCGAGCTCGACGACCCGTGGCTCGTGTCGGCCATCCGCAACGCCACGCACAAGGCAGGCCTGACTCCTGGCTCGCTGTGCCTGGAAATCACCGAGAGCGCTCTCATGCGCGACCCGGCACTGGCCGCCCGCACCCTCTCCTCGTTGCGCGATCTGGGAGTGCGGCTCGCGATCGACGACTTCGGCACCGGCCACTCCTCGCTCGCCCAGCTCCTCACCCTGCCGCTGGACACGCTCAAGATCGACCGTTCCTTCACCGCGGGCCTGGGTCGTTCCGACGAGGCGACCGCGATCGTCACCAGCATCATCGCCATGGCCCACGCGGTCGACCTGACCGTGGTCGCCGAGGGCGTCGAACATCCCGAACAGCTGGAGATCCTTCGCACCCTCGGGTGCGACCAGGCACAGGGGTACCACCTCGGGCGGCCGGCGCCACTGGCCGAGCTCTGACTCTGTTGACGGTGTGACCGGGCAGGTCCTAGGGTCGGTGCAGCACCAAATTGAAACGTTTCAATCGGCCGCCTGCGTTACCAGCACTCCCCTAGCCCAGGAGAAACGCGATGCGAAGTCGATCCCTGCCGCACGCTCCAACTCGGTTACTCTGCGTAATATTGTCGGCACTCCTCGCCATGTCCGTGATCATCGTGGTCCCTGCTGCCGCAGCACCCGCCGATCTCTCGGGAGCGCACTGGATCTGGTACCCCGAGGGGAACCCCGCCGTCTCCGCCCCCGCCGAGCACCGCTACTTCCGCCGCACCTTCACCCAGCCCGCCGGACAGGTCGGTGAAGCCCGGCTGATCGTCACCGGCGACGACACGGTCGACGTGTGGCTCAACGGCGAACCTCTCGCCGCGTCCGCCCGCTACACCAGTTCCTGGCAGCGCGCGGTCACCGTCGACCTGCGCTCCGCCCTCGTCACCGGCACCAACACGCTGGCGATCGCGGTGCGCAACACCACCGCCGGTCCGGCGGGCCTCGTCGCCCGCGCGCGGATCGTCACCGGCGGCACGGCCGTCGACCTGGTCACCGACAGGACGTGGAAGGCGGGCCGGGGCGCGGGCGAAGGCTGGGAGAAGCCTGGTTTCGCCGACAGCGCCTGGCCCCAGGCGGCGGACCTCGGCTCGTACGGGATCGAGCCGTGGGGCAGCGGTGTGACCACGACCGATCCGGGCGAGGCGACGCCGTTGACGGTCACCGCCACGACGACCGAACGACGGGTCGCCCCGCTCGGCGTGGACGCGAGGCGACCGAGGCTGGGCTGGACGCTCGCCTCCACGGCCTCCGCTCAACGGCAGGGCTCGTACCAGGTGATCGTCGCCAGCACGAAGGCCCTGGCCGAGGCCGGGACCGGCGATCTCTGGGACAGCGGCCGGGTGCACGACGAACAGTCCGTGGACGTCATCTACGGCGGTGCCGCGCTGACCTCGCTGACCGCCTACCACTGGCGGGTCCGCGTCTGGGACACGCAGGGCAGGGCAGGTGGCTGGAGCGCGGTCTCGACGTTCGAGACCGGCCTCTACAACGCCGCCTCGGAGTGGCGCGGAGCGTTCGTCGGCGGGCCGGTCGGCCAGGGCTTGGACGGCGCCACCTGGATCTGGTATCCGGAGGGGTCGCCGACGGCCGGTCTGCCGCCGATGACGAGGTACTTCCGCAAGACGTTCACGCTCGCCTCGGTGCCGGCCGCCGCCACGCTCGCGGTCACCGCCGACGACACTGCGACCGTGTGGGTCAACGGCGTGAAGATCTACTCCAGCCCGCATGTGGAGCACGCCTGGCGACGAGCGGGCGTGATCGACCTGACCGGCCGGCTGCGGTCCGGCGCCAACACCATCGCGGTGTCGAGCGCCAACACGTCGGACTCCCCCGCGGGGCTCGTGGCCAAGCTGACCGCGGACGCCCTCGTGGTGCAGTCCGACGGGACCTGGAAGGCGTCGACGCAGTCCCCTGCCGGCTGGGAACAGCCGGGGTTCGACGACAGTACCTGGGTTCAGGCCAGGGCTCTGGTCGGCATCGGCGGGGCTCCGTGGGGCAACGAGGTCGTCGTTCCGCAGCCCGCCCCGTTGCTGCGCAAGGGTTTCACCGTGACCAAGCCCGTGCGCAGCGCCCGGTTGCTCACGACCGCGCTCGGCATCCACGAAACGCAGCTCAACGGCGCCAAGGTCGGTGAGGACGTGCTGGCCCCGGCGTGGACCGACTACAACAAGCGCGTCCAGTACAAGGTGCACGACGTCACCAGCCGAATTCGCCAGGGCACCAACGCTCTCGGCGCGTGGCTGGGCAACGGCTGGTACTCCGGCAGCCTCGGCATCGGCGGCAACAGGTTCTACGGCACCCAGCCGTGGTACTCGGCGCAGCTCGTTCTGACCTATGTGGACGGTACGACGCAGACCGTGGCGACGGACGGCTCCTGGAAGTACCGAGCCAGTCCGATCATCGCCGACGACCTCTACCACGGCGAGCACCAGGACGCCCGGCTCGCGGTCCCGGGATGGGACGGCGCCGGGTTCGACGACAGCGGCTGGCGTTCCGCCCAGGTCCGCCAGGGCGCGTTGCCGAACCTGGTGGCCCAGGTGGACGCCGGCACGAAGGTGCAGCGGGATCTGCGGCCGGTCGCGCTGACCCAGCCCAAGCCCGGCGTGTGGGTCTTCGACCTCGGCCAGAACTTCTCCGGCTGGAACCGGCTCCGGGTCCAAGGCCCCGCGGGCACCACCATCACGTTGCGGCACGCGGAGGTCCTCAACCCCGACGGCACGCTCTACACCACCAACCTGCGGGCCGCGCAGGTCACCGACCAGTTCGTGCTGGCGGGCACCGGCCAGACCGAGACCTTCGAACCGAGGTTCACGGTCCACGGCTACCGCTACGTCGAACTGACCGGTCTGCCCACCGCGCCGACGCTCGACACGATCACCGGCCGGGCGGCGTGGACGAACGGCGAGGAGATCGGCGGGTTCGACACCTCCGACCCGATGCTCGACAAGCTCCAGAACGCCATCGTGTGGGGACAGCGGTCGAACATGCTCTACGTGCCCACCGACTGTCCCCAACGCGACGAGCGGCTGGGGTGGACCGGGGACATCGCGTCGTTCGCTCCCACCTCCACGCACAACATGGACGTGTCCGCGTTCCTCGACAAGTTCACCGACGACATGGTCGACGCCCAGCGCTCCGACGGCGCGTTCACGGACGTCGCCCCGAACGTCGGCGGCATGGGCGGCGGCACCGCGGCGTGGGGTGACGCGGGCGTGATCGTGCCGTTCACGCTCTGGCAGCGCTACGGCGATCTGCGCGTGGTTCAGGACAACTTCGCCGCCATGACGAAGTGGGTCGACTACCTGCGTTCGACCGCGGAGGCCGATCTCATCCGCGATCGCGGCGGGTTCGGCGACTGGCTCAACGTCAACGACGACACGCCTCGCAACGTCATCTCGACGGCGTACTTCGCGTGGTCCGCGCGGCTGGTGTCCCGGATGGCGCAGGCCATCGGCAGGTCCTCAGAGGCGGCGACCTACGGTTCGCTCGCCGACCAGGTCTCGGCCGCGTTCACCAGCCGGCTCGTGGCCGCGGACGGCACCGTCTCCGGCAACACCCAGACGGGGTACGCGCTGGCGCTGGCGTTCGGCCTGGTGCCGGCGAACCGGGTCCAGTCCCTGGTGGACAAGCTCGTGGCCAGGATCCGTGCCGCCGGCAACCACCTCACCGTCGGGTTCGTCGGGGTGTCGCACCTCCTGCCGGTGCTGGCCGACCACGGCCGGGCCGACGTCGCGTACCAGGTGCTGACGCAGCCGGACTACCCCGGCTGGGGCTACATGGTGAACAAGGGAGGCACGACGGTGTGGGAGCGGTGGGACAGCATCCGCCCGGACGGGTCGTTCCAGGATCCGGGGATGAACTCCTTCAACCACTACGCGATGGGCTCGGTCGGCGACTTCCTCTACCGCACCGTCGGTGGCCTGAGCCCGGCCTCGCCCGGCTACCGGTCGTTGCTCATCGCCCCGAAACCGGGCGGCGGGCTGACCTCGGCCAGGTCGTCGCACCGGACGCCGTACGGGGAGGCGGTCAGCGAGTGGAACACGACCGGTGGGCGGTTCACCCTCCACGTGGTCGTACCCACCGGGACCTCGGCGGTCGTGCGCGTGCCGGCGACCACCGCGGTGACGGCTCCGGCCGGGGCCGTTCCGCTCGGTTCCGGTTCAGGTGTCGCGTCGTTCCACGTTCCCGCCGGTGACTACAGCTTCACGGTCTGACGGTTGAACGGTTCGGCGCGGATGTCGTCCGCGCCGAACCGTTCAGCACCACCCCGAATTCCTTTAATACTATTATCGGCCGTTCGCCGCCCAAATTTTTATTAGGCATCTGGACCGTTTTCGCGAAACGCAGCAGTCTGGCTGTGCGCCCGCAACCCTGCCGGGGGCGATTCTCGTTGCACAGTCGGGAGTTTTCGATGCGCAGTTTCCCTGCCGCACTCAAGTTGGTGTCGATAGCCGCGCTGGCGGCCGGTTTCGTCACCGCGCCCGCCGCACAGGCCGATGTCTCCACTCTGGAAACGCGGCTCGGTTCGTCCGCCGCCGGATCCTATGTGGACGATTCCGGCCGGCTCGTCGTCACCGTGACCGACCAGGCCGCGCTCGCCACCGTCACCGCATCCGGCGCACGGGCCCGGCTCGTCCAGCACAGCGCGGCCACCCTCGACGCCAGCGCCGCCGTTCTGGCCCGCACGGCGAAGATCCCCGGCACCTCCTGGGGCACCGACCCGGTCGCCAACCAGGTGGTCGTCTCCGCCGACACGACCGTGACCGGCGCGTCGCTCGCCCGGTTGAAGGCCGTGGTCGCCGGTCTGGGCAGCACCGCGCGACTGGAGCAGGTCCCCGGCTCGTTCACGACCACCATCGCGGGCGGTGACGCCATTCTCGGCGGCGGCGTGCGCTGCTCGCTCGGGTTCAACGTGAAGAGGCCCGGCACCAGCACCGCCTACCTGCTGACCGCCGGTCACTGCGGCAACCTCACGTCCACCTGGTCCACCTCCGGCGGCCAGGTCATCGCGTCCAGGACCGGAACCAGCTTCCCCGGCAACGACTACGCGCTCTTCCAGTACACCAGCGACATCAGCAGGCCCGGCGAGGTCAACCTCTACAACGGCACCCGGCGTTCCATCGACAGCGCGGGCAACCCCGTGGTGGGCCAGACCGTCGGGCGCAGCGGCAGCACCACCGGGTTCCACCGCGGCAAGGTCACCGGTCTCAACGTCACCGTGAACTACGTGGACGGCACGACGGTCACCGGCATGATCGCGACGACGGTGTGCGTGCAGGGCGGCGACAGCGGAGGGCCGTTGTTCGCGAACAACACCGCTCTCGGCCTCACTTCCGGCGGCAGTGGTGACTGCACCAGCGGCGGGCGATCCTTCTACCAGCCCGTCACCGAGGCGCTCAACGCCTACGGGGTGACGGTCTACTAGCCGACACGCCGGTCGGCAAGATCGACACCTACCGCGTCGCGCCCTGATCACCGCGGGGCCGCTTGCGCAACCGAAGCGGGTCGCCGGGCGACGGGGTCTCCGGGCTCCGTTCGCCCTCGACCTGGATCTCGATGTTCGTCCGGTGCGAGATCGGGTCCCAGATCTCCTCGATCGGCGACAGCATCGACCCGCCACCTCCGCTGCGGCGGGCCCGCAGGGCGTACAGCACGAACCCGGCCAGGCCGAGCGGCACGGTGAGAAACGCCGCCAAAGGCCCCAGAAGCTCCATGCGCCCGACGGTACAGTAACGTCGTGTTTCCAGAAACGGTCTGTTACTGAATGGCGGGCGATGACCAGGCTGACGCGGGCTGAGCAGCAGCGACGCACCCACGAACACCTGCTCGTCGCCGGGCAACAGGTGTTCCTGCGGCGCGGTTTCCTGGCGGCGACGGTCGAGGAGATCGCCGCCGACGCCGGCTACACCCGTGGCGCCGTCTACAAGCACTTCGGCGGCAAGGAAGGGCTGTGGCTGGCGATCGTCGAGGCCGGCGCGGACGCCCACCTGCAGGGACTGCGGGACGCTCTCGGCCGCGCCACCAGTCGTGAGCAGGTGCTCGCGGCCCTCGCCCCCGCCGACCCGAGCGACGAGGACGCCGCGAAGTGGAGCGCGGCGGCCGCGGAGGTGCTCGCCGCGACAGCGCAGCAACCCGAGACCGCCACCCTGGTCGCCGCCATCCAGCGGCGGCACGACGACGAGGTGATCTCCCTGCTCACCGAGCACTCCCGCCGCCTGGACCTCGAACCAGCGCTGCCGCTGGACCAGGCCGTGGTCATGCTGGGTGCCCTGGGCATCGGACTCGCCCTGCGGCAGACGGTCGCCCCCGCCTCCGATCCCGGCGCCATCCTCGCCCACGTCCTGGCCACGATCTTCCGGTGACCGTCAGAGGCGCGCGACGTCCTCCAGCACAGCGCGCACGGAGATCGCCGGACGTCCGAGCAGGTCTTCCAGAGCCGGGTCGGTGACCGCGAACTGACCGGCCCGCGCCGCGCGGAACATGCCGAGCGTGAACTCGGCCGCCGCGGCCGGCATGCCCTGGGCGACCACCGTCTCCTTCCACTCCTCGTCGTCCACGACGACCCGCTTGACGTCGCGCCCGGTCAGCTCACCGAGAACGCGCGCCACGTCGGCGAAGTCGAGCAGGTCGGGCGCGGTGAGCGGCGGCGTCAGACCGTCGAGCGCACCAGGGCGCGTCAACGACACGACGTCCGCTTCGACGAGGTCGGCGTGCGCGGTCCACGAGAACGGCCCGTCCTCCGGCAGCCGGAACTCACCGGTCTGCAGCGCGGCGGGCACGTAGTGCTCCAGGGTGCTCGTGTAGAAGCCGTGGCGCAGGGCCGTGAACGCGACGCCCTGGCCGGCGAGGTGCCGCTCGGTCGACGCGTGCTGCCGTCCCGGGTCGAACAACGAGTCGGGCGAGGCCGCCTGATGACTGGTGTAGTGCACGCGCGACGCGCCCGCCCGCACGGCGGCGTCGATGGCGGCCACGTTCGCACCGGCCGCCTGCGGGCCCCTGATCGAGGCCGAGACGACGAGCACCTGATCCGCACCCTCGAAGGCGTGGTCCAGCGTGGACGGATCGGTGAAGTCGCCGGCGCGCACGCGAACGCCGCGAGCGGCGAGTGCCGCCGCCTTGTCCGGATCGCGCACGCTGGCGCCGACGGTGTCGGCGGGAACGTGGTCCAGCAGCTTCTCGACGATCTGGGCACCGAGCCTGCCGGTGGCTCCGGTAACGATGATCATGGCTTCCTCCTGCGTGAACCAGTGATTCGTTTTCACGATATCACTGATCCGGATCGATGGTATCAACTTCCTGATACCATCGATCCATGTTGGAGCCGACCACCACTGACACCCGGTCCGGGATCGTCGCCGCCGCGGCCCACCTGCTCCGCACGAGCGGCGCCAAAGCGGTCACCACCCGCGCGGTCGCCCAGGAGGCGGGCGTGCCGCCGCCGACGATCTTCCGGCTGTTCGGCGACAAGGACGGCCTCCTGGAGGCGGTCGCGGAGCACGTGCTGGCCGACTACGTCGCCACCAAGGCGGCCAGGGCCGCCGAGGAGAACGGCGACCCGGTCGAGGACCTGCGGGCCGCCTGGCGCGCCCACATCGCGTTCAACCTGGCCAACCCCGACGTGTTCCTGCTCCTCGTCGCGCCGGGGCGGCAGCGGAACTCCTCCGCCACCAGCGACGGCGCCGAGGTGCTGCGAGCCCGAGTCGCACGGGTGGCGGCCGCGAGGTTGCTGAAGGTCTCCGAGGCACGGGCGGTCGACATGATCCACGCCGCCGGCACCGGCGCCGTGTTCGCGCTGCTGGGGCAACCCGAGGACCGTCGCGATCCGGACCTCGCCACCGCGCTGCTGGACGCGGTTCTCGGCGAGATCCTGACCTCGACGTCCGTCCGGCCCGACTCCGGGCCCATCGCTCTCGCCGTGGCGCTGCAGGCCGCGTTGCCCGAGCTCCCGGCGCTCAGCGAGGCCGAGCGCACCCTGCTGGCGGAGTGGCTCACCCGTGCCGTAGCCGAACTCCAGGACCGTCCACAACGGTGACCGACGCGGTCCGGCGCAGCGCGATCGCCGTCACCGCGACGAGAAGCTGCACCACGAGGACCACCGCCTGCGTCATCGGCGAGAAGGCGTTCAGCACGGCCGTCGTCGCGTTGACTCCGAAGTGGACGGCGATGGCCGCGGGCACCCCGCCGAGTTCGTAGGCGTAGCCGGTCAGCAGCGCCATCGGGAAGACGCTGAGCGTGAACAGCAACCCGCTCCAGCTCACCAGCCCGAAACCCGCCTGCACGGTTCCGGTCATGAAGAACAACGGCAGGTGCCAGACCGCCCACGCCGCACCGAGAACCAACCCGACGCGGAAGCGCCCCATGCGCGCCAGCAGTCGTGGATGAGCCGTGCCGCGCCAGCCTGGCTCCTCAGCGAGCGGGCCGCCGACGAGCATGCTGACGAAGAACGGCGCAGCGCCGCCGGCGGTCGCGATCAGCGCCCGCCCCGCGTCCAGGCTGAGCACCGGACCGCCGAGCGCCTGCGCGAGCACCGTGCCACCGGCCACCGTCGCGACCGCCAGCACCAGCAGGGGCAACGCCCAGAGCAGCCGGGCGTTCAGCCGGAACCGGACGGCGTGGACGGGAACCGGCTCGCCGAGCCGGTTCCGGCGCGTCCTGACCGCGATCGCGCCGAAGACCGGGCCGAAACCGCCGAGCAGGAACGGGATGACCGTCGGGAACGTCGTCGGCGGTTCGCCGAGCACGATGGCGACGAGCCAGCACCCCCACGTGGTGGTGAAGGTGACCACGAAGAACGTGACGAGGCCACTCCCCCCGGCCGGCCCGCGCGTTGTCGTCCATCTCTGCTCCTCGGGATGCGATCGCTATCAGTTTCGAGAACATTATCAGAACTGATAGTGATGTCGAGCCCTCAGTGCCCGAGGCGGGCCAGCAGCAGGTTGGGGTCCTTCGCGGTGAGGTAGGCGGCGCTCGGCACGTACACGGTCCGGCCGCGCACCGCGATCGAGGTCGGGCCCTGCAGACCGTCGGCGGCGGTCAGGACGACCTCGTGCGTGCCGTCGGACTTGACGAGCGCGACCTCGTTCACGGTGTCCAGCGCGGCGATGATCTCGTCGCCCCTGCCGGTGAACGCGAAGTCGTCGATGCCGGTCAGCCCGGTGGCGGCGACCTGCACAGGACCGGCGCTTCCGTTGGCGCGCAACGGGATGCGCAGGATCGTCCCCAGGTCGAGGTTGGTCACCCACACCGCCCCGTCGTGCAGCTTGAGACCGTTCGCGCCGAGGAAGCCCGCAGGCTTGAGCTCCTCGCCGGACGCCCAGACCGCCGCGCCACCGGACGTCGGCACCTTCCACACGGCACCAGTGGAATCGGCGACGTAGAGGGTGCGGGTGCGCTGGTCCAGCGCGAGGCCGTTGGGCAGGCTCCCGGCGGGCAACGGCGCGATGCGGCGCGGTGTCCCTCCTGGCCGCAGGCTCCACACGCCGGTGAGGTCCGCGGTGCCGGTGGCGTACAGGAAGTACAGCGTGCCGTCGGACGCCCGGTCGATGCCGACCGTCAGCGGGAAGCCCAGCGCGGGGGTGCCGGCTCCGCCGTCCGCGGGCGCGGGCAGCGTGGCCAGGATCCGGATCTTGCCACCGGGCGAGATCTCGGCGATCTGCCGGGCCTTGGCGAAGGTCACGTACGCGGTTCCGTTGGGAGCCAGCACGATGCTCTCGGGCGTCTGCCCCTTGGCCAGGTCGAAGTGCTGGACGACGTGCGGGGCGCACAACGCGGCGTACGCCGGCGTGGCGGCGAAGGTGCTCGCGGCCAGGATCGCGGCGACGAACGCCTTGCGGACATGCTTCGCGGACATGGTTTCCTCACTGTTTTCGGGCATGCGGCAGCGCCGCGCCCTTCTGATGTGATTGCTGTGCGGGGGTTTCTACGCCCGGATCAGGTGAGCGAGCAGGGACAACCCGGCGTCCGACGGCGAGCCGGGCGGCACGGTCGCGACCACGACGCTCGGGCCCGGTCCGTTGCTCAGGGTCTGCTGTGTCACGACCAGCGGACCGACGAGGGGATGCCTCATCTCGTACACGGCCGTGGCGCACGCTTTCACGCGGTGGTCGGCCCACATCGAGGCGAAGTCCGTGCTCTTCGCGCTCAGCTGGCCCACCAGTTCGTGCAGCGCGGCGTCGTCGGGATGCTGCCCCGTCATCAGGCGCAGGTTCCCCACCACCGCCTTGGCCTTGCCGTGCCAGTCCGCGTAGAGCTCACGGGTGTGCGCGTCGAGGAACACGAGCTGGGCCATGTTCGGGCGTTCCGCCACCCGGTCGACGGCGGTGAAGTCCAGGTGTCCCGCGAACAACGCGTGTCCCAGCCTGTTCCAGGCCAGCACCTCGCTGCGACGGCCGAGCACGATCGCGGGAACGTCCGTCAGCGCGTGGAGCAACTGGACGGTCGCCTCCGGCACGCGTTCGGGAGCCGGCCGGCGCGCTCGGCGGGCCTGCTTCGCGGGCGTGGCCAACGTGTGCAGGTGCTGGCGTTCGGCCTCGTCGAGCTGCAGAGCGGTGGCGAGCGCGTCCAGCACCTCGGGTGAGGCGCTGAGGGAGTGTCCCTGTTCGAGCCTCGTGTAGTAGGACACGCTCACGCCGGCCAGCTGCGCGAGTTCTTCCCGTCGCAGACCTCGCACGCGTCGCCGTTCGCCGTAGGTCGGGACGCCGACGTCCTCCGGGCGAAGCTGCGAGCGCCGCGTCTGGAGGAAGTCCCCGAACTGTGCCGTTCCGCTCATGGATTCGAGTATGGGCCGGGGCGGCGCCCGTTACCTCTCCCAGCCAGGGATACGCAGAGCCGGGAGTGGTCCGCCCGCGCGGCACCCGCTGAAGTGAGTCGCATGAGCACTGTCACCGAGCTGGACCCGTCCGATTTCACCTTCACTCGCCGTACGTGGATCGATGCCGATCCCGTCGACGTCTACGGCCTCGTCAGCGACGTGGCCGGGATCAGCCGCTGGAGTCCCAACGCGAGCGACGTCGCGTTCGACGAGGGTTCCGGGCCCGAGGCCGGCGCGTGGTTCAGCGGTCGCAACCGCAGGGACGGCAAGGAGTGGACCACCCGGTCACAGGTGGTGAAAGCCGAGCCGGGAGCCGTTTTCGCCTTTGTGGTCGACGGAATCGTCGAGTGGAGCTGGACGTTCCAGGCGCACGACCGCGGCACCGCGGCAGAGCAGTCGTGGCGATTGCTGCGCATGGATCCGGTGCTCGGCGGCACTCGCGCGGACGTGGAAGCGCTGCGCGACTACATGGCGGCCAGCGCCGAGACCACGCTCACCGCGCTCGCCGACTGGGTCACGCGGAACCCGTTGGCTCGTCGGGCACCACGACAAGACTGACGACCCTGCGCCGACGTCCGCCGTCCCGCTCCCCGCCCGTCCGCGACAGGACCGCGTGCTGGATCTCCTTGAGCATCACGGCGAACTCCTCGTCGGTCAGCCAGACCGCGGCCTGCTGGTAGACCACACCGTCCGCGTGCGGATCCGCGTCGGGATGAGCGAGATAACGGTCGAAGTCGCCCATCAGCGAGGCGGCGAACGTCGAGTACGACCGCAGGTGGTCCTCCCGGGTCATCGCGGCGCGCGCGTCCGGGTCGACCGTGGCCTCCTCCTTGCGCACCCGGTAACTGCGCTCGACCGTGCCGCGCACCCGGCGTTCGTCCGCCACTTCGAGCACGCCGCTCTCGGCCAGAACCGCGATGTGCCGGTACATGGTCGCCGGCGCGATGTCGGGCAGGCGTTCCCTCAACTGGGCCGTGGTCAGCGGATCAGTCTCGAACAACGCCTGCAGGATGCGCATCCGCACGGGATGCAGGAGGAGGTCCGCGGTCGCCATGACCCCATCTTCTCACATACGGTAATGTTATCAGGGTCGAGAATATTCGTGACCCTGAGAGACGTGCGGAGCTGGGACTTTGCGGAACCTGGACCTGACGATCATCGCGAGTGACGGCACACCGCTGGCGGGCACGCTGTCCGTGCCCGACGGCGCCGGCCCCCACCCGGCCGTTCTGCTGCTGCACGGCTCCGGGCGGCTGGACCGCGACGGCAACGCCGGGCGACTGAAGCAGAACCTGGGCCCGGTGCTGGCCGAATCGCTTGCCCGGCAGGGCATCGCGACCCTGCGCTACGACCGGCGCGGCGTCGGGGCCTCCGCCGGCGACTGGCTGACGACCGGGTTCGCCGACAACCGGGACGACGCCGCCGCGGCGCTCGACGCTCTCGCGGCGCGGCCGGACATCCGGCGCGACGGCATAGGCGTCGTCGGCCACAGCGAAGGCGCGCTGCACGCCATGGCGCTCGGCTCCCGCCCTGGCGTCGCGGCCGTGGTGCTGCTGGCGGGGTTCGCTCGTTCCGGCGAGGACGCCCTGCGCTGGCAGACCGACGCCGTCGCCCGTGGACTTCCCGCACCGCTGCGGCCTCTGGCCCGGCTGGCCGTCCGGCGGGTGATCCGGCTCAAGACGCCCGGCCCGGACGTCGTCCGCGTCGCCGGGAAGCCGATGAACGCCCGCTGGACGCGCGAGATGCTGAGTCACGACACGAGGGCCGATCTCGCACGCATCCAGGTTCCGGTGCTGGCCGTGACCGGCGAGAAGGACATCCAGGTCGATCCCGATGACCTGCACCGGATCGACGCCCTCGTCCAGGGCGCGGCGGAGGTGCGGCGGGTTCCCGATCTGACGCATCTGCTCCGCCGCGACCCCGGCCGTCCGTCGATCCTCTTCTACCCCAGGCAGTTGCGCCGGCCGGTGGACGAGGACCTCGTCGAGACGACGACGTCGTGGCTCGTCCGCACCCTCGCCTCCGAGGAAACCGAACTACGCCGGTAGTCCCCGCGCGGCGATCGTCAACGCCTCGGCGGTCGCCGCCGCCAGGGACGCGGGCGTCTCGGCGTTGAACGCGTGGTGCTCCACGGCCACCCGCAACGCCCCGTTGATCATCGCCGCCTGGATCGCGGTGGCCAGGTCGGGCTCGGTCAGCCCCGCGCGGTGGGCGAGCGCCTCGGCGAACGCCGGTTCCGCCTCCCGGTGCGCCTCCAGCCAGACCGCGCGCAGGCCGGGGTCGGTCCTGGTCAGCCGGACCAGGTTCAGCATCTCGGCCATGCCCTCCGGGGACCCGGAGTGGCCGTGCGCGAGCGTGCTGAGCAAGTCCGACACGCCCTGGTCGCCGCGCCACGACCGCAGCCGCGCCGCCGTGTGCTCGATCCCGCTGACCAGCAGCGGCATCACGCAGCTCTCCTTGCTCGGGAAGTAACGCCACAGCGTGCGCGCGGAGATGCCCGCCTGCGCCGCGATCTCCTCGACGGACGTGTCCGCGACCCCCTGGGCCAGGAAGAGGCGGACGGCCGCGCGGGCGACCTCCAGCCTGGTCTCCGCCTTGCGCCGTTCGGTCAGCGGCGGGCGTCCGGTCCGCTCCGCCGCGCGGGTCTGCTGATGGCCGGTCATGCCACCTCCGTCCTGTGTGCTCCACATCCTACTTTTTGTCTGTGAATGACATAGTGGCGCATCGTGCCATTAAGTCGGTACGGTGATCGCATGACCACAACCAGTGACTTGGACGGCAGCAGCGTCGTCGTGACCGGCGCCGGATCGGGCATCGGACGGGCCGCGGCCCGTCAGTTCGCCCTGCTGGGCGCGAAAGTGGTGGTGGCTGACGTCAACGGCGACGCCGCCAAGACCGTGGCCGAGGAGATCTCGGCGGCCGGCGGCACCGCGGTGGCCGTCGCGGGCGACCTGACCGAGGCCGCCGTGGTGGACGAGGTGATCACGACGGCGGTGAGCACGTTCGGCGGCCTGGACGTGTTGGTGTGCAACGCCGGGATCATGGACTCGATGACCGCGGCGGCCGACGTCTCCGACGAGGAGTGGGATCGCCTCATCGCCGTCAACCTGACCTCGCCCTTCCGGCTGACCCGCGCCGCGTTGCCGCACCTGCTCGCCCAGGGCAAGGGCGCGATCGTGTACACCGCGTCGGAGGCCGCCCTGCGCGGCAGCGCCGCCGGACTCGCTTACACCACAGCGAAAACCGGGCTCGTCGGACTCATGCGCTCAGTCGCGGTCATGTACCGGGAGTCGGGTGTCCGGGCCAACGCCATCGCGCCCGGCGGCACGGTGACGGGCATCTCCACCTCCCCCGATCCCGCCGGGCACGGACCGCGGGTCGTCGGCCGGTACCTCCCCAACGTCGGCCGCATCGCGGAGGCCGAGGAGCAGGCCGCCGCGATCGTCTTCCTGGCCTCCGCCGCCGCCTCCAACATCACCGGCGTCGTCCTCCCGGTCGACAACGGCTGGTCCGCGGTCTGACGACCCCTTCTATTCAGCGAAAGGCTTTTCTGTGCCGTCCGTTTCCGAAGACCCCGGCTTCGACCCCCAGGAACTGCGCGCCAGGTACCAGGCCGAACGGGAGCGCCGCATCCGTCCCGACGGCGCCGCCCAGTACCGCGACGCCTCCGGCGAGTTCGGCTACTACGCCGAGGACCCGCACGGCGATCCGCACTTCACCCGCGAACCGTTGCAGGACGACGTAGAAGTGATCGTCATCGGCGGCGGGCTCGGCGGCCTGCTCGCCGGGGCACGACTCCGGCAGGCGGGCGCCGGTTCCATCCGGGTGATCGAGAAGGGCGGGGACTTCGGCGGTACCTGGTACTGGAACCGCTATCCGGGCATCCACTGCGACATCGAGTCCTACATCTACCTGCCACTGCTGGACGAACTCGGTCACGTCCCCGAGTGGAAGTACTCGCCCGGCGAGGAGATCCGCCTGCACGCGCGCGCCATCGGCGAGCACTTCGACCTCTACCGCGACGCGTGTTTCCAGACCGCGGTCACGGAACTGCGGTGGGACGAGGACGCGGCCGAGTGGATCGTGTCCACCGACCGCGGCGACCGGATGCGGGCGCGGTACGTGGTGATGTCCAACGGAACCCTGGACCGGCCCAAGCTGCCCGGCATCCCCGGCATGGAGACCTTCGAGGGCCACACCTTCCACACCAGCCGCTGGGACTACGGCTACACGGGCGGCGACGCGAACGGGAACCTCACCGCACTGGCGGACAAGCGCGTCGCCCTGATCGGCACCGGCGCGACCGCGATCCAGGTCGTGCCCCACCTCGGCCGTGACGCCGAACGGCTGTACGTGTTCCAGCGCACGCCGTCCACTGTGGACTACCGCGGCAACCGGCCGACCGAGGCGGACTGGGCCGCGTCCCTGGCACCGGGCTGGCAGCGGCGCCGGATGGAGAACTTCCTCGACATCATCAGCGGTGGCCAGGCCGACGAGGACCACGTCGGAGACGCGTGGACGGACAGCGCCCAGCTGCTGCGGAAGATGACCCAGGGGCAGGCGCACGAGTCGCTGACGCCGGAGGAACGCGAGCGCGTCGAGGAGATCCTCGACTTCCGCAAGATGAACCAGGTCCGCGCCCGCGTCGACAGCATCGTGGAGGACCCGGACACGGCCGAACTGCTCAAACCCTGGTACCGCTACGCGTGCAAGCGGCCGACCTTCAGCGACGAGTACCTCCAGACCTTCAACCGTCCCAACGTCACCCTGGTCGACACCGCGGACCAGGGCGGCGTCGAACGCGTCACGAAGAACGCGATCGTGGTCGGCGACCGCGAGTACGAGGTGGACTGCGTCATCTTCGCCACCGGATTCCAGGTCGGCATGTCGGACCTGGTCACCGGCCGCCTGCCCGTGTACGGACGCGGCGGCACCCACCTGCTGCAGCACTGGAGCCGCGGCCCGCGCACGTTGCACGGCTTCTACAGCAACGGGTTCCCCAACCTGTTCACGATGGGCGCGTTGCAGAACGCCGCCTCGGTGAACTTCACGCACGTCCTGGACGAGCAGGCGAGTCACATCGCGGCCGTCGTCGCGGAGGCAGGCAAGCGCGGCGCGCGGTGGGTCGAGCCGAGCGCCGAGGCCGTGGACGCCTGGGTGTCGGCCCTCGGCGCGAACGCGGAGGAGCTCTACAGGTTCCACCTCGAATGCACCCCCGGCTACTACAACAACGAGGGGAAACCCCAGCCGCGCCACGGTTACGGCGGCGGCGCCAGCGCGTTCCACGCCCTGCTCAGGGACTGGCGGGCAGGCCGCGGCATCGACGACGTCATGGTGATGGCCGGATGAGCCCGTTCCGCGGCACCAACGGCATCGCGTTCGGCCCGGACGGCCGGCTCCACGTCGCCGAGTACCTCAGCGGACGCATCAGCGCCCTCGACCTCGCCACCGGCGAGATCGAGGTGATCGTGCCGATCGGCAGCGTCGTCCAGTCACCGGACGACCTGGCGTTCGGCGCGGACGGCTCGATGTACATCGCGGACCTCGCGCCCGGCCGGGTGTGGCGCCGCGACCCGCTCGGCGAGTACACGCTGGTCAGCGAAGAGGTGAAGGCGCCGAACGGCATCACGTGCGTGGGGAACCGCCTGTTCGTCAACGAGATGCGGCCCGGCGGCCGGTTGTTCGAACTGTTCCCGGACGGCGGCGAGCCCGTCGTGCTCGCCTCCGGCCTGGCCATCGGCAACGCGATGCAGGCCGGCCCCGACGGCCACCTGTACTACCCCCACATGCTCACCGGCGAGGTTCACCGGATCTCACCCGACGGAGGAACGCCCGAACTCGTCGCCGACGGCCTGCACTCCCCGGTCGCGGTCCGCTTCGACCGCGAGGGCACCCTGCTGATCCTGTCCGCGGGCGTCGAGGGCGAGATCACGCGCATCTCCCCCACCGGGCAACGGCAACTCATCACCACCGGCGTGTTCGGACTCGACAACGCCGCGGTCGACGACGACAACCGCGTGTACGTCTCCAGTTTCGCGGGCGGCGGCATCGCGGAGCTCCACCCGGACGGCCGGGTCCGGCAGATCGTGCCGCAGGGCCTGGTCGGGCCCTACGGCGTCGCGGTCGACCCGGGCGGCGTCGTCCACGCGGCGGACCACTATCGCGTGGCCGGTGACCAGGCGGTCAGCTTCACGCACGGCGTGGCCGCCGATCGGGACCGGTTGCACACGACCTCGCAGTACGGCGAGGTGCGCACGGACGGGAAGGTGCGTGCCAGGGGACTGCGCTGTCCGCTCGGCATCGCGGTGCGCGACGACGGGGTGCTGGTGGTCGCGGAGACAGGCGCCGGGCGGATCATCGCGATCGACGCCGACGACGCGGTCACGGTGCTGGCGGACGGATTCCGCGAGCCGGTGGACGTGGCGTTCGACGCCGGGCAGCGGTGCTACGTGAGCGACGAGCAGGGCGTCCACCGCGTCGACGACGGGCGGCCGGTGCCGATCGCCGAAGGTCTTGCGGCACCTCAGGGTCTGGCCGTCCGAGACGACGAGCTGTTCGTCGTGGAGGCGGGCCGCCGGCGGGTGCTGGCGATCGACCTGACCACCGGCGCGATCAGGACTGAGGCCGAGGACCTCGCCCTCAGTCCACTGGAGACGGTTCCACGCGCGCTCGTCGTCCACGGAATGCCGGGGTGCCCGCGTGGTTTCGCCGGGCTCGCCGTCGGACCGGACGGCGCGCTGCACGTGTCCGGTGATGGCGCCGTGCTCCGGGTACCGCGGTTCAGATCACCGATTTGACCGTGCCGCCGTCGACCCTGATCGTCGCGCCGCTGACGTAGTCGCCGTAGGGGCTCGCCAGGTAGGCCACGGCTCCGGCGATCTCCTCCGGGCGGCCGAAGCGGCCGATGTCGTTGGGCACGAAGTCCCTGGCGGCGTTGCGTTCGACGTCCTCCCACCGCTCGCCCCAGCCGTTCGCCGGCGCGTGACTCGTCAGCCACTCGCGGACCGAGTCGACCATGATCGCGCCCGGTGAGACCACGTTCGAGGTCACACCGGTCTCCTTGAGCTCACGGGCCAGGGAGACGGCGAGGCTGTGCCGGGCGGCCAGGGTGGCGCTGTAGTGGGGCTGGACCGGAATCGGCTGGGAGCCGAGTCCGCCGCCGATCTGGATCACCCGGCCCCAGCCGCGGGCGCGCATGCCGGGGACGAAGCGCTGGATCATCCGCACCGCGGAGACCACGTTGGTCTCGTAGATGTCCCGCCACACGTCCGGGGTCGCGTCCTCCCAGCCTTCGTGGCCGTACACGCCGGCGTTGTTCACCAGCACGTCGATCTCACCGGCGGCCTCGGCGATCGCGTCAGCCCCGGCGTCGGTCGCGAGGTCGCCGATCGCCACCGCCACGGCGCCGATGTCCGCCGCGACCGCCTTGGCGCGAACCTCGTCGCGACCGTGCACGACGACCTCCGCCCCCTCCGCGGCCAGCAGCCGTGCGATCGCCTCCCCCAAGCCCGAGCTCGAGCCCGTGACCAGGGCGCGCTTGCCTTTCAGGTTCAGTTCCACTGCGTCTCCATCAAGTCTACAACCGTATACTTACGAGGTAAGTCTACGCTCGTATACATGACGACGACACACCGCCGGGACGCGTCCGCCACCCGTGCCGCGATCCTGCGCGCGGGCATCGAGGGATTCACCCGCCACGGCTTCGACGGGATCGGCGTCCGCGAGATCGCCCAGGCGGCCGGGGTCAGCGCGATGCTGGTGAACCGCTACTTCGGTTCCAAGGAAGGACTGTTCGCCGAGGTCGCCGAGGTGTCCATGACCGACCGCACGGTGCTGGGCGGCGACCCGGCGACCCTGGCCCGCGACATCGCCGCCGCACTGGTCCGCCGCACCGCACCGGCCGCGGACGACCTGTCGCCGTTCCTGCTGATGCTGAGGTCGGCGGCCAACCCGCGGGCCGCGGAGATCCTGCGCGAGAACATCGAACGACACGTCGAGGCGCACCTGCACGAGGTCGCGCCCGGCACCCGCGGCACCGGCCGCGCCGCGGTAGCGTTGTCGGTGATCGCGGGATTCTGGTTGCTGCGCAAGGTGATCGGCAGCACCGCGCTGAACGGGACGGACGAGGAGACGCTCGAAGCCACCCTCCGGCAACTGTTCGAACTTCTCCTGCCCTGACGTCAGCCGAGGAGCCGCACGAGGTGCACCGTCTCGTCGCGAGGCCACGACTGGTGCGTGCCGCCGCGGAAGGTCACCTCGACGACCTCGCCCAGCGTCACCGCCGCGACGTGCCCGACCGGCCCGATCGAGCCGTACAGCCGGACGTCGTCGCCGGGCATCAGCTCGCCCGCCGGCGTGGTCCCGATGTTGCGCGCCGGGGACGCGGGCTTCAGCCGGCTGATGAACAGCCACCACGCCGCGCCGCACACCACGGGCACCGTGAGCACCAGGACTCCGGCGGCGACGGGTTGGGTGCCCACGAGTGCGGCCGCGACGACCAAGGCTCCCAGCAGACCCACCACCGCGGCGACGAGCGCCGAGCTCACAGGATGGTCGCCGACCTGGAGCCAGCCCGTCGTGCGCACCCAGCCGCCAGGTGTCAGACCTCGCGGTGTCCTGCCGTCGGCGAGGCTGGGCTCTGTTTCGGCGGCAGGAGCGGCCTTGCTGAACAGGTCGACGTCGTCCTCAGTCGGCACGGCGCCACCTCAGCTGGTTCTTCCCGTTGCGGGAGCAGACGATCTCGTAACCGTCCTTCGTCGTCCTGCGCGCGCCCTCGAAGAGACACAGCTTGCCCAGCCGGGAGTCGTCCCACTCCTCCTCGTCCGGGGGCTCCGACGAGGTCGTCGTGGGCGGGAGCGGAGGTGGCGGCGGAGTGGAGGTCTCCGTCGTGGTCGTGACCGTTGTCGTCGTGGGCGCACTCGACTCGGAAGACGACGGAGGCGTGCTGGACGCGGTCGTCACTCCGCCGGGAGCGCACCCGGCCGCCCACAGACCGAGGCGCCCCAGCCGGGCAGCGGACTCGTCCCCTGCCAGCTCGCCGCGAGCCGTCAGGTCTGCCGGCACCGCGCCGCCGCTCACCACGGTCTGCGCGTAGTCCGCGCCGTCCGGCAGTTCCACGTCGACCAGGAGCCGATCGCTCCCCGACGCGTCCTTCTTCACCACGAGACGCACGTCCTTGCCGCGCAACAGGTCCTGGGCGGTGGCCCGGGACTCCGCCGCCCAGCAGTCCGCCACCGGCCGCAACCCGGCGACGCGGGCGCGGACGACGCGTCCGGTGATGGGCTCCGCGCCCTCGAAAAGATCTACTTCGGTCACTTCGCGCACGGTCACCTGGAGTGTGTCGCCCCGGAACCCGCTCGCTTCGAGCCCGTTCCCCCGTTCCCGGGAAAGATCGTCGCCGCCGAACGCGACCGCGCCGGTGGCGGCGAGCGCGGTGACGACACCGAAACATCCGATCGCCAGCCTCGCGGGCTGGCTGGTGCGCCACCAGAAGCGGCGGACGATCCCCGTGACCGCCCCGTGAGCGGCGGATTCAGCTGTGCTGGGCAATGGCGGTCCCCGGCTTGAAGAAGGTCGGACAATCCATGACACAAACGGCCGTTCCGTTCATTGACTAAATACGCGTCAACGACGGGATCGTTCATTCACGGAGTTCCGTTATCGTTCACAGCACTCCGGGGGCTGTGATTGATAGCGCACGTTCTGTCACTTTTTCTTGGGCCAGGGAATCAGCATCATGACGCCGGCGCTGGCGCACAGCAGCCCGATCGTCGTCCACAGCTGCTGCCCCGTCATGAAGCTGCCCTTGAGATAGCCCAGCCCCTGCGCGGTCCACACCCCGCCGACCAGCAGCAACACGATTCCGAGCCCGACCAGCAGTTTTCTGCTCATGGACGGGAGGCTACCGGCGGCAGGACGCCCGGAAGGTTCGATGGCGGTCGTACTATGAACATCGTCGAAGTCGTGAGGAGTCACCGTGGCACGTCCCCGCACCACCCCGCGGACCGTGGAGCACCCCGAGCTGTCCGAGGTCACGTTGCAGCAGGCCCTGGAGGCGCTGGCGGACCCGGTCCGGCGCATGGTCGTGTGCCAGCTGACGCGGGCGGGCGGCGAGAAGGGCTGCGGCACGTTCGACACGCCGGTGTCGGACTCGACCCTCACCCACCACTTCGCCGTCCTGCGCGAGGCGGGCGTGATCCGGCAGCACTACCGGGGCACGACCAAGCTGAACTCGTTGCGCACGGCCGAGATGGAGGCCCGGTTCCCCGGCCTGCTGCCGGCCGTGGTGAGCGCGGCGGAGGCCGAGGCTTAACTTCGATGGCGATCAAAGTTTGACGGCCATCAAACTTTGGGGCAGGGTGGGCGGCACTGCTTCCCGACCCCTGAGGACGGCGCCGCCATGGCAAGACTCGTGCAGTTCGACCGGCTCGGTGGTCCCGAGGTGCTGACGCTCCGCGACGTCGAGGTGGGCGATCCCGCCGAGGGTGAGGTGCGGATCCGCGTGGACGCGATCGGCCTGAACCGGGCCGAGATCATGTTCCGCGAGGGCGTCTACTACGAACAGCCGGTCTTCCCCGCCACGCTCGGCTACGAGGCCGCGGGCGTGGTCGAGGCGGTCGGCGAAGGCGTGTCGCACGTCGCCGAGGGCGACCCGATCGCCGTCGTGCCGGCGTTCTCACTGACCAGGTACGGCACCTACGGCGACCACGTGATCGTGCCCGCCTCAGCCGTGTTCCCCCGCCCGGCGAACGTCGGCGCGGTGCAGGCCGCGGCCGTGTGGATGGCCTACATCACCGCGTACGGACCACTGTTCGAGTCCGGCGAGGTCCGCCCCGGCGACCACGTGCTGATCACCGCCGCCGCGAGCAGCGTCGGCCAGGCGGCCGTCCAGATCGCCCGCCACATCGGCGCGATCCCGATCGCCACCACCCGCGACGCCGCGAAGAGCCAACGGCTCCTGGACGCGGGCGCTGCGCACGTCATCGTCACCGCGGAGGAGGACCTGCCCACGCGCGTCAAGAAGATCACCAGCGGCGAGGGCGTCCGCCTGGCGTTCGACCCGATCGCGGGTCCCGGCGTCGAGACAATCGCCCAGGCCATCGCTCCCGGTGGCCACCTGGTGGTCTACGGCGCGCTCGACCCTCGACCCACGCCCCTGCCGAACGCGAGCAGCTACCCGCAGCTGACCAGCCGCGCGTACTCGATGCACTCGATCAGCAGGGACCCCGGACGCCTGCGCCGCGCCGTCGCGTTCATCAACGCCGGGCTGGCGGTCGGCTCGTTCACGCCCGCCGTGGACCGCACGTTCGATCTTGCCGAGATCGCCGACGCCCACCGGTACATGGAGGCGAGCAGCCACATCGGCAAGATCGTCGTCACCGTCGACTAGACCAGCCAGGCAGGCTCTCCGGTCACCACCTCCGCGATCGCGGACAGCGGAATGACCGTCCACTCCGGACGGAACCGGTGCTCGTGCCGCACCTCCAGCACCGCCCGGTCCAGTTCGACGGCGGTCAGCAGCGCGCCATCGGGCCGCAGGTCCGGCGCCAGCTCGGCGTACCCGTCGCAGAACGCCTTCCGGTTGCGCTCCAGCCACCGCGCGGCGCTGGGCAGCAGGGTGGCCACGTCCTCCGCGCCGACCAGCAGCTGTGCCGCCGCGTAGTGCAGCGACCTCAGGACGGTGGCCACGTCGTGCTCGGCGGGGCGTGGCCGCGCGCGTTCCGCCGCGCTGCCGTTCGGGTCTCCCTCGAAGTCGACGAGCACCCACGTGCGCGGCGACCGCAGCACCTGGCCCAGGTGAAGGTCGCCGTGCACCCGTTGCAGCCGCAGAGGTTCGGAGGTCTCCAGCACCGCGTCGAACCGGGCGCGCAGGCCCGCCTCGAACGGCGCCAGCGCGGGAACCTCGGTCAGCGCGGCGTCCAGGCGGCGGTGCAGGGCCGCGGCGAACTCGACCTCGTCGTCCGGTCCGGCGACCTGCTCGCCGAGCGTCTCGCGCAGGTCGGAGTGCACGCGCGCGACGGCCCTGCCCAGCCGGTGCGCCTCGGCGGCGAAGTCGCCACCCGCGTCCTGCGGGTCCGCGCCGGGGCCAGCCAGGAAGTCCCGGACGCTGGCCGTGGCCATCGGCCAGCCCAGGGCGCCGAGCGGCACGAACTCGTGCAGCACCGCGAAAGTCGTGCGCACTCCGTCCAGTTCGGACTCCAGCGCGCCCAGCGGCGGTGCGATGTGCGGATCGTCGATCTCGTGCAGTGCGGTGTGCAGCACCAGTTCCGGGTTGTCGCCGGGCACCAGCTCGCGGAAGAACTTCAGCACGTGCCGCTGACCGTAGACGATCGAGAAGTTGCGCTGGGGCCCCGGGAACGGCCGCCCGACCGGAGCGGCGGTGTACCTGGGCGGCAGCGCGCCGCGGAACCGCAGTTCCTCGATCTCCGAGGGCTTCTCGAAGTGGTCGAGCAGCACGGCCGTCAGTTCCGGGTCGTACACCGCCTCGTACACCTCGCGCTCGCCCGCGCGGCCGATCCGGGCGTGCACCAGGCGCTCGGGCAGCTCGTCGCGCAGGCCCAGCAGCAGCTGGTACCGGCGTCCGTCACTCGCGAGCACGACGTGGACCAGCATGGGATCGCCGTCGCGCAGGACGGTCACTCGTTCGCACACCACCGGCCCGCGGCCGCGGAACCAGGGCTGCGCGTGCAGCCAGCGATCCAGCTGCTCGGGGGCGGGGACGACCTCGACGGCCTCGCTCGTCGTCACTTCTTGTCGCCGCCTTCCACGTCGGAGCTCAGCTGGAACCAGTAGAAACCGTGGCCGGGCAGGGTCAGCTGGTACGGCAGCTCCCCGACCGCGGGGAACGCGACGCCGCCGGTGAGCTCCAGCGGCACGGTGCCGGCGTGCTCGGACAGGTCGAGCTCGACGGGCTGCGGGAAGCGGGAGAGGTTGTTCACGCACAGCACCACGTCGGTGCCGAGCGTGCGGCGGTACGCGAGCACCGTCGGGTTGGACGCCCCGAGCTCGGTGAAGTCGCCGTGCCCGAACGCGCGGTGCTGCCTGCGCACCTCGATCATCCGGCGGGTCCAGTTCAGCAGCGACGACTGGTTGCGGGTCTGCGCCTCGACGTTGAGGCCCTGGTGGCCGTAGACCGGGTCCATGATCACCGGCAGGTAGATCCGGCCCGGGTCGCACGACGAGAACCCGGCGTTGCGGTCCGGCGTCCACTGCATCGGCGTGCGGACGGCGTCGCGGTCCTGCAGCCAGATGTTGTCGCCCATGCCGATCTCGTCGCCGTAGTACAGAACGGGCGAACCCGGCAACGACAGCAACATGGCGGTGAACAGCTCGTGCTGGTTCCGGTCGTTCTCCAGCAACGGCGCCAGGCGACGGCGGATGCCGATGTTCGCCTTCATCCGCGGGTCTTTCGCGTACTCGGTGTACATGTAGTCACGTTCGTCGTCCGTGACCATTTCCAGTGTCAGCTCGTCGTGGTTGCGCAGGAAGATGCCCCACTGGGCGTTCTCCGGGATCGCCGGCGTCTGCGCCAGGATCTCCGAGATCGGGAACCGCGACTCCCGCCGCACCGCCATGAAGATCCGCGGCATCAACGGGAAGTGGAACGCCATGTGGCACTCGTCGCCACCCACGGCCTGGTCACCGAAGTACTCCACGACGTCCGACGGCCACTGATTCGCCTCGGCCAGCAGAACGCGACCGGGGAACTCGTCGTCGACGACCTTGCGGCACTTGCGCAGGAAGTCGTGGGTCTCGGGCAGGTTCTCGCAGTTCGTGCCCTCGCGCTCGAACAGGTAGGGCACGGCGTCGAGGCGGAAGCCGTCGATGCCCAGCTCCAGCCAGAACCGCAGGATGTCGAGCATCGCGTCCTGGACGGCGGGGTTGTCGAAGTTGAGGTCCGGCTGGTGGCTGAAGAAGCGGTGCCAGAAGAACTGCCCGCGCACCGGGTCGTACGTCCAGTTCGACGACTCCGTGTCCACGAAGATGATCCGCGCGTCGCTGTAACGCGAATCGTCGTCGCTCCACACGTAGTAGTCGCCGTACGGACCCGTCGGGTCCTGCCGCGACTGCTGGAACCACGGATGCGCGTCGCTGGTGTGGTTGAGCACCAGGTCCGTGATCACCCGGATCCCGCGCCGGTGCGCCTCCTCCAGCAGGTACACGAAGTCCTCGACGGTGCCGAACTCCGGCAGCACCGCCCGGAAGTCGCTGATGTCGTACCCGCCGTCACGCAACGGCGACGCGTAGAACGGCGGCAGCCACAGGCAGTCGACGCCCAGCCACTGGAGATAGTCCAGTTTGGACGCGAGCCCGCGGAGGTCGCCGGTGCCGTCACCGTTGGAGTCGCTGAACGCCCGGACCAGAACCTCGTAGAAGACCGCGCCCTTGAACCAGTTCGCCTCGTGCTCCATGGCACCTCTCGCTCGCACGTAGTGGGAATTGCGGCAGAGTGCGGCACGGCGGGCGCCAAGATCAAATCGTTCACCTGACCGTGTGAACGGGCTCCGGAGGTCGGTGTTCTTCGTGCCGTTCGAGCACGCAGGCGATCCGTTGCATCGGGATCTCGTGCCGGTCGCGGGTGAGTTCGTCCTGCACGACGTAGTGCAGCTTCTCCCCCACGCTGCGCAGCATCATCACAACCCCCTTGTGCGTCTCGTCTCCGTCGACGCTGAACTCGACGAAGTCCCCTTGCCTCGCATCAGACCCGTGGTCACGCAGAATCACGGTCCCCACCTCCACGTCGTTGTGGCTGCGAACTGCACCTCGCGGCCGGGATACCCCGCACGGACGACCCTGCTCGGCGTTTCCCCTGTCGTGACGGGAATTCACCCGGCCAGGTGGCAGGATGCGGTGATGGACACGCGTCGGAGGAACAACGTGACCGTCATCGGTCGCGAGGACGGCCCGACCGTGTTGCTCGCCCACGGGTTCGGCTGCGACCAGAACCTGTGGAGGCTGGTGTCGCCGGCGTTGGCCGAACAGTTCCGCGTCGTGCTCTTCGACTACGTCGGATCGGGCAAATCCGACCTCGCCGCGTGGTCGCCGCAGCGCTACTCCACGCTCGACGGCTACGCCGAGGACATTCTGGACATTTGCGCCGAACTCGACCTTCACGACGTCGTGCTGGTCGGGCACTCGGTCAGCGCGATGATCGCCGTGCTCGCCGCCAACCGCGAACCCGCGCGGTTCGCCAAGCTCGTGCTGCTCACCCCGTCGCCCTGCTACCTCGACGACGGCGACTACCGCGGCGGGTTCTCGCGCGCCGACATCGACGAGTTGCTCGACTCGCTGGAGTCCAACTACCTCGGCTGGTCCGCGGCGATGGCGCCGGTCATCGCCGGCAACCCGGACCGTCCCGAGGTCGCCGGTGAGCTGGAGGACTCGTTCTGCCGCACCGATCCGGCGATCGCGCGGGTGTTCGCGCGCACCACGTTCCTGTCGGACAACCGGGCGGACCTCGCGGGCGTCACCGTTCCCACC
Source organism: Lentzea sokolovensis (assembly GCF_033949975.1). Classification (NCBI taxonomy): domain Bacteria; kingdom Bacillati; phylum Actinomycetota; class Actinomycetes; order Pseudonocardiales; family Pseudonocardiaceae; genus Lentzea; species Lentzea sokolovensis. The sequence goes on from NZ_JAXAVU010000004.1 coordinate 299,761, forward strand.
GCGGTGGTGCAGTGCTCGGCGGACGCGATCGCGCCGCCCGAGGTGGGCCAGTTCGTGCACGAGCGGATCCGGGGCAGCGTCCTGGTGACGCTGGACGCGACCGGGCACTGCCCGCAGCTGAGCGACCCGGAGCAGACCACGGCGGCGATCGCCGGGTTCGCGGGTGCCCGGTGATCAGCCGGGCCGACGACGCTCGCGAGAACTTCGCGGACCTCTACGAGCACGCGCCGTGCGGGTACCTGTCCACGTCGATGGACGGCACGATCACCAAGGTCAACGGAACATTGCTCGGGTGGCTCGGCATCGGGCGTGACGAGCTGGTCGGGCGGCGCCGGTTCGCCGACCTGCTCACCGTCGGCGGTCGCATCTACCACGAGACGCACTTCGCGCCGATGCTGCGCATGCACGGTGAGGCCGGCGGCATCGCGCTGGAACTGGTGCGCACCGACGGCACCCGGTTCCCGGTGCTGGTGAGCTCGACCGTCAAGACCAGCGCGAGCGGCGCCGCCGAGCAGATCCGCACCACCGTCTTCGACGCGCACGACCGGCGCTCCTACGAGCAGGAGCTGCTGCGGGCCCTGCAGTTGGCCGAACAGGAACGCGATCGGGTGCAGCTGCTGGCCACGACGCTGCAACGCACGCTGCTGCCGCCCTCGTTGCCGGACATCCCCGGCATGGACGTCGCGGCCTACTACCACCCGGCCTCGGCCGACGAGGTCGGCGGCGACTTCTACGACCTCTTCCCGCTGGCCGACGGAACCTGGGCGTTCTTCCTCGGCGACGTGTCCGGCAAGGGCGCCGAGGCCGCCGTGGTCACGTCGCTGGTCCGCTACACGCTGCGCGCCGCCGCCGTGTACGACCCGCATCCGGTGGCCGTGCTGGAGCACCTCAACACGGTGCTCGTCCAGGAGCAGATCAGCACCACGCCGCGCTTCTGCACCGCCCTCCACGGCCTGCTGGAACTGGCCGGCGGCGGCGCCACGATCACGCTCGGCGGCGGCGGGCACCCTCCCGCGCTGCTGATCCGCCACCACGGCGCGGCCGAGCTGCTCACGATCCGCGGCGGTCAGCTGATCGGCGCGCTGCCCGACGCGCGGTTCGCCGAGCTCCAGGTGCACCTGCGGCCCGGCGACACGCTGCTGCTCTACTCCGACGGTCTGACCGAGGCCAGGACCCACGGCCGCGTCCGTTACGACGAGGAGGAACTGCGCGACTTCGCCGACACTCTCGACGTCAGCAGCGCGACCGAGACCGTGGCCGCCGTGTCCAAGCTCCTCGCGGGATTCGGCGTCGACGACGACACCGCGCTGCTGGCGCTGAGCGTCAACCTCAACGAGGAAGGCCGGTCATGACCGCGTTCACCGTCGTCACCCGCGACACCCCGGCCGGGCCGGTGCTCGAACTCGCGGGAGACCTCGACTCCGCCACCGCTCCCCTCGCGCTCCAATCGGTCGAGGCCCTCACGCCGCGGCCGGGGCAGCAGGTGGTCGTCGACCTCACCGAACTGCGGTTCTGCGATTCCAGCGGCATCTCCGCGCTGATCGCCACCCACAACCTGGCGCACGCGGCCGACGCCGGCATCGCGCTGGCGGGCGTGCCCCGCCACCTCACCCGCACCCTGGCACTCGTCGGGCTGGGCGGCTTCTTCGTCACCCATCCCACCGCCGCGCAGGCCCAGGCCGCCTGGGCGGACCCGCCTGGCGAATGAGCGGCATCTGGCCCTTCGACGAGCATCGGCTCGTCCAGGACAGTCGTGACCTCGCGCAGGTTCGGACCCGGTAACGGAGGCTGAACGGCGGCCCGCGGGCACGAGCCGTAAGCTGAATGAGTTGATCCTGATGCGGTCACGCAAGGCGTGGGCCTAGACCTCGCTACGTCCCAGGAAAGACTGGAAGCAGTCGACGTGGCGGAGGAAGCTGTGCCAGCCGTGGATGATCGGCCTTTTCCCGGTGGTGTGACCACCGGTGCGCGGACCTGACAGATCTCGTCAAACGCTGAGTCATGCACGCGCGACGGTGATGGCCGCGCTGCGTGACAGTGAGAGCAAACTCGACACGTTGGCGCGTGTGATTCGCGCGTGCGTGGACGTGCTGCCGGTCGACGGCGCCTCCATCTCCGTGATGAGCGGTCCGCGCGAGCGGGAGACCTTGTACGCCAGCGACAAGATCGCGGCTCAGATCGAGGACGTGCAGTTCAACCTGGGCGAGGGCCCGTGCTTCGAGGCGTTCTCCACGCGCAGGCCCGTGCTGGTCCCCGACCTGACCCAGGCATCGGCCGAGAAATGGCCGGTGTTCGCCACGGCGATCGCCACGCTGCCCATCGGCGCGATCTTCGCGTTCCCGTTGCAGGCGGGCGCGATCGGCATCGGCGCGATCGACCTGTACCGCCGCCGGCCCGGCTGGTTGTCCGGTGACGAGCTCGCCGTCGCGCTGGAGGTCATCGACCTGGTGACCGCGGTGCTGCTCGGGCTGCTGCTGGGCGAAGCCGGTGACGCCGACGGGTTCCAGGGTGTGTTGTCGCCTGGACGGGAGCAGGTGCACCAGGCGACCGGCATGCTCATCGCGGCTCTCACCATCTCGGCGGAGGAGGCTCTGGCCCGGCTGCGCGGGTACGCCTTCGTCAAGGGCAGGTCGCTCGACGACGTCGCCAAGGACATGGTGAGTCGCAGGTTGTCTCCGCTGGAACTGGGCAAATGACCGCGTACGAGGTGTCGATGGCAACCCGATGCGGGCAGCACTACCGTCGAACGAAGAAGACAGGAGCTGGTGATGACCGGTAGAGCGCTGTCCGGAACCAAACGGGAGTCTCGGTTGCTCCGGGCGTTCGTCCAGTTGGCGGACACCCTCGTCGACGACTACGACGTGGTGGACGTGTTGCACCAACTGGTAGAGCACTGCGTTCAGCTGCTGGACGCGACGGCGGCGGGGTTGATGCTGTCCGATCAGCGAGGCAGCCTGCGGGTGGTGGCCTACTCCTCCGCGCAGACCCGGATGCTCGAGCTGTTCCAGCTCCAGGCCAGCGAAGGTCCGTGCCTGGACTGCGTCCACAGCGGTGAGCCGGTGCTGGTCGCCGATCTGTCGACCGAGATCCCGCGCTGGCCCCGGTTCGCGCCGCTCGCCATCGAGGAGGGTTTCGCGTCGGTGCACGCGATGCCGATGCGGTTGCGGCGCGAGACCATCGGCACGTTGAACCTGTTCCGCCGCGAGACCGGTCTGCTGAGCGAGGAGGACCTGCTGGTCGTGCGCGCCCTGGCGGACACGGCGACGATCGGGATCCTGCAGGAACGTGCCATCCGGCGCGGTGAGGTCGTGACCGAGCAGCTGCAGACGGCGTTGAACAGCCGGGTCGTCATCGAACAGGCCAAAGGTGTGCTCGCGTTCGCCGGAAACCTGGAGATGGAGCAGGCGTTCCACGCTTTGCGCGGCTACGCGCGCAGCCGCGGTCGCCGTCTGGCCGACATTTCGCGGGAACTCGTTCTCGGAGAGCTCAGTCCGGATGATCTTCTCACCGCACAGCCCCGCCCCACCGAGGCGTGACCTTGGTAGCCTGAACCCGCTGGCAGAAGCAGCAACCGCCCGGCCCCCGCGGTCTCGTCGCCTCGTCGTGAGGAGATCACCGTGGCCGGCAGTGTCGAGCCAACCGCGTTCAGGCGGATGAGGATCGCGCTCGTCTCCGAGCACGCCAGCCCCCTGACCGAGCCCGGCGCGTCCGGTGCCGGAAGCCTGACCCTCCACGTGGCGGGGCTCGCGACAGCGTTGTCCGCGCTCGGCCACCACGTGGTCGTCTACACCCGGCGCGATCATCCCCACGTTCCGCAACGCGTGCGGACCGCTGACGGCTACGAAGTGGTGCACGTGCCGGCCGGGCCCGCCACGAAGCTGAGCGGAGAAGAGGTCCTCGCCTACATCGGGGACTTCGTCGGATTCCTCAAACTCACCTGGAAAGCGCGGCGTCCTGATGTCGTGTACGCGCATGGCTGGCTGTCCGGCATCGCGGCCGTGCTGAGCGCGCGGGACATCGCGGTGCCGGTGGTGCAGACGTACCACTCGGTGGGCACTGCCCAGCGGCAGGACCATCGTGCGAGCGGCCCGGCCTCGACCAAACGCCTGGCCGTGGAGCGGCTCGTCGGTCATGAGGTCACCCGCGTCGTCGCGCTCTGTTCGACCGAGGCACGTGCCGTGCTCGGGATGGGGATCGACCGGTCGAAGCTCGCCGTGGTGCCGCGGGGTGTCGATCTCGACCTGTTCGCACCGGGACGCGGGCCCGTGCCGCGAAATCGCCCACGCAAGATCGTCTCCGTTGGCAGACTGGTGCCGCACAAGGGATTCGACGCGGTCGTCCGCGCTCTGTCCACAGTGGATGAAGTCGAGCTGGTGATCGCCGGCGCCGGCGCGCAGGGCGACGTCTACGGCGATCCGGAGACGAAGCGGCTGCTCGCGCTGGCCCGCTCGCTGGGAGTGGGAGACCGGATCGTGTTCGCCGGTCACGTGCCGTACGTGGAGTTGCCCGTCCTGCTGCGGTCCGCGGACGTGGTGGCGTGCACCCCGCGGGATCAGTCGTCCGGCGGCGTGGCACTGGAGGCAATGGCGTGCGGCGTCCCGGTCGTCGCGACCGCGGTCGGCGGCCTCGTCGACGCCGTGGTGGACGGCCTGACCGGCGTGCTGGTCCCGCAGGGAAAACCGGACGCGATCGGCAAGGCACTGAGAGCGCTGTTCGCTGACGCCACGCAGCGAGAACTGCTCAGCGTCGCCGGGCACGACCGGGCGCACGCGCGGTACTCGTGGCGGCGCGTCGCCGCCGACCTGGCGCGGAACTACTCCACGGCGGTAGACCACCGATCATCCTTTGTAGACGGACGTACCGCCACGAGAGGTAACGCTCTCGCTCCGCAGCGCGACAGCCGGTAGCCTGAACCCGTTCAACCGCCCGGCCCCCGCGGACTCGTCACCTCGCTGTGAGGAGATCCACCGATGGGCAGGATCGCGCTGGTGTCCGAGCACGCCAGCCCGCTGACAGCACCCGGTCAGCTCGACGCGGGAAGCCAGAACGCTTACGTCGCCGCTCTTTCGGCCGCGCTGTGCGGCCTCGGTCACGAGGTCGTCGTCTACACCCGCCGCACCGCCCCGCGCGCCCCGAACCGGGTGCGCACCCAGGCCGGTTACGAAGTGGTCCACGTGCATTCCGGCCCCTCCAGGAAACTCGCCGAGGACGAGGCCACCTCCCGCGTCACCGACTTCGCCCGGTTCCTGAGCGCCGACTGGAACGCGAAACGGCCTGATGTCGTGCACGCGCAGGGCTGGTTGTCCGGGATCACGGCGGTACTGGGCGCCCGCGGCAGACAGGTGCCGGTGGTGCAGACGTTCCACACCCTGGGTTCCGCCGACCGGAGCCTGGCGGTCGAGCGGCTGCTCGGCAAGGAGGTCGCCAAGGTGGTGGCCACCCACTCGGACGAGGCGAACGACGTGCTCAGGATGGGGATCTGCGGATCGAAGGTGTCCGTGATTCCCCACGGCGTCGACTTGAAGCTGTTCACACCCCACGGTGCGATCGCGCCACGCGAACGAACACGCCGCATCGTGGCCGCCGGCCAGCTGGTTCCGCACCAGGGATTCGACGACCTGATCCGCGCGCTGTCCACTGTGGACGACGCCGAGCTGGTGATCGCCGGCGGATCCGCGACCGGGCGGCTGCGCGGTGATCCGGAGGCGAGACGACTGCGGACGCTGGCCCGTTCGCGCGGCCTCGCGCACCGGGTCACGTTCACCGGCCCGCTGCGCCAGCGCGAGTTGCCCGCCCTGCTCCGGTCGGCGGATGTCGTGGCGTGCACGCCGCGGTACGAGTCGTTCGGCGTCAACGCGATCGAGGCCATGGCCTGCGGTGTCCCGGTGGTGGTGACCGCCGTGGGAGGCCTGGTCGACGCCGTGGTCGACGAAGAGACCGGTGTGCGGGTCCCGTCACAGGACCCGCGTGCGATCTCCCAGGCGTTGACAGCACTCCTGCGCGACGCCACCCGGCGAAGAACGCTCGGCGCCGCGGGACGGGAGAGGATTCGCGCGCGGTACTCCTGGGACAGCGTCGCCGCGGAACTGGTGCGGGTCTACGCCGACGTCATCAGGCCGTCACCTGAGGAAACCAGCGCGCACGAGCCACGAGCGTAGAATGAACACCCCGAGGGTACTTCGCGCATCAGCGGCCAAGCAGGTGCCTCCTCCGGAGTTCGGCGACCCCGCCCGGCTGGTACGGACGGAGGCGGGAGAACCGAGATGATCTCGGGCCCGACCAGCACCGGCGTCGAACTCACCTCGTCCCGCGGCCCGCGAACGACGAGGAAACCGGACGCCCTGTCCGACGGACAGCTCCCCGGCGACCGCCCGCGCCACTCCCGTTCCCCACGCTGAACTCGCCGACCTGGCGAACGCGGCCGTGACACAGCACGGCTGACCGCCATTCCAAGAAAGTCCTTTGTGGACTTCTGCTCGGCAGCCGACCCGAAAGGCCGTCCGCTTCATGGTTCGCACCTATGGCTTCATGAGCACGTATCCGCCAACACAATGCGGGCTCGCCACGTTCACCACCGCCCTCCGGCGCCACCTGACCGCGGTCACGCCGGGCAGCAGAAGCCGGGTCGTCCGCGTTCTCACGGACGCGGACGCCGGCACCGCCGCCTCGACGTCACCGGCGGTGCACCACATGTTTCCCGGCGCGGTGGACTCCGCCGCCCGTGTGCTCAACCGCTGTGACGTCGTGGTGGTCCAGCACGAGTACGGGATCTACGCCGGGGAGGACGGCGCGGAGGCGCTGAGCGTGCTCGCCCGGCTGCGGGTCCCGGTCATCGTCGTGCTGCACACCGTGCTCACCTCGCCCACGCCCGGACAACGTCAGGTGCTCGAAGCCGTCGTCGACCACGCCGACGCCGTGGTCACCATGTCCGAGGCGGCGCGCGACCGTCTCCTGGCCGGCTACGCGGTCGAACGGCCCGGCGAGGTCGTGGTGATCCCGCACGGCGCCGTCCCGACCGGCGGATCCGCCCCCGGCACGCCGGGACGCGACCCGCTGATCCTGACCTGGGGTCTGCTCGGGCGCGGCAAGGGCGTCGAGTGGGGCATCGCGGCGCTCGGCGCGCTGCGCGACCTGCGTCCGCGCTACTTGGTGGCGGGACAGACCCATCCCAAGGTGATGGCCCACGAGGGTGAGGCCTATCGGACGCACCTGCGGGAGCGCGCCGCCGCCTCCGGTGTCGCGAACCTGGTCGAGTTCGAACCCGCCTACCTGCACCCGAAGGCGCTGGCGGACCTCGTCGGCCGGGCGGACGTCGTCCTGCTGCCGTACGACTCGTCCGAACAGGTCACGTCCGGGGTGCTCGTCGAAGCGCTCGCGGCACGGAAACCGGTGGTGGCGACGATGTTCCCGCACGCGGTGGAGCTGCTGGCGGACGGCGCCGGTCTGCTGGTGCCGCACCGGGATCCGGTCGCCATCGCCGCGGCGCTGCGCCGGGTGCTGACCGAGCCCGGACTCGCCGCCGGGATGCGCGCCCGTTCCGCCGACCTGGGTCCGGCACTGAGCTGGGCGGCGGTGGCGGGCCGCTATCGCCGGCTGGCCGAGAACCTGGTGGCGGAGAAGCTCACCGCCAGAGTCGTCGTGACGACGTGAGCGGCCCCGACTTCGCCCACCTGATCCGGCTCAGCGACGACACCGGCCTGTACGAGCACGCGGAAGGCCCCCTGCCGCGCATCGAACACGGCTACTGCCTCGACGACGTCGCCAGGGGCCTGGTCGTCCTGAGCCGCGAACCGCACCTGTCCGCCGAGCTGACCGCTCTGGCGGAGCACTACCTCGCCTTCGTCGCCTACGCGCAGAGCGAGGACGGCCGCTTCCACAACCGGCTCGGCCCCGCCCGCGTCTGGCTGGACGAGCCGGGGCTGGGCGACTGGTGGGGACGTGCACTGTGGGGACTCGGCACCGCCGCCGCCCGCTCCCCCGTGCCCGCGGTCCGCAAGGCCGCGCTGGAGTGCTTCGACCGCGGCGCCCGTCACCGCCCGCCGTCGGTGCGCACCATGGCGTTCGCCGCACTCGGTGCCGCCGAGGTGCTGGCCGCCGATCCCGTGCACGCTCCCGCCGCCGAACTGCTCGGCGACATCACCTCGTACGTCGGCGCACCACGTCCCGACGAGAACTGGCCGTGGCCGGAGAACCGGTTGTTCTACGCCAACGCCGTGCTGCCGGAGGCGTTGATCGCCGCGGGCGACCTCCTCTCGGACGACAAGGTCCGCGACGACGGCCTGCTGCTCCTGGACTGGCTGCTGGCCGTGGAGTCCACGGACTTCCACCTCTCCCCGGTCCCGGCCGGCGGGTGGTCCCTCGGCGAGTCGCGGCCGGCGTTCGACCAGCAACCCATCGAGGCCGCCGCGATGGCCGACGCCTGCGCCCGCGCCTACCGGATCACCGCCGACCCCAAGTGGCTCGCCGGGGTCCATCGTTCGATCGCCTGGTTCAACGGCGACAACGATCTCGGCACGCTGATGCACGACGAACAGACCGGCGGCGGTTACGACGGCCTGACCCCGGACGGCCCCAACATCAACCAGGGCGCCGAGTCGACCCTGGCGCTGATCTCCACCATGCAACACCTGCGCACGCTCCTGGAGAGCACCGGATGAACGCCCGAGTCACGCGCAGCCCGCTGCGGCTGCGCCCGGACCCGCGACGGGTCATCACCAAGCTCTTCGTGCCGGGAGAGGAGGTTCCCGAGCACGAGTCGCGGTCCGCGGCCGTGATCCGGCGGGTGATGGCACTCGACGAGGACACCGCGTGCGCCGCGCTGGAACGCACGGTCCGCCTGTTCGCGGGACGGCACCGGGACGTCCGCGTGACCTTCGCGGACAACTTCGCGAGCGTGAGCCACCGGCTGCCGGAGGACGTCGGCCTGTCCGAGTCCCGCCGGTTGCTGATCGGCGCGTACTTCACCCACGAGTACGCCGTCGAGGGCGCCGCGCTGTGCAACCCGTCCATGGTCGCGCACCCGGACCAGAGCGGGACGGCGCCCGGACAGGTGCGGTTCGTGCTGAGCGTCCGCGGCATCGGCGAGGGTCACCTGTCCTCGATCGGCTTCCGGACCGGGCTGGCCGGGCCCGGCGGTGTGCTCAGCGTGGATCCGCAGCCGGGCATCATCAGCACCGGCCTGCACCGGGACTCGATCTACGAGAAGAGCCTCTTCCAGGGCAAGCTCGCCGATCGGGGCCACCACGACGAGGTCTCCGCCGTGCTGAACCGGTGGCTGCCCGCGAAGTTCACCGGCGCCGAACTGGACGAGCTGCTGGCGGGCCTGCACCCGAAGCTGGTCGCCAGGCAGGCGGCCCACCGGACCGTCGAACTCGTCAGGTGGATCGCCGCGTGCAACTACACCACCGAGTTCCCGGAGGACTCGGTCGTGAGCGGGCGGGTGCTCTGGCCGATCGGCCCGTCCGAGCGCCACGGCATGGAGGACGCCAGGTTCGTCCTCTTCACCGACGACGACGGCGATCAGACCTACTACGCCACCTACACCGCGTACGACGGGGTCGACGTCGAACCACAACTGTTGCAGACCAACGACTTCCGCACCTTCCGGGTGTCGCAGACCACCGGTTCCGCGGCACGCAACAAGGGCATGGCGCTGTTCCCCCGGCGGATCGGCGGCAGGTTCGCGGCGTTGTCCCGCGGAGACGGCGAGAGCACGGCCGTGACCACCACAGACGACATCCGGACGTGGAACGATCCCCGGCCGGTGGCGGTGCCGGCCAGGGACTGGGACCTCGTCCAGGTCGGCAACTGCGGTTCACCGATCGAGACACCCGAGGGCTGGCTCGTGCTGACCCACGGCGTCGGCCCGATGCGCCTCTACTCGATGGGCGCGATGCTGCTCGACCTCGACGAGCCCTGGAAGGTGCTGGCCACGCTGGCGGAACCGTTGCTGGTGCCCAGTTCCACCGAACGCGACGGATACGTGCCCAACGTCGTCTACTCGTGCGGTGGCCTGCTGCACGGCGACACGCTGGTCATCCCGTACGGCGCGAGCGACGCGACCATCGGCCTGGCCACGACGTCAGTGAGCGCCCTGATCGACGCCATGGAGCGGTGACGGCGGCTCTCCGACGAGGAGGTGCACGAACGTGCCCGACAGGCCGTAGCTGCTGACCCCGGCGATCGCCGGTCCGGTGCCCGGCCACGATGTCGTGCTGGGCACCGGCGCGATGTTGAGGCCCGTCCAGTCCACCTGGGAGGTGGGCCGGTCGCTGTGCAGGCTGGCGGGAACCGTGCGCTCCCGCACCGCGAACGCCGCCTTGACCAGCCCCGCCATCCCGCCCGCGGCCTCCGGGTGGCCGATGTTGGTCTTGACCGATCCGACGAGGCACGGTTCGTCGCGGTGCACGCCGATGGTGGCGCCGATGGCCTGCAGTTCCAGCCGGTCGCCTGCCGGAGCCGCGTTGCCGTGCGCCTCGACGTAGCCGATGGCGGCCGGGGTGATGCCCGCGACGGCCGCGGCGCGGGTGATCACCTGCACGTAGCCCTCCACGGACGGCGCGATGACCGCCTTGGCGGTGCGGCCCTTGCTGGCCTGCGCGCTGCCGAGGATGAGCGCGTGGATCGTGTCACCGTCCACCTGTGCCTGCGAAAGCCTTTTGAGGACAACGACTCCTGCACCGTCTGCGCGCACGAAACCGTCCGCGTCCTCGTGCCCGAAGCGGCAACGGCCCGAGGAGGACAACATTCCGGCGGCGGAGTAGCCGTCGGTGTGGTCGGTGCCGAGCACGAGGCTGACACCGCCGGCGAGTGCCGTGTCGCACTCGCCGGTGCGCAGGCTCTGGCAGGCCAGGTGGACGGCGAGCGTGCCGGACGAGCAGGCCGCGTCGACGGTGGCGCAGGGACCGCGCAGGTCCCAGGCGTAGCTGACGCGGCCGGACGCCATGCTCCGGGCCGCGGCCGTCGCGATCGCGTACATGTCCACGGTGGTCTCACCGCGCAGGCGGTCCCAGTGCTCACCGGTGCTCTGTCCCATGAACACGCCGACGTCCTGGCCCGCGATCGTCTCGTCGCGCAGTCCGGCGTCGGCCAGCGCGTCGCGAGCGCAGGCCAGCAGCACCCGGTGCTGCGGGTCGAGGGTGGCGTTCTCCCGTTCGGTGACGAAGTAGTCCTCCGGCGCGAACTCCGCCGCGTCTCCGGCGAACCGCCCGGTGGTCGTCGCGTCGACCTCGCCGCGCACCAGGTCCCAGAGCCGCCGGGGGCTGTCCGCGCCGGGGAAGCGGCAGCCCATGCCGACGATCGCGATCGGCTCGCACGTGTTCATCAAGATCTCCGTCATCACTTCGGGTGTCCTAATTGGACCACCAGTCGATCTTGCTGCTCTCATTGGCCCGCTCCTGATCATCGATCGAAAGAACCGTGAGCCGATGTGCGGCATCGCAGGCTGGGCCGATCTCGTCCACCCCTCCCCCGGGATGCGCTTACGCGTCCAGCGGATGAACGACGCCATGGCGTTACGCGGACCTGACGGAGACGGCGTCTGGTCAGGTCCCCACGCGGTGCTCGGTCACCGCCGACTGGCCGTGCTGGACCCGGCACACGGGCAGCAACCCATGGTCTTCACCGACGACAGCGACGAACCGGTCGTGGCGCTGACCTACAGCGGCGAGGTCTACAACCACCGCGAACTGCGCGACGAACTGGAACAGCGCGGCCACAAGTTCCGCACCGGCACCGACACCGAGGTCGTCCTGCACGCCTACCTGGAGTGGGGCACGGACGCGGCCTCCCGCCTCAACGGCATGTACGCCTTCGCCGTCTGGGACCACCTGCGCGGCCGACTCGTCCTGGTTCGCGACCGACTCGGCGTCAAACCCCTGCACTACACGCGGCACGGCGCAGGCCTGCTCTTCGCCTCCGAGCCCAAGAGCCTGTTCGCCAGCGGTCTGGTCAATCCGTCAGCGAGCACCGACGGGCTGCGGGACTTCCTCGCGTCCGTGCACACTCCGGGAACCAGCCTCTTCCAGGGCGTGCACGAGGTCCGGCCAGGCACCGTCGTGATCCTCGACGCGAACGGCGTGCACGAGCAGCGCTACTGGCAGCTGGAGGCGCGTCCGCACCACGAGGACGTCGGCGCGACGGTCACGAACGTCGCCGATCTCCTGGAGGACATCACCACGCGCCACATCCAGGCCGACGTCCCGCTCGGTGCCCTGCTCTCCGGCGGACTGGACTCCAGCGCACTCGTCGCGCTCAGTCAGCGCGCGTCGAGGCGGAGTGGAATGCCGCCGTTGCGGACGTTCTCCGTCGACTTCGCGGGCGACCACTTCACCGGCACCGGCCTGCGGTCCACTCCGGACGGTCCGTTCGTGCGCGATGTCGTGGCGCACTGCGGCACCGACCACCGCGACATCGTCCTCGACGCCGCCGAGCTGACCGATCCGCGGCACCGGCAGGCCGTGGTGTCCGCCAAGGACGCGCCCGCGCTCGGCGACCTGGACGTCTCGCTCTACCTGCTGTTCCGGGCGGTGCGCGAGCACACCACCGTGGTGATCTCCGGCGAGAGCGCGGACGAGGTCTTCGGTGGCTACCCGTGGTTCCACGAGACCGATCGCGTCGGCGCCCGCGACTACCCGTGGCGCTACTTCACCGGGCACAGCGGTACCTACCAGGCGTTGCTGCGCGACGACGTCACGACCGAACTCGGGATCGCCGCGCACCGCGAGGCGCACTACCGCCAGGCCCTCGCCGAGGTGCCCCGGCTCGCGGGCGAGACCGGCGGCAGGATGCGCGAGGTGCTGTACCTGCACCTCACCCGCTGGCTGCCCCACCTGCTCGACCGCAAGGACCGGCTCAGCATGGCCGTGGGGCTGGAGGTGCGCGTGCCGTTCTGCGACCACCGGCTCGTCGAGTACGCGTTCAACGCGCCGTGGACGCACCACATCTCGGACGGCCGGGAGAAGTCCCTGCTGCGCGCCGCGGTGGCTCCTCTGCTTCCCGCGAGCGTGATCGGCCGGACCAAGGCGCCCTACCCGATCACGCACGACCCGGCGTACCACCGCACGATCTCCGCACAGGCGCATGACCTGCTCGCCACCCCGTCGGCCCCGGTGTGGACGCTGCTGGAGCCCGCACGCCTGCGGGACCGGCTGGAGCGGCCGGCCACCGACCACGCCACCCGTTCCGGCATCGACTTCGCCCTCAACCTCGATCTGTGGCTGCGCGCCGCTCGGCCCTTGTAACCCCCAACGGGGTTTCGCCACCTCGCGACTCCGGGTAGACACCAGGTGCCGGCGCTTCGGCTGCGTTGCCCGCGCCGGCCCCTTCCCGTTCGCCCGAGACCCCGGCGGCACCGACGAGATCGCCGTCCCGGAGGTTCGCGACGTGAGCACGACAACGAGCACCACAGCAGCCGGCGCGCAGGCCGCACCGCAGCCGATGATGGCGGGTGAGAACTCCCCGTCCGAGAGATTCCTGATCAAGCTCTTCACCGTGGTCCCGGCGCTGGCGCTGGCCGCCGCGGTCCCGCTCGCGTGGGGCTGGGGCCTGGGCTGGACCGACGTCGGCCTCGCCGTCTTCTTCTACAGCCTGACGTGCCTCGGCGTGACGATCGGATTCCACCGCTACTTCACCCACGGCGCGTTCAAGGCCAACCGCGCGCTGCGGATCGCACTGGCGGCGACCGGCAGCATGGCGATGCAGGGGCCGATCATCGGCTGGGTCGCCGACCACCGGCGGCACCACGCCTTCGCCGACCGCGAGGGCGATCCGCACTCCCCCTGGTTGTTCGGCACATCGGTCGGCGCACTGGCCAAGGGATTCTGGCACGCGCACCTGGGCTGGATGTTCCGCCGCGAACTGACCAACGCCGCCCGCTTCGCGCCCGACCTGCTCGCCGATCCCGACATCCAGCGCGTCAACCGGCTGTTCCCCGTGCTGACCGCCGTCACGCTGGTCGCGCCCGCCGTGGCCGGTGGGCTGATCAGCTGGAGCTGGTGGGGCGCGCTCACCGCGTTCTTCTGGGCGAGCCTCGTGCGGGTGGCCGTGCTGCACCACATCACGTGGTCGGTCAACTCCATCTGCCACATGATCGGCGACCGGCCGTTCGAGGCGCGCGACAAGTCCGCGAACTTCTGGCCGCTCGCGATCCTGTCCATGGGCGAGTCCTGGCACAACTCCCACCACGCCGACCCCACCTGCGCACGGCACGGCGTCCGCCGTGGTCAGATCGACATCTCCGCGCGGCTGATCCGGATCTTCGAGATCTTCGGCTGGGCCACCGCCGTCCGCTGGCCGCGGCCGGAGCGACTGGCGCGCAAGCTGAAGACGCCCGGCGACGTCCGAACGGCGGCGTAACTCGGGAGTGCGGAGCACTAAGATCAACCGTGCGCCTGGCCCAGGTCAGGTGAGAAAGCGACACCCGCCCCGGCCCCCGGCGGTGCCACTTCCACCACTGGTCTGGGGTGCTGCCTGCCATGATCGGTCTCGCCGACGTCACGCATCTGGAAGAGGACATCCGCGCGTTGCGCGAAATGGACTACCGCCACGGCGGCGAGCCCTGCCTGGACCGGGTGCGGCGGCGGATCCGCGACAACCTCCCGTTGCTCACCGCGACGGCGGCCCCAGAGGTGCGGCAACGGCTGCACGTGGCCATGGCCGACCTGCGGAACCTGGCCGGGTGGGTCTGCTTCGACGCCGGACTGGTCACCAACGCGCACAACCACTTCTCGCACGCGCTCGCGCTGGCCGGAATCGCCGGGGACGACGGGTTGATCGCCAACGTGTGCTATCGCCTCGGGCGGGTCTACCTGCACCACGGGCACCTCGACGAGGCGCTGCGGTACTTCGACCTGGGCCGGATCGCGGCCTCCAGATCCGGTGACCGGCTCGCCGCCGGCATCATCTCGGTCAACTCCGCCTGGGCGTGCGCGAGGAAGGGCGACGAACACGGCGCGCTCACGTTGCTCGACCGCGGTCGTGAGCAGTTCACCGCCGCGAACCGCACCGAGGTGGCCGAGTGGGCGAGGTTCTTCACCGAGTCCGACCTGTCGGCCATGGCGGGAGCGGTGCACACGACCCTGGCGGGCACCGCGGGCAGGCACCACGCGCGGACGGCCGTTCCGTTGCTCCACGCGGCAGTCAACGGCTACGGCGAGGACATGGCCCGCAGCCGGATCCTCAGCCTGGTCCTGCTGTCCACCGACCAGTTGATCGAGGGGGACGTCGAAGTCGGGGTCGGCACCGGGCTGCGGGCGCTGGACTCCGCCGCCGCTGTAGGGTCGGCCCGCATGCGCGACCGCTTCCGCCCGCTCGCACTCCAGGCGCGCAGGCACCACGACCACGCCGGCGCACTCGACCTCGCCGAGCGGATAGACGCCCGCACCACCCGGCCGGACTCGCTGTGAGCGGTGAACGGCTCGCGAAAGTGCTGGCACACCTCACCGGCGACGCGGCTCATCGCGATGTCGCGATGCCCAGCGAGGCCGCGTGCGAAGCGAGCGTGGCGTTGCTCGGGGTGAGCGGCGCTCAGCTGACCTTGACGCGCGGCACGGGCCGACGTGCGTACAACTACGCCACGAACCAGATCGGCACGCTCCTCGAGAACATGCGGTTCGTCCTCGGTGAGGGGCCGTGCGAGCACTCCCTCCGGTCCGGTGTTCCTGTCCTGGTGGACGATCTGGACTCCTGGGAGAACCATGAGCGGTGGCCGCTGTTCACACTGTCCGCCGGCGCCACCGGGGCGCGAGCGGTGTTCGTGTTCCCGTTGCGCAGCGGCGCGATCCACCTGGGTGCGCTCGTGCTGCACAGGACAAGCCCGGGGCCGTTGACCTCAGAACAGGTGGCCGACGCGCACGTCGTGACCGACGTCGTCATGTCGTTGGTGCTGGACGAGTTGACCCGCGTCCACGTCGAAGTTCCTCCGCCGACTGGAATGCCGCTCCGCCAGGCCGAGGTGCACCAGGCCATCGGGATGTTGTCCGTCCAACTGGGGGTGAGCATGGACGAGGCGCTCGTGCGGCTGCGCGCGTACTCGTTCGCACAAGACAAGCCGGTCGTCGAGGTCGCCCGCGACGTCGTCACCCGGCATCTGCGACTGAGTCCGAACGGCCGGTTCGATCCCCGATGATCCTGCCGCCCCGGCGAGAACCGACAGAGGTGACTTGTCATGTCCGTGGAGAACCTGGCGGAGACGTTCGTCGAGCTGGCCGACACCCTGGTCGCCGACTTCGACCCGGCCGAGTTCATGCATCTCCTGGCCGACCGCTGCGTCAGCACCCTGGGGGTGGACGCGGCCGGCATCCTGCTCGCGGACCACCTCGGTGAGCTCCAGGCGGTCGGTGCCTCCAGCGACCGCGCCCGGCTGCTGGAACTCTTCGAACTCCAGCACCGGCAGGGCCCGTGCATGGAGTGCTACCTCACCGGGGCGCCGATCACGGTCACCGGTTTCACCGAACCACCCCAGCGGTGGCCCGAGTTCTCCTCGGCCGCGGTGGCCGCAGGGTTCGGCGCGGTGCACGCCCTGCCGATGCGGCTGCGCGAGCAGACCATCGGGGCGCTGAACCTGTTCACCGTCACCGAGAACGACCTGGGCGAGACGCGGGTCAGGGTGGCGAGGGCCATGGCGGAGGTCGCCACCATCGGTCTGCTCCAGGCCCAGGTCATCAGCCACCGCGAACTGCTCGCCGGGCAGCTGCAGCACGCGTTGCAGAGCAGGGTCCTCATCGAACAGGCGAAGGGGGTGCTCGCCGAGCGGCTGCAGGTGGACATGAGCACGGCGTTCCAGACCCTGCGGCAGTACTCGAGGAACAACCGCCTTCACCTGGGCAAGGTGGCGGAGGACGTCATCGACGGCACGATCGACATGACCGCGCTGACGGCCTCCAGGGCGTAGCCTCCGGCCCGCTCATCGCCAGGCCGGCGCCCCACCGTCGTGGTGTCAAGTCACCGCACCCGCTCCGGGATGTGGTCCAGCGCGCGCAGCACCTGCACCGCCACCTCCCGCGTGTCCTTGCCGCCGAGTTCGGTGCGGCCGGTCAGCACGTCCTCCACCATCTTGAGCCTGCGGTCGTAGGCGGACGTGTAGGTGGAATCAGTCATGCGGGAACTCCCGACTTCGGCCGCAAGACGACCGGGTCACGTTTCATCGAGCACGACAGGAGCTTGAACGCTCAGGTGCGAAATGTTCTCGACGAATTGAGACTACACTCTTTCGGACGCGTTCGACCGACGCAGAACTCGGCATTCCGATGGTAATTCCCGGAAAAGCAGGTCCCCCGCCGTCGCGGCGCTAGTCTGACCAGAACCGCCCTGACCCCGCGGCTGCCACATCGACGAGCGAAAGGGGACCGGCGTGTCGGACCAGCGGGTGGCACAGACGTTCGCCGAACTGGCCGACGCACTCGTGGAGCGGTTCGACACCATCGAGTTCCTGCACGTACTGGCCGAGCGCTCCGTCGAGTTGCTGCCGGTGAACGCGGCGGGGATCCTGCTGGCCGACGGTCAGAGCGCCCTCAAGCTGATGGCCGCCTCCAGCCACCTGGCCCACCCGCTTGAAAACCTGATGCCGCACAGCGAAGACAGCCCGTCCGAGGAGTGTGTCCACTCCGGACGGACGGTGCGCTGCCCCGATCTGCGCGGGCAGCAGCGGTGGCCGCGGTTCACCGCCGCGGCCGTGGAACTGGGATTCGCCGCGGTCGACGCGGTGCCGATGCGGTCGCGGGACAAGGCCATCGGGGCGCTCACTCTGTTCCGCACGTCGCCCGGCGCGCTGCCCTCCGAGGCCGCCGCACTGGCGCAGTCCTTCGCGAACGTCGCCACGATCAGTCTTCTCCAGGTGCGCGCGACCGAGCAGAGCGAGGCGGTCGCCGAGCAACTCCAGGCCGCACTGATGAATCGCGTCGTGATCGAACAAGCCAAAGGCGTGCTGACCGAACGGCTGGAGATCGACGTCGCGGACGCCTTCTCCCTCATGCGGAACTACGCGCGCAACACCGGTCAGCTGTTGTCCGACGTGGCCAGGCTGGTCAACGAACGGTCACCGGAGGCCGCCGCGCTGACGAGGGTCGGCACACCGCGGCCACGCTGGTGACGGAGTAGCGTCGAGCCATCGACCCCTCATCGCAGCGCGAACCCGGCACGGACTCGGCTCAGCTCACCGGGAGAATCCGGGCGGGCGCCGCGGTGGTCGCGATCCTGCTCGTGCTTCTCGCGGTGACACTGGCGGTTCTGCTCGGTGTCTCGCAGGCGGGCACGGCGGTGGTCGGCGTCCTGGGCTGGCTGGCCGCACTGGCGGCGCGCCTGCCGACGCTGGGCACGGCCGGCCGCCTGCACGCCGTCCGGCGCCGGGACACGATCATCGGGGTGACGACGGGAATCACCGACGAGCTGGTCCGGCTCGCGCTGGTCCTGGTCGCCGTCAGCGGCGTCGAGTCCGCGCTCTGGGCCGGTTTCGGCTGGGCGCTGGCTCAGCTCGTGTTCATCGCCGCCATCGAGCTGACGACGTTCACCTGGCCCATCGGGCGTCAGGCCGCCGAACAACTGAAGGCGCAGGGCGGGTTCGTCAGCACGCATCCCGTGCACAGCGGCGTTCGTGGCCTCACGGCGATGTCGTTCTACCTGGGTGCGACCCTGCTGCTCACCGCCGGGCCGTGGTGGGTGCTGGCCACCGCGTCCGCGCATGCCTTGGTGAACCTGGTTTTCGCGCGGCAGGCCAGGAAACGGCTCGTTCCGGTCGAGGTGTTCGGTGCCGTCGTGAGCGTGGCGCTGTTGCTGGCCGGTCTGATCGGCACCGAAGTGCTCGCCTGAACGCAAAACGGGAGCACGCACCCAGAGGATGCATGCTCCCGTGAGAGCGGAACGCCGGTCAGTCCTTCTTGAAGGCGTCCTTCACCTTCTCGCCAGCTTCCTTGAGGTGACCCTTCGCCTGGTCGACCTTGCCCTCGCCCTGCAGCTCACGGTCGCCGGTGGCGTCGCCGACGCCTTCCTTGACCTTGCCCTTGACCTGGTCGGCCTTGGCGTCGATCTTGTCGTCGGTGCCCATGTCTTCCTCTCCTCCACCCGTATCTCAGATGGGACGTCGACCATCGGATGCCCACAGCGGAGAACCTCAATCATCGCCCATGCCACGTTTGTGGCGCCTCTGACAGGGAAACCGGCACAGAGGTGTGCGGATACGCATCCCTCTCACCGATGACCCCGGACCCCGGCGTCGGAGACCGACACCGGAGGTACGAACGCCGTGAGCACCGACCGCCGGGACCCGCTGGACTCCGTTCCCCTCGGACTGCGCGTCAGTGCGGCTCTCGGGTGGCGCTTTCTCGTCGTGGTGGCCTCGCTCTACGTGATCGGCACCATCTTCGGCAGGCTCGCCTCGCTCGTCGTCCCGCTCGCGATCGCGTTGCTGCTGGCCGCGTTGCTCACTCCCGCCGTCAGTTTCCTGACGCGCCACACGTTTCCGCGAGGTTTCGCCACGTTCGTGGTGCTCGTCGGCGGACTGGCCGTGCTCGGCGGACTGCTCACGTTCGTCGTGATGACGTTCGTCAACGGCCTTCCTGATCTGGCGGCACAACTGGCCCGCAGCATCGACGCGGTGTCCGACTGGCTCGTCAACGGCCCGTTGCAGCTCAGCGAGACGCAACTGCGCGAGTTCGCCGACCGGATCGTGAAAACCCTGCAGGACAACCAGACCGGCATCACCACGAGTGCCATCACCACCGCCGCGACGGTCGGCGAGACCCTCGTCGAGATGTTGCTGGTGCTGTTCGCGCTCGCGTTCTTCCTCTACGACGGCCCCAGGATCTGGCAGTTCCTCATCCGCGTCGTCCCCAACGGGCCCCGCAGGCGCGTCGACGTCGCGGGCAGGCGCAGTCTCGCCGCGCTCGTCAGCTACGTCCGCGCGACCGGAGCGGTCGCCGTGGTGGACGCGCTCGGCATCGGCATCGGACTGGCAATTCTGCGCGTGCCGCTGGCGGTTCCGTTGGCAGCACTGGTGTTCATCAGCGCGTTCGTCCCGATCTTCGGTGCCGTGGTGGCGGGCGGCGTGGCCGTGCTCATCGCCCTGGTCGCGAACGGCCCGGTGACCGCCGCGATCGCCCTGATCATCGTCATCGCCGTGAACCAGCTGGAAAGCCATGTCCTGCAACCGTTCCTGCTGGGCCGCGCGGTGAAGCTGCACCCGCTCGCGGTGGTGCTGGCCATCGCCGCCGGCCTCCTCGTCGCGGGCATCGCGGGCGCACTGCTCGCGGTGCCACTGCTGGCGGTGCTCAACTCCGCGATCCGGTCCCTGCTGAGCGAGGCGGACGAATTCGTGGCGCCCGCCGACGTGCACACCAGCCAACCGGAGGAGTCCGGTCCGGACGAACCCGGCCTGGACCGGGAATCCGACGAGCCACGGCCCGGCTGACTCAGCAGGCCGAAGCCGAGATCGCCTGTTCGCGGAGTGCCTCGACGAGGGTCGTGACGGAGGGCTGGTCGCTTCGACCGAGCGTGGCGGTACCGATGTGGCGGATCGGCCGCGGCTGCGCGATGGCGACGGTGCGCAGGCCGGGGATCTCCGGAGCGAGCGCGATGGAGGGGATCAGCGAGATCCCCATGCCCGCGGCGACTAGTGAGCGGGCGAAGAAGTAGTCGGTGGTGGTGCCGCGGACGTCCGGGACGAAACCGGCGCGCTCGGCGTGGCGGCGCAGATAGGCCTCGGTCTTCAGGCAGCCGAGCACCCACGGTTCCGCGGCCAGTTCGGCGAGGTCGAGCGCGTCCCGGCCGGCGAGCCGATGTCCTTGGGGCAGAACGACGTGCAGGGGGTCTTCGAGGAGCGGGGTCCACTCCAGACCGGTGTTCGGCCCGGTGGGCAGCGGGCCGTCGAAGTGGTAGGCGAGGGCGAGGTCCACGGCGCCCTGGCGGACCAGCGGCAGAGCCTCCTCGGGTTCGCTCTCCCTGATGTGGACGACGGTGCCGGGGTGGACCGTCGTGAGCCGGGTGAGCGCTGCGGGCAACAGAACCCTGCCGCCGCTGGTGAACGTGGCGACGGTGATCTGCGTGCGGCCGGTGTTGAGCCGCGCGACCTGCCGCTGGGCGTGTTCGAGCTCCGCGGCCACGGACTCGGCGGCGCGGACCATGATCTCGCCGGCCCTGGTCAGGGTGACACCGCGGGTGCTCCGGTGCACGACCTCGGTGCCGACGCTTCGTTCCAACGCGGCCACCTGCTGGGAGACGGCCGACGGGGTGAGGCGGAGCGCGGCGGCCGCCTGGTTGAAGCTGCCGTGCTCCGCCACTGCCCGCAGGACGCGGAGCCGTTGCACGTCGATCAACAGTTTTCCTTAATGCCGATACAGCAGCTCGGGACTTCTGCTGATGATCGCAGGTCTCCACGATGGAGGCATGCCCAAGATCTGCGTCATCGGCGGAAGCCGGTACTTCGGAGCGCTCCTGGTGGAGCGCCTGCACGAGGCGAGGCACCAGGTCACCGTGATCAACCGCGGTGCTGCCTCGCCGCCCACCGGGGTCGAGCACCTCGTCGCCGACCGGAACGACGAGACCGCGCTGAAGGCGGCGCTCGGCGACCGCACGTTCGACGTCGTGGTGGATCAGGTCTGCTACACCCCGGTGCAGGCCGCGATCGCCGCCCGCGTCTTCACCGGCCGCACCCGGCGCTACGTCATGACGTCCACGATCGAGGTCTACGACCCCGCGACCGCCGCACTGACCGTGCCTCCCCACACGCCCGTGCGGGAGGAGCTCGTGGACCCGTCCACCTGGCTGGTGGCCCTGGACCTTCCCTGGCACGACGACAGGTACCTGCAGGCGCACTACGCCGAGGGCAAGCGTCAGGCGGAGGCGGTGTTCACGCGTGCCGGCGGCTTCGACTTCGTCAGCGTGCGCAGCGCTCATGTGCTCGGCGGAGGCGCCAGGGAGTTCACCGGCCGGCTCGCGCACTACGTCGGACGCGTCCTGCGCGGCGAGGAGATCCTGGTGCACGCCATCGCGTTGCCGACGGTCTTCGTCCACTGGGAGGAGCTGGCGGACGTGCTGCGGTGGACGGCCACTGGCGGCTTCACCGGTCCGGTCAACGCCTGTTCCGACGGCCCGCTCGACGTGCACGAGCTCACCGCGGTCGTCGCCGCGCAGGTAGACCGTGCGCCTGTCCGCCGAACGGTTCCTGAGGGCGCCGAGGCGTCGCCGTTCTCGTTCGACCGCCACTACGCCATGAGCAACGCCCGCGCGAAGGAACTGGGCCTTTTCGTCTCGCACACCCGTGACTGGCTGCCTGGCGCCGTCACCGGCCTTCTGGGGAACTGATGCGCCATCGCCTCATCGCGAACACCGCCGTCAGCGCCATCGGCCTGGGCGCCATGCCGTTGTCGATCGAACACCGGCCGGACGAGACCCGGGCCATCGCCACCATCCACGCCGCCCTCGACGCCGGCGTCACGCTCATCGACACCGCCGACAGCTACCACTGGCACGCCGGCGAAGAAGGCCACAACGAACTCCTGATCGCGCGCGCCCTGGCTCGCTACGGCGACACGTCGGAAGTTCTGGTGGCCACCAAGGGCGGCCGCGGCCGTCCCGGCGACGGCAGCTGGACCGTCACCGCCGCCCCGGAGCACCTCAAGCACGCCGCCGAGGCCTCCTCCCGGCGCCTGGGCGTCGACACGATCGGCCTGTACCAGCTGCACAAGCCGGATCCCGCCGTGCCGTGGGCCGAGTCCGTCGGTGCTTTGCGCGACCTGCTCGACGCCGGCACGATCCGCGCCGCCGGCATCTCCAACACGACCACGGCCCAGGTCCTCGAAGCACGCGAGATCCTCGGCGACGGGCTCGCGTCCGTGCAGAACAGGTACTCCCCCGCCGTCCGCGACAGCGAGCACGTGCTGCGGCTGTGCACCGACCTCGGTCTCGCGTTCCTGCCCTGGAGCCCGCTCGGCGGCCTCTCCCGCAGCTCGCTCGACGGACCGGGCCCCGCCTCGGCGGGCACCGCGTTCCACGCCGTCGCGGCCGAACGAGGCACGAGCCCGCAGCAGATCGCCCTGGCGTGGCTGCTCGCCCGCTCCCCCGTCGTGATCCCGATTCCGGGAGCGAGCCGTCCGGCGTCCATCACCTCGTCGGCCCAGGCCGTGGAACTCGCGCTGAGCGCGGACGAGCTGGCCCGGCTCGACTAGGCCGTGTCCTGCAGGTCTCGTCCGCGACAGTCGCGGCCGAGGGCCCCGGAGGCGGCACCGCCGGAACGCCCGAATACGCCCGGTATGAGGGCGCTCCGGCGGCACCGCCTCCGGGTCTCTCGCCCGTGACTCTCATCGAACGGACCTGCAGGACACGGCCTAGGTCAGATCGGCGAGCCGTTCCACCTCGGACGTCCTGCCCGCCACGATGAGCACGTCGCCGGGGTGCACCATGGTCTCCGCGGTGGCGTAGGTGAAGCCTTCGCCCGGACGCTTCACGCCGACCACGGTCACGCCGTACTTCTTGCGCAACCTGCTCTCACCCAAGGTGTGACCGACGGCCTCCTTCGGCGCGCGGGTCTTGACGATCGCGTAGTCGTCCTCGAACTCGATGAAGTCGAGCAGGCGGCCGGTGACGAGGTGGGCGACGCGTTCGCCCATCTCGTGCTCGGGCAGGACGACGTGGTGCGCGCCGATGCGTTCCAGGATGCGGCCGTGCTCGCGGCTGATCGCCTTGGCCCAGATGGTCGTGATGCCGAAGTCGGCCAGGACTGCGGTGGTCAGGATGCTGGCCTCCAGGTTCGTGCCGATGCCGACGACGGCCAGCTCGAACTCGTCCACGCCGAGCTGCCGCATCACCTCGGCGTCGGTGCTGTCGGCGACCACGGCGTGGGTGAGGTCGTCGGCGTGGCGCTGGATCAGCTTGGGGTCCTGGTCGATCGCCATGACCTCGGTGCCGTGGCTGACCAGTTCCAGTGCCAAGGAGCTGCCGAACCGGCCGAGACCGATCACGACGACCCGGTTGACGTGCCTATCCGACAATGGGGCGCTCCTCGGGTAGTTCGTAGCGGCGCCCGCGTTCGCGCAGCGCCAGCGTGGACACCAGTGTGATCGGGCCGAGCCTGCCGATGAACATCAGCGCCATGATCACCAGCTGGCCCACCACGGGCAGCTGCGCGGTGATGCCGGTCGACATGCCGACGCCGCCGAACGCCGACGCCGCCTCGAACAGCACGGCGTCGAGCCGGAACGAGGTCGTCGCGAGCATGATGAGCGTGGCGATCATGACGGCGCCTATGCCCATCAACGCCACCGTGACGGCCTGGCGCTGCACGTCGTTGCTCAGCCGGCGGCCCATCACGTGCACGCTCGGTTCGGCCCGCACCTCGGCGAGCAGGACGAACGCCAGCAGCGCGAACGTCGTCACCTTGATGCCGCCGGTGGTGCCCGCGCTGCCGCCGCCGATGAACATCAGCACGTCGTTCACCAGCAGCGTGGCGGGCTGGAGCTGGGAGACGTCGACGGTGTTGAAGCCCGCGGTGCCCGGCTGCGCGCCGTGGAAGACGCCGATCAGCAGCTTCTCCCAGACCCCGTACGGACCGAGCGTGCCCGTGCGAGCCCACTCGACGACGAGGAACATCACCGCGCCGAACGCGATCAGCGACAGGTACACCGGCACGGTGATCCGGGTGTGCAGCGACCAGCGCTTGCGCCGCCGCCCGCGCAGCACCTCGAACAGCACCGGGAAGCCCAGCCCGCCGATCACGCCCACCGCCACGACCGTCAGCGACACCCACGGGTCGGTCGCGAACCTCGTCAGGTTGTCGGGGTAGAGCGACAGGCCGACGCTGTTGAACGCCGACACCGAGTGGAACACGCCCGAGTAGAACGCCCGCCCGGGCGAGTAGCCGTGGCCGAGCCAGAACCGCAGGCCCAGCACCACCGCACCGATCGCCTCGATGACCAGGCTGATCACGACGACGCCCAGCGCGACCCTGCGGACGTGGCCGAGGTTCAGCGTGTTCGTCTCGGTCCGGACGGTGAGCTGCAGCTGCAGGCCGATGCGGTTCGACACCATCATCGCCAGCAGCGACGCCAGCGTCATGATCCCGATACCACCGATCTGGGACAGCACCAGCAGCAGCACCTCGCCGAACGTCGACCAGTGCGTGCCCGTGTCGACCACCGCGAGGCCGGTGCCGGTGAGGCCGGAGACCGCGGTGAACAACGCCGTCATGAACGGAGTCGTCTTCCCGGGCTCGGCCGCCATCGGGAGCATGAACAGCGCCGTGCCCGTAGTGACCGCGGCCAGGAACGACAGCACGACGAGGCGGCCAGGGTGGCGCCGGCCATTGATCACCGGCGTAGCTTAACCGTCCTCACCGGACGAAACAGGCTCGCACCGCCGACGGCCGCGCTGGCACCATCGCGACCGTGCAGCGCGTGGTGATCCTCGGCCGTGGCGGCGCGGGCAAGTCGACTCTCGCCGCCGCCCTGGGCGCCGCGACCGGGCTTCCCGTCGTCGAACTCGACCAGCACTTCTGGGGACCGGGCCTGGAGGCGACTCCCCCGGACCGCTGGGCCGTCGTCCAGGGCGCACTCGCCGCCGCCGACCGGTGGATCATGGACGGCGACCTCGGGCCCTACGACGTGCTCGACGTCCGGCTGCGCAGGGCGGACACCGTCCTCCTGCTCGACTACTCGTTCCCGCGCTGCGCCTGGCGAGCGCTGCGCCGGTCACGGGAACGGGCCGATTTCTGGCTCTGGGTCTGGTCGTGGCGCCGCCGGCACCGGCCGCTGCTGATGAACGCGATCGCCACGCACGCTAAAGGCGCGCGACTGCGGGTGTTCCGAAATCCGCGGGAGACGGCGCGGTTCGTGGCGCACGAGGTTTGCGGCGTTCCAGGATCCAGTCCGTCAGCAGGAGCAGAAGAAGAGGACTGAGCCACACACCGATGCTCGTGGCGGTGTTGCGCATCAGTTCCTCGTTGCCCCCGAACGCGGTGTCGACCTGCGGCGTCAGCACGATCATCGCCGGGATGTTGATCACCCGGCTCAGCGCGATCGACATCGCCAGCGCGAAGCTGCGCGACATCCACCGGCGGTGCTCGTCATAGCGCCGTTGAAGAGCCTTCCGCAGCCCGACGATCGTGACGAGCAGCCACAGCGCCGATCCCACGAGGTTCGCCACCAGCACCGACGGTCCCGCCACGGTGTGCCAGCCGATGTACAGGCCGAGCACACCGGCGGGCAACGCCCCTGCGTAGACGTAGATCCGGCCGGTGATCCGGTGCCCGACGCGGTGCCGAGCGCGGAACGCCGGCCAGACCTGGAAGCAGGCGGTCGCCATCGCGACGGTGCCGAACAGGACGTGCGCGACCAGCAGCGGGTAGTAGAGGTCGTTGCCCTCCGGCGGTTTCAAGCGGGACTGGGCGGGGTCGAGGGTCAGGTACGGCGGCACGGAGAACGCCAGGAACGCCGCCACCACCAGCATCAGCGGCACGATCCAGGGCCGCCGCCACCAGGAGGCGCGCGAGGTCGAAGTCATGACAAGTCCGTTCGAGTGGGGACCGGGCGGAAACTATGTACACCATACATAGAAACGTATGACGTACATAGTTTTAGGATGACACCGGGCAACCGGACGGGATGGCGGATGACGACACGTGACAGCAAGGACCCTGACCTGCGGCGCAGCCTCACGCTGCTGTGGGAGGGACGCCAACCCGGCCGGCGCGGCCCCCGGTCCCGGCTCAGCGTCGAGCTGATCGCGCAGGCCGCGGTCAAGGTCGCCGACGCCGACGGGCTGGAGGCGCTGTCCATGCAGCGGATCGCCGCCGAGCTCGGCTACTCGACGATGTCGCTCTACAACCACGTCCCGAGCAAGGACCTGCTGCTGGAGGTGGCGGCCGACGTCGGCGCGGGCGCTCCCCCGAACCTCGACGACGCCGCGGACTTCCGGGAGGCCGTCCGGCTGTGGGCCGGCGCGCTGTGGGCCGGGTTCCACCGCCGTCCCTGGATCCTGCGCGTCCCGCTCGACCACGCGCCCGTGGGCCCCAACCAGCTCGCCTGGCTCGACCGGCTGCTGCGCCCCCTGCTGGCAGCGGGCCTGACCGGCGGAGAGGCGCGGGCGGCGGCCCTGCACCTGACCGCGGTCGTCCGCGGCACCGCGCAGATCAGCACGAGCATGGCCGGCCAGTACAAGCGCGACGACGGGATCCCGCACACCGACGCGGACCTCACGCACGTCGTCGCCGACCTCATCGACCCCGAGAACTACCCGGCGCTGACCGCGGTCCACGCCGCCGAGGTCGCCGCAGGGCCCCGGCAGACGAGCAAGGACGCGCTGCCGTTCGAACTCGCCTTCGGCGTGGACCGGTTCCTGGACGGGCTCCAGACCTGGGCGGCCGCGAAGTCCCGTTAACGGACCGAAAGGGGCCGAACGAATGAACCTGCCCGAGCACCCGTAGCGCCGGAAGTCCAAGCCGCGACAGCACAAACGTGGCACTTGCGGACGTTCTGCGCGCCCTGATCGGCCCGGTCACCGGAGCCATCCTCGGAACGCTCGTGCTCGGCGGGTTCATCAGCTGGCTCAACCACACCATCCAGACCAGGCGCGCGAACCGCGAGCTCCGCAGCGAACTGGTCAACCAGGTCACCGACGCCGCCGGTTCGTTCCACTTCCTCGCCACCTACTACTGGTTCATGAAGGACACGACGGCGTCCGCCACGGGCAACCGCGGCTACCTGGAGACGGTCAAACACGACCTCGGCCTGCAGTACCGGAGATCCCGCGTCGTCGGCAAGGCACTGGAAAGCCGCCTGCAGACCTACTTCCCGAAGGCCGGCCTGCACGCGGACTGGCACGCGATGATGGACATCTGCTCCGTGCTGTACTTCCGGCTCGTCGACAGCCCGGCCGAACGGCTCGAACGGATCTACCGGCAGGACGCGATGACCGAGACCGACCGGCACTCGGGGTTCTCCGTGGAGGAGCTGCGGGCCAAGCCCACCGACGACCTGCTCGACGCCCTCTGGAACGGCCTCACCCTGCTCGCCCGGCAGCTCCTGGTGGCGAAGATCGCCCGCACGTGACCGGCCGTGTCAGCTGATCGTGAGCTGGCGTACCGCGGCGGTTCCGGCGTACACGTTGAGTCCCACCAGTCCCGCGCCGTAGGTCGTGTCGGCCGCGTCGATGACCGGTGAGGTGCCGCGGTCGAGCCAGACCTGGATGCGCGAGCCGGTCGCCTGCACCTTCAGGTGGTAGGTGCGGCCCTGGACGATGGGCGTGGAGTAGGTCGCGATGTCACGGCCCGGACGCCACAGCTTCACCGCACCGCTCGCGTCGATGTTCGCCGTGTAGCCCGCGCCGTCGGCACCCGCGCGGAACGTCAGGCCCGCCGCCACCCCGTTGACGATGGACAGGTCGCCTTCGTAGACGAGGTCGGACGCGGTGCGGTCGCTGAGGTAGAAGGCGTCGCCGGAAGCGTTGGCGCGCAACGATTCCGGTGTCGCGGTCCAGGTGCCGCCGACCGCCGTCCACGGTCCGGACGCGAAGGCGGCGAACCCGGACGGGCCGGTGTTCAGGTTCTGCACGGTCGCCGTGCCGCGATAGACGTTCGCGCCGAACCGGCCGCTGGAGTACGCGGTGTCGGTGGCGTCGATGATCGGCGACGTGCCGTGGTTGAGCCAGACCTGGATGCGCGATCCGGTCGTCTGCACCGTCAGGTGGTAGGTCTGGCCCTGCGTGATCGGCGTGGAGTAGCTCGCGATGTCACGGCCGGGCCGCCACAGCTTGACCACGCCGGCCGCGTCGATGTTCGCGGTGTAGCCGGCACCCTCAGGCGTGGCACGGAAGGTGAGACCGGCTGCCTGCGCCGTGTCCAGGCGCAGGTCTCCTTGGTAGGTGGTGTCGCCGGCCGTGCTCGCGCTCAGGTAGAACGAGTCGCCGGTCGCCTGTGCCCGCTTGCCGCCCGCCACGTCGGTCCACTGGCCCGCGGTGGCGTGCCAGGGACCTGGGAGGTTGCTCTCCAAAGTGGACTGAGCGGTGCCCCAGCTCGTGCTGAGCCGGGTGAACTTCGCGTCCTTCAACCGCACCGTGCCGCCGTTCGCGAACAACCTGATGCCCTGGCTGACGGCGGCGGAGTCGAAGTTCACGTTGTCCGCCACCGAGAACAGCCCGTCGCCGCTGAAGACCTCCAGCTGGCCGCGGTCGACCAGCAGCCGCACGCTGACCTCGTCACCGGTGGGCTGGAAAGGCCTGCCGTACAACGTGCCCGCGACCCGGTCGTAGGTGACAGTGCGGTCCGCCGTGCCGTCGGAACGGCTGTGCAGCGCGAAACCGAACTCCTGAGCCGTCGCGCCGCGCAGGTCGAAGCGCGCGGTGATCTCGTAGGTGTCGGCGAGGATTCCGGCGAACGGGTTGTTCGTGGCGGTCACGGTGGTGTTGCGCCAGGTGCGGGTGTCGGCGCGCAGCGAGTCCAGTTCGGCCACCGGCGTCCTGGTGATCTTCGGGCCGTCCGGTGACCCGACCAGGCCCAGCGCCACGGGGAACGTCGCGTTGCCGGTCCAGGAGCCGCCCCTGTTGCCGCCCTGCCAGGCCATCTGCACCACGCGGCCGTCCGGCGTGTTGTCGAACGACTCGGCGGCGTAGAAGGTGCCGCCGGGGAACGTCGTGCCCAGGTTCATCTTCTTCGGCTGCGGCCGGTCGGTGCGGAACGTCGTGCCGTCGAACGAGCCGACCACGTACTCGCTCGTCGCCGACGTGAGGACCCACTGCGGCGTGCCGTCGAGCGGCAGCACGAACAGGTCTGGGCACTCGAACAGCCAGTCCGCGGCGTAGCGGCTGGCGAACGTCCACTGGAGAAGGTTGGGAGAGGTGTAGATGTCGACGCCGTTGCCGCCCCGGTTCGACCAGACCACCATGACCCACTGGCGACGATCGGCGTCCCACACCACGTTGGGGTCGCGGCTCTCCTCCGGGATCTCGATCTGCTTGCGCCCGCCGTCGTACGCCTGGAAGCTGCGGCCGTTGTCGTTGCTGTAGAACACGCTGACGCCGTTGGTGTTCGAGAAGACGACGATCGGGTCGAGGGCACCGGTCTTGAGGCCCGAGGTGTTGAACTTGTCCACGATGCCGCCGCCGGAGAACAACGTGCCGGGGTGCACGCCGGGCTCCAGCGCGATCGGTTTCTGGGTCCAGTGCACGAGATCCGGGCTCGTGGCGTGACCCCAGTGCATGGTGTCCCACTCGAGGCCGTGCGGGTTGTGCTGGTAGAAGAAGTGGTAGAGGCCGTTCGCGAACACCAGCCCGTTGGGGTCGTTCATCCACCCCGACTGCGAGCTGAAGTGGAACTGGCCGCGAAACGGCTCCGCGTAGGTCGTCGGCGCGTACGGGAACTCCGCGTAGTCCGGCGCGGTGCCCGCCGAGGCGGGTCCGGCGGGAACGAGCAGGGTGAAGGCGGTTGCCAGCACGACCAGCAGCGCACGCATGACGAGACCTCCGGGACAACGTTGTCAGCCGGTGATCACCGTGGCGCACCACCCGCAGGCGTCACAACCGCCCTCTGGGTGAGAGCGTTCCCATCGTTCTCGACCTGAGGAGTGCGGGCGAGCACCTGGTAGGCGGAGGCCGCGAGTGCGGCGAGCACGGCGATGGTGATCGCCATTGGCAGCGCCGAGTGGCCGTCGCCCACGCTGACCAGCGGGGAGACGAACGCGGCGAGCGCGAACTGCGACGCTCCCAGCACGGCCGACCCGGTACCCGCGGCGCCCCGCACCGCGTCGAGGGCGAGTCCCGTCGCCGGTCCCGCGATGAAACCCAGGGCCGGGACCAGGAAGAAGATCGGCACGACGAGCCAGCCGGCGTTGATCGGCAGGACAGCCAGGACCAGCAGCGTCACGGCGGCGGTGAGCAGCCAGGTGGTGCCGATGGCGAGGATCTGCCGCGGGGAGCGGCTGCGCAGCAGCCGGGAGGCGACCGTGCTGCTCGCGATCAGGCCGAGTGCGTTGAGCGCGAACAACATGCCGTAGCCGACGGGGCTCAGTCCGATGACGACCTGGTAGAGGAAGGGCGAGGCCGAGATGTAGGCCATCAGCACGGCGAACGAGAGCACGAACGTCGCCGTCGCGGTGAGGTAGGCGCGCCGGCCGAGACTGCGGAAGCCACCGCCGTGCGCCGAGCCGCGGCGTTCCCGGGGATGGGTCTCGCGGACGAGCGCCGCCGATCCGGCGAGCATCGCGACGGCCAGACCGGCCAGCACGAACAGCACGCCCCGCCACCCGATGCCGTCGACCATCAGGCTGCCCAGCAGCGGCGCGACCACCGGCGCCACCCCGGTCACGGTCATCATGAGGCTGAACGCCCGCGCCGCGGCACGCCCGGTCACGAGGTCGGCGATGATCGCGCGGCCGATGACCATGCCCGCCGCGGCACTCACGCCCTGGACGAGCCGGGCCACCAGCAGGATCGCGATCGTGGGCGCGGCGGCGGCGAGCAGGCTCGCGGCCACGAACAGCGCCGACCCGATCAGCAGCGGTCCGCGCCTGCCCCACCTGTCCGAGACCGGGCCGAAGACGAGCTGACCGGTCGCGAGCCCCAGCAGGAACATCGTGAGGGTGAGCTGGATG
Organism: Lentzea sokolovensis; assembly: GCF_033949975.1. Taxonomy (NCBI): domain Bacteria; kingdom Bacillati; phylum Actinomycetota; class Actinomycetes; order Pseudonocardiales; family Pseudonocardiaceae; genus Lentzea; species Lentzea sokolovensis. The sequence goes on from NZ_JAXAVU010000004.1 coordinate 331,326, forward strand.
GCGGTGTCGCTGGTCTCCAGTTCGACGGCCATGCGCGGGAACGCCGGCAGGTAGAGGTCGATGCCGAACGGGGCGACGCTCGCCAGCAGGGCGAGCACGAGCAGCAACGGCACGGGAATGGCACTGCGTGACGGCGAGTTCACCACTTCTCCTGTCAAATGATAGCTATCAGATGACAGCAAAAGTAACATGGGTCGCGTGGATGAGGACGAGAAGGCCCGTTTGTTCGAGCTCGCCGACCTGATCGCCGCGGTCGGCCGCCAGATCCACGCCTCCAAGGAGGCGCTGAACCGGGAGTCGTGGACAGCGGGCGACATCGCCGTGATGCGCTACATCGACCGCAACCCCGGCACGTCGGCCCGCGCTGCCGCCGAGGCGACCCAGCAGATCTCCAGCAACTTCAGCCGAGCCCTGCGCGGCCTGGAGAACAAGGGCCTGGTGCACCGCGAACCCGACCCTGAGGACGCCCGGCGCGTGCGCCTCTACCCCACCGACCGCGCACAGGAGAACCTCCGGCGGCTCCGCGACCTCTGGAGCGACCTGCTCGACGGCGTCGTCACCGACCGGGCCGAGGTGGACGCGACGATCGCGACGCTGCGGCACATCGAGACGAAACTCGCCGAGAAGGCCCTCTCCCGGCCCGACAGGTGATCAGGAGATCACCGCGTTCAGGCCGCTCGCCTGCGTGCGCCAGTCCACCTGGTTGGGCGTGCCGCCGGCCCAGCGCTGGCCGATCCGGTTCAGCGCGTCGCGGTCGTTCGCCCAGACCGAGTCCGACTGCTGACGCGCGAAGCGTTGATGGGTAGTGGAGTTCGTGGCCTCGACGAGGTCGTTCAGGTAGCGCACGAAGATGCCCTTGAACTGCTTCTGGTTGTCGTCGCAGGAGTTGGAGCCGACGTCGCAGGACTCGGTGAGGACACCGTTGCGGGTGAGCACGGGGCTGGCGATCGCCGAGTCCGCCAGGCGTTTCGCGGTGTCGAGGTACCTGGCGTCGCCGGTCGCGCGCCACACCTCGACGAAACCGCCGATGCCCAGCCCCTGGTTGTAGGTCCACACCGTCTGGCCGTTGTTGCGGCAGTCGCCGGTCAGCCCGTCGTTGACCAGGCCGGACGAGCTGATCAGTCCGCTGTTCAGGTACCAGTCCGCGGCGGTGCGGGCGCGGTGGAGCCACACCGAATCGCCGGGTGTGCGGCGGTGGATCGACGCGGTCAGCCGCAGGTACTGGCCGTTCGTCACGGCGTTCTTGTAGGTGCGTTCGCGGTCCCACCAGACCCCTCCACCGCACGTGCGGGTGTCCCAGTACTGGTGCACGTACGTCGCGATGGTGGTCGCCATGGCGAGGTAGCGCTGGTCACCGGTGCGGTCGTAGGCGGCCACCCAGGCGAGGCCCCACCAGGCGCTGTCGTCGATCGAACGGCTGATGAAGTCGCCCTCGATCGGGTCGCTGCCGCGCTGTCCCGCCGCGAACCGGCCGCGGTTCACGTCGAACGTCCGCGCGATCACCCAGTCGTAGTCCCGGATTCCGGAGTCCATCACCGCTGTCAGCGTCGTCGCCGAGTTCCACCAGCTCGTCGGCCACCACGCGGTGGACGGGTCGTAGGAGTACAGGAGTGCGTCGGCTGCGGCGCGCGCCCTCGTGGGGACGGGTCGCGCCCACGCCGTGCAGCTGCCTTCCTGGTGGGCTGCTTCCCTGCCGCACGCGCGCACGGCGCCGCCGTAGTGGCGGCCGCGCGGGTCTCGGGTCGCGAACATGCTCGTGCGCACCGAGTTCGCCCCGGCCGGCGTCGCGGTGCGGCCGAGCGACGAACCGCCGGGCCAGCTCACGCCGCTGTCCCAGGAGCGGTCGAGCCAGACCTCGTCGCCCGGCCCACCCGCCTCGATGCTCGCCCACGCCATCGCGTTCGCGTCGGTGTGCAGCCGGATGACCCGGCCGTACAACGTCGTCGGCGGCACCGGCTGCATGTCGCCGTTGGCCTGGCCCGCGCTCGTGCGGTCGCACAGCACGTCGCACACGGTCGGGTAGATCCAGTCGGTGCACGTGACCGCGGCGGCGTCACCACACGCGCGGATCAGGCCGCGCCGGTGGCCGACGGGGTCGGTCACGTTGTACATCAACGTTCTCGTGCCCGTCCACGAGCCGGGAACGCTCGCCCTGCCCAGCAGGCCCTCCCAACTCGCGCCGCCGTCCCACGACCTGTCCAGCCACACCGAGTCGCCGGCGACACCGTTGTCGATGCTGCCCCACGCCATGCCGTCGCGATCCGACACGTGCAGCACCAGCCGCCGGCCGTTGATCTGCCTCTCCGGCACCGGGAACGTTTCCTGCTTGGCCTGAGAGGGATCCAGGGTGTCGCAGGAGAGCACGCACACCACGGCTGCCGCGACCACGGGCGGGGTGCTGGGCGGCGGTCCGCTGGGTGGTCCGCTGGGCGGTGCGGAGGGAACCAGCGCCACCAGGAACGCCACGAAGAAGTTCAGCACACCGACCACACCCTCGCGTCCGTGGGAACGCTCTCATGGTCTTGGGTGCGGTACGACCCGGTCAACGGCGCGATCGATTGATGTCCTGGACAGGATTTCTAGCGGTCGCCCGGCATCACTCCGTGGCCGAAGGGGAAGAGCGGGTCCTCGTAGCCCGCGACGTCCTCGGGGTGGCGGCGGACCTGCTCCATCGAGCGCGGCAGGTCGAACGGAAGCCTGCCCTGTGGCGGACACACACCCGTCAGCGCGTCGACCAGGGCCTCGTCGTTGGTGCCGTAGCTGGCCACCAGGGTCGACGCGATCTGGAGCAGCGGGGTCAGAACGGCCGGGCGGTCCAGCGTCACGTCGACCACGAGCGGGCACGCATCGGCGATCCGGGCCAGGCGTGAGGCCAGGCCCGGTTGGAAGTCCAGCGACCCCTGGTGGAACCACGACTCCAGGAACAGGTCCGACCGCGGATCGAACGGGGCCATCAGCCGCACGAGCGCGACGTCGGCCTCCTCGGGTGTGGCGACGACGGCGCCCAGGCGCGCGGCGGCCTCGGGCGAGACGTTCTCCACGTAGATCTTCAGGCCCTGCGCCAACGGCAGGCTCGTCGCGCCCGAGCCCACCTGCAGCACGGTCACCGACTTCGCCTGCGCGGCGTGGCCCTCGTCGCGGAAGTCCTGCCGTCCCACGACCTCCGCCGCCAGGTCCTCGTCGACGAACGGGTCGTCGAAGAGGCCGAGGAGGAACTTGACCTTGAGCAGCCTGCGCGCCGACTCGTCGATCCGCTCCTCCGTGACACGGCCCTGTGCCACGAGTTCGAGCAGTACTTCGACGCATTCCTCGCCACCGAACTGGTCGGCTCCTGCAGCAAGAATGAGTTCCATGCGTCCGTGCGCGTCGAGGTGTTCGACTCCCCAGGCGCGTGCGGGGAGCACCTTGTCGCCGACGTGGTTGTCCATGACGAGTTCCCAGTCGGTGAGCACCACGCCGTCGAAGCCGAGGCCCTCGCGCAGCATCCCGGTGACGACCTGGCGGTTGTAGCCGAAGCCCACCTCCTCGATCGCCTCGCCGTCCACCTCCAGGCCGACGGGCATGCCGTAGTAGGGCATCACCGCCGCCGTGCCCGCCTCGATGACCGCGCGGAACGGCGCGACGTGGTCGTCGAACCGGCCGCCGGGGTAAACCTGCTCACGGCCGTACGGGAAGTGCGCGTCCTCGCCGTCCTTCTGCGGCCCGCCGCCGGGGAAGTGCTTGCTGGTGCAGGCGACCGATTCCGAGCCCAGCGACGGGCCCTGGAACCCGCGCACGTACGCGACGGCGAGTTCGGCCGTCAGCGCTGTGTCCTGCCCGAACGTGCCGGCCTGGCGCGCCCACCGAGGTTCGGTGGCCAGGTCGATCGCCGGGTGCAGGGCGCAGCGGATGCCGGCCGCGACGTACTCCTGGCGCGCGATGTCCGCGAACCGTTCCACCAGCGCCGGATCACGCAGTGCGGCGAGGCCCAGCGACTCGGGCCACTGGGAGAAGGCCTTGGCGCTGAACGACACACCCGCGTTCTCGATGAACGCGTGCCGCGGGTCGGTGGAGATCGTCACCGGGATTCCGTGCGGCGTGCTCTCGGCGATGAGCTGGAGGTTGTTGTACCAGCGCGCCGCCATGCGGGCGTCGTCGAGCGCGTGCACGTTGAAGTGCGACAGGTGTTTCTGCTTCACCACAACACTTGTCGGCGACTTGCTGATGTCGCCGGGCGCCTCCTTCACCGTGCCGTCCGCGCCCGCCTCGATGACGGTGTGGAACAGCAGGCCTGCCTTCTCCTCCAGCGTCAGGCGTCCCAGCAGGTCCGCCACGCGTTCCGCCACGGGCAGGCGCGGATCCTCGTAGGGGTCCATGACGCCGTTGCCGTTGAGGTCGCGGTACTCCACACCGTCCTCGGAGATCAGCCGTACGGGCCGCATGCCTTTACCTCCACAGCTTTCAGACTCGGCTCGCACCGAACTCCTCGACACCGATCACCGGCCGCAAAGCACGCTCGACGGCCGGTGTCGCGAACGCCCGGCGGATCACGTCGCGGCACAGGACGTTGCCGATCGCTCCCATGACCATCGCCTGGTCCAGCGAGAGGTAGCGGCGCGCGATGGTGCCCGACCGCACGGCGACCGAGTCGAAGAACCCACCCGTCCCGTAGGCGCGGAGATCGTTCTGGATGCCGACGAGGTTCGTGTACGCCTCGTCGCGTTCGTGCATCATCGCCAGGAACGCCGCGTGCGGGGTGACCACGCCGTCGCCGTACGTCGGTGTGGGGTTGGTGGCCGGGCGGCACGAGCCGAAGCCCGCGTCGTAGTTGGTCATCTCCTGGTCGGAGAAGTAGCCGCTGGCGGGGTTCCCCGGCTCGCCGCCGGGTCCGATGCCCAGGGCGTCGACGCCGTACTCGCGGTAGCCGCCGGCGGGGTTGCTCGCCGGGCTGAAGCCCCAGAAGCCGTACTTCGCTTCGAGCAGGCCGTGTTCCCGCTGCGCCCGGACGTGCAACGGGTGGTTGCGGCCCCACGACCGGGGCGCCCACTTCGCCTCGGGCACGAACACGTCCGGCATCAGCTCCTCGAACATCGACCCGCCCCAGCCCGGCACGATCCGCATGCCGCGATAGGTGTAGGCGCCCTCGAAGACCTCGATGCCGTAGTAGGTCCGGTTCTCCCCCACCGGCTGCATCTCGTGCCACGACCAGTCGCACGACGCCGGCAGCGTCCGCCACATCGCGAAGTACTGCTTCGGCGGGATCTGGCCGGTGATGATGCCCAAGTAGCTGGTGATGCGCGTTTCGGACACCGTGGTGTCGTAGTGGTGCGTGGTCAGCCAGACCGGGTCGCCACCGATGTGCGTGCCCTGGTAGACCCCGCCGGGCCGGTCGTGGTCGAACGGGAAGAACCCGCCGTGGATCAGGCCGCCTGGCCGCACCGGGTGCGCGGGATCGTCGCCGGGGTTGTAGAACGCGTCCCACCGCATCCGGCCGAAGATCCGCTTGGCCGGTCCGGACGCCGCGCGGTCGGCCTCCGCGACGACGCGCAGTGCCGCGCCGAGCCAGCCGTTGTCCACGCTGGAGCAGAACGGGTGGACCACGGCACCCGTGCCGGGCCAGGCGCGCAACGCCTCCCCGGTCTCCTCGTCGTACCAGTTGTAGTACATGCCACTCGGGGCGTGGTGTTCCATCCGGTCCAAAGTGGACAACGTGCGGACCAGCCGCGCCGACGCCTCGCCCGAGGTGATGAGGCCGAGTTCGCGGGCCACGATCGTCGACCACAGGTAGCCACCGATGTTCGTCGGCGACGTGTACCCCGAGCGGTCGGACGCGGCGAGCGACTCCGGGATGTTGTCCGCGGGCAGGCCGGTGCGTGCCGGGGTCATGGCGACGAGGCTGCGCCAGGTGTCACGCGCCCACCCGCGGATCCGGGTGGGGTCGGCGGTCAGCACCTTCTGCGCCGGGGCGGCGGAGGCGAACGAGGGAACGGCGAGCGCGGCCGCGCTCGCGACGAGCAGTGTTCGGCGGGTGATCCTTGCTGGCGATGCCATGAGAGTCCCCTTTGGACGATCACTTGATGCCGGTGGTCGCGATGCCTTCGATGAAGCGCCGCTGGAAGACGAGGAACACGAGCAGGACCGGAACGACGACGATGGTGGCCCCGGCCAGCAGCAGGCCGTACTGGATCGAGTTCTGGCCGGTCGAGTAGAGGGCCAGCGCGACCGGGAGCGTGTACTCGCTCTCCTGCTGCGCGACGACCAGCGGCCAGAGGAAGTTGTTCCAGCTGCCCAGGAACGTGAGGATGCCGAGGGTGGCGAGCGCGGGCCCGCACAACGGCAGGACGATCCGGGCGAAGATGCGCACCTCGCCCGCGCCGTCGACGCGGCCGGCGTCGATCAGCTCCGTCGGCAGGCCCGTCATGAACTGGCGCATCAGGAACACACCGAACGGCGAGACGAGGAACGGCAGGATCAGCGCGGGCAACGAGTTCGCCAGGCCCGCGTTGACGACGAGGACGTACAGCGGCACGAACGTGACGACGCCCGGGATCATCAAGGTCGCCAGGACGACCGCGAACAGCGCCCGCTTGCCCCGGAACTCCAGCTTGGCGAGCGCGTAGCCGACCATCGAGCAGAAGAGCAGGTTCCCGGCGGTCACCAGGACGGCGACGATCGCCGAGTTGAGGAAGTACGTCCCGAACCGCAGGCGGGAGAACAGCTGCGTGTAGTTGTCCAGGGACGCGGACTCCGGCAGCCACGTGGGCGGGTTGGCCAGGATCTCGCCCTCGCCCTTGAAACTGCCCAGCACCATCCACACGAACGGCGCGATCACGGCGATGAGCGCGAGCGTGAGCGGAACGTAGATCCACCAGCGGTTCTGCGTGCGTTGCCCGGTCATGTCAGCCCCTCTCCCGCAGCAGGCGGAACTGCAGGGCGGTGACGATCGCGATCACGACGAAGATCAGGTAGCTCATCGCGGAGGCGAAGCCGTAGTTGCCGAACCCGAACTGCCGGTAGGTGTACATCGACGCGGAGATCGTCGAGTTGAGCGGGCCGCCGTTGGTCATGACGTACGGCTCCTCGAAGAACTGCAGGTAGCCGATCGCCGTCGTCACCGACACGAACAGCAGCGTCGGGCGCAGCAGCGGCAGCGTGATGTGCCGGAACCGCTGCACAGTCCCGGCTCCGTCGATCGACGCGGCCTCGTGCAACGACGCCGGCACCGCCTGCAGCCCGGCCAGGAAGATGATCATCGCGGTGCCGAAGTTGCGCCACGCGGCCATCAGGATCAGGGCGGGCATCGACCAGTCGGGGTCGCCGAGCCAGTTCGGCCCGTCGATCCCGACCCAGCCGAGCACGGTGTTGATCAGCCCGAACTCGTCCTGGAGCAGGAACCTCCACACCACCGCGACCGCGACGATCGAGGTGATCACCGGCGTGTAGAAGCCCAGCCGGAAGAACGCGCGGAACCGCGAGATCCCCTTGTCCAGCACGACGGCGGCCAACAGCGCGATGGCGAGCGTGAGCGGCACGCCGACCAGCACGAAGTACGCGGTGTTCGCCGCCGCCGTGCGGAAGAGCGGGTCGGCGAACGCCTGCACGTAGTTGCCCAGCCCGACGAACTCCACGGCGAACGGCGTGCGCAGGTCGCGGTTGCGGGTGTCGGTGAAGCTCATGAACAACGACTGGAGCACCGGCCACGCCGTGAAGACTCCGAACAGCAGGCAGAACGGCAGGATGAGCAGCCAGGCCGCCCGTTCCGCGCCTCGGCGGCGGGCCGGGGCGGTCAAGCTCACCGGCCGGTGCCGATCGAGTCGGCTGATGCCTGGGCCGCCTTGAGCGCGGCGGCCGGGTCGGCGCCGGAGCGGGCCACCTTCTCGACCTCGGTGTCGAGCGCGGTGATCGCCTGCTCCCAGGTGGCGAACGTCGGCGGCGACTGCGCGGTGTCGAGCTGCTTGCCGAACTTCGCGAGCTTCGTGTCGGCGGCGAGCGCCGAGTCCTGCCACGCGCTCTTCACCGACGGCAGGTCGGTCGAGGACTGGTACCACTTGACCTGCACCTGCGGGCTCGCCAGCCAGTTCACGAACTTCCAGGCGGAGTCGCGGTTCTTGGTCTCCTTGAAGACGACGAAGTTGGACCCGCCGACGAAGCTCGACGACGTCTTCTTCACCGGCATCGGCATGACGTCGTACTTGTCCTTGAAGCCTTCCCCGCCGAGCTTCTCGACCGCGGACATCATCCAGGGGCCGGAGATGAACATCGGCACGCGCCCGCTGACGAAGTCCGGTTCGGTCGTCGGCTGCGCGGGCGCTTCCTTGTCCGCGATGCCCTCGCTGAAGAACGAGCCGTAGTACTTCAGCGTCTCCTGCATCTCCGGGCTGTCGAAGTTGTAGGCGGCGTCGTTGTTCTTGGTCAGCGCCGCGCCGTTCGACCACGCGAAGGGCAGCAGCGACTGCCACGAACCGGTGCCGCCGGCCTGCAATCCGATGCCCCACTTGGCGCCCGACTTGGCCTGCAGGGCCTTGGCCATCTCCTTGAGTCCCGCCCAGTCGGTGGGAGGTGTCTCGTACCCGGCCGTCTTCGCGAGGTCCTTGCGGTAGTAGAGCAACCGCGTTTCGACGTACCAGGGAATGCCGTAGGAGGTGCCGCCGACCTCGGTCGTGCGTCGCGCGCCGTCGAAGAACGCGTTCTTGTCGATCGAGGACGGCGTCGGGTCGAGGGCGTCCATGCCCGCGAACTCGCCCATCCACGTCGATCCCACCATGGCCGCGTCGGGCGCCTGGCCCGCGGTGATCGCCGAGGTGAACTTGTTGTGCGCGGCGTCCCACGGGATGGCGGTCACCTGGACGTCGACGCCGGGGTTCGCGTCCTCGAACTCCTTCGCCAGCGCCGGGAGCTTCTCGCCCTCGGCACCCATGGCCCACACGGTGATGGTGCCCGTGGCAGGACCCTGCGCGATGTCGGCGCTGCTCTGACCACCGGTCTGGTCGTCGCCGCGCCCGCAGGCGGCCAGCACCAGCACGAGGGCCGACACCCCCGCGATCGACCTGGAAGTTTTGCGCACCATTGCTTTTCGCTTCCCTTCGGCGTTCGTCTCGAATAGACGGTGGTGAATCAGGTGACGGGCAGGCAGCCGCACGAGGTGCGCACCACCAGCCGCGTCGGCAGCATTTGGGCGTAGGTTCGCGGTGACTCGCCGCCCACGAGTTCGTGCAGGCGATCCGCGGCCAGCGCGCCCAGTTCGTGCACGGGCTGGCGCACGGTGGTCAGCCCCGGCCGCACGTACCGCGCGGTCATGACGTCGTCCCAGCCCACGACGGCGAGGTCGCCGGGCACGTCCCGACCGGCGTCCTGCAGCGTGGTCATGATCGACAACGCCAGCTCGTCGTTGGCGCACATCAGGGCGTCCGCCTCGTGCTCACCGGCCAGCAACCGCTGTGCGAAGGCGGTGCCGTCGGCCTCGGACAGCCGGGCCAGGACGGGTTCGGCCGCCTTGAGACCACGGTCCCGGTGCGCGGCGAGGTAGCCCGCGTACCGGTTGCGGATGTCGGGACCGCTGTCCGGGTCGCCGACGAAGAGCGCCCGCCGCCGGCCGTGGTCGAGCACGTGCCCGGCCAGCTCCCGCGCGCTCTCCCGGTTCTCCGCCGCGACCGCCTCGATGCCGTCCTGCGGTTCGCCCGCGATGACGACGACCGGCTTCTTCGCGCGCAGCAACCGCACCAGGTCGGCCGGAATCGCCGCCGACCCGAACACAGCGATGGCGTCGACCCTGGTCGCCAGCTGCCGCACCGCCGCGGCCATGTCGGTGCGGCTGTTGGTGAGCACGAGCACCACGGACTGCGCGAGCTCGGCGGCACGCGCCTCGAAGCCCATCAGCAGTTCGGCGTAGTAGGGACCGGACAGCTCCGGCAGCACGAGCCCATGCGCCTCGTGGTGCCGCACGGCGAGACTGCGGGCCGCACCGGTCGGCACGTAGCCGAGCTCCTCGACGGCGGTGAGCACCTTCTGCCGGGTGGCCTCGGCCACGACCGTCGCGCCCTGGAGCACCCGCGAGACGGTGGCGATCGACACGCCGGCGTGGTCGGCGACCGAGTAGATCGTCGCTCCAGCGGACCGGGCCTCCGCAGAGGCTGGGTGCTGCTTCGCCATAGCGCTGCCTGCCGCCCTCGTCGTCGTTGATCGAGATGTAAGCGCTTACATGTCACGCTCGGTAATGTAAGCGCTTACATAGTCTTGTTTCGGCAAATATAGGCACGAGCGGACGCCCGGCACAAGGCCCGTCAGCGACGGACACCCACCGGCAAGGCGAAAAAACCGCAGGTCAGACCCACGCGGAACCGCTCAAGAAAGTTCGCAGGGCTAAGGGCGTGCCGCGATGACGTCGAGGTCGCGAGTGGCGTAGCGCAGGTGCTCCCACTCCTCCTCCAGGATCGTGTGCAGGCAGGACAGGGTGGATTCCGGATGTTCCGGCGCCCACGGGTTGCTGCGTGTCACGGCCAGGTCGGCCGCGGTCACCCCGGCCAGGAACTCGCGCACCATCGCCACCCGACCGGCCCGCGCCTCCAGCACCTCGGCGTACGGCGGGGTGCCCGGCGCGAAGACGGACAGGTCGTACCCGTCGGTCTCGTACTCGGCGTTCGGCAGGCCCAGCGGGTGATAGGTCTTCTCGCGGCCCAGGATCGGCCCGCCCAGCCAGGTGTCCGTCGCCATGATCAGATGGCGGACCGTCTGCGCGAACGACCACTCGCCGTCCACCGAGACGTCCTGGGTGCCCGGCGGCATTCCGGCGACTCTCTCCAGCGCGGCGGCCCACGCGGTTTCGGCCTTGGCCCAGGCCGCACGCAGCCCGTCCGGATCCTTCGCCCGCCGCTCCCCTCGTCCGGGAAAGCGCCGGTTGAGCTCGGCCTCCACGAACGGCGCGACGTCGACCCCGTTGACCAGCAGCGCGTTCTCGCCGCCGAGCAGCCACGGCGCGTCGATGTCGGCACCGGCGATGTCGACCGCCCGCATGACCGCACCGGACAGGTCCGACCGCGTGAACCGCGCGCCCCGCAGGCTCACGTCGATGAACGCGGCGCCGGTCAGGTCGTCAGGATGGCTGAAGCTCACCATCGGCCGACCCTCTCACAATCAACTGCGCGAGGCCCTGGGCAACGCTTCTCATTGATGGGTCTTCACGCAATCCATCCTGGACATCCGCCTGGACGGCCAGAAGGGCGGATTCCTGCACCAACAGGAGCCCGCCCCCACCTCGAACGTGTCCGGGCCAACGGACGTCGACGTCGAGAACCGAACCTGGTCGCTGTTCAGCCACTCAACGGTATGCCCAAGCGTTGACGGCGCGCCAGCCCGGCCGGACCGTCCTGGACGCCCACAACTTCGTCCTGGACGGCCAAAGTGGGCTTGATCTGCGAAGACTGCGTGAAAGTAGCGTCCTCCAAGCGACTGGACGGCAATTCTGGACGGCTGTCCTACGTGGTCAGGCGCCTCATGCACCCCATCATTGGTGCAGCAGGATCACAGCCCGCCCGCCCCGCTTCCTCCTCCGGCACCAACCGGATGAGAGTCATTCACCAGCGGCGCAGGAGCGAGCTTCTTCGTCCGGGCCATCTGCACGTCGAGTCGAGAGGGAGAACCGCACTATGAGAACCCCGCAAATTCCACGGACACACCGTTCGCTGGAGTGCGTCCCATTCCCCACCCAGCTGGCACGCACCGCAGTCCTCGCGTTGCTGCTCGTGTTCGTGCTCGTGTTGCTCGGCAGGGGCTACGACGCGACGACTTGCCTGGCGCTCGCGGCAGGTCTTGGCGTTCTGTCCGTTCAGGTCGGGCATGGATTCGGCCGTCCCGCACGGACCTGGCCGCAGGTCACGCTGGCTCGCTAGCGTGACGGAGAAGTCGACCGAGACCCTCGGCGCCGTGGACACTCACGGCGCCGAGGGCACCGTTGTACTGTCCGACGCCAAGGCACTGCCGCTGTCGAAAGCAGTGCTCGCCGCGGTGTCCGCGTCGTCACCTGCCGAGTTCGTCCGCTTGATGAACGAACTTCGCACCGAACTCGATCTCTCCTACGAACGCCTGGCTCGTAAAGCTGGTCCTCGGTCAGGTATCTCTCGCAGCAGCGCCCAGGTCGTGCTCACGAGAACGAAGCTTCCATCGCAGCAGTGGCTGTACGCGTTTCTCTACGCCTGCGGAGTCTCACACCGCGAGCACCAGCTGTGGGTCCGGGAGTTCGAACGCGTCCGGGACATGAAAGCCCCCAAGAAGGTGGAGCAACCACAGCTGCCGCGCCAGCCTCGGCTGGCTCCTGCGCCGAAGGTGGTGGTCACGCCGCCACCGCCGGCGACCTGGCCAACGCTCCACAAGCGAATTCCACGCCAATGGAACTTGTTGTGGCACACGCTGAGATGGTTCGCGGTAAGTGTAATGACGAGCGTGGCCGGCACGATCTTGTTGACGGTGCTCGGCATGCCGGGAGAAGCGATCTGCGCGTTGCAGTCGATCGCTGGTGCCTGCGTGGCGACCTGGATCAGGAAACGGCATCCCATCTGGCCACAGGACAAGGAACACTTTGATCGCTACGCAGTGGTCACCGACGAACTGTTCGACGACGACCGGCTCGTCGCTCCGCCTGTGATCGGGGGCCGAGCGACATGACCAAAGCGCAGTCCACATCCACAGAACTCCCGGTCGCCAGACCCCGCCTGTCGCTGGCCGTGCGTTCCGCCGAGGACGCGACGAACGCGCGGATGTTCTTGGAGCAGCTGAACGCTCTGCGGAACAGTTTGAGGCTGTCCTACGCCCAGATCGCCGCGCTCGCCCGCGGCGGTCTCCCTCGCAGCACGGCACAGGTGATGCTCAACAGCGAGACCCTCCCCAGTCGCAAGAGGTTGCAGCTGTTCCTCAAGGTGTGCGACGTGTCGCCGGACGAGGCACAGCTGTGGCTCAAAGTGTGGAGCCGTCTCAAGGAACAGGAGAGAAGGGACAGCAAGGAGGAAGCACCCGAGGAAGACGCGCCCTCGGCTCTCAAGGAGGAGCCGGAACTCCCGGAGGAGGAACCACCGGCACACCAGGATCCGCAGGGCGGCGAACCACAGTTACCGATCCCGACAGGCAAGCATCCTCGATATCCCAGCATCAGGTCGCTGGCAGCGGTCACGTTCCTGATCGTCCTGGTGTGCGGCAGTTCCGTCGTCATGAAGCTCTTCCAGGTGCAGACCGAGGTGGTGCTCAGCACCTACTCGCTCGTGCTGGTCTGCGTGCTGGGCTGGACGGTCATCATGCGACACCTGATCAGCATCCAGGACGCGAGCCTCGGCCCGACCCAGATCCGCATCCTCCGGCAGATGCACGACGAGGTCGACGACGACGGCAATCGGAAGCACACCGTCGAACAGATCGCCTATGAGTTCGGAATCCACCGAAGGATCGTGTACCGCTACATCTACAACCCGTGATGATCACCTCTCGGAGATGGCCTGCCAGGCGCGGAGCTTCTCGGGGTTGCGGACGGCCCAGATGCGGGTGATCCGGTCGCCGGCGATGTCGAACGCGTAGACCGACGACGTCACGCCGTCGTTCTCGATCAGCAGACCGGGCCTGCCGTTGACGGTGCGCTCGGTGATCGTGAAGTCGCCGGGAACCCTGGTGGCGACGGCGACGACGAACTGGGCGATCAGGTCCCCGCCCTCGATCGGGTCGAGCACGGTGGTGACCAGGCCGCCCCCGTCCGCCGTGAAGGTCGCGCCGGGGTCCAGCAACCCGACCAGGGCGGGGATGTCCCGGGCCTCCCAGGCGTGCTTGAAGTCGCGGACCACGCCGGCGTGACGGACGGCCACCGCGGCGGGCGGCACGGACGTGCTGACGCGGCGGCGGGCTGCGGAGGCCAGTTCACGGCACGCGGCCGGGGTGCGGCCGGTGATCTCGGCGACCTCGCTGAACGAGTAGCGGAACACGTCGTGCAGGACGAGCGCGACGCGCTGGGCAGGCGTCATCGATTCGAGCGCGACGAGGAACGCCATGCTGACCGACTCGTCCAGGGTGACGCGGTCGGCCGGGTCCGCGGTGGTCCCCTCGGTGGGATCGGGCAGCGGCTCGGGAATCCATTCGCCGACATAGCGTTCGCGGCGGGCGCGGGCCGACCCCAGCAGGTCCAGGCAGATGCGGCTGGTGACGGTGGTGAGCCAGGCGCCGGGAGAGGCGATCTCGTCCTGCTTCGACCCGGACAACGCGTACCAGCGGGCGTAGGCCTCCTGGACGGCGTCCTCGGCCTCCGCGAGGGAGCCCAGCAGCCGGTAGCCGAGGTTGATCAGATGGCGGCGCTCGCCGAGAATCGCGTCGGTCACCGGTGCTCCCGTCCGTTCGTGGCTTCACCCAGTCTGACGAGACAGCGCGCCGGAACGTCAGGCCTGACGTTTCCCGGGGTCGTGTCGTCGTAGCACTCGGAAGCGACACGCGAACGAAGGAGACCGATGATCAGGATCGGCATCGTCCTCGGCAGCACCCGGCCGGGTCGCCGGGGCGAGCAGGTGGCCCGATGGGTGGAGCAACGGGCGCGGCTGCGCGCGGACGCGGAGTTCGAGGTGGTCGACCTGCTCGCGCATCCGTTGCCGCACCTGGACGAACTGCCCGGCGAGTACGAGCACCCGCACACCAGGGCGTGGGCGGAGACGATCGCCTCGTTCGACGGGTTCGTCGTGGTCACGCCCGAGTACAACCACTCGGCGCCGGGGGTGCTGATGAACGCGATCGACTTCCTGCGCGCGGAGTGGCGAGACAAGGCGGTCGGGTTCGTCTCGTACGGCGGGGTCGGCGGCGCCCGCGCGGTCGAGCAGTTGCGGTTGATGTGCGGGGCGCTGGAGATGGCGGACGTGTCGTCACAGGTGACGTTGTCGCTGGCGACCGAGTTCGAGAACTTCGCGGTGCTGGCGCCGGGCGAACACCACACCGCCGCCCTGGACCGGACGCTGGACCAGGTCGTCGCCTGGAGCACTTCCCTTCTCCCGCTGCGCGCCGGTTCCCCGGTGGCCGTGGCATGACCGTGCACAAAGGACAGACGATGGACGCGATCGCGCAGCACATCAAGAGGATCGTCGAAGGCATCGAGGCCAAGGATCTGGACGGGCTGCGGCAGCTCTACTCGGACGATGTCGTGTCGTTCGACGTCGAGCCGCCGTTGCGGCACGCCGGCATCGAGGCGAAGCTCGCGAACTGGGCCAAGGCGTTCGCGTTCTTCCAGGACGTGCGGTACGAGGTTCGCGATCTGGCGGTGACGGCGGACGAGAACGTCGCGTTCGCGCACGGCTTCGGACGGCTGCACGGCACGCTGAAGAACGGCGTGCCGGTAGCCGGGATGTGGGTGCGGGCGACGTTCTGCTTCCGCAGGATCGGCGGGCACTGGCTGGTCACGCACGATCAGGTCTCGGTGCCGTTCGACGTCGCCGCTGGCGCGGCGGTGACCGGTCTCGAGCCCTGAACCGGTCGGAGTCAGGAGCAGATGCATCCTCTGGGCAGTGCGGACGCCGCCGTGGCGTTGCAGTACCGCACTCCCAGCGGGTCGTGCTCGTGCCACGGGTGGGGGCACACGTCACAGGTGAGGACGGCGAGGGGATCGGTGGTGGTGGTCAGGGGCTCAGACGTGGTCATGCGGATACTCCGATGAACGATGCTGGAACGTGAGGATTCCGGGGTTCTGGATGACGCCGTCGCGGATCTCGATGGCGCGCCGGATGGTCTCCCCGGCGTCCCAGGCGCCCGTGAGGACGGTGCGCAGGTGCGGGAGCAGCGCCTCGCTGATCTCCCAGGTCGCCGAGTTCCACAGGTACGACGGGCTGTGGTCGACCCCGTAGTGCACGACGTGGTCGCCCACCACGAACGACGGCTCGGCGAACGAGGTGGGGCGGGCCCAGCTGAAGCCCATCCCCCGGTCGCACGACACGTCGATGACGAGGGTGCCGGGCGGCAGGGTGGGCAGGTCGTCGTCGATGAGGAACGTCAGCGGCTTGTCCGGGTCCTGCAGCACGCAGTTGACGATGATGTCGTGCTGCGCGAGGTAACCGGCGAGCGGGACCCGCCCCTCGTCGGTCAGCGCGTGGCTGCGCCGCGGGTCTTCGTCGTCGTGGTCGAAGTGGACCATCCGCGCCGAGTGGATCGGTGAGCCGACCGCGGTGACGCCGCGATTGGTGAGGATGTTGACCTCGTGCACGCCGTGCGCTTTGAGCGCCGTGACGGCACCTCGTGCGGTGGCACCGAATCCGATGACGGCGGCGGTCAGCCTCCTGCCGTAGTCACCGGTCGAGCCGGCGATCTGCAGGGCGTGCAGCACCGAGCAGTACCCGGCCAGCTCGTTGTTCTTGTGGAACACGTGCAGACCGAACGAACCGTCGGTGGTCCAGTGGTTCATGGCCTCGAACGCGATCAGCGTCAGCCGCCGTTCGATGGCCAGCTGGGTGAGTTTCGCGTCCTGCACGCAGTGGGGCCAGCCCCACAGCACCTGGCCTTCGCGCAGCTCCGCGACGTCCTCGGCGAGAGGTTTGGGCAGCAGAATGACGTCGCACTCCGCGATCAGCTCTTCGCGGGTGCGCAATCCCGCCACGGACAACGAAAGTTGTTCGTCGGAGACACCGAAGCGCTCGCCGTAGCCGCGTTCGAGGAAGACGCGCTCACGCAGATCAGCGTCGATCCGGTCGAGGTGCAGCGGATGGATCGCGAGCCGGTGCTCGTTCTCCTTGCGCGACAGTGCGATGACGCCGAGACTGAGGTGCGCGGCACTGGTCAGCATCGACCGCTTTCCGCGAGAAGTTCTTTGATGCAGAGCAGATCCGAGCTCAACTCGGCGCTCCCGCCTCCAGCCAGACGGCCGGGCTTCCTGGTGCGCCCAAGGCGGCACCAGCTTGACCGCTGCTGCACGACATGCCCTCGGTGGGTACAGCTTACGCTAGAATCGGTGACGCCCCGGCCGCTCCGGACCTCGGCGGTGCCCGCTCGCAACCGACTCCGGTGTGAGGTGCCCCCGTCATGATCGGCCTGTCCGAGGTCACGCGTCTGGAAGAAGCCACCCGCGCGTTGCGCGAACTCGACTACCGCAGCGGGGGCGAGCCCTGTCTCGACGGCGTCCGCCTGTGCCTGCGTGAGAACCTCCCGCTGCTCACCGCGCCCGCACCGGAGCAGGTCCGGCAACGGCTGCACGTCGCCGTGGCGGACCTGCGGAACCTGGCGGGCTGGGTGTGCTTCGACGCCGGCCTGGTCGACAACGCGCAGAACCACTTCTGCCACGCCCTGGCGCTGGCCGCGCTCGCCCGCGCGGACGAGCTCACCGCCAACGTGTGCTATCGGCTTGGCCGCGTCTTCCTGCACCACGGGCACTTCGACGAGGCGCTGCGGTACTTCGACCTCGGTCAGCTCGCGGCCTCCCGCTCCGGCGACGGACTCGCGGCCGGCCTGCTGTCGGGCAACGCGGCCTGGGCGTGCGCGAAGAAGGGCGCCGAGCACACTGCCCGCGCGCTGCTCGACCGCGGCCGGGCGCAGTTCGACGCCGCGAGCCGCACGGGCGTGGCCGGCTGGGCGGAGTTCTTCACCCCGGCCGACCTGTCCGGGCTCGCCGGGGCCGTGCACACGGACCTGGCGGTCACCGCGGGCCGGCACTACGCGCAGACGGCCGTCGCGCTGCTCACCAGCGCGATCGACGGCTACGACGAGGGCATGGCCCGCAGCCGCACACTCGGCCTGATCTCCTTGTCCACCAGTCATCTGATCGAGGGCGACCTCGACGCGGGCGTGGACGCCGGGCTGCGCGCGCTGGCGTCGTCGGGGCCGATCGGCTCCGCCCGCGTGCGCGACCGCTTCCGGCCACTCGTCTCGCACGCGCGACGCCACCGCGGCCACTGCGGGGCGCGGAAACTGGCCGACCGGATCGACGCCGTCTCGGCGGCGTGAACGGGCGCGGCCCCTTCCGCGGTGCGCACCCTCGCGTGGGATGCTTCCGCACAACGGAAGGCGGAGTCGGTGAGCGGTGAGCGACTGGCAAAGGTGCTGGCGCATCTCGCCGGCGAAGCGGCGGCGAGAGGCGTGGCGACGTCCTGCGAGGCCGCCTGTGAGGCGTGTGTGTCACTGATCGGGGTGACCGGCGCGCAGCTGACCCTGATGAACGGCACCGGCCGTGGCGAGTCCCGCTACGCGACGAACGACATCGGCGCCCAGCTCGAGAACCTGCGCTTCACCCTCGGCGAAGGACCGTGCGAGGACTCGATCCGCTCCGGCACGCCGGTGCTCGCCGGTGACCTGGACTCGTGGGACAACGACCAGCGCTGGCCGTTGTACGTGCGGGCCGCCGTCGCCGTCGGCGCCAGAGCGGTCTTCGTGTTCCCGCTGCGCAGCGGCGCCATCCGGATCGGTGCGCTGGTGCTGCACCGGACGAGCCCCGGCCCGCTGACCCAGGAGCAGATCCTCGACGCGCACGTCGTGGCCGACGTCATCATGTCGCTGCTCCTCGACGAACTGACCATCGCCCACCTCGACGCCGAGGTCCTTCCGCCGGACGGCATGCCGCTCAGCCGTGCCGAGGTGCACCAGGCCACCGGAATGCTGTCCGTCCAGATGGGGGTGAGCTTGGACGAAGCCCTGGTGCGGCTTCGCGCTCACGCGTTCGCTCATGACCAGCCGGTCGTCGACGTGGCCCGCGACATCGTCGGCCGACGCCTGCGACTGCGCCCGGAGAGCAGGTCCGATCCCCGATGATCACGCCCCCTCCCCGGCGAGAAGACCTACAGAGGTGACTCCCATGTTCCTGGAGAATCTGGCAGAGACGTTCGTCGAGCTGGCCGACACGCTGGTCGCCGACTTCGACCCGGTCGAGTTCATGCATCTGCTGGCCGACCGGTGCGTCGCCACGCTGGAGGTGGACGCGGCCGGCATCCTTCTCGTCGACCACCACGGCGAACTGCAGGTGGTCGGTGCCTCCAGCGACCGCGCCCGGCTGATCGAGCTCTTCGAGCTCCAGCACCGGCAGGGTCCGTGCATGGAGTGCTACCTCACTGGTGAGCCGGTGACGGTCGCCGGCTTCACCGAAGCGCCCCAGCGGTGGCCGGAGTTCTCCGCGGTGGCGAAGGACGCCGGGTTCGGCGCGCTGCACGCCCTGCCGATGCGGTTGCGCGAGCAGACCGTCGGGGCGTTGAACCTGTTCAGCGTCGAGGAGGGCGCGCTGAGCGAGCCGACGCTGCGGGTCGCTCAGGCGATGGCGGACGTCGCCACCATCGGCCTGCTCCAGGCCCAGGTCATCAGCCATCGCGAACTGCTCGCCGGACAGTTGCAGCGCGCGTTGCAGAGCAGGGTCCTGATCGAACAGGCCAAGGGTGTGCTGGCCGAGCGGCTCCAGATCGACATCAGCACGGCGTTCGAGACGCTGCGCCGGTACGCGCGAAGCCACAACGACTACCTCAGCACCGTGGCGGCGGACGTCATCGCCGGCACGATCGACGTGGCCGCGCTGACGGCCGTCACCGAGGCGAGGCCGGCGACCCGGCACCCGCGGCCGTAGTCGGGACGAGCGTCACCCGCGCGCGGGACTGATCTCCTCCTCCGCGCGCACGACCATGGACTCCAGCACCGGACCACCGAACGTGGTGACCATGGCGACGTCCGCAGCGTCCCTGCCGTGGCCGACCACCACACGTCCCTTGCGCGGCATGTTGTTGCGCGGGTCGAAGGTCCACCAGCGGTCCTCCAGCCAGACCTCCATCCACGCCGCGAAGTCCATCGGCGCGCCGTCGGGCGGCACGTCGAGATCCGGCAGGTAGCCGAAGACGTAGCGGGCGGGAATGTTGAGGGCGCGGCAGAACGAGATCGCCAGGTGCGTGAAGTCGCGGCAGACCCCGAACCCCGCGGCGTTGACGTCGGCCGCCGTGGACAGCGCGGTGGAGGCGCCGTAGCGGAAGCTGAGCGTCTCGTGGACGTACCGGCAGATCTCCCGGACCCGGCCGTAGCCGGGAGGATGGGCGCCGAACCTCGACCAGGCCTCGTCCCCGAGCACGTCGGACACGCAGTAGCGGCTGGGCAGCGTGTACAGCAGCACGTCGTCGGGAAGATCGTCGGGCAACGCCTCCGGCACGGTCTCGTCGACGGCCTCGGTGTCGTCGGGAACCTCGGCCCACGCGCTGTAGTTCACCGTGGACAGTCCGGGCGGCAGCACCAGGCGCGCCAGCCAGTTTCCGTAGAGGTCGAAGTAGTGCCGCACCGGGGTGTCCGGCTCCACGGACATGCGCTCACAGCTGACTTTCACGTCACCCTGGCGGTCCGGGCGCACCAGGAACACCGCCGGTGTGGGCACTTCGGCGCGGTAGGTGAACGCGCAACCGACGCGGAGCATTCGGGGTGCCCGCGCCGGTTGCGCCTCCTCGCGGCCGTTGTCGCGGTGCGAGGTCAACGAATGCGCTCCGAACAGTCGTCCGAAGCGCGTGGCGACGTGGTCATCAGAATCCTCGCGTCTCCTGTCTGATGACGTCCACAGTGGACTTGCGGGCGCGGAGCAGGGTCTCGACGGAGTCGGTGTTGTCGCGCAGAGCAGCGCGCATCATGGCCTGGTGAGCGGCGAACGGGTCGGCGTCGGGCGGCACGAGCAGCAACGTGGTCCGGCTTCGGTCAGCCGCGACGACGTCCACGGTGTGCTCGGGCCTGGACCAGAACCCGCTGAGGCGGACCCGGACCCCGCCGACCGCGATCTGACGCGGGGCGCTGTCCCATTCGGTCAGGTTGTAGCTCACCCGCGGGATGTCGCCCAGCCGAACCGCCAGCACCGCGAGCAGTGCCGGCAGCTCGGCGGCGAGGTCCCGGGTACGTGGCCACCAAGCACCGTCCACGTGCCCCGTGGTGGGCGCCTTCGGCCGCAACCGCAATCGCAGCGGACACCGAGGCTGCTCGCTGGCCTTCATGGCCGGTGGGGCGTGGGAAAGGTGCGGAGCCGACATCATGCCGAGACTCCCGTCTCCGACCGAAAAACGGCCGGTTCTGGTTTTGCCGAGCACGACTTGAGCTTGACCGCTCAGGTGCGAGAAGTTCTCGACGAATTCGACACTACACGCCAAGCAGTCTGATCAACCGAAATAACTCGAAGTATTTACCTGCCCCTTACACGTGCACGTCAGCGCTGCTCAGCCGTTTGGAGGCACAATTCTCAGTCGGCTTCCCGGCACCCGGCTGACAGCACAGAAAAAGTCGACCAGAAGGTTTGACGCCCGTTGACCTGGTACTACGATGAAAACACCGCCCGGCCCCTGCGGTCACCCAGTAGCAACAGTGAAATCACGAGGTGACGCAAGTGTCGAACCATCGCGTGGCACAGACGTTCCTCGAGCTGGCCGACACGCTCGTGGAACGGTTCGACGGCATCGAGTTCCTGCACGTCCTGGCGGAACGGTGCGTGGACCTGCTCGGCGTGGACTCGGCGGGGATCCTGCTCGCCGACCACCAGGGCGTGCTCCGACTGGTGGCCACGTCCAGCGACCGGGTGAGTTCTCCTGAGCAGGTCCAGAGCGGCGGGGCTTCCCGCTGGGCAGCGGTCGACGCGTTCCCGATGCGACTGCGCGCGGAGGTCATCGGCTCGCTGAAGCTGTTCCGGACCTCACCCGGCGCACTCCCGCCGGAGACGGCGACCCTGGCGCAGTCGCTCGCGAACGTCGCGACGATCAGCCTCCTGCAGGTGCGGGCGGTCCGGCAGGACCACGGCGTCGCCGAGCAACTGCGGACCGCGCTGGCCGGCCGCGTCGCGATCGAACAGGCCAAAGGGGTGCTGACCGAACAGCTGGAGATCGGCGTCGCGGACGCCTTCGCCCTCATGCGGACCTACGCCCGCAACACCGGCCAGTTGCTCTCCGACATCGCCGAGCAGGTCAACGCCCGATCGCCGGAGATCGCCGGCCTGACGAGAGTGAGCAAGCCGCGGCCCTGCTGGTGAGTGAAGTGCGCGAGGACAGGGTACAAAGGAGATAGCCCGTGCGTTCGAAGCTCCGCACGGGAGGTTCGCCGCCGGACCCTCCGCGAACATCACCGCTGTGCGTTCATTCCCGCCTTCGGCATGTCCGAGCCTCCCCGCAGCACCTCGACCCGGAGCAGGTACATGACCACGACGCACACCATCCCGACCTCGACAGCGGAACGACAGCCCGGCAGTGACTTCGCCCGGCTCACCAAGGAGCTCAAGGCGGCCGGCCTGCTGGACCGCCGGCGCGGCTACTACCTGCTGCGGATGTCCATCAACGCGCTGGCGCTCGCCGCGATCGCCGTGGCGTTCGTGTGGGTTGGCGACTCCTGGTGGCAGGTCATCACGGCGGTCGCGCTGGCCGTGGCCTCGACCCAGCTCGCCTTCATCGGGCACGACGCGGGACACCGGCAGATCTTCCGCAGTCACCGCAACAACAACGTGGTCGGGCACCTGCACGGCAGCCTCACCGGGATCAGCTACCAGTGGTGGGTAGCCAAGCACAACCGCCACCACGCGAACCCCAACCACGAGGACCAGGATCCGGACATCGAGATCCACGCCCTCGCCTTCAGCCGCGCCCAGGCCGAGACCAAACGCGGTGTGTACCGCTGGATCACCCGCAACCAGGCGTTCCTGTTCTTCCCGCTGCTGCTCGCCGAGGCGGCCGTGCTGCGGATCTCCGGCCTGGTGGCCCTGTGCCGCAAGGAACTGCGCAACCCCTGGCGCGAGGCCGCCCTCCAGCTCCTGCCACTCGCCGCCTACCTCGCGGCGGCGTTCATCGTCCTGTCGCCCGTGAAGGCACTCGTGTTCATCGCGGTGCACCAGGGCCTGATGGGCGTCTACCTGGGCTGCTCGTTCGCGCCCAACCACAAGGGAATGCCGATCATCGCCGAGGGCCAGCGCCTCGACCACCTCCACAAGCAGGTGCTCACCTCGCGCAACGTCACCGGCGGC
Source organism: Lentzea sokolovensis (assembly GCF_033949975.1). NCBI lineage: Bacteria > Bacillati > Actinomycetota > Actinomycetes > Pseudonocardiales > Pseudonocardiaceae > Lentzea > Lentzea sokolovensis. The sequence continues at coordinate 354,232 of NZ_JAXAVU010000004.1, forward strand.
CTCTGGGTCGACGCGCTGCTCGGCGGCCTGAACCACCAGATCGAGCACCACCTCTACCCGCACATGCCGCGCCCCAACCTGCGCCGCGCGCAGCCCGTCGTCGAGGACTTCTGCGCCCGGCACGGCATCCCGTACAGCAAGACCACCATGGTCCGCTCCTACGCCGAGGTGCTGCGCCACCTGCACGACGCCGGGGCGCCGCTGCGCCGGGCGAGCTGAGCTACAGCTTCCGCAACCGGACCCGGTCCACCCGGTGGTCAGGGCCCTTCTGCAGCACGAGGTGGGCCCGTGACCGCGTGGGCGCGATGTTGCGCACGAGGTTCGGGCTGTTGATCCGGTCCCAGATGTCGAGTGCGGTCCTGCGCGCGTCCGGCACCGACAGTTCCGCGTACTTGCGGAAGTAGGAGGCGGGGTCGCGGAAGGCGGTGCGGCGCAAGGTGAGGAACCGGTCGACGTACCACTTCCTGATCAGGTCGTGCCCGGCGTCGAGGTAGATCGTGAAGTCCAGGAAGTCGGCCACGAACACCGACGGCGCGTCCTCGGCGCGACCGGTCCACGTCTGCAGCACGTTCAGGCCCTCGACGATGAGGATGTCCGGCGTCGAGATCCTCTCCACGTCGGGCAGCACGTCGTAGACCAGGTGCGAGTACTTCGGCACCTCGACGTCGTCGCGGCCGGAGGTGATCTCGTCCAGGAACCGGATCAGCCGGCGCACGTCGTAGCTCTCCGGGAAACCCTTGCGGTCCATCAGGCCGCGCTCCTTCAGCACCGCGTTCGGGTGCAGGAAGCCGTCCGTGGTCACCAGGGCGACCTCGGGATGGTTCTCCCACCGCGACAGCAACGCCCTGAGCACGCGTGCCGTGGTGCTCTTGCCGACCGCGACGCTGCCCGCGATCCCGATGACGTACGGCGCCTTCACCGGCTCACGGCCCAGGAAGTCGTTCGCCACGTGGTGCAGGCCCTGCGTCGCGACCACGTACAGGTTCAGCAACCTGGACAGCGGCAGGTAGACCTCGGTGATCTCCTCGACCGACAGCTCCTCGTTGAGGCCCTGGAGATCGGTCAGCTCCTCCTCGGTCAGCGTCATCGGCGTGGACTGCCGCAACCGCGCCCATTCGGCCCGGCTGAAGTCGAAGTGGCCGACCGCCGCACGGTCCCCTGTGGACAACTCCGAAATGGACACGCTCTCTCCCCCGATCGTCTGCGTACCGGTCCAGTCTCAGGCGAACCAGGCCATGTCGCCAACGGCCACGACGTCCTCGGCGAGCCGGGCGGGGTCACGGTGCCACAGCAGCACCGAGGCGCCGATCAGTCCACCGTCGGTTTCGTTCCCCTCCCTGGCGGCCCGGCGGACGTGGACCTCGTGCCCGCTCGCCAGGCCGTTGAGGTCCGGGCCCGGCTCGTGGAACCTCGTGCCCGGCATGACCGCCGGCCACAGCCAGGCGGCCTGCAGGTCCTGCGCGACCGGTTCCGGCACCGGCAGCCCGGCCTGCATCCGCAGGTTCGCCACCTCCAGCTGCACCCCGGCGTGCAGCAGCGCCAGCTCCGACACCAGCGCGCCCGGTGCCCGTCCGGCGACCTCCAGCACCACCATCTCGCCGTCGGTGTTCACCGCGAACTCGGTGTGCACCACGAAACTTCCCTCACTGCCCAACGCGCGCACAACGCGTTCGTTCATCTCGTGCGCGGCCTCGGTGAACTCCGACTCCTGTTCGGTGGCACCACCGAGGGTGCGCCCGGAGTGCACGCCGACCAGCGGTCCCAGGTATCGGCCCACCTGCACCGGGGTGATCTCGCCGTCCCGCACCAGCGCGTTGACGTGGTGCAGCGTGCCGTCGACGAACTCGTCGACCTGCCAGCCCGGCTCGCCGTCGTGCTCCGCCAGCCAGTCACTCAGGTCCTGCGGCGTGTGCAGGAACGTGATGCCGCGCGAGTTCGCCTCCTGCCGCGGTTTCGCCACCGCCGGCAGGCCGATCTCCTCGAGCAACAACTCGGCCGCTTCCGCGGTGACGACGGGCTCGAAGGCGTGGAACCTCGGCACCCGCACCCCATCGGCCGCGAGCAGCCGCTTCATCACGACCTTGTCCAGGTAGGCGACCGGCCGGCGCGGATGCCGCGCCGCGAGGCCCAGTTCCTCCCGCAGCCGCGCGCACTCGGCCAGGCAGTACTCGTCGTTCGTCACGACCTCGACCGGCCCCTCGAAGCCGCGGATCTGCTCCAGCCACTTCTCCCGGTCCAGCACGGTCACCTCGGGCGCCGGGCCGGTCACGTCCTCGCGCAGCACCGCGCCCGCTGCGCCGTCCGTCAGCACGACGAGGTCGAACTCGCCGGGAGGGAACGCCACGGACGGTGCGACGGTGAGCGGCTGTTTCGACTGCAACGCGACGATCGTCGTCCTCATCGAGGATCTCCCCCTGCTCACGCGCGGACACCGGTCCCGGTCGAGCCTTCCGGAACCTCGCACCCGCCCGCCAGCACCGCGGCAGTGGGATGGGCCACGTGGAGGCGACCAGCGTTGCCGCGGGTGCCGGAGCAGTCCCGCAGCTGGATCTTCGCGACGTTCCCCGCCTCGACGTCCGTGCACCGCTTGGACGGTGCGCCTCAGTGGGCGCTCGCCCGCAGCTCGCGGATCAGCTCGCGCACGGCGAGGGAGTGCCTGGCCGCACTCGTGGTCACGTGGACCAGCCTGCGCGTCGGCCGGTCAGGGCCGAGGTCGACGAGCTCCACCCCCGGCGGAGGACCGATCACCGTGAGCCGGGGCAGGACCGCGATGCCGATGCCCTGCGCCACCATCGACAGCACGACGCTGTCGTCGGCCACGTCCAGCCTCCTGGACGGCAGCCAGTCCTGCGTCCTCCACCAGGTGCGGGTGTAGGAGGAGCAGTTCTCCGGCCAGTCGAGCAACGGCAGCGTGCGCGGCCGCGGGTGCCCGGCCGGGTGCACCAGCAGGTACGGCTCGGTCAGCAGGTCGCCGTGGTGCAGGCCGGGGAGTTCGGCGTGGTCGTCCAGGGTGGCGATGGCCAGGTCGGCGCGGCCGTCCGCGACCTCGCCCGCCGCGCCGCGGCCCAGTTCGGGCACGACCAGGACCTGCGGTTTCAGCCCGGGGAACCGGGTGGTCAGGCGGTCGAGCGCGGGCGGCAGGAGGTGCGCGGCGGCGGTGCGGAACGCCGCGATGCGCACCGTGCCGGTGACCGATCCGGCCGCCGCGTCGCGCGCCTCGGTGCGCAGCAGTTCCAGCTGGCGCAGGATCTGGCGTGCGTGCACGAGTGCTCGTTCACCGGCCGGTGTCGGGCTCGCGCCTCGCCTGCCGCGTTCGAACAGGACGGCTCCCACGCGACGTTCGCACTCCCGCACGGCGTGCGACACCGCGGACTGCGAGAGGCCGACCTCGCGTCCTGCGGCGGTGAAGCTGCCGGTGTGCTCCACGGCGACGAGCAGGCGCAGGTCGGAAGGGCTCAGGTCCACGAGTCCACTATCCATGAGCGCGGTTCATGGAACGGCGGGATCGATCGACTTCGCCCTCTGCCGCGCCAGGCCCTGCCGTCCCTACGTTCTCCGCATGAGCACATTCCTCGCCGTCCGTCAGGTGCGCCGCCCGCGGGGCACGCCCAGCGCGGAGGACTTCACCGTCGTGACGGAGTCCCTGCCCCCACTCGCCGACGGACAGGTGCTGGTCGAGAACGTCCACCTGTCGGTCGACCCGTACATGCGGCAGCTGATGAACACCGGCGAGGCCGGCACGGAAGGCAGGGCGATCGGCCGGGTCGTCGAGTCCCGGGCACCGGAACTCCCCGTCGGCACAACGGTGTTCCACCGCGGCGGGTGGTCGACGCACGCGGTGGCAGGCGCCGGGGAGGTTCGGCGCGTGCATCAGGCCGAGGGCGTACCGCTGAGCGCGTACCTCGGTGTGCTGGGTGGCACGGGTCTGACGGCATTCGTCGGGCTCACCCGGATCGCCGCGCTGCAGCCGGGCGAGGACCTGTTCGTGTCCGCCGCCGCGGGAGGAGTGGGCAGTGCGGCCGGGCAGATCGCCAGGCTGATGGGCGCCGGGCGGATCATCGGCAGCGCCGGGTCGGCGGCGAAGGTGGCGCATCTGAAGGAGATCGGCTTCGACGCGGCGTTCGACCACCGCGCGGGCCCCGTCGGCGAACAGCTCGCGCAGGCCGCGCCGGACGGCATCGACGTCTACCTCGACAACGTCGGCGGCGACCACCTCGCCGCCGCGATCGACGCGCTGCGCCCGCACGGCCGGATAGCGTGGTCGGGCGCGATCGCCCAGTACAGCTCGGCTCCGCCCGCCGCGCCGCGCAACCTGGCCGACGTCATGTTCAAGTCCCTGCGGCTGGAAGGCTTTCTGGTCCGCGAACACCTCGACGCCCGCGAACGGTTCGAGCGCTTCCTCGTCCCGCACGTCCAGAACGGGACGGTGCGCGCGTCCGAGACCGTGGTGGACGGGTTCGAGAACGTCGTCGAGGCGTTCCTCGGCGTGCTGCGCGGGGACAACATCGGCAAGATGCTGGTCCGCGTGACGTCTACTGAGGACTGGTCCGGAAGGCCCTGATCACGAGTTCGGCGAACCGCCGGGAGGCCGCGGCACGGGTGGCCGGTGAGCTCGCGTGGATGCCGCTGTTGGCCATGAGGACGAGGATCAGGTCGTCCAGCACGAAGTCCTGCCGGAGGTGACCGGACCGCTTGGCCTTGCGGGCCAGCTTCGCGACCGACTTGAGCGTTCGCTCGCGCCGCTCCGTGAAGTCCACGGCGTGGGGGAAGGCCGACGTGAAGGCGGCGGTGAAGCCCCGGTCACGGGCGTGCAGCTCGCAGATCCGTTCGATCACCGAGCAGAAGCCCTGCCACGGATCGGGATCCGCGAGTCCCTCCTCCACGATGGTCTCGCAGGTCCGCATCTGGCCGGCGAACGCCTCGGTGGCGAGGATCTCCTTGGTCGGGAAGTGGCGGTAGAGGGTCGCCGGTCCGACACCGGCGCGGCGGGCCACCTCTCGCATCGGCGCGTTCAGGCCTTCCGCGGCGAACACCTCGCGCGCCGCGTCCAGGATGTGTTCGCGGTTGTACCGCGCGTCGGAACGCACTGTCTGAGACAAACGACCGGGCATGCTCTCACTTTAGCGAAACGGACGGGTGCGTCCGTTAGTTTCACGCTCGTGAAAGCTGTTGCGGTGCAGGAGTTCGGCAGCCCGGAGGGGATGGCCGTGGTCGACCTCGCCACCCCCGTTCCCGTGCGGGGGCAGGTCTTGATCGCCGTCGAGGCGATCGGCGTGGGCGGGGTGGACGTGGTGATCCGGCGCGGTGATCTCGCCGCCTACGGGTTCCGCGAGGGCCATGTCCTCGGCGGTGAGGTCGCGGGCACGGTGATCGCGGCGGGCGACGACGTGGACACGTCCTGGATCGGGCGACGGGTGTGGGCGGCCACCGGCACCGGTGGTGGGTACGCCGAGTACGCGGTCGCCGCGGACTTCATCGCCCTTCCGGTGACCCTGTCCGCGGTCGACGCGGTGGCGCTCGGCAGCGCCGGTCTCGTGGCGCACTTCGGTCTCGCGCACGGCCGGTTCGTTCCCGGCGAGTCCGTGCTGGTGCGCGGCGCGTCGGGGAGCCTCGGGATCATGACGGTCCAGCTGGCGGCACTGGGTGGCGCGGGCGCGGTCGCGGTCACCACGTCCTCGGCCGCGCGAGGCGAACGGCTGCGCGCGCTCGGGGCGACCGAGGTGCTGGACCGCTCGGGTCAGGGCGGCCGGGCCGGTTACGACGTCATCATCGACGTCGTGGCCGGGCCGGACCTGCCGTCGTTCTTCGGCAGGCTCAACCCGAACGGGCGCATGGTCGTGGTCGGTGCCGTCGCGGGCCAGCCGCCGGACGACTTCGGCACCCGGATGATGGGCGCGTTCCAGAAGTCGCTGTCGTTCGCGACGTTCAGCGCCTCCACCGTGTCCGAATCGGACGGACGAGTGGTGCGGGCCGAGCAGTTCGCCGCGGCCGCGCGCGGCGAACTGCGGGTGGTGGTGCACGAACAGCTGCCGTTGACGCAGGCCGCGCTCGCGCACCGGAAGATGGACGCGGGCGAGGTGTTCGGCAGGATCGTGCTGATCCCTCAGGGGTAGTAGCCCTTGACCGGGATCCACGCCTCCTCGAACAGGTGCGGTCCGTCGGTCGGCACGTCGGCGAAACCGCCGGAGGTCTTCAGCATGTTCAGCTGACTGCCCGACAGCGCGAACACCACGTGCCCGATGCCCGACCGGGCCAGCGCTCCGGCGCACATCCCGCACGGTTCGCAGCTCGTGTACATCGTGGTGCCGGCGGCGGTGGCCGGGTCCAGCTTCTGGGCCGCCCAGCGGGCCAGCTTCAGTTCGGGGTGGGCCGTGATGTCGTCGTCGGTCAGGCAGGAGTTGCGTTCCTCCGCCAGCACCGACCCGTCCGGACCGACCAGCAGCGACCCGAACGGCGGATTCCCTCCGGCCCTCGCCTCCGCCGCCAGCGCGATCGCCCTGCGCACGTGTTCCTCGTTCACCGCATCTCCTTTCGCACCGCGGCCAGCGCGTGCCACGCCGCTTCCGGACGCCGAGTCTCCTCCGGATCACCGAGGAACGGGTCCAGGACCACGGCCTTCGCGCCGTCCGCGCGCAGTCGTTCGAGGTCGCCGACGACCTGCTCCAGCGTGCCCTCCCCCAGCCTGCGGTCGTCGAGCGGCCGGTCGGTCAGCCGCAGCAGGATGCGCGGCGCCAGGTCGGGCAGCGGCCGGTCTTCCTCCACCGCGACCTTCCGCAGTCGTGTCAGCGACTCCTGCCACCCGTCCGGCGTCTGCCGCAGCGGGTGCCAGGCGTCGCCGAGCCGGACCGCGCGCCGCAGACCGGCGTCGCTGTCCCCGCCCACCCAGATCGGGATGTCCCCGGCGCGATAGCCCTCGTCGGACCACGCCTCGCGCACCGTCGTGATCAGCTCGTCGGTGAGCTTGCCGCGACGGCGGAAGTCGACGCCCAGTGCCTCGAACTCCTGCCGCGCCCAGCCGACCCCGACGCCGAGCACGAACCGGCCGCCGCTCAACTCCGCCAGATTGGCCGCCATCCGCGCGACCAGCAGCGGGTGCCGGTACGGCGCGATCAGCACGGTCGTGCCGAGGGTGATCCGTTCCGTGACGCCGGCGAGCCACGCCAGCGTCGTGAACGGGTCGTAGAACGGGGCCGGGTACCGCTCCGCGACGTCGGGGGTCACGACGACGTGGTCGGACACCATGAGCAGGTCGAAGCCCAGGCCTTCCACCGTCCGCGCCCAGTCGCGCAGCACGGCCGGGCTGGTGCCGGGGCCGAAGTTGGGGACGTTCACGCCGATCAACACGTGATCAAGGCTAGGCGTTCCCAGCCTGCCGCTGAAGGGAGTCTTCACGGCTTGGGCGGTGTTCAGCCGTGGATTCCACGGTAGTTTGGCCAGATGACCGAGACTCTGGACGAGACCGACTGGGCGATCCTCGCGGAGCTGCAGCAGGACGGCCGCGTCCCGCTCACAGAGTTGGGCCGCCGGGTCAGTCTCAGCGCCTCGGCCACCACCGAACGCGTCAAGCGCCTGGAGGGCATCGGTGTCATCACCGGCTACCGCGCGACGGTGGACCTCGGCAAGGTGGGCTACGGCGTGCTGGCCGTGGTGCGCCTGAAGTACCCCGGCAACCAGCACCAGCCTCTGCACCGGCTGCTGGCCCGCCGCGCCGAGATCCTGGAGTGCCTGCGCACCACCGGCGACGACTGCTACACGCTCAAGATCGCCGCCACCTCGATGCCCCACCTGGAGAAGGTGGTCGACGAGCTGATCGCGTTCGGCAGCACCACGACCAACATCGTCTACAGCCAGACCCTGGGCTACCGGGGCGTGCTCACGGCGCCGCCGGAGGACAAGGCCTCCCAGTAGCTGGAAGCGATTGACAGCGACCGGTGAGCCGACGAGCCTTCTCCTCGCAGGGAAGGAACATCTGACCGTCCACAGTGCACTGTCGGACCGCCTGGGAGAACCGCACATGACGAGATACGTGATCATCGGCGGAGGCGCGGTCGGCGCCACCGTGGCCGCGGAGCTGCACGAGGCCGGGCGCCAGGTGATCCTGGTCGCCCGAGGCTCCAACCTCGACACCCTGCGCACCGATGGCCTGCGGTACGTCCGGCCCGGCGGTGTGTCGGAGATCCGTCTCGCCGTGGTCGGCGGGCCGGACGAGGTCGAACTCCAGCAGGACGACGTGCTGGTCGTCGCCACGAAGTCCCAGGACACCGAGGAAGTGGTGCGGGCGTGGGCATGGCGGCCGGTCGGCGCGAGCACCGCGGCGGCCGCACTGCCGATCGTGCTGCTGCAGAACGGTTTGGAGAACGAACGGATCGCGCTGCGCAGGTTCGCGACGGTGTTCGGCGCGGTCGTGTGGATCCCGACCAGTCATCTCGCACCTGGTGAGGTCGTGTCGCCGTCGGAGCCCGCGGTCGGCGCGTTCTGGCTCGGCGCCTATCCCAGCGGCACGCATCCGAGGCTGACCGAGATCGCCGAGGACCTGACGGACGCGCACTTCCACACCGAGGTCGTCGACGACGTCCAACGGTGGAAGGCCGCCAAACTCGTCGGCAACACCGGCAACGCCCTCGACGCGCTCTACCGCCCCAGCCAGTTGCGCAGCGCCGCCCTGCGGCTCACCCGGCAGGAGGCCGAGCTCGTTCTCGGGGTCCCCGGCCTGGTTCCCGACCGCATCAGGGAGGTCGTGAACATCCGGCCCGTCGCCGGCCACGATCGCAGCGGTTCGTCGACCTGGCAAAGCCTTCAGCGCGGCGCCGCACCGGAAACCGACTACCTCAGCGGCGAAGTGGCCCTGCAGGCAAGGCTTTCCGGCCAGCACGCGCCCTACAACGCCGCCCTGGCCGAACGCGTCCAGCGCGCCGCCGCCGACGGCGTCGAACCGGGCAGCCTCGACGACGCCGACCTGGTCGCGACCCTGCCCGGCCTCACTCGCCGGGCCGTCCTCGCCGAACCGGCCGAACTGCACCGGCTCATCCAGAACGGCCAGGCACCGGTGCTCCTGGACGTGCGCTGGGCGTTGGGCGACGCGAAGGGCCACGACCACTACCGCGCGGGCCACATCCCGGGCGCCGTCTACGTGGACCTGGACACCCAGCTCGCGAACCACGACGCGCCCGCCACGGCAGGCCGGCATCCGTTGCCGGACATCGCCGATCTCCAGGAGGGCGCGCGCAGCTGGGGTGTGACCGCGCAACGCCCCGTCGTCGTCTACGACGACAACGGCGGCACCTCGGCCGCACGGGCCTGGTGGCTGCTGCGCTGGGCGGGCCTGAGCGACGTGCGCATCCTGGACGGTGCGTGGAAGGCATGGCAGGCCGAGGGATTCGAGATCTCCGTGGGAGACGAGACCGCGGAACCGGGCGACGTCGTGCTGTCCGCAGGCAACCTGCCCACCCTCACCGCGGACGAGGCAGCGGTGCTCGCCGACAAGGGCGTGCTGCTGGACGCACGGGCGGCGGAACGGTACCGCGGCGAGGTGGAGCCGATCGATCCCCGCGCCGGGCACATCCCCGGTGCGCGGTCCGCACCGACGGCGGCCAACCTGAAGGACGGCGCTTTCCTGTCCACCGAAGAACTTCGCGCCAGGTACGCGGACCTGGACGGGGCGGACGTCGGTGTCTACTGCGGTTCCGGCGTGACGGCGGCGCACGAGATCGCGGCGCTCGCGATCGCCGGGGTGGACGCCGCGCTGTTCCCCGGCTCGTGGTCGGCCTGGTCGTCGGACCCGGAGCGGCCGGTCGCGACCGGCCCGGAGTGACGTGAGCAAGGGACGCCGGCACAACGGCCGACGTCCACCCCAGCACGGGTGCCGGCGTCACCGCGACCGGGATCGGCCAGCACGGCATCCGTCACGTCCTCCGGCGAACCGTGGAACGGGTTGATCCGCATCCCGGCTCCATCGGAGGCGGTGCGGCAGCCTGGTGACGACGTCTTCGCCCTGGCCCTCGATCAAGGCAGCGCTGGATCCGCGCGGAATCCTCAACCCGGCGAAGGGCTTCTGACAGCTTTCGCGAGTTCACCGGCCAGTCGCCGGGTCCGGCTCTGGGTGGCGGCGTCGAGGTCGTGGTGCGCGGTGAGAACGATCTCGGTCGCCCCTGCCTCGGCGTACTGCCGCACCCCCTTCGCCACGTGGTCCTCGTCGCCGATCAGGGCGAGGTCCACGGGGTTCTCGGTGTCGTTGAGCGCGAGAACGCGCCGATAGGACTCGAACTGCGTGTAGAAGGAGAGCCCCTCGGCCATCTTGTCGTGCGCCTGGGCATCGGTGGTGACCGCGGCCGGGACGAGGGCGACAACGCGCGGCGCGGGCCGTCCGGCAGCTTCAGCAGCGGCCGTGATGGCGGGAATGATGTGCTCCGCCAGTGCTTGCGGACCCGCCAGGTACGGCACGGTCCCGTCCGCCAGTTCACCGGTGACCCGCAATGCCTTGGGAGCCATGGCAGCGACCAGAAGCGGCGTGGGCGGAGCGCCGGGAACATGCGTCGGAAGGAACGAGCGGGCGGTGATCAGTTCGCCCTCGTGCTCGACCGCCTCACCGCGCAGCAACGGCCCCAGCACGGTCAGGAACTCGCGCAACCGCGCCACCGGCCGTTCCCAGGCCAGCCCGAACGCCTGCTCGACGATCGGTGGCGCCCCCAGGGCCACGGCGAGATGGAACCGACCTCCGGTGGCCGCCTGCGCGGTCTGAGCCTGGCTCGACACCAGCAACGGATGACGACCGAACACCGGCACCGCCGACACCCCGACGTCGATGCCCGGCACCCGAGTGCCGACGATCCCGGCCAGCCCGACCGCGTCGTAGTCGAGTCGCTGCCCCATCCAGACCGAGTCGACGCCGTGCTCGGCGGCCTCGCGGGCTTCGGCCACCGCGGCCTCCACCAGGTTGTCCCCGGCCGAACCTGCCAAGGTCACGCCATAACGGGTTGTGATCGTCATGCCGCAATCTCACTCGGCGAAGGCCTCCTCAGGTGGTGATGATGCCCGCCCACCGGCCTTCCGATGCCTCTTGAGCATCAGCAGATTGAGCCGCTTACCGGTATCAGGACAATGCACAGCCGTAACGGCGAGAAACGCGTCCAGCGGCGGAGACTCGTCCGCAGTCCGGAACGCCATCGTGAGGTCAGGCAGCCGCAACGGCGGCTCCACCTCCACCATCACGGTCTCCGCCCGCGTGAGCCGCCGTGCAGAGGACGGCAGCAACCCAACCCCAATCCCACAGGCGGCAAGCCCAATCACCGTGTGCACATCACGAGCATGCGTAACTCCGCTAGCCGCCCCAAGCAGCGGCTGCAACACGCGAACCGCCGCAGGTTCGTCAGCGGCGGACGCGGCAACAAGCGCCTGCCCGCGCAACTGTTCCACCGAGACCGCCGGCCGACTGGCGAAGGGGTGAGCACGGTGGCACGCGACAACGAGGTGATCACCGGCCACAGGCACCGCAGTCAGCCTCTCCGCGCCATCGCCGGTAGGCGCACCACGACTGATCGCCAGGTCGATGTCGCCCGCAAGCAACGCGGCACCACCCTGCGCGGTGGAGAGCTCACAACACTCCAGGTGCACGCCGGGATGCGCGGACCGGAACCGCGCCAACAGCGACGGCAACAGCTCGATCAACGCCTCGCCCACAAACCCGAGCCGCAACGCCCCGGTCTGCCCACGCGCGGCCCGTTGCGCCTCAGTCGCCCCAGCGGCAACCTGGTCCAGCACACGCCGAGCGTGCACGACATAAACCTCACCCGCCGCCGTCAACACGGCACCACGCGCAGTCCGCTCGAACAACGCCGTGCCCAACTCCCGCTCCACCGCACCCACCTGCCGCGACAACGAGGGCTGAGTCATGCCGAGCGCCTGGGCGGCACGCCTGAAGTGACGATGCTCGGCCACCGCCACCACATACCGCAGTTGCCTCAACTCCACAGCCCAAGCCTGCCACGCCGATGCCCAGCAGGCATCGCCCGCACGCCCACGCGGTGCCAATCGGTGCCAGCCACGGCAAGCCGACCCACACGGTGCCAACCGGCACCAGCCACAGCAAGCCGACCAACGCGGCCCCCTTGCCGCCAACGCAAAACGACCCGCGCGGTGCCACCAGGAGCGGCCCCACAAAGGCAACCACGTACGAAGCCTGGCGTGGCGATGCGAAGCGAGCCGTCTGAACCTAGGGCGCCGGGTAAGCGGTGAGCCCCGCTCATGGCGATTGGGGCTTGACCTTGAGGGGCTGGGTGCCACCCTGTCTGGGCTCGGCCGGGGCGCTCTTCACCCCGGTCTTTGAGGCCGACTACGCACCCAGCTAGAGGCTCAAGGTCAAGCCCCAATCGCAACCCCGCACTTCGTCACGACCCGCGCGCCCACCCTCGCAAGGCGGCCACTCGCACGGAACGCGACCAACCCCGCTGGAACAGGAGCGGCCCGCACGCAACCCGCACCCCACAAGCCGTCAGATCGCAGAAAAGTGCCCCGCATCCCCCACGATCGTCGTACTCGCCACCCCATCCACACTGACCGGCACATCACCGGCAACGGTGATCCGGTGCAACCGACGCCGAAGGTCGTCGTAGTCCGCAACTCCGTAGTGCTGAGTAGCGCGGTTGTCCCACACAGCGACATCCCCATCCACCCACTGCCACCGCACGGTGTTCTCCAACCGAGTGACCCGATTCTGCAACAACTCGAAGATCACCTGGGACTCCTGCGGACTGACCCCCACGATCCGGTTCACGAACTGCCCCAGCAACAACGCCCGCTCCCCGGTCTCCGGATGCACGCGAACCACCGGATGCTCGGTCTCGTACCGCTGAGACACGAACTCCTCGCGGTAGGCCTGCTCCTTCACGTCCACTCCCCCGATCCGGGTCGAGTCGACGTGCCCCGCGTAGTCGTAGACGTTGGTGTGCACAGCCCAAAGCCGGTCCACCAACGCCTTCAACGCCTCCGGTAGTTCCAGGTAGGCGCGAGCGGTGTTGGCCCACACCGTGTTACCACCGTAGGGAGGAAGCTCGACAGCACGCAGAACACTGATCGCGGGCACCCGATCGACGAACGTCACATCGGTGTGCCAGCTGTTGGCCTTGCCGTGCTCGGAGTCGATGGCCAGGACGTTGCTGTGCGACTGCCCCGCCACCGTGGGATGCGCCAGCGTCGGCTCACCCAGCAACCGCGCGAAGGCCAGCTGCCCGGCGTCGTCGAGGTGCTGCTGATCGCGGAAGAACACAACCTTGTTGGCCAGCAACGCCTCCCGGATCTCCGCGACCACCTCCACGGCCACGTCCCCGCCGAGCCGGACGCCGTCGATCCGCGCGCCGATGCCCGCGCCGAGTTTGTGCACGGTGACAGTGCTCGAAAGCTGTGCGGTCATCGCAAATCTTCCTTCCCTGGAAAGGCGAACCCCTCCACCGTGCTCAAGCCCGCACGGCCGACGCAACATTGCGACGAAGGAAATCAAGACTTCCCAGCAGCTGGACCCCTTCAGGACACCGTCTCGGCAGCCCACTGCGCGAAGCTCGTGAGCGGCAGACCGAGCGCCGTGGCGTACGAGGGACGCCCCACCATGCCGGTCTCGTTCAACCGGTCGTGCCCGGCGCCCATCTCCGGCATGCCCGCGGCGAACGCCTCCTCCAGGGTCATGTCCGGTGCGGACAACGGAACGCCGAGCGCGTCCGAGAGCACCGCGGCGATCTCCGCCATCGAGAGGTGCTCGCTCGTGAGCTCCAGTTCGACGCGGTCGAACCGCTCCGGCTCGGCGACGGCGGCGGCCACCGCGGTTCCGACGTCCTGCACCGCGACCAGGGACAGTCGCGTGTCCGGCTTGAGCAGGCTGACCAGGCCGCCCTCGACGCCGCGCGGGAACAGGAACGCCGACGACGGCAGGAAGTTCTCCATGAAGAAGCCGGGCTTGAGCAACGTCCACCGCTCGAACCCGGCCGCGCGGACCCGGTCCTGGATCTCCGCCTTGGTGTTCAACGACGCCTCCCGGATCGGGAAGCGCTCGTCGGTGATGCGGTCCCCCGCACCGTCCACTGTGGTCTGGATGAACTGCGGCACGCCGGCTTGGGCCGCAGCCTCCAGCAGATTGGTGGCCTGGGCGAGCTCGCCCGCGAAGTCGAACCCTTTCTCGGTCAGCGCGGCCATCTGCACCGAGAACACGGCCCGAGCGCCCTTGGCGGCACTGACCAGCGAGTCCCGGTCGTTCAGATCACCCGCCACGAGCTCGACGCCGAGTGCGGTTGCTCGATCGGCCGACGGATCACGGACCAACGCGCGCACAGGCACGCCTGCTGCCTTGAGGGCGTGCACAGCGGCACCGCCCTGTTTTCCGGTAGCTCCCGTGACCAGCACTGGTGCGGACATGACTCTCCTAAGCTGCGAAAACATAAACGGCGGGGCCCGCCGTTTAGACGTCCGCTACGATATGGCGGACCCCGCCACTTAGCAAGAGGGTGACCATGGCCGACCGCCAGCGCGCCGACGCCCGGCGCAACTACGAGCGAATCCTCGCCGTGGCCGAGCAGGAGGTGGCCGCACACGGCGGCGGCGCGTCACTGGAACAGATCGCCCGCGTCGCCGGAGTGGGCTCGGCGACGGTGCGACGACACTTCCCCACCCGTCACGCCCTGCTGGAAGCCGTGTCCGCACAACGGATCGAAGCACTCTGCGACCGGGCCCGTGAGCTCGACGGCGTGGGCGACAGCCGGGACGCGCTGCTCACCTGGCTGGACGACGTGATCGCGTACTGCGTGGCCGCGCGCGGGCTCGCCACGGCACTTGCCCACGAAGGCGATCCGGTGCACGGGAACTCCTGTGCGTCAGCCATCGAAGAGGCCGCGAAACCGCTGCTGCACAGGGCGATGCAGGCCGGCGCGGTGACCACCGGCGTGACGGTCGCCGAACTGGTCACGATGATCGTCGGCATCGTGACCGTCACCGAGCACCACCAGGATCCCGCCGCCTCGGCCGAGCGGCTGTGGGCGCTGGCCGTGGCGGGGATCAGCCCGGTCCGCTGACTCACCAGGACAGTTCGCCGGACTCGTCCTGCAGGGTTCCGGTCGGCCCGTCCGGCCCGAACGTCGCGAACCGCACGACGACCCTGGCGCTCTCCTCCACCGGCCGCCCGATCCCGAACGCCGCGGTCATGTCGGTGGCGGTCGCGCCGGGCTCCAGCGCGTTGAACTTGATGCCCGGATGGGCCTTGGCGTACTGAACGGTCAGCATGGTCGCCGCCGACTTGGAGGCGGCGTAGAGCGCGAGCGGCAGACCGAACTCGGGCCGTTCGGGGTTCGTCACCGCCCAGAAGGACCCCAGGCTGCTCGAAATGTTGACCACGTTCGGGTTCGAGGACTTCCGCAGCAACGGCAGGGCCGCCTCCGTGACGCGCACGATCCCCACCGCGTTGGTGTCGAAGGCACGCAGCGCCATGGGGCCGTCGAGAGCTTCGGTGGCGAGGATGCCCGCGTTGTTCACCAGCACGTCGAGCCGCCCCTCCTCGGCGTCGATCGCGGCCAGCGCGGCGGCCACCGAGTCGTCGTCGGTCACGTCGAGCTGGACGAACCGGGCGCCGAGTTCGGCTGCGGCCTTCTCGCCGCGTTCGGCGTCACGCGCACCGACGTAGACGACGTGGCCCAGCTCCAGCAGTTGCCTGGCGGTCTCGAAACCGATGCCCTTGTTGGCCCCGGTGATCAGCGTGATGGTCATGCGCTTCTACCCCTCAGTTCTAGAGCGATCACTTCAGAACTCGACCGTAGCACGTTCTGCAGCGATCACTTCAGAAGAGGTAGGCTGCGGAGGTGACGACCACTCCGCGCCGTGCGACCGGCCGACCCAGGGGGTTCGACGCCGACGAGGCGCTCGACCGCGCCCTGCTGGTCTTCTGGCGGCAGGGCTACGAGGGGGCCAGCCTGGCCAACCTGACCGAGGCGATGGGCATCTCCACGGCCAGCATGTACGCGACGTTCGGCAACAAGGAGCAGTTGTTCCGCAGGGCCCTGGAGCGCTACGACGAGGGCCCGAGCGCGTACGTGCCCCTGGCCCTGGCGGAACCGACCGCGCTCGACGTCGCCAGGGCACTGCTGGCCGGCACCATTCGCACCACCACCCGCCCGGACCAGCCGCTCGGGTGCCTGGGCGTGCAGGGTGCACTGGCCACCGGTGACGCCGGGCGGGAAGTGCGCGCTCTGCTCGTCGACTGGCGCAAGAACGGCTTCGCGCGCATCCGGGAGCGGTTCGAGCGAGCCCTCGCGGAGGGAGATCTGCCCGCGGGCACCGATCCGGCGCTCCTGGCTCGCTACATCGCCGTCCTGCAGCAGGGCATCGCCGTGGAGGCCGCCGGCGGCGTCGATCCCGCGGAACTCCAGGAGCTCGCCGACGCCGCCCTGCGCACCTGGCCGCTGCCCTGACTCACAGCTCCGTGTTGATGATGGCCTCCACCAGCACCTCGCCGTCTTCGGTCAGCGTGACTCCCCCGGCGTCGACCGACACGAGGCCGCGTTCGGCCAGGGAACCGAACTTCTCCCGCCACGGACTCTCGTGCAGGGAACTGCCGTACAACGCGCTGTGCAGGTCGGCGCGAAGAGGCTGCAGGGTCGACAGCGCCATCTTGACCGCGCGAGCCTCCTGCGCGGCGGCGTCGAACCCCGTCGCGGAGCCGAGCGGCACCCTGCCCTCGTCGACGGCCTGGGCGTAGTTCTTCCAGTTCACGTCAGTGATCGCCTCGGAGGCGCGGCAACTGGAGCTGCCACCGAGGCCGATCGCGACCTCGGCCTCCTGCTTGTCCTGGTCCACCATGATGGACTTCCACTTCTCCGGTCCGAGGCCGTCGCGGGCGAAGTACATGGTGGGGTGCTCGGTGTAGCCGGCGGCGCGCAGGCCGTCGGTCAGCACCTCGCGCATCCGGTACTGCTCCTGCAGGGTCGGCCAGAAGTGACCGTCCTTGACGAGCTTCTCGCGGTACTGCGGCAGTTGCCACGGCGCCGGCTGCTCGCCCGCCACCCCTGTCCTGGTCTCGGCGTAGGACTTCAGGTGCAGCTTCGTGCACACGACGGCGGTGATCTCGTTCTCCAGCACAACGTCGAGGTCGCGTTTGACGCTGTCGACGGTCTGGTCCAGCAGGCCGTACATCAGGTCGATGCTGACCCACTCGAAGCCCGCGGCCTGCGCGTTGCGGACGAAGTCGACGCACATCTGCGCCGAGTGCTCGCGGCCGCACTCCCGCAGCACGTCGTCGTCGAACGACTGCACGCCGCTGGACAGCTTGGTGCAGCCCAGTTCCCTCAGCGTCTCGAGCTTGGCCGGGGTGAACGTGCTCGGGTCGCCCTCGAAGCGGATCGTCGTGTCGTCGGTGAACCCGAAGTTCTCCCGGTAGAAGTCGAGCAACCGGCGGATGTCCTTCTCCGGCAACAACGACGGGGTGCCGCCGAAGACGTTGAACTCACCGACCGGCGCTGTCGCCAGCTCCGGCACCCGTTGCAGCCAGAGCTCGGCCTCCCGGATGTTCCAGTCCACCCACTGCGTCAGCTTCTGCTCGTTGCGGCCGCCCTTGACCAGCACGACCGGGTACTGGCAGAAGCGGCACTTGTAGGCGCACGTGGGGATGTACGACCAGAGGTGGATCGGCGCGGTGCCGACGAGCTGGTCCGTCAGGTCGTCGAGGAAGTCGTCGACGCCGTAACCCTCGACGTTGCCGGGGAACACGTGCGCGCCGAACGGGTCTTCGGTGACGTAGTCGAGCAGGTGGGCGTTGGCGGGGTCCTGCAAGGCCGCCCACACCCTCGGTTCGGAGTTCGTCAGGACTCGGTTCATCAGAACACGCCTCCATTGCCGAAGTAGTTGTGCGCCTCCCCCGACTCGCGGTCCTCGCAGTAGTACTTCACGAATTCCGCGAACCTGGCGGCCGGTACCGAGTCGAAGCACTCCGGCAGCGGTGGCGGGAAGCCGATGTCCTCGCCGACCGTCGCGCGCAACCGGGCGAAGATCTCGTCCCGGAACTCCAGGTACAGCCGGTACGACGGCGTCTTGTACGAGTGGATGGGCAGGAAGTCGGTGACGCTCATCTCGGCCTTGATCTCCGCGATGCGCTCGCCCAAGCGGTGCGCGAGGTCCTCGCCGAAGAACTCGACCACGGCGTCCTCGTCCAGAAAGGACGGTGTGAGCAGGACGGGGAGGATGGTGTTCTTCGGGGTGAAGTCCTTGATGGAGAACTCCCAGGCCTGCAACGCCTCTGCCTCGGTGAGGTCGACCGTCACCGGCGGCGCCTCCGGCCGGATGTCGCGCATCACGATGATGCCGTCGTTGCCGTACGCGCGGCCCGTGATGACCTCGTCGATGGCGTGGTTCACGCGCCGCGGGTTGATCTCGACCTTCGACTTCGGGGCATAGGTGATGTCGTGGCCCGAGCCCGCGACCCTGATGCCGAAGTCCCAGTCGTCGGACAGGTGGTTGACGAACCGGCCGTGCTGCAGCTGGTAGAAGATCTCAATGCCGCCGACGTCCTCGTAGGCCTCGCGCTCCACCGCGAAGCCCTTGCCGTCGGGAAAGCCGCCGAACAGCGAGAACGTCACCGCGCGGCACCGCAAAGTGCGCTGGATCGCGTCCCAGAGTCGTGGCCTGCCAACGAAGTGCTCGGCGTTGTAGTAGTAGTCGCACACGCCGATCGCGGCCTTGTCCTTCTCCATCGCCGCGAGGAGCTCGGTGAGCCAGCGACGGTCGACCCGGCAGTCCGCGTCGGCGGACATCAGGTAGAAGCGCTCGCCGGGGTCCTTCCGGTTCCTGCTCCTGCGCACCGCGAACTCCATGCCCGCCCGGCGCGCGCACGCGACGCCCTGCTCGCGTTCGCTGATCACCTGGATGTCGACCGGTGAGTTCTCGGCGAACCTGCGGGCGATCTCGACCGTGTCGTCCGTGGAGTTGTTGTCCACCAGCACGATCTCGTAGGTACTGGGATCGATGTCGTCCTGGTTCTGCAACGACAGCAGCACGGCGTCGATGTTCGCGGCCTCGTTGTACACCGGCAGCACCACGCTGAGCCGGACCTGCGCGCCCATCGCGGGCGGGTACAACGTTGTCACCAGCTCGTCCGCGACCTCGCGGGTGTGCGTGCCGAGCTGCCGGTTGTGCGCCACCACTTCCGCCCGCCTCTCCGCGTTCGTCATGAGATCGTGCACCCGACGCGCGAACTCCGGCGTCGGCAGGTCGTGTTCCAGGATGTCGAGGACCGGTGCCTCGAAACCCGCGTACACCGTGTCGTACAGGGCATAGCGGCTCGCGATGTACGGCACGCCGGCCGCGATCGCCTCGCCGATTGGGTTGCCGTAGCTCTCGTAGTCGTACGACGTCAGGAACGACACGATGTCGGCGTGCGCGAGCAAGTCGCGCACCGAGAACTCCTCGCTGGCCGACTCGCACGGCTCCAGCACGCCGCCGAACACGACCGGCACCTGGAGTTCTTCCGCGAGCGCACGGAGTTTCGCGGTCTCGGCCGGGTTCTCCTCGGTGTCGCCCGCGATGAACAGACACGTACCCGGGAGCTGAGCCACCAGGTGCAGGTCGCGATCGATGCGCTTCTGCGGAATGATCCTGGTGAACCGGGCGATGATCTTCATGTCCGGTGCGATGCCGTGCCGTTCGCGGAAGTCCAGCCGCCCTGGCCGAATCGGCGGGGTGAAGGTGTTCGGCAGCACGTCGAGATTGCGCAGCTGCGGCATCCATTCGAGCGTGCGCCGTTTCGCTTCTCCGTGCAGGGCGAAGTAGTGGATGTGCGGCGAGTTCACCATAGGAGGCGTTGCCGGATAAGGGAAGCTGCCGTACTTGGCCGGCTCGCTCTGCCACATCAGGTCGTGATCCCGCCACAACACGAACCGGCCGAGCTCGTGCGCGGCGCCGTATCTCGCGATCGCCTGATAAAGCGCCTTCGTGTAGGCGACGTTCTCCGGTAGCGTCCCGTTCTCGACCACGACGAGCGCGACGCCGCGGTCTTCCCAGGTCCGCACGATCGCGTCGGCGAGTTCAGCGGTGACGCGATCGGTGTCGGGCAACTCGTTGCTACGCACGGATTCCAGGGTCGCGGCCACGAATTCCCGGTCGTATCCCGCGATGCGCGCGACGCCGTCGACGCGGTCGAGCGTCACCCAGTCCGGCACGCGTTCGTGCCGGTAGTCCTGGAAGAACCGGCCTTTGTCAGCCTTGATGTCGTACCCGAGATCGAGGTGAACGCGATATCCCTGGTCCGCGAAGGACTTGGTGGTCTTGAGAAACTCGACCACCACACCGGACATTGCCGTGGCATCGAAAGAAACACCCCAAAGAGCCGGCATTGGCTGCTCCGTTTCGAGTGAGTCACTCTCACTCGAACCTAGCATGGAAGCGCTTCCCCACCAGATTGCGTCTCAATGGGCTCGACGCCGAACGGACCGCTCACCACGTTCAGCGGTGAGCGGTCCGTTCTCGCGTCACTTCGTGGCGATCCTGTCCCCGACCCTGATGAGATCCGGGTTGGTCAGGAACCGGGAGTTCTTGGCCACCAACGCCTGCCAGCCCCCGTCGACGCGGAGTTCGGTGGCGATGCTGCTCAGCGTGTCACCGGGCTTGATCGTGTAGTCGCCGTCCGGGTTGCTCGCGGAGGGCGCGGCCACCGGCACCACGGGCACCACCCGCGACACGGCCTTGCTGCCGACCGGGACGTGCCGCTGCCGGACCGGCTGCGGGCTGCTGCCGCCGCGCCGTCCGCACGCGCCCCACGCCCCGATTCCCTGACTGGCCAGCACGCGTTCCGCGACGCGGATCTGCTCCTCGCGGGAAGCCTGGTGTGCGCTGCCGGTACCGCCGTTGGCCTGCCAGGTGGACGGGCTGAACTGCAGTCCGCCGGAATAGCCGTTGCCGGTGTTCGTCGACCAGTTGTTGCCGCTCTCGCACTGCGCGATCCGGTCCCAGTCGACCGACGGCGCGGCGGAGGCGATGCTGCCGCCCGCCGCGATCAGTGCCGCCGTGGAGGCGGAGAGGAGCAGGACGCGGGCGGTGACGCTGAGATGACGCATGTCCCTTTTCGGGCCCCGCCGCGCTCTCGCCGGTGAGGGCGCCTGTCCGGCGGAGACGTGTTCCGTGACCTGGAACAAGGCCCGGCCGCTGGACAGGTGAGCGCACGGCGGGCCCTGGTGCTGCAGCGGCCTTGCGGTCGCTGGCAGGACCGTAAGAACGCCGGGCCGGATCCGCACGTCCGGACGCGAGCAAGATCACTCGATCGGTGATGATCACGAACTTCGTGTTTCGGCTTCGCGCGACCGTGTTCACGGTGAACGTGTTTGCGTCACCGCCGTGAGGTCGATCCGTCGGTCAGCGGCTCGCCAGTCCGCCTACCGCACCCGTGTGCGCCGAGCAGCTGAGAGGACCCGATGTCTGACCTTCCCACCACCAACGACGCCGGCATCCCGGTCGAGAGCGACGAGCACTCGCTCACGATCGGCGCCGGTGGCCCGATCGTCCTGCAGGACCACTACCTCATCGAACAGATGGCGCAGTTCAACCGCGAGCGCATCCCCGAGCGCCAGCCGCACGCCAAGGGCAGCGGCGCGTTCGGCAGGTTCGAAGTGACCGCGGACGTGTCGTCGTTCACGAGGGCGGCGGTGTTCCAGCCGGGCGTCACGACCGACGTGCTGGCACGGTTCTCGACCGTCGCCGGTGAGCGCGGCAGCCCCGACACCTGGCGCGACCCTCGCGGGTTCGCGCTGAAGTTCTACACCTCAGAAGGTGTGTACGACATGGTCGGCAACAACACGCCGGTCTTCTTCATCAAGGACCCGATGAAGTTCCAGCACTTCATCCGGTCGCAGAAGCGGCGGGCCGACAACAACCTGCGCGACCACGACATGCAGTGGGACTTCTGGACGCTGTCACCGGAGTCCGCGCACCAGGTCACGTGGCTGATGGGTGACCGGGGCATTCCGCGCACGTGGCGGCACATGAACGGCTACAGCTCGCACACCTACATGTGGGTCAACGCCGCCGGCGAGCGGTTCTGGGTGAAGTACCACTTCAAGACCGACCAGGGTGTCGAGTTCTTCACGCAGGACGAGGCGGACCAACTCGCCTCCGCCGACACGGACTACCACACGCGCGACCTGTTCGAGTCGATCGCGCAGGGCGAGCACCCGAGCTGGACGCTGTTCGTGCAGCTCATGCCGTTCGACGAGGCGGCGGGCTACCGGTTCAACCCGTTCGACCTGACCAAGGTCTGGCCGCACGGGGACTACCCGCTGACCGAGGTCGGCCGGTTGACCCTCGACCGCAACCCCACCGATCACCACACCGAGATCGAGCAGGCCGCGTTCGAGCCGAACAACCTGGTGCCCGGCATCGGCGCCAGCCCGGACCGCATGCTGCTGGGCCGCATGTTCGCCTACGCCGACGCGCACCGGTACCGCATCGGCGCGAACTACAAGCAGATCCCGGTCAACGCCTCGAAGTCGCCCGTGCACAGCTACAGCAAGGACGGAGCGATGCGCGTGACGAACGTGTCCGACCCCGTCTACGCGCCGAACTCCAAGGGCGGCCCACGCGCCGACGTCGAGCAGTACGGCACACCGGCGGGATGGGCGGCGGAAGGCGACATGGTGCGCGCCGCGTACGTCTCGCACGCCGAGGACGACGACTGGGGCCAGGCCCGCACGATGGTCCGGGAGGTCCTGGACGACGACGCGCGGACGCGGCTGGTCGACAACGTCGTCGGTCACCTGCTCAACGGTGTGTCCGAACCGGTGCTGGTCCGCGCGTTCGAGTACTGGCGCAACGTCGACGAGGACCTCGGCAAGCAGGTCGAGGCCGGGGTGCGCGCCAAGCAGGACGAGAAGGATCCGAAGGCGGAGAAGCAGGCGAACCCGGCACGCGAGAGCATGCAGCGAAAAGCCTGAACCAGGCCGTGAACGGGCTGGACGCCGTTGCTCGTCCAGCCCGTCGGCTCACCGGTTCCGGTAGGCCGCCAGACCGCCGAGCTCCTCGCTGGCGATGTACACCGACCGCACGTGGATCAGGGCTTCCTCGACATGGGTGGCGCAGCCCCAGGCCGAGTCGCCCCACGAGTCGGCGACCTTGACCTCCGCCGCCGCCGTGCACCCCGGCCTGCCGCCGAGCTGGCAGTGCTCGGGGTGCGGCGTGGCGGCCTGTTCCGCCGCGGCCACGCGCAGCTGGGCGGCGAGCTCGGCCGCGGCGGTGGCGCGTTGCTCGGCGTCGGCGCGCAGTTCCTGCTCCGCGCGCATCGCCTCGGCCAAGCGCGCTTCGGCCGCCTGCTTCGCCTGCTCGGTGTGGTGGCGTTCGATGGCCAGGGCCGCGGTGCCGGCGAAGACGCTGATGAGGGCCAGGTCGGTGTCCTGCGGCGCCCGCGGGGCCCGGTGGTACATCGCGAACGTGCCCAGCAGGCCGCCGTCGCGCGCCAGGATCGGCGTGGACCAGCACGCGCCCAGCCCGGCCTGCTCGGCCAGGTGGCGGAAGTCGTCCCAGAACGGGTCGGTGGCGATGTCCGTGACGATCACCGGTTCCCGCCGGTGCGCGGCGGTGCCGCAGGAACCGACGCCTTCGCCCGTGGCGATGCCGTCGATGGCCTCGTTGTAGAACGCGGGCAGGCTGGGCGCGGCGCCGTGCCGCAGGTGCAGGCCATCGGGTTCGGCCAGCAGCACGGACACGAGCACTTCCTCCGGCGCCAGTTCCTCGATGCACCGGGCCATCCCGTCGAGCACCTCGGTCAGCGGCGCCTGCCGTGCGATCTGCTCCAGCAACGCGCGGTGTTCGGCCATCAGCCGTTGGGCGTGCTTGACCTGGGTGGTCTCCACGCCGATGACCGTCACTCCGGCCACGTCGCCGGCCACGTCCCGGCGCGGTTCGCAGGTGAGGTCGAAGAACGCCTCCCGCGCGTGCGGCCCGGTCCCCAGCACGGCCCGGACGTCACGGCCGGTGCTCGGCTCACCGGTGCGGTACACCTCGTCCAGCAGTGGATCGAGGTGGGTCCGATCCTCGCCGATGGTGGCCACGAAGGCCGGGTTGGCGGTCTCCACCGCGTGTTCCGGCCCGGTGAACGCCGCGAAGATGGCGGCGGACTGCCCGAAAAGTGTCCTTACGTCCTCGGTCTGTTCGTGCATGCCAAATGCGCTCACGGCGCGCCCTCTCGCCATGCGTCACAGGCTCGCTGTTTGACCTCGGACGCTCTTCTTGGTTCCCGCTCCACGGCGAGTAGCCGCGATCGTACGCAACGCCGATGATCGTCGATCACGAGCACTTCTGGTCGGGTTCGGCGCGGTCCGCGTTGTCGACGTCCAGCAGGACGAGCAACGACTCCACCTTGCCCCCGCGGAACACCTGGCGCTGCCGATCCGCGCCGCTGCCCTCGCCGTCCAGCAGCCGCAGACCTCGTTGTACCGCAGGCAGATCACCGTTGGACTCCAGCACCGGGGTCAGCTGGCGCACCAGGTCGTCCAGCTGTTCGCGCACCGGCCGTGTCTCACCGGACAGCACGTCGAAGGTGTCGCCCCGCAGGCCTTCGTTGGACACGCCCCAGCACGCCTGTCTCAACGTCTCCTGTGGAACGTCCCGCGCCGGCACACCGCGTTCCACGTCGACCACGGCCTGAGCGACCAGGGCGCGAACGAGTGCCGCGAGCAGCACCGCCTCGTCCGCGGTCGCCGCGACGTCCGCGACCCGCACCTCGACGGTCGGCAGGTCGGTGGCGGGGCGGACGTCCCAGTAGACCATCGCCCGGTCCAGCGCCGTGCCGGCCTTGATCATCGTGTCGGAGACCTCCTCGTAGTGCTCCCACGAGGTGAAGAACGGCGGCGGACCGGACACCGGCCAACGCGACCAGATGGTCGAACGCCAGCTCGCGAAGCCCGTGTCCTCTCCGTCGGAGAACGGCGAGTTCGCGGTCACCGCCGACAGCACGGGCAACCAGGGCCGCACGTGGTTGCACACCTGCACGGCCGTCTCCCGGTCGGGCACGGCGACGTGGACGTGGCATCCGCAGATCAGCTGCTGCTCGGCGAGCGCGCCGAACTCGCGGGCGATCCGCCGGAACCGCAGGCTGTCCGTGATCTCACCGGTCGCGCGCCCCAGCGGCGGCGCTCCGACGGCGATGGCCCGGCATCCCGCCGTTCGCGCGGCCTGCGCGACCAGACGACGCAGGTCGAGCAGTTCGCGGTGAGCCTGCTCCGCGTCGGCGCACACCGTTGTGTTGATCTCCACCTGCGCCCCGGTCAGTTCGTGGTGCAGATCCAGGCCGAGTTGTTCCCGTGCGATGGCGACGACCTCGTCCGCACGGTTCACGGCGACACCGGTCGCCGCGTCCACCAGGAGGAACTCCTCCTCGACGCCGAGGGTGGGACTCCACGCGTCCTTCGATGACGCCATTTCCACGTCTCACCAACCTGATTCTGGGCGCCGTTGCGCGCCGGGGATTCCGGGAACCGGCGAATACCCCTTTCCCACCAGGGGAAACCCGATCAACGGCCGGTGAACGTCGGTAACGCGCCGTAGGAGGCCTTGCGCGATGCGCGACGCAGGGTCGCCAGCACCGCCGGGCCGAGGACGAGAATCGCGACGGTGTTCGTGATGGCGCGGCCGGTGTCCCAGCCCGCCGTCGAGGTCAGCACCGTGAACACCGCGAACCGGTGGAGGTTCTCCAGCATCGGAGCGCCTGGCACGTAAGAGATGTGGCCGTCGTGGTACGGGACCTCGGCGTCGGTGATGAACGGCCAGAACCACAGGTTCATCAGGAACCCGAACACGTACGCGACCACGATCCCGTACGCCACGAGCATCGCGATCTCGGTTTTGCCGGTGACCCGCTTCGGCAATAGGCCCGCGCCCATGCCGATCCACGCCGAGCACATCATCTGGAACGGCAGCCACGGCCCGACACCGGCGGTCAGCAACGCCGAGGCGAACAACGACGTGCAGCCCAGGACGTAACCGAAACCGGGGCCGAAGACGCGGCCCGCCAGGATCAGCAGGAAGAAGACGGTCTCGATGCCCGCCGTCCCCGCGCCCAACGGCCGCAGTGCCGCGTTCACCGCCGAGAGGACACCGAGCATCGCCAGCGCTTTGGAGTCCATGCCGCCTTCGGACAACTCGGCGAGCACGATGACGATCAGAATCGGCAGGATGCCGATGAACACGAACGGCGCGTCCGGGCCGTGCTGCATCGACTGCGGTTCGACGCGGACGAGCAACGGCCAGACGAACATCATCAGGCTCGCGATCGAGGCCAGCGTCAGCACGACCGCCGAGCGCTTGCCGATCTTCACGGCCGAGGCGGTCATCGCACCTCCTGCGGCAGGGCCGCGCGCACGTCGGCGACGGTGAGCCAGGGTTCGCCGAGGATCTTGGCGACCTGGGTGGCGAACGCGGGTGAGCCGCCGAGGACCTCGGCGGTCGGACCGTCCGAGACGACCTCGCCCTCGGCCATGACGACCACGCGCTGGGCTATCGTCGCGACGAACTCGACGTCGTGCGTGGCAACGACGACGGCGCGTCCTTCGGCGGTCAGACCGGCGATCATCTGCGCCAGTGCGGCTTTCGCGGTGTAGTCGAGGCCTCGGGTGGGTTCGTCCAGCAGCATGACGCGCGGCGCCGCGGAGAGCTGGACCGCGAGCACCAGCGCGAGGCGCTGGCCTTCAGACAGGTCACGCGGGTGCACGGCGGGATCGACGCCGGGAGCGAGCCGGTCGAGCAGGCTCCGGCACAGGCCTGGTTCCGCGCCGGACTCGGCGTCGGCGGCGGCGCACTCGGCCTCGACGGTCTGCAGGTACAGCAGGTCGCTCGCGGTCTGCGGCACCATCCCGACCAGCTTGCGGCCTTCGGAACTGCTCAGCGACTTCGGGTCCGCGCCGCCCGCGCGAACCGTGCCGGCCTGCCTGGGACCGGAGCCCTGCACCGCCCAGAGCAGCGACGACTTGCCGGAACCGTTGCGGCCCATGATGGCCAGCACTTCGCCCGCGTGCAGTGAAAGGTCCACGTCGCGGACGGCGACCTTCGGCCCGTACCGCACCACGACTCCCGACGCGGCGAGCAGCACGTCCCCGGCGGTCGTGGTCCTGGCCGGCGGGCTGCCGAGCGTGAGCGACGAGGCGCGGCGGCGGGCGTCCCGGACGGACATCGGCAGCGGGTCCCAGCCGGCCAACCGTCCCAGTTGGACGATCGGGGGCGCGATCGGCATGTCCCGCAGCACTTCCGGGGGTGTGCCGTCGAGCACTCCCCCGCTGCCCGGCACGTAGATCATCCGGTCGGCGAACGGGATCACGCGCTCCATGCGGTGTTCCGCCATCAGCACCGTCGTGCCGAGGTCCTGCACCAGACGCGCGAGCGTGGCCAGCACGTCCTCGGCGGCCGTCGGATCCAGCGCGGACGTCGGTTCGTCCAGCACCAGCACTTTCGGGTGCGTGGTCAGCACCGAGCCGATGGCGACGCGCTGCTGCTGGCCGCCGGACAACGTGCGCAGTGCCCTGCGGCGGAGTTCCGCGATGCCCAGCAGGTCCAGGGTCTCCTCGACGCGGCGGCGCATGACCTGCGGTGACAGGCCGAGTTGTTCCATGCCGTACGCGAGTTCGTCCTCGACGGTGTCGGTGACGAAGCCCGCCAGCGGGTCCTGGCCGACCACACCGACCAGGTGCGCGAACTCGCGCGGCGGGCGCGACCGGGTCGACACGCCGGCCACCGAGACGTCACCTTCGAGGTGGCCGCCCGTGAAGTGCGGGACGAGGCCGTTGATCGTGCCGAGCAACGTCGACTTGCCCGCGCCGGTCTGGCCGGCGAACAGCACGAGCTCGCCTTCCCCGATGGACAGCGAGATGTCCCGCAGCACCGGATCGGACCGGCCCGCGTACCAGAAGCTGACGTGGTCGATTTCGATCATGAGGCGGCCACTTCTTCGAGCGAGGCGAAAGGCGGTTCCGGAACCGGGGTCAGGAACGCGGGCAGGACGCCGATCAGCACGCCCAGCAGCGGCCCCCAGGACAGCAGCGGCCACGACAGCTGGATCAGCGACGGATTGAGGTTCGTCGGGTCCACGCTCGACGTCACGAACAACACGGCCGCGACACCGAGTCCACTCGACGCCGCCACGAGTTCCGGCAGGTGCCAGCGATCCGGGCGGTAGCGGGTGCGTTGAACTCGCTGACCGGCCATGCGGAATCCGACCAGGCCGACCAGCAGCCCGACCGACAACACCGGCGCGGCCAGGAAACGCGGCGTCGACCCGTCCAGCGTCGCGTAGACGCCCACGCAGACACCGATCAGGCCGACGATCATCATCGTGCCGGTGAGGACGCGCTGCCGTGCCTCGACCAGTCCCGCCCGGCCGTAGCCGCGGGAGTCCATCGAGGCTGCGAGCTGCAACGAGCGGGACAGCGCGTCCTCCAGGATCGGGATCATGACGGAGTGCAGCACCTGTGTGCGCTTTCCGCTGCCACCACGCAACTTCCGGGCGCGACGGACGCGCAGCACGCTCTCGGCGAGTTGCGGGAACACCGACAGCGCGACGATCACCGCCGTGCCCACCTCGTAGAGCGCCGGAGGCATGGCCTTGAGCAACCGCTTCGGATTCGCCAGCGCGTTGGCGGCGCCGAGGCAGATCACCATGGTCGCGAGGCGCAGGCCGTCGTAGAGGCCGCCCAGCAACGACTCCGCGGACACGTCACCGAACAGGCGGATGCCCGCCGCCCACGCCGGCAACGGGATCTCCGGCAGCCTCAGGACGATCGTCGACCCCTCTGCCCCGCCGAACACGAGCCGGAAGAACACCCGGATCGCCACGATCCACGCGCCCAGCACGAGGTACAGCCGGAACGCCAGCGCCCACGGCGCCTCGGAGCGCCGGGCCACGACGACGTACCCCGCCACCGCGATGATCGTGAGCAGCAGCCACGGGTTCGTGGTGCGGGTCGCCGCGACCGCGAGACCGAGCGCCCACACCCACCACGCCGCCGGGTGCAGGTCGCGCGGCAGGAAGTACGACGTCACGACTCGTTGACCCGTCTCCGCCGCCGTGCGACGAAGAACCCGGCGGCCAGCAGCACCACGACCGCACCGCCCGCGGCCCACGGCGCGTAATCGCTCGCGCCGGACGTCCGCTTGATCACCTCGTCCACGTCCTCGGCGTTCTCACCGCCGCTGAATGCGATGTTGCTCGACGGGTCGTTCGCCTTCGGCCGCGCGGTGGCACTGGCACGGGGCCTGGGCGGCGGCAACGCACCGGTCGGCGCACCGGGCGGCGGAGTCTCCCGCTGCTCTGCCTCAGAAGTGGCTTGCGGCGGGCGGCCCTGGACGGGAGCCTGCGTCTCGCCGGGGTCGTTGCTGACGGGCTTCGCTTCTTCGGCGGCGTTGCACGCCCTGCCCTCGGTGCCGGGGCGCACGGCGGCAACGCGCGGCACCGGGTTCGTGTCCGCGGTGGCGTTCAGGGAGAACGACCAGCCCTCGAAACCACCCCGGATGAACTGGCGGTTCTTCACGCCCCACTGGCTGTAGTCCCAGGCGCAGTTGTTCCCGGCGTGCCAGTACGACCAGTAGGCCGCCGCGGGAGGGGTGTCGATGCACAGCTCGCGGTAGTTCTCGCGGCCGTTGATCGGGATCTGGGCCGCGGCGGCGGGCTTGTTCTCGACTCGGCAGATGAAGGCCTCGCCCCACCGCTGCGCGCCGGCGACCTGGAAACCCGCACCCTTCATCGCGTCCAGACCGGTGCCCGCGGCCGACTGCGGGTTGCAGCGCACGATCGCGTCGCCCCCGAGCTGCTGGAAGTCGATGACGACGGTCACGCCGTTGTCGTCCTTGCAGAAGCCGGGATAACCCTTGCCGTGGTCGATCGCGTGCACCACGGGTGCCGCCGACACCGTCAGGAAGGCGGCGGCCAGTGCCGCGATCGTCCTCATTGGACGGTCAGGGTGGTGGACGAGTACACCGTCACCCCGTTCCCGGTCGCGGAGATGATGTAGGTGTACGTGCCGGCCGCCGTGGGCGTGATGTTCTGCGTGCCGCCGGGCACCGCGAGCGAACCCGACCAGCTACCGCCGCCATTGGCGGGCGCGACGGAGGACGCGCTGACCGATGTCGCGTTGGTCGTGGTCCAGGTGAGCGACGTGGTCTGGCCGAGGGTGATCTTGCGGTCCAGGTCGTTGATCGAGAGTGCCGCGGTGGGGTTGCTCGCGTTCACGGCCGGGTTCGTCGGCGTCACGCCGGGAACCGGGTTGGTGCCGGCCGACTTGTTCAGCGAGAACGACCATCCCTCGAAACCACCGGGGACCACGTTGCGGTTCAAGGCGCCGTAGCTGCTGTAGGTCCAGGTCGAGCCGGAACCGTCGGCGTGCCAGTAACCCCAGTACGCGGCGCCGGGCGGGGTGTTGAAGCACCCCTCCTTGTAGGTCGGGTTGCCGGTGACCGGGATGTTCTCGCTCGACGACGGACGGCCGTTCACGCGGCACACGAACCCGAGGCCCCACTTGACGGTGCCCGCGACCGTGATTCCCGCGTCCTGCAACGCCTTGATGCCGGTGCGGTCCGTACCGGGACTGGCGTTGGGCGAGCAGCGGGTGATCGTCGGCGCGGCCACCCCGCCGTTGCCGTCCAGTTCCTGGAAGTCGACCACGATCGTCGTGCCGCTCAACGCGTCCGCGCCGGTGCAGATGCCGTCGTAGCCCGCGGAACTGGCCGGAGCGGGCGCGATGACCAGTCCGGTGAGCACCAACGCGGCGGCGAGAACTCTCTTCATCACTGAACCCCCTGAGTGAGACGACGGCGAAGCAGCAGAACGAGACCGGCGAGCACCATGGCGCCGCCGAGTGCGAAGTACGACCACAGCGGCGGATGCCACGGAGCGTTCTGGGCGACCGGTGCGGGAACCGGCTTGGCGTCCGTCAGCGGCAGACGCACCACCGGCGACAACGGGGACCCGTCCGCGCTGATCCACGAGCGACCCGCGATCCCTTGTGCGGCAACGAGACTCGTGCCGAAGTCGGTAGCACCGTCACCGCCGGACACCCGCGGCAGACCACCGTCGCCGAGCACCATCCCGCCGATCGTCTTCGCGGCGCCGCTCACGTCCAGGCCCGCCGCCTGCCGGGCACCCGCGACCGAGGCGCTCAACGCGATGGAGGGCGCGCCGCCTTCGTCGTCGACCATGCCCTTGCCGTTCGGCTTGGCACTGAGCAACGAGATCGCCTTCACGAACGCGGCCGCGCGTTCCTTCGACCACTCCGCCGGGGCCTGGGCGGCGGGCGCGTCCTCGGTGAACGGCCTGCTGTTCAGCGCGGTCACCGCGGCGGCGGTGGAAGCGAGATCCCCTGCCTTGCAGTCGTTCTCGTCCATGTGTTCCGGGAAGGTGCCGTCCTCGCACTGGCGGGCGGCGAGCGCCTCGATCGCCTGGCCGGGGTCGGCGACGGTGGCGAGCACCGCCCAGGTGTGGCGGCGCACGGAGTCCTCGGAGTCCGCGAACGAACCGGTGTCGGTGAACAGGCCGTCCGAGCCCCGCAGCCCGGTCAGTTCGGTGCGCAGCCGGTTCGCGAGGTCGCCGGACTTCTGGAACTGAGCGAGGATCACGAGTTTCGCGAGCGGTTCGGCGTAGGCGGCCTCGCCCGTCTCCTGCCCGGCGCCGTGCGCGTAGGCGTTGATCGCGTCCGGCGTCAGCAGGAACTCCGTGGCCTTCCTCGCCGCGTCCGGCTGTTCGCCCAGCGCGTGGAGTGCCAGCACCAGGTCGCCCGTCGCGTCGTAGTCGACGTAGGTCCTGTCGTTCTCGGTGACCTCGACGTGGTCACCGCGCACGAGCTTGTTGGCCAGATAGGCGCCGAGCTTCGCGGCGGACGTCTTCGCGGCCGGCTGCACGGTCTTCGGCGCCGGGGCGGGCTGGCGGACCACGGCCTTCGGTTTGGTCGTCGGCGCGGGCGTCTGAACGGTGACCGTCGCGGTCGTGGTGTGCACCGCGGCAGGTGGCGGCGTGGTGGTCCGAGTCGTCGTGGTGGCGCCGGTGGTTGTAGAGGTGGTCGTGGTCGGCTCGGGCCCGCCACCCGTCGCGAGCGCGTGAAAACCGATCTGCGACAACCCGAGCGAGGCCTGCGCGCTCGCCCTGATCCACGTGTCGACGCCGGAAATCCCGCCGGTGCGCGCTGCCTGGTACGAGGCGGGGTTGTACGCGATCGCACCGATCTGCCCGGCCAGCGCGGTACCCGAGTCGGACTCGCCGGCCTGCGCGGACCTCAGGAACTCCACGCCCCTGCCCACCTCAGGGCCCGCGCCACCGGCGTCAGCGAGAGCTTGCACGATCAGGCCGGTGCTGTTGGTGTTCGGCGCCTCCGTACCGACACCGCCGCCCCAGCCACCACCGTCGGCCTGGTTGTTCTTCAGCCACGTCACGGTCCTGGCGATCGGCTCGTCGAGCCCGGCCGCCCCGGCGCGCTTCGCGGCGAGCATCGCCGACAGCGCGAGGCCGGTCGCGTCGCCGTCCGGGGACGACGAGCCGTCGGCCTTGCCCTCGTCACACGACGACACCCTGAGGCCCTCAGGTCCCTGCACGTACCCGAAGAAGATCCGGAAATAGCCCTCGGAACACTGCTGCGTCACCATCTTGTCGATGGCGAGCTGGTCGTTCTCCCCCGCCACCGCCAGGCCGATCACCGCGAGGGACTGGCCGAACACGTTGGCGTTGTTGTTGACCATGTCCGACCACTCGGGGTTCTTCGAGTAGTCGCTGACCCGGCCGGCGTCGACGCCCGAACGGCGGATCGCCGCCTTCGTCTCGGCGACCATGTCGTGGCCGTCGAAGTCGCGCGGGTCGCGGCCGGAGATCTGCGCGGCGAGCAGGGTCTTGGCCACCGCGCCGCCGACGATGATCTGGTCGAAGCCCTGACCGGGAGCGAGGCCGTCCCAGGTGAAGTAGTCGGTGGCGTGTCCCTGGTCGTCCAGGAACTTGACGATCGGCTCGGCGAGCGCGCCGTCGCCGGACGCGTGCATCGCGAAGACCAGGTCGAGCATCAGACCGTGGTCGGGCAGCTCACCACCGAGCGGGTTCTCCAGGGTGCCGTCGGGTCGCAGCTGGTGGGAGAGCCACACGGAGCTGGAGTGGGCGGCTTCGCGATCACCCGCGGCGGCCGCGGTTCCGGCGATCGTCGTGGCGATCAGGCCCGCGCTGACGACGAACGCCAGTGCGGCCAGGGTCCTTCGCCGGGTCATCCTCTCCCCCTCGTGCTGCTCGAGGAGAGGAGACGGCACAGGGCGCCGGCAGCCACCCCTGCGTTTCGCGACAGCGGTCGGTCTGTTCACCCCGCCCGGATGGTGACCCGACTCGCCACTGCAGCAGTGGCCCACGGTTGCGCGACAGTGCCGGATTCCGACCGGCTTCCCCGTCACGGGCGAGGTATGAAGTTGTCGAGCCGGGCGAGGTTAACACCTGGAAACCGCCGTTCGGCACCGCCTTCGGGGTCGGAGGCGAGCGTCACATCCCAACCCGGCACGGGGCCTTGCGCGGCATGAGAACCTGTTGGGCGTTCAGCGCGACGCGGGGGAAGTCCGGTGAGAATCCGGCGCTGTCCCGCAACGGTGTGCCCCTTCGGGCGAGCCCGGTCACCCGCATCGCGCGGTGTTCACCAACTCCTGTCGTGGAAGTGCGGGAAAGGGTTCTCATGAGACGTCTGGTGCTCGCTGCTGTCCTGATGCTGGGCATTGGCACCGCTGTCACCCCCGCGGTGGCGGCATCGCACGACAAAGCCGACGCCGCCGCGGGCTGGCTCGCCCGGCAACTGGTCGACGGCGAACGGTTCGAGGCCGACTTCGGCGGCCAGAAGTTCCCCGACCAGGGCCTGACCATCGACGCGATCTTCGCGTTCGCGGCCGCTCGTTCCTCGGACACCAACGCCGAGAAGGCCATCACGTGGCTGGCCAGGCCGGAGATCACCACCGGGTACGTCGGTTCCGGCACCGAGGCCTACGCGGGCGCGCACGCCAAGCTGTTGCTGGCGGCGAAGGTGCGACACAAGAACGGCAACGCGTTCGGCGGTGCCGACCTGGAAGCCGGTCTGCGCGGTCTGCTCGCGCCGTCGGGCAGGTTCTCCGACCGCTCGGACTTCGGCGACTTCTCCAACGTCTTCACCCAGTCCCTGGCGCTGCTGGCCCTCGACCGCACGCCGGGCGGCGCGCCCGCCTCGGCCAGGACCTTCCTCGCCGGAACCCAGTGCCCTGACGGAGGTTTCCCGCTGAACTTCGGTCAGACCCCGTGCGCCAGTGACGTCGACTCGACCGCGCTGGTCGTGCAGGCGTTGCGCGCCACCGGTGACAGCGTGAACGCCGCCGAAGGCACCACGTGGCTCGCGTCGAAGCAGAACGCCGACGGAGGTTTCTCCGTCGGCGCCAACGCTTCCAACGCGAACAGCACCGGCCTGGCCGCGCAGGCGCTGGCCGGTCACCGCCCGGCCGCCGCGACGAAGGCACGGCAGTTCCTGCGTTCGCTCACGGTCGGCTGCCCGGGTGCCGTCGCGGACCGAGGCGCGATCGCCTACGACGCAACGGGATTCGACCAGACGACCGCGCCGCGTGCCACGGCTCAGGCGGTCCTCGGCCTGACCGGGGTCAAGCTCGCGAACCTCGACGGCGGCGGCAACCTCGCCGCGCCGACGCTCGCCTGCTGACGAAGCGGTGCCCCTGACCGGCTTCCCGGCCAGGGGCACCGCGTCCGCACGACTCAGAAGTCCTCGTCGAACGCCACCGTGCCGGTCACACCGACCTGGTAGGCCGACACGCGCCGTTCGAAGAAGTTCGACAGCTCCTGCACGTCCTGCAGCTCCATGAACGCGAACGGGTTCTTGGAACCGTAGATCGGCTCGATGCCGAGCACCTGCAGCCGCCGGTCCGCGACATGCTCCAAATAGGACCGCATGTCCGCCACCGACATGCCGGCGACACCGCCACCGAGCAGGTCCTCCGCGAACTGCACCTCGGCGTCGACTGCCTCGCGCAGCATCTGCTTGACCTCCTCGTACAAGGAGTCGTCGAACAGGTCGGGCTCCTCGCGGCGCACGGTGTCCACGACGTCGAACGCGAACGCCATGTGCATCGACTCGTCGCGGAACACCCAGTTGGTGCCCGACGCGAGACCGTTCAGCAGCCCGCGCGAACGCAGGAAGTAGAC
The DNA here is from genome assembly GCF_033949975.1 of Lentzea sokolovensis. NCBI lineage: Bacteria > Bacillati > Actinomycetota > Actinomycetes > Pseudonocardiales > Pseudonocardiaceae > Lentzea > Lentzea sokolovensis. The sequence goes on from NZ_JAXAVU010000004.1 coordinate 389,408, forward strand.
GTAGGCGAAGGCGCCGTAGAAGAACAGGCCCTCGATGCACGCCGCGAAGCAGATCAGGTTGAGCAGGAACGACCGGCGGTCCTCCCGCGACTCCAGCCGCTTGAGGTCCGAGATCGAGTCGATCCACTTGTAGCAGAACTCCGCCTTGGCGCGGATCGACGGAATCGTCTCCACCGCGGCGAACGCCTCGATGCGGTCGTTCTCGTCGGGCAGGTAGGTGTCGAGCAGCGTCAGGTAGAACTGGACGTGCACGGCCTCCTCGAACAGCTGCCGCGACAGGTAGAGCCGGGCCTCCGGCGCGTTCACGTGCTCGTAGAGGTTGAGCACCAGGTTGTTCGCGACGATCGTGTCACCGGTCGCGAAGAACGCGACGAGCCGGTTGACGAGGTGCCGCTCGGCCTCCGACAGCTTGTTCAGGTCGGCGAGGTCCGAGTGCAGGTCGACTTCCTCGACCGTCCACGTGTTCTTGATGGCGTCGCGGAAACGCTCGTAGAACAGCGGGTAGCGCATCGGCCGCAGGGTGAGGTCCATGCCGGGGTCGAGCAGGGCGTTCTGACGGGCGGTGCTGGCAAGCGTGGTCACTGGCAGGCCTCACAGGACTCGGGGTTTTCCAGGGAGCAGGCGATGGCTTCGTCCGACGTCACGACGGGCACCGCCGTGGTCGTCGTCGTGGTCGCCTGCTGGATGCGCGTCGCCGGACGGGAGCGCAGGTAGTACGTGGTCTTGAGCCCGGCTTTCCAGGCGTAGAGGTACATCGAGGAGAGCTTGCCGATCGTCGGCGAGGCGACGAACAGGTTCAGCGACTGGCTCTGGTCGACGTACGGGCCACGCGCGGCGGCCAGTTCGATCAGCGCCTTCTGCGGCAGCTCCCAGGCCGTGCGGAACAGCGAACGCACGTCCTCCGGCAGTTCGGCGATGCCCTGCGCGGAGCCGTCGTCCTGCTTGAGCCGGTTGCGCACGGCCTCCGTCCACAGGCCGCGAGCCTTGAGCTCGCGCACCAGGTAGGAGTTGATCTGCAGGAACTCACCGGACAGCGTCTCGCGCTTGAACGTGTTCGACACCTGCGGCTCGATGCACTCGAAACAGCCGGCGATCGACGCGATCGTCGCGGTCGGCGCGATCGCGATCAGCAGCGAGTTGCGCAGGCCGTGCTCGCTGACGCGTTCGCGCAGAGCACTCCAGCGCTCGGTCTGCGTGGGCGTGACGCCCCACAGGTCGGGCTGCAGATCTCCCTTGGCGGCACGGGTTTCCCGGAACGCCGGGTGCGCGCCCGCGGACGAGGCCAGCTCCGCCGACGACTCCAGGGCCGTCAGGTAGATCTCCTCGGCGATGCGCGTCGACAGCTCACGGGCCTCCGGCGAGTCGAACGGCAGGCGCAGTTTGAAGAACACGTCCTGCAGGCCCATGACACCGAGACCCACCGGGCGCCAGCGCGGGTTGGAGCGCGCCGCCTGCTCGGTCGGGTAGTAGTTGATGTCGATCACGCGGTCGAGGAACACGACGGCGGTGCGGACCGTGGCACGCAGCCGTTCCCAGTCGATGTCGGACCCCTCGACGTGAGCACCGAGGTTGACCGAGCCCAGGTTGCAGACCGCGGTCTCCTCGTCGCTGGTGACCTCGAGGATCTCCGTGCAGAGGTTGGACAGGTGCACCACGTTCGACGGCGACGCGGTCTGGTTGCACCTGCGGTTCGCGGTGTCCTTGAACGTCATCCAGCCGTTGCCGGTCTGGGCGAGCGTGCGGATCATCCGTCCATAAAGGTCACGAGCCTTGACCGTGCGGACGGCGCGGCCGGCCTCCTCCGCGCCGCGATAGGCGCGGTCGAACTCGTCGCCCCACAGGTCGACCAGCTCGGGAATCTCGTCAGGGTCGAACAGCGACCAGTCCCCGTCCGCCTCGACGCGGCGCATGAACTCGTCCGGGATCCAGTTCGCCAGGTTGAGGTTGTGCGTGCGGCGCGCGTCCTCACCGGTGTTGTCGCGCAGCTCCAGGAACTCCTCGATGTCCGGGTGCCACGTCTCCAGGTACACGCAGGCGGCGCCCTTGCGTCGGCCGCCCTGGTTGACCGCCGAGACCGACGCGTCGAGCGTGCGCAGCCACGGCACGATGCCGTTGGAGTGGCCGTTCGTGCCGCGGATCAGCGCACCGCGCGAACGGACCCGGGACCACTGCACGCCGATGCCGCCGGCGAACTTCGACAGCCGGGCGATCTGCTTGTAGCGGTCGTAGATCGACTCGAGCTCGTCGCGCGGCGAGTCCAGCAGGTAGCACGACGACATCTGGGTGTGCTGCGTACCGGAGTTGAACAGCGTCGGCGAGCTGGGCAGGTACGCCAGCGACGACATCAGCCGGTAGAAGTCGATCGCCTCGGTCGCGGTCTGCGAGAGACCGCACGCGACGCGCAGCAGCCAGTACTGCGGCTGCTCGATCACCGAACGCTTCGCGGGGTGGCGCAGCAGGTAGCGGTCGTAGACCGTGCGCAGGCCGAAGTACTCGAACCGCCGGTCGCCGTCGAGGTCGATCGCGTCGTCGAGCTTGCGGGCGTTGGCGGCCACGAACTCCGCGGTCGCGTCGCCGATCAGGCCTTCCGCGTGGCCGAGCGCGATGCTCTGGCTGAAGGACATCACGCCCTGGCGGCGCACTTCCTTCTCGATGAACGCCGCGAGCAGGCCGGCGGCGAGCTTGGAGTACTCGGGCTCCTCGGACACGAGCGCCGCGGCGGTCTGGATCGACAGCCGGTCCAGTTCCTCGGTGGTGGCGCCGTCGTAGAGGCCGCTGATCGTCTTGGTGGCGACCCGCAGCGGGTCGACGTCGTGCAGACCGACCGTGCAGCGCTCCACCGCGCGCACGATCTTGTTCAAGTCAACGGGTTCCAGTGAACCGTTGCGTTTCTTGACGCGCATAGTGGTGGTGACCGTGTCGACCGCCGTCACTAGCTCTCTCCTCGCGAGCTCGGGTGGCCACGGGGACAGCGAGGAGTGAACGGGCGCGCGCGACCGCCACGTCCTCCCGCCCTCCCTCGGGGCCGCGGACGCCCGCACGCAGGCACGTGCGGGGCGCTGGCAGGTCTTCGGACTCATGGGCGAGCCTGTCGCCAGGCGCCTACCGGCCGTCGCTTCCCAGACATCGATGTCCAGTGCTTTCTGACGGCTTTCGTTCCCACTCACCGCTGCGGGGCAGTCCCGGACTCACACCGGGTTCCCTCTTGCGACGACCGATCTGGAGGATCGGCCGAACCAGCTTCGGAGCACAATACATGGGCGCCGTCGAGCCACGAGCAACTACATCTAGTGGGCGTGTCGCTCAGTTGGCCCAGAGGACGTCGGCCAGGGCGCGCAGGCTGTCGTGGATGTGGAACGACATCGCCGGGCGTTCCGGCGAGCGGCCAGTCGCAACCGCCGCAGCTGCCCGCGCAACGCCCCGAGCGCCTCGCCGAGGTAGGGGTTGCCCGCTGCCTCGTCGATCAACGCGTCCAGCCGCGCGATCAACTCCTCGGGGTCGCCGTCGGCGAACTCGGCGTTTCAGGTGCGCACCCGGCGCCAGGCCCCAGGCCACGATCTCGTCGCGCAGCTGTGTGCACACCGTGAATACATCGTTCACCGTATTTCGCTTGCGACTAGATCCGAGGAGCCCCACACTGAGCCGCCGATGCCAGGGCTGAACGGGTGGTTCATGTTCGACGTGATCATTGCCGGATGCGGTCCGACCGGCGCGATGCTGGCCGCCGAAGTGCGACTGCACGACGTGCAGGTGCTCGTTCTCGAAAAGGAACCGGAGCCCTCGTCGTCGTTCGTGCGGATTGTGAGTCTGCACATTCGCAGTTTGGAAGTCCTGGCGATGCGCGGACTGCTGGATCGCTTTCTGGAACGCGGCAGGCAGCGCCCGGTCGGCGGAGCCTTCGCCGCCATCCCCAAGCCCACGCCCGGCGGCCTGGATTCCTCGTTCACCTTCCTGCTGGGCATCCAGCAGCCGACCGCCGAGCACCTGCTCGCCGACCACGCGATCGCACTGGGCGCACAGGTCCGGCGCGGTGACGGGGTGGTCGCGTTCGAGCAGGACGACGAAGGCGTGACCGTTGAACTGGCCGATGGCGAGCGGCTGCGGTCGCGGTACCTGGTCGGCTGCGACGGCGCCCGCAGCACGGTGCGCAAACTTCTCGGCGTCGGGTTCCCCGGCGAGCCCTCGCGGAACGACACGCTGATGGGCGAGATGAAATTCGGCGCACCGGAGGACGAGATCGCCGCCAAGGTGGCGGCGATCCGCGAGACCGGCAAGGTGTTCCAGCTCGGACATTTCGGGGATGGGATTTATCGCGTTGTGGTCTCCTGTGCGGAGGCCGGCGAGGAACGCGCGGAACCGCCGACCATCGATGATTTCCGGCGGGAACTGCGCGCCGTCGCCGGAACCGATTTCGGCGCGCACTCCCCGGGCTGGTTGTCCCGTTTCGGCGATTCCACCCGATTGGTCGAGCACTACCGGATCGGGCGGGTGCTGCTGGCCGGCGACGCGGCGCACATCCACCCGCCCGCCGGCGGTCAGGGCCTGAACCTCGGCGTGCAGGACGCGGTCAACCTCGGCTGGAAGCTGGCCGCGCAGGTCCGCGGCTGGGCGCCGGAGACGTTGCTGGACAGCTACCACGCCGAACGTCATCCGGTCGCCGCGGACGTCCTGGACAACACCCGTGCCCAGGTGCAGCTCTCCTCCCCCGAACCGGGCGCGCAGGCAGTGCGCAGGCTGCTCACCGAACTGATGGACATCAACGAGGTGAACCGGCGGCTGATCGAGAAGATCACCGCGCTCGGCATCCGCTACGACTTCGGCGAGGGCCCCGACCTGCTCGGCCGCCGGCTGCCCGACACCGACCTGGCCCAGGGCCGTCTCTACGACCGGATGGGCCAGGGGCGAGGTCTCCTGCTCGACCGCACCGGGCGTCTGGCCGTCGAGGGCTGGTCGGATCGCGTGGATCTCCTCGCGGATCCCGTTGCGGCACTGGACGTTCCGGCTGTCCTGCTGCGCCCGGACGGGCACGTCGCCTGGATCGGCGAGGCCCAGCAGGACCTGAACGACCACCTCGCCCGCTGGTTCGGCAAGCCGTTCGTCTCCTCCTGACGAGCCGTCAGCGAGCGAACTTCGCGATGGCGGCCGGGGTGACCGGGGTGAAGAAGTTGACGAGGTTGCCGTCGGGGTCGCGGAACAGCAACGCGCGGTTGCCCCAGGGCATCGTGGTGGGTTCGGTGACGACGTCCTCCACGAAGCCGGCCAGGTTCTCGCGCACGGCGTCCACGTCGTCGACGAGGAACTCGATGATGACGCTGCGGTTCGCGCCCGGCTCGGCCGAACCGGGCGCGAACAGGCCGACGGTGCGGGTGCTGCCGATCGCGAGGGTGCCCGAACGGGTGGCGAGCTCGGCGAAGTCGTCGTTCGCCCAGTTCGCCCGCAGGCCCGTGGCCCGCTCGTAGAAGCCGACGAGCCGGGTGATGTCACCGGTGATGACGCGGATCGAGATGAAGTCCATGACCGCACGCTAGAAGCGATACCGGACAGAATCCGCCCGGTATCTGCGGAATACTTTTGACCATGCCCCGGCCCACCGCCCGCGTCCTCACCCTGCTGGAACTCCTGCAGTCGGGAGGCGTCCGGACCGTCGCCGAACTCGCCGACCGGCTCGGTGTGGACGAACGCACCGTGCGCCGGTACGTCGAGCACCTCGTCGATCTCGACGTGCCGGTCGAGTCGGTGCGCGGCCGTTACGGCGGCTACCGGCTCGCTTCCGGCTACCGCATGCCTCCGCTGATGCTGAGCGACGAGGAAGCGCTCGCCGTGCTGCTCGGCCTGGTCGCAGGGCGCCGATCCGGTTTGACGACGGCCACGAACACAGCCGGTGAGACGGCGGCGGCGAAGATCAGGCGCGTGTTGCCGCAGCGGCTCGGCGGCAGGCTCGACGCCGTCCTCGGCTCGATCGCCTTCACCGCACCCGAAGGTGAGCCGGCCGCCCCTGACGCCACGGTGCTGCTCGCGATCGCCGACGCGGTCAGCCACCACCGGCCGGTCTCGATCCGTTACACCGCAAGGGATGGCCGGCACAGCGAACGCACGCTGCATCCGTACGGGCTCGTCGCTCACTCGGGCCGGTGGTACGTGACGGGCGCCGATCCCGCGATCGGCGAGGACCGGACGTTCCGGCTGGATCGCATCGCCAGTGCACGCACGTTGCCCGGCTCGTTCGACCCGCCAGAAGGAGTCGACGCGGCGGAGCGGGTCCTCAGTGGACTCGCCACCGCCGCTCACCGGCACGAGGTGACGCTGCGGATCCGGGGAACGGCCGAACAGATCCGCACCCGGCTGCCCGCGAGCGTCGCGATCATCACCGAGTCGGCACCCGACTGGCCTCACGTCGAACTGCGGGTGGAACGACTCGACTGGCTGCCCGGTGTCCTCGCGTCACTCGACCTGCCGTTCGTGATCGAGCGACCGGACGAGCTGCGCGACCTCGTGGAGGCACTGGCCGACCGGCTCAAGGATTCCGCCCGGCGCCGTCAGGTCGTCAGACGCCGTCGATCAGCCGGACGGCCAGATCGGGGTTGAACGTGCCCGCCGGCGTGGTCGGCGCGATGCCGCACGGACCGTCGGACACACCCGGAGTCTTGACCCACAACAACAGGTCGGCACCGCCGCCGATCTGCGGCGCCACACCGAGCTTGCGACCGGCCGGGTTGCACCAGCCGTCACCACGCCCGTTGCCGTTGCGGCTGGTGTCCGCCACGAAACCGGCCTGGTAGCCGAGGAAGCCGTTGACCTGACCGGCATAGCTCGTCGACTGGCTCGTGGTGTAGTAGTTCGACACGTTCACCGAGAACCCGCGCACGTTCCGCACGCCGGCCTCGTTCAGCCGGTACGCGATGGTGGACGGCGACACCCAGCCGGCGTTGCCGCCGTCGAGGTACGCGTACGTGTTGGGGGCCTTGGCCTTGAGCTGTTCGGTGGCGTACTTGAGCAGGCCCGCCATCTCCGTCCGCTGCGCCGCGGTCAGGCAGTCGTAGGCGGCGAGCGCGTCCGGTTCGATGATCACCACCGCGGGCTTGGTCCCGATCCCGGCCGCGAAGCCCGAGATCCAGGTCCGGTACGCACCGGCACTTCCGGCGCCACCACCGGAGTGGCCACCGCAGGCGTCCCTGTTGGGGATGTTGTAGGCGACCAGGACGGGGAGTTCGTCCTGGCCGTCGGCCGCTCCCGCGTAGTTCGCCACGGTCGAGCCGATGCTGGAGTCGTTGCCGAACCAGCGTGCGATCGGCCTGGAGCCGATCGAGGACTGGATCCGCGCGGACCTGGAGTCACTCGGGTTGTTCCGGGCCCAGGTGGCGGGCGCGGAGTTGGGGTTGACGTAGAAACCGCTGGTCAGATCGAGCGGACTGGCTGCTGTGGCAGGGGTGGCCGGGGACAGCAGCAAGACCGCGCAGACCGCGACCGTCGAACGGGCAATCCACCGCACTGTGGATCTCCTCTCGGATGGGACTGTTCCTCTCACCCGCCGCCCGCCCGGCAGTGCGCGGGCGAGCGGTGGGAGTTCTCGTGGACGGGGAGGTCAGCGGGTGTCGGCGAACGCCGCGACCCAGGCCAGGGCAGAGTTCCAGTTGACGGCGACCTCGTTCGTCGACCACGAGCCGAGCTCGTCGAGGTAGCACTTCGCGGGCGCGCAGCCCGGCAGGTTCTGCTGGGCGACCGGATCCTGCAGGCCCGAGTTGGGGCCGCCGGCGAGCGATCCCGCCGGTGGGTTCGGCATCCTGGCGTCGACCTGGTCGGCCCAGTGCCGGTGGTGCTGGTTCCTGCTGGCCTTCTCGCCGTAGCCGCTGATGAACGACTGGTTCAGGCCGTTGCGGCCGAGCAGGTAGTCCATCGACTCCAGCACCGCGTCGCTGTACTTGCGGTTCAGCGTGGTGTCGTAGGCCATCGCCATGATCATCGACGCGGTGAGCGTGGCGCTGGTCGAACCCCAGGCGTACAGGCCGTCGGCGGGCTTGGACGGGTTGGGGTAACCCTGCGACTTCAGGTCGCGCAGGTGCCCGTCGGCGACGTTGATGACCCGCGCGCGGGCGGTGATCACGCGGTCGAGCGGGAACTTCAACGGCAGCCGCAGGATCGTGAGGTCGGCGAGGCCGCCGGTGTCCTTCCAGGAGAACCCGGCCGAGGTGAGCTTCGTGGTGACCTTGTTCAGGTACTCGCGCTTGCCCGTCGTCCCGTACAGCTCGGCCGCGGCCCACGAGAACTCGTCGGTCACGTTGGTGTCGTCGTAGGCGCCACCGCCGACGCTGTCCTCCTTCGGGGCGTACTTCGCCGGGTTGGCCAGAGCGGCCTTCCAGGCGGTCTCCGCAGCGGCCAGGCACTTGTCGGAGAACGCGCGGTCCCACAGCTTGTAGACGCGGGCGCACTGGGCGCCGGCGGCGGCGAGGTTCAGCGTGGCGGCCGTCGACGGGGCGTGCAGATAACGCGGCTGAGGGTCGTTGCCCGGCAGCATCGGATGGCCGGTCCAGGCCAGGTCGTGGATCTTGTGGTGGACCATGCCCGCGAGCGGTTCGCCCGCCGGGACCTGCATCTTCAGCAGGAACTCCATCTCCCAGCGCGCTTCGTCGAGCACATCGGGCCGGTGGTTGTCCTGCTCGGGTATGGACAGCAGGCCGTCCCGGAAGCCCTCGATGTCGAGCGTGTAGAGCGACCGTTCGTAGGTGTCCATGAGCTGCCACGCGGCGAGGGCACCGTTGACGACGTACTTGCCGTGGTCACCCGCGTCGTACCAGCCGCCGCTCACGTCGAGCGAGTAGTCGCACTCCCCTGGCAGGCACGGCACCGACACGTCGCCCTGATTCGGCGCCACGCCAACGTGTCCAGCGGGGCGCGCGTACGCCTCACCCACGTACTTCGCCTCGATCGGGATGCCGCTGCGGTTGTGGTAGAAGTACGCCAGCGAGTCCCGTCGCAGCTGGTCATAGGGCTTGTCGGTGATGTCGAACGGGAAGCTGCTCTGGTCGCCGACCGTCAGACTGTAACCGCTTCCAGCCTTCTTGTAGCCCGAGAAGTCGGCGATGTGCACGTGGTCGCGCGTCATCACGTCATCGCCCTTGACCTGTGTTTTCCCGGTTTGGACGACGGCGCCCGCGGCGTCGCGCAGCTGCCAGTCGACCGGCGTGGTGGAGCTGTTCACGATCGACGCGCGCTTGGTGCCCGCCGTCGGGTAGGCGTACTGGTTCGTGCGCACCGGTGAGCCGTAGTCCCAGCCGCCACCGGGCGGGACGATGCCGCCGGTCAGCGACACGTCGTCGATGCACAGCGTGTACGGCTCCGCCGACACGCCACCGGCCTGGATCGCGACCTGGCCGCCCGTACGCGTGGCCACTGTGGACGTTCCGGTGAACTCGAACGTCTTGGGAGTGCCGGTGAGCGCGGCGGCCTTGTTCAGGATCGTGGTGTTCGGCGCGACGGACAGAGCCACCGCCGCCCGCACCGTGACGCTCCGGGAAGCGGTCGCGGTGAAGCGCAGCGTGTAGGGCTGACCGGCCTCCAGCGGGATGTCGTTCTGGCCGATCATCGCCGTCCACGGGTTCGCGGTGCCGCCGGGGATCTGCGCGCACAACCTGCCACCGACCACTGTGGACGGAGCGATTCCGCTGCTCCACCACGGGGTCTTCACACTGTCGAACTTGCCGTTGAGCACGCGCTCATAGGGCTCAGCCGCGGTCGCGGGTACCGCGATCGTGGGTACCGCGATCGTGGCGATCAGGACGAACGGAAGGCCGGTTGCCACCAGCCTGGTCTTCACGGACATACCGGGGGCCTCTCGAGGTCGACTGTCTCCCGGCGCGACCGCAGCGTCGAGGCGAATGTTCACCCACCCGACCCCGCCTGTCAACGCTCCCGCGTCATCGAAATCTGACCGGCGCTACCTCTTCACATCCGGATGGCCTCGTGGTTACAGTCCTGTAAGCGCTCACAGTTTCCCCCGATCCCGATGGGCGCACACCGGCCGAAGCCGCAGCGTCGCAGCAGGTGAACGGTGTTCCAGTGGTCTGCAAGACGACCAAATTTATGTGTTAGCGCTTGCAGACCATCCGCCAACTGGAGGTTCTTCGATGGGTGTTCGACCGAGGCGCGCTCTGCTCGCCACAACTCTGCTCAGCTCGCTGGTGGCCGTGTCCGCGTGTGGCGGCGCCGCCGACCCCGCGTCGTCGGGGGACGTCACGCTGATCGTCAAGACCTTCAGCCAGTTCGGCTACGACGAGCTCTACGAGGAGTACGAGGCGAGCCATCCCGGCATCAAGATCAAGGAGGAGAACATCGGCAAGCTCGGTGACTACACGCCGAAGCTGCAGCAGTGGCTCGCCACCGGCAAGGGCGCGGGCGACGTCGTGGCGATCGAGGAGGGCATCCTCTCGCAGTTCATGGCGAAGCCCGACCAGTTCGTGAACCTGCTCGACCACGGCGCCAAGGAACTGTCCGGCAACTTCCTGCCGTGGAAGTGGCAGCAGGCGTCCACTTCGGACGGCAGCAAGGTCGTCGGCCTCGGCACCGACGTGGGCGCGCAGGGCATGTGCTACCGCAAGGACCTCTTCGAAGCCGCGGGCCTGCCCACCGACCGGGAGGCGGTCGGCAAGCTCTGGCCCACCTGGGACGCCTACCTCGCCACCGGCAAGCAGTTCAAGGCCAAGACCCCCGGCGCCGGGTTCTACGACTCGACCGGCGGCGTCTACCTGAACATGCTGATGCAGTCCGGCGACCACACGTACTACGACGCCACCAACAAGCTCGTGATCGACTCGAACGCGGCCGTGCGGGCCACCTGGGACAAGTCCGTCGAGATGGTGAAGGCCGGTCTGTCGGCCAACATCGAGATGTGGAGTCCACAGTGGAACGCGGGCTTCAAGAACGGCACGTTCGCCACGATCCCGTGCCCGTCCTGGATGCTCGGCACGATCGAGAAGCAGGCGGGTCCGGAGAACAAGGGCAAGTGGGACGTCGCGAAGGTACCGGGCAACGGCGCGGTGCGCGGCGGCTCGTTCCTGGCGGTGCCGGCGCAGAGCACGCACCAGAAGGAGGCCGCCGAGCTGGCCAAGTTCCTGACCAGTGCCAAGGGGCAGACCACGGCGTTCAAGGCGAAGAACAACTTCCCGTCCTCGCCGCAGGCCATCGACGACCCTGTTGTGCAGGACTTCAAGAACCCGTACTTCGGCGACGCGCCCGTCGGCAAGATCTTCGGCGAGAGCGTGAAGGCACTCAAGCCGGTCTACCTCGGCCCGGACAACAACGCCATCGGTGACCGCGTCGGCAACGCGCTACTCGCGGTGGAGCAGGGCAAGCTCCAGCCCGACGAGGCCTGGGCCAAGGCCGTCGACGACGCCAAGCGCCTGGCCAAGTAGGGGGCTCGGGGCGGCGCGGAAGTCCCCGCGCCGCGGCCGACCACAGACCTGGCGGCCGGGGCGCTGCGGAGAAACCCGTCCCGGCCGTCATCCCACCACCTGAGGACACACGTTGGTGACTGATCTGCGGCCGAGGACGGCCCCAAGCACCCCGGCGGCCGGGAGCAGGCCTCCCGAGCAGCCACGTTTCCGGCTGCGCGACCGGATCTCGCGCGTCGAGGTGAAGTGGTCGCCGTACCTGTTCATCGCGCCGTTCTTCGTGATCTTCGTGGTCTTCGGGCTGTTCCCGTTGATCTACACGGCCTGGGTGTCGTTGCACGACTGGGACATCACCGGCGCGGGCGCGTTCGTCGGGCTCGACAACTACGTCACGCTGTTCGCCGACCCGGACTTCTGGAACGCGGTCGTCAACACCCTCGGCATGCTCGTGCTCGCCACCGTGCCGCAGTTGCTGGGCGCCCTGGTGCTCGCGAGCCTGCTCAACCAGAAGCTGCGCGCCGTCACGTTCCTGCGGATGGGCGTGCTGCTGCCGATCGTCACGTCCGTGGCCGCCGTCGGCATCGTGTTCAGCCAGATCTTCGACCGCGACGCCGGCATGGTGAACGGCCTGCTCGGTCTGGTGAACATCGACGCGATCGACTGGCGCGCCGACAAGTGGTCGTCGTGGACCGCGATCGCCACCATGGTCAACTGGCGGTGGACCGGCTACAACGCGTTGATCTACCTCGCGGCGATGCAGGCGATCCCGAAGGACCTGTACGAAGCGGCCACTGTGGACGGTGCGGGCAAGATCCGGCAGTTCTGGAGCATCACGGTTCCGAACATCCGGCCCGCGATCGTCTTCACCGTCATCATGTCCACCATCGCGGGCATGCAGCTCTTCACCGAGCCGCTGATCTTCGGCCAGGGCAGCTTCGCCATCTCCGGCGGCAGCCTGCGGCAGTTCCAGACGGTGTCGATGTACATGTTCGAGAAGGCTTTCCGGGACTTCGACTACGGCTACGGCTCGGCCGTAGCCTGGATGATCTTCCTGCTGATCACGCTGCTCGGCGTCGTCAACTTCCTGATCACGCGGAGGTCGAGGTAGCCATGCGCAAAACCCATCCCCTGGTCTACTTCACGCTCCTCGCGGGCATCGTGCTGTCGGCGTTCCCGCTCTACTGGCTCTTCGTCGTCGCCACCCGCGCCAACGACGTCGTCGGCGACTGGCCGCCGCCGCTGGCACCCGGCCCGAACTTCGGCGACAACGTCGGCAGGCTGTTCGCCGCGGAGGACGCGAACTTCCTGCTGGGCCTGTGGAACTCACTGCTCAGCTCCGCGGTCATCACCGTCTCGGTCGTGTTCTTCTCGTCGCTCGCGGGTTTCGCGTTCGCCAAGCTGAAGTTCCGCGGCCGCAACGGGCTGCTGCTCGTCATCCTCGCGACCATGATGATCCCCGTGCAGATGGGCATCATCCCGCTGTACATGATCATGGTCGAGCTGGGCTGGCAGAACCGGATGGAAGCGATCATCGTGCCGGCGCTGGTGTCCGCGTTCGGTGTCTTCCTGATGCGCCAGTACGCCGAGCAGGCCGTGCCGGACGAGCTCATCGAGGCCGCGCGCATCGACGGGTGCAGCACGTTCCGCACCTTCTGGAGCATCGTGCTGCCCGCCTTGCGACCCGGCGCCGCCGTGCTCGGCCTGTTCACGTTCATGGGCGCGTGGAACGAGTTCCTGTGGCCGCTCGCGGTCCTCGAAGCGGACAACCCGACCGTCCAGTTCTCGCTCTCGCAGCTCTCCACCACCTACTACACCGACTACACGCTCATGTTCACCGGAGCGCTGATCGCCACCGTGCCGTTGCTGCTCGTGTTCGTCGCGTTCGGTCGCCAGATCATCGGCGGCATCATGGAAGGGGCGGTCAAGGCATGACCACGTTCGAACCCGGTTTCCTCTGGGGCGCGGCCACGTCCAGCTACCAGATCGAGGGCGCGGTGGCCGAGGACGGGCGCGGACCGTCCATCTGGGACATCTTCTGCGCGACACCGGGCAAGGTCGACAACGGTGACACCGGTGACGTGGCCGCCGACCACTACCACCGCTATCCCGAGGACGTCGCGATCATGCGCGAACTCGGGCTCGGCGCCTACCGGTTCTCCGTCGCGTGGCCCCGGATCCAGCCGCTCGGCACCGGCAAGGCCGACCAGCGCGGGCTCGACTTCTATTCCAAGCTCGTGGACACGTTGCTGGACAACGGCATCCAGCCGTGGCCGACGCTGTACCACTGGGACCTGCCGCAACCGCTGGAGGACGCGGGCGGCTGGCCTGAACGCGACACCGCGCTGCGGTTCGCCGAGTACGCGCAGATCGTGCACGAGGCGCTGGCGGACCGCGTCACGCACTGGACGACGCTGAACGAACCGTGGTGCTCGGCGTTCCTCGGTTACGCGACCGGCAGGCACGCCCCAGGCCGCCAGGACCCGGCCGCGTCGATCCGCGCCGCCCACCACCTGTTGCTGGGCCACGGACTCGCGGCGCGGGCGATGCCCGACGCACGGGTCGGCATCACGCTGAACCTCACCCACGTCACGGCGGGTTCGGCCACCGAGGCGGACCTCGACGCGGCGCGCCGGATCGACGGCATGCAGAACCGGCTCTTCCTCGACCCCGTGCTGCTGGCGGAGTACCCGGACGACGTGCTGCGGGACCTGGAGCCGATCACGGGCCTCGACCACGTCCAGGACGGCGACCTCAAGACCATCGCCGCGCCGATCGACTTCCTCGGCGTCAACTACTACTCCCCCATGCTCGTCGGCCACGGCGCCAGCCCGTCGCCCTCGGCCTACGTCGGCTCCGAGCACGTCCGGCACCTCGACGGCGGCCGGCCGCGCACGTCCATCGGCTGGGAGATCGACGCCGGCGGACTGTCCGACCTGCTGCTGCGGCTGGACCGCGACTACCCCGCGATCCCGTTGTACATCACCGAGAACGGCGCCGCGTTCGACGACGAGACGCACGACGCCGGCCGCGTCGCCTATCTCGACGGGCACGTGCGGGCGTGCGCGGAGGCCGTGGCGAAAGGCGTGGCGCTGAAGGGCTACTTCGCCTGGTCGTTGCTCGACAACTTCGAGTGGTCCTTCGGCTACGCCCAGCGGTTCGGCCTGGTGCACGTCGACTACGACACCCAGCGCCGCACCCCGAAGGACAGCGCCCGGTGGTACGCGGACGTGATCGCCCGAGGTGGACTGTGAGCGCTTACAAGATTGGTAGGGTGCGGCCATGAACACCCGGCCTCCCACCCTGGAGGAAGTGGCGCAACGCGCGGGCGTCTCGACCGGCACCGTGTCCCGCGTCATCAACAACGCGCGCCACGTCAGCGAGAAGTCGAAACGTGCCGTCCAGAGCGCCATCGCGGATCTGGGCTACGTCCCGAACACCGCCGCCCGCTCACTCGCGAGCCAGCGGCGCGGCGCCGTCGTCCTGGTGATCTCCAGCGACGACCCGGCGATCTTCGCCAACCTCTTCTTCGCCGAGGTGATCAGCGGGGTCAACGCGGCGCTCGAGGAGACCGACCTGCACCTGATGCTGCTGCTCGCCGCGTCCCAGCGGGGCAGGGACAGGTTCGCGCAGGTGCTCCAGTCGCGCGGCGCGGACGGCGTGATGCTGCTGGCGCTCAAGGAGAACGACCCGCTGTCGAAGATGGCGGAGGACAGCGGCCTGCCGGCCGTCCACGGTGGACGCTCGCTCGACCGCGCACCGCAGTGGTACGTCGACGCCGACAACCGGGGCGGGGCCCGCACGGCCGTCGAGCACCTGATCTCCACCGGCCGCACCAGGATCGGCACTATCACCGGCGAGCTCGACACCCACGCCGGCATGTCGCGCTACATGGGCTTCCGCGAGGCCGTCGTGCTGGCGGGCCTGAGCGACGAACGCGTGGCACACGGCGACTTCAGCGAGGCCAGCGGTGCCGCGGGGATGAAACTCCTGCTCGACGACCACCCCGACCTGGACGGCGTGTTCGTCGCCTCCGACGCCATGGCCACCGGGGCGCTCGCAGTCCTGCGGGAGCAGGGCAAGCGGGTTCCCGAGGACGTCGCGGTCGTCGGTTTCAACGACATCGTGACGGCGCGGCACACCCAGCCCGCGCTGACCACCGTCCGGCAGCCCATCGAGGCGCTCGGCCGGGAGATGACCAGGATGCTGATCCGGCTGCTGAACGGCGAACAGCCGACGTCGCTGATCCTGCCCACCGAACTGGTCGTGCGCGACTCGGCCTGAGAAAAGGGTGGCGGGCGCCCGGAAACGGGCGCCCGACGTCAACTCAGTGCCTGCCCCAGCCGGGAACGGTGCCGTCGATGGCGACCTCGAACTGGTCGTACTTCGCCATCAGGGTCAGCAACTCGTCCTCGGTGGGCTGGTTGCCGTCCGCGTACATCTCCGAGAGGCCCCGGAAGTACTCCTCGCGGTTGAGCGCGGGCGTGAAGATGATGAGCATCGTGGCCTGGTCCTGGTACGGGTTGTGGAACCCGTGCGACACACCCATCGGGACGTTCACGTACGTGCCGGGAGGCGCGGCGAACGACTTGCCGTCGAGGTGGAGCTCCACCATGCCGCTCAGGACGTAGAACGCTTCCAGCTGCTCGTTGTGCACGTGCGGCGAGGCACCGGGAGCTCCCGCGGCCATCCGGTGCTCGTACAGGCCGAGGCGCCCGTCCGTCTCGCTGCCCCTGGCCTTGAAGGTGGTGTGGGTGGTCGTGCCGATCTGCACCGACTCGCCTTCGCCGGGAAGCAGGATGTTGGACACTTGCGTCATGTCTGTTCACTCCTCGTTGATGGCTGCGGGCGTCTCGCCGCTGTCCGTCGTGTCTTCCTGGTTGAACCACGAGAGGTACCGCTCGCCCGTGTCCGGGAACACGGTGACCAGGTTCTTGCCCGCGTACTCCGGCCGCGCGGAGAGCACCCGGCAGGCGTGCGCCGCCGCGCCGGAGGAGACCCCGACCAGCAGCCCCGCGGTCCGCGCGAGTTCCCTTGCCGTGCTGTAAGCGTCCTCATCGGACACCGCGAGGATCTCGTCGATCAGGGCCACGTCCGTCGTCGGCGCGACGAAACCGCCGTTGAGGCCCGGGATGCGGTGCAGGCCGCCCCATCCCTGACTCAGCACCGGTGACCCTTCCGGCTCCACCGCGACAACGCGGATGCCGGGATTGCGTTCCTTCAGGTACTTCGCCGTGCCGCTGAGCGTTCCGCCGGTGCCGACACCGCAGACGAAGACGTCGACCTCGCCGTCGGAGTCGTTCCAGATCTCCGGTCCGGTGGTGGCGTAGTGCGCCGCCACGTTGTCGGAGTTCTCGTGCTGGCAGGCGAACCACGACCCCGGCCGTTCGCGGTAGATCTCCTCGGCCTTGGCGATCGCCGCCACGTACCCCTCCTGGTACGGGGTCAGCACGATCTCGGCGCCGAACGCGCGCAGCAGCTGGATGCGCTCGCTGGTCGCGCTGTCCGGCAGGACGATCACGCACTTGTACCCGCGGGCGGCCGCGATGGCCGCCATGGAGATGCCCGTGTTGCCCGACGTCGCCTCGACGATCGTGCCCGTCCCCCTGGTCAGGTCCCCGCGCTCTTCCGCACCGTTGATCATGTAGAGCGCGGCGCGGTCCTTCACGCTGGACAGGGGGTTGGCCATCTCCAGCTTGGCGTAGAGGTTCGCGGTGGTCACGCCGAGGTCGAGCCGGACGGTGGGTGTGCCGCCGATCAGGTCCACGAGCGAGTGCGCGGGCGGTCGTCTGGTGAGGGGCTGACTGACTCGGGTGTTCACGCGAACTCCGATCGGTTAGTTGTCACCACGTGGGGAACACGGCCTGGGCGCCCTTGTGCCGCAGTCCCGTGATCTGCACGGGATGACGGGCCCTGGCGGCCTTCACCACGCCACGCGTCGACCTCAGTGCGGGCACGGAGAACGGCGCCAGGACACGCGAGTCCGCCGGTACGTCGCGGATGACGAGTGCCTGGGCGCCGACCACCGAGTCGTGGCCGACCGTGATCGGGCCGAGCAGCGTCGCGTTGGCCCCGACGACGACCCGGTCGCCGAGCTTCGGATGCCGCCGGGATCCTTCCGGGCGCTGGTTGTCGTGCCACCACCCGACCGCGCCGAGCGTCACCTGGTGGAAGATCGTGACGTCCTCACCGATGATGACCGTCTCGCCTATCACCACGCCTGCGCCGTGGTCGATGAAGAAGCCGCGGCCGATCTCCGCACCGGGATGGATCTCGATGCCGCCGGTGAGCAGCCTCGCGATGACCATGACCAGCCGGGCGCTGCGCCGGTGACCCCGCAGGTGCAACCAGTGCGACACGCGATAGCCCCAGATCGCGATCACCGTCGGGTGCAGCAAAGCCTCGCTGCGCGACGTGATCGACGGGTCGCGGTCGAGGACCATGTCGAGGTCCGCGGTGATCGCGCCGAGCAGCGCCCGCGGGTTCACCGGACCGCTCCCGCCTTCTCCGGGGTCTTGCGGAGCTGTCCGAGCCTGTTCTCCGCGTAGGCCACGCCGACGAGCACCACGAGACCGCCCGCGATGAGGTTCCACGTGACGTGCTCACCGAGGAACACCACGCTGACGAGCACCGCGAACACCGGCACGACGTAGTTGACCGCCGATGCCGTGGTGGCCCCGACGTCGCCGATGAGGCGGAAGTACAGCACGTAGGCCAGACCGGTGCTGAACAGCCCGAGCAGCACGATGCTCATCGTCACCGGGCCGGTGAAGTCCGGCGTGCGCCAGCCGAGGAACGGCGTCACGACCGCCTGCAGCACGGCCGCCGCGACGAGCTGCGACGCGGCCAGCGACAGCGGTGCCAGGCCGAGCGGCGACAGGTACTTGCGGACGTACACGAAGCCGATCGCGTAGCTGACGGCCGCGCCGAAGCAGGCCAGCCGCCCGCTGAACGAGCCGAGCGCCTCGTCCCACGGGCCGATCAGCAGCACCACGCCGATGAAGCCGAGCACCAGGCCGACCGCCTTGCGGGAGGTCGCCCGCTCGGTCGGCAGAGCGGCGGTGGCGAGCGCCAGCGTCAGCAACGGGCTGGCGCCGATCAGGACGCCCGCGATGCCGGCGCCGGTGGTCTTCTCGCCGTAGGACAGCAGGAGGAACGGGATCACGTTGCCGAACAGGCCGGCGGCGGCGATGTGCCCCCAGATCTGGCCGGAACGCGGCAGGGCGACCTTGCGGACGGCCGCGATGGAGAGCAGGACGGCCGCGCCCAGGATGAGTCTGCTGAGCACGAGCTGTCCCGGTGTCAAACCTTCCAGGGACACCTTGATCAAGGTGAAGCTGCTTCCCCACAGCAGCGCCAGCAGCAGGAAGCGCGCGACGGATGCCTTGTCCATTGCTTCTCGATTCGGATCATCTGTCAGTAGTCGTTTGGACACTTCAACAGATGCTCCTAGGGGCTCACTAGAGCGAGCCCCGTCAGCGCGAGGAGATCAGCCGGCGACCACAGCGACCCCGGTCCGCCCGCCGTCGACGTCGATCACGGTCCCGTGCACGAACGCGGCGTCGTCCGAGGCGAGGTAGACGGCGGCCCCGGCGATCGCGTCGGGATGCCCGGACCGCCCGGCCGGCGTGCCGTGCATCATCACCTCGCCGGGGTGGACGGTGGAGGGGTCCCAGTCCGGCGAGACGACCACGCCGGGCGAGATGGCGTTCACCCGCACGCCCTGCGGTCCGAACTCCGCCGCCCACGCGCGGGTAAGCGTTTCCATGGCGCCCTTGGTGGAGCTGTAGAGCGAACCGCGCGGCACGGCCAGACGGGCGATCCACGAGCCCAGGTTGATGACCACGCCGGAACCGGCGCCGATCATCGTGGGAACCAGGGCCTGCGTCAGGAAGAACGGGGCCTTCACGTTGACGCCGTAGACGCGGTCGAAGGTCTCGTCGTCGGTGTCGAGCGTGCCCGGCGACGGGTAGATGCCGGCGTTGTTCACGAGGACGTCGACGCGGCCGCCCAGCAGCGTCAGGACTTCCGCGGCCAGCGCGCGGCTCGCGGCGGACGAGCCGTCGAGGTCGGCGCGGACGAAGTCGGCTTGTCCGCCGGACGAGCGGATCTCGTCGACGACCTCCGCTCCCCTGGCCTCGTCGCGCCCGGAGACGACGACGTGCGCGCCCTCGTGGGCGAAGGCGACCGCGATCGAGCGGCCGATGTTGCTGGTGGAACCGGTGATGAGGGCGGTCCTGCCCTGCAGTCGTTGTGCCATGTCCTCGAAGCTAGGTCCGCATTTTTGGACCCGCAAGTCCAGGACTTCAGCCGCGCAGGTAGTCGATGACGAGGTCGAGGGCCGCCTCCAGGTGCGTGACGTCACCGGTCGACCGGAGCACCTGCACGCCGCCCTGAATGCCCGCGATCAGCGCGGCGGAGGCCCTGTCGGCGTCCACCGCGGAGCGCACCAGACCGGCCTCCTGCATCTCGGCGACACCCTCGCGCAACTCGGACTGCCACCGGTCCAGGAGCGTGCCGATGACCTCGTGCGCGCCCGGCGTGGTGTTGAGCTGGCCCATCAGCACGCCCAGCGGGCAGGTCCGGCCCTGCGCCCGGTAGCGGGCGACGACCGAGTCGCGCCAGCGTTCCCAGGCGGCCCACGACGTCAGGGCGCTCAGATGTGGCTGCTGGTCGGAGAGAACGCGGGCGGCCTCGAACCGCGCCACGGCGAGGAAGAGCTCCTCCTTGCCGTCCGGGAAGTAGTGGAAGATCTGACCCTTGCTGGTCCCGGTGATCGCCCGGATGTCGTCCAGGGTCACGCTCGCCGCGTCGTCACTGCGCAGGTACGACGCCGCACCCTCGATGATGCGCTGCCGGGTCGCCTGCCCCTTCGCCGTGAGCTTCATACCGCCAGAGTACGTTTTCTGGACCGGCAGGTCCACTGTGGTTGACTGGGATCATGCTGCCTTGGGAGGGACCTCTCGCCGGCCGGCTCGACCGGCACACCGTCGAGTCCACGGTGCTGCGCGACAACCCGCTCGGAGATCCGCACGAGCGGCCGCTGTGGGTGTACGTGCCGCCGGGCTACGACTCCGGGACCGAGCACTACCCCACCGTCTACATGATCCAGGGCTACACCGGGCACGTGCAGATGTGGGCGAACCGCACGCCGTTCCGCCAGCCGTTCATCGAGACGGCCGACGCGGTGTTCGCGCAGGGAGCCCCCGGCTGCATCGTCGTGTACGTCGACGCGTGGACGTCGTACGGCGGTTCGCAGTTCGTCGACTCACCTGGCACCGGCCGCTACCACTCGTACCTGTGCGACGAAATCGTGCCGTGGGTGGACGAGCACTACCGCACGATCCCCGACCGCGAGTCGCGGGCGATCGCGGGCAAGTCGTCGGGCGGGTTCGGCGCGATGATCACGCCGATGCTGCGGCCGGACCTGTTCGGCGCGTTGGCCACGCACGCGGGCGACTCGCTCTACGAGCTCTGCTACCTCGCGGACTTCGGCAAGGCCGTGCGGGCGTTGCGCGGGTATGACAACGACGTCCAGAAGTGGTGGACGGACTTCCAGAGCCGCACGGCGTTCACCAAGCCCCAAGACATGGACCTGGTCGGGATTCTCGGGGTGGCGGCGTGTTTCTCGGCCACCGAGGACGGCACGCCGGAACTGCCGTTCGACTCCGTCACCGGAGCGCTCAGGCCCGAGGTGTGGCAGCGCTGGCTCGACTGGGACCCGGTGCGGATGGTCCCCGCTCACGCCGAAGCGATCCGTTCGCTGCGGGCCGTGTGGATCGACGCGGGCACCAGGGACGAGTACTTCCTCGACCTGGGCGCGGAGGCGTTCCGCAGGGAGATCGCGCTGGCCGGGATTCCGGACGACCGCGTGCACTTCGAGCTCTTCGACGCGGGCCACGGCGGCATCGACTTCCGCTATCCCCTCTCGCTGGCATGGCTCGCGACTAGGCTGGCTCGATGATCGGTGAAGTGACTCTGCGGGGCGTCGAGGACGCGGACCTGGACGTGTTGTTCGAGTTCATGCGTGATCCAGAGGCCGCGTGGATGGCGGCGTTCACGGCGGAGGACCCGGACGACCGCGAGGCGTTCGACGCGCACATGCGCAAGATCCGGGCGAACCCCGAGACCCTCAACCACGTGATCCTCGGCGACGGCGTGGTCGTGGGCAGCATCGCCAGCTTCGTGATGGAGGGCGACACCGAGATCACCTACTGGATCGACCGCGCGGTGTGGGGTCAGGGCGTCGCCGGGCGGGCACTGGCGTTGCTGCTCGAACGCGTGCCGGTCCGGCCCCTGCACGCCCGCGCCGCCAGTGACAACGCGGCCTCCCTGCGCGTGCTGACGAGGGCGGGGTTCAAGCCCGTCGGCACCGACGTCGGCTATGCGGCGGCACGGAAAGCCGAGATCGAGGAGACGATCCTCGTCCTCAGCTGACGAACTTCTCCGTGCCCAGCACGCCGAGCAGCTGCAGCTTGTCGAACGCCTCGGTGCGCGGCGGCGCGGTCAGCACCAGCAACGCCTGCGACTGGTCCTCGGTGAACAACGCCTGGCAGTCCACCTCGATCTCGCCGAGCTGCGGGTGGATCAGCACCTTGTGGTCCTCGAACCGCTTCGAGACCTCGTGCCGTTCCCACAGTTCGGCGAACTCCTCGCTTTCCTTCTGCAGCGCGCGAACGAGCTCCCCGGCCCGTGAGCGCGGGCCCATCGACGCGTAGGCGGCACGGAGGTTCGCCACCTGGGTGCGGCTCTGCCGGTCGCGGTCGTGCTCGGGGTAGATCAGGCGCTCGTCCTGGTCGGTGAACCAGCGGTAGATCCCGCTGCGGGCGTGCCCGGTGAAGTGCGAGGAGTCGCCGTACAACGCCTCGGCGAACCGGTTCTGCACGAGGACTTCGCTGAGGTTGGACAGGATCAGCGCGGGGGTGTCGTTGAGCCGGTCCAGCACCCGTTGCAACGCGGGCGCGACGTGCGTGGCAGTGGCCTGTGGTGACGGGGCGTTGCGACCGGCGACGCGGAACAGGTAGTCGCGTTCGTCGTCGCTGAGCCGGAGAGCGCGGGCCAGCGAGGCCAGCATCTGCTCGCTGGGCTGCGGGCCGCGTTGCTGTTCCAGGCGCGTGTAGTAGTCCGTGGACATGGCGGCCAGCGCCGCGACCTCCTCGCGCCGCAGCCCCGGTGCCCGCCTGCGCGCGCCCGCCGGCAGGCCGACGTCCTGCGGCCTCAGCTCCTCCCGGCGGCGGCGCAGGAAGCCGGCCAGTTCCATCCGATCCATGCACCCCAGTATCCGGGGCCCAGCCGGTTCAACCAGGGATCGCCGATCCCCCGATAAGGGCTCTCTGGCGAGGTACCAGCGATCGGACCGAGACTCGGTGCCATGGACATCACCGGAAACACCGTCTTCATCCCCGGCGCCACCAGCGGCATCGGCCTGGCGCTCGCCCTCGCCCTGCGCGAGCGCGGCAACATCGTGATCGTGGGCGGCCGGCGCACCGAACTGCTCGACCGGATCGCCGCCGAGCACCCCGGTGTCGAGACCGTCCGCATCGACACCGCCGACGCCTCCAGCATCCAGACGGCGGCCAAGGACGTCATCGCCCGCTTCCCGTCGGTCAACGTGCTGGTCACCATGGCCGGTGTGATGCGCGTCGAGGACTGGCACCGCCCCGAGTCGTTCCTGGAATCCGCCGAGGGCATCGTCACGACCAACGTGCTAGGCCCGATCCGCCTGATCGCCGCGTTCGTCGAGCACTTCCAGTCGCTGCCGGACGCCACGATCATGACCGTCTCCTCCGGCCTCGCCTTCGCGCCGTTGAAGATCACGCCGAGCTACAACGCGTCCAAGGCCGCCATCCACATGCTCAGCGAGACACTGCGACTCCAACTCGCCGACACGTCGGTGAAGGTCGTGGAACTGGAGCCGCCGTCGGTGCAGACCGACCTGCTGCCCGGCCAGGCCGAGAGCGATCACGCCATGCCGCTCGACGAGTACGTCGCCGAGGTCATGAGCATCATCGAGACCCAGCCCGACGCCCGCGAGATCCAGGTCGAGCGCGTGAAGTTCCTGCGCTACGCCGAGGCGCGCGGCGACTACGACCAGGTCGTCGCCGTGCTCAACACCGAGGACCCGCACGGCAAGTGACGCTCCGGGGCAGGCGTCCTCCGAGGCCTGCCCCGCGCCGGTCACAGGCCGCGGGCGACTCCCGGAACGTGACCGGTCCGCGCCGATCAGACCCGCCAGCGCGCCATCGTCGAGCCGTGCTCCGCCACTGCGGTGACGTGGCCGGTCATGTCGACGATCACGACATCGTCCACAGCGGACAGTTCGACGAGCTCACGCCGCCACTGCTCCGCGGAGACGGGTTCGAACCGGCCTGCCCAGGACTCCTTCGTGGCGGCCCTCCTCAAGCAGCCGTCGCACCAGGTGGGCGCCGCTGCCGCCGTGCCGTCCGGTGGCACCGCTCACGAGAATCCGCGTCAACTCCTTCCTTCCTGGATCAGGCAGGTGCTCGACGCGGTCGCCAGCAGCCGCCCGGCGCCGTCGACGAGACGCGCCTCGGCCAGCGCGGTCCGCCTTCCCTGGTGGACAAGGGTTCCGACACACGTGACCGTGCCGGTGTCCGTCCTGATCGGACGGAGGAACCGCACGGCGAGATCGAGGCTCGTGTACCCGGTTCCGGCGGGGAGCGCCGAATGCACGGCACAGCCCGTCGCCGTGTCGAGCAGCGTCGCGTAGACGCCGCCGTGCACCGAGCCGATCGGGTTGTAGTGGAACTCCGCCGGGTCCAGGGAGAAGACGACCGACCCCTTGTCCACGGACACCATGCGGGCGCCGATGAGTTCCACGACGGGCGGAGGCGGCACCTCTCCTGCGGCGATGGCGCGGAGGAAGTCCAGGCCGTCGAGCTTCATGGCCAGTGCGGCGGTCTTCTGCGGATCGGCCCACGTGACCGTCCGCGTGCGTTCTTCGGACATCAGGCGGCCACGTTCCCCTTCATCAGCCACGTCGGACCCTCGGCGTAAGCACTGGCCTCAGCGAAGAAGGCGCCGAAGTACGGCCCGGCCGCGTGGGTGGTGAACGCGTCGACGTCGGCGTAGACCTCGTTGAGGTAGAAGAGATCCGGGTTCTCCTCGTCCGTGATGACCTCGAACCGCAGCGAGCCGGGTTCGTTCGCGAGGGAGTCCTCGGCGGTCTTGCGAGCGACCTTCACGAAGTCCTCGCGGTGCGCGGGGTGGACGGTGAACGACACCAGGAACTGATACACGGCGGCAGCCTCTCTCGATCGGCCAGTTCATTCACTGAACTAGACGAACCGTAGCATGGCAGTTCAGTGAATGAACTACTGTGGAAACCATGGCACTGCCCAGCACCTACGCGGACCGCAACTGCTCGTTGGCACGAGCGCTGGAGATCGTCGGCGAGCGGTGGACGTTGCTGATCGTCCGCGACGCCTTCCTCGGCATCAGCCGGTTCGGCGACTTCGCGACCCAGCTGGGCATCCCGCGCGCCGTCCTGACCAACCGCCTGAAGTTCCTCGTGCAGGAGGACGTGCTCGCCCACACCGACGGCGAGTACCGGCTCACCGCCAAGGGCGTCCAGCTCTGGCCGATCCTGCGGGCGATGATGACCTGGGGCGACGACCACTACTCCCCCAACGGCGAAAAACGCACCTTCTGGCACGCAGCAGACAACGGTCGCCTCGATGCGGAGGGCCGCTGCGCCACCTGCGGCGGCCTGGTTCCCGCCGCGGACACCCGCGTGGACCCCGGCCCGGGCTTCGAACCGGGCAACGCCAACCCCGATCCCGTCTCGGCGTTGCTCAACACGCCCCGCCGCCTGATGGAGCCGCTCGCATGAACCCGCTCGACCACGCCGCCCACTCGGCCCTGACCGGCCCGCACGCCCAGTTCGCCGAACACAAGGGCAACGTGCTGCGCTACCCGACGGACATGTCGCCGTTCGTGGCACTGCCTCCTTCACCGTCCGAAGGCGACTGGCTCGACCTCGCCGCACTGGCCCCACATGCCGCCGTGACCGGCCACGAGCCTCCGTCCGGCTGGGAGATCGAGGGACGCCTGCCGCTGCTGCAGTACGTCGGCGAGGACCTCGCGGCCGCACAGGAACCCGCGGCCGTCCGCCTTGGTGCCGCGGATGTTCCGGAGATGATGGCGCTCGCGGAACTCACGCGGCCGGGCCCGTTCCTGCCGCGCACCATCGAGATGGGTGCGTATCTGGGCATCCGGCGTGACGGCCGGTTGGTGGCGATGGCCGGCGAACGGCTGCGCGTGCCCGGTTACACCGAGATCAGTGCGGTCTGCACGCATCCGGACGCGCGTGGGCAGGCGTTGGGGACGCGGCTGTTGCTGGCTGTCGCGCACGGCATCCAGGAGCGTGGGGAGACGCCGTTCCTGCACGTGCTCGCGTCCAACGCCGGGGCGATTCGGCTGTACGAGAAGCTCGGGTTCCGGCTGCGGCTGAGCACGGAACTCCTGATCCTCACTCATTCCGAGGCCGCATGACCTAGGCTGAGGGGACATGACCGTCCGTTGGCGGTCCGATTCGAAAAGAAGTCGCCTGGATGTCCCAGGATCTCTCGCCCATGGTCGACAACGTCCCGTGGGTGTCTCTGCAGCACCACTACGGCTCCGCAGAGGACATTCCCGCTCTGCTCCTCGCCAGCGCCACCGATCCCGATGCATTCGGTGAACTGCACAACAAGGTGTACCACCAGGGTGGCGGAATCCTGTCCGCCGCACCACCCGTACTCCCCGTTCTCGTGCTGTGGGCCCATGATCCGGGTTTCGCTTTGCGAGACGCGGCCATCAGGTTCATCGGCGACCTCGCCCAGACCGCGCGGAAGGCCGATCCCGAGTACGTCAACGCCGCGTGGCCGACGGCATGGCAGGAAGCACTGCCGCGGCTGCTCGACCTGCTCTCCGACCCCGATCCGGTCGTCCGCAGAGCGGCCGCGTCCCCGTTGGGACAGGCCGCCGACCAGGTCGCGCACGTGTTGCCCGCGTTGCTCGCGAGGTGGCACGAGGAACTCGATGAGGCGGCCCGGCTCAAGTACGTGCTGGCCGCCGCCCAACTGCTGCGCGACACGTCCGGAGAATGGCCGGTGGAGGTGATCGACTGGCTTTCCTCCTTGCGCGAGAACGAAAACCCCGCACTCCGGTTCGCCGGGGCTATGGCGGCACGCCACTGCGGGCTCGGCGGCCGCGACCCCCGGCACGTCGACGAGGCCGCGTCCTACCTGTCCACCGCAGATCTGGCTGTGTGGCACGACGTCTGGTCGGTAGGACGACGGGTCGTCGGACGGCTCCTGTGGTGGACGAACGACTTTCTCGACGACGACCGGGACGGCAGAACCAGGCTGGCCGCGACCCTGCTGGGCAGCGCCGATGCCGACCGCCGCACCAACGCGCTGACCACCGCCGCGGCCGTGATGGAGCGCTGGCGTTCCCCCGTCACGACGCTCCTGCCGCTCGTCGCGAACCGGCTGTCCGATCCCGACTCCCGGCAGCGGCGGTCCGCAGCCTCGATCCTCGCGTCCGCCGGCCGGGCGGCCGCGCCCTGGACGGCACAGCTGCTCGACGCGTGCGAGGACGAACCCGCCGTGGCCCTGCCTGCCCTGCAGGCCTTGGTCAAGATCGGCGCTCCCGAAGCCGTCGGCCTGGTCGCGGACCTGCTCGACGCACCCGGCCACACGCTCTCGCGCTCCGCCGGATGCAACGGCCCGTCGCTGTCCAACCTGCTCAAGCTGTTACGCCCCGCTGCCGCGCAACTGCTGCCGGGCGTCCGGCGGCGACTGACGTCGTCGAGCATGCTCGTGGAGCAACGAGACTTGCTGCTGGTGCTGGCGAACTGGGGTCCTGACGCCCGGGACGCCTTCGCGGAGATCACGTCGTTCATCGGCACGGAGGCAGAAGACTGGGCACTGGACGCCCTCATCGCATTGGATTCCGAGGAAGCACGCGAGGCGGCGCTGCCCGCGGTCGTGGCCGCCAAAGACGTTCCGGTCTCCACGAGGGCGGCAGTACGCCGGTGGAAGGTGACCGGCGAGCCCGGAGAACTCCTGGTCCACCTCCAGGCGGACGACCCCAACCTGCGGCAGCACGCCGAGGTGCTGGCCCAACTGGGCCCGGCAGCGGCCAGGCTCGCGGACCGGGTGCGCGACCGAACAGCGCTGCATCGCGGATGGGCGCTGGTGGAACTCCAATACGCGCTGTGGCGGATGACCGGAGACCCTGAGGACGGGCTCTCGTTCGCCACCGCCACACGGTTGGCGATCAGTTCGGACGGAGTCTTCGGCCGCTATTGCATTCGCGCTGTCGGCAATCTGGTGTCGCTGGGCACTCTCGCCGCACCGGCCGTATCCGTGTTGCGGCCGTTGCTCACCACGGACGTGCGTCCCACCAGGGGAATCCCAGATGATGATCTGCTGTGCGAGACGGTCCGCGAGGTCCTGGCCGCCGCCGGTAGCGTGAGCCCATGCCACAGATCACCGTCGAGTACTCCGCCGAACTGAGCGACGCGTTCGACCGCCGCGCCTTCGCCCTCGCGTTGCACCAGGCCGTCGGGCCGCTGGTCAGCGCGGAGGTGTCGGCGTTCAAGACGCGGTTCCGGCAGATCGAGGAGTCCGTGATCGGGGACGGGTCGGCGGCGGCGATGATCCACGTCCGGGTCGGGTTGCTGACCGGGCGGTCGGTCGAGCTCAAGCAGGAGGTCGGGCGGGTGAGTCTCGGGATCGCCCGGGATCACCTCAAGCCGGTCGAGGGGCTGCCGACCCAGGTGACGCTGGAGGTCTACGACATGGATCGCGAGCAGTACCAGAAGGTGGTTCTCTAGGGCAGGATCCCGACCGCGCTGGTGCAGTGCTGCCAGAACGCGACGACGTCCTCGGGCTTCTCGCCGGTGGTGGGCAGCAGGTGTGTCGGGCGCGCACGGCGGTCGTGCCAGAACTGGCCGGAGCGGGGTGCGGGGCTGGTCGCGGCCAGCCAGACGATGGTGTCCGCGCCTTCCTCGGCGGTGCGCAGGAACGTCTTGGTCAGCTGGTGGAAGCCCGGCAGCGAACCGGCGACGCCCGGGGTGTCGGCCCAGCCCGGGTGCATGGCGTGCACACCGATGCCGTCCTGGGCGTAGCGCTCGGTCAGCAGTGGGGCGAGCGTGACCTGCATGCGTTTCGTGCGGGCGTAGGCGGTCGCGCCGCGGTAGTCGCCTTCGCGGTACTCGGGGTCGTCCGCGCGGAGGCGTTGGGTGTACATGCCTCCCGACGAGACGAGCACGACTCGCGGGTCCTGGGACGCGGCGAGGAGCGGGCGCAGCAGGTCGGTCATCAGCAACGGGCCCAGCACGTGCGTGGCGAACGTCAGCTCGTGGCCGTCTTCGGTCTCCGTGCGCTCCTGAGGCAGGACGCCGGCGTTGTGCACCAGGATGTCGAGACGGTCGTCCTGCGTTTCCGCGGCGAACCGGCGCACGGACTCCTGGCTCGACAGGTCACAAAGCCTGATCTCCACCACAGCGCCGGGCACCGCGGCGACGATCTCGTCGCGAGCGGCGGCGCCCTTGCGTTCGTCGCGCACCACGAGGACCACCTCGGCGCCGAGGCGGGCCAGGCCCAGCGCGGTCGCCTTGCCGATGCCCGTGCCGGCTCCGGTCACGACGGCTCTCCTGCCGCGCAACGCATCGGGCTTCAGGTCGGGCCAGCCGCGACGGCGGAGCTGAAAACCCAGCTTCGAGTAGCCGGGGACCACGAGCCGGTCCGCGACGGTGTCCAGTACGCGGAACAGTCCGCTCACACTCTTCACCCCATGCATTCGTCAGCCGTAGCGGAGCGGTTTCCTCGCGGGCTCCTCCAGCACACGTGACGCGAGCCACGCTAGGCCGTCGGCGGTGCTGGCCGGGGTGCCCGTCGGCTGGACGACGTGGCTGAGCACCGTCCGGGTCATGAGGTCGATCAGCACCTCGATCTGCTCGCCCGTGAGGCCCGGCCGGTAGGACTCGACCCGCGCGGCGAGCATCGTCTTGACCTCGATCAGCAGGGTTTCGGCGTGGGTGGTCAGCAGCGGCACCAGTTCGGTGTCCGCGCCGTGCGTCGCCGAGGCGATGGCGCGGACCAGCAGGTTGTCGCGGGCCAGGTCGAGGACGTCGCGGACGGCGTCGTAGATGGCCTCGACCAGGTCGTCGGCGTGACGGTCGAACGCGGCGCCGATCACAGCGAGGAACCGGCCGAGCTCGTGGGCGAGCATGGCGTCGGCCAGGGAGTTCTTCGAGCCGATCTCGTTGTAGACGGTCTGGCGGCTGACCCCGACCTGCTCGGCGAGCCGCGTCATGGTGACCGCGGCCCAGCCGTCGCGGGCGGTCATCTCGATGGCCGCCTCGATGATCGGCTGCCGCCGGCCGGAGGTCGCCGCTGAAGTCCCGCCCATACGAGCGATCCTAGGCCGTGCCGACGCGTCCCGGCGCCACGAAGTCGATCTTCTCGCGCACGCCGCAGTCCGGGCAGCACCAGGAGTCCGGGATGTCGGACCACCGCGTTCCGGCGGGGAAGCCCTCGCGCGGGTCACCGGTCTTCTCGTCGTAGACGTAACCACAGCCCGGGCACATGCCGCCCGCGGTCGCGTCGCCACGGGTGTCGGTGACGACCTCCTCGCCGGTGTCCACGCCGCCGTAGCGGGCCAGGACCTTCGCGCGCTTGCCGGGCTGGATGTTGGCGCGGCCGATGTCGCCGCCGAAGTGGCCCTGGACCCGCGGGTCCATCACGCGCCGCCACAACGGCGGCACCAGTGCCAGCAGGATCATGCCCGCGTAGCCGGTCGGCAGCACCGGGGACTCGGCGAAGTCGCGCAGCGTCTGGTAGCGCCGGGTCGGGTTGGCGTGGTGGTCGCTGTGCCGCTGCAGGTGGTAGAGCAGGACGTTCGTGGCGATGTTGTTCGAGTTCCAGCTGTGGCTGGGATCGACCCGCTCGTACCGCCTGCGGTCCGGGGCCCCGACCTTCTGCCGCAACATCCCGTAGTGCTCCATGTAGTTCACGACCTCCAGCAGCGAGAAGCCGATCACTGCCTGGATCAGCAGGTACGGCACGATGCCCGCGCCGAGCCAGATGATCATCGCCGCCCACAGCACCGCGGACATCAGCCACGCGTTGAGCACGTCGTTGCCCAGCCGGTACGGGTGCCGGTCGCGCCGCCCGTAGCGCTTGCGTTCGAGCCGCCACGCGGACTTGACCGAACCGAACACGGTGCGCGGCCAGAACCGGTAGAAGCTCTCGCCCACCCTGCTGCTCGCCGGGTCCTCCGGGGTCGCGACCCGCACGTGGTGGCCGCGGTTGTGCTCGATGTAGAAGTGGCCGTAGAAGCTCTGCGCCAGCGCGATCTTGGACAGCCAGCGCTCGTGACTCTCCTTCTTGTGGCCCAGTTCGTGCGCCGTGTTGATGCCGATACCGCCGATGCACCCGATCGACACCGCCAGACCGATCTTGTCCACAACGGACAGATCTCCGCGCGCGATCAGCCAGAACGCCACCACGAAACCGACGTACTGGATCGGCAGGAACAGGTAGGTGATCCAGCGGTAGTAGCGGTCGTTCTCCAGCCGCTCGATCACGTCGTCGGGAGGATTGCTGCGGTCGAGGCCCGCGAAGAGGTCGATCGCCGGGACGATGACCAGCACCACGATCGGGCCGATCCAGAACCACACGCCCCAGCCCGTCGCCGCGTGCATCCCGATCGCCAGGAACGCCAGGGACGGCACGACCAGCCCCAGCAGCCACAGGTACCGCTTGCCGTCCGTCCACTGCTCGGTTGAGCCGACGGGCACCGTTGCCTTCATGTCGCTCATGCCACGCTCCTCAGGAGGTTGACAAAACGGTAGGACATGTAAAGCCGGTTTGACAAGAGGGCACTATTTGTAAACCGCGAGCAGAGTGGTGGCGCGCCTCCTGTAGGCGACGGCCGATACCGCCAGGCGTACGGGCACGCCTGGAAGCACGGCACCGAGAGCGGCGGTGATGTCGTGCACGGTCCGCAACGGCGAACTTCCGCGCCACACCACGACCTCGACGCGGATCTCGTCCTCGGAGGACAGTTCGACGCTGTGCACGGCCGGGTGGCACAGGGCGGTCTGCTCGACGAGCGACAGCCGCTCGTCCTCGGGCAACTGGCGCAGGGTCACGACATCAGGACCGCACAAGTCCCTGGTACGTCACGCTCGTTCACCGAATCGAGGTACGACACCGGTCAACCGCAGATGAGCGAGCAACGGCTGGGAGTGGCTGTGCAGGTTCGCGACGGGGTACGCCTGCATCGCGGTGCCGAAGTCGGGCAACGCCCACGTCTCGCCGGGACGGTCGCTCTCCGGCGCGAGATAGCAGTCGGGGCCGGAAAGCGTGCCCGTCCACACGTCTGGATAAGCGGCCGTGTGCGCGTGCAGGGTCATGCGCCGCCACTCGTCCCAGGCCAGGTCCGGGAAGTAGCGCGAGGCCGCCCAGATCAGTGTCATGTTGACCGAGAACCACACCTGGCCGTGCGTGCCGTCCGGAACGGGCCAGCGATGACGAGCGCCCAGCGGCGAACCGGCCCGGCACGTCTCGTCGATCGTGGTGAGCAGTGCGCGCGCTTGGTCCAAAGTGGCGGCACCGCACAGGATCGCCCACGGCTGCACCTCCAGCCACAGGTCGTGCTCGCCGACGACCTTGCCGCCAGGGCCGTGTGCGCGCCGGAACCAACGGCCGTTCCACTCCCCTGCGACCAGCGAACGGAGTGCCGCGGCGCGTTCGCGTGCCTCGGCAGCCGTCGCGTCGTCGCCCAGTCGTTCGGCGAGGTCCGCGTACAGCGGAAGCACCCAGGCGGCCATCGCCGAGTTCAGGACCGACTCGCCGCGTTCGATCATCAGCTCACGGTCCACACCGGACTCTTTGATCGCGAGGTCGTTCCAGTCGGCGTTGAGGATCCGGACGTGGCCGTGCTCTCCCACGCCCACCTCGTCCACGAAGAACCGGAACTGACGCCGCAGATTCTCGGCGAGCGAAACAGGATCGGCACCGTGACACGGGTGGTACGGCACGGGCTCGCTGAACGCGGCGAGATCACCGGTCGCGGCCGCGTACTCGGCGGCGAGCCAGAGCGCCCACAGGTTCTGGTCGGACGGGCGGAACAGTTGCGTCCACGGTTGCTTGCGGCCGTCGAGGGCGTACGGGAGGTCGCCGTCCGGGCTTCCCCAGGCACAGGTGTTGCGCAGCACCGACAGGGCGAGGTCCGGTTCGAGGTGCACCAACGGCAGGGCGTGCTGCAACGGATCCCGTGCGGCGCCGTTGAAACCGTGCCGGAACGAGTAGGCGGACCCCTGGTTCAGCGTGTGACCGCCGAGCACACCGTCGACGCAGGCAGCGCCGGTGAGCAGGGCCGCGTGCCAGGGAATCTCGGCGACGGCCTCGGGAGCGCGGCTGGACGCGCCGGACGGGAGCCGCTCGCGCAGTCCCGCCAGACTGGTCGTGTAGATCGCCGCCGGGTCGGCGGGATCGTCCAGCAGCCCGAACCGGAACCACACCGTCGTCCGCTCCCCTGGTGGCACGTCCAGCTCGCTCCTGACCACCAGTGACCCGGCGGTGGTCGCTACCCGTTCGCCGCCGAAGTTCTCCAGCGCCACCACGGGTGCGTCCGGCGGAGCATCTCCGCGCACGGGCCCGAACTCCAGATCCACGAGGCGCGGCCGCACGCCCCACTCCTCGGTCCACGACCGACGCAACGCCACATCGCCCCGGTTGAGCACGTCGACCCTGATCAACACCCACGGCACCTCGCCCTCCGGGCACAGCACCGTGCGTTCGATGTCGACGTCGCCCGAAACCACCGCCATCCGGCAGAAAGTCGGCCCGAACAGCTTCACGGAGGAGACGATCGGCAGGTCACCGAACCGCGCGACACCGGTGTGCTCGGCGATCCACCGGCACCCGAGGTGCTCGTCCCAGAGCCCGAACAGCCCGTCGCTGTCGGCGACCAGGGTGATCCGGCGGTTGCCCAGGTGCACCCGATGCGTCGACGACGGCGGGTCGATGATCGGATCCCACGGCCGAGGGCCCGCCCGGTACTCGAACGCGGGCAGGCCCTCGACTGTCGTCCACTCACCGAACGCGCTCACACGGGAGAGCGTTCCGGCACGACCACCCGGCGGGCAATCGTCCGATCAGCGCCAGAACCTGCGACGGCGCTCCGGCTCGGCGGGCTTCCCCGCCACGAACTCCCGCAGCACCTCCAGTGCCCGCGCCCAGAGCACGTCGACGTCTCCCCCGGCCGTGATCGCCGCGACCAGGCCGTGCAACGGCGCGTGGGCATCGCCCTGCCGACCGGCGATCAGGGTGCCGAGCCGGCTGGCCAGGTCGGCGAGCAGGTCGCGACGCTCCCACGAGGGCAGTGCCACGTCCTTCTCGAGGCGCTGGACCTCCAGCGCGACGATCTCCCGCAGGTCGGTGGGTTCCTGCACCGGCACGGGCATGGGCATCGGTGGCGGCACGGGCATCGACGCGGAGTCGCGCATCCGCTTCGGCGCCGCTGCCCTGGCCATCGGCGCGGCGGCCATGGGCGGCGGCGGTGCGCCGTAGCCGCCACCGGGCGCGGCACCGGCGAAGCTCGCCGACGCCACCGGCATCGCGAACCCCGGCGCCGGACGCTCCCATCCCGCGGGCTGCTCGACCGGCTGCACCACCCGGTGCACCGTCCCGTCGGACACCACCCGCTCGTCCACCGCCACGAACGCGGTGAAGCGGCACAACACCCCGAACTTCAACGAGGTCTGGACGATCGACGACTCCAGCGTCCGGTCACCGACCGCGTACCGGTCCTCCAGGTCACGCAGCGCGGCACGGGCCCACTGCGCCCGGACGGCCGGTGACGTGTGCCGCTGAACGGCCACCGTCTCCTGCCAGTCCGCGCCGTCCCTGGTCCGGCCGCGCACGCTGAACGACTCCGGCGCCGCGCCCTGGTACCGGCCGAAGGCGACCAGCGGCACGCCCGGATAGATCGCCGTGGGCTGCCGGGGCAGATCGGACGACGGCGACACCACCACGTCGGTGACGACGGGCGCGCCGATGCGCCGCTGGATGTGCGTCATCGCCTCGTCCAGCCGGTCCTCGCTCTCGACCAGTTCGCAGCGGCCCGCACCGGCGGCGGCGAGCCTGCCGAGGAAGCCCGCGTTGACGGCCGTGTCGATGCCGACGGCGTGGATCCGCGTCCGGTTGATCATCGGTGCGATGTCTCGCAGCATCTGGTCCTCGTTGCCGACCTGGCCGTCCGTGACCAGCACGAGGACGGGGTCGCGCTCCGAGGTCGCGTCGGCGAGCAGGCTCAGGCCCTGCCGCAACGGCTCGTACATCTCGGTGCCGCCGCGGGCCTGCACGACCGCCAGGTGTTCGACGGCGCGGAACCGATGCCGGTCGGTGGCCGTGACCAGCGCCGAACCGAGAGTCTCCGGCCGTTCCAGGCGGTCGTCGAAGGTGATCACCGAGAACGTGTCGTCCGCGGTCAGCGTGTCCACGATCCGGGCCGCCGCGCGCCTGGCCGCGACCATCTTCCAGCCCGACATGCTGCCGGAGCGGTCGAGCAGCAGCACGACGTCCCGCGCACGGACCGGGGCCTCGGGCTCGGGCGGCAGAACGGTCAGCTGGTAGGTGCCCTCACCGCTGTCGTCCAGGTCCGGCACGCACACGACGGCGGAGCTGTTTCCCCGGTACGCCAGGCGAAGCACGAAGTCGCGGTCGACCCACTCACCCGGCGCGACCGTCACGGTGTTGCCCTCGGCGACCACGGTGTGCAGGCTCGACCGCACCTCGCCGAGCTCCAGGCCGGCCGGGTCGATCTCCACGCCGATGCCCAGCCGCACGGGGTTCGGGAAGCCCGGCAGCAGCACGGGCGGCGTGATGCGCGACGCGTCCGGCACCACGTCGGTGTCCTGCGCGTACCCGTCACCCACCGATGGGCCCTCCAGCGGCGTGCCCGGCACGTACCTCGGTGCCACCACCAGCGGGAACCGGAACGTGGCCGCGCCGTCCTCGAACACCAGCGGCCCCACCATCGTCAGCTCGACGGTGACCCGCTCGCCGGCCGGGATGTTGCCCACGCGCATGGTGAAGACGTCGGGCCGTTCTTCCTCCACGATCGACGCTCTTCTGCCCGCGGCGATCGCGTCGTCGTACGTCTGGCGAGCCTGCGCACGTTCCTGCAGGTCGGCTTCCACGGTGCGGTCGCCGGCGGTCATCTTCATGCCGGTGACGGCGGCGCGATCCGGCAACGGGAACACATAGGTCGCTTCGAGAGCGGTGTCGTAGGTGTTCACGAATCCGGTCGTCAGCACGACGCGGCCGACGAGGCCGGTGACCGTCGCTCGCACGTCGAGCCGCTCCAGCGGCAGGTTGCCGCGTTCGGTGCGCAGCGCACCGACACCCGCGTCCTCGGTCGTCCGGCCGATGCGGTCGGCTTCGGCGGCCTTCATCGGGGCGACGGAGATGGTCATGACGGGTCCCTTTCGTTGAGCAGGCCACGGGCGGCGAGCAGGTCGAGCAGTGGGCGGGCGGCGGCGGCGATGTCGGCGCGGTCGGCGGCGGTCGGCGTCCCCGGCACCAGGACGACGGCACCTCCGCCGAGCGCCACGCCGTTGAGCGCGAACGCCTCCGGAGATGCGGGTGGAGCGGGCGGTGCGGCAACGGGTTCGGCCCAGAACCTCGGGCGAACGGCCTCCGGCTGCGGTGCGTCACCGGAGTCGAGCAGGTGTTCCGGGACGCGGGCGACGGCCGCCAGAGCCGTGTCGGTGGCGCCTGCGAGCTCCGCCTGGATGTCGGCCAGCGTCCTCCCCTGCGACTGAAGTCTCTTCACCGCCACGAGCTGGAGCAGGTGGCGCTTCTCGTACAACGCGGTGCGGCCGCGCATCGCCGATGGCCGGTCGACCAGCCCCGTCGTCGCGTACCAGCGGACGGCCCGTTTGTCGGGCACGTCCCGGACGCGGCCGTTGGGCGCGCCCGAGTACTCCGCCGTCAGCGCGGCGGAGACACGGTCCAGCAACTCGTCGAGCGTCCACACCCCTCGATACTGACACTGCAACCGTGACAGTGTCAACGTCGAAACCGATGATGTTCACGCCTGGTAGCCGGGTAGGGTCCAGCGCGTCCGCGTGCCCCTGCAAGCCCACCCCACATGAGGACGGAGAGCACGAGTGACCACGGACGAGGTCGGCACCCTGACCGACCACCGCGCCGAGTTAGGCCGGTTGAGCACCAAGAAGGCCCAGATCGTTTACGCGCTGGAGAACATGCCGCGCGGCGGCACGGTCGAGGACGTCCGGCGCTGGCTGCACAAGCAGGGCCAGGTGGTACCCACCGCTTCCCACGCCAGGACGATCGTGAACGAGTGGCGTGCCCGCAACGGCATGACCGACACGGGCGGTCACGTGCTGCTGACACCGGAACTGATCGCCGAGCTCGACAAGGCGGAGGCCACCTCCCCCGCTCCTGAACCACCCGCGGAGCCCGCGGAGCCTTCCAAGCCCGCCGGTGCCAAGGGTTTCTACGCCGTCGCGCTCATGAGCATCGGCGTCAGCGTGGACACGTCGTGGCGGTTCTTCGAGCAGCGCCTGGGCATCACCGACGTCGTGGAGCGGGTCGTCCTGTTCTCCGTGATGGAGGCAGCACTCGTCGCGTGTGGCTGGGCCATGCGCGGTGGCGTGCGCCGGGACGGCCGCCCCGGTCCTGCCCGCCTGGTGGCGTGGGCGCTGACCGCGTTCGCCGCCTTCGCGGCCTTCAGCCTGTCCGGTCCGGTCGCCGGTACCGCCCGCGTCCTGCTCGGACCGGTCCTCGGCCTGGTGATGCTGCACCTCGCGCTCGGCATCGAGATCCGCGCCTCCCGGCAGCGCACGACGACCTGGGCACGCGTGGGCCGTGAGCTCCGCGAACGCCTGTTGTCGTTGCTGGGCCTGGGCGACGACCACCGGGACGCCGCCGCGCGCACCCGTGACAAGGCCGCCCTGCGCGCCGCGAAGCTGGCACTGGCCAGCCGGTGGACGCCGCGCCGCAAAGCCCGTCTGCGCAAGGCGCTGCACGCGTCGCACGTCGCGCACGACCCCACCCAACGCGACCGGATGTTGCGGGAACTCGGTGTGCTCCAGCACGCGGACGAGCTCGCCAAGATCTCCCAGCCGTCGCCGTGGTGACTCCTGTCCTGATCTCCGACACCGGACTGGCCGCGGAGATCGCCGGCCTGATCAACCGCGTGTACGCCGAGGCGGAAAAGGGGATCTGGCAGGAGGGCAGCGCCCGGACCACCCCGGAGGAGGTGGCGGAGCTGATCGCCACCGGGCAGATCGCGGTGCTCAAGTCGGACGACCGCATCGTGGGTTCGGTGCGCGTGCACGAGATCGAGGACGGCGTCGGCGAGTTCGGGATGCTGGTCGCCGCGCCGGAAGAGCGCGGCACCGGCATCGGCCGCGACCTCGTGTCGTTCGCCGAGAACTGGGGCCGTGAGCGCGGCTACGCGGAGATGCAGCTGGAACTGCTGGTGCCGCAGGGGTGGGCGCATCCGGTCAAGGAGTTCCTGCGCGGCTGGTACACGAGGATCGGCTATCAGGTCGTGCGCAAGGACAGCCTGGAAGACGCATATCCGTTCCTGGTACCGCGCCTGGCGTGCCCGTGCGACTTCCTCGTCTTCCGTAAAGATCTCGATCCCAGTAAGTGAACTCTCAACCGGTTTGATCGAGGTGCGAGGTACCGTCCGCCTCCTAAAGCCGAGTTAGAGGAGACGAACCGTGCGTCGTCGTATGCGTGGCACCGCCGTGGCCGCGATCGCGCTGACCAGCCTCATGGTGGTGAGCGCCTGCGCGAAGGACTCCGGTGGTGGCACCACGCCCACCGCGTCCGGCAGCGCCTGCGAGTTCTCGACGCCGCCCACCGCGCCCGCCACGTCGAGCACCAGCGCCGCGAGCGGCGACAAGGTCGACGGTAGCGCGTTGAAGATCGGCCTGGCCTACGACATCGGCGGCCGCGGCGACGCGTCGTTCAACGACCTCGCCGCCCTCGGGTTCGACCAGGCGATCAAGGACATGGGCGTCAAGAAGGAGAACACCCGCGAGCTCTCCGCCGCGCCGAACGAGGACGAGGCCGCGAAGCAGACCCGCCTGCGTCAGCTCGCGTCCGAGGGCTTCAACCCGATCGTCGGCGTCGGCTTCGCGTACACCGAGTCGCTCAAGGTGGTCGCACCGGAGTTCCCGAACGTCAAGTTCGGCCTGGTCGACTCCGCGGTCGAAGGCGCCGCCAACGTGACGCCCCTGGTCTTCGCCGAGCAGGAGGGCGCGTTCCTCGCGGGCGTCGTCGCCGCCTACCAGAGCAAGAAGTGCCACGTGGGCTTCGTCGGCGGCGTGGACATCCCGCTGATCCAGAAGTTCGAGGCGGGCTACAACCAGGGCGCCCGCACCGCCGCGCCCAAGGTCAAGATCGACAAGAAGTACATCACCCCGGCCGGCGACTTCACCGGCTTCCAGGACCCGCCGAAGGGCCAGGAGGCCGCGAAGGGCCTGATCGACAAGGGCGCCGACGTCGTCTACCCGGCCGCCGGCGCGTCCGGCATCGGCGTGTTCGCCGCGGTCAAGCAGGCGGGCGTGCTCGCGATCGGCTGCGACGCCGACCAGTACAACCAGCCGACCCTCGCCGCCAACAGGGACGTCATCGTGGCGTCGAGCCTCAAGCGCGTGGACGTCGCCGTCTACGACTTCTTCCACGCGGCCGCCGCCAACAACCTCGCGTCACTGCCCAAGGTCTTCGACCTGAAGGTCAACGGCATGGGGTACGCGACGTCGGGCGGGAAGATCGACGCGAAGCTGCAGGGCATTCTCGAGGGCTACAAGAAGGACATCGTCGACGGCAAGATCAAGGTCGCGGACACGCCGTAGTGCTCACGCTGGTGGGGTTCGTCGAACCCCACCAGCCGCGCTGTGGATACGCGGGCGATATGGCCCGTCCTCTAGCCTCGCGGCGACGGGCTGGGGAGGCGGGCGTGGACAGGGCACCGGGTGTGAGCGTCCGCCTCAAACTCACCATCAGCTATGCCGGTTTCCTCGTGCTCACCGGCATCCTGCTGATGGCCGCGGTGCTCGTCTACTACACGTACTTCCTGCCCACCGGCTGGATCCTCACCCCCACCGGCGACTTCATGATCAACCGTGGGCGGCTCCTGGGCTCCTTCGCGCCGTTCATCGTCGGCGTGCTGTGCTTCCTGCTGGTGTTCGGGCTTCTGGGCGGCTGGTTCCTGGCCGGGCGCATGCTCGCGCCGCTCGACCGCATCACCGACGCCACGCGCGTCGTCGCCACCGGCTCGCTCTCGCATCGCATCGAGTTGCCTGGGCGTTCGGACGAGTTCCACGAGCTCGCGGACGCCTTCGACGCCATGCTGGGGCGGCTGGAGACGCACGTCGCCGAGCAGCAGCGGTTCGCGGCCAACGCCTCTCACGAGTTGCGCACCCCGCTGGCGGTGACTCAGACGTTGCTCGACGTGGCCCGCAAGGACCGCGACTCCGACGAGCTCGTCGAGCGGTTGCACGTCGTCAACGCGCGGGCGATCGACCTGACCGAGGCGTTGCTGTTGCTCAGCCGGGCCGATCAGCGGTCGTTCGTCAAGGAGCGGGTCGATCTGTCGCTGGTCGCCGAGGAGGCCACCGAGACGTTGCTTCCCCTGGCGGAGAAGCACGGTGTCACCATCGAGACGTCCGGCGACCTCGCTCTCGCCGTCGGCTCACCCGCGTTGTTGTTGCAGATCACGACGAACCTCGTGCACAACGCGATCGTCCACAACCTCGCCGAAAGCGGCACCGTGCGGGTCTGCACCGCGGCCGGGCCCGCGTTCGTCACGCTCACCGTGGAGAACACCGGCGAGCAGCTCACGCAGCACCTGGTGTCGACGCTGACCGAGCCGTTCCAGCGCGGCGCCGAACGCGTCCGCCGCCATCACGCGGGGGTCGGGCTCGGGCTGGCGATCGTCAAGAGCATCACCCACGCACACGACGGCACTCTCACCCTCACGCCTCGAACCGATGGCGGGCTTCGCGTCACAGTGCGATTGCCCGCACCGTGACGCGAGGCTTCAGCCGATCGGGAAGTCGAAGTAGGTGTCCGGGTAGGGCTCGTCGATCAGGGTGTAGTGCCACCACTCGCTGTCGTAGCGGTGGAACCCGCAGGCTTCCATGATCGAGCAGAGGTGCTGGCGGTTCGCCGTTTCGGCCTCGGTGATCCCGAACGCGCCGTGGTGCGAGATCGGGTCCATCAGGTCGTGGTCGCCGCCCATCGGCACGAGTTCGCCGGTGGCCAGGTGGTAGAGCGTCAGGTCGACGGTGCTGCCTCGGCTGTGGCCTGATTTCCTCGCCACATACCCCTTCTCGAACATC
Organism: Lentzea sokolovensis; assembly: GCF_033949975.1. Classification (NCBI taxonomy): domain Bacteria; kingdom Bacillati; phylum Actinomycetota; class Actinomycetes; order Pseudonocardiales; family Pseudonocardiaceae; genus Lentzea; species Lentzea sokolovensis. Next base: position 430,196 of record NZ_JAXAVU010000004.1, read on the forward strand.
TCGGCCCTGGTGATGTTCGGGTGGAACCGCTCCTTGGTCCGGCCGTCCTCGGGTTGGTCCGCCCAGCGCAGGAAGCAGTCCACCGCGCGTTGCGGGCGATAGCCGTCCCACAGCAGCAGGCCGAAGCCGAGCGACTCGGCCTTCTCGTGCGCCTTCTCCAGCGCGGCGGTCAGGGCGCGCGTGCCCACGACGCGGTTGACGAGGTAGCCGTCGACGGGCTTGCCGGTGAAGTTGTCCCACGTGGCGTACTTGGCGTCCCAGCGGATTCCGGGCGCGCACTCGTCCACGAAGACGAAGTCCGGGTTCACTGGAACCTTCCCGTCAGCGCCAGCGACACCAGCCGGTCGATCACGTCCCCGAGCGACAGGCCCGCGGCCGCCATCATCCTCGGGTAGCGGCTGTAGGAGGTGAGGCCGGGCATGGTGTTGACCTCGTTGAGGACCACTTTTCCTTCCGGCGTCAGGAACATGTCGACTCGCGCCAGGCCGGAGCAGCCCAGTGCGCGGTAGACGACCTTCGCCGTCTCCTGGACGAGTGCGCGCGACTCCGCGGAAATGTCCGCGGGCACGATGAACGCCGAGTTCTCCGAGCCCGTTTCGGGCGTGCTCTCCTGGTGGATGCGGAAGAAGCCGTGGGTCAGCGCGACCCGGTCCAGTTCGCCGGCGACCAGGTCCAGGTCGTTGCCCAGGATCGAACAGCCGATCTCACTGCCGGCCACGGCCTCCTCGATCAGCACCTTCGAGTCGTACTGCCGGGCGACCTCCACCGCGACCGCCAGTTCGTCCTCCGCGGACACCTTGGTGACGCCGAAGGACGACCCGGAGCGGGCCGGTTTGACGAACACCGGGTAGGCGAGCTCGCCGGGTTCGATCTTCTCGTCCGGCGTCGCGGTCCAGAAGTTCGGCGTCGCGACCCCGGCACTCCTGGCGACGACGTACGTGAGGGACTTGTCCATGCACAGCGCGGAACTCTGGACGTCGCACCCGATGTACGGCACGCCCGACAGCTCCAGCAGGCCCTGCATCGCACCGTCCTCCCCCAGCCTGCCGTGCAGCACGGGAAACACCACGTCCAGGCCGATCGACTCGAACCGGTCCTCGTCGAGGACGAGCAGTCCGCCAGCGGAGAGCACGACCGGGCGGCCGTCCGTCGCGTCCGGGCCGTCGCACAGCCTCCAGTCGCCGCCACGCGTGATCTTGATCCAGAACGGGTCGTACTTCGCGGTGTCGAGGCTCCCCGCGACCTCCCGCGCGGACTTCACCGAGACGGGATGTTCCTCGAACGACCCGCCGAAGATGATTCCGATCTTCACCTTGGTCATGCTCTTCCCCCGAAGTTCAGGCAGTTGATGAGACTGTTCTCCACGGTGTCGCTCAGCGCGTGGTCCGTGTAATAGGCCGTGTGCGGACTGATGAGCACGTTCGGCATTTCTTGCAACCGCAACAGCGGTTCACCGTCGATCTCGCGGGCACGGCAGTCGGTGTAGAAGATTCCCTCTTCACCTTCCACGACGTCCAATGCCGCGCCACCCAGGCTGCCGCTTTCCAACGCCTCGACCAGCGCTTTGGTGTCGATCAGCGGGCCGCGTCCGGTGTTGATGACGACCGCGCCGCGTTTCATCAACCCGATTCGGTCGCGATCGAGGAGGTGATGGGTTTCCGCGTTCAGCGGCGTGTGCAACGTGACGATGTCGCACAGCCGCAGCAGTTCGTCCAGCGGCACGTAGTCGGCGGAGTTGCGCGGCCTGCTGTCGTGGGCCAGCACGCCGCAACCGAAGCCGCGCAACCGGTCCAGGACCGCCACACCGATGCGCCCGGTGCCGATCACCCCGACGGTCAGGTCGCGCAGTTCCTTGCCCCGCACGGCCTGAAGCCGGTAATCGCGCAGGTCAGCACGCCTGAGGACGGACTTCATGTCGCGAAGGACCATCAGCATCAACATCAACGTGTAGTCGGCGACGCTGTCGGGTGAGTAAGCGATGTTCCCGACGGTGATGCCCACGCTCTCGGCGTACTCCACGTCGATGTGGTCGAAGCCGACGCTTCTGGTGGAGATGTAGCGGACGCCCACGCGGCCGAGCGCCGAAAGAGTGGCGTGAGTGATGCGGGTTTTGTGGCCGACGCTGACGCACTGGTTTCCGCGCGCCAGTTCAGCATTGGACTCGGATACCGCGTCTTCGACGATGGTCGGTGTCACGCCGCAGCGGGGTGCCATTTTTCGAAACAGGACGGCCTCGTCCCGCCCGCACCCGTAAATCGTGATGCCCGTTGCCATGCGCCTCAGTCAAGACGGCACGGCGTTGCCAGTCCGTATGCGGTTTTCGATATACAGGCGATATGGCGCTATTCGGCTTTGGTCACCATCAGACCGATCGCGGCCGGCAACTCGACGCGCAACTGGGCGACGTTGTCCGCGTTGCCCGCCAGGTGGTTCAGCAGTGCCCGCTGGAAGATGCCGTCGAGCGTCACGTAGATCATGGTGGGCGAGACGGCGACCGCGCCACCGACCAGTTCGGCGTAGCGGCTGACCACGCGCCACACCATGTCCTCGCGGTGGCCGTCGATCTCCAGCACGTCCGCGCGGAACGACTCGTCGAACAGGCTCTGGTTGCGCAGGTCGTACCAGAGGCGGTGCAGCGTCGCGTCCTGGCCGAGGGTGTCGAAGAACATCGCCACGAACTCGTCTCGCAGCTGGTCCGCCGTCGCGGAGGTGGCCACGACCTCGTCGTAGCGCGTCACGCAGACGACCTCGTACTGGCGGACGGCCTCGGTGATCAGGTCGCGCTTGTCCGCGAAGTAGTAGTGCAGGACGCCGTGGGAGAACTCGGAGTTCTGCGCGATCTCCCGCAGGCTCGTCCGCGCGTACCCGAGCTCGGCCAGGGTGTGCAGGGTCGCCACGGCGAGCTCAGTCCGCCGGGCGTCGAACTTGTCGACCTGCCGGCGGGTGATGCGGTCCTGCTTGCGCGAAGCGACATCCGTCACGCCTCGGATCCTAACGCTCACTGCGACAAACATTGACCATTCGTCCAAAAAATCTTGGACAGTCGTCAAAGAAAAACTTGACGACTGTCAAGGAAAAGCTAGGGTGTGAGCCATCTCACCGAGGAGGCGACTCAATGACGAGTTATCAGCTGAGCGGACGAAAAGCGCTGGTCACCGGGGGTGCGCGAGGACTGGGCGCGGGCATGGCCCAGGCCCTGGCGCAGGCCGGCGCGGCGGTTCTGATCGGCGACGTCCTGGAGGGAGAGGGCAAGCAGACCGCCCAGGCGTTGCGTGACTCGGGCGCGACGGCGGAGTTCGTTCCGCTGGACGTCACCGACGACGCGAGCTGGGCCTCGGCGGTGAGCACGGCGGTCGACGCGATCGGCGGCCTCGACATCCTCGTGAACAACGCGGGCATCGAGATCACCAGCCTGATCACCGAGCTCGACCCCGCCGACGTCCGCAAGATGCTCGACGTGAACGTCCTGGGCACCGCCCTCGGCATGAAGCACGGCCTGCGCGCGATGCGTCCCGGTGGCGCGGCGGGCAACGGCGGCTCGATCATCAGCGTCGCGTCCGTCGCGGCGACCATCGCCTTCCCCGGCATCAGCGTCTACTCGGCGACCAAGTCCGCCATCGACCGGCTGACCAGGGTCGCGGCCGCGGAGTCCGGCAAGCTCGGCTACGGCGTGCGCGTCAACTGCATCTACCCCGGCCTCACGCCCACCGCCATGGGCAACCAGCTGGCCGTCGACTGCGCCCAGCTGGGCCTGTTCCCGTCGGTCGAGGCCGCCGTCGGCGCGGTCATCGAGCTCACCCCGCTCGGCCGCCTCGGACAGGTCGACGACATGGCCGACGCCGTGGTGTTCCTCGCGTCCGACGCGTCCAAGTTCATCACCGGAGCGGGTCTTCCGGTCGACGGCGGAATGGGGATGTGACGCGATGCCCACGGACAAGCCTGTCGTCGTCTACGGAGCCTCCGGCTACACCGGACGCCTGATCTGCGAATACCTGCGCGAGTACGGGATCCCGTTCCTCGCCGCCGGTCGCGATGGCAAGAGGGTCAAGGAGACCGTCGACGCCGTGCCCGGTATCGACACGGTCTCCTACGACGTCGTGGAGGTCGAGCACACCGAGGCGGCGCTCACCGAGGCGTTCACCGGTGCCAAGGTCGTGCTCAACACCGTCGGCCCCTTCTCCCGCTACGGCCACGAAGCGGTGCAGGCGAGCCTGAACGTCGGCGCGCACTACACCGACACCAACGGCGAGCAGGACTGGATGATCGACACCGACGCCCAGTACGGTGCCGAGTTCGCGAAGCAGGGCCTGTTGCTCTCCCCCGGCATCGCGCAGATGTACACGGTCGGCGAGATCGCCGCGCAGATCTGCCTGGAGCAGCCCGGACTGGACACTTTGGACATCGGGGTGTTCTGGAAGGGTTATCCCACCGTCGCTTCCACCAACACCATCCTGACGAACGCCGCGTTCTCGAAGGCCTTCTACCTGGAGCAGAACGAGTACGTCGAATGGCCCGCCGACGCCGGTCTCTACGAGCTCGTCGTGCCGGGCCAGCACGAACTGGGCCTGGCGCTGCCGTGGGGCGGAACGGCTCATCCGGTGTGGTTCAAGAGGGATCCGCGGGTGGCGTCGGTGCGCGCGCTCGGCGGTGTGTTCAACCGGCCGTTGATGCAGGGTGTGCCGCAGATCGTGGCGGCGGCGCTGGAGCAGATGGAAGGCAAGTCGGACAAGGAGAAGTACGAGATCGTCGACGCGTTCTCCGCGCAGGTGCGCAGTGAGATGCCGCCGCGCGAGAACCCGCGGATCAACATCTCGCTGGACTCCGTGCACGCCTCGGGTCCGCTGGGCCGCGCGCACTGCGTGATCCACGGCAACTGCAACTACAAGCAGACGGCGTTGTTGAACGTGCACGCCGCTGTGCACCTGTTGCAGGACGCGCCTCGCCGCGTCGGGTTCGCGTCCGGCTGCCAGGCGTTCGGGCACCGGGAACTGCTGGGCGCGCTGCGGTCGTTCGGCCTGGTGCTCGACCCGATCGTCGAAGTGCACCGCTGATGCGCCTCTGCGACTACCTGGACAAGGGCGCGTCGCTCGGGGGCGACGCGCCCTGCCTGACCATCGGCGGGGTCTCGCAGAGCTATGCCGAGGTGCGGCAACGCTCCCGCGCCATCGCGGGAGCGTTGCAGGGCAGCGGAATCGGGCTCGGCGACCGGGTCGCCGTGCTGAGCGCGAACGATCCGCTCGCGCTCACCTGCGTGTTCGGCATCTCGCGGGCCGGCGCGGTGTGGTGCCCGGTCAACCCCCGCAACGAGGCGGCGGAGAACCGCGAGCTGCTCGACCTGTTCGGGTGCCGGTGCCTGTTCTTCCAGGCGAAGTTCGCGCCTCTCGTCGACCGCATCCGCGGCGATCTGCCCGCGCTGGCCACGCTGGTGTGCCTGGACGGCGAGGTGGAGGGCGCGATCACGTTCGCCGACTGGCTTTCGGAACACGGACGTGAGCCGGAACCGGTGACGGTGGCCGACGACGATCTCTGCGTGCTGGCGGGCACCGGCGGCACGACCGGGCGACCCAAGGGTGTGCGGCTGACCGGCCACAACCTGGAGACCGCTACCGCGCTGACGTTGATGAGCTACCCGTTCAGCGCCCGGCCGCGTTACCTCGCGCTCGCCCCGCTCACGCACTCGGCGGGCGTGCTCACGTTCCCGATCATGTCGCTGGGCGGCGAGACGGTGATCATGCCCGCGCCGGACCTCGGCGAGTTCCTGCGGCTGATCGAGCACCACCGGATCACGCACGCGTTCCTGCCGCCGACCGTGATCTACGGCCTGCTCGACCACCCCGCCCTGGACTCGACGGAACTCGGTTCGCTGCAGTGCCTCTGGTACGGCGCCGCGCCGATGTCACCGGTGCGGCTCACCGAGGCGCTGCACCGGATCGGGCCCGTGATGGGACAGCTGTTCGGCCAGACCGAGGCGCCGAACATGATCGCCACGCTGGCCCCGGCCGACCACTTCCTGCCGGACGGGTCGATCGCGGTCGACCGGTTGTCGTCGGCGGGCAGGCCCACGCCGTTGACGCAGGTCGCGATCATGGCCGCGGACGGCACGCTGCTGCCGCCGGGTGAACGCGGCGAGATCGTCGTGCGCGGGCCGTTGGTGATGGCCGGGTATCACGAGAACCCGGCGGCCACGGCCGAGGTGAGCGCCTTCGGCTGGCACCACACCGGTGACATCGGCTACCTCGACGCGGACAACTACCTGTTCATCGTCGACCGCGCCAAGGACGTGATCATCACCGGCGGGTTCAACGTGTACTCGGCCGAGGTCGAGCAGGCGTTGCGGGCACATCCGGCGGTCCAGGACAGCGCGGTGGTCGGACTGCCCGACGCCAAGTGGGGCGAGCGGGTGACCGCCGTGGTGCAGCTGCGGGTCTCCGGTCAGGCCGACCCCGACGCGTTGATCGCGTTCGTGAAGGACCAGCTGGGCAGCGTGAAGGCGCCCAAGCAGGTGGAGATCTGGCCGGACCTGCCGCGGTCGAAGGTGGGCAAGGTGCTCAAGGCCGAGATCAGGCAACGGCTCGCCGCCGGGCCGTGAGTTCGGCGAGGTCAGGCGCTGCGCGTCTCGGGTGATCGACAGGTAGCGTTCAGGTCGTGGAACCTGTTGCGCTGCCGTTGGGACGTCCCCGGGAAGAGCGGGCCGATGCCGCGCGCAACCGTGCCCATCTGATCGAGGTCGCCCGCGAGATGGTCACGGAACTGGGCGTGGACAAGGTCACGATGGACGGGCTCGCCGAACGCGCCGGGCTGGGCAAGGGCACCGTGTTCCGGCGCTTCCGCACCCGTGCGGGCATCTTCCACACCCTGCTGGACGAGGAGGAGAAGCTCTTCCAGGAACGGGTGATGACCGGGCCGCCGCCGCTGGGTCCCGGTGCGCCGGCGGCCGAGCGGCTCGCGGCGTTCGGCCGCGCGCGGCTCGAGTTCCTGATCGAACACACCGCCCTGGCACGTGCCTCGCTGGACCCCGGCCAGCCCGTCCCCGCCGGGGACAGCCCCTCGCTGTTCCACGTCCACATGCTTCTGAGCGAGGCATGTCCCGACGACGCCGCGAGCGGCACCCTCGCCCTTCAGCTCGTCGCCGCGCTGGAAGGGCCGATCCTGCTTTACCTGCGGGCGCAGGACGGCGACGCGCCCGACCCGGAAGCCGTGGTGCACAACCTGATCACCAGCTGGCAGGTCCTGGTCGAGCGCGTCTGCGGCTAGCGGGCCCGCACGGTGAAGCGGTCGATCGTCAGCGCGCCCGCGTCCAGCCGCAGGCCGAGAGCCGGTGCCCACCCCGCGACGACCGAGGGATCCACGGCGGTCCCGATCGGGGCGGAGCGCAGCAGCGTCCATCGGCTCGCGTGCTCCTGCCAGCTGGTCAGCTGACCGTTCTCGACCACCACCGCGAGCCGGTCGCCCGGCGCCCAGGTCAGGCTCGCGCAGCACCCGCCGGTCGCCTCGTCGCCTCGGCGGACGCCGTCCACGGTCACGTCGACGCCCGAGGCCTTGCCCGCGTTGTTGAACCAGGCCAGGGCGAAGTCGCGGGTGCCGGCGGTCTGGCCGAGGAACAGGCTGTCCTCGGGTGCCGAGCCCGCGAACGACCGAGGTTCGACGACGACGGCGGTCCCGCGGGCGTTCCCGGTCACCGGCGCGGCCAGCACTGCACCGGCGCGACCACCGGCTGAGGCGGTCAGCACGCCGTCCGCGACCTTCAACGTCGGCGGCGGTTCGCCGAACGGGCCGTCCACCCGGTAGGAGGCCACGCTGGAGTCGAACGCGTCGTCCCACACGACGGTGCCGTAGTCGGCAGGGTCGAACACGGTCTGCGCCGAACTCACCGAGGACGTCGCGCCGCCAGAGCCGGAAGCCGTTGCCAGCAAACGAATCGGCGCACGCTCACCCAGTCGCAGGCCCGCCGGTGCCGTGACGCGCCACCGGGTCACGAGGCTCCGGCCCGGCGCGAGCTGCGCGGCGTAAGCCGAACTGAGCGGCACCGCGTTCCACCCGGCAGGCACGGCGAGAGACGCCCGGACGCCGCGCAACGGTTGCTGCGCCTGCAAAGTCGTCGTTGTCTCGACCCCGCCGGCACGGACGGCGAGATCATCCGGCAGTGAAGCGCGCAGACCACGGACGGCCGAGCGCCACGACGAGAACGACGTGATGCCCACAGCTCCGCCATCGGCGCGACGCGGCAGGATCCGCACCCGGCTGGTGGTCAGCGCCGGTTGCACCAGGACGCGATTGACCTGACGCGCCACCGGTTGCGCGGGAGTTCTTCGCTGGCCCGGAACGTCGCGCCATTGGCCGTCCCAGTACTGCAGGTCGAACGTCGTCGGCACCCGCACTCCCCCGCCATCGTCGTAGAACACGACGCGCAGGTCGGAGATCTGGGTCGGCGCGCCGAGGTCGACCTCCAGCCAGTCCGCGGAGTTCGGGCTGCCGTACGACGTCCAGCGCGTGCCGGGCACGTCGAGGTGGAAGTCCTGGCCGTCGATCGCCTTCGTGGGCGGGTCGGCGCTGTAGTTGTAGGACGCACGCGCGGTGGGAAACCCGGACTGGCTGACGTTCGCGAAGTCGTCGACCAGTTCTGGCACGTCCCCCGAGGTACGCGCCGGGATGGTCAAGCGCACCGCCGCCAGACCGGCCTGGGTGTGGGTGAGCCTGCCGTCGACCCAGACGCGCAGACCGGCGCCCTTGCCGTAGCGGCTGCCGTCCCTGTCCCACAGCACGGTGAGGTTGTGGCCGTGGTACGGCACGTTCTCGACGGCGAAGTGGTTCCAGGAGTCCGGGACCAGCGGCGCGATCGACACCGTGTTGCCGAGCTGCGGCCGGATGCCGAGCAGCCCGGAGAGCACGTTGTCGTTGAAGGTCGAGTGGTTGTAGTCCTCGCTGTGGTCCTTGCCGTCGTACAGCCAGCGGTTCTCGTCGGGGTGGTGCGCCTCGGCGACGTACGGCTCGCCGTTCTTGCGCTGGGTCAGGGCATAACCGCGCAGCACGGCGAGGTAGTCGTCGCGGTCGACGTAGGGCTGGCTCGGGTAGTCGATCAGCAGGTTCGCCAGCGCGGTCAGGGTCTGGCTGGTGGCGAACGGCCAGCTGGGGCCGTTCCAGCGGCAGCACCCGTTCAGCGCGTCGCGCATGAACCACGGGCTGCGGCGCTCGGCGGTGGTCGGGCCGTAGGGAGACGCGAACCCCTGCGGATCGGTCAGCTGTGCCCAGGCCGCGCTGTTCGCGGCCGGTGGCATGTGGAAGTACCACGGCACGAAGCCGATCTCCTCGCGGTCGGCGAGCTTCGTGCGGCCGGGGTTGTTGTCGCGCATGACGTGCTTGTAGAACTTGCCCGCGTCGTCCCAGAGCCACCGCTCCTGGTTCGCGCGCAACGCGTCGGCGGCCTGGTCGAACGGACGCGCGCCCGCGGCGTCACCCCGTGCCCTGAACAGCTGCGCGATCGCCCGTGCGTCGCCGTACTGGTAGGCGTTGAGGGTCGGCCGGAAGCCGTCGCCGCCGTGGTAGGGATCGGGGCTCTGGTATGAGCTGGCCGTGTACTCCATCGCGTCCCACACCGGCGTCTGCCAGTAGAGCCCGAGGTCCTGGTTGAGTTGCGGCGACCAGCGCTGCCACTGCCGGACCAGCTCGGGCAGCCGGTCGGTGGCGAACCGGGAGCGGCCGTCGACCGCGGCACGGGCGGCCACGGCGTCGGCGGCCCAGAACGAGTACTGGTGGGCCCAGTCGGTGGTGTTCTTGTTCAGGAAGTCGGTCGCGGGCTTGGGACCGGCGCCCGACCCGCGCAGCCAGTAGTCGACGTAGTCGTCCAGGTAGCGGTGATCACGCAGCCAGCGGCCCTCGTAGACGTGATGGCCCGCCGCGGCGACGATTCCGCCGTTCGGCGCCGAGTAGCCGACCGGGCCGAGGAACTCCGAGATGATCCAGCCGTCTTTCGGGCCGGTGTACTTGAGCGCCTCGCGGTAGGTCCGCCAGCGGTAGTAGTAGGTGTCGCGGATCTCCCGGTCGGGGAGGTCCACGAACGGGATGTTCGCCTCGTACCAGGCCGGCTCCGGGACGTTGCCCAGCAGCTCGGAGTGGTTGAGGAAGGTCGTCCCCGCGCCCACGGCCGGGTACAGGTCGGGCGCCACAGCGCGGTCTTGCCGCGCCACCGCCGGCAGGGTCGAGATCGATAACGCAGCCACCACGAGCATCGTCATTGACACGCGCATGGGCCCATTGAAGTGGGAGCGCTCTCAACGCGCAAGACTCAACGCAGTCCGACATACCTCCACAGGATCTCGAACATCGGCGATCGTCGCCGCCGCGAGAGCTGCCGCCGCGGCGAACCCGGGGTCGCCCAGCACGCGCGTCACCGCGTCCCTCAGCCCGTCCACGGTGGACGGCCGGACGATCACCCCGCTACCCTGCCGCGCGACCCGGCAGGCCATCTCCCACTGGTCGCCACCACCGGGCACGACCACGACGGGAACCCCGGCCCGCAACGCCTTGACCAGCATTCCGTGCCCGCCACCGCACACCAGCACCGCGGCCTGGCGCAGCAGTTCGTCCTGCTTGCCCGGCCCCGACCGCACCCACCCCGGCAGATCGGCAGGAGCCGGCGCGAACGTGGACACCACCGCCCGGACATTCATGTCCCGCAACGCTTCCAGGGTCATCTCGGCCATGCTCTCCGCCCCGGTCCAGGCCGTGGACGGAGCCACCATCACGAGCGGGGCATCGCCGGGCGGCGGGGTCAGCGTCGCCCGGCTCGCCTCCCAGAGCAGTGGCCCGACGACGTGGGCGTCGCGCGGCCAGTCCGGGCGCGGCACCTCCAGCGCGGGCAGTGTCGCGATCAACCGCGCGGCCGGGCCGGGCTCCTTCGCGGTGAGGCCGATCCGTTGCCGCACAACGGCTCGCTGCCGTTCACCCTGGCGCAGCGACCTGGCCGTCATCGCCCGCAGCACCGCGTCCCGAAGCTTGCCGCGCACGCCGGTTCCGGCCGCCAGTCCGCTGCCCATCGGCGGCAGCCACTTCGACGGTTCGTAGAGCGGGTGCGGCGACAACTGCACCCACGGCACGCCGAGCAGTTCCGCGGCCATGCTCGCGCCCAGGGCTAGAACATCGCAGACCACCAGGTCGGGTTCCAGCTCAGCGAGTTGCGGGGCGAGTGCCGACGCCAGCACCGCGGCCTGATCGTGCAGCGCGCGCCCGAGATCCGGCACGTCCCGCAGGTCGTCGAGCGACAGGCCTGGGACCCGGGACGCCGTGATCCCCTCGGCCGCGGCGGGCTCGACCCAGCGGTCGCCGGTGAGCAGGATCGGGGTGTCCCCGGCCTCCGTGAACCGCAGGCACAACGCGATGGCCGGCACCACATGACCGGGATCGCCCCCGGAGACCACGACGACTCGCACGGGGCAGATCCTGCCCTGTTCGCGCTGGTGTTGACTGGACGGCATGGACCAGGCCCGCTGGCAGACGTACTGGGACCGCAAGTCGGCGACCTACGACGCCGAGATCGGCGTCCTGGACCGCCGGATCTTCGGCGACTCCCGCCAGTGGGCCTGTTCCCAGGCCTCCGGTGAGGTGCTGGAGGTCGCCGTCGGCACCGGCCTCAACCTGCCGCACTACCCCGCCGGCACCACCGTGACCGGCCTGGACCTGAGCGAGCAGATGCTCGGCCTCGCCCGCACCCGTGCCGCTGACCTGGGCCGTGAAGTGACGTTGCGGCAAGGAACCGCGCACGCCCTGCCGTTCGCCGACGGCTCGTTCGACACGGTCGTGTGCACGCTGGGCCTGTGCGCGATCCCCGACCACGAGACCGCGGTGACCGAGATGGTCCGGGTCCTGCGGCCGGGCGGACGGCTCATCCTGCTCGACCACGTCGCCAGCACGTCCCGGATCGCACGAGGCGTGCAGTGGCTGGTGGAACGGGTCACGGTGCCGATGGCGGGCGAACACTTCCTGCGCCGTCCGTTGCACCTGGTCGAGGCCCGCGGCCTGGTCGTCGAGCAACGGCAGCGCTTCAAGCTCGGCGTGGTGGAACGACTCGTCGCGCGCAAACCGGTCAGCAGCAGTGGTGACCCCGCCACGCCTCCCGGCCTTCTTTGACCGCCACGACGGCGATCACCAGAGCCGCCAGCGGGTCGGCCCACCACCAGCCGAACAGGCTGTTGACCACGAGCCCGGCCAGCAGCACCGCCGACAGGTAGGTGCACAACAGCGTCTGCTTCGAGTCCGCCACCGCGCTCGCCGACCCGAGCTCACGACCGGCCCTGCGCTGGGCGTACGACAGGCCGGGCATGACCACCAACGACACCGCGGCCAGCACGATGCCGACCGTCGAGTGCCCCGCCCGTTCCCCCTGCAGCAACGACAGCACGGACTCGAACGACACGTACGCCGCCAGCGCGAAGAACGACACCGCGATCACCCGGAGCGCAGCCCGTTCGCGTTGCTCGGGATCCCGCCCGGCGAACTGCCAGGCCACGGCGGTCGCCGACGCGACCTCGATGATCGAGTCCAGCCCGAACCCGATCAGCGCCGTCGAGCCCGCCACCGTGCCCGCCGAGAGTGCGATGACCGCCTCGACGACGTTGTAGGCGATCGTGGCGGCGACGAACATCCGGACCCGGCGGCGCAGCACGAGCTTGCGTTCGTCCACGGCGGGTGCGCAGCAGGTGTCACTCATCGACGCAGTCCGGTCCGGGCTCGACGGCCAGCACGACGTCCACGAGTTCGCTGATCGCGCGCTTGAGGTGCTGGTCCGCGAGTTCGTACCGCACCTGCCGGCCCTGGTAGGTCGCGACGACCAGGCCGCACCCGCGCAGGCAGGAGAGATGGTTGGAGACGTTCGACCTGGTCAGCTCCAGCTTCTCGGCGAGCTGCGCCGGATAGCCGGGACCGTCGAGCAGGGCGATCAGGATGCGGCACCGCGTCGGGTCCGCCAGGGCGCGGCCCAGCCGGGCGAGGGCCGCCTCCCGCGTCTCACAGGTCAGCATGGGCGGAACAGTACAGTGCTGGCTGTAGTACAGCCAGCACTGAATAGTTGTTCAGGGACGGACGCGGTCGGTCGCGCAGCCGACGAGGAGCATCACCAGGACGGCCGCGAGCGCGTGGTCGCCACTGAGCGCGCAGATGCACGCGAGTGTGAGCCAGAGCACAAGCCTCATGGACCGAGGTTAGGGACCGTACGACGGAGATCGCATCTCATTTGGGCAAGGCTTGATGGTCTCTTAGGAGAAACTGCGTTCGTGACGACGCGAGAGTTCTGGGACGAGCACGCCGCGACGTTCGACGACGAGCCTGACCACGGACTTCGTGACCCACGGGTGCGCGACGCCTGGGCTCGCCTTCTCCTGCCGCTCGTCCCCGCGGAATCCTCCGTGGTGGATCTCGGCTGTGGCACCGGCAGCCTGTCGGTCCTGCTCGCCGAAGCGGGCCACGACGTGCACGGCCTGGACCTGTCCGAGGAGATGGTGAAAGCCGCACGAGCCAAGACTTCAGGCATGTCCGCCACCTTCACGATCGGCGACGCGGCTCGTCCGCCGTACCCCAAGGCGTCGTTCGACGTCGTGCTGGCGCGGCACGTGCTGTGGGCGTTGCCGGATCCGGCGGCGGCACTGCGGGAATGGGTGTCGTTGCTCCAGCCGGAAGGCGTTCTCCTGCTGGTGGAGGGCCGGTGGTCGACGGGTGCCGGGCTGACCGCCGCGCAGACCCGTTCGCTGGTGCTGGGGGTGCGCACGGAGGCCGTGGTCACCCCGCTGACCAGCGAGGACCTGTGGGGGCGGTCGATCGACGACGAGCGCTACCTGCTGGTCAGCCGGCGGTAGGCAGGCCGTCGAGCAACAGCCGGAGCGCGAACTCGAACCGCTCGTGCCCCTCGCCGGAGTTCAGCGTCTCCACGTGCTCGACGACGTGCGGGAAGCGGCTCACCGGAAGCATCCGCAGCCGTGCGAGCATCTCGGCCCGGTCCGGCTGCCCGCCGCGCAACGACGATTCGTACGTGTAGCCGCTCACGTACAGGAGTACGGCATCGATCGCCCACGCCGCCGACCGTGGTGACACGCCACCGGCCAGGAAGATCCCGAGCAGGCCCTCGGTGATCCGGAGCGTGTCGAGGTTGGCGGGCGGGGCGGACAACGCGGCCCGCGCGATCCCGGGATAGCGCAGGAACTGGTCGCGCAGCTGACCGCAGACGTCGAGGACCTGCTCGCGCCACCGTTCCGCGTCGGGCGCGGGTACCGACACGTTCCTGCTGAGCGTCCCGATGAGCAGGTCGTCGAGGTCGGCCTTGTTGCGCACGTGCGCGTAGAGCGAGGCGGGTCCGGTCTGCAGCGCGGCGGCGACGCGGCGCATGGTCAGCGCGTCGAAGCCCTCGGCCTCGACCAGCGTCAACGCCGTGGTGACGATGCGGCCGACCGTGATCGGTTCCTTGCGTGCCGGGGCGGGTTCCTGCTCCAGCTCGGCGATCTGGCTCGCCCACTCCTCGCGGGACTTGCGGTTCATGTGACCAGCCTACCAGTTGACCCGAACACTGTTCGTGAGTAGAACAGTGTTCGTGACTACCTACGATCTCGCGCAGCCCGGACTGCGCTCACCGCGATCCCTGCGGGAAGCGTGGATCGCCCTCGCCGGGCTCTCCGTGGTGTTCCTGTTCGAGATGCTCGACAACTCGATCCTCAACGTCGCCCTGCCCACCATCGGCCGCGACCTGCACGCCTCGACGACCGCGCTGCAGTGGGTGTCGAACTCCTACGCGGTCGTGTTCGGCGGCCTGATGCTGGTGTTCGGCGCCGTGGCGGACCGCTTCGGCCGCCGCCGCGTGATGCTCGCCGGACTGGCGCTTCTAGGGGTGGCGAGCCTCGCGACCCTGTTCGTCACGTCCGTGAGCGGGCTTATCGCCGTGCGTTCGGTGATGGGCATCGCCGCCGCCATGACCACGCCGGGCTCGATCGCGCTGGCGTTCCGCCTGTTCCAGGCCGACGACCTCCGCGTCCGCGCGATGACGCTCATCTCGACCGTGGGCCTCGTCGGCCTGGCGATCGGCCCGCCGCTCGGTGGTTTCCTGCTCGCCGTCGCGCCCTGGCAGGCGTTGCTGCTGATCAACGTCCCGATCGCGGTGCTCGCGTTCATCGGCATCGCCCGTGGCATCCAGGCCGACACGGACCTGCACCGCGGTCCCGCCGACTACCTCGGCGGCCTGCTCGGCACCGCGACCATCGCACTCGCGCTGGTGGTGCCGACGCTCTTCGTCGAAGGCTCCTGGACCGCTTGGGGCGCTGCCGCACTGACCGTCGTGACCGCGGTCCTGTTCGTGATTCGCGCGCGCACGGCCAGCCATCCGTTGCTGGACCTCAAGCTCGTCGCCCACCCGTTGGTCGCCAGCGGCCTCGCGTACAAGGCCGCGACCGGACTGGCCGCGGCCGGCCTCACCTACCTCGTGACGCTCCAGCTCCAGCTCGACTGGGGCTGGTCCCCCGCGCTCGCCGCCGCCGGCATGCTGCCGCAGGTCGCCGTCCTCATCGCCGCGGGCCCGCTGGTCAACCGCTTCGTGCGGTGGGCGGGCCTCGACCGGGCCGTGTGGCTCGGCGCGCTCTGCGTCGTCGCCGGACTGGCCGTCTACGCCCTACTCGGCCGCCTCGGCTACACACCGGTCGCCGTCGCCCTGGTGCTGGTCGCCATCGGCATCCGCGTGGTCGGCGCCGTCGCGGGCGTCAACGTCCTCAAGGGCCTGCCCGAGAACCGGACCTCGATCGGCGCCGCCCTGGTCGACACCGCGTCCCAGGTCACCTCGGCCGCGGGCGTCGCCGTCAGCGGCACGGTGCTGGCGGTGCTGTTCACCGGAGGCATCGCGCAACCGGACTGGACCAGCGTGCAGACCGCGCAGTTCGAAGGCGCTGTCACGATCGGCGGCCTCGCGCTCACCGCGATGGCCGGCGCCCTCGTCGGCTGGGCGTACCTCCGGGCGCGTCGCGCGCACTAGGCCGAATTGCTCCGGAAAGTTCTTGCAACGCTTTGCCCGGTGTGCCTTCGGATGCTACGACGTGTGGTGAACCCCTGCAGCAAGGAGACAACGTGGTTTCCTCGGCTTCGCGCACCGTTCTAGCGGTGCTGCTGATCGTCGGACTGTCCACACCGGTGCAAAGTCTTGCGGCGCCACCGGGCGCCAAGGACGTCACCGTCACCCTGTTCCAATGGCCGTTCGCCCGCGTGGCAACGGAATGCACGAACGTTCTCGGCCCCAAGGGCTACGGCTACGTCGAGGTCTCTCCCGCGACCGAGCACGTCCAGGGTCCGCAGTGGTGGACCAGCTACCAGCCCGTCAGCTACAAGATCGCGGGCAGGCTCGGCGACGAGAACGCGTTCCGGAACATGGTCAGCACCTGCCACAACGCGGGTGTGAAGGTCATCGCGGACGCGGTGATCAACCACATGAGCGCCGGATCCGGCACGGGCACCGGCGGTTCCGGCTATTCGAAGTACAACTACCCCGGCTTCTACAGCGACTGGGACTTCCACGGGTGCCGCTCGGCGATCAACAACTACCAGGACCGCTACAACGTCCAGAACTGCGAGCTCGTCAACCTGTCCGATCTGGACACCGGCAGCGACTACGTGCGCGGGACGATCGCCGCGTACCTGAACCGGTTGATCGCGATGGGCGTGGACGGGTTCCGCGTCGACGCGGCCAAGCACATCGCGGCCGCGGACCTCGCCGCGATCAAGGGGAAGCTGAGCAACCCC
This sequence comes from Lentzea sokolovensis, assembly GCF_033949975.1. Classification (NCBI taxonomy): domain Bacteria; kingdom Bacillati; phylum Actinomycetota; class Actinomycetes; order Pseudonocardiales; family Pseudonocardiaceae; genus Lentzea; species Lentzea sokolovensis. Next base: position 446,954 of record NZ_JAXAVU010000004.1, read on the forward strand.
AACGTGTTCTGGGTGCACGAGGTGATCTACGGCTCCGGTGAGGCGGTGCAGCCCGGTGAGTACACGGGGTCCGGTGACGTGGACGAGTTCCGGTACGCCTACGACGTCAAGCGGATCTTCCAGAACGAGAACCTGGCCTACCTGAAGACGTTCGGGCAGGCGTGGGGCTTCCTGCCTAGCGGGCAGGCACGGCCGTTCGTCGACAACTGGGACACCGAACGCAACGGGTCCACGTTGACGTACAAGGACGGGTCGACCTACACGCTCGCGAACGTCTTCATGCTGGCGTGGAACTACGGTGCGCCGCAGGTGTATTCGGGCTACGAGTTCACCGACAAGGACGCGGGTCCGCCCGGCAACTCGGTCTGCTACAGCGGCTGGAAGTGCCAGCACGCGTGGACGCAGGTCGCGAACATGGTGGCGTTCCGCAACACCGTCGCGGGCACCGACGTCAACAACTGGCAGGACAACGGGTTCGACATGATCGCGTTCGGCCGCGGCGACAAGGGATTCGTCGCGATCAACCGCGAGACGTTCCCGGTGACCCGCACGTTCCAGACGGCGCTGCCGCCCGGGAACTACTGCAACGTCCAGGAGAACGGCTGCGTCCGCGTGACCGTCGACTCCTCGGGCAGGTTCACGACAACGCTCGGCGCCGGAACCGCCCTGGCGTTGCACGTCAACGCACGCTAGGAAATCACCGGCTGTCCACCACACGAAGTGGTGGACAGCCGGGAGTTTCATCAGGCGGTGTGCAGCCTCAGGCCGTAGACGCTGAGGATCTCGTTGATCGGCTGGAACCACGTGCGGCCGCCGCTGGAGCAGTTGCCGTAGCCGCCGGACGTGACACCCTGGGCCTGGTCACCGGTGATGAACGAACCACCGGAGTCGCCGCCCTCGGCGCACACCGAGGTGCCGACCATCTGGTAGACCGCGCCCTGCTGGTAGTTCACGGTCTCGTTGCGGCCCTGGATCACGCCGCAGTGCCAGCGCGTCGTCGAACCGGAGCGGCACACGGAGGTACCGACCGGCGCCTCCCACGAGCCGCGCACCAGCGAGTCGCTCACGGTGCCCCAGCCGAGCACGACGGGCACGGTCCACCAGCCACCGCCGGTGCGGACCCAGGCGTAGTCGTTGCCGGGGAACGACGAACCGGCGAAGTTGCCCTGGTAGGAGCGGTCCCAGCCGTAGACGGCCGCGCCGTTGCCGCCGCAGTGGCCCGCGGTGACGTAGCCGCCGTGCACGGAGAAGCCGATGGAGCACCGGACGTTGCCGGTGTAGTACGGGTCGCCGCCGACCGTGCCCGCGGCGAACGTCTGCGGCTGCTGGACGCCCTCGGTGCGCACGGTGATGGCGCCGAACTGACGTGCCTTGTCCAGGAACGAGGCCACCTCAGCGGTCTGCTTGCCCGCCTCCACGCTCACCACGACGGTGCCGGTGCGCGCGTCGGGACGCCAGCTCGCGACCGCGGACGGCACCGAGCCGGCCGCGGACAGGGCGTCGAGGCGGTTCTTGTGGGCCGCCATCGAGTTCGCCGAACGGCCGACGACAACGGCTTCGGCCCCGGTGGCCTCGACCTTGCGGGCGACGGAGGGGTCCGTCACCGCGACGACCAGGCGGTTCTTCGTCTCGTCGAACCAGCTGCCGGCGAGTGCGGCACCGGCCTCGCCTTCGGCGCGCGGGGCGAGGACCGACGCGCGTTGTTCCTTCTCCAGACGCAGCCGCGCCTGGCTCTCGGTCAGCCCGAACGCCGAGCTCATCGCGGTGAGCAGGCCGGGTGACATCTCCTTCTCCGACGCCTGGGCCGGAACGGTGAAGGTGGACCCGACCAGCACGAGTGCCAGCGCGGGCACGATTCTGGGCATGGTGAAGCGCATGCTCTTCTCCTTGTCCGTGCAGGGATCGCCACCCGCCCCGTTGCGAATGGCGACGAACATGAGAGCGCTCTCACCGTGCAGCAGCCAGACCTCGGTGGTCAACAGCTGACACCGGAACTGTCCTGCCCGATTCCTGCCCGGATGGGCCGAATCGGGCGTCACTCCATGACGACGACCTGCCGGACGGCCTCCCCGGAGGCGAGCTTGGCGAACCCGTCGTTGATCTCGTCCAGCCCCAGCCGCCCGGACAGCAGGCCGTCGACCGGCAGCCGTCCCGCGCGGTAGAGGTCGACGAACCGCGGCACGTCCCGACGCGGCACGCACGAGCCGAGGTAGCTGCCTTTGAGCGTCCGTTCCTCAGCGACCAGGTTCAACGCGGGCAGCGACACGGTGCGATCGGGGTGCGGCAGGCCGACGGTGACCGTGGTGCCACCCACGGCCGTGGCGGCGTAAGCCTGTTCGAGCACCGCGGCGACGCCGGTCGTGTCGATGACCTTGTCCGCGCCACCACCGGTCAGGTCGCGCACATGGGCGACCACGTCCGGGCCGCCCGCGGCTTCGTGCGTCGCGCCGAGCGTGAGGGCGAGCTTGCGCTTGTGCTCGACCACGTCCACCGCAACGACCTGCGTGGCACCCGCCGTCACGGCCGCGAGCACCGCCGCCAGGCCGACGCCGCCGAGCCCGAACACCGCGACCCGGTCCCCCGGTTTCACCTCGGCGCTGTAGAACGCCGCTCCCGCACCGGTCAGCACCGCGCACCCGAACAGGGCGGCGATGTCGAACGGCAGATCGTCCGGCACTCGGGTGGCCGACCGGTCGGAGATCACCGTGTACTCGGCGAACCCGGACACGCCCAGGTGGTGGTGCGGACGCGTGCCGTCCGGGAGCGTCCAGCGCCGCTGTCCGCTGAGCAACGTGCCGTCACGGTTCGCGGCCGCCCCTGGTTCGCACAACGCCTGGCGGCCCGACGCGCAACGGCGGCACGCACCGCACGCGGGCACGAACGACAGCACGACGTGGTCGCCCGGCGCGAACTCGGCGTTCGGGCCCGCCTCCACGACCTCGCCCGCCGCCTCGTGGCCGAGCACCATCGGCAGCGGCCGGATGCGCGAGCCGTCGATCACGGACAGATCGGAGTGGCACAGGCCGGTGGCGTGCACGCGCACCAGCACCTCGCCGGGACCGGGCGGGTCGAGTTCGAGCTCCACGATCTCGAGCGGCCCGCCGACTCCGGTCAGCACCGCGCCTCGCGTCTTCACGCCACCACCAGACCTTCCATCGCCGTGCGCAGGTTCGCGGGGATCTCCACCGGTTTGCGCGTCGCCCGGTCCACGAAGACGTGCACGAAGTGGCCGTCCGCCACGACGTCCTCGCGTCCCTCGAAGAAGAACCCGACCTCGTAGCGCACGCTCGACCGGCCGAGGTGCCCTACGCGCAGCCCGGCGTCCAGCGCCTCCGGGAACGCCACCGAAGCGCGGTAGTTGCAGTGGGACTCCACGCACAGCCCGATCTGCTGCCCGGCCTGGATGTCCAGCCCGGCGCCGATGAGCCACGTGTTGATCACCGTGTCCATGAACGCGTAGTGGACGACGTTGTTCACGTGGCCGTAGACGTCGTTGTCCGCCCATCGGGTCGGAATCCGCTGCCAGTGCCGGTACTGCTCGCGCACGCAACCTCCAAGATCAATCGAGTCTCCTGGTGAGCTCGACCCTCGACCGCACGCCGAGCCGCGCGAAGATGTTGCGCAGGTGGTGTTCGACGGTGCGGTGGCTCAGGAACAACCGCGCGGCGACCTCGCGGTTCGTGGCGCCCTCGGCGACCAGCCTGGCGATCTGCGCCTGCTGCGGCGTCAAACCGGGGTGGTCCCTGGGCTCGCTCGTGGAGTCGCCGGCCGCGCGCAGTTCCGCGCGGGCCCGTTCGACCCAGTGATCAGCCTGGTAGGACTGGAAGATGCGCACGGCGTCGCGAAGATGTTCGCGCGCCGCCTTGGGCTTGCGCCCGCGCCGCAACCGGTTCCCGTACAACAGCTCGGTCTTGGCGAGTTCCAGGGCGGTGCCGCTGGCGCGGTGCAGCCGGATGGCTTCCTCGAAGTGCTCGTCGGCCGTTCCGGTCTCCAGCAGGCCGTGGCAGCGGTGCGAGAGCGCCATGCGGGCCGTGCTTCCCGTCGCGCCGGCCCACTTCTCGAACGGCTGGAGCGCTCTGTCCGCCGTGGACGGCTTGCCGCACGCCACAGCGGCCTCGACCACGTGCGGTGCGGCCATGACCTTGATGCCGGCGTGTCCTGGCTGCAGCCGCAACCGGTCCAGCGCGTCGGCGGGCCGGTCGCGGGCCAGGTCGACGCACGCGAACGCCCACGCCCCGAACGTGCCGGGCCGGGTGAGTCCGCGCTGGGTGATGTGCTCGGTGGCGATGTCGATGCGGTCCAGCGCCGTGTCCGCGTCACCGCGGAGCGCCGCCAGCAGCGCGAGGATCGTCAGGTGGTCGACCACGGCGTTGTGCTGCCCGATCGCCGTCGCCGCGTGCACACCCTCGGTGGCCGCCGTCAGCGCCGCCGCGTGCTGGTCCAGCAGCAACGCCGACAACGCCCGGTACACCAGCGCCCACGGCACCAGCGCGACGAACCCGCTCTCCCGCGCCGCCGTGACCGCGCTGGTCGCCATCTCGTGCGACCGGGTCGCGTCCCCGAGCACGTAGGCGGCCTGGCTCGCCCAGATCCGCGCCTGCGGGCCGGGGACCTGCTCGGCGAGGTCGACGACCGTGCGCAGCGCGGGCAACGCCACGTCGTGCCGTCCGTCGAAGGTCGCCAACATGCCGGTGAGGTGGTCGAGGGTGAGCCGGGTGTCGGGTGGCTCGTCGTCGCGGCGGATCTCCCGCGCGAACTCGGCGACCGCGGTGTAGCGGCGGTGGTCCCCGGCGATGCTCGCTGCCTCACCGGCGAACCCCAGCGCGGCCACCGCGAGCGTGCGACGGGTGCTGACCAGGCCTTTCGCGGCGCGCACCAGCCGGTCCGCCGCCACGTCCGGGAGACTCTCGCCCAGGTCGATGCCGCCGACGACCAGGTCCATGAGCGCCCTGAGCTCCGGGGTGTGGGTCATCCGGACCGCGGTGCGCAGGACGGCCCGCGACCGGTGCGGCGCTCCGTGCGCCCAGTGGTCGGCGGCGGCCTTGAGCAGGCGGTGCGCCTTCTCCTCGGGGTCGGTCGTCAGCCGGGCCGCGCGGTCGTGGTCGCGGGCGGCGGTGGCGAAGTCCCCGCACAGGCGGGCGTGCTCGGCGTGGGTGGTGAGGACGTCGGCGAGCCCGGTGTCCTGCGTCGTGACCGCCTGGTGCCACGTGCGCCGGGCACCGGGTGGCAAGGTCTCCGCGAGCTCGGCGTGGGCTCTTCGCCGCAGCGGCAGCGGCACGTCCACCTGAAGCGCGGACCGGACCAGCCTGCGCGGGTCGACCAACGGGCCCGCCTCGATCACCGCGTCCAGGTCGAGTGCCTCCGCGTCGATCTCCTCGTCCACCGCGACCAGCGCGACGACGTGCTGTGCCCGCGGCGAGAGAGCGTCGAACCGCGCTCGCCAGCGCAGCCGCAGCGAGCTGTTCTCCGGCAGCACCTCCGGCGCCGCCGCGATGCCTCCGAGCTGCGCGGACGTGAGCGAGCCCGCCAGCTCGACCAGCGCCAGCGGGTTCCCGCAGGCGAGGTCGGCGAGGTCGGCGGCGAGCGTGGCGGGCAGGCCGGGCACCAGGTCGTGCAGCACCCGCAGGCTCGTCGCGGGGTCCAGCGGGTCGAGCGTGACGCTGGGCAACCCGTACGCCTCGCCCTCGGTCGCGATGAGCAGCGCGGCCCGCGTACCGACGACGTCCCGTGCGAGCTGCACGAGGTCATCGTCGAGTTCGCGGACGTCCACACACAACAACGCGTCGTAGGTCTGCCGCACGGCGTCGAGCAGCGCCGTCTTGCCTGAACCGGCTTCTCCGCGCACCACGAGCACCCCGCCGCGCCCAACGCGCGCACGGTCCACCAACGCGTCCACGGCGACGCGTTGCCGCTCTCGGCCACGCAGCATCGGACCAGTCTTACGGCGGTAGCGGCTCCTCCGGAAGGGGTAGGCCCCAAATTCACCTACCACCGTTAGTTTTGCCACCGAAGTTGTTCACCGAGACCGGTGGTTGCACCGATGCGGACCCGGCGGCCGGGGCAGCAGGGTCGAGGTCGTTCCTCCCCCTGTTCCCTGCCGAATGAGGTGTACAGCGCTGTGCAACTCCGCACCCTGATTCCCATCGCACTCTCCCTGGTGCTCGTCACGGGCACTGAAGCCCGCGCGGCGGACAACCCGTTCGAACGCGGCCCCGCGCCGACCAACTCGAGCATCGAGGCGACACGCGGCTCGTTCGCCGTGTCGGAGACCTCGGTGTCGTCACTGGTGGGCGGCTTCGGTGGCGGCACGATCTACTACCCGACCAGCACCTCCGCCGGCACGTTCGGCGCCGTGGTCATCTCCCCCGGCTACACCGGCACGCAGTCGAGCATCTCGTGGCTCGGCCCGCGCCTGGCGTCGCAGGGCTTCGTGATCTTCACGATCGACACGAACACGATCTACGACCAGCCCGACAGCAGGGCGTCGCAGTTGCTGGCGGCACTCGACTACCTCACCCAGCAGAGCAGCGTCCGCACCCGGATCGACTCGTCACGCCTCGGCGTCATGGGCCACTCGATGGGCGGCGGCGGCACCCTGCGCGCGGCAAGCCAGCGCCCGGCACTGCAAGCGGCGATCCCGCTGACCGCCTGGCACACCACGAAGAACTGGTCGTCCGTCCGCGTCCCGACCCTGGTCGTCGGCGCGGAGAGCGACTCGGTCGCCCCGGTCTCGTCGCACTCCGAACCGTTCTACACGTCACTGCCGTCCACTTTGGACAAGGCGTACCTGGAGCTCAACAACGCCTCGCACTTCGCACCCAACTCGTCCAACACGACGATCGCGAAGTACAGCATCTCGTGGCTCAAGCGGTTCATCGACAACGACACCCGCTACGAGCAGTTCCTCTGCCCGGCGCCGGGACGCAGCACGCTGATCGAGGAGTACCGGGACACGTGCCCGCACTCCTGATCCTCTGAACGCGGGTCGCGGCGCCAACCCGAGCGCGGGGCGCCGCGACCCGACCCACGTTCAGCTCCTGGTCCTGCGCCCGCGCAGCCACCAGACGGAGAAGACCATCATCAGCAGCAGCGCCAAGGTGATCACCAGGTCCCACCGCACGGTCGTCGCGCGCTTCGCGGGTTCGAAGCCCAGGGCCTGGATCTTCACCGTCACCGGCCCGCGCGTCCCGTACAGGCTCACCTCCGTGTGAGAGAACGCCTTCTCGACCTCCGCGATCACGACGACCCGCTCCACCTGTTCGGGCGCACGGCGATCGGGGAACCCGACCCTGACGGCGTTGCGCTCCTCCACCTTCGCCGGTATGCCCTCCGTCCCGAGGATCTTCAGGCCTTCCGGCAGGTGGAGACTCCCGTTGTAGCTGTCGTAGGCGGGGCCCCTCGCCCGCAACTCGCCGATCACCCTGATGCGGTCACCCACCGCCAGGTCTCGCGGAGAGGTCGAGCCGTCGGGGTTGACGACGGTGATCCCCAACGGCTCGACGGTGTTCTCGTCGGCCTTGACGAACGCCGTGTCGACGTCGTCGACGTCGGTGCCAGGGATGTCGACCTTGAGCACCTTGGACCTGCCGTCCGCCACGTCGAACTTCGACACCTGGTCCTCGTCGGCGTCATCGGACCGCCAGTGGGCGACGCCCCAGGTCGTCCTGTCGATGGCCAGGCGGTCGGCGGACGTCAGCTGGTAGTGGTCGACCGGGAGGTCGCGGAAGCAGTACGTCCCGTCGTCGGCCGTGGTCGTCGTGCGTTCGCCCCCGACGTTCACGGGATGGCGTGCCCGGATCTCGTGGCCACCGATCAGGCGCTCGCCGTCCTGCCGCCGGCCGTCGGCGTTCTCGTCGAGCCAGGCCGTTCCGCAGATCGCGGCGCCGTGCACACCGATCACCAGCTTCTCGCCGGGGTCGACCTCCGCGACCGCCGTGGTCGTGACCACGTACGACTCCTCCGGGAACGCCACCGACCACCGGCGAGGTTCGAGCTTCGCCAGTCCGTGGTCGTCGGTGTAGACCGGATAGCCCGCGGTGTCCGGATAACCTCGGAAGTCCGGATTCGTGACGCTGAAGTAGGCGTGACCGAACGGCGGTTCGTCGGCCTGCCGCACGCCGTCGCGGTTGCGGTCCCAGAAGACCTCGACCTCGGCGCCGTCCTGCGCCGCCGCCAGGCCCGTTCCTCCCGTCGCCAGCAGGACGACGAGCACGAAGATGACTGTTCTCAGCACAACCCGGAAGTGCCCACCACGTCAGGAACCGTTGCACGGGTGGCCACTCGTTCCCGGCGGGTACGTCCGCGACGGACTCCGTCACCGTCGGCCGACCTGAAGCAGCTGTCAGCACCTCCCGAGGGAAACAGGTGCTAGTCGACGACAGTCATCCGCACATCGCCGGACAGCCGATAGGGCCGCGTCTCCACCAACGCCCCCAGCAGCCGCCGCAACCGCGACACCTCCGCCCGCACCGTCACGACGTGCTCGGCGTCCCCGTACACAGCGTTGCTCAACGCCTCGGCGGACAGCCCGGCCCGTCCGGCGCGATGCAGCAGCACCAGGATCTCCGCGTGCCGCCGGGTGATCGTGCGACGCCAGTCCGCGTCACCGCCGGACAACCGAACCTGCGGCGTCCGGGTCAGGTCGAGCTCCAAGCCGACGGTCCGGTCCACAGAGGACGGCCGGATCAGCCAGCCGCCCGCGAGGCGTTCCGGCGTGCAGGCACCGAGTCCCGGCACCGCGACGGGGTGCCCGGCAACGGGAGCGGCGATCCGCGAACCCACCGCGACTCCGCGAGAAGCCGCCACCCACCCGTTGTCGTCCACGACGAGCGACGGTCCGGTGAGCAGGGCCGCGGACCGCAACCGGTCGAGCCGTTCCTGGTGATACCGCCACAGCCGCGACTCGGCCAGCATCCGGCCGGTCTCGACCAGCGCGCCGATCGCCGGATGCAGGGTCAACGCCGGACCGCTCACGTCGATCACCCCGAGCAACGAGCCCGTGCGCGGGTCGTGGACGGGTGTCGCCGTGCAGTACCAGGGGTGCTGGCCCTGCTCGAAGTGCTCGCCCGCCAGCAACTCCACCGGCGCGGCTTCGGCGAGGGCGGTGCCGATGGCGTTCGTGCCCACGCGGCGTTCGGTCCAGTCGGCGCCCTCGAAGAAGCCCAGCGCGTCGGCCCTGCGGCGGACGGCCGGGGTGCCGGAACGCCAGAGGATGACGCCCTCGTGGTCGGTCACCACGAACAGCAGCTGGGAGGCGTCGGCCAGCGATCCGACGACGGCTCGCAGGTCCGGGACCACCTCGCGCAGCGGGGACGCTTCCTGGCGGCGGCCGATCTCGGCTGAGCCGAGCCAGTCGCGGGTGTTGACGTCGTCTGCTCGCAGGCCCAGGTCGAGGACGCGGTTCCAGGAGCGGGAGACGAGGGCTCGTGGGCGCAGTGCGGAGCGGCTGCCGGCGATGACCGCGTCGTGCATGCGCACGAGTTCGCGGGCATACGTGGGCAGGTGCTGACCGGGCGGCACTGCCCTGGGCACGCTCACCGGTCGAGCATGGACCAGGGATGCAATCCGGTGCAACGGTTTCACCGAAGCGCGGCAAGGAGGTGAATGCAAGCACGACGAGCGACGAGGAGTGGCGATGACGCAGACGATGGATCGCACGGCGCAAGCTCGCGTGGACGCCTGGCTGGAGCAGTTCGAGGCCGCGCTCAGGGCCCGGGACGTCGACGCCGCCGCGGGGATGTTCGCCATCGACAGCTACTGGCGTGATCTCGTCGCCTTCACCTGGAACATCAAGACCGTCGAAGGGCGCGAGGGGGTCGCGGACCTGCTCAGCGCCTGTCTCGACGGCACCGGTCCGGAACACTTCCGCACCACCGAGACGCCGACCGAGGCCGATGGTGTCGTGGAGGCGTGGATCGAGTTCGAGACGACGGCCGGGCGTTGCCGCGGGCATCTGCGGCTCAACGACGAGGGCGCGTGGACTCTGCTGACGAGCCTGCACGAGCTGAAGGGGTTCGAGGAGAACAAGAAGGAGACGCGGCCCAAGGGCGTGCGGCACGGCGTGATCGAGGAACGCCGGTCGTGGGCCGAGGAACGCGAACGCGAGCAGGCCGAACTCGGGTACGCGCAGCAGCCGTACGTGGTGGTGATCGGCGGTGGGCAGGGCGGTATCGCACTCGGCGCGCGGCTGCGGCAGCTCGGTGTGCCCGCGCTGGTGCTGGAGCGCAACGACCGGCCCGGCGACTCGTGGCGCAAGCGGTACAAGAGCCTCTGCCTGCACGACCCGGTCTGGTACGACCACCTGCCGTACCTGCCGTTCCCGGACAACTGGCCGGTGTTCGCGCCCAAGGACAAGATCGCGGACTGGCTGGAGATGTACACGCGCGTGATGGAGGTGCCGTACTGGACCCGTTCGGAGGTCAGGGAAGCGACCTACGACGGTGCACAGTGGACGGTCACGGTCGACAGGGACGGTGAAACCGTGACCCTGCACCCGAAACAGCTCGTGTTCGCGACCGGGATGTCCGGCAAGGCGAACGTGCCGTCGTTCCCGGGAGCCGACGAGTTCGAGGGCGACCAGCACCACTCCTCGAAACACCCCGGTCCGGAGGCCTACGCGGGACGCAAAGCCGTCGTGATCGGCTCGAACAACTCCGCCCACGACATCTGCGCGGCACTGTGGGAGCACGGCGTGGACGTCACCATGGTCCAGCGCTCGTCGACGCACATCGTGCGCTCGGACTCGTTGATGGACATAGCCCTGGGCGACCTCTACTCGGAACGGGCCGTCGCCGCCGGCGTCACGACCGACCGCGCCGACACGATCTTCGCCTCACTGCCCTACCGGATCCTGCCGCAGTTCCAGATCCCGGTGTACCAGCGGATCAAGGAACGCGACGCGGACTTCTACGCCCGGCTGGAGAAGGCCGGATTCGACCTCGACTGGGGTGACGACGATTCCGGGCTGTTCCTCAAGTACCTGCGCCGCGGCTCCGGCTACTACATCGACGTGGGCGCCTCGGAACTGGTGGCGGACGGCAAGATCAAGCTCGTCCGCGGCCAGGTCGACCACCTGACGAAGAACGCGGTCGTGCTCTCGGACGGCACCGAACTGGAGGCCGATCTCGTCGTCTACGCCACAGGCTACGGCTCGATGAACGGCTGGGTCGCCGACCTCGCCGGGCAGGAGATGGCCGACCGGGTCGGCAAGTGCTGGGGCCTCGGGTCCGGCACGACCAAGGACCCCGGCCCGTGGGAGGGCGAGCAGCGCAACATGTGGAAGCCGACCCGGCAGCCCGGCCTGTGGTTCCACGGCGGCAACCTGCACCAGTCGCGCTACTACTCGCACTTCCTGGCGCTGCAGCTGAAAGCGCGGTTCGAGGGCCTTCCGGCGCCGGTCTACGGCACGCAGGAGGTGCACCACCTCAGCTGAGCAGCTTCTCGGTCTCCTCCCACAGCAAGCGCTGGACGACGCCGCGCCCCGCCTCCGGGCACCGCAGGGGCGCGGCGTCCTTGACCGAGAAGTAGCCGCCGGTGACGTCGGCGAAGACCGGATCGGTCGCGAGGCGCGTGATGATCGAGGCCCCACGACCGGGGTCGCCGATCCGCAACGCGTGCAGCACCTTCTCCAGCAGTCCCGCGAACGGCAGCTCACGGCCGAGACCCGTGGTGTTGAAGCCGGGGTCGCAGCAGTTGGCCGTGACCCCGGTGCCCTCCAGCCGCCGGGCGAGCTCCTGGCTGAACATGATGTCCATCAGCTTGGTCCGCCCGTAGTGGGCGGCGGACGTCAGAGCGGTCGCCGGATCGATGCCCCGAGCCTGCCTCGACGCCTCGGACGTGACGGTGACGACGCGCGCCGGGGCCGAGGCGATCAGCTTGTCGCGCAACGTGTTCGTGAGCACCCACGGCGCCAGGTAGTTCACGGCGGTCATCTCGGGCACGCCGTCCGCGGTGACGCGCGGGCTGAACGCGTGGATTCCGGCGTTGTTGATCAGCACGTCGACGCGGTCGTAGTGCGCGTCGATCGCCTTGGCCGCGCGACGGACGTCCTCCAGCGAGGCCAGGTCGGCGACGAAGGCCGTGACGGTGACGCCGGGACCGATCTCGGCGCGCAGGTCGTCCACCTTCGAGGCGCTGCGGGCGACGACACCGAGGTCGACGCCGCGGCGGGCGAGGTCGAGCGCGACGAGCCGGCCCAGGCCGTGCGTCGCGCCGGTGATGATGGCGGTGGTCATGGTTCAATGATGCACGATGCTGAGGTACCTCACAAAGGAGGGCGATGGACGCCGCCGACGTCGGACTGCGCTACCTGACGACGTCCGCCCGGATCCGCAGGGCGGTGGACGAGCACCTGTCCGGGACCGGGGTTTCACTGGCGCGCACGAAGATCCTGCAAGTACTGGTCAGGCTGGGACCGGTCAAGCAGACACGGCTCGCGACCGAGCTGGGGATGGCCGCGCGGTCGATCACCCAGGCCGTCGAGGCGATGGAACGGGACGGCCTGGTGCGGCGGTCGTCCGACGCCGCCGACAAGCGGGCCAAGGTCGTCTCCGCGACCGAACACGGTGTTCGAGCGCTCGCGGCCGGCGAGGAGTCCGGCAGCGAAATCCTGCGGTCGATCTTCGAACGCCTCAGCCCGGCGCAGCTGAAGGCGTTGGAGGACGTCCTCGACACCCTGGGCTAGCGGGTCTTCTTGCGGAGTTTGCCGCGCAGTGCCCGAAGGGCGACCGGCCCGAGATCGTCCATCACCTCGATGAGCACGGCCAGCCGGTCGAGCGCGTCCAACGCCGCCGTGGCCCCGTCCGGGTCGACGCCCTCGTAGAGCTCCAGACCGATGAACCCGGCGCTCACCGCGCGGGCGAGACCCGCCGTGTCGATCAACTCGGACACCGGCGAGCCGGTCAGCAACCTGGTCAGGGCGCGCTCGATCGGGGTGATCCACAGCCGCAGCGACGCCGCGGTGGCCTCGGCCAGCTTGGGGTCGGTCTGGGCGCCGGCCAGCAGTTGGGCGAGCACCATGACGTTGCCCTGGGCGCTCTCCTCGGTGTGCAGGGCTCGGCCGAGCGAGAGGAGCTGCCGCAGGTCGGTGATCTGGTCGAGACGTTCGGCGAACAGCTCGACCCTGGCCTGCGTCGCGGCGAGGCACGCGGCCTGGAGCAGGTCGTGGACGGTGCCGAAGTGGTAGAAGACCAGCGCCTGGTTGACCTCGGCGGTGGCCGCGATGCTCCGCGCCGTGGTGCCGGTCAGGCCGTGCGTGCGGATGGTCTCGATCGCGCCGTCGATCAGGCGTTGTCGGGTGTCGGCCACGGCATCACCGTAGAGGCCCCCGGAGACGTCGGCGCAGCGCCTCGGCGATCCCGTGCCCGTCCCCGGGATCGAGAGCGGCGAAGATCACCGCCTGCACCGACGCCACGAAGAGGTCCCGGTTCTCCCTCGTGTCGTCACCGGCACCGGCGACGTGCTGCGCGAAACCCGACGTCTGCGCGGACACCATCAGGCTGAGTTTCCGCGCCGTGATGCCCGGCCGGAACCGCACGTCCAGCAGCCGCAGGCCCTCCTCGTACACCGGGATCCAGCGCGTGGAGTACGCGTCCAGCATCTCCCGATACGCCTTCGTGGCAACGGACTGCCACTTGGCGTCGATCGTCAGCGAGAGCTGGAACAGCCAGTACCTGGCCAGCCGGCCGCGCATCCGCAGGTCGTGGGTGGCGATCTTCGCGATGAGGTCGGTCAGGTCCAGCTTGCCGTCGCGCACCTTCGGCAGTTCGGCCAGCGCCCGGCGCGGACCGTAGTCGAGGAAGTTGCTCCAGCGCGGTGCCGTGCACGTGTACTTGATCAGGCACATGAAGAAGTTCGCCATGCCACCGGACCCCGGCCAGCGATCGCGGAACGCGCCCTCGCCGACGTGGGCGACGTCGGACAGCCCGGCAGCGATTCCGGAGGCACGACGCACCACGATCTCCCGCGTCAGCCGGGCACCCGCGAGTTCGTCACGGCTGCGCGAGTTGCGGCCGGACAGCTGGTCGTCGATCTCCTGGAGCCCGCCTTCGAGGAACACCATCGTCGTGACGTAGGCCGACCGCCGCGGATTGCGGGGATCGGCGAGGCTGGAACGGGAAATGTGGTCCCCGAACACTTCCGGCCAGTCGACTTCGTCGTTGAAGCACACAGGACCCCCTGAAGATCACCTCATTGCAGCACAGGGCCCGGACCACCGGCAATGCTCTCTCCGGACCCTCCTGAACAGGAGGATGACGCGCGCGACCTGAGGCCTCATCGTGAAACCACGGGGAAACGAGCGAAAGGAGACTCCGATGCAAACAACGGTGGAGACCTCGTTGTTGTCGGTGCGCCTGATCGAGATGCTGCTGGTCGTGCTGGCGGCCGCGGTGTGCGGAGGGCGCCGTCGTCCTCGACCTCCGCGGTGAAGCGGAACTCCGGGGCGATCAGAAGTTTCACGGTGATGAACTCGAGGACCGCCTATTCTGTTCACGAGTGTGACCAGCGGATATTTCCCGCTCACGCTCGTTGATCGATTCGATCGACGATGACCTGCCCATTCGATTGATTCGACCGCGAACATCGACTACTCTCGTATATTTTCGACGTTTGACCCTGCCAGGAGAATGCCCATAACATCCGACCGGAAACCGCCGCGCATTCCGAACGGAAACCCCTTTCTCTCAGCGTTGAGAAGTGGAGTCCTCATGGGCATTTCACAACAGCTCGCGCGACGCCGTGTTCGCGCCGGGCTCGTCTCGGGCGGCGCCGTCGTCGCACTGGTCACCGTGCTCGCCGCGTGGCCCGGCATCGCCGCGAACGCGAACGCCGCGGGCACCTACGTGCTGAAGAACGCCGGCAGCGACCAGTGCCTCGACGCGGGCACGAGCCCGTCGAGCGGAACGCAGCTGCGGCAACAGGCTTGCGCCGGTCAGGAGTGGGTGCTGACCGAGGTCAGCGGCGGGGTCCGGATCACCGCGGGCGGCCTGTGCGTGGGCGTGCGCGACGCGTCGACCAGCGCGGGCAAGCCGGTCCAGCTAGAGGCGTGCACCGGTGCTACGAGCCAGGTCTGGGCGCTGACCCCGAACGGCGGCGACCACCGCCTGGTCAACGCCAACGGCGGCAAGTGCCTGAACGTCAAGGACAACGCCACCGCGCCAGGGGCGTTGATCCAGACCAACTCCTGCGACGGCGCCGCCACCAAGCAGTGGACGCTCGCCCCGGCCGGCGGTCCGACCAGCACGACGACTTCGACGACCACCACGACAACGACCACGACGACGACCACCGGCACGCCACCCGCCAACGCGTTGTACGTGTCGCCGACTGGCCGTGACGACGCCTCCGGCACGATCTCCGACCCGACGACGCTGACGTCCGCGCTCCCCCGCGTGGCCGCGGGCGGCACGATCTTCCTGCGCGGCGGCACGTACAGCTTCTCGCAGACGGTGACGATCCCGCCCACCAACAACGGCACGTCGAGCGCCCGCAAGA
The DNA here is from genome assembly GCF_033949975.1 of Lentzea sokolovensis. Lineage (NCBI taxonomy): Bacteria > Bacillati > Actinomycetota > Actinomycetes > Pseudonocardiales > Pseudonocardiaceae > Lentzea > Lentzea sokolovensis. Next base: position 462,446 of record NZ_JAXAVU010000004.1, read on the forward strand.
AGCTGGCGGCCTACCAGAGCGAGAAGCCGGTGCTGAACTTCTCGGCGCAGACGGAGGACCCGGCCAACCGCGGGCTCGCCGTGAACGGCTCGTACTGGCACGTGCAGGGCGTCGTCGTCGAACGTGCCGGGGACAACGGCATCTTCGTCGGCGGCAGCCACAACATCTTCGAACGCACGATCACCCGGTTCAACCGCGACACCGGCCTGCAGCTGTCCCGGATGCTGTCCAGCACCCCGAAGGACCAGTGGCCGTCCCACAACCTCATCCTCAGCGCGGAGTCGCACGACAACGCGGACTCCGACGGCGAGGACGCCGACGGGTTCGCCGCCAAGCTCACGTCCGGACCCGGCAACGTGTTCCGCTACTCGGTGGCGCACAACAACATCGACGACGGGTGGGACCTCTACACCAAGTCCGACACCGGCCCGATCGGCGCAGTCACCATCGAGGACTCGCTGGCCTACAAGAACGGCACCCTGAGCAACGGCGGCCAGGCCGGCAACGGCGACCGCAACGGATTCAAGCTGGGCGGTGAGGACATCGGCGTGAACCACACGATCACCCGCACGATCGCCTACGACAACGGCAAACACGGCTTCACCTACAACCGCAACCTCGGTTCCATGACCGTGTCGAGCAACCTGAGCATCGACAACGACGAGCGCAACTTCTCGTTCGACGCGGGCAGTTCGGTGTTCCGCACCAACACCTCCTGCCGCAGTGGCAGCGGGAGCAACGACAAGGTCGTCGGCAACTCCGACTCCTCCAACCAGTTCTGGGCGGGCACCAACGGCTCCCGCTGCTCCGCCTACACCGGAGCCCTCGGCTGGTCGTTCGCCTCCGACGGCAAGCTCGTCGTCACCCTCGGCGGAAAGCCCGTCGCGTTCTGACCACGTCGTCGAATCCTCGTCGAAGGCCGTTCGACGAGGATTCGACGACAGACGCGTTGTTATCGCTAACTTCGTTCTTGAGCTGCGATCAGCATTGCCAGGAACCACAGCCATGTCACATAGTGTTAACGCTAACGGTTCGGAGCCTCCCAATGTCGCAAGGAGCCGGTCCATGCGTTTCGCAGTCATTGCCGCACTCGTCGCCGGCGTCCTCGTCCCAGGTCCGACGGCATCGGCCGCGGGCCCCGTACCGCACTACGTGATGACCGCGTTCACGAACAGCAGCGAGTCGAACATGTACGTCTACGACTCGGCGAACGCGACCAGCTTCAACCAGGTCAGGGCGAACGCCTACACGCCGCCGTCGGGACTGATCCGCGACCCCAGCGTCCTGCGGCACACCGACGGCTACTACTACATCGTCCACACGACGAACTGGACCGGCGACACCATCGGCTTCGCCCGCAGCGCGGACTACGTGAACTGGACGTTCCTGCGCAACGTCCGAGTAGGACTCAACGGCGCCACCGGAAGCACGTGGGCGCCGGAGTGGTTCAAGGACTCCGACGGCAGCGTGCACGTGGTCTTCTCCGCGTCCACGGCCGGAACGGCGGGACAGTTCCGCCCGTACCGGATCACCGCGACGAACGCGGACCTCTCGGCGTGGAGCAGCCCGGTCGCGCTCGGCATCCCGGCCAACTTCATCGACAGCTTCCTGGTCAAGGTCGGCGGCACCTACCACAACTTCCTCAAGAACGAGACGACGAAGTACATCGAGCACGCCACCGCCACGTCGCTGAACGGGCCGTGGACCTTCGTCGGCACAGGCAACTGGGCGGGCTGGGGCTCCGGGCTCGAAGGTCCCGCGCTCGTGCGGCTGCCGGACGGCCGGTGGCGAATCTACTTCGACCAGTACGGCCAGCGGCGGTACTTCTACGCCGACAGCACGAACCTCACGAGCTTCGGCGCCAAGACCGAACTGGCCGGGTTGTCCGGCACCGCCCGGCACTTCACGGTGCTGCGGGAGGACTCCGGCGACGGCACGGCGGTGGCGACGGGCGCCCGGTCGTTGCGCTCGGCCAACTTCCCCGACCGGTACGTCCGGCATCGCGACAACCTCGCGCACGTCGATCCGGTGAGCTCGTCGAGCACGCTCCCGGTGCGCCAGGACGCGACGTTCACGGTCGTGGCCGGTCTGGCGAACGCGGGCTGTTACTCGTTCCGGTCGGTGAACTTCCCGGACCGCTACCTGCGGCACTACGACTTCCGCGTCCGGCTGGACACCAACAGCGGTGACGCGGTGTTCGCCCGCGACGCCACCTTCTGCGGCCGGGCCGGTCTCGCGGGCGGCGGGAGCACGTCGTTCGAGTCCTACTCCCACCCCGGCCGGTACCTGCGTCACCAGAACTACGCGCTGCGCGTCGACTGGCGCACCTCCGACTCGGCGTTCGCCGGTGACGCGTCCTTCACCGTCACCGCACCACTGGCCTGAAAGGACAGTCGATGAAGACGGTTCTCCTCCGCCTGGCCGTGCTGGTGCTCGCCGCCGTCACCTGCGTGGCAGGAATGCCCGTGCCACAGGCGGGTGCGACGCCCGCGGTGCGGTACACCAACCCGATCGCGGAACGACGTGCCGACCCGCACGTCTTCAAGCACACCGACGGTTTCTACTACTTCACCGCGACCGTTCCGGAGTACGACCGGATCGTCCTGCGCCGCGCGAGCACCATCCAGGGGCTGGCCTCCGCGCAGGAGACGGTGATCTGGCGCAAGCACTCCAGCGGCGAGATGGCCGCCCACATCTGGGCGCCGGAGATCCACTTCATCAACGGGAAGTGGTACGTCTACTTCGCGGCGGGCCGCAGCGACGACATCTGGCGCATCCGCATGTACGTGCTGGAGAGCTCCAGCGCCAACCCGTTGAACGGATCCTGGACCGAGCGGGGCCGCATCACGACCCCGTGGGACACCTTCTCGCTGGACGCCTCAACGTTCGTGCACAACGGCGTGCGGTACCTGACCTGGGCGCAGCAGGAACCGGGAATCGCCACGAACTCCAACGTCTACCTCGCCCGCATGGGCACGAACCCGTGGACGATCACCGGCACGGTGACCCGGCTGGTGGTGCCGTCGCTCGCCTGGGAGACCCGCGGGTACAAGGTGGCGGAAGGTCCGGCGGTCCTGCAGCGCAACGGAAAGGTGTTCCTGACGTACTCGGCCAGCGCCACCGACGCGAACTACTGTCTCGGCCTGCTGACCGCCTCGGCGTCGGCCGACCTGCTCAACCCGGCGTCGTGGACCAAGAGCGCCAGTCCCGTGTTCACCAGCAACGACGCGACCGGTCAGTACGGGCCCGGCCACAACTCGTTCACGGTGTCCGAGGACGGCAGCAGCGACGTGATGGTCTACCACGACCGCAACTACCGCGACATCAGCGGCGACCCGCTCAACGACCCGAACCGCCGCACCCGCGTGCAGAAGGTCTACTACAGGGCCGACGGCACACCGGATCTCGGCATCCCGGTCCCCGACGGGCCGACTCCGGTCAGGCTCAGGTCCTATGCCGCCGCCGACCGCTTCGTGCGGCACTGGGAGTACCGCGCGCGCCTGGAGGCCGGCGTGGCCCCGTTGGCCGATTCCCAGTTCAAGCTCGTGACGGGACTGGCCGGCTCCGGCGCGGTGTCGCTCGAGTCGACCAACTTCCCGGGCTACTACCTGCGGCACCGGAACAACGAGCTGTGGGTCGAGCGAAGCGACGGCAGCACGCTGTTCCGCAACGACGCCAGCTTCCTGCAACGCGCGGGGCTGGCGTCCGCGTCGGCGGTGTCGTTCGAGTCGGTGAACTTCCCCGGCCGCCACATCCGCGTCAGCAACGGACTGCTCTACCTGCAGGCCGTCAGCGACGCGCAGGGACGGTCGGACGCGACGTTCGTACTGGAGTGACATGGGCACCTCGTGGAAAGCCACGCTGAGAAGGGCCTTGCTGACCGTGGCGGTGGTCCTCACCACCACGGTCGCGACGGCACCGCACGCGGCGGCCTATCCCCTGCCGGGCCGGGTCACCGGTGACATCAGCGTGCACGACCCGAGCGTGGTCAAGCGCGCCAACGGGAGTTACCTGGTGGCGCACACCGGCACCAACATCGCGCTGAAGACCTCCACCGACCGGGTCGCGTTCCGCAACGCGGGTTCGGTGTTCCCCGGCGGCGCTTCGTGGACCACCCCGTACACCGATGGCAGCACCAACCTCTGGGCGCCGGATCTGTCCTATCGCGACGGACGGTACTGGCTGTACTACTCGGCTTCGACGTTCGGCTCGAACCGGTCGGCGATCTTCCTCGCCACCAGTCCGAGCGGTGACTCCGGCACGTGGACCCACCGCGGCCTGGTCGTCGAGACCCGGACGTCCGACAACTTCAACGCCATCGACCCCGACCTCGTCGTGGACGACCAGGGCCGCTGGTGGCTGAGCTTCGGCTCGTTCTGGTCCGGTATCAAGATGGTCGCGCTCAACCCGTCGACCGGTCTGCGGTCCGACTCGGCCGTCCGGTCCGTCGCGGGCAGGAACGGCGGTCCGATCGAGGCACCGAACATCGTCAAACGCGGGGCGTACTACTACCTCTTCGTCTCGTTCGACCACTGCTGCCGTGGCGCGTCCAGCACGTACCGGGTGGTCGTCGGCCGCTCCACCAGCGTCACCGGGCCCTACGTCGCCCGTGACGGCACGGCCATGACGTCCGGCGGTGGCACGGAGGTCCTGGCCGGTCAGGGCAGCGTGCACGGGCCGGGGCACCAGGACGTCCTCGCCGATGCCGACGGTGACGTCCTGACCTACCACTACTACACCGACTCCGGCGCGTCGCGGCTCGGCATCAACCTGCTGGCCCACGACTCGGCGGGCTGGCCGTTCCTGCGGTGAGGAGAAGACCTTGACCTCGATCAGCAGCTCGCGCAGCACCGTCTTGGCCGCCACTGTCCTGCTGCTGAGCGGCATCACCGTCGCCGTGCCGACGGTGGCGGCCGCCGCGATCGTGGACACCAGCGCGTCGTACGCGTTGGTCAACCGCAACAGCGGCAAGGCGCTGGACGTCTACGAACTGTCCACTGCGGACGGTGCGCGGATCTCGCAGTACGCGCGCAACGACGGCGCCTGGCAGCAGTGGCAGTTCGTCGACTCCGGGGGCGGCTACTACCGGGTGAAGTCCCGGCACAGCGGCAAGGTCCTGGACTTCCCGTCGGCCGCGGACCGGGCCGGGCTCGTGCAGACGACGGACGCCGGCCGTTCCGGTCAGCAGTTCCGGCTGGCCGACTCACCGGACGGGCACGTCCGGCTGGTCAGCCGCGCGAGCGGCAAGGCGGTCGACGTCCTCGACTTCTCCGCCGCCAACGGCGCACAGGTGATCCAGTGGCCCGACACCGGCGGCACGAACCAGCAGTGGCGACTGGTGAAGATCGGCGCCCCCGGCAACGTCACCAACCCGATCAAGAGCAGCGGCCCCGACCCGTGGCTGCAGTTCCACAACGGCTACTACCACCTGGCCACCACGACGTGGAACTCCACGATCACCATGCGCCGCTCTCGCACGCTGGCAGGCCTGTCGAGCGCGGCGGACACCGTGGTGTTCAACCTGTCCGGACGGCCCAACGGGTGCTGCACCATGTGGGCACCGGAGTTCCACCTGCTCAACGGCCGGTGGTACCTGTACTACGTGGCCGGGCAGAACGTGCCCGACTACAACCCCACCCAGCGCCTGCACGTGCTGGAGAGCGCGGGCTCCGACCCGATGGGCCCGTACACGTTCAAGGCGGACCTGGGCGACACGTGGGAACTCGACCCGAGCATCCTGCAGCACAACGGGAAGCTGTACCTGATGGGCAGCGCGATGGACGGCACCCAGAGCCTGACCATCACCCCGCTCTCCAACCCGTACACCGTCAGCGGCGCGCGACGCACCATCTCGCAGCCCACCCTGGCGTGGGAGCGGCAGACCGCGCCGGTCAACGAGGGCGCGGAACCGTTGTACCGCAACGGCCGCACCATGATCGTGTACTCGGCCAGCGCCTGCTGGGGTCCCGACTACAAGCTCGGCCTGCTCACCCTCACCGGGTCCGACCCGCTCAACCGCGCACACTGGACGAAGTCGCCCAGCCCGGTGTTCCAGCGCAACGACGACCACGGGGTGTTCGCTCCAGGCCACAACGGGTTCTTCAAGTCCCCCGACGGCACCGAGGACTGGATCGTCTACCACGGCAACACGAGCGCCTCGGCCGGCTGCGGCATGGAACGGTCCACGCGCGCGCAGAAGTTCACCTGGAACGCCGACGGCACCCCGAACTTCGGCACCCCGGTCCCGCTCGGCGCACAGCTCCCCGCGCCGTCGGGAGAACCGGCCTGATGACCCAGCCGACCTGATCGACCAGGTCTCCTGGCTCGCGGCACGACAGCGACCGGCACGGCACGCTCACCGGCGTGCCGCCCGTCACCGTGCCGCCGAATCGCCCCCAACCTCGCGAAACGTGAGAGACTGGACATCTCCGCCCGCCAGGGCTCACCCCCGGTGGCGCGCCTTCACCCCGGAGCGGACGCCGCCTCATCCAGGCGCGTTTCACCGCTCCCGGTCAGTTCGCACCACTCCACGCCCAGGACCGGGCACAAGAACAACCCCACGAGGGAGATCTCCCATCACCGCTTCCGCGCTCACGCCGACCTTGGCCGCTCCTCGCACCCTCACCGACATCTACGGCCCTGACATCGCCGTCTGCGCGCGCCCCGCCCAGGAACCGACAGTGCCGTCGAGCAGGCACCGGATCATGCGCGACGTCCTGTCCGCCCGCCCTCTCGCCGTCGCCGCCGGCACTCCCGTCATCAGCAGCGCGGGCGGCACCGAACCCAACCTGATCGCCGCCCTCCGCGACGGCGGCCTGCCCGTCGGCACCGACCCGCGCGAGTTCCGCACCGAGGCCGAGTTCGCCACCCGCGTCACCGAGGCCCTGAGCGACGGCCTTCGCCTGTCCATGGAATACCCGCAGCCCACGAGCCTGTACCCGGACGAACGGTCCGTGAAGAGCGCCGAACTCGTCGGCTACCTCAACAACAAGGCCAGCATCAGCACGTTCGTCGCTCCCCGCTTCCAGGCCCGCCGCGAGATCGTCGCGACCGAGGACCTCGCCCTGGCCGCGCCCGCCGAGAAGTCCTGGGTCCTCAAGGCCGCCACGAACGCCGCGCACGGCGCCAGCCTCGACGTGTACCTGCACCGAGCGGGGGACCTGGTGGCGCTGCCCGCGTTCACCGACATCCTCACCGAGGTGGTCGTCGAGGAGTACCTGAGCATCCACCGCAACTGGGGCGTCCAGCTCTACGTCGCCGCCGACGGCCAGGCCCGCTTGCTCGCCGTGACCGACCAGCGCATCGACTCCGACGGCATTTACACCGGCGGGCGCTTCGGGCTCGTCGTGCCATTGCCCGCCGACCTGCTCGTCGAATGCCTGGCGATCGCCCAGCGCGCCGCCGACGTCGGTTACCGCGGCATGTGCAGCCTCGACTGCGCCGAGACCCACGACGGCAGACTCGTCATGCTCGACCTCAACTTCCGCATCACCAGCGGGTCCATCCCGTTGCTGGCGCTGCACACGATCCGCCCCGACGCCCTGGACCGCCCGTCGGAGTCCACGAAGATCACCACCACCGCGTCGGTCGCCGCGCTGCTCGCCGCGTTACGACCCGCCCTGCTGCGCGGAGGGCTCCTCGTCACCGGCGGGCACGACACCCGCCGCACCGACAACCCGATCAAGCAGACCACGCTGCACCTGCTCGTCTTCGGCGACGATCCCGACGACGTCGCCACCCGGCGGGCCGCGCTGGAAAACATGTACAACCACTGACGCGAGCGGGTGCGCTCATGCGGCGGTGAGCGATCATGGCCGCATGGCGAGTATTTCCGACGACGGGCGTTATCCGTCGAGTGAGCCGCACGAGTCAGGCATGTTGCAGGTCGGCGACGGTCATTCGCTGTACTGGGAGGTGTCGGGCAACCCCCGCGGCAAGCCGGCCGTCGTGCTGCACGGCGGTCCCGGTTCGGGGAGCTCTCCGCGAACGCGGGGACTGTTCGACCCGGACCGCTATCGCGTGGTGCTCTTCGACCAGCGCAACGCCGGGCGCAGCACACCCTCGGCCACGGACCCGGTCGTCGACCTGTCGGCGAACACCACCCAGCACCTCGTCGCCGACATCGAGGCGCTGCGGGTCCACCTGGGAATCGAGCGCTGGCTGGTGGAGGGTGGCTCGTGGGGAGTCACTCTCGCTCTCGCCTACGCGCAGGCGCATCCGGAACGGGTGACCGAGCTGGTGCTCGCGGCCGTGACCGACGGCGACCGCCGCGACACCGACTGGATCACCCGTGACATGGGCCGCGTCTTCCCGCGCGAGTGGGAACGGTTCCGCGACGGCGTGCCCTCCGCCGAACGCGACGGCGACCTGGCGGCCGCCTACAGCCGGCTGCTCCACGATCCCGACCCCGAGGTCCGTGCCACGGCCGCACACGAGTGGTGCCTGTGGGAGGACACGCACATGTCGCTGGCCCCCGACGCGGCCCCTTCGCTGTCGGTCGCCGATCCGGCCTTTCAGCTGGCTTTCGCCCGTCTCGTGACCCATTTCTGGTCCCACGGCTGCTTTCTGGAAGAGAGGCAGCTGTTGCGTGACGTCGAACGGCTCCACGGGATTCCCGCTGTGCTGATCCACGGACGTTACGACGTCAGCGGTCCGCTCGGCACGGCCTGGGCGCTGCACCGGGCCTGGCCGGGAAGCGAACTCGTGGTTCTCGACGACACCGGTCACGGCGGCGGCAGCATGAGCGCGGCGATCATCGCCGCCACCGACCGCTTCGCGTGAACGCACGGAACAGTCCAGGAGGACCGAGAATGTCCGAAGTGGACGGTTACGACCTCGCGTTCCACGTCCCCGCCCCAGCGCCTTCCGGAGTCTCCAAGGTTCCGCTGCCGCTGCTTCGTGAACTGACGGACGTGCTACCTGCGGACTCGCTGCCATTCATGACGTGAATGGGGTTTTTTCGCCAAACGCGATGGAACCGCACATTGCGGCATGCATCATGGCCGCCATGGGTGAGAAGTTCCACGTCGTGCCGGATGAGCTGCGCGGCTACAGCGGGCTGCTCGAACGTCAGGCCGAGCACTTCCTGACGATCCGGGAGCACGCGATCTCCAAGGGTGGGGACACGGCCGGGTTCACCGGGCTGCTGTCGCTGCTCGATCCCGTCGTGGTCGGGGTCGCGCAGCTCTACGGCGAGACGCTCGAAGCCGCCAGCCAGAAGATGGGCCAGGACGCCGAATCGCTGGTCAAGTCGGCCCACGCCTACGAGAAGGCGGACGAGGTCGGGGTCTGCCTGATCGACACCGCGGGCGGCAAGGCGGAGCCGCCGTCCTGGCTGGCACGGTACCTGGGGGTGGGCGAATGACCGGCCCGGTGTGCAACGGCTACCAGGACGTCGAGGACCCGAACGTCGCGCTGCGCGCCGCTCCCGAGAACCGGCCTGGCCGGCAGACCGTCAAGGAGCTGATCGAGGCCGCCGGCTGGAAGATTCAGGGCGTCAACTGGATCTACCAGCAGGTCACCGGCGACGACCTGGTGCGCGACCTGGTCATGCCGCTGGCGGGCGACTTCGAGAAGATCGACGCGAACGCCGCCGCGTGGGACCGGGTCGCCAAGGCGCTGGACAACGTGCGGCACAACGTGAACAACGGCATCGAGGAGCTCTCTCCGAGATGGAACGGCGGCGCCGCGCAGAGCTTCGAGAACCGCGTGCGCCGCACGTGGACCACGGCGATCGAGTGGGACTCGCAGGTCGCGAAGTTCATCGGCGACCGGTTCAAGAACATGGCGAGCTCCTGCCGGTCGGCCGCGAAGCTCGCGCTGACCCTGCTCGACAAGATCTGCGACAAGCTGATGAAGGCCGCGATGACCGCGTGGATCCCGATCGTCGGCTGGGGTCGTGCCGTCTGGATGGTCTACGACGTGGTCAACATCGTCGACCAGGTGCGCAAGCTCATCCAGTCCATGCAGACGCTCATCGAGGGCGTCAAGGGCATGATCAACGGCATCAAGCTGTGGGGCACCGCGCTGGCCAAGATCCCCGACGTGCGCGACGTCAACGACTTCTTCGACGTGGTCGACACGTGGCAGGACGGCACGGAGAAGTTCGGCGACGGCACGGCTGCCGTCGGCAGCGGCGCGTGGGGCATGGCCAAGGGCGGGTTCAAGGCGCACGGCAAGTACACCGGCGCGATGAAGGAAAAGCACTGGGCGGAGCCCAGCACGTCGAGTCCGGGCGGTGCGGAATGACGTTCCCGTACGACAGCGCTCGTCAGCAGTTGCAGACGTGGCAGAAGGATCTCGACGCCAGGGGCGCGCAGCTGGAGAAGGTCGCCCTGGAAGCGTCCAGGGTGCAGACCCGCGGCACCGACCTGTCCCCCGCGGACATCGCCGCGATCGAGAAGTTCGCCCGGTCGAAGGACGCGCCGAACGCGCTGAAGGACCTGCAGCGCAAGGTCGACGAGGGCCAGATGTCCTGGCGGGACATCGCGTCCGGCAGGGCCGTGCACGATCCCGACGTGCAACGCGCGATGCAGACCAGCATGCCGTCGCTCAAGCGCGCGTACACGGGGATCAAGGAGGGCCAGAACCTCGACGAGATCATCGTGGCGGGTCAGCAGCGCGCCCGGCCGTCGCGCGGCGACTTCGACGACGACGCGCCGAGCGACTTCACCGAGGACGCCTTCTAGCCTTGGCGCGTCAGGACAGTTCGGCGATGATCTTCTCGATCCTCCGCGCGCGGGTCTCGGGTTGTTTCGCCGCCGCCACGGCCTCTGCCCGTTGCCGCTGGTTGCTGTAGGACAGCGCGGTGAACGCGGCCCGGACCGCGGGGTGCTGATCGAGCGCCGCCGCGAGGTCGTCGGGCAGCTCGACGGTGCGTTCCGCCAGGTCCGGCTCCAGCGTCACCTCGACGGTGTCCCCGGCGGCGACGCCCGCGGCCTCCCGGTTGGCGGCGCTCAACGGCAGCATGAAGTCGCCGCCGTACACCGCCACGGTGCTGCGGTAGGTGTGGACGCCGATGGTCACCGCGACCCTGGGTTTCTTGCCCTGCCCGAGCGCCTCGACCACGTCCGCAGGGACGCGGAGCCCGGTCGCGGTCTTGCCGTTGAGCTCGACCAGCGTGGTGAACGTGTGGCGCGTCAAGGGTCCTCCTCCGGGCGATCGGCTGTTCACCCGGATAGTAGGCACGGACCGGGCTCGGGATGACGTCGTCCACCGCCGGGCGCTCGCACGGCACCGCGATCTGGTGGCAAGAGATTCGGGTCTGTCCTACGGATCCGATGGTGAGCGGACGATCTTCTCGTACCTCACCGTTCATTGGTAAAGGGAACCGTGGGGCACCATCACACTGGACCAATGGCCGTTCGTGGCGGTCGAGCAAGCAAGAAGTGCTCCTTCGCCTGGGACGGAAAGGAGTGCCGGCGGAAGCGAGGCGGAGGCCGCCGATCTGCTGGTCGACGTGCTGCACCGCCCGTATCGGCGCGAGGACTGGATGTACGCGCTCCTGGTTCGCCATGTCGCCGACCGCCCCGAGCACGACGTCACGCGGAAGACGTGGCTCCGCTGGCTCGAGAGCCTGAACTGAGCGCGGCCAGCTGGTCGGCGTACTCGATGCGGGCGACCCAGTCCTGCGGCCAGGCGGCCAGGCCGTGCGCGGCGCCTGCGAACGCCCCGGCCAGCGCGGCGATCGAATCGGAGTCGCCGCTGGTGCGAGCGGCCCGCACCAGGGCTCGCACCGGGTCGTCGGCGTGCCGGATCGCGCAGTAGAGCCCGGTCGCCAGCGCCTCCTCGGCGATCCAGGCCTCACCCGTGGCCAGGCACGCGTCCAGGCCGTCATCAGGCCTGGCGAGGGCCGCGACCAGCCATTCGAGGATGGCTGCACACTCGTCCCAGCCGCGGGCGATGAAGTCGGCGGGCGTGGTCGCTCCCGGCATCCGCCACAGCGATCCCAGCCACTCCTCCAGGTAGATCGAGCGCCGTTCAGCGCAGCGAGCCAGCAACGCGGCGGGCACGTCGGCCAGGTCGAGGCCGTCGACCAGCAGCCGCGTCGCGTAAGCGGTGAGCTCGGACGCGGCCAGCGCCGTGGGATGGCCGTGGGTCATCGCGGCCTGCAGCTGCGACACCCCGGCCAGCACGTCGAGGTCGAGCCCGGACACCAGGCCCACCGGCGTCACCCGCATGTTCGCGCCGCATCCCTTGGAGCCCGCGATGGTGGCCTCCACCCACGGCACGCCGTCCGCCAGTCCGCCGCACGCGCGCAGACACGTCATGCCGGGCGCACGGTTGTTCTCCGGACTGTGCGCCCAGGCCACGAACCGCTCCCGCAACCGCGGCTCCAGCACGTCAGCGGTGTACCGATCGACGCCGTGCAACGCCCACGCGACTGCCAGCGCCATCTGCGTGTCGTCGGTGACCAGCGCCGGATCACCCTCCAGGTCGTCCGGCCCGGCAGGACCGAACTCCTGATCGATCTCCTCCACGGTCAGGAACTCCGTCGGCCGGCCGAGCGCGTCCCCGAAGGCCAACCCGTACAACGATCCCGCGATTCGGTCCACAGTTCACTCTACGGTCAGCGAGCACTCACAGGTGACCGGTTCGTGACCTGTTCCCCGTGAGCACTCCCCCGAATCATGGTTCTCGCAAGCGAAAACCGTTGAGGGGGAACAGGAATGGTGTTCGGCATCAAGAAGACGGTCGCCGGGGTCGCGGTCGCCCTGGCCGGCGCGACGGCGCTCACCGGGGGAACCGCGCAGGCAGGCGAGATCGGCGTCACCGCGTACTCGGAATGTCCGCCGTCGCACATGTGCGGATTCGAGCACGAGAAGGGCGGGGGCCGGTACGTGGCGCTCCAGCAGCGCATTCCCGACCTGGCGCAGTTCAACGGCGGCTACCTCGACAACCGGATCACGTCCGGCTGGAACAGGAGCGGAGCCTCGTTCTGCTGGTACACCGAACCCAACTACCAGGGCGAGCGCTACCAGTCCGACAGCGGAACGTGGGGGTACTTCCCGCACAACGACGCGTACAGCTCCGTTCGGCGCGGAACGTGCCGATGAACTGACGTCGCCGCGACGGGTCAGCCGACGTCGACCGTGAAGGCCGCCCGGTGCACCTTGCCGTCGTGGGCGAACTCCAGGAACAGCCGGTACTCGCCCCGGTCGGCGAAGACGGCCTGGAAGCTCAGTTCGCCGTTGTTCAAGGGGATGCCCGCCAGTTCGACCGGGTGCAGGTGCGTCGCCGACAGCAGCATGGTGTGGAAGCCGGTCATGTGCCCGTTGGCGCCGAGGTGCGGTTCCAGGGAACTGACCGGCTTGCCGTCGGGTCCGCGGATCGACAGGCGCAGCACGTGCGGGTTCATCGGCGTCGGTCGCGCCGTGGAGTCGACCTGCACCACGGTGTAGCCGTCGGTGGTCGTGGCGCCGTCCGACGGGGCGGGCACCGGGGCCGGGGTCGTGTCGCCCGGGACGCTGAACGGCACGCCGAGCACGACCGGGTGGCGTGGGTCGGCGGTGTCGAGCGGCACGAACTCCGCGAACATCCGGTAGGCGCCGCCGTCGGGCAACGAGAGCGTGGTGTGCCAGGTGTCGCCCCGCAGAACGGGATGCAGGTGCTCGAACACGTTCATGTCCTCGCGGACGGCGAAGAAGTGCATCTGCTTGGTCTGGTTGTCCAGGAACCTGGTGACGGGTTCGCCCGCGCCGTCGAGGATCCGGAACGCCACGGGCACCGCCGTGCCTCGCGACTCGGGCATGGTGACGCGGTCGAACCGGTAGCCGCTCTCCACTTCGGACAGACCGTCGCTGTGCGCGGCGGGCAGGACCGGGCCCATGTTCTGGTGCTGCGTCGGCGAAGCGGACCGGGCGAACAGCATGATCCCGCCGCCCGCCACCACGGCGACGGCGAGCAGGGCGAAGAACCAGTCGGCGAAGCTCAGTTTGCGCATGACCACTCCTGAGCCGTGGGTGGCCGGTGCCGGCCACCCACGGCCTCGTCTCAGAACTGAAGGCTCCACGCGTCGATGTAGCCGACGTCGGAGCGGTAGAGGTCCTGCACCTTGAGCTGCCACGTGCCCGCCGCGTCCTCGGCGGAGGCGTTCACCTCGTAGGTGGCCACGACGTTGTCGCCGGAGTCGTTGCTGGAACCCTTGAGCCGGAACGACGTGCCGTCCGGCGCGACGAGGTCGATCACCAGGTCACCGCGGTACGGGTGTTTGATGTCGACGTTCACCTTCAAGGCGCCCGGCGCCTTGCCGGGGACGCCGGACACCGTGATCGGTGACGTGATCGCGGCACCCGCGTCCGGAATGGACACGTCGGCCGTGTTCTCGAACTTGCCACCGGTGGGCGGCGGCTCGACGGCGCCGAGGTTGGGCTTGACCACGACCAGGCCCTGCTCGATGCCGTTGACCAGGACGATGCCGCTCGCGAAGTACGGGTAGTTGCTCCACGCCCCGTTGAACTTCGCCTCGTTCGCCGCCGGGTAGATGTCGAAGTACCCGGCCTCCGTGAGCTGCGCCGAAGCCACGTTGCTGACGTCGAGGATGCGCAGTCCGGCCTGGTAGTTGGCCTGGTAGGAGTACTTGCCCTTGATGTACTGGTTGTGGTCGATGGCCGTGGCCGGCGAGTTGTAGACGCCGGTGTGCACGGGGTTCGCCAGCGACGCGAGGTCCCAGATGTAGGTCTTGGTGCGCTTGTCGGTGCCGCGCGACTCGTCCAGCTCGTCGTCGAGCAGGAAGTAGCGCTGGTCCTCGGTGAGCCAGCCCTGGTGCGAGTACTGCGCGCCGGAGTAGGCCTTGCGCACGATCTGGACCGGGTTGGCCTTGTCGGTCACGTCGACGATCGTCAGCGTGTCCTCGTTGGAGTTGAAGCAGATCTCCCGGCCCTTGTAGGTCGCGTCCGGGCCGCGGTAGATCACGCACTGGTTGTCGTGCGTGTAGCCGTCCTGCGCGACGCAGCCCGCGTTCTTCGGCGACTTCGGCGTGCGGATGTCGACCATGTGCGGGCCGCCGCTGCACGTGTTGGAACCGATCGCGTACGCGTACCCGGTCTCCTCGTTGATGGCGATGTTGTGCGCCGGGCCGAAGTCCTTGTACAGGGTGTCGGCCGTGAACGTCTGCGGCGTCGTGATCGTCCGCAGGCGGGTCAGGTCGAACACCTGCATCCCGTGGCCGGTGATGAAGTCGGCGACGATGAACGCGTGGTCCTTGTAGACCTTCATGTCACGCCATGAGCTGCTGCCGCCGTTGGACGGCAGGTTGCCCAGGAACTTGGGCGCGGTGGGCGTGCTGACGTCGACGAACGCCGTGCCGTTGGTGCGGCCGACGATCGCGTACTCCTTGCCGGAGGACGGGTCGGTCCAGCCCCAGATGTCGTTGCCGTTGCCACCGCCCATCGCGGACAGCGGCAGCACGCTGAGCAGGTCGACGTTCTTGCAGGGGTAGATGTCTGCCTTGCCGTCGACACACGGGACTCCGGCGGCCTGGCCGGTCACCGCGTGCCGGTCGGCGGGGAGGTGGTCGGTCAGGAACGTTCTGGCCGCCGCCTGTCCTTCTGCTGTGTTCGGGTCGTGGGCGGAGGCGCCCGTCATCGAGAGGGCGACCACTGAGGCCGTCAGGACGGCCAGCGCCCCCGTGCGCAGGGATTTCATGCAGCTGTACTCCTCACGACCGGGAAGCAGGGGGTTTCCCGGTCAGACACAGACGGTAGAAGCGGCGGGTACTGCCCGTGAACCGTCGTTCGTCTGGTTCGGGTGGAACGTGGATCAGATCGATACGCTCGGGCGATGGACAGCAGCCGGCAGAACCGCGTGCGCCAGGCGTTCGACGACTTCTTCGCTCCCGCCGAGCCGAAGTCCCCGAGCTGGGTGCTCGACCTGTTCCAGCACACGGCCGCCACCGTGCCCGCGTACCGGAAGCTCCTGCGGGAGAACGGGATCGAGCCGGCGGGCATCAGGACGTTCGAGGACTTCCAGCGACTGCCGTTGCTCGAGAAGGCGAACTACCACGAGCGGTATCCGCTGCCGGAGCTGTGCCGCGGCGGACGGCTCGAGAACTGCGACATGATCGCCGTGTCGTCGGGATCCAGTGGCAGGCCGACGATCTGGCCGCGCGCGCTGGAGGACGAGTTGCACGTGGCGCGGCGGTTCGAGCAGGTGCTGGTGGACGGCTTCCACGCGGACGAGCGCACGACGCTGGCCGTGGTGTGCTTCCCGCTCGGCACGTGGGTGGGCGGGCTGTTCACGCAGGCCTGCGTGCGGCATCTCGCGGCCAAGGGCTGCCCGATCACGGTCGTGGCGCCGGGCAACAACAAGGCCGAGATCCTGCGGGTGCTGCCGGAACTGGCGCCGCACTTCGAGCAGGTCGTGCTGCTGGGCTACCCGCCGTTCGTGAAGGACGTCGTCGACACCGGGCTCGCGCAGGGCGTCGACTGGCCCGCGTACCGGATCAAGCTCGTGCTCGCGGGCGAGGTGTTCAGCGAGCAGTGGCGTGACCTGGTTTCGCGACGGGCCGGAATCGCGGACCCGATCAGTGACGTCGCTTCCCTTTACGGCACAGCGGATTCCGGTGTGCTGGGCAACGAGACAGCGCTGTCCGCGGGCATCCGCCGGTTCTTCGCCGACCGCCCGGAGCAGGCGCGGGAGGTCTTCGGCGACTCGCGGCTGCCCACGCTCGTGCAGTACGACCCGGCGAGCCGGTTCTTCGAGGTGCACGACGGCACGCTGGTGTTCACCGCGGACGGCGGGATCCCGCTGATCCGCTACCGGATCGCCGACGAGGGCGGGCTTCTGGAGCACGCCGAGCTGCTGGCCCACTGCGCCCGCCACGGCTTCACTCCCCCGCCGGGCCCGGAGCTGCCGTTCGTCTTCCTGTTCGGGCGGTCGCTGTTCACGGTGTCGTTCTTCGGCGCGAACGTCCATCCGGAGAACGTGACCGTCGGACTGGAACAGCCCGGCATCAGCGAGACGGTCACCGGAAAGTTCGTGATCGAGTCGGTCGAGAACGAAGATCGCGATCGGCTGTTGCGGATCACCGTCGAGACCGCGCCGGGCGCGACGGCGGACGCGGTGGTGATCGCGGAGGCGGTGCGGACCCAGCTGCTGCGGCTCAACAGCGAGTTCGCGCACTACGTCCCGGCCGAGCGGCAGTTGCCCGAGGTCGTGCTGCGACCGGCAGGAGATCCGGAGTACTTCCCGGCCGGTGTGAAACACAGGTACACCCGACGGCCGTGAAATGTGCTTTTGCGCCACGAAGCAATAGCTTTCTTCCAGATCCTCCCTCTGCTTAAAGTGACGTCGGCCGAATTCATTTCGGGTTTAGGGAGGAATCCTTTGAGGTTCGTTCGGCGTATTTTGCTGGCGTTGATGCCGCTCGCCATGCTCTTCACCGTCGCTCTCGCGGCACCGAGCGCTCAGGCGGAGGCTCCGGTCGCCGAGGCCGCCGCTGTGGGCGCGGCGTTCGACTCCGAGACCGGCCAGGCTCTCGCCGCCTGGGACTGCAACACCGGCAACATCTGCTTCTGGAACGGCTTCGGCGGCACCGGCGGCCGCTGCATGTGGGACGTGGCGGACTCGGACTGGACCTCGGGAACCTACAAGTGTTCCTGGGCCACGACCAAGGAGGTCAAGTCCGTCTACAACCGGGGGACGTCCTCCGCCAAGGGCGTCAGGTTCTACCGCAACACGGGGTACAACAACTCGATCGGTTGCACGAAGCAAGGTCAGAAGGGTGACCTCGCCGGCACCTACCAGGTGCGTTCGCACCAGTGGGTCAGCACCACCTGCGGCTGATCCAGCCGGATAGCACAGAACCGGTCTCGGGGCCTTGGTCCCGAGACCGGTTTTCGTTGCTGAATTCGGCGGAGTGACACGCCGGGTATTGTTGTGCGCGGTGACCTGGCCTGGGGAGGTTGCTGTGTTGCGCATCCATTTTTCGCCTGGCGATCTGGAGCGTACGCAGGTAGCGGAAAGGGTGGATCCACTCTGGGAAATGGTGTTCAGCTGGCTTCGGCTGACCGAACTGGACAGCGGGTTGTTGTTGCAGCCGTGGCTGCGTCACATCCGCCGCAACGGCGACCGGCAGGTGATCACGTCCGGCGTCCGAACGCTGTCCGTGCTCGCCCCGCTGGGGCCGTACTTCCCCGATTTCCTCACGCCGCCGGAGGGCGCGCAGGGCCTGGGGAGCGCGCTCGCCGCGATCCGGTCCACGCCGCGGCACCGGTTGCGAGAGGAGTTCGGGCGGCTGGAGGATGTGCGTCCCACACCGGAATGGACACGTCCGCTGGCGGCGGGTGACGGCGAGTCCCTTCTGGAGCTCACCGAGGCGTTGGCCCGCTATCACTGCGCGGTCATCGCGCCGTACACCGATCTGATCGAGGAGGCCGTCGAGACCGATCGTCTGCACCGCAACGGCGTCGCGGGGTCCATCGAGGGACTGCTGCGGGGCATGTGGCCGTTGATGAACTGGCGGCCGCCGGTGCTGGAGGTCCAGTACGCGCACGACCGGGACCTGCACCTCAACGGGCGTGGGCTGCGGCTGGTGCCGTCGTACTTCTGCCGCCGCACGCCTGTCGCGTTCGCTGATCCAGAGCTCCCGCCGACCGTGGTGTACCCGTTGCACCACGACTGGACCTGGCAGCGGCAACTCGACAGCGGCCGGCGTGAGCAGGGCGCGCTCGCGGCGTTGCTCGGCAACACCCGGTCCGCCGTGCTGGCGGCGGTCGGTGCCGGGGCGACGACGACCGAACTGGCGGAACGCCTCGGGGCGTCCCCGTCCTCGGTCAGCCGGCACACGAGCGTGCTGCGGGAGGCGGGGTTGCTGACGACGGAGCGACAGGGGTTGTCCGTGCTGCACCAGCGAACGCTGCTGGGGTCAGCCCTGCTCGGCAAGAACTGAGGCGCGGCGGCGCCTCCACAGCCCGATCACGCACGCGGCCAGCGCCGCGCCCGTGAGCAGGACGTGGATCGCGCCGCCGAACCTCGTCGCGAACGTCAGGTCCGTGCGCAACGGCACGGTGTCCACCATCAGGTCGTCGGTGAACATCCCGGTCGACTGCACCACGCTGCCGTCCGGGCGCACCACCGCGCTCACGCCGCTGATCGCCGCGACGACGACCGCGCGGCCGTGTTCGACGGCCCTCAACCGGGCCATCCCGAGTTGCTGGTAGGTCATCTCGCCGCGGCCGTACCAGGCGTTGTTCGTCGGCACCACAAGCAGTTGCGCGCCATCGGCCGCACTCTCGCGCAGCACGTAGTCGTAGGCGACCTCGTAGCAGATGCCGACACCCACGCGCGTGCCCGCGATGTCGAGCACGCCGGGTTCGGTGCCCGCGTCGAGATCCGGCTGGTCCGCGAACGGCGTGAAGATCCGGGCGAGCGGGCGCAGCGGGATGTGCTCGGCGAACGGGACGAGCTCCTGCTTCGCGTACGACTCGCCCGCCCCGGTCTCCGGGTCCCACGCGATGACCGAGTTCTGCCCGTCGCGCAACGCACTCACCAACGTCGGCACGCCGAGGTCGGCGATGGCGCTGTCGAGCACCTGGTCGCGGTCGCCGGTCCTGGTCGCGCTCTCCGGCCACACCACGAGGTCCGGCTTCGGCAGCGCGCCGCCGCGGACCAGCGCGGCCAGTTCGGCGGTCTTGCGCAGGTGGTTGGCGCGCAGGGTGGCGCCCTCGGTGAGCAGACCGAGTCCGACGTCGGGGGCGTTGCCCTGCACGACACCGACGGTCCGCTGCCCGGTCTGGGCCTCGATCGAGATCAACGGGCTGACGGCGAGCGCGGCCACGATCGGCACCAACGCCCAGGCACGGGTCCACCGGGGGAACCAGGCGGCCAGGCCGAACCCCGTGAAGACCACCGCGAACGTCACGAGCGGCGCGCCACCGATCACGGCGAGCCGCGCGAACGGGCCGTCGACCTGGCCGAACGCGACGCGGCCCCACGGGAAGCCGTTGAACGGGATCAGCCCGCGCGCGGTCTCCTGCAGCACGAACAGCAACGCCGCCCACACCGGCGCCGCGGGCAGCCGGGAGACGAGCGGGAACAGCGCGCAGACGACACAGACGAACAACGCCATCAACGCACTGAGCACCAGCCACGGCCACGGTCCGAAGTCGTCGCCGAGGAAGTGCTGGATCCACCACAGGTGTGGAAGGAAGAACGTCAGCCCGAACACGAACCCGAGGCCCGCGCTACGACGCGCGCTCGCACCCTTCAAAGCCAGCCACAGCACCACGAACGCGGGCACGGCGAGCCACCAGAGCGTGCGCGGCGGGAAGCTCAGGGCCAGCGCGCCGCCGGCCAGCGCGGCAGCGCCGTAGCGGGCGAGATCAGGCTTGCG
Organism: Lentzea sokolovensis; assembly: GCF_033949975.1. Taxonomy (NCBI): domain Bacteria; kingdom Bacillati; phylum Actinomycetota; class Actinomycetes; order Pseudonocardiales; family Pseudonocardiaceae; genus Lentzea; species Lentzea sokolovensis. The sequence goes on from NZ_JAXAVU010000004.1 coordinate 482,778, forward strand.
CAACGGACACCCTCGCCCGGCGCAGGACGAGGTACGCGCCACCGACCAGGGCGATCCCGAGGACGTAGGCGCCGATCAGCTCGGGCATGCGGCCCGCGAAGTTGCCCGCGAGCGGCGGCACCAGCAGCGCGAAGACCCCGGCGAGCACGGCGACCCTGGTCCGCCACTTCCCCACCGGCAGGCACGCGGCCAGCGGCAGCACCGCCCACAGCAGGTACCACGGCTGGATCACCGGCCCCAGCACCACGATCAGGCTCATCATCATCCCCAGCGCCGTCACCTCGGAAACCCTGCCGCGCAGCTGCCGGTCGATCACCACCGCAACCCCGCACAGGATCAGCACGAGCCCCGCGATCCGTGCCGAGGAAATCATCGCCTGACCGCTTTCCGGCCCGAACACCGCACCCGCCAGATAGCCGGGCCAGTTGGTCGGCGCCATCCAGCTGTTGACCTTCGACGGCGTGCCGAGTGCCTGCACCCAGCCGAAACCGGACATGCCCGCCAGCGACGTCACGACCGACACCACCACGGCGGCCACGACCATCGCGAGTCCCGCGGCGACGAACCGCGCCCAGCCGCCGCCCAGCCTGCGGGCCAGCGCGGTACCGACCACCGCGAGCGCGACCAGCGCCGGCAGCTTGACCTGAGCACCCAGCCCGATGAGCACGACACCGGCCGTGAACGGCCACCACTTCAGTTCAGGCAGTGCGTGCAACGCGATGACAGTGCCCGACAGCATGAGACCGAGCATCAACGCGTCGTTGTGGACGCCGCCGATGAGATGCCACAGCACCAACGGGTTCATCACGCCCAGCCACAACGCCGCGCGCTCCGGCACGCCCGTCATGGCCGCGAGCCTCGGCACCGCCCACACGACGAGCAGCAGGCCCAGTACCGCGACCAGCCGGTACGCCACGATGCCCGCCACCGGATCCCCACCGGTGACCTGGGTGATCGAGCGTTCGACCGTGGTGAACAGCGGCCCGTACGGCGACGGCGTCTCGCGCCAGTAGACGCCGACGCGGGCCACCGCCTCCGCGCTCGCCCCGACCGCAGGGCTGACGACGTTCGGGTCGAGTCCGTTCGCCGCCACCTCGCCCTGGGCCAGGTAGCTGAAGACGTCCCCGCTGAACAGCGGCGGGGCCACCAGCAGCGGCCCGCACCACCACGCCAGCGTCCGGCGCAGCCACGGGGCGTCCGGCCTGGTGCGGCCGAGCAGCGTCCACGCCAGCACGACCAGCCCGGCGCCCGCGATCGCGACCCCGAGCGCCAATCCCCCTGCTCTGGCGCTCGCGGCCCACGCACCCGCGGTGAGCAGGAGCGCGCCGCCGAAACCCGTCCAGCGCAACAGTTCCGGGGTGTCGGTGGTGACCGCGGTCGGCCAGCGGTAGGTGACGGTCTGCACGGAAGAGACAGTGCTGTCCGGACGGATCGTCACGCGTCCGACCGTGGTCGCGTTCCCACGTACGACTTCAGGATGATCTTTTTTAATTGTGCGTTGCGACTCAACTTCCGGCGAAGTCGTGCGTCATCCACACGGTTCCCTTGGCGTCGCGGATCACCACGATGCCGATGCGGGTGGACGACTTGCTCAGGATGTTCTTGCGGTGGCCGTCGTTCGGCGGCTTCTCGTCGATCATGCCCTGGGTGAGGCCGAGCGCCATCTTGGAGATCGCGTCCACGTTGTCCTTGACCGGGCCGCCCATGCCGACGTTCTCCGCGACGGAGCTCCACTTCACGCCCGCCGCGGTGCTGCGTTCGCCGAGGCCGCTCTCGCCGGGGCACTGGTGCGACAGACCGCAGCCGTTGCTCATCATCGCCCTGGTGTGGCGGTCGGCCGCGGTGACCAGCGCCGGGTCGACCGCCAGCGGGGGCAGGCCGGCGTTCGCCCTAGTCTCGTTGATCAACGCCAGGACGCGCTCCTCCGGGGTGGCGGCGCGCACGGGCTCGGGCGGCGCGGTCGTCGTGGTCGTGGTGGTGGTCGTCGTCGTGGTGGCACTGGACGACGGCGCGCTCGACGTCGTTTCCACCGCCTGTGACGAGGACGTGGTGAGAGCGAGCCCCTGGGTGGTGTTCGGCCCGGCCACGGCGGCGGGCGGGTCAGAGGGCAGCAGCACCACGGTGCCGACCACGCCGACGAGCGCGCACACCGCTGCCGCACCGGCCACCACGAGGACGGGCTTGCCGCCGGCGATGCCCGCGAGCTTGCCGAAGACGCCCGTGGGTTCTGCGAGGTGGGCGGCGTGGGTGGGATCGGGCCCGAGGCCGGACGCGTACGCGACGGCCTCCGGTGTGACGTCCCGCAGGCTCTCCAGCAGCCGCGGCAGGTAGGTGGCCGGGACCACGAGCAGCGCGGCACCGGTCAGGATGCGCTCGACCGGCATCGCGTCGTCCACGCCGCGCCGGCATCGGCCGCACTCGTCGACGTGTCGCAGGAGCCGCTTGCGCCACAACGGGTTCGGCTCGCCGTTCCACCCCTGCGCGGCCCGGTCGAGCCCGGCGCAGCGCGGTTCCATCGACAACGCGCGCACCAGGTGCCGGATCGTCTCCAGGCGGCCCTTCAACCTGCTGACCCGCACCGTGACGGCGTGCGCGCCGAGGTCGAGCGCGTCGGTCACCTCGGCCCTGGTCAGCTGCCCAACGCGTTCGAGCGTCCACAGCGCCAGCAGTTCGCGATCAGCCGGGTCGAGCCACCGCGCGGCCTCGTCGACCTCCCTGCGCTGCTGGGCGAAGTGCAGCCGCGACAACGCCACCTCGACGAACTCGGCCCCCGGATCGGCCCGGTCGTACTCCTCCAGCGGGGCAGGGGCCAGGTCGCGGCGCCGGTAGTGCTCGCGGACCTGGTTGATCGTGACGGCCACCAGCCAGGACCGGAACCGCTCTGGCTCCCGCAGCGCGTCGATGCCGCGGATCACGCGGACCATCGTCTCCTGGACCACGTCGTCCACCTCGGCGTCGGCGTGCAGCGCCCGACCGGCCACGTTGTAGACCAGCGGCAGGCAACCCGCGACCACGGCGTCGAGCGCCGCCCGATCACCGGCCCGCGCGGCCTCCACCTGCTCCGCGTCCACCTGCCCCAGCCACTCCCGACCCGTCACTTCCGCACCCTTCGCCGACTGATCCTGTACGCCATGGGAGACCGGCGAGTCTCACCTCAGGTCACAGAAACCGGGTCCATAAGTGACCCAGGTCACGCACCGGCTGAGCGACGGCGTCGGCTCGTGAGGCCCGTTTTAGAGTCTGCGCATGCTGGAGATCGTGGTGCGGACGGAGACCGGGGAACGGCACGTCCGCGTGTCCGCCGAGGAACTGGCCGGGCTGGTCGAGCGCATCGGCGGCGATGGCGACCGGTTCCTGGTGATCCAGCGGGTGCCCGACCTGCCCGACGTCTTCGCCCAGGTCTGGCACGCGGCCGGCGGCGACTACTCGGTGGAGCACCGCGACGGCAGCGCCGACCGGCACTTCGAGACGACGGCCGAGCAGCCCGGGGCCGTGATCGCGGCGCTCACCGGCTGGGCCCGCCGGGAAGCCGGGTGGGACAACGGTCTGGTCTGGTCACCGCTGGGCCTGCCGCCCGCCCGTGAGGTGCCGCCGCTCGACCTCGGCGACAAGGAGCGCGAGGAGCTGGAGACCCGCGTCCGCGAAGCGCTGGCAGGCGGCTATTGCTCCCGTGCCCAGCTGGCCGAGCTCGCGGAGGACTACCTGGTCACCGAGGACCGCCGGCCCGTGTCGCGCGAACAGGCGCAGGCGCTGGCCGACCGGTTGTGGCTGGAACGGGTCGCGGAACAGCGGTCCTGGCAGGGCGAGACCGACCCCGAACGACTCACCCGCGCGTTCACCTCCCTGCGGCACAACGGCATCACCGCCCGCGAGAACTTCACCTGCTGCCGCAGCTGTGGCCAGGCGGAGATCGGTGGCGAGGCCGGGCCGGGCGCCCGCGGGTTCGTCTACTTCCACTCGCAGTGCACCGAGTCCGCCGCGGCAGGTCACGGACTGACGCTCCTCTACGGCGGTTTCGACGGCTCCTCCGAGACGACCACGGCCATCGGCGACGAGGTCGTGGCCGCCCTCGAAGCAGCCGGTCTGAGCACCCGGTGGGACCGCGATCCCGGCCGGTCGATCACGGTCACGCCGCTGGACTGGCGCCGTCGCCTGGTCGGCTGAATCCCCGGACAACAGCACGACAACCTCGCCACAACAGCACGGCGGTACTCCTTCATCGTCAGACCACAACCGATGGAGGACATGGTGAAAGCCAAACTGGCAACGGTGCTGGCGGGCTTGCTGGCGGCCGCGGCACTGATCGCACCGGCCGCGAGCGCCACGCCGTTCCAACGTGACGTCTTCGTGCGCGACAACGTCAGCGATGTCGGCAACGAGCCCAGCGCCGGCAGCATCTACTACAGCCCCGACATCAAGGTGTGCTCGACGCCGGTGCTGTGCGCGGTGTCGCAGAACCCGGTCGTGGGCGTGAACAACTACGTGTTCGTCACGTTGAGACGCAAGCCGGGCGGCATCGGCTTCGTGGACGGCAACCTCCACCTGTACCGCAGCAACCTCGGTGGCGGCACGGCCTGGCCGGGCGGCTGGACCTACATCGGCACCGCGGGCTCGTCCGTGCCGGTCGGCGGCACCACCGTCATGATCACCTGGCCTGGCTGGAACGTGCCCGGCCCCGCGCACTTCTGCCTGCTCGCCCGCTGGGTGTCGAACGCGGACCCGATGACGTTCGCCGAGGGCGCCAACACCCAGCTCAACGCGCAGCGGAACAACAACATCGCGTGGCGCAACGTCGACTCCGTGCGAGTCCGCCCGTTCGAACCCGTCCGCGTGCCGTACACGATCGGCAACCCCGAGCGCGGCGACGCCAGGCAGAACCTCATCATCGAGCAGCCCCGGCCGTTCGCCGGCACCGCGACGATCGACCTCGGCCAGGAGCTCACGGCACGGTGGAAGGCCGCCGGCGGGAGGGCCACCGGCGTGAAACAGGTCGGCGAGACGCAGTTCCAGCTCGTCGACGCCAAGGCGAGCATCGACGGGCTGGTGCTCAAGGGCGACGAGCGGATCGAGACGGCGCTGACGTTCGCGACCGACAAGGAGGCCGGACCGGCCGAGCTGCACGTGCGCCAGGTCGACGTCCAGGGCACGGATCTCGGCGGAGCGCAATACCTGATCAACGAGAAGGACTGAGTATCAACCCCGGTGGGTCCGTCTCCGTTGTTCGGAGACGGACCCACCGAAAGGGTTGTCAATGAAGACCATCATGGTGTTGTTGCTGCTTCTGCTGGGGATCGTGCCCGCACACGGAGCAGCGGGCTGCGAGCCGCCGGACTGCCCGGACGTCGTGGACGCGATAGACGGCCCCGTGCACGAGTCGGCGGACGAGTACACGGCGGTCCTGAAGCTGCGCGACGGCAAGGCGAAGCAGAACGTCGAAGTGACGTACAGGTTCGTCGACGGCACCGCGAAGCTGGGTGAGGACTACCGGGCCGCGCCCCGCGGAACGGTCACGATCAAGGCGGGCGAGAGCCAGGCCGGTGTGCCGTACAAGGTGCTGCGCGTGACCGGGCAGCAGAAGAAGTTCACGCTGGAGATCACGTCGGTGAAGCCGGGCCAGATCGGCAAGCGCGTCGCCGTGTTCACGATCGCCGGCAGGCAGTGAACAGCGTGACGGCCTGAGCCCAGTGCCGTGCGGCCTCGGTCCACCGCCCGCACCGGCCCTCCAGGCCGGCGAACGTGCGGTGGACCTGGGCCAGTTCGAACTCGTCCTGCGCCTGGGTCCTGGCCGTCAGCGCGGCCGAGAGGTGGTCACGGGCGGCGGTGAGGTCACCGAGCGCGAGGTCGGCCTCGGCCAGCTCGCGCAACGTCGACGCCTCGCGGTGCCCGTCGCCGAGCGCACGGCACACCACGAGTGCGCCGGTGAGGCATTCCCTTGCCACGGCGGGATCTCCGAGCGCGAGGTGGGTCACGCCGAGGCCGGTCAGCGCGTCGGCTTCGAAGCGGTGGTCGGTGATCTCGCGGCTGATCCGCAGCACGTCGCCGAAGAAGCGCAGCGCCGGTTCGAAGTCGGCGAGTTGGTGGAAGGCGTTGCCCAGCGACATCAGCGTCGCCGCCTCCAGCCGTGGATTCTCCTTGGCGCGGAAGGTTTCCAGCGCCGCGAACAACGGTGAGGCCGCCAGGTCCGGCTTGCCCATCCGGACGTAGGTGTAGCCGAGGTTGCGGCGGGCCAGCGCCACGCCCACCTCGTCCCCCGCCGCGCCGTGCACCTCCATCGCCGCGCGGTAGGACTCCAGTGCCAGGTCGAACTGACGCAGTTCGGAGTGCGCGTTGCCGATGTTGTTGTGCAGCCGCGCCTCGCCACGCAGGTCACCCGCTTCGCGCACCAGGACGAGCGCCTGCCGTTGCACCACCATGGCTTCGGCGATGCGGGAGGTCATCTGCAGCGCGATGCCCTGTCCCCGCAGCATCTCGGCCTCGGCGCGCTGGTCGCCGAGCGCGCGGGCGGCCTTCACGGCGTGCTCGCACTGCTCGACGCGCGCCGCCCAGTTGCCGCGTGCCTCGAAGTAGCTCGTCAGCAGGTACGCCAGCTGCCACGTCTCGCGATGCAGGCCGGACCGTACCGCCATCCGGATCACGTGCAGCACGTTGTCGCGTTCGGCGTCGAGGTAGGCGAGCACCTCGACGCGGTCGGCGGCGAACGGGAGATCGTCGCAGTGCGGCCGCGTCACGAGGTCGTGGCGCGGGTTGAGCACCTCCCCCGCCGCGTGGGCGATGGTGAGGTAGCGGTCGAGCAGGCGCTCCACCCCGTCGCCGAGGTCGCCGCTCTGCCGGGCGAACAGCCGGATCAGGTCGTGCAGCGCGTACCGGCCGTTGCCCATCTCGATGACGAGGTGCGACGCGACCAGTTCGTCGAGACCCGGCCCCATCGCGTCGGCGAGGTCGGCGGGGAAGCTCGCGCCGGGATGTTCGCCGAGCACGCGGAACAGCCGGGCCGCCTGCGGGCTGAGCGTGCGGTGCGCGCTGGCGAACACGGTGCGGACCGTGCGGTCGTCGCCGTCGACCGCCAGCACGTCCAGCGGGTCGTTGCGGGTCAGCTCGCGCACGAGGTCGGCGATCCGCCTGCCGGGCCGGATCGCGAGCCGCGCGGCCGCGATGCGCAACGCCAGCGGCAGCCGTCCACAATGGACGACCAGGTCCGCGGTCGCGTCGGACTCCGCGCACACCCTGGGTTCTCCGAGGATGTCGGCCAGCAGGTCGCGTGCTTCCGGTTCGCTGAGCAGGTCGAGGCTCACGGTGTGCACGGCGTGGCGCGTGCCGAGCGCCGAGAGGGTGTCGCGGCTCGTGATCAGCAGCAGGTTGCCCTGGTCGCCGGGCACGAGCGGCAGCACGTCCCGCGCGCGGCGGACGTCGTCGAGCAGGATGAGCACCCGCTTGCCGTGCAACAGGGTCCGGTAGAGCGCGGCCGGATCGGCGGGCACGCGGTCCGCGGGAACGCCGAGGCTGTGCAGCATCTCGGTCAGCGCCTGGGCGGGCGTGAGTCGTTGCAGGTCCAGGAACACCTGGCCGTCCGGGAAGCGGTCGGCGACGCGCCGCGCCCACTCGACGGCGAACGTGGTCTTGCCGACCCCGGCGACACCGGAGACCACGACGATCGGTGGCAGGCCCGCGAGGGCGGCGAACTCGGCCGCGCGACCGGTGAAGTGGCCGGCGCGGGCCGGCAGCTGGGCGGGTTTCGCGCCGTGCAGCACGGGATCGCGGCGCAGGATCGCGGTGTGCAGCGCGAGGAGGTCAGGCCCGGGGTCGACGCCCAGCTCGTCGGCGAGCCGATGTCTGAGTCTTCGGAACACCTCCAGCGCGTCGGCGTGCCTGCCGTCGCGGTGCAACGCGCGCATCAGCAGGCCGACGAGCCGTTCCCTGGTCGGATGGCCGACCACCAGCCGTTCCAGCTCCTCGATCGCGTTCGGCCGGTCGAGCCGATCACCCCAGTACGCCTCCAGCGCGGCGATCCGCTGATCCCGCAACCGATCGATCTCCGCGCGGCCCCACCCGAACAGCTCGGTGCCCGCCAGCGGCTCACCCCGCCACAGGCTCAGGTCCCTGGTCCGGTCGAACGCCGCCGCGTCGACGGACGCGTCGAGCTGGTAGCCGCCCGGCTTGGTCATCAGCGCGCCGGGCATCCCGCAGTCGGCGAGCGCCTGCCGCACGCGCGCCACGTGGCTGTGCAACGACCTCACGGCCGTGCGCGGCGGATCGTCTCCCCACAGCACGTCCACGAGACGGTCGACCGCGACCGGCGTGCCCGCGCGCAGGGCGAGCACCGCGACGATGCTGCGCTGCCGGGCACCGGTCAGCACCGCGCGGCCGTGCGGGCCGCACACCTCGACCGGCCCAAGGATCCTTACCTCGCCACCTGTTCGCCGCACATCGCGTTACGTTAGCCCGCTCAATTGCCTGGTGGCAGCGCTGATCGTGGGACGGAACCGGCAATTCGCCACCGCCGCACGACCACCGTCCGGCGGGCGGAACAGGGTCGCGTCACCGACCCGGCACTGGCCGGTGCCATCGCCGTCGGCTAGAAAGCCCTGGAAGTTTCTGTTATCGCCGGGCGCCGGGGACATCTCCTGGTCAGAGGACCCTGGACCGGCAAGTGAGGTGGGCATGGCAGCACCGGAGGAACCCGGCGTCGCGACGGTGGTGGCCGCGCGCGACGGCGACCAGCGCGCGTTGGACGACCTGGTGAGCGGGTACCTGCCCCTCGTCTACAACATCGTCGGGCACGCGCTGGGCGGTCACGCGGACACCGACGACGTGGTCCAGGAGACCATGCTGCGCGCGGTGCACGGGCTGCCCGGGCTGCGTGATCCCGCCGGGTTCCGGTCGTGGCTCGTCGTGATCGCGATGAACCAGATCCGCCTGCGGCACCGCGAACGTCAGCGCGTGCCCGTCACCGGGCCGGTGCCGCAGGACGTCGCGGATCCCGGCGCGGACTTCGTCGACCTCACGATCATGCGCCTGCAGCTGTCCGGGCAGCGCCGTGAGGTCGTCGCGGCCACGCGGTGGCTCAGCGAGGACGAGCGCGAGCTGCTGTCCCTGTGGTGGCTGGAGGCCGCCGGGCGGCTGACCCGCACGGAGGTCGCCGACGCGCTGGAACTGACCCCGCAGCACACCGCCGTGCGGGTGCAGCGGGTCAAGGCCCAGCTCGACGCCGCGCGCATCGTCGTGCGAACGCTGGAGCGCACGCCGCGCTGTCCCGAGCTGGCCGACGTCGTCGCCGAGTGGGACGGCGATCCCAGTCCGTTGTGGCGCAAGCGGATCGCCCGGCACAGCCGGGAGTGCGTCCGATGTGAACGGTGCGGGTACGACCTGGCGTCGGTCGAGGGGCTGCTCGCCCGGCTGCCGCTGGTGCCACTGCCCGCCGCGCTCGTGTTCGACCCGTCCACGCTGGTCGTCTCCCCTGTCAGCGCGAGTCCGGTCGGCGCGAGCCCGGTCACCGGCGGCAAGGTCGGCCTGTTCCTCAAGGGCACGCTGGCGAAGTCCATCGCGGCCGCGGCGGCCACGGTTCTGGTCGCGGGCGTCGTGGTCGCCGTGTTGCCGTCAGGCGAGGAACCGGTCGCACGGGCGATCCCGGCCATCACCCAGACCACCTCCACACCGCCTCCCACCACCGCTCCCGCGTCGTCGACCTCGTCTTCGGCGCCGCCCTCGACGACGACGGTCACCCAGCCCGCTCCGCCGGCCGTTCCCATCACGGCGTCGGTGAAGAAGGGCGTCAGCACCTGGAACTTCGACGGCGTCGGCAAGGCGCTCACGGACGTCCGCGCGGGCTGGTACTACAACTGGGCCGCGCAGACCGACGGCATCGCGACGCCGCCGAACGTCGAGTTCGTGCCGATGATCTGGGGCACGAAGTTCACCGACGACGCGACCCTCGCCCGCGCCAAGGCGAACGGCAAGGTGCTGCTCGGGTTCAACGAGCCGGACTTCCCCGAGCAGGCCAACATGACCCCGGAACAGGCGCTCGACCTGTGGCCGAAGCTGGCGGCGACCGGTCTGCGGCTCGGCAGCCCCGCCGTCGCGCACAGCGGGGACAAGGCGGGCGGCTGGCTCGACCGGTTCATGACCGGCGCGGCCCAGCGCGGGCTGCGCGTCGACTTCATCGCGGTGCACTGGTACGGCTCCGACTTCAGCGACGCTGCTGTCGGTCACCTGAAGAACTACCTCGACGCGGTGCACGCGCGGTACGGCAAACCCGTGTGGCTCACCGAGTACGCGCTCATCGACTTCTCTGGCGGCACGGCGCGTTTTCCCACCCAGGCCCAGCTCGCGGCGTTCGCCCGCGGGTCGAGCGCGATGATGGAAGGCCTGCCGTACGTCGAGCGCTACGCCTGGTTCGCGCTGCCCGCCGAGAAACCCGGCACCGGCCTCTACGCCCCCGGCGGCACCCCGAACGAGGCAGGCAGGGCGTACCGCGAGGCGGGCTGAGCAGGTCGTGGTCGAGAATCACGGCGTGCCGACTCAGAACCCCCGTCTGCTGGTCTCCGGGAGCACCGGAGGCGCCGTCGCCGACCTGGTGATCCCGGCACTGCTGCTGCGCACACCCGGCGCGGCGTGGTCGCAGCTCGTCCACATCTACGTGCCGCAAAGCCCCACCGTCGCGTTCAGCGGCCGCGACCTCCGCTCGCCCGGCATCACCAAGGCCACCGAACTGGCCCGTGAGGCGGGATTCGAGCCGGTGGTCCGGTCGCCGGGCGGGCGGATGGTCGCCTACGACAGCGGCGCCGTCGTGATCGACCACCTCGACAGCACGACGGACATCCGCCAGGCCGGTCGCTCGACCTTCGCGGCGAACGCGGACAGCCACGTCCGGGTGCTGCGCGCACTCGGCGACGTCGACGCGCGCATCGGTGAGGTGGACGGCGAGTACTGCCCCGGTGAGTTCAGCATCAACGTCGGGGGCGACACGAAGGTCGTGGGGTCGGCGCAACGGGTCACCGCCACCGGTTCCCTGTTCAGCACGGTCGTGCAGGTCGTCGTCTCGGACCGGGTGCGCGCGGTGATCACGGACGTGTCGGAGGCGCTCGGCTACGACCTGCGGCAGAGCTCCATCGCGGGCCTGGCCGACTACGCCCCCGCGCTGACCGCCGACGAGGTGGCCGCGGCGTTCGTGGCCGACTACCGCGACAGGCTCGACATGACCGACGGACAGCTACCCGCCGAGGTCGCGGCGCACGCGTCGACCGCCACGCCGAGCGGCCCGTCGCTTTTCCACGTCGACGACTGGACGCGGGCGCACCCGGTAGCTTGATCCGCATGAAGATCATCCGTGACGCCCTGCAGGAGCTCTACACCCGCCGGCTCCGCAGGCAGCTGCGGACCGCGCCCTTGCCGAGGCACGTCGCCATGATCATGGACGGCAACCGCCGCTGGGCCAGGCAGGCAGGCCTGGGCAACGTGAGCCTGGGCCACCAGCACGGCGCCGAACACGTGCAGGACGTCATGGGCTGGTGCGAGGACATCGGCATCGGCCACATGACCGTGTACCTCGCGTCCGCCGACAACCTGCACAAGCGCGACGACGCCGAAACGCGCTTCCTCCTGGACGTCATCGAACGAATCGTGATCCGCAGGGCCGTCGAGTCGGACCGCTGGCAGGTGCACGTCGCCGGCCGCCTGGACCTGCTCCCGGACTCCACCAGGAACGCGCTCAAGCTCGCCGTGGAGGACACCCGCGACCGGGGCGCCGAGTTCCACCTGACCATGGCGGTGGGCTACGACGGCCGCAACGAACTGGTCGACGCGGTGCGCTCGCTGCTCGACGATCGGGCCGGTGCCGGGACGAGCCTCGAAGAGCTGGCGTCCACGCTGACCGCGGACGACATCTCCCGGCATCTCGACACCGCCGGGCAGCCCGATCCCGACCTGGTGATCCGCACCAGCGGCGAGGTGCGCATGTCCGGTTTCCTGCTGTGGCAGGCAGCCCACGCGGAGCTGTACTTCTGCGACGTCCACTGGCCCGGCTTCCGCCACCTCGACTTCCTGCGCGCCCTGCGCTCGTACGCCGCCCGGCATCGCCGCCGCAACGCCTAGGACACGGCCTGGTTTCGGCACCGTTACGTCGGGTATGTACGAATTCGTGACTGTTGATTCCGCAGAACTGCTCGCCGAGGGTTACACCGCCGACTTCCCGGACGACGACGAGCCCGTTCTCCGGGACGCGCACGGCCGCGAGGTGCTCACCTGGCAGGAGAACTACCCGTTCACCGAACGGATGCCCCGTCCCGAGTACGAGCGGCTCAAGCGGCTGCTGCAGATCGAGTTGCTGAAACTCCAGCACTGGGTCGCCGAGACCGGGCAGCGCCTCGTCATCCTCTTCGAAGGCCGCGACGCCGCCGGCAAGGGCGGCACCATCAAGCGGTTCACCGAACACCTCGACCCTCGCGGCGCGCGCACGGTCGCTCTCGACAAGCCTGGCGAACGGGAACGCGGCGAGTGGTACTTCCAGCGCTACGTCCGTGAGCTGCCCACCGCGGGAGAGATCGTTCTGTTCGACCGGTCCTGGTACAACCGCGCCGTCGTCGAGCACGTCATGGGGTACTGCACCAAAGCCGAGTACGACCTGTTCATGCAGCAGGCGCCGGAGTTCGAGCGGATGCTCGTCGAGGACGGCGTGCTGCTGGCGAAGCTGTGGTTCTCGGTGTCCCGCAGCGAACAGCGGACCCGGTTCGTCATCCGGCAGATCGACCCGGTGCGGCAGTGGAAGCTCAGCCCGAACGACATCAGGTCGCTGGACCGCTGGGACGACTACACCGAGGCCAAGGTCGCCATGTTCCGCTCCACGGACACCGAGGTCGCACCGTGGACGGTGGTCAAGAGCAACGACAAGAAGCGAGCCCGCATCGAGGCCATGCGCAGCGTCCTCGCCCGCTTCGACTACGCCGACAAGGACGCCGGCGTGATCGGCACCCCGGACGTGCGCGTCGTCGGTGCCGCCGCCACGTTGCTGGAGGAGGGCGAGGACGACACCGCGCTCAGCCCCACCCCGATCGCTCCCGGCACGGAGCACGGCCCAGGGCTTCATCCCTGACGGCGAGATCCGTGATCGTGCGCGGGCCAGGGTGAGGCGGGTGGCAGGATCGGCCCATGCGCGTGCTGATTCCCTTGCCCGACCAGGACTTCGACGTCACCGAGGTGGCGGTGCCGTGGCGGGTGCTCACCGACGCCGGGCACGAGGTCGTCTTCGCCACCGAACGCGGCGGCACCGCGCCGCGGGCCGATCCGTTGCTGCTGACCGGTGTCGTGTTCGGCAGGCTCGGCGCCGAGGCCGAGCCGAAGGCGTTCTACCGCGACCTGCTCGACTCCCCCGCCTACCGCGCGCCGCTGGCGTGGGGGTCGGTGGTGCCGGAGGAGTTCGACGGGCTGGTGCTGCCCGGCGGGCACGCGCCCGGCATGCGGCAGTACCTCGGTTCGGTGGAGCTCCAGCAGGTCGTCGCGCGGTTCTGGGCGTTGCGACGGCCGGTCGGCGCGATCTGTCACGGCGTGCTGGTGCTCGCCCGCGCCGGGGTGCTGGAAGGGCGGCGCACCACGTGCCTGCCGAAGTACATGGAACGGGCGGCGTACTTCTCGACGGCGTGGCTGCGCGGGCGGTACTACCGGACCTACCCCGCGTACGTGCAGGACGAGGTCGTGGCGTCGGGCGCGGTGTTCGAGCGCGGGCCGGTCGAGCTGAGCCGGCGTGGCACCGCCACCGACGACGGGCCCGCGTTCGTGGTGCGGGACGGCGACTACGTGTCGGCGCGCTGGCCGGGCGACGCCTACCTGTTCGCGAGGACGTTCGCCGAACTGCTCGGCTGACGGTCACCCGTCCAGGTTGGACGGTCGTACGCAGGGTGTGATTTTTTCACGACGCCGCATCACAACAGGTGATTTCGCGGCTTCAGCGACACCTCCACGTCTCGGAACGGGTACCTCACCGGCAGATCTTCCGAGCGGGGAGGCACGATGCTGGAGAAAGCAGGCAAGGTACGGGGAATTCTGCCGATAGTGGCACTGCTGGCGGGTCTCACCTCGCCCGCTGACGAGGTCGCACCCGTGGCACGCACCCAGTCGTTCTGGCTGCACCTCAACAGCACGCCGGTGGACGACGCCACGATCGCCACCGAGGCCAAGCGCCGCGCGCACGTCGTGCTGAACGCGTGGGAGGGCGACCTCCTGCGCAAGCTGAAGGCCGCGAACCCCAAGGTCAGGGTGTACGTCTACAAAGACCTCTCGTCCACGCGCTCCTACGCGTGCAAGAACGGCGAGGACGACGCCCACCTGCCTGCCGGACTGGGCTACTGCGCGGTCCGCGAGTCCAATCCGGACTGGTTCCTCAAAGGACCCGACGGAGAGGAACTCTCCTACTCCGGCTACGAAGGCCACGAGCAGATGGACGTCGGAAATCCCGGCTACCGCAAAGCCTGGGTCACCAGCGTCGTGACGAGCGCCAAATCCACCGGATTCGACGGCGTGTTCCTCGACAACGCTCTGTACACGTGCGACGCCTACCACGCCGGCGTGTGCCCGGCGAAGTATCCGGACAACGCGTCGTTCCAGGCGGCCTACAAGGGCATGCTCGCCGAGGTCCGGAGCGGATTCACGGCCGCAGGACTCCTCTCCGTGGGAAACCTGACCAACGCACGTCTGCACGCGGGCGGCTGGGAGGCCTACGGCGCCTACCTCGACGGCGGGTTCGACGAGTGGTGGCTGACGTTCTCCAGCGACAGGCTGCTGGAGGACTACCCGGAGGGCTGGCGCAGGCAGGTCGCCGAGATCGCCGCCAACGCGACGAGCGGCAAGATGACCTGGGTGCAGCCGCACTTCGACGCGGGCGACACGCAGGCCTTCCGGTACGCGCTGGCCAGCCTGTTCATGACCACCAGCGGGCACGCCGCGATCGCCGAGGTCGCCAAGACCGACGGCTACGCGGGCCCGACGCCGTGGCACCCCGAGTACGACTGGGACCTCGGGCACCCCGCCGGCGCCTATCGAACGGTCGCGGACAAGGTCTACCGCAGGGACTTCACCTGCGGCATGGCGCTGGTCAACGCCAACCCGACCGAAAGCCCGCAGATCACGGTCTCGCTCAACCGCACCTACCAGGACCACGACGGCAAGCCCGTGACCTCCGTCAGCCTGCCCGGCACCACCGGCGTGCTGCTGCGGGCGAACTGCTGAGGTCAGGATCCCGTGATCACGGCGAGCAGCATGCGGAGCTCGGCTTCGGCGGCGTGAGGGGCGTCGGCCTGGACGAAGACCGACCGGGCCAGGGCGGTGCCGATCAGCACCAGCGTCAGGACGTCGATCTGCGCGCTGTCGACGGCGGCGGCCAGTTCCCCGCGGCGGACCGCCTGGGTGATCAGGGCGCCGAGCTGGTCGCGGACCGCGAGGTAGACGTCGTCGTGCAGGATCTGCCGCAGTTCCGGGTCGTGCGCGGCCTGCCCCATCAGCGACAGCAGCGCGGGGCCGGTGGCCGCTTCGAGGATCCTGCGCTTGCGCGCGAGGAGTTCCCGGACGTCGCCTTCGAGGGTGCCGGTGTCGATTCCGCTCAGTTCCGCCTGGGCGATGTGCCGGGCCACGGCTCCGGCGAGTGCCTGCTTGGACGGCCAGCGGCGGTAGAGGGACGCGGTGGAGGCGCCGGCTCGCCGGGCGACCTCCGTGGTGGTGAACGCGGCCCATCCCGACTCGTTCAGGACCTCGATCGCCGCGGTGATCAGGGCCGCGTCCACCCGCGGGTCCTTCGGGCGCCCCTGCGCGGCCTTCGTCGTCACCTCGTCCACTGTACCGGTCGAGAAACGAAAAGGACCTGTTTCGTATTGCGGTAGGGTGGGCCCATGCCCACGACGACAGGTGTCATCCCCGCGGTCGTGTCCGACGCGCGCAAGGTCTTCGACTCCGGCGCCACCCGCTCCCCTGCCGCCCGCGCCGCCGCCCTCCGGGCGTTGCGCGCGATGGTCACCGAGAACCAGCGGGAGTTCGAGGCCGCCCTGTGGAGCGACCTGCACAAAGGCGCGGGCGAGGCGCAGCTGACCGAGATCAGCGTGGTGCTGGCGGAGATCAGCCACACGCTGCGCCACCTGCGGAAGTGGACCCGTGCCCGCCGTGGCCCGGTGCCGATGGCGCTGTGGCCGGCGCGGGCCCGGCTGGTGTCCGAACCGCTCGGCGTGGTGCTGGTGATCGCGCCGTGGAACTACCCGGTGCAGCTCCTGCTCGACCCGCTCGTCGGCATCCTGGCCGCGGGCAACACGGCCGTTCTCAAGCCGAGCGAGCTGGCACCGGAGACGTCCGCGCTGGTCGCGAGGCTCGTGCCCGCGTACTTCCCCGACGGCGCCGTGCGCGTGGTCGAGGGCGGCGTCGAGGAGACCACCGAACTCCTGGCCCAGCGGTTCGACCACATCGTCTTCACCGGCAGCGGCGCGGTGGGCCGGATCGTGATGCGGGCCGCGGCCGAGCACCTGACCCCGGTGACCCTGGAGCTCGGCGGCAAGTCGCCGGCCTGGTTCGACGACGACGCCCACCTCGACCAGGCCGCGCGGCGCCTGGTGTGGGCGAAGTTCACCAACGCCGGCCAGACGTGCGTCGCCCCCGACTACGTGATGACCACGCCCGACCGGATCCCCGCGCTCGTCGACGCGTTCCGCAGGGCGATCGAGGACCTGTGGGGTTCCGACCCGCGAGCGAGCGGGGACTACGGCCGCATCGTCAACGAGCGGCAGTTCGACCGGCTCGTGTCCCTGCTGGACGGCACGGACGTCGTGATCGGCGGCGAGCACGACCGTTCCGAGCGGTACATCGCGCCCACGGTCGTCGTGACCGGAGACCGCGCCGTCGGCCCGGACGCGGCTCATCCGGTGCTGCGGGAGGAGATCTTCGGTCCGATCCTGCCGATCGTCGCGGTCGAGTCGGCCGAGCGGGCGATCGACATCGTCACCAGCTGGGACAAGCCCCTGGCGCTGTACGTGTTCAGCTCGTCGGCCCGCACCCGCCGCCTGTTCGAGCAACGAACCTCGTCCGGTGCGGTGGTCCACGACGCGGGCCTGATCCACGTGGCCGCGACCGGCCTGCCGTTCGGCGGGGTCGGCGCCAGCGGAATGGGCGCCTACCACGGGCCCTACTCCTGGCGTGCCTTCTCGCACCTCAAGCCCGTGCTGCGCAAGCCGCTCGCGCTCGACACGCTCCGCCTGGCCCAGCCACCGTTCAGCGGCCTGGGTCCGCGTCTCGCCCAACGGCTGATGCGTCGCGGATGACGTCGGTCCGCAGGCGGGCGTGCAGGTGCATGTCGTGCCAGCCGTCCGCGTGCCGTCCGGATCCCCGCAGCGTTCCCTCGACCGCGAACCCGAGCTTGGCGGCGACCCGGCACGACGCCGCGTTGGCCGTCGAGTGCTCCAGCGAAACCCGGTGCAGCCCAAGGGATTCGAACGCCCACTTGGTCAGGGCGTGTGCGGCACGGGCGGCGATTCCGGCGCCGCGGGCCTGCGGCAGCACCCAGTAGGACAGCGCCGCCGACGACTCGAACAGCGAGAGGTGCCGCAGGCCGGCCTGACCGATCGGTTCGTCGTCGCGGCTGATCGCCCAGCTGGCGGCCGTCTCGTCGGCCCAGCGCGCCGGCCAGCCCGCGATCCAGGCACGGGCTTCGTCGCGCGTGTCCATGCGCCGCACGTGCCACCGTTGGATTTCGGGGCAGCTGAAGGCTTTCAGCACGGCGTCGGCGTCGCTTTCCCGCCACGGCCGCAAAGTCAGACCGCCGACCTCGATGCGAGGCTGCATCAGCGACCGTCCGCTTTGCGCTCGCGGAACGCGATCATGTTCATCCGGTTGCCGCACCGCACGCTGCAGAACCGCTTGAGACCGTTGCGGGACAGGTCCAGCAGGAGGCCCTCGCAGTCGTCGGCCGCGCAGACCCGCAGGCGGTCCATCTCGTTCATGCGGATCACGTCGATGAGAGCGAGCGCGGCCTCCACCCGCATCCGTTCGGCGAGCGGAGAGTGGGGCTCGGTGGCGTGCATGTGCCAGTCGAGGTCGTCGTGCCGCACGAGGTGGGGCAGCGCCTTGGCGTCGCGCAGCATCTTGTTGACAGCTTCGACGGCGTCGTCGCGATCAAGGGACCACACGCGCCTGAGCAGCGCACGGGTCCGATGGACGTCCTTCAGCTCCGCCTCGTCGCCGTCGATGCGGCCCGAGTAGTGGAACCGGCCCAGCAGGCTCTGGAGTTGCGCGACCGTGCCGAGCTCGTCCTCGCTGGTCCTCGACGCCGCGGGGTCGGTGTTGCACAGCGCTACGACGAACGCCAGCGACTCCTCCGTGTCAGGGGCAAAACGCAAATTGACTCCTTACCGAGACCGGCCTACCGTCAGGGGTATCAGTCAGGTTAGGTCATGACATCGTTCGGCGCCGGGAGGCAACCGTGGTGAGTCCGTCGAAGTCCACCGGCCTGATCGCGGCCGCGGTCTCTTTCATCTCGTTCGGCACCTCGGGCGCGTTCGTCAAACCCCTGCTGGAGGCCGGCTGGTCCCCCGCCGCCGCCGTCACGGCCCGCGCGCTCACCGCCGGGCTGGTGCTGCTGCCGTTCGTGATCGTCCTGATGCGCGGCAGATGGGCACTGTTGTGGCAGGCCCGGTGGCCCGTGCTGGGCATGGGCCTGGTCGGCGTGGCGATCACCCAGGTCCTCTACTTCGCGGCCATCCAGCGGATCCCGGTCGCGACGGCGCTGCTCATCGAGTTCCTCGCGCCGCTCATCCTGGTCGGCTTCACCTGGGCGGTCAGCAGGCGCACGCCCGCACCCGTCGTGCTGATCGGCTCGGTGCTCGCGGTCGGCGGCCTCGTGCTCGTGATCGGACCCGGCGCCATCCAGGCCGTGGACCCGATCGGCCTCGCGGCCGCGTTCGGTGCCGCCCTCGGCTGTTCCGTCTACTTCGTGGTCGCCGCACGCCCCAACAACGGTCTGCCGCCGGTGGCGCTGGCCGGGGCGGGACTCCTGCTGGCCGCGCCCGTCCTGGCGCTGGTGGGTGCGACGGGCCTGCTGCCGTTCACCGCGACGTTCGGCGACGTGCCCCTGTTCGGCACCCCGACGGCCTGGTGGGTTCCGCTGCTCGTCGTCGCGGTCGTCGGCACGGCACTGGCCTACGCGAGCGGCATCACCGCCTCGGGGATCCTCGGGTCGCGGCTCGCGTCGTTCATCGCCCTGCTGGAGGTCGTCTCGGCCTCGCTGTTCGCCTGGCTCCTGCTGGGCGAGGGGCTCGCGCCGTTGCAACTGCTGGGTGGCCTGCTGATCCTCGGCGGCATCGCGTCGGTCCGGGCCGAACGGCAGAAGGTGGAGCCGAAGGCCGAGCCCGCGCTGGTTTAGTGACGCGGTCGGCCGTACCTGCTCGGGGTCACCCCGAACCAGCGCCGGAACGCGTGGATGAAGCTCGCGGCCTCGGCGAATCCGAGCTGGTCGGCGACCGCCTCGACCGACATCTCGCCACGCGAGAGAAGGTGGACGGCCCGCTTCGCCCGGACTTCGTCCAGCAGAGCCTGATAGCTCGTACCGGACGTCGCCAGCCGGCGGCGCAGGGTGCGCGGACTGACGCCCAGCGTGCGGGCCACGACGGGCATCGTCTCCTGGAACCTCACCGAGGATTCGAGCAGGCGCCGCACCTCCTGAGCGACTCCCGGGCTCTCCCTGCGGCGGGTGGCGAGGGCGCGGCACTGCTCCTCGCACGCCGCCGTCGTCTCGGGACTCGCGAGCCGGAGCACCTCGGCCAGCACGGCGACGTCCACAACGGACTGGTCGGCGTCCGCCCCGAAGCGCGGCCGGACGCCGAAGACCTCCTGGTGCTCGCGCAGGTCCTCGGGTGGTGCGTGCGTGAAGTCGACGGCCAGGACCGGCACGGCACCGGTCATCAGCTCCCCCACGACCGTGTGGATCGCGGCGAGGTCCCGTTCGGCGAGGAACGAGGCCACGTCGCCCGGCAGCGCACCGGCGTCGAGCGCCAGCACCAGCCGGTCGCCGTCGATCACGGCGGAGGGAGCGGTGAACGCGAAGCTGAGGTCGAGGTAGCGCAGGGCGGTCGTGATCGCGTCCTGCAAGGTCGCCGCGCTGAGGAACGCGTAGCCCAGCACTCCGAACGTCGTGGCGTGGTAACGCCGTCCGACGGCCACTCCCGCGTGCGGCAGCCGGGCGGCGAGGTTGCGCACGACCGTCAGTTCCTGGTGGGCGTCGATCTCGGCGACCGGGTCGGCGAGCAGGGCGGGGTCGATGTCGCTGCCCCGCAGCAGGCTGTCCAGCGGCACTCCGTGCTCGGCGCCGAAGCGCACCAGGAGCGCGACGCTCGCGATGCCGCGCGGGAAGTCCCAGTGCCGGACGACCGGCTCGGCCAACGACGTCATGGCCGCGATTGTCAACTTCGCGGCCGGTGTTGTCCTGGTGCGAACGGGTGGTTGTTCCTAGCTTCGGTGAGGTGACAGCGAACCCCGAGGTGGTCGTCATCGGTGCCGGATTCGGCGGGCTGGGCGTGGCGTTGTCCCTGCGCAGAGCCGGGTTCGACCGGTTCACCGTGCTGGAGCGGGCGAACGAGGTCGGCGGGGTGTGGCGGGACAACACCTATCCGGGCGCGGCGTGCGACGTGCCGTCGTCGCTCTACTCGTACTCCTTCGCGCCCAGCACCTCGTGGCCGCGCCGGTACGCGGCGCAGCCCGACATCCTGCGCTACCTCCGCGACACCGCGAGCGCGGTGCGCGACCGGATCAGGTTCGGCGCCGAGGTGGTGGCCGCGACGTTCGACGAGTCGCGACACCGGTGGAGCGTCGCTCTGGCGGCCGGCGATGTCGTCGAGGCCGACGTGCTGGTCTGCGCGACCGGGCAGCTGTCCAGGCCGTCGATCCCGGCACTGCCCGGACTCGGCCGCTTCGCCGGGGAGGTCTTCCACAGCGCCCGCTGGCGGCACGACGTAGACCTGCGGGGCAGGCGGGTGGCCGTGGTCGGCACGGGGGCGAGCGCGGCGCAGTTCGTGCCGGAGATCGCGCCCCTCGCCGGGCACCTGACGGTCTTCCAGCGGTCGGCCCCGCACGTGCTGCCGAAACCCGACGCCCGGTTGTCCGGCCGATCGCACCCCACGAGACTGCGCGTCGCACGAGCCGGCGTGTGGCTCGGGGGCGAACTCCTGACCGGTCTGCTCAACGCCGGACGACTCTCGCGCCGGGCGGTCGCGGCCGTCGCGGCGACGCACCGGCGAATCCAGGTCCGCGACCCCGCGCTGAGGGCGGCACTGCGACCGGACACCCAGCCGGGCTGCAAGCGGGTGCTGTTCAGCAACGACTGGTACCCGGCCCTCACCCGGCGGAACGTCGGCGTGGTGGCCGAGCCGATCACCGAGGTCACCGAGCACGGCCTGCGCACCGCCGATGGCCGCGAGCACCCCGCGGACGTGCTGATCTGGGGCACCGGGTTCGCGGTCTCCGGTTTCGGGACGCCGGCGCGGATCACCGGCCGCAACGGCAGGAGCCTCGCCGAGGCGTGGGGCGGGCGGCCGCGGGCCCACCTGGGCCTCACCGTGCCCGGTTTCCCCAGCCTCTTCCTGATCTACGGCCCGAACACCAACCTCGGAGGCAACTCGGTGATCACCATGATCGAGGCGCAGTGCCGGTACGTGGTGTCCGCGGTGCGCCACCTCGCGGAGACCGGCGCGGCGACGCTGGAGGTGCGACGCGACGTCGCGGCGGCGTTCGACGAGGAGATGACCGCCAGGCTGACGAAGAGCGTGTGGAGCACCTGCTCGTCGTGGTACCGGACCACCGACGGAACGATCACGACCAACTGGCCCGGCGGGACCCTGGAGTACCTGCGCCGCACCGCACGCCTGCGGACGTCGGACCACGAGCCTGCCCGCACGACCGCGGAGGTGTGACCGTGGACTACGACGTGCTGGTGATCGGGTCGGGGTTCGGCGGCGCGGTGACCGCGTTGCGGCTGACCGAGAAGGGCTACCGCGTCGGCGTGCTGGAGGCCGGGCGGCGCTTCGCGGACGACGAGTTCCCGGAGACGTCCTGGCAGGTGCGCGACTACCTGTTCGCCCCACTCCTCGGCTGCACCGGCATCCAGCGGATCACCCCGCTGCGCGACGTCGCCGTGCTCAGCGGCGCGGGCGTCGGCGGTGGTTCCCTGGTGTACGCCAACACCTTGTACCGGCCACCGGCGCCCTTCTTCCGGGACTCCCGGTGGGGCCACATCACCGACTGGGAGGACGAGCTGGCACCGCACTACGACCAGGCGGCCAGAATGCTCGGCGTGGTCGACAACCCGTGCCGGACCGCCGGCGACCGGCTCCTGCGCGACGTGGCGACGGATCTCGGTGTCGGAGCGACGTTCCGGTCCTCCCGCGTGGGAGTCCACTTCGGACCGAGCGGTGCGGACCCCTACTTCGGCGGCGCCGGTCCGCGACGGGGCACCTGCGTCGGTTGCGGCGCGTGCATGACCGGGTGCCGGCACAACGCGAAGAACACGCTGCCGAAGAACTACCTCCACCTCGCCGAACGGGCCGGTGCGCAGGTGTGGCCGTTGACCACGGCCGTTGACGTGCGGCCTCATCTGCACGGATACCGGGTCGTGGTCCGGCGCACCGGAGGACGGGCGACGCGCACGTTCACCAGCAGTCACGTCGTGTTCGCGGCGGCATCGCTGGGCACGCAGCGCCTGCTGCACCGCATCCGCGATCGCGGCGGGCTGCCGAACCTGTCGTCCCGGCTCGGTTTCCTGTGCCGCACCAACTCCGAGGCGGTCGTGGCCGTGCGGGTGCCGGGCGGGCGGGTGGACAACTCCCGCGGCCTCGCCATCACCTCGTCGATCCACCCGGACGCCGACACGCACGTCGAGGTGGTCCGGTACGGCAGGGGCAGCAACCTGATGGGGTTGCTCATGACCACGCTCGTAGACGGCGGCCCGGCGAGGGTGCGCCGAGGGCTCGCCCAGTTGCTGCGGGAACGCGGCTCGGTGCTGCGGATGCACACTCCCCGCGCGTGGTCGGAGGAGACGATCGCGTTGCTGGTGATGCAAAGCCTCGACAACTCGCTCACCACCGTGTCGCGGCGCGGGCGGATGACCACCAGACAGGGCGAGGGCGCGCCGAACCCGTCCTGGATCCCGGCGGGGCACGACGTGGCGCGGCGGCTCGCGGCCAAGGCGGGCGGTGCCGCCAGAGGAGCGTGGACCGACCTGGCGAACGTGCCGCTGACCGGCCACCTCATCGGCGGCTGCGTGATCGGCGACTCCCCCGCCACCGGCGTGATCGACCCGTACCAGCGGGTGTACGGCTGTCCCGGCCTGCACGTCGTGGACGGGTCGGCGATTCCCGCCAACCTCGGCGTGAACCCCGCCCTGACCATCACCGCGCTGGCGGAGCGGGCGATGTCGTTGTGGCCCAACAAGGGCGAGCCCGATCCACGCCCGGAGCCCGGTGCCGCTTACCGTCGCGTGGCCGCTGTGGCACCGCGGAGCCCGGCCGTTCCGCACACCGCGCCCGGTGCGCTGCGCCAGGAGGTGTCCGATGTCGGGTGAGTGGCCTGCGCAACCGTGGGACCTGCACGGGCGGGGCTGGCTCACCGTGTGGACGGCACCACGTTCGGCGATCTCCCTGCCATCGCCGGACGTGGTGCCGCTGACCCTGTTCGGCCGGGTGATCGTGGTGTCGGCGTTCGTCGACTACCAGCCACCCGGCGTGCTGGCCTACCACGAGCTGATGGCCGCGGTCCTGGTGCGCCGCAAGGCCCGTCCCGGACTGTCCATTCTGGACATCTGGGTGGACGACACCACGTCCCAGCGTGGCGCGCGGGCGATGTGGGCGATCCCGAAGCTGTTGGCGGACTTCACCTTCTCCCCAGGATCACTCGCTGCGACAGCACACGACGACGAACCCATCGCCTCCGCAGCCGAGACCCGCAGGTCGTCACGAACGTTTCCTGTACGGCTGACCACGTCGGTCTGGCAGTCCGCCGAAGGCCGGGCGAAGCGCACCGAACTGCGCACCTCCGCCCGCGCCGGCCTGACCCGGCTGCGCTGGCGCGTCACGCCGGGCAGCGGGCTCGGCTGGCTGAACGCCGCCAAGCCGCGGCTGCACCTGTTCGTCACGGACCTGCACATGCGATTCGGCTCCCCCTGACGACGCGGCACCACAAGTGCCGCGCGGACCGATCACACGAGGAGAAGCTCATGCGAGTTCTCGCGATCACGCTCGCCCTGGTGGCCTCCACCCTGGCCGCACCGCCTGCCTCAGCCGCGCCACCGGACTACGGCCTGCCCGGCTCGTACCCGGTGGCGTACAGCGATGTCACTGCCGTCGCGGGCGGCAGGTCCGTCGCGGCACGGGTGCACTACCCGGCGACGGCCGCGGGCGTGAACCAGCCGGTCGCCGCCGGCAGGTTCCCCGCGATCGCGTTCGGGCACGGCTTCTTCCAGGCCACGTCGAAGTACACCAGCACGAACACGCACCTGGCCTCGTGGGGCTTCGTCGTCGTGGTGCCCACCACCCAGGGCGGTCTGAGCCCCAGTCACAGCGCCTTCGCCGACGACCTCAACACCGGACTCACCTGGCTCGTCGCGCAGGACGGCACCGCGGGTTCGCGCTTCCAGAACCACGTCACCACAACGGCATTAGGTGCTTCAGGACATTCCATGGGCGGAGGCGCCGCCGTCCTCGCGGCCGCCCGCAACCCGAAGATCACGGCGATCTCCACCTACGCCGCGGCGGAGACGAACCCCTCCGCCAAGGCAGCGGCGGCCACTCTGAAGGCACCCGCGCAGTTCCTCGCCGGCTCGCAGGACACCATCACCCCGGTGGGCGAGCACCAACGGCCGATGTTCGTGGCGAAGGCACCGTCGAAGCAGCTCCGCACCGTCACCGGCGGGTTCCACTGCGGCTTCATGGACTCCTCCGGACTGTTCTGCGACAACGGTTCCATCACCAGGGCGGCGCAGCTCGTCGCCTCCAAGCGAGTGCTCACCTCGTGGTTCCGCCACTACCTCGCGGGCGACGCGGCCGCCCGCGACTTCGTCTGGGGCCAGCCCGCCCGCACCGACGCGGCGGTGACCTTCGAAGGAACCGAGTGACCGAAGGCCCTTGAACGCGCGACGCCCCGGCATCTCGTCGAGATGCCGGGGCGTCGCAGCACCTCGGGGTCAGCCGATCGGGCCGCCGCTGAACTGCAGCGGCAGAGCCGGATCAGGGCTCACCGACGCCCGCCACAGCCGGTAGGTGCCGCCGCCGACCGCACCCACGGCGAGATCGCCCGACCGGGTCAGAGCGAGACCAGGAGCCCCGAGGCCCTGGTTGTCGTTCGGCGCTACCCGTGCCCACGGGTGGAAGTCGCGACCACCCACGGCCTTCGAACTCGTCACCATCACCATGCGATCGTCGTCGAGCGCGACCACCGCGACCGACCCGTTCGGCAGCACCTGCGCGCCGATGCGGGCGTAGTGCGCGCCGTACGGCATCTCGCCGCCGACGGCTTCCCAGGTCTCCTCGAAGCCGGAGCGGTCCGCCTTCTCGCGGCGCAGACCGACCTGCTCCTTCCCGTTCACGAGGTAGAAGCCGACGAGGAGGACGCCGCCCTGCCCGTCGCCGGTCAGGGTGAAGATGTCACCCACACCCGTCAGCGCGCCTTTGCGCGCGGGGAGGGTGCCGGGCGTGTGCCGGAACCACTCCGTCGTGCCGTCCTCGGCGCGAACGAGGATCGTGGTCTCGTCGCCGCCGCTGACCACCTCCAGCGGGCCGGCGTAGCTCTTGGTGACGTCACCGAACTCCCGCCAGGCGAGGAAATCGCCGCTGGGGAGCTGTTCGCGGACGAAGACCAGTCCGCGCCGTTCCGAGCCGTAGAACCTGTTGCCCAGGGCGTACAGGGCCAGCGTGCCGTCGGACCGATGCACGACGGCCGGCTTCGTCTCCATCGCGCCCTTGAGGATCAGCGGCGGCTGCCACTGACCGTTCTCCAGCGTGACGAGCTTGATGTCCCCGCTGTCGCGGTCGGTCGTCCCGATGGTCGCCGTAGCGGCCTCGTCGTCGAACACCGGCGCCGAGAGGCCGCTGGAGTTGCCGACGACGACGCGGGTGTCTCGGCCCGTGCCCACCGAACGGGTGTCGGTGATCTGGTCCGAGCCGTAGCTGAGCAGGTGCAGGTCGCCCGAGGCAGGTGTGAGGACCACCGCCTGGGTCCGCATCTCGCTGTAAACCAGGGCCGGGGCCGGCGTCCTGAGACCGTCCACCGCGCAGTCGTTCGTCGTCGCGGTGATGTCGACGTCCGTGCCCCAGTCGGAACCGATCACCGTTCCGCCCGTCTGCCACTGACCGCTGCCGACCTGCTCGTCGTACCGGTTCCACACGAGCTGCCCGGTGTCGGGCCGCACCGCGTAGTAGACGTCGCCGCCCGCGGAGAACAGCCTGCTGTGGTTCGTCCAGCCCGCCGCGCCCATGTCGTGGGTGACGAACCGCTCGGTGTCGCGGTGGTAGCGGAACCGGTGCAGCACACCGGAACCGTCGCGCGCCTGCAGTCCGCCACCGCCGCTCGCGGTGATCTGGTCGAACCGGCTCCAGCCGACGTCGAGCACGCGGCCGCTGCCCGGCGCCCACAGACCCGACTCCTGCACGAAGGACCACCAGCGCAACCGGTCGCCTTCGAGCGTGTAGATCGAGCCGTCGGCGTCCACGGTGATCCTGCCGCGGTTCGCCGTCTCGACGTAGCTCTGCCAGCCCCAGCCGATCGTCTGGAACTGGCCGCCGCCGGGCATCGTGTCCCAGCCGGTGCCGTTGTACCGCAGCCGGCGCAGCTCACCACCGGTGGTGATGTTGAACAGCCAGCCGTTCGGGCCGGCGAACGTCTTGCCGCCCCAGCCCCAGCCGACCTGCCTGGCGCCCGCCCAGCTGAACGCGCCGTTGGACGGACCCGCGTGCCGGTAGTTCCACAGGTCGCCGTCCGCCTGCATCGTGAAGATGTTCGCGACCGGCTTGCACGACAGCGTTCCCGCCGCCGCGGTGCCCGCTCCGGCGGTGACCGCGGTGATCGTCGTCGCGACCGCGGCCGCGGCAAGACACAGTGATCTGAGCCTTCGGTTCAAGAGATGCCCCCAGGTTTGACCGAAATGTCAGTCCCCAGCATACGAAGCGGGTCTGACAATTTTCGCGCCTCCCGGGGGCCTCCCTCCTCGGATCAGCCCAGCTGTCTGCCGGTGAACGACAGCGCGGCCGCCGGGTCCTGCGGGACCCCGGCACTGAACCGCCAGTACGAACCGCTGCTCGCCACGGCGACCACGGCCAGGAACCCCGTGTCCATCCGCATGCTGGTCGGTTCGGTGAACTCGGCGTTCAGGCCCTCGGCGCTCACCTGCTGCCACGGGTGGAACTCGGTGCCATCGGCGGCGCCCTTCGACGTGGTCACGTAGACCTTGCCGGCGGCCGTCAGCGACACGGCGAGCGAACCGTTGGGCAGCACGGTCGCGTCGAGTTGGCCGCCCTCCGAGTCGGGTGCGCCCGGCAGGGCGGGAAGCATCGTCATGGTGGTCTCGAAGCCGAAGCGGTCGGGCCGCTCCGGCAGCACGAAGACCCCGTCACCCGGCCGCCAGCCGACGTCGACGAGCAGGATGCGGCCCTGCGAGGTCTGCACGAGCTTCGGCCGCGGGCCCACATCGCTGGGCAGCCGACCCTGTTCGACGGGCACGCCGTCGGCCTGCGTCCGGTACCACGTGGTCATGCTGCCGCCGGTCCGTCCGACGATCGTGACCTCGTTGCCTCGGCTGATCACGCTCACCGCTTCCTCGTGGCGACCGTTGATCCGCTTCCACGCCAGGAAGTCACCGTTGGCGAGCTGCTCGCGGTAGTAGAGCTGCTCCTCCCACGGGCCGCCGTCGCTCCCGTGGTCGCCCATCGCGTAGACGACCAGCGTGCCGTCCGACCGCCGGACCAGCGATGGAGCCACCCGCATCGCACCCTTGAGCGACTGGGTCACCCGGCTGTTGCTGCCCAGCGTGATCAGCTCGACGTCACCGCCCGGTCGCCGGGTGGTGCCGAACGTCTCGGTGCCGGGCTCGGCTCCGGGTACGACGTTGGAGATGCCGGTGTACTCGCCGCTGAACGGCTCGAAGGCCCAGTAGCCGTGGCCGGTGTCGCGCAGGTCGGTCATGCGGTTGTCGGGCAGGACCCGCACCAGGTGCCCGACCCCGTTCGGGCTCGTGTACGCGACCGGCATGGCGCTCTGGTCCTCGACCACCGGGTTTCTCGGGAACCAGTAGCCGCTCTGGTTGCAGGTCGAGGTGGTCGCCGTGATGTCGACGTCGGTGCCCCAGTCGTAGCCGATCACCGCACCCGTGGAGGTCCGCCAGCCGTCGTTGGAGTACTCCGAGTAGTCGTTCCACAGCAGCTCACCGGTGCCGGGGCGCACGGAGTAGTAGATGTCGCCACCGGGAGAGAAGAGCTTGGTGCCCGTCTGCCACGTCAGCATGTGCGGCCAAGTCTCGTAGAGCGCGAACCGCTCGCTCGGCCGGTCGTAGCGGAAGTGGTGCAGCACGCCGAACGCGTCGCGTCCCTTGAGGCCGCCCTGACCGCTCGCGGCGATCGCGTTGAACCGGCTCCAGCCCTTGTCGATCACGCGGCCGCTGTCCGGTGTCCACGCCCGCTGCTGGTGGTCGAAGAACCACCAGCGCAGGTGGTCGCCTTCGAGCGTGTAGAGGGACCCGTCCGAGTCGACCGTGATGCTGCCGCGGTGCGCCGTCTCGGTGTACTTCTGCCAGCCCCAGCCGATGGTCTCGAACTGGCGGCCGTCGACGAACGTGTCCCAGCCGCTGCCGTTGTACCGCAGCCGGCGCAGCTCACCGCCGGTCGTGATGTTGAACAGCCAGCCGTTCGGCCCGGCGAACGTCTTGCCGCCCCAGCCCCAGCCGACCTGCCGGGCGCCCGCCCAGGTGGCGGCGCCGTTGCTCCCGCCGGAGTGCTGGTAGAGCCACAGGTCGCCGTCCGCCTGCATGGTGAAGATGTTCGACACCGAACCGCAGTGCCCGGCGGACGCGGTGCCCGCGCCGGTGGTCACGGCGGTGGCGACGCTCGCCGCCAGCGCCACGGACAGCACGAGCGGTCTCAGCTTCTTCTTCATCGGAAATCCCCCAGAGAGGTGTTCGGAAATCAGTAACCGCGGATCGGTCCGCCGGTGAACCGGAGCGGTGTCGCCGGATCCGCCGGCACGGGCGCGGTGAACACGTGCCTGCTGCTGTACGACACGGCCGAGAGCAGCACTTCGCCGTTCCTGCTCAGGGCCAGTGCGGTCGGCTCGCTGAACCACGCGCCCTTCGGGACCTCGACCGGCGTCCACGGAAACGCGAACTCGGTGCTGCCAGGGCCCTTCGACGTGGTGACGTACGGCTTGCCGTCCGCGGGCACCGAGACCGCCACGGTGCCGTTCGGCAACAGCAGCGCGGACACCGGCTCGGTCATGACGCCACGCCTGCCGAACTCGCCGAGCGACTGCCAGGTGTCCTCGAAACCGCTGCGGTCGGCCTTCTCCCGTCGCACGTGGACGATGCGGATTCCGTCGTCGGTGCGCAGGACCGCGAAAACGAGGATCGTGCCGTTGCTGTCCAGCACAGGCGTCATCGGCCCCAAGACACTGCGACCGGCGAGGTCGCCCGCCGGCACGGGAACAGTGCCCGGTGCGTGCCGGAAGGCGTGTGCGACGTGGGCCTGGTCGGTGGCCAGCACGGTCGTCTGGTCGCCGCGGGTGATCGCGCTGACGTTCCCGTAGTCCAAGGCCGGGTCACCGAACCTGCGCCAGGCGAGGAAGTCACCACCGGGCAACTGCTCGCGTGTGTAGAGGTGACCGACGCCGTTGCCGGCCGACGCGAGCGAGTACACGACCAGCGTGCCGTCCGAACGCCGCACGACGCTCGGAGTGCTGCTCATGGCGCCACGCAACGAGACGATGGTTCTCGCCTGCCAGTCGCCTCCGCGCAGAGTGACCAGATCGATGCCGGCCGAGCCCCGCGCGCCGAACGTCACCGTGCCCGCGGCGGCGTCGACGATCGGGGTCCTGGTGTCGTCGTAACCGTTCGTCTCCATCGTGGTCCGCCAGTTCCGCGCGACCGGGTCGAACCAGTCGCTGACGAGGCCTTCCCGGTAGACCGGGCTCACCACGTACCGGCCACCCGACGCCAGGTCGGCGACGTGCGACGCGCCGTCTCCCGCGCCCAGCCACTCGGCGGGCGCCGGGCCGGGAAGGCCGATCGAGCAGTCGGTCGTCGTCGCGGTGACGTCGACGTCGGTGCCCCAGCCCGTGCCGATCACCGAACCGGTGCCGGCGCGCCAGCCGGCGTCCTCGGTGAACTGGTTCCACCGCAGCTCACCGGTGTCGGGCCGCACGGAGTAGTAGAGGTCGCCGCCCGGCGAGAACAGCGTGCCGCGTCCCTGCCAGCCGGCCGCGGGAACGACGTCGAAGGTGACGAACCGCTCGGTCTCGGCGTGGTACCGGAACCGGTGCAGCGCACCCGAGGCGTCCCGTGCCTGAAGGCCGCCGTTGCCGCTGGCGGCGATCAGGTCGAACCGGCCCCAGCCGACGTCGAGCACGCGACCGCTGCCGGGAGCCCACGCACCGGTCTGCTCGTCGTAGCGCCACCACCGCAGCTGGTCGCCTTCGAGCGTGTAGAACGACCCGTCGGCGTCCACGGTGATCTTCGCGCGGTTCGCCGGCTCGACGAACTTCTGCCAGCCCCAGCCGATCGTCTGGAACTGCCCGCCGCCGGGGAACGTGTCCCAGCCGCTGCCGTTGTACCGCAGGCGACGCAGCTCACCGCCTGTGGTGATGTTGTAGACGCGCCCGTCCTGGCCGGCGAACGTCTTGCCGCCCCAGCCCCAGCCGACCTGCCGCGCCCCCGCCCAGGCGAAGCCGCCGGACGTGGGTGCCGAGTGCTCGTACAGCCACAGGTCGCCGTCGGCCTGCATGGTGAAGACGTGCGCGACGGGCCCGCACGCCGGATCGGCGGCCGACGCCGCACCCGTGACCGACACCGTTCCCGCGGTCACGGCCGCGACAAGGCACAACGATCTCAGCTTCGTGCTCATGGCGAACTCCCCCAGGCGTTCCTTGTGGACGGCAGGGAGCATACGACGCGGCACCGACAATTCCGACAAGTCGTGACCGGCTCAACGATCGGACATGCCCGCGACGATGGAGATCGAGGCCGCCCGCCGGGCCGGCAGCAGCGCCGCGAGCACCCCGGCGACCGCGACGGCCACGAACAGCGCCGCCAACTGTCCATACGGCACGGACACCGTCATCCGAAGGTCGTCGTCACGCGACACCGCCACGACGAGCAACGCCGCTGACGCCGCTCCGGCCACGGCGCCCAGCACGGCACCCGACAACGCGATGAGGATCGACTCGACCACGAGCATCCTGCGTAGCTGCGCGCGCGTGAAACCCAAGGCGCGCAACAGGGACGACTCCCGCGTGCGTTCGAACACGGACAGGGTCATGGTGCTGGCGATGCCGAGCAACGCGGTCAGCATCGCCAGCCCGATCATCGCCCACACGAACGCGAGCAACCGGTCGATCTGGGCGGTGAACTCGGCGCGGGTGTCGGCGAAGCTGGTGATCTTCGCGGTCGGCACGGCCTCGACGGCCGAGTTCAGCACCGTCCTGCCGTCCGCGCCGGGAGCCATCTTCACCGAGATCGTCCGCACGCCCTGTCCCGGCCACCTCGCCAGGTCGGCGTAGGCGTCCAGGCCTGGTCCGGACTTCGTGAGCGCCACGACGCGCAGGGCTTGCGAGACCGTGCCGACGGTCGAGGTGACCACCGTGCCCACGTCGGCGCCGAGCGAACGCGCGACCTCGTCGGTGAGCGCGATGCCGTCGCCGCGCACCGCGGACAGGTCTCCGCGCACCACCTCCGGGCGGATCAGGGTGCCCAGCGAGGACGGCGTCACCGCGGCCAGCCCGATAGTGCGCTTCCTGTCCCCCACCGCGACGACGAGGTTCTCCGTCCGTTCCGCGCCGGCCGCCTCGACCCCGGGACGCGCGGTGATGCGGTCCAGCAGCGACGCGGGCAGCGGGCGGTCGTGCACCGCGCTGCTCACCTCGTAGTCGGCGGGGAACTGCTGGGCGAACGTGCTGTCCCTGGTGTCCTTCACCGAAGTCGCCATCACCGTCAGCATGGACACCACCGCGACGCCGACCAGCAGCGCCGACATGGTCGCGGCGGTGCGGCGGGGGTTGCGCCCGGCGTTGCCAGCGGCCAGTGCCGCGGGAACACCGAACAACGCCCTGGGCACCGCGCCCAGCCCGCGGATCAACGGCCCGACCAGCAACGGACCCGCCGTCACCACGGCACCGAGCAGGAACAGGCCCGCGCCGACCGCGAGAGCCATGGCGAACTTCGGACCCGATGACTGGGTCAGCGCCAGCACGGTGAGCAGTGCGGTGATCGACCCGAGCACCCCGGTCACGACGACGCGTGCCCGTCCGGTGCGCGCCACCTCCTCACGGCTGTCCACCTGCGTGCGCAGCACCTCCATCGGCGCGACCCTCGTCGCCCGGCGCGCCGGTAGGAACGCCGCCACCAGCGTGACGCCGAGACCGACGGCGAACGCGGCTGCCACCGCCAGGCCGCTCACCGGCAGCCGCACGGGCGACGAGCCCAGCACCGACTGCAGTGCGGCCGCCAGACCCACGCCCGCGGCCAGGCCGAGCACGGACGCGACCATCCCGATGACCGCCGCCTCGAGCAGCACCGAGCGGAAGACCTGCCCGCGTCCCGCGCCGATGCTGCGCAGCAGGCCCAGCTCACGGGTGCGCTGGGCGATCAGGATCGTGAAGGTGTTCATCACGACCATCGCCGCCACCACCAGCGCGACCACCGCGAACAGGCTCATCGCCAGTGAGATGTCGTCTCCGCCCTGAGCGGCGAGCAGCATCTCCGTGTACGTCGCACCGGTGCTCACGTAGAAGTCTTGTCCTAGCGCCGTTTGCAGGCGTTCGAGCAGCACCGACTGGTCTGCTCCGGACGAACGCACGACGACGTGCGCGCCGTAAGGGGGCTCGGCCGGGTCGACGAACCGGGCGATGCCGGGCAGCAGCAACTCTGCCGTGCCAGGGCGTTCCGCCGTGCCCGTGTCGTAGACGCCGCTCACCGTGAACCGCTCCGGTGCCGAGTCCCGGCCGAGCAGCACGACTTCCGCGCCCACGCTCAGGTTCCGGTCGCGGGCGGTCTGCTCGCTCACCGCGATCTGCCCGGCGGCGGGGAACGCGCCCCGCACGACCTCCTGCGCGCGCAACGACGGATCGGCCGCCAGTTCCACCAGGTCGGCCTCGTCGGCCCGGCCCTGCGCGCCCACGATCGGCACCGCGACGGTCTGCCTCAGCGCGACGGCCGCGACCCCGTCGACGCGCGCGATCGCCGCGACGTCCAGGACGGCCTTGCGTTCCGGCTCGACCACCGCGTCGACGCCGCGCGCGGACCGCGCGAACTCGTCCCGCATGGTGGCCTGCAGGGCGTCGGCCAGCACCATCGTGCCGGACACGAACGCCACGCCGACCACGATGGCGATCGACGACAGCACCAGGCGCAGGAACCGCGCCCGGATTCCGGCCAGCGTGGTTCGCAGCATCACGCCCCCAGCTTCGACAGCGCGGCCAGGACGTCCTCGGTCGTCGGCCAGTAGATCTCGCCGGCCACCCTGCCGTCGGCGAGCAGCACCACGCGGTCGGCGTACGACGCGGCAATCGGGTCGTGGGTCACCATCACGACGGTCTGGCCCAGTTCGCTCACCGAGGCGCGCAGGAACGCCAGCACGTCCGCGCCGGTGCGGGAGTCGAGGTTGCCGGTCGGTTCGTCCGCGAACACCACATCCGGCTTGCCCACCAACGCCCGTGCGCACGCCACGCGCTGCTGCTGGCCACCGGACAGCTCACTCGGCTTGTGCCGCAACCGGTCCCGCAGGCCGAGCATGTCGACGACGCGCGCGAACCACTCGCGGTCGGCGGTGCGACCGGCGAGTCGCAACGCGAGCAAGATGTTGTCCTCGGCCGTGAGCGTCGGCAGCAGGTTGAACGACTGGAACACGAACCCGATCCGGTCCCGCCGCAACCGGGTGAGGGCCTTGTCGCCCAGCGACGTCAGCTCGGTCGAGCCGATGTGAACGGTCCCGGAGTCGGCGGTGTCCAGCCCTGCCAGGCAGTGCAGCAGCGTCGACTTGCCCGACCCGGACGGGCCCATGATCGCGGTGAGCTCGCCGGCGCGGAACTCCGTGCTCACGCCGTCCAGCGCGCGCACCGCGGCCGTGCCCTTGCCGTACACCTTCACCAGTTCGTGGGCCGAAACCGCGCCGCGAACCTCCACTTGGGACACTGTCATCGCACAGGCTCCACTTTCTCCGGGGATTCGAGCGGCCAGACGGCGACGCCGCCGGGCACGGTTCTCCGGAAGCGGATTTGTGACGCACGCCACAGCAATGTGAGAACCTCGCGCGCGGTACCGACGTCTTGCGGAGTGTGAGAGCGATCCGGGAAAAGCCCGCCGAACTCGACGAGGAACAGCTCGTGCGCCGTGTCGCACGAGGTGACCGCGCTGCGTTCGAGGAGCTCTACCGCCGCAGCGCGCCGTGGCTCACGGTGCGCCTGCGCAGGCGGTGCTCCGACGAGCAGATCGTCGCCGAGGTGCTGCAGGAGACCTACCTCGCGGTGTGGCGGGCGGCCGGCGCCTTCGCGGGCAGCGCGACCGACGGCACCGCGGTCGGCTGGCTGTGGACCATCGCCGCGCGCAGGCTGATCGACGCGTTCCGCAGACGGGCACACCACGCCCAGCCGCCGAACGCCGCCGCGGCCGAGCCCGCCGCCCGTGCCGCCGAGGACGAGGTGCTCGAAGGCGTGGTCGGCGACGAGGTGGGCGACGCGTTGCGCAGGCTGGCCCCGGAACTGCGGCAGGTGTTGCAGGCGATGGTGCTCGACGGATTGTCCGTCCGGGAGACGTCGGTGCTGCTCGGGGTGCCGGAAGGCACCGTCAAGACCCGCGCCAGGCGGGCGAGGATCGCGATGCGGGAGGCCCTGTCATGACCGCGCACCACCCGGGAGAGCAGCTGCTGCTCCGTTACGCGCGGGGCGACGAGGACATCCCCGCCGACGAGCTCTGGGCCGTCGAGTCGCACCTGGAGACCTGTGCGGCGTGCCGGGGCCGCCTCGCACCCGAACCGGTGGCCGACGCGGTGTGGCTGGAGCTCGCGCCGTTGCTCGACCACACCCCGCAGATGACCTCCGCACGGCCGTGGCGCCGACGCCTCGCCGGGTGGGTGTCGCCCGCCGCCGGACCGTGGCTCGCGATGATCCTCGTCGTCACCTTCGTCGCCGTGCTGCTCGACCGGCTCACCTCTCTCTCGCCCGACCGCGTCTCGTTGGTGCTGCTCGTCGCCCCGGTGCTGCCGGTGCTGGGCGTCGCCGCGTCCTGGAGCAGGGCGCTGGACCCGGCGTACGAGCTCGCCGCGGCGACCCCCCGCGCCGGGCTGCCGCTGGTGTTGCGCCGCACCGCCGCCGTGCTCGCCGTGGTGGTGCCGGGCCTGCTGGCGGCCGGGTCGTCCAGCGGTGCCGCGCTCGCGCAGTGGCTGCTGCCGTGCCTGGCGTTCACCGCGGGCACCCTCGCCCTCGGCGGGCTGATCGGCGTGACCCGCGCGGCGATCGCCCTGATCGCGGTGTGGGCCGTCGCGATCGTCGCCCCGACCGTGGCGCTGAGCCGCACGTCCGTCGCGTTCGCGCCCGCGGCCGTCCCGGTGTGGGCCGCGGCGCTCGCACTCGGCCTGCTCGTGATCGCCCTGCGCAGGACCGACTTCACCCGCCTGCGGGCCAACCGATGAGGAACGACATGACCACCCCCACCACGTACGCCTGGGAGATCGCCGCCCACGACCTCGCGGTCAGGGTCGGGCGCAGGCGCATGGCCGTCGACGGCGTCACCCTCACGATGGGCCGCGGCGTGCACGGACTGCTCGGCCCCAACGGCGCGGGCAAGACGACGCTGATCCGCGCCCTCGCCACCGTGCTGCGCCCCACGTCCGGCACGCTCACCCTGCTCGGCGGCCTCGACCTGCGCGAACTGCGCCGCCGCATCGGCTACCTGCCCCAGGAGTTCGGCTACTACCGGCGGTTCACCGTGCGGGAGTTCATCGAGTACATGGCCTGGCTCAAGGAGATGCCTGCCCGCGACATCCCCGCCGCCGTGCAGCGCGCCGTCGAACGCGTGGGTCTCGCCGACCGCGCCGACGACCGCCTGAAGACGTTGTCCGGCGGCATGGTGCGGCGTGCGGGCATCGCCCAGGCCATCGTCAACGACCCCGAGATCCTGCTGCTGGACGAACCGACCGCCGGGCTCGACCCCGCGCAGCGCATGCGGTTCCGCGAACTGCTCGTCGAACTCGGCACCGACGCCTGCGTGGTCGTGTCCACCCACCTCGTCGAGGACGTCGCCACCGCGTGCACCGACGTCGTGCTGCTCGCCGACGGCAAACTCGTCTTCCAGGGCACGCCCGCCCAGCTCGCCGCCGCCGGAACCGACGACCACGCGGGCGACAGCTCCATCGAACGCGGCTACACGGCGCTCCTCGCCGCCCCGAAGCGGCAGGGGTCGTGGTGAAGGCGCTGCGCGTCGAACTGCGCCGCTCAGTCGCGCCGTGGGCGGGCCTGGTCCTGGTCGGTGCCGCGGTGACGTTGCTCTACTCGCTGAGCGCGCCGTGGTGGAAAGGCCTGGAGGCGTGGGACGAGCAGTGGCACTCGGCTGCCCAGTGGGTGCGCTTCCTGCTGGTGTTCCTGTGGCCGATGGTCGTCGGAGCGGGCGCGATCGCGGGCATGCGCGACCACCGCGCCGGCACCGAAGACCTCCTCGCCACCACCGCGCGCCCCGCCTGGCAGCGCGCCGCCGCCACCGCGGGCGCGCTCGCGTGCTGCCTCGTCGTCGCGTACCTGCTGGTGTTCGCGCTCGGCGCCACCCTCGTCGTGACGCACGGCGGCTACTTCCACCTCGCCTGGCTCCCGATCACCGCGGTCGGCGCACTCGCCGTCGTCGCCGGAGGCTGGCTCGGCATGGGTGTCGCGCGCGTCTTCCCCTCGGTGCTCACGCCGCCACTGCTCGCCCTGAGCTCACTGATCGCGCTCGTGTTCCTGACCGTCTCCCAGGACCCGGTCAGCGAGCCGGAAGTCGTGGTGCCGAACCAGATCACGCTGCTCTCCCCCGCGCTCGGCGCGATGCGCAACGTCTACGACACGGTCGCCACGGCCGCGAACACCGGCCAGGCGATCTGGCTCACCGGCCTCGCGCTCACCGGCTTCGGCCTGTACGCCGCCGCCACGACGCGCCTGCGACTGCTCGCGTTGGTGCCCGTGGTCGTTTCCGCCACCATCGCGCTTCCGCTCCTGCCGGCTAGGACGTTCGTGCTCAACGAGGCCGCCTCCGCTGCGGTGTGCCGGGGAAACGTGTGCCTGAGCCGGATGCGCGAGTCCACACTGGACGCATTCGCGCCGGTGGCCGAGGAGGCACTGCGACTGCTGGCAAAACTGCCTGACCCGCCGAAGTCTGTCCGCGAAGTCCCT
Source organism: Lentzea sokolovensis (assembly GCF_033949975.1). NCBI lineage: Bacteria > Bacillati > Actinomycetota > Actinomycetes > Pseudonocardiales > Pseudonocardiaceae > Lentzea > Lentzea sokolovensis. Next base: position 520,386 of record NZ_JAXAVU010000004.1, read on the forward strand.
TACCCCACACAGAACCGGGACGGCATTCCGCGCACCGCCGACGTCGTGCCGGTGCATTTCAACGGCGACGCGTTCGAGCTTGCCACCCCCGGCGACTGGCTCGCCGAGCTCGTGGCGGGTGGCGGCACGCCCACCTGCTTCAACCAGTTCGACGGGAACGAGAAGATCATCCGCGAGGCCGCCGCGCGCACGGCCGTCGCCGCCTGGTTCACCGGCGACCTGAAACCCCTGCCCAACTACCGCCTCGTCCGCTCCGGTGCCGCCGAGCCCGCCGGTCGTGCGCTGGCGGCCTTGCGCTCCCTGCCCGCCGACGAGCAGTTGACGCGGGTGAAAGCCGCCCGCGAGGTCGGACTGTCCTGCCAGGGCGACCAGCTCGCGGCGCTCACGGGTGGCACTCTGTGAGAGCGCTGCTGTTGTACGCGCGATCCCGCCAGATCCCGGCTTCCTTTGCGGTAGCGGCGCTCTGCTGCCTGCTGGTGCACTTGGCCGCTCCGATCGCGGACGCCCGGTGGTCGGCGCTGGCGATCACCACCGCCGTCTCCGCCTTCGCCATCGGACTCACCGGACAGGACGCCGACCTCGACGCCACGTCCGCCTGGCCGTGGCCGGTGTACCGGATGGCGCACGTTGCCGCCATCATCGCCGTCACGACCGCACTCGTCAGCTTCATCTCGCCGTTGTCGTTCGTGCTGCGTGGATCTGTTGGCCTGGCCGGACTTGCCGCGCTCGGTGCCGCGTTGTTCGGCGGCTACCTGGCGTGGGCGCTGCCGTTCGCGTGGTTCAGCGTCACGTTCTTCGCAGACAGCTGGCTGCTCGCCCCGACCGGTTCCGTCATGGCGGCTCTTTCAGCAGTGGCGTTCGGCGTGACCGGCACGACCGCCTATGTTTTGTTTCGGTCACCACTGAAGCAATAGTGATTTATGCCACACGAAGAACCTCGCGTTGAGCCCTGCTCGTCTTGCGGGACATGAAGATTCTCGCGATGGCCCTCACCCTGGTGCTGCTTCCGATCACCCCGGCGTCCGCCGCTCCCGCGTTGCGGTTCCAGTCGTGCCCGGACGTTCCCGAAGCCGACTGCGCCACGCTCACCGTGCCCGTCGACCGCGACGACCCAGGCGGCCCACAGGTCGCACTGGCCGTCGCGCGCCGCAAGGCGACCGACCCGGCCCGCCGCATCGGGGTGCTGATGGTCAACCCCGGCGGCCCCGGCGGTTCCGCCGCCCAGTACGCCAAGGACGCGCCGAAGCTCTTCAGCAAGGAGGTGCTCGCCCGGTTCGACGTCGTCGGCTACGACCCGCGCGGCGTCGGCGACAGCAACCCGATCTATTGCGACACCTCCGCCGTGGGTCTCCCCTACCCCACCGGCCGCCCGGACACCCCGGAACGCTTCGCCCAGCTCACCGCCTACAACCACTGGCTCGCCGAGGACTGCCGCACACGCACCGGCCCCGTGTTCGACCGCGTAGACGCACAGAGCGCCGTGCGCGACATGGACGACCTGCGCAAGTCGTTGGGAGAAAAGCAGATCACCTACTACGGCATGTCCTACGGCACGCTGTACGGCCAAAAGTACGCCGAGCGGTACGGCAAACACGTGCGCGCCATGGTGATCGACAGCGTCGTGGACGCCAGCCTCCCACTGGACGGCCTCCTGACCGCAGGTGCCCGCGCGGGCGAGGACATCTTCACCGAGTTCGTCCGCTGGTGCGGCGCCACACCCACATGCGCGGTGCACGGCAAGGACATCCCCGCGCTCTACGCCGACCTGCGAGCCCGAGCCACCCGCGGCGAACTGCACACCCCCGGCGCCCCGGACCAACCCCTGACCCCGACCGAACTGGCCAACCGCACAGTCCGCTTCGGCTACGGCCCGGACCTCCCCCGCATGGGCGAGTACTTCAGCACCCTCGCCGCCCAGCCCGAGGCGAGCTTCGGCACCGCGACCCGCCGAACCCAAGCCGTCCTGTGCCAGGACTTCACCGGCCACCCGGCCGGCGCCACCGACGTCGCCACGATGGACTCCCGCGTGCGCGCCGCCGCCCCCAACGTCCAGGCCTCACCGATCTGGGACCAGGCACTCACGTGGTGCGCCGGCTGGCAGGGACCGACCCTCAACCCCGCACGCCCCTGGCACCCGGCCACCACGTCGAAGGTCCTGATGCTGAACTCGCTGCACGACCCGGCGACCGGTCACGAGAGCGCGGTCAGCGTGCACCGGCAGGCCCGCGGCAAGGCGACGCTCGTGACCTACGAGGGCACCGGACACGGTGTCTACTCCCGCACCCCGTGCACTCGCGCGGTGACCGACGCCTACCTGCTCGACCGCACCGTGCCGCGCGACGGACTGCGCTGCCCGGCTGTCTGACGGGCAGCGCACGGCGCGGGGCACATCAGGATCAGTCGGTCCAGATGCCGCCGTCGAGCAACGCGACCGCGCTGTCGAGAATGTGGTCGGACGTGTCCGCCACCGAGATGCGCACGGTGACGGGCTGTCCCGGGGTGACCGGCACCGAGCAGGTGAGTGGAGTGGTCAGACCGTCCATCGTGGTGCCGTACCCGCTCGCTCCGGTGGAGTTGTCGACGTAGAACGAGCTGTTCTTCTTGTCGTTGACCGTGTTGATGGACACGGCCTCACCGGTGCCGGGCACCGTGGCGCAGTTGGTGCCGCCGACCCAGACCGCCATGACGTCGTTGAAGGCGCTGCCCACGTACTCCGGGTACTCCTCGCTGGCGAAGACGTACTTCACGTGCAGGGTCGTCCCGGCGGGCACGATCTTCACCTCGTACGTCGCGGCGTCGTGGGTGGGCAGGCCGGCAAGGGCGGTGAGCCCGGAGTCTCCGTCGCCGCCGAGGTTGGTGCTCGCGAGTTGACCCGGCGCACCAACCGCGTTGGCGATCAGCCCGCTGCTCAGCACCCAGGTCTTGGTGCCGGGCGCGAACCCGTCGACGTGCCCCCACTGCCCGTCCGCACCCACAACGGAGTCGCCGACCTTCACCACGCCGGGTCCGAGCAGCGAGTCGGGAGTCCCGGAAGCGGGCAGGTCCTTGCAGCCAGTGGGCAGGAACCAGGGCGAACCGCCGTACTGGGTCGAGCCGCTCAAGGCGTCAAGAGGAACGGTCTTGCTGATGTCCCAGTCACCGAGCCACGCCTTGATGTTGAGCTTCAACTGCCTCGTGAACGCGACCTCGATCTTCGTGCAAGCGTTGAACCTCGCGTCACTGACCTCGAAATGGGGCTTGAACGACGCGTCGACGGGATTGAACTCGCCGCCCAGTCCTACGATCACGCCCGCCTTCTCCGTGGCCGCACCGGGTCCGACCAGGAACTCACCGCCCACCTTGACCCCGATCGCCCCGTTGACCTCGACCACCGGCGCCAGCGGCGAAAGGTTCATGAAGGTGTTGCCAGACGCCGACACGCCGTTCTTCAAGGTCGCCGAGGCGGTGACCTGGACACCGGCGACGGCCTGCACTCCGACGTTGGAGATCTTCAGGCCACTGCTGACGCTGAACTGCGCGGTCGGGCTCAGCGAGACGGCGATCGGAACCGGTGAGACCGCGAAGGTCCTGACCAGCTTGGGCAACTTCAGCTCGCACTGCACCGAACCGCTGAGGTCCAGAGCGGCCGCTCCGGTCACCGTGATGGTGAATCCCATGTCGACGGAGGCACCGGTGGGGACGTCGACACCGAGGAAGCCGTACTTGTCGACCTTGGTCTTGAAATGGCCTGCCAGCTTGATCTCCGGCGAGAAGGTGATCTTCTTCGAACCACTGCTGTCGCAACTCACCGACGCCGTCTTGGCCGCGACGGCCAGTCCGGACTGGACAGGCTGCGATGACGTCGCGCTGATGTTCTCGACAGCGAGTTCGTAGTAGTCGAAGGCGTCGCTGAGACCTCCAGCGGTCAGACCGGCCGTGCGCCCGTCGGACGACAGTGTCGTCACCACACCGAGAAATCCCCCGGGAAGCGCGTCGGAGATCGGCAGGACGACGCCCGCACCCAGCAGTGGCGTGGCGATCTGGGGTTGCAACACGAGGCGGACGCCGGTGCCCGTCGTCACCACCGACGCGATGTCGGCCGGCTTGAGCAGCAACGTGGACGGCGCCGCGATGTAGGAGGCCTGCGCGGTGCCACCGGCGGGACTCGTGCCCGCCACGATCGTCAACGGTCCGTACCAGCGGCTCTTGTTCTGAGTGAACAGGGCGTAGGAGTACTGCGTGCCTGGTCTCAGGTCCTTGTCGACGGCCGTGGTGCCCGCGGTGGGAATCTCCACACCGTCCGACCGCTGACCGGCGGGAACGGCACCGGTGGTGCGCCGCAACGAGAACCGCGAACCCTCAGCCGCCTTCCACGACAGGCCCAGCCCTGTCTGACCCACCGTCGTCGCGTGCAGACCGCGAGAACCTTCCTCCGCCACATAGGTCACGACGAGCCCGAAGGTCTCACCGGGGCGGATGACGACCTCCGGCCGGGATGACTGTCCGATGTAGACTGTTCCGCCGAAGCTGACCCGCGGCAGGTCGACGTGATACGCGCCGGCGGGCATCGTGAGCGTGACGACGGTCGAGGTGCCCGCCCGCGGCTTCGCCGCCACGTGCCGGGTCTTCCCCGCCAGCACGACGTTCGCGGGCACGTCGCCCGGTGCCGCGATGGTGATGCGCGCGGTGCCGGTTCCTGGCTGCGCCCACGCAACCGATGGCAACGCCATCACCGGGACCAACGCCGCCACGCACGTCAACAGCACTCTGAGTTTCATCGGCCTCGCCTTTCCCGCGACGGTGGAATAGGCGTCCACCCCGGCGTGGTCCTTACGTCGCACGGCCGATCGAGCCGGTTACCGCCTTCACACGTTCGTACGAACGGACGTCATTGCGGATAGGAATGCCGTATGGACTTCCGACTCTGGCGGTTCCGGATCGAGGAGTGGCGGGCCGACAGGGACTTCAGCCACCGGAACCGTCGCAAGTGGACCAGGACGTCGCGTACCGCAGCCGCGCTCTCCCCGAACTCAACGCCATCAACCGGCTCGCGGGCGAGTGAGCCTCAGGCTCGTCCGTACGCCTGCCTCGCGAGTCGGGCGCCGCAAGGGACTCGACGAGACCGGCTCTGTCGAGTGCCTGCAACCGGTGGTGCAGAAAGGTCTGTGGCAGGTCGTAACTCGCGGCCGGCGCGGCGGTGCTCACCGGACGGTCGTCGCCGACCCACGCGACGGACAGCAGCACGTGCACGGCCCACTCGACGCCCTGCTTCATCCGCACCGGCCGATGCCAGGAATCTGGACCTCGAACGTCAAGTTTCACCCGGTGAGGACGAGGTCCGGTTCGAACGCTCGCAGCAGCAGGTCGCGCATGCGATCGGACCGCATCTCGGTCGACGACGCGAGGATCTGGACCGCCAGCCCGTCAGCCATCGCGATGAAACGATCGGCGAGAGCCTCGACGTCGGCGCCACCGCACAGGCCTTCCGCGCGGCACTCCCCCAGCAAGTCCACGACGACGCGGCGCCAGTCCGAGTAGACCAGGCGCTGGACCGGGCGCAGCCGCGGTTCGAGCATCGCCTGACTCCAGAACTGGACCCACACCGACCACTCGTCCACGTCGTCGGTGCCGAGCGGGAGCTGGACCTCGACCAACCGGCGGAGCTTGTCGCGCGCCGAGGTGGCCTGGCTGAACTCCCGTTCCACGCGGACGCGGAACCGTCGGGCGTAGTGCTCCATCGCGGCGTGCAGGACCGCTTCCTTGGTCGGGAAGTGGTAGTGCACGGTCGCGGTGCTGGTGCCGCAGTGGCGTGCGATGTCGGACACGCGCACGTTGTGATAGCCGCGCCGGGCGATCAGCACGGTGGCGGCGGCGAGGATCTGGTCGCGGCGTTCCTGCGCCGTCACAGCTTCCGCGCGATCGCGTACGACATGGGGCGCAACGGGTTCCGGGCCGGCGCCCCGCGTCAGGTAGGCGACCGTCACGGAGCAGACCTGGGCGATGGCCGCGATCTCCTCGTCGCGCAGCCGCCTCGTGCCGCGCAGGGCCTTGGACAACGCCGTCGGGTCCATGCCGATGCGCACGGCCAGTTCGCGCTGCGACAGCGTCACCGCCCGCAGCGCCGTCCGCACGCGCGAGGACAAGCCGGTCATCTGGCGATCTTCAACGCGGTCATCACCTCATCGGCGGCCCGCTCGCCGGAGGTGATCGCGCCATCGACGTAGCCGTTCCAGACCGACGCGGTCTCGGTGCCCGCCCAGTGCACGTTGCCGGTCGCCGCACGCCAGCCGTGCTCGCCGTATTCGCTCCAGCCACCGGGGTACACGAAGCACGCGTAGCCGCCGATGGTCCAGCCGTCCTCGGACCAGGCCATCTCGGCGTAGTCGATCGGCATGCGCGCACGGGTTCCGGCAACCTCGGCCAGCGCCGTGAGAACGTCGGCACGCCGGACCGAGTCGGGCGCGGCGGCCCAACGGTCGACACGGTCGCCGTAGATGAACGCGACGAGCACGCCGCGTGATGCGTCCTCAGGCGAGTTGTCGAACACGACGCCCACCGGGTTGCGGTTGTAGAGGGTGGCGATGCCGGAGCGATCCTTCTTGCGCCAGAACGGTTCCTCGTAGATCGCGTGGATCTTCGCGACCCGTCCCATCGGCGTGTGACCGGTCCAGCCGCGACGCGCCTGCGGCAGCACGGGCTCGAACGTGATCCGCCCCAACGCCGCCGGGGGCACGGTGACGATCGCCCGCCGTGCGCGGACCACTCCCTTGCCGGTCACCACTTCGACGCCGTCGGAAACGTGCCGGATCTCCCGCACCGGCTCGTCCAGCCGCACGACACCGGGCATCGACGCGGCCAACGCCCGCGCGAGCGCGTCCGCGCCGTCGGCGAAACGGGACTCCTGCGCGCTTCCGGTGGTCTCCATCAGCTGCCCACACCCGCCCGCCGAGGCCACGTAGAACAGCACGTGGAAGAACGAGATCTCCCTCGGCTCGCAGCACCACACGCCCTGCACGGCGAGCGCCAGCCTGCGCAACGCGTCCTCGTCGCTGGTCTGCGAACCGAAGAACTCCTCGGCGGAGAACGCGTCGAACTCGGCGAACCGCGGCGTGAGCCACGGCCGTTCCAGGTCGACGGTCAACGCGAGGTCGTCGAGCGACTTGATCACGCGGTGGTAGTCGTCGACACCGGGACCGGACCTCGGCACGGCGCCGGAGTAGTCGGTGCGGGTGTCGTCGTGCCACACCTCGACGTGCTGGCCGGTCTCCCACGTCGGGAACGTCGCGCAGCCGAACTTGGCCGCGAGCTCGTGAAAACGCTTCTGCGCCGGGCCGATCCACTGTCCACCGTGGTCCACGCGCACCCCGGACGACAGTTCCTCGCTGAACACCCGGCCGCCCACCCGATCAGCGGCCTCCAGCACGACGACGGCGAGTCCGGCGGCCGTGAGCCGGGACGCGGCGGCCAGTCCCGCGTAGCCGGCACCGACGATCACGACGTCGGTAGAACGCTGCTCCAGTCCAGTCACGCCGCACACGATTGGGCAACGCTGACCCACCAGTCAAGCTCCGGGCGAAAATTGCGATCCGGCCGCCTACCGAGGCGGGAGGATCCGGTGGATCACGGGCAGCACGAGCGATCTCGGCGGATCCCAGACGTGCCGATCCTCGAACGGCCACGCGTAGATCAGGGCGCCGTCGCGGACGCAGTCGAGCAGCCCCGGCGCCTCGAGTTCGCGCGCCGACCACTCGTAGAGCCGCTGCATCCTCGGCACGATCATGCCGAAGTCGACGAGACGGGCGAATCCGTGTTCCTGGGCGAGGTAGTACCGGACGTCGTCGCGCAGCGGGTACTCGTCCGGGAGCACGCGGGAGAGCTGCAGGAAGATCCCGGTCATGCCCAGCCTCGGGTCGCCGAGCAACGGCGCGAGCGCGCGCATCCAGCCCAATGACATCCGCGGCGCGGCCACCAGGGCGTGCGTGTAGAGCACCCGGCACAGGATGACGTTCATGAAGAACCGCTCGGGCTCGCTCTCGGCCTCCGCGAGCGAGCGGTGCTCCAGGTAGGCGGCGACCACGCTCCCGTTGTGCGCGCGGTACCAGGCCTCCGCGGTGGGGTTCAACGCGAACGCCAGCCACTGGGCGGCCGAGTGCGACGACGGCGGGCCACCCAGCCCGCCGCTCAGACCGACCGCCTCGCACCCGTCGCGGAGGATGCGTTCGTTCACCTCACGCCACCACGGGCTGCCCGGCCGCGCGTGGAACGCGGGTTGCAGCACGCCGCGCCCCAGCTGCCAGCGCATGAACGACCGCGCCGCCCGCCGGAACGGCAGGTGCCGGGGCGCCTGGCCGAACGGGCCGTAGTAGCAGCGTTCCATCAACGCCAGCCGACCGGCTGGGTCGTCGCGGACCATCGCCACCCGCTGGTCGGCCCAGTCCGCGGCCTCCGCCATCACGCTAGAACTGGTCGCCGCTCGTCAGCTGGTGCTCCATCGCGTCCGCACGGCCGACCAGCAGCGCGAGCGGGCGTTCGAACTCCTCGCGGACGCTCAGGTCCTCCAGCGGCACCACGTGCTTGAGCAACGCGAGACCGTCCACCACGGCCGCTCCGCCGACCTGCGGCTCGCCCGCGAGTTCGAGGAACCGGCGCAGGTCGACGTCGGCGGCACGACCGACCGGCGAGGAGATCTCCACCCACGCCGTGCCGTCGAGGTCCGGCAGGTGGTGCACGGAGACCTGCTGCGTCCGCTCGCCGTCCGTGGCGAGCCGGAACCGCAACCACGCGTCGGTCTCCTCCAGCACCTCGTACCGCAGCCGAACATAGTTGATCACTTCGACCCAGGACGTCACGCCCGGTTCCGCCTCTCTCACGGCTTCTTCCATCACCACCGTAATGCGGACACAGGGCGTTCGTGTTGCTTTGGACGATCGTGTCGAGACGGTGTCACAACCGGGCGGAGAGGTGTGTCCGACCCTTTCGCACGCACATTTCGAGCGAAAGGGTCGGACGGCATGATCAAGACTGATGTCCTGGATCTCCCGCCACGAGCAGGGCGGCGGGCCAGCGGTGGCGTTCCCTTGCTGGACCCGGCCGCGCCGTGCCAGTGCTCGAAGCGGATCACGTACGGCATCTCGAACGGATGGGTCGAGCCGACGGCACCGCTGCCAGCGCCCACGCGACCCGCGGAACGGCCAAGGTCGCCACGGATCTCGGCTACCAGGTCGTCGCCAAGGTCCACTGCTACTACTACTTGACCTCTCTCCCAGCTGAGGCAGGGAGATTCTTCCCTCGCGGGTCGAGTTTTCTGCTTCGCAGCCCGTTGCCGCCTGGGGTTACCAGCACAGGGACGGTGTACCGCCCACGGTCTTGCACGAGCTCCAAAGACCTGACACCCCACCAGCCCGGCGGTAGACCCGGCCTACTTGGTTGTCGTCGACCGGGCGCAAGAGCTCTACAAGCCGCTCCGCCAACCGCTCAACCTGGGGGGTCGAAGCCGAACTGGACCAGCAGCGAACCGGCGACGAGCAGTGAGAGCCCGGCGACGCGAGCGGGCGTGAACGGCCTGCGCGGCATCCGGAACAGTCCGCGGTGGTCGATCAACGCCGAGGCGAGCTGCTGCCCGGTGACGGTCAGCACCACGGTGGTCGCGGCGCCGATCTCCGGGATGAGCAGGAACGTCGCGGTGACGTAGGCCGCCGCGCACCCGCCGCCGAGCCAGCCCCACCACGGCATGTCCTTGAGGGGCACCAGGTTCGGCGGCGGCGTGCGGTTGAACAGCAGCACCACCGCGATGGCGAGCGTCGCCACGACGAAACTGATCAGGGCGACGGCGAGCGGCGCGTGCAGGTCGGCGCGCAACCGGGCGTTGATCGCCCCCTGCACCGGGAGCACGGCACCCGCGACGACGCCGAGGCCGGTCCAGCCCACGTGTCTGGTCTTCGGCCGGGTGATCACGGTGATCCCCGCGAGCACCGCCACGGCACCGATCACGATGCCCGCGGAGAGCGGCTTCTGGTGCAGGCCGAGCAGCCCGAACAGATCCAGTACCACTGACGCGAACATCTGACCGGTCACGAAGAGCCCGACGGCGGCGAGCGCGCCCAGCCGCGGGAACAGCAGGATGCCGCTGGTGATGTAGAGCGGGCTGGCCAGCCCGCCCAGCAGGTGCCAGGGCTCGACGTCCGGCACCAGCGCCACCGCGCCGATCGTCCCGGTCGCCACCGCGAGCACGGCGAGCACCGCCGCGGCGAGACCCAGTTGCAGCGCCGACGCCCCGTAGGGCGTGCCGGCCGCCTTGGTGAGCTGCAGGTTCGCCGACGCCTGCACGGCGAGAAGGCACCCGACGAGCAGCGCTGCCCCCAGTAACGCGAAGTACACGACAACCCCCAATAAGTGGACACAGTGTCCGCTAATCCAGGGTAGGCACGAAGTGGACGCGCTGTCCACTTGTTCGGTGATCGCGTACGATCCGTTCATGGTCATCGGGCAGCCACCGGCCAGGGAACGCGCCGACGCCGCGCGCAACCGGGCGCGCGTGCTGGCCGCCGCCGAGGAGCTGTTCGCGGCCAAGGACGCCCGCCAGGTCACGATGGACGAGATCGCGCGTGCCGCCGGCGTCGGCCGCGCCACCCTGTACCGCCGCTACCCCGACCCGGCCTCCGTCGCCGCGGCCCTGCTGGACGAGCACGAACGCTTGCTGCAGGAACAACTGATGGGCGGTCCCCCGCCGCTGGGCCCCGGCGCGCCACCGGCCGAGCGGCTCGCGGCGTTCTACGCGGCCATGACGGGCCTGCTCGAACGGCACCTGCACCTGGCGCTCGGAGCGGAGACCGGCGACGCCCGGTTCCGCACCGGCGCCTATGGTTTCTGGCGGCTGCACGTGCTGGCGCTGCTGACCGAGTCGGCCGCACCGGACCCGAACGCCCTGGTCGAGGTGCTGCTCGCACCGCTGGCCCCCGAGCTCTACCAGGAACAACGACGGCGCGGCCTGTCACCGCACCAGATCACGGCCTCGCTCACGTGGCTGAGCCGACTGCTGAACACCTGAGAACGAAGGCGGATTCGAGCGTGGCCACTGCCAATGAGAGCGCCGTGAAACTCGCGGTGCTCATCGACGCGGACAACGCCCAGCCCTCGATCACCGAGGCACTGCTGGCCGAGATCGCCAAGTACGGCACCGCGCACGTCAAACGCGCGTACGGCGACTGGACCGGCACCAGCCTGAAGGGCTGGAAGGACCACCTGCTGGCCCAGTCGATCCAGCCCATCCAGCAGTTCGCGTACACGACCGGCAAGAACGCGACCGACGCGGCGATGGTCATCGACGCGATGGACCTGCTCTACTCCGACCGCTTCGACGGCTTCTGCATCGTCTCCAGCGACTCGGACTTCACCCGCCTCGCCGCCCGCCTGCGCGAGTCCGGCCTCACCGTCTACGGCTTCGGCGAACGCAAGACGCCCAAGCCGTTCGTCGCGGCCTGCGACAAGTTCGTCTACGTCGAGAACCTCGCCTACCCGGAGGCCGCGACCCCGGCAGAGACCCCGCTGCTGCCGAAGTCGACGACGTCGGCCGCCCAGCTCAAGGGCGACACGACGCTGGTCAAGCTGCTGCGCAACGCCGTCGAGGCGGCGTCCGACGACGACGGGTGGGCGACGCTCTCCGCCGTCGGCAGCATCATCACCAAGCAGCGCCCCGAGTTCGACTCCCGCACGTACGGCTACTCGAAGCTCAGCGACCTGATCACCGCGACCACGCTGTTCGAGGTCGACCGCCGCGGGCCGCGCGAGGGCAAGCAGTCGGCGGTCTACGTGCGGGACCGCCGACGCTGACGCCCTTCGATCAACGCCAGCCGAGCGCCGGTGCCACGTGCGTGAGGATGTTCTCCAGCACGTGCACGTTGAACTCGACGCCGAGCTGGTTGGGCACGGTGAGCAGGAGCGTGTCGGCCTCCGCGATGGCCTCGTCCTCCGCGAGCTGCTCGACCAGCACGTCCGGCTCGGCCGCGTAGGACCGGCCGAAGATCGCCTTGTTCGGCCCGTCGATGAAGCCGATGGAGTCGGTGCTCCTGCCGTCGGCGCCGAAGTACGCGCGGTCGAGGTCCGTGGTGAGCGCGAAGATGCTGCGCGACACCGAGACCCGCGGCTCGTGCTCCCAGCCCGCCTCGGTCCAGGCCTTGCGGAACGCCCTGATCTGGTCGGCCTGCTGGACGTGGAACGGCGCGCCGCCCTCGTCGAACTTCAGCGTCGAGCTCATCAGGTTCATGCCCTGCTTCGCCGCCCACACGGCGGTGCCGTTGGAACCGGCGCCCCACCAGATCCGGTCGCGCAGACCCGGCGCGTGCGGTTCGACGCGCAGCAGGCCGGGAGGGTTCGGGAACATCGGGCGGGGCGCGGGTTCCGCGAAGCCTCCGCCTTCCAGGACCTTCAGGAACAGCTCGGTGTGCATGCGGGCCATGTCGGCGTCGGTCTGGCCCTCCGCGGGCTGGTAGCCGAAGTGCCGCCACCCGTCGACGACCTGCTCGGGCGATCCCCGGGAGATGCCGAGCTGGAGCCTTCCGCCGGCGATGAGGTCGGCGGCGCCGGCGTCCTCGACCATGTACATCGGGTTCTCGTAGCGCATGTCGATCACGCCGGTGCCGATCTCGATGCGGTCGGTCTTCGCGCCGATCGCGGCGAGCAGCGGAAACGGCGAGGCGAGCTGCCGCGCGAAGTGGTGCACGCGGAAGTAGGCGCCGTCCGCGCCGAGCTCCTCCGCGGCCACCGCGAGGTCGATCGACTGCAGCAACGTGTCCGCCGCCGACCTCGTCTGCGAGTGCGGGCTGTCCGTCCAGTGCCCGAACGACAGAAAACCGATCTTCTTCATGCCCTCCAAGATAGTTCAATCTTCAAGTAAATGCCCATGACGCGTGCGTCACGCCCGGCGGAGCAGCCGATGCGTGCGCCGGACCGCCGCCAGCCGCTCGTCCCCGTTGATCGCGAGCGCGCGGACCACCGGGTCGTCGGGGCCCCTGCGCTGCCGGATCTCGGCCAGCCTGCCGTGCACCGTCGTCGGATGGCCGTCGGGGCCGGTGCTCATGTCGCAGTACCAGAGCGCGTCGCGGAGCCGGCCGCGGTGGTCCGGGAACTCCCCCAGGCCGCCGGCGAGCCCGACCAGCCCGGCGACCGCCGCCGCGCCCGAGTGGTGGGCCACCAGGCCGCAGATCCGTTCCGAGACACCCGCCCGGCGCAGGTAGCGCGCGCCGTCGAGTGAGTGCAGGCCCGTGTCGGCCAACTCGGCCGCGTAGCCGATGTCGTGCACCCACGCCGCTGCCACGAGCAGCTCGCGCTCCTCTTCGGGCAGCACCCGTGCGACGTGTTCGGCACGACGCGCCACACCGGCCGTGTGCGCCCAACGGCGTGGCAGCTCCACGGCGAGCAGGCGGCGGGCCGTGTTGCGCGCCCAGCTCGACAGGAACGTCCCTGGCGTCTCCTGCGCCGGGAACGCCCGTGCGGAGGCTCGCACCTCGCGGGCCACGAACAACGGCACGTAGTCCTGCAGCCGTGCGCCGCCGAACCGCGCTCGCGCCCGTTCGATCCACTCGTGCACGAGGCTCGGCGGCACGTCGTGGAACTCGCGGACCAGCCGGGACTCCAGACGCCGGATCCGGTCGTCTACCTGGCTCACAACCTCCGCCGTGATCGTCACGCCGTCCACGGTAAGCCCTCCCACCGGATGGTGAGAGGGCCCTTCGAAGGGTTCTACCGAACGCCGCGCAGGCGGAGCAGTTCGGCGCGGGCGTGGGCGACCTCGTTCGTCCCGTTCCCCTGACCGCGAGCGAGTTCGCGGGCGAGATCGGCCGCCGCGTCCAGCAGGTGCCGTGCCCTGCTCCGGCCGTGCACCAGCTTCCGGAACGCCTTGCGGTCCTTCCCGGCACCACTGACCGCCGCGAGCAGCGCGGGGTCGATGACGCCGGCATCCGACTCGGGCTGCAGCAGCTGGCGAACCCAGATCCGTTCCTGCCTGGCCGCGTGCCGCGCGACGTAGAAAAGGGTGAGGAGCTCGACGACCGCGATCACGAAGGGCAGCACGACCGCGAGAAGCGCGTTGCCGCCGCTCAGGCCACCCATGTCGTCCCACGCGAAGTGGAACACCATCGCGGTCAGCATCGTCAGGACGCCGCGCGGCACGTTGCGCTCGCCCGGCGTGCGGCCGAGGACCCACATCAGGCCCGCGCAGAAGATGGCGCTGAACAAGGCGTGCGACACGATGCCGGCCGCGCCGCGGATCAGGAAGATCTGGAACGACGAGGTGATCTGGTCGGCGCCGAAGGTCTGCGCCGCGCCGTTGTAGACGTAGAGCACGTCCTCGAAGACCTGGAAGCCCAGGCCGATGAACGCGCCGATGATGAAGCCGTCGTAGGCGCCGCGCACCAGGCGCGGGGCGAGACCGATCAGCAGGACCAGGCCCAGTGCCTTGCCGAACTCCTCGTTGATCGGCGCGGTGAGGCCGGCGGCCCAGTCGGCGGCGAAGGCCGTGCCGCCGACCTTCGTCCAGATCTCCAGCAGCGCGGTGTTCGCCGGCAGCGCGATCCAGAACGGCGCCGCGAGCCCACCCCAGACGAACGCCGTCGCGAGGAGGGCGGCGGGTTGTGCGGTGTAGCGGTTCTGGTGGCGCAGGAGCAACAGCCACGGCACCAGGTACAGGCCGAACAGGAGCACACCGCCGGTCAGCGCCGGGCTGTAGAAGTGCGCGCCGGGGCCGAAGTAGCGCAGCACCGCCAGCGCGCCGCCGCCCACGCCCAGCAGGTATACCCAGAACGCCAGGTTGCGCGGCTGCACGAGCCGGAACGGCTGCCCCCAGCCCGACTGCTCGATCGCGGCGAGCTGCGCGGTCTTCGCTTCGGATGTCATCGTCATCGGACCGCTCCCGGGGTGATGCTGCGCAGGAACGTGCCCACGGTGTCCTGCAGACGTTCGAACTGTCCCGGCACCGTGCGGACCCTGACCAGCAACGCGGGCGCCGCCTCGGCCTCACCGGATGCGACGGCCATCTTGAACGCGACGTCGAGCGCGTCCCCGTTCGGCGAGGTGCTGCCCTGCGCGACGCCGGTCAGCCCACTCGCCGTGGTCACCGTGCCGCGCGACCCGTCGACCCCTGGCGGACTGCCTTCCGAGCGCTGGACCTGGTCGAGGAACGCGTCCGCGGTCCCGGTGAACGAGGTGCCCCGCAGTGTGATCGCCGCGCCGCCCGCCGCCAGTTGCACCTGAAGGCTGGACGGGGACACCGAGCCGGTGCCGGCCAGCATGCCGCCCTCGAGCTGCCAGCCCACCGGCGGCACGGCGGTCGCGCCGTCGCCGAGGTCCAGCACGTCACCGGCGCGGATCTCGTTGTGCCACGGGATGACCGCGTTGAGGGCCGGCAGTCCGCACAGGAGCAGCAGTGCGATCACCAGGACGCTCAGGGCGGGCGCGAACGTCCGCCGGTCCAGTCCGAGGAACCGGTGCTCGACCGGCACCCACCCTCGCGGTGCTGTGTCCGTCATCCCAGAGCCTCTCTCACGACCGTGCCCGGAACCACTTGACCACAAAAGGCCGGACCCGGCAGGGCGTGATCGCGCCACTTTCCGGTCATGGCGCCCTTCGACCCGCGAGCGTTCTTCAACGAGGGCCGCGATTTTCAGTTGCTCGGCGAGCACGGCTACCAGGTCACCCGGATCGACGCCTCGACCTGGTCCGGCCTGGAGGACCTTCATCGTGACGTGGCCGCCGCACTCGACTTCCCGGACCACTACGGCCGCAACTTCAACGCTCTCAACGACTGCCTGCGAGACGTCGTCCACCAGCACCACGGATGGACACCGGGCACGACGGGCCTCGCCCGAGGCCTGGACCACGCTGGACCTCATCGCGAAGTGCTCCCGCGCGGCCTCCCTCTTCGGCCGCCGTCTCCTGTGCCTGGTCCAGAGCAACGACCCGAACGTCCGGTTCGAGCCCGTCGGGGCGATGACGCCGCACTGGAACGACGCCGAGTGGCTCCGCTCCGCCCGCTGATCAGGTCAGAGCGGTGATCACCTGATCGGAGCTGACCGGCAGCGAGAACATCGGGTAGTCGTACGTGATCGCGTTGTCGTGCTCCGCGACCGACGTGGCCGCGACGCAGTCGGTGAGTGTGATGACGCGGTAGCCGTTCTCGTAGCCGGTGCGCATGGTCGACTCGACGCAGCAGTTGGTGAGGAACCCGCCGAGCACGATCGTCGTGATGCCCTTGCTGCGCAGGATGAAGTCGAGGTTGGTGCTGGCGAACGTGTCCAGCCCGCGCTTGCCCTCCACCACGATGTCACCGGGCTGCGGCGCGAGCTGGTCGGTGATCGCGGCGCCCCAGCTGTCCTTGACGAACGCGTTGCCGTCCACGACGCCCTTGAGGATGCCGTACGGATGCGCGGAGATCTCGTGGTAGCCCTGCGCGAACGTGATGGGCGCGTGCATGATCGTCGCGCCGGCGGCGCGGGCCGCCGAGACGACCGCGATGGTCCTGTCGAGCATCCCGGTCTTGTCCATCACCTCCGACACCGCGCCGTGCAGCACGCCGCC
Organism: Lentzea sokolovensis; assembly: GCF_033949975.1. Classification (NCBI taxonomy): domain Bacteria; kingdom Bacillati; phylum Actinomycetota; class Actinomycetes; order Pseudonocardiales; family Pseudonocardiaceae; genus Lentzea; species Lentzea sokolovensis. The sequence goes on from NZ_JAXAVU010000004.1 coordinate 536,934, forward strand.
CTCGGTGGTGAAGTCGTTCTGGTACTCGATCAGGACCACCGCGGTCGTCTTCGGGTCCAGCGTCAGTTCGCTCATGGCCCCATCCAACGTTCGCCCCGAACCGCGAGGCAATCGCCAGACCGGGTGTTCAGCTGTTCGTGGAGTACGAGTGCGCGCCCGTGCCGACGAGCTTGCCGGCCTCCACGATCAGGTACTCGTCGCGGATCGGCGTGCCCGCGAAGAACGACTCCAGGATCTCCCTGGTGCCGGCCGCGTACCGGGCCTGCGCGGACAGCGAACTGCCGGAGATGTGCGGGGTCATGCCGTGGTGCGGCATCGTTCGCCACGGGTGGCCGGACGGCGCGGGCTGCGGGAACCACACGTCGCCGGCATATCCCGCGAGCCGGCCGCTTTCCAGGGCGCGCACCACGGCGTCGCGGTCGGCGATGCGGGCGCGAGCGGTGTTGATCAGGTAGGCGCCGCGCTTCATCGTCGCGATCAGGTCGTCGTCGAACAGCCCCTCGGTCTCGGGGTGCAGCGGCGCGTTGATCGTCACGACGTCGCAGTGCGGCACCATGTCCGCCGTCGACTCGTGGAACGTCAGGCCGAGCTCGCGCTCGACGCTCTCGGGCAGGCGGTGCCGGTCGGTGTAGTGCAGGCGCATGTCGAACGGTGCCAGGCGTTTCAGCACCGCGAGGCCGATGCGTCCGGCCGCGACCGTGCCGACGTGCATGCCCTCGACGTCGTAGGAACGGGCTACCGCGTCGGCGATGTTCCAGCCGCCGTCCAGCACGATCTGGTGCGCGGGAACGAAGTTCCGCACCAGGTTCAGGATCGACATCACCACGTGCTCGGCGACGCTGATGCTGTTGCAGTACGTCACTTCCGCCACCGTGACGCCGTGCTCGATCGCCGCGTCCAGGTCGACGTGGTCCGAACCGATGCCTGCTGTCAGCGCGAGCTTCAGCTTCGGCGCGCGGGCGAACCGTTCCGCGGTCAGGTAGGCGGGCCAGAACGGCTGGGAGATGACGACGTCCGCGTCCGTCAGTTCGCGGTCGAACTCCGAGTCGGGGCCTTCCTTGTCGGACGTGACGACGAGGGTGTGGCCCTGGCTCTCCAGGTACCGGCGCAGGCCGAGCTCACCGGACACGCTGCCGAGCAGGTGGCCCGGCGTGAAGTCGACGGCGGACGGCGCCGGCAGCGTCTGGCCGCCCGGGTAGCCGTCGAGGTGCGGCAGGTCGTTCCGCGCGTAGGTGGACGGACAGCCGTTGACCGGGTCGTCGTAGAGCACGCACAGGACCTTCGCCATTGCAGGTCTCCCGTTCGGAAGTCGTTGTGGTACCTCGACTTTCCTCCCGGAATCGGCACGCTGTCCAAGCGAACGTTCCTATCGCGTCATAGCCGCCGGCTATCAGACCGGATAGACGTGGACCTCGGTCGCCTTCACCGCCGCCCACAGCTCGTCGCCGGGACGCAGCCGCAGCTCGGCGAGCGTGGCCGTGGTGATGTCCGCGAGCACGTTCGGCGCGCCGTCCAGGCGGACCCGGGTCGTGTGCGCGTGCTGTTCGATCGCGGCGACCGTGACCGGCCAGACGTTGCGCGGACTGCCTTCCGGCTTCGCGGCGTGCAGGCTCACGGCGTTGGGCGGGAACACGACGTGCACCGGACCGTTGACAGGCCTGGGAATCGTGAGCCGACCACCTCCGTCCAGGTCGACGTCGGTGCTCGATGCCGTGCCGCGGTAGAAGTTCAGGCCGACGAGGTTCGCGACGTAGTCGGTGCGCGGCTGGCGGGCCACCTCCGCGGGTGGGCCGGACTGCACGGCACGGCCGCCTTCCAGGATCACCAGCCGGTCCGCGAGCACCATGGCGTCCAACGGATCGTGCGTCACCAGCAGCGTGTGACCGCCGAAGTCCGCGAGGTGACGGCCCAGCTCCGTTCGGACCTGCAGGCGGGTGCTCGCGTCCAGCGCGGCGAGCGGTTCGTCGAGCAGCAGCAGGCTCGGGCCGGTCGCCAAGGCTCGTGCCAGAGCTACTCGCTGGGCCTGACCTCCTGACAGGGAGCGAGGTTTCGCCTGCGCGTACCCGTTCAGCCCGACCCGGTCGAGCCAGCGCGACGCCTCGGCTCGCGCTTCGGCCCGGCGGGTGCCACGGGCCCTGAGTCCGAATGCGACGTTCTCCAGCGCGGACATGTGCGCGAACAGCAGGTAGTCCTGGAACACCACGCCGATCGGCCGGTTCTCGGCGGGCACGAAGCCCGCACCGTCCCAAGTGGACTCGCCGACGGTGATGTGCCCGGAGTCCAGCGGAAGCAGCCCGGCGAGGGCGCGCAGCGCGGTGGACTTGCCCGCTCCGTTCGGGCCGAGGAGCGCGACGACCTCGCCCGGCGCGATGGTCACGTCGAGGTCGAGGGAGAACGTGCCACGCGTGACGCGCAGCTCCGCGTCGAGGGTCATGTCGGCCCGCTGATCCACCGGTCGCGAAGACCGGCCAGCACTCCGACGGACACCAGCAGCAGGACGATGCTCAGCACGATCGCCGCGTCCGGATCCGTTTCCAGGGCGAGGTAGACCGCCAGCGGCATGGTCGTCGTCTCGCCGGGGAAGTTGCCCGCGAACGTGATCGTCGCACCGAACTCCCCCAGCGCCCGCGCCCAGCACAACACCGCGCCCGCCACCACGCCCGGCAGCACCGACGGCAACGTCACCCGCCGGAACGTCAGCCACTTCGAGGCGCCCAGCGTGGCCGCCGCCTCCTCGTAACGCGGATCGGCGGCCCGCAGCGCGCCCTCGACCGAGATCACCAGGAACGGCATCGCCACGAACGCCTCGGCGACGACGACCCCGGCCGTGGTGAACGGCAACGAGATGCCGAACCACGCGTCGAGGTGCTCCCCGATCAGGCCGCGCCGGCCGAGCACGAGCAGCAGCGCGACACCTCCGACGACCGGTGGCAGCACGAGCGGCACGGTGACGAGCGCGCGCAGGAACCCCCGTCCCGGCAGGCCGGAGCGCGCCAGCAGCCAGGCCAGCGGGATGCCGAGGAACAGGCACAGCACCGTCGCCAGCGAGGCGCAGATCAGCGACAGCCGCAGCGCCTCGCCGACCTCGGCGCTGAGCAGCGTGGTCAGCGAGGCCCACGGCGTCTTGACGAGCAGCCCGGCGAGCGGCACCAGCAGGAACGCCAGCCCGAGCACGGCGGGCAGGACGAGAACGACGGGGAGCCGTCCCCGCACCCGGTTGCGCGTCACGGGTTGTCGAAGCCCGCCGCGCTCAGCACCGTGCGGCCCTTGTCGGACAGCACGAAGTCCACGAACGCCTTGGCCGTGGCGGCGTTGGGCGCCTTGGCCAGCGAGGCGATCGGGTAGTCGTTGACCACCTGCGCCGACTCGGCGAACTCGATGCCCTCGACCTTGTCGCCCGCGGCCCTCACGTCGGTCCGGTAGACGAGCGCGCCGTCGACCTCGCCGAGCGAGACCTTGGTGAGCACGGCCTTGACGTCCTGCTCCAGGGTGTCCGGCGCGGGCGTGACCTCGGCGAGCTCGAAGACCTTCTTCGACGCGGCGCCGCACGGCACCTGTTCCGCGCAGAGGGCGATCTTCTTGCCGGCGTTCGCGAAGTCCGCGAGTCCGGCGATCTTGCCGGGGTTGCCCTTGGGCACCGCGATCGCGAGCTTGTTCCTCGCGAACGTCCTCGGCGCGTCCGTGATCGTCTTGGTGTCGGTCACCTGCTTCATGTTCGCAGGCGCGGCCGAAGCGAACACATCGGCGGGAGCACCTTGGTTGAGCTGCTGGGCGAGCGCCGAACTGCCGCCGAAGTTGAACTTGACCTTCGTGCCGGGGTGGGCGGCCTCGAAGTCCTCGCCCAGCCGGGTGAACGTCTCCGTCAGCGACGCGGCCGCGAACACGGTGACGTCACCGGTGACCTTCGGCGCCTCCGAGCCCGACGCGGGCGCGGCGGCCTGCCCGCCGGAGCCGCACCCCGCGAGCACCAGCGCGGCCACGGCGACCGCACTGATGAGCCTGATGGACTTGCTCTTCCGCAGATTCGGCACCGTCACATCCTAGATGCCGTTTTCGCGGATGCAATCCACCCCTTGAGAGGCTTCTGCGGACCACGTCCGCGAGGCGGGGGCGTCGATCCGCGGTTCGCCCTAGGGTGGGCGGCATGGCGGAACTGCTGACCCTCGACGACGTCCGTGCCGCGGCCGAGGTGCTCGACGGGCGGGTGCTGCGCACCCCGACCCTGCCCTCTCCCGGTCTGTCCGCGCTGTTCGGCGTTCCGACGACGGTGAAGCTGGAGCTGCTGCAGCGCAGCGGCTCGTTCAAGACGCGCGGCGCGTTCGCCAAGATCCTCTCGCTGTCCGCCGAGGCGCGGGCGGCGGGCGTGGTCGGGGTCAGCGGCGGCAACCACGGGATCGCGCTGGCCGACGCCGCGCACGAACTCGGCGTCGCCGCGACCGTCGTGATGCCCTCCTCGGCGCCCGCTCGCTCCGTCGAGCTCGCTCGTGCGGCCGGCGCGGACGTGCGGCTCACCGACGGCCTGGCGGCGGCGTTCGCGCTGCTCAACGATCTGGTGACGGCGGGCGCGACACTCGTGCACCCCTACGATGATCCAATCGTGGTCGCCGGCCAGGGCACCGTGGGACTGGAGTTCGCGACCGACGCCCCGGACGTCACCGACGTGCTGGTGAGCATCGGCGGTGGAGGGTTCATCGCGGGCGTCGCGACGGCGTTCCACGCGCTCGTGCCCGGCGTTCGGGTGTGGGGCGTCGAGGTCGAGGGTGCCGACGCGATGCACCGGGCGCTGGCCGCGGGCGGGCCTGTCGAGATCGCGCCGACGTCGATCGTCTCGACCCTCTCGGCACCGCACGTGTCGCAGCTGACCTACGACCACGCCGTCGCGCTGGTCGAGGACGTCCTCGTGGTGTCCGACGCCGACGCCGTGCGGGGGTCGATCACGCTCGCGGAGACGCAGAAGGTGTGGGCCGAACCCGCCGCCGGATGCCTCGTCGCGGCCGCACGCACGGTGCTCGACCGGGTCGGTCCCGGCGCGCGGCTGGGCATCGTGGTGTGCGGCGGGAACACGACCTTCGCGGACGTCGTCCGCTGGACGGAGGCCTGAACAAGTGCGACACGACGATCCACTTGCGCACGCTGTCGTCCTCGCTGTCCGCGGCGGCGACCTGGCCACGTTGCGGCAGTTGCTGGCCGACCACGCCGGCCTGGCGACCGCGCGGATCGTCGATGACGGCGGGAACGCGCGAACCCTGTTGCACGTGCTGACGGACTGGCCCGCCCGGTGCCCTCACGGCGCGGAGACCCTGGCGCTGCTCGTCTCCGCGGGCGCCGACGTCAACGCACGGTTCCAGGGTGCACACAACGAGACGCCGCTTCATTGGGCCGCGAGCGCCGATGACGTCGTGGTGCTCGACGCACTTCTCGACGCGGGCGCGGACATCGACGCCGACGGCGCGGTGATCGGCGGTGGCACTCCCCTGGCCGACGCACGGGCGTTCGCGCAGTGGAATGCGGCTCACCGGCTCGTGGAGCGCGGCGCGACGGTCACGTTGACCGACGCCGCCACGCTCGGCCTGTCCGATCGGCTTGAGCGTCTTCTCGCCGGTGCTGCTGGAGAAGACGTCAACGCGGCGTTCTGGGGCGCGTGCCACGGTGGTCAACGGGAGTGCGCCGAGCGCTTGCTGGCGGCGGGTGCGGACGTCGACTGGCTTCCGCCGTGGGAACGCCTCACGCCGCTCGACGCCGCCGTGCGCAACGGATTTGAGGACGTCGCGGCGTGGTTGCGGAGTCGCGGCGGCAGGCCGGCGACGGGGTGACGCGCCCCTGTGCGTCCGGTTCCGAAGTCCGCGGACGCACAGGGACGTGCGTGGCGCCGTCCCGAGCCGGCTGAACCGCATCTGGCGGATCCGCGCGTTCTACATCCGCGCCGCACCACCGCATCGGATCGGTGCGACGGCCCGATCCACCCGATGGAGTGACCACCTGGGCTCGGGTTGATCTTCGCGAGCAATCCGTTCATCGGACGGCTTCGAAGTAGCAGAGTGAAACCGGGAAGAACGCGTGCGATCAACCCGCACCTGCTGACCGGTGCCCATGCCCTCGGCGCGCTCCCCGACGCCGAGCGAGTCGAGTTCGAGGCACACCTCGGCGTGTGTCCAGGCTGCGCGGACGAGGTGGCCGGACTGAGCGAGGCCGCGGCGCGGCTCGCCGGCGCTGTCGCGCACGTCGTTCCGAGCGCTCTCCGGCCACGGCTGCTGAACGCGGCCCGGCACGTCCGGCAGGTTCCGCCGGACTCCGAGATCACCACTGTTTTCTCGCGGCGGCAAGGCTTCCGGCACGCCGCGGCGCTCATCTCGGCCGCCTGCGTGGCCGCCGCCGCGGTGGCCGGTGTGCACGGCGCGCTGACCGCGTCGAGGATCGCCCCGGTCGTCGTCTCTCCGCGCACTCAGACGGGCGACCTCCTGGCGGCGCCGGATCTGCGGCTCGTCACCTCGGCCGCTGGTACCGCGGCGATGTCGCGCGGCCGCGACGAGATGCTCTTCCTGGCGGACGGCCTGCGCACGTTGCCACGCGGCCGCGTCTACCAGCTGTGGCTGGTGGACCGCCACGGTCCACGATCAGCGGGAACCCTGCGACCGGCGGGCACGGCGATGTCGCTGCTCGTGACCGGGATCGCGGGGGTCGGCGAAGCGCTTCTCACGGTCGAGCCCCTGGGCGGCTCACCAGGTCCGACGAGCGCGCCGGTCCTCACCCTCGACCTTCACTGAATCGGACGCCAATCCGATTCGACCGGAGCACCGAATGTCTTGTCGTGACCGATCACATCCTCGTCATCGGCTACGGCGACACCGGGCGCTGTGCCGTGAACTCGGTGCTGGCGTCCCAGCCGGACGCCCGGCTGACCGTGCTGGACATCGACGCGTTCGCGGTCGTCGAGGCCATGGCCAACGGCGCCACCGTGGTCCTCGGCGATGGACGGGACAGACGCGCGCTGGACGAGGCGGCGATCGACGCCGCCGATCGCATCATCGTGGCGGTGCCGGACGACCTCGCGGCGTTCCTCATCACGTGCGCCGTCCGGCCGTACAACCCCGACGCCGTGATCGTCGTCGTCATCCGCGAACAGGAGAACCACGCGCTGTTCCTGTCTTCAGACGCGACGTCCGTCCACATCAGACCTCCCGACGAGCGGACATGAGAAACTCCGGAAACAGCATCGCTGTTTCCGGAGTTCGTGGTGCTGTTCTGCTTACGCGGGAAGCAGAACCGAGTCGATGAGGTAGACGGTGGCGTTGGCGGTCTTCACGCCACCGCAGATCACGTTGGCGTCGTTGACCTTCAGCGCGTCCTTGGAACCGGTGACCTTCACGGTGCCGGTCTGCACGGTCTTCTGGTCGCCGGCGATCTTGTCGGGCGTGATCTGGCCGGGGACGACGTGGTAGGTCAGGATCTTGGTCAGCAGCGCGTCGTCGGTCTTGAGCTTCTCGATCGTCGCGGCGTCGATCTTCGCGAACGCCGAGTCGACCGGCGCGAACACGGTGAACTCCGCGCCGTTGAGCGTCGAGACCAGGTTGACCTTCGGGTTGAGCTTGCCGGACACGGCGCTCACCAGCGTCGTGAGCAGCGGGTTGTTGCTCGCGGCGACGGCGACCGGGTCAGCAGCCATGCCGGACACGGAACCCGCACCGGACGGAACCTGCTTCGCGTAGTCGGCACAACCGGGGCCGACGAGGTCCTTGGCCGGGTCGGCCATCGCGGCGGACGACGGCGCCGTGGAGGTGGCGGAGGTGGGCGCGGTGCTGGAGCTGCTGCTCGCCGTGTCACCCGAGCCGCAAGCAGCTCCGAACAGGGCGAGCGAAACAGCGCCGACGGCCAGAACGGTGCTCCGGGCGGTCTTGTTCATGACGGGACATCTCCAAGGGTGTTCGGGCAGTTGCTGGTGATTCGCCGCCCCAGGAGGAACGGATTGGTGCGGTTATCGATCCGTTACCGAACCGGCCGGAAACCTCGCGCCACCAGGGGAAATGCCTTGATGGTCCACAGTGGACTCAGGCGGCGGGCAATCCGCGGTGCTCACGGCCCCGAAGAACGGCCATGAAACGAGGAGACATCGCCCCGGACTTCACCCTGCCCGACGACAGCGGACGACCCCGCTCGCTGTCCGGCTTCCTGGACACCGGCCCAGTCGTGCTGTTCTTCTACCCGGCCGCGATGACCGGTGGCTGCACCGCGGAGAGCTGCCACTTCCGCGACCTGGCGAAGGAGTTCGGCGAAGTCGGCGCCCACCGGGTGGGGATCAGCCCGGACTCCGTGCGCAAACAGCGCGAGTTCGCTGCCACGAACGGCTTCGGCTACCCGCTGCTGTCCGACGTGGACGGTGTCGTGGCGAGGCAGTTCGGCGTATGGCGGCGCTTCAGCCCGTTGCACGCGAAACGGCACACGTTCGTCATCGACACCGACCACCGGATCCTCGAAGTGGTCAAGAGTGAGCTGAAGTTCACCGTGCACGCCGACAACGCTCTCGCGGTGCTGCGAGAGCGTGCGGCGAAAGGCGTCTAGCCGACCGAGGTGAAGACCATCGAGTGCCAGCCGGTCGCGCCGTCCGGAATGGGGGCGGCGCGCTCGTTGGTCTGCGTGTAGCCCTTCCGGTCAGTGGCGCGGCATTCCACGGTGTGGTTGCCGGGCTTCAGGTCCAGTTCGATGCGCCACATCCGCCAGGTGTCGACGTTGACCTCGGTGCTGAGCGTGGTCTTCTGCCACGGCCCGCCGTCGACGCGCACCTCGACGCCGTCGATGCCGGTGTGCTGGGCCCAGGCGATGCCCGCCACGACGAACCGGCCCGCCGGCACCCGTTCGAAGGACTTCGGCCGATCGACCCTGGACATGACCTTGACCGGCGCCTTCTTGCCCCAGCCGCGCTGCGCCCAGTACGGGTCGAACGCGTCGAAAGTGGTGAGTTCCATGTCCACCAACCACTTCGTGGCGGAGACGTACCCGTAGAGACCGGGCACGACCATGCGCACCGGGAAGCCGCGTTCCAGCGGCAACGGCTCGCCGTTCATCCCGATGGCCAGCATCGCGTTCGATCCGGGCGCCATGATCGACTCGACCGGAGTGCCGCACGTCCACCCGTCCACGCTGCGCGTCGCGAGCTGGTCGGCGCCGGGCCGCACGCCGGCGTCCCGCAGCAGGTCGGGCAGGGAGACGCCGATGAAGTTCGACGTGGAGATGTACGGGCCGCCGACCTCGTTGGACACGCACACCAGCGTGATGGTCTTCTCCACCAACGGGCGCCGCAGCAGGTCGTCGTAGGTGAGCACCATTTCGTTGTCCACCATGCCGTGCACCCGCATGCGCCAGTCCTCCGCCCGCAGGCGGGGCACGGTGAGCGCGGTGTCGACCCGGTAGAACTTCTCGTTCGGCGTCAGGAACGTCGGCGTGCCCTCGCGGGCGAAGTCGGCGTCGAACGGGATGTCCGGCGCCGTCTCCCTGGGCCGCAGCTTGATGCCGCGCCGGGAGGCCTCGACGTCCACGCGACCGGCGAGCAACTGCCCGCCCACGGCCGCGAGTCCCGCACCCGCCGCGATCGCCGCCGTCGACAACAGGAACTTCCTCCTCCCCTGCGCCACGACCGGCGCCTGGGACCACAGCCAGCGGAACGCGGCGACCCCGACCACGAGGCTCGCCAGCGGTGCGATCACCGACCACGCGGTCGTGGTCGGCCTCGCCAGCACGGCGGCGATCCCGAGCAGCCCCAGCACACCGGCGAGGGCGGTACCGGGCCACGGACTGCGGCGGGACACGAGCCCCGCCACCACACCCAGTGCCGCGAGGACGACCGCCATGCCGGCGAGCAGCACCAGCTTGTCGTTCTCCCCGAACGTGCGGACGGCGAAGTCCTTGACCGGGTGGGGCGTCAGGTCGATAGCGGTGTTGCCGACCGCGAGGAACGGCGAGGCCAGCGGGCTCACCAGCCCCGCGACGAGATGGCCCGCCGCCAGTGCCGCGGCCACCGACACCAGGCCGATGAGGATCGTTCGTGTTGCCTTCACACGGGTGGTTCGGAGCCGGCCGCTCACCGGATTGGCTGATGAGCGTCGCCCACCGCAACGGGCGACGCTCACGCCGTCACGGCTTGGTCAGGCGCACCAGGAACCCGTCGTGGTCGGTGTGGCTCATGCCGTACTTGGAGGTGCTGACGAACGCGATGTCGTTGGAGAACACCACGTGCTGCACGTCGTTGTCGCCCTTGCGGATGTGGCCGGGTGGGACGCAGTTCTGCGCGTTCTCCGGATCGGAGGTGTCGTACTCCAGGTTGAAGTCGCCACCGACGATCGTCTTCCCGGTCACGCCCTCGGCCGCCCGGATCTGCGGGATGACGTCGAACAGCAGGGACCGGCACTGCGCGAGGGCGACCGGTTCGCTGCTGGCGGACAGATGCGTCGCGCATCCGAGGTGATCACCGATCGCGTACACGCACACGTACGTCCGCTGCTCGTTGCCGCCGTCCTGGCCGGCATACCTGCCGCTGTAGGTTTTCACACCCTGGTAGTTCGCCGCCGCCACCCGGACGATCACGGCGTTGCCGTAATCCTGACCGTTGGCGCACTTCACCGGCGTACCGGTGTCCCTGCGCAGCGCCGGCGCGAACTGCGCGTACACCCGGTCGCCCGGCCACGCCTTCACGAGCGATGGCACGAGGTAGTCGGGCAGGTCGTTGGCGCAGATCTCGTTCAACGTCACCATGTTCGGGCGCAGCCGGGCGATCAGGTCACCGCCCTCGATGATCGATCGGCCCTGCGCGTAGCAGTTCACCCCGGGAACGCCGCTGTTGCACAGGTTCAGCTGGAGCTCCCAGAACCGTTCCGCGGCCGCGGCGGGCGCCGCCGATGGGACCAGCGTTCCCAGCCCGAACGCCGCCGCGATCGCCAGAACCGCCGCACTTCGTCGACTCATTCGTCCTCCGTTGATGGAGTCCCCCACAGGTGGCGTCCACCCCGGCCCATCTCCGGAGCGAACCGCCACCGTCGTTCTACACGTCGTGCGTGCCTGCCGGAGCCGGATCGAGCGTTCCCGGTTGCCGTTCACGACAACCTGTCGTAATCTTTTGCGACAGATTGTCGCAAAAGCCGGGAGTCGTCATGACCACGCTCGAAGATCGCGCCGAACTCATCGAACTGATCAGCCACTACGCCGACATCGCGGACCTGAAGGAGTTCACGACCCTGCCCGGCCGGGTCTTCACCGACACGCCCACGCTCGACTTCGAGTCCGTGACGGGCATGGCGCCGATGACGATCCCGCTCAGCGACTACGTCGAAGCCCTCCGCGCCGGCTTCGCGCCGTTCAAGGCGACGCACCACGCCATCACCGGTCACGTGGTCGACCTCGACGGCGACACCGCGAAGATCCACGCACACGTCCGCGCCGAGCACTGGCTACCGTGCGGCGCCGGACCTTGGCTGGTCGTCGGCTTCTACGACAACGAGGCGGTCCGCACGCCGGACGGCTGGCGGCTCAACCGTGTCAAGCTGACCGCCGTCCACCAGGAGAACCAGCCGACGATGCCGGACGTAGCGCTCGCGCGGTAGCAGGCGGTCCCGCCCACGACCGAGGAGAACGATCAGATGCCGCGGATTCGCGCCGCCACCATCGAGGAACACCACGAGATGGTGTGGGCGGACCTCACCGAGGCGATGCGGCAACTGCTGCTCGAACGCGACTACGAGTCGATCAACATGGGCCACATCGCGGCCAGGGCGGGACTCGCGCGCAACACGCTCTACAACTACGCCGCCGACAAGCGCGCACTGGTCCTGGAACTCGCTCGCCGGGCGAGCCGTCCCCTGGCCGAGCAGGTGGCCTCGATCGCCGCGCGCTCACCGGACCCGGCCGCGGACCGGCTGCGGGAGATCATCGAGGTGATCCTGTCCGCGTCCACGAACCACGCCATGCGACTGATGTTCCTCCCGAACTCCGGCTCACTGGTGGCCGATCTGCCGGACGGGCCGGACAACCCGTTCACCGCGCTCGTGGTCGAGGTGGAGAACGTCGTCGAGGACGGTCTCACCGGTGGTGAGTTCCACGGCGTCGAAGACGTGCGGCTCACCGTGGAACTGCTGTCCGGGGCGATGCGCGCGGGCATCGAGCGCATCAGCCGGGACCCGGCCGCCCTCCCTGCCACGATCCGCGCGGCACAGGAGATCGTCCTCGCCTCCATGACCCTCGGCCCTTCGAGAAGAACCTGAGCTCGCATGAAGGTCCACGTTCGCGGACACGAAGCGAACCGGGAACGTGACCGCGCCGTGTGAGAACGGCACCGGCGGGGTACTGACAACACGCCGAACACGCGCGTGTTCGCACGGAGGACCCCCTTCGGGTGGTCCGGCCGGGCCGGTGACGGGAAGTTGAAACACTCCAGCGACCCGCCGCCGGTCCGGTTCCGCGCGCCCGGTCCTGGACCCCTGATCGCCCGGTGGCCGTACGATGCGCTGAACGTGCGTCAAGCAGCCGGCGCCGTGGACTCCGCAGAGGCAGAAGGGGCCGCGGCATGGCGGACTACGTGCAATCAGGATCGGTGAGATCGATCGACAGCGAACGCCCCGATCCGATGGCGCGCCTGGACGAGACCACCGAGGCGCTGACGCAGCTGCACGACGCGTTCACCGGCGAGGAGTCCCTCGACGACGCGTTGCAGCGGGTCGCGGAGACCGCGGCCAGGGCTGTGCCCGACGCCGACGCGGTGACCGTCTCCGTCGTCACGGAGGACAAGCCGCACACGGCCGCGACCACGGACCAGCGACTCGTCGAACTCGACCAGAAGCAGTACGACTCCGGTCGAGGGCCGTGCCTGGAGTCGGCGCTCAACCTGACGCCCGTGCGGGCGGTGATCGGCGAGCACCGCGAGGCGTGGCCCGAGTTCGAGGCCGCGGCCGAGGAGGCCGGCGTGCGCGCGTACCTGTCAGTACCGGTCGTGCTGCCGGCCTCGGACGACTCCGAAGCGCGGCACATCGGCACGTTCAACATCTACAGCTACACGGCGAAGGCCTTCGACCCGTTCGACGAGGGCCTCATGCGGCTGTTCACCACGGCCGCGTCCGCCACGATCACCAGTGCCCAGCGCTGGCAGCACTCACAGGGCCAGGTCAAGCAGCTGGAGCGGGCCCTGGGGTCCCGCGCCGTGATCGACCAGGCGAAAGGCGTGCTGATGGCGGTGCACTCGTGCAGCGCGGATGACGCGTTCGAGCTGCTCGTGGCGGAGTCGCAGCGCCTGAACGTCAAGCTCCGCGACGTCGCGGCGAAGCTGCTCGAGTCGGTGACGCGGCAGGACGAGCCAGCCTGACGCCCGCCCAGATCAACACGGCGAGCACCGCCACCAGCAGGTATTCGATCAACGGGATCCGCACGACCTCGTCGATCCTGCCGAGCCCTCGCCAGGAGTAGACGGCGAGGGCGGCGACCACGAAGGTGCCGCCGATCCACCACCGCGTCCCCGCGCTGAGGCCGACGCCGTGCATCTGGGTGAGCACGAAGATCGCGACGAACCCGAAGAAGAACATCGGCCACATCCCGTTCGGGCCGGAGTTCATCACGGCGACGAGCGTGCCGTGCGCGGCCACGAGCAGCTCCAGGGTCAGCGTCCACCAGCGGTTCGTGTGGGATGTCGTGAACATCAGACTGCTCTGCACGAGCAGCAGGAACATGTAGAAGAACCCGATGAGGTGCCCACTCGAGGACTCCATCGGGTGGTACCAGAACGTGTAGATCGCGGCCCAGCTGAACAGGTAGCCGTGGTAGCGGCGGGCGAACCCGACGACCTGCGCGGAGATCGGCGCCGACCAGGTGAGCACGAGGCCGCGGCGGCGGTTCTCCATCAGCAGGACGACCACGAGCAGCAGGACGACGGAGCCCTGCGAGCTGAAGATCGAGACGTCCTGGGCGAGGCCGTCGTAGAACACCTGCGTCTGCAGGGCGTGCAGGCCGATGAACGCGCCGTTCGCGGCGAGGGCGACGACGTTGAGGCGGTGCAGGCCGGTGGTGTAGCGCCGGACTCTGGTCTGCGCGTAGTAGATGAGACCCCACGACACGAGTTGGTGCGCCGCGTAGCCCAGCCAGGCGGACGCCCTGGTCCAGAAGGTCGGATCCGGCAGCTTCCAGTAGTACCAAGACGCGCCCTGGTCGGGCAGCAACGCGATGCCGTGCAGCCGCTGACCCAGCAGCCACACCAGGCCCGTGAGCAGCGCACTCGCCACCACACCCCACACCAGCACGGTCGGACCCGGCCGCCGCGTATCGTTCAGCATGCTGAGCATTATGCACGGTTCGTCGTGATACGTTCAGCGCACTGAGCAAATCAGGAGGCAGCGCGGTGGCCCGATATCTGTTGCGCGTCAACGGTGAACGGCACGAGGTGAACGTCGAGGGCGACACTCCCCTGCTGTGGGTGTTGCGGGACGAGCTGGGGCTGACAGGGGTCAAGTACGGGTGCGGGGTCGGCCTGTGCGGTGCCTGTACGTCCCATGTGGACGGTCAGGCCGCACGGCCCTGCGTGCGGACGGCGGCGGACAGCGCGCAGACCCGGATCACGACGATCGAGGGGCTGTCGCGCGACGGGGACCACCCGGTGCAGCGGGCGTGGCGCGAGCTCGACGTGGCGCAGTGCGGCTACTGCCAGCCCGGCCAGGTCATGGCCGCGGCGGCGCTGCTCGCCCGTGATCCGGACCCGGACGACGCGGCGATCGACGAGGCCCTGCGCGACAACGTGTGCCGCTGCGGCACCTATCCGCGCATCCGCGACGCCGTGCGCCGCGCCAGCCGGATCATGCGGGAGGAACGATGATCAGCAGGCGGACGTTGCTGCGCGGTGCGGGAGTCGGCGCCCTGATCGTCGCGGTGCCGGTGCCCGCGCTCGCCACCGAAGGCCTCGTGCCGAACGTCTTCGTACGGCTGGACGACGCGGGCCGGATCACCGCGACCGTGCCCCGTCCGGACACCGGCCAGGGCGTGCGGACCGTGGTCGCGCTGATGGTCGCCGAAGAACTCGCGGTCGAGGCCGGCGACATCACGCTGGAACAGGCGCACGGTGACACCGAACGCTTCGGCTCGCAGGGTGTCGCCAACTCGACGTCCGTGCGGCAGCTCTCCACCCCGATCCGCACGGCCGCCGCGACCGCGCGCTGCCTGCTCGTCACCGCCGCCGCGCAGCGCTGGCGCGTGCCGGTCAGCGAGTGCACGGCGAAGGACGGCGCCGTGCGCCATCCCCGTCGTGGCCGGCTGCCGTACCGGGCGCTCGTGCGCGCCGCCGCGGCCCTCGACCCCGCCACCGTGCCCGTCGAGCTCACGCCGCCGGAGAAGTGGCGGCTGCTGGGCAAGACCCGTGGCGGCCGGGTCGATGCCCGCGACGTCGTCACCGGTCGCGTCCGGTACGGCATCGACTCGCGGCCTCCCGGTGGCATGGTCGCGGTCGTGGCCCGCCCGCCGTGGATCGGCGCGGTTCCCGACACGATCGACGACACCGCGACCCGAGCCCTGCCAGGCGTGGTCGACGTCCTGACGCTCACCGCGCCGGCCGAGGGCCAGGGCGGCGTCGCCGTGATCGCCAGGTCGACCCACCAGGCGTTGCGAGGCCGTGAAGCCCTGCGAATCACCTGGCGCGGCGGCACACCCGGTGCGGACAGCCGCGCATGGCTCGCCGATCTGCACTCGGCGTTGCCCGCGCAGAGCCCGATCAACGGCCTGCAGCGGACCTACCAGATGCCGTTGCTCGCGCACGCTCCGATGGAACCGATGAACGCCACCGCCCACGTCCGTCCGGATGGCGTGACCATCTGGGCGCCGACGCAGGACCCCGGAGCGTTGCGCACCCAGCTGGCGCGTCAGCTCGGCCTGCCCGCGACGGCGGTGCGGGTGGAGACGGCGGCGTCCGGCGGCGCGTTCGGGCGGCGCATCGAGCCTGATCCGGTGCTGGAGGCGGTGGCCTGCTCACGACGCGCGGGCGCCCCTGTCCAAGTGCTGTGGACACGGGCCGACGACATGCGCAACGACTCCTACCGGCCGATGTCGGTGCACAGGATGTCCGCGGAGATCGGCGCCGACGGCCTTCCCGTCCGCAGGGCCCACGAGGTCGTCACCTGGCCGCTGACCGTCCTGCCCTTCTTCGCCAATCCCGCCCTGATCAAGGCGAGCGGCGACCACTTCCCCTACACCGTGCCCGGCGACGTCACGGTCACCGTGCGGCCCGCACCGCTGCGTACAGGATTCTGGCGATCCGTCTACGCGGGGCAGTTCCTCTACGCCGAGGAGAACTTCCTGAGCGAGATCGGCACGAGGTCCGGCCTCGACCAGGTAGCGCTGCGCCGGACGCTGCTGCCCGCGGGTTCGCGGCTGCACAAGGTGCTCGACACCGTCGCCGACCGCGCCCGCTGGAGCGCGCCACCGGTGCCCGGCACCTCGCGGGGCGTGGCCTGTCTGGAGGAATACGGCTCCGCGATCGCGGTGATCGCCGTCGCCGAACCGGGATCGCGTCGCGTGCTGCGCGTGCACGCGGCCGTCGACGTCGGGGTGGCGTTGCACCCGTCCGGGGTCCGCGCCCAGGTGGAGGGTTGCGTGGCCGACGCACTGTCCACTGTGCTCGGTGCGCAGATCACCGTCCGGGAAGGACACGTCGCGGAGTCGTCGTTCGGCGACTACCGGTGGGCGCGGATCACCCAGACACCCGACATCGACGTCACGATCGTGCCGTCGACCGCTCCGCTGGGCGGCCTCGGCGAACTCGCCTACCCACCGGCGGCCGCGGCCATCGCGGCGGCGCTCGCGGGCGACACGCCCGTGACGGGCATGCCGTTCGGGACCGACGTGGGGTGATCGGGCGGGTCTGGGATGATGGCACCGTGGCGCAGGGAGACGAGCCGGCGGTGCCAGACCGCCCGGACCAGGTGGACGTCGACTCCTGGCCGACCGGCAGGCTCCTGTCGGTCGCGGCGCGCGTGGTCGAGAAGCGCTTCGAGGACTTCCTGGCGGGCCGCGGTCTCACCCACGCGGGCATGATCACCCTGCACCACCTCGCCGACGGACCGCGGTCCCAGCGCGAGCTCGCCGTGCTGTGCCGGGTCACCGACCAGACCATGAGCCGCACCATCGAGCACCTCGACCGCGGCGGCCACGTCGTGCGCAGCCAGGACCAGCAGGACCGCAGGCGCACGTCGGTGAAGATCACCCCGGCGGGCCGCCGCGCCCTCGCCGCCGCCCGTCGCGAGGAACGCGAGTCCGACACGCTGCTCGGCGCCGTGGACGACTACGAGCACTTCCGGCAGCAGCTGATCGCACTCATCGCGGCCGCGACGTCCACAAGGGACTAATGCCTGTGTCGAGGCCGGCAGCGATGCACTGAACCGGGTCGCCGCTGATGGGCGTGTCGACGATCGAAACGGGCGACCCCTTGGCCTACAAGCAGCGTTACGCGCTCAAGCGTCATCGCGGGGTGGCGCCTCGGTACGACAAGCTCGCCGCGCGTTGCGACGCCACCGTCCACGTCACCGCGATCGACGAACGACTCTGACCGACAGCTGCCGCGCGCCGGCACCGAAGAAACCGATCGCACTGGTGGACCGGCCGGACCAGGGCGTCTTCGGCAGCAGGGGTTGCCACCACCTCCACTGCGAAATGCCTGCGCACAAGATCCACACTCTGTTAGACAGCGCTGGTGGACCGACACGAACTCACCGCAATCGCGCACACCGACCACCCGATATCCGCGCCGTTGAGCGACAGCACAGTGGCGCACCTCCTCGACCGGGCCATCCGCGAGCAGGACGATCACCTGCTCGATCTGGGCTGCGGCGACGGCACCTGGTTGCTACGCGCGCTACAGGCGCGCGACGGCGTAACGGCTGTCGGAGTCGACATCTCGGGTGAAGGCTTCGACCACGTCCTGGGCGAGGCCGCCCGGCTCGGTCTGGCCGATCGGCTCGAACTGCGCCGCCAGGACGTCGCCGAGTACCGGTCGACCAGGAAAGCGGACCTGGTGCTCAGCGTGGGGGCCGCCTACGCGTACGGCGGGCTGCTCCCCACGTTGAACGCCGCTCGGGAACACCTCGCCGAAGACGGGATGCTCCTGCTCGGCGACTGCTTCTGGGAGCGCGAACCCGACGCCGCCGTCCGCGCGGAACAGGAGAACGGTCCGCAGAAGTACGCGGATCTCCCGACCACCGTGGCCCAGGTCGTCGCCGACGGGTGGACGCCGGTCTACGGATACATCAGCACCATCGCGGAGTGGGACGAGTACCAATGGTGCTGGACCGGCACCCTCGCCCAGTGGGCCCTCGACAATCCCGAACACCCCGGCAGCGACCTCGCTCTTCAGACGTCAGCGGCCCACCGCGCCAGCTGGCTGGGCGGCTACCGCGGAGTTCTCGGGTTCGTCGTACTCCTGCTGCGGCGCACACCTTCACCGGCATCGACCGAGGTGTCGTGAGAGGAAACCCTCACGACACCTCCCGCGGGTGGGGCGACTTCGACACAGGCCCTGGTGGCCCGGCCCGTTGGCGACCGAATCCACTCTCGGCAGGGCACCTCGCGGCGCCTGACAGCGAGTTCGCCCGGGAACGTTCCAGGCCACGCCGCTAACGCGCTCCGCAGGAGTCCCTGACGACCAGCTGCGTAGGCAGCATCACGGGCTCCTCGCGCCCGGCGCCGGTGATCATGGCCATGATCGCCTTCGCCGCCGCCACCCCGAACCCCGGCTTGTCCTGCGCCACCGTCGTCAGCGCCGGATCGACCACCGAGGCGATCTCGATGTCGTCGAACCCGACGAGCGCCAGGTCCTGGGGCACCCGCAGACCGGCGGCACGGGCGGCCAGCAGTGCGCCGACCGCCATCTCGTCGCTGGCCGCGAACACCGCGGTCGGCGGCTCGTCCAGCGCCAGAAGCCGGTGCGTGGCAGCGGTTCCACTCGCTCGGTAGAAGTCGCCGGCGACCACGTAGTCGTCGCGCGGCTCGATGCCCGCCTCCCGCAATGCCGTGCGGTAGCCGGAAACTCGGGCTTCGGAGGGCTGGTTGCCCGGCGGGCCGGTGATCGTCGCGATCCGGGAGTGGCCGAGACCGACGAGATGACGGACGGCCGACAGCGCGCCGCCCACGTTGTCCGACGTCACGTAGGTGGCCCTGGGCCCGTCGACGGCCACGTCCAGCGCGACGCACGGAAACCCTGACTGCGCAAAGGATTCGAACGCGTCGGCATCGGAGCCGCTGTCGATCAGGACCAGCCCGCCGAGGTGGTGGCGGCGGGTCATGTTCACGTAGCCGACCGGGTCCGCGAGCGAGGCTCCGACCTCCCGGGAGTCGCCGCTGGTCGCAAGCATCAGCAGGTGGTAGCCGTGCGCGCTGAGCGCGGACTTCAGTCCTATCAACAGGTCCTGCAGGTACGGGTGCCGCCAGCCGGGCCTGCGGTGGTCGGTGTCCCAGACCAGGCCGATCATCGTCGACTGCTTCGTCGACAACGCCCGCGCGGACTCGTTGGGCCGGTAGTCCAGCTCTTTCGCGACCCGCAGCACTCGTTCCCGCGTGTCCTCGTTCACCGTGTCCGGCTGGTTGAAGACGCGCGACACCGTCGCCACGGACACGCCGCAGAGCTGGGCGATCTCTCGCCCGGTCGCCATCGGACCTCCCGAAATACCGTAAGCGGTTACATAGACCCTACGAGCAGCACTTCCCCTAGTCAAACGGGTGCGGAAGTTGATCTGTTTATCATCTCGTTACTTGACGGACACCGCGTAACACCGCTGTCATTGGCGCCACACACCTTCTCGACGAAGCACTTCTTCTGCTTCAGCGCGCCCAAAAACCAACGGAGGCCTGGAAAAATGCGCCCCAAAGCACTCGCCCTCGGCTGCGCCGCGGTGGCGACCGCCCTGGTGCTCAGCGGTTGCGGCAGCGACGCCGCGTCCGGTGGCAAGACGAAGCTGACCATCGGGTTGTTCGGCAACTTCGGGTACGCCGAGCTGCTCAAGGAGTACGCGGCCGCGCACCCGGACGTCGAGATCTCCGACCGCACCGCGTCCTACTCCGACCACCACAAGAACCTCGCCGCGCACCTCGCCACCAGCAGCGGCGCTGCGGACATCGAGGCGGTGGACACGGGGTACGTCAACCAGTTCAAGGCCACTCCGGACAAGTTCGTCGACCTCAACACCAAGGGCGGCGACCAACTCAAGGACCGCTGGCTGAGCTGGAAGTGGGAGGCCTCGCTCAGCAAGGAGGGCAAGCAGATCGGCTACGGCACCGACATCGGCGGCCTGGCCATCTGCTACCGCCGCGACCTGCTGCAGAACGCCGGGCTGCCCGCCGACCGCGACCAGGTCGCGGCGCTGTGGCCGACCTGGCAGGACTTCATGGCCGCGGGCAAGAAGTTCCAGGAGAAGGCGCCGGAGGGCGTGAAGTGGTTCGACGGCGGTCCGACCGTCCTCAACGCGATCGTCGGCCAGGCTTCGGTCGGCTACTACGACAAGACCGACAAGATCGTCGTGGGTGACAACAAGGAGGTCAAGGCCGCCTGGGACCTCGTCGTCGACGGCGTGCAGTCCGGTCTGTCGTCCAAGCTGCTGTACTCGACGCCCGTCTGGAACACCGGGTTCAAGCAGGGTCAGTTCGCGACGGTGACCTGTCCCGCGTGGCAGATGGCCAAGATCAAGGACCAGGCCGGTCCCGAGGCCGCCGGCAAGTGGGACGTCACCTCCGTGCCCGGCGGTGGCGGCAACTGGGGCGGCTCGTACCTGACGGTTCCCAAGTCGGGCAAGAACGTCGACAAGGCCGTGGAGCTGGCGGCGTGGCTGACCGCGCCCGAGCAGCAGGCCAAGGTGTTCAAGAGCGCCGGGCTGCTGCCGTCGATCCCGAAGCTGTACGAGGACCCGTCGATCGTCGACTACAAGAACCCGTACTTCAACGACGCGCCGATCGGCAAGCTCTTCACCGACGCGGCCAAGAAGCTGAACCCGCAGTACCAGGGCCCGAAGGCCGGTGACATCCAGACCGCGATCGGCAACGCGATGCAGCGCGTCGAGCAGGGCAAGCAGAACGGCGACGAGTCGTGGCGCCAGTTCGTCGGCGACGTCCAGAAGTGACGAGCTGATCATGGTTCTGATGGACAAGACGGCCAGAAGACACCGGTGGGACACCAAGTTCGCGCCGTACGGATACGTGGCGCCGTACTTCCTGATCTTCGGTGTCTTCGGGCTGTTCCCCCTGCTCTACACCATCTGGGTCTCGCTGCAGGACCGCAACCTGCTCGAGTCGGACGCGGCGACGTTCGTGTGGTTCGACAACTACGCGAAGCTGATGGCGGACCCGTACTTCTGGAACGCCATGGGCAACACGCTGAGCCTGTGGCTGCTGACGACGGTCCCGCAGATCCTGTTCGCGCTCTTCATCGCGCAGCTGCTCAACCGCAAGGTCCGCACCCGCACGCTGTTCCGGATGGGCGTGATCCTGCCGAACATCACCTCGGTGGCGGCGGTGACGATCATCTTCGCGCAGCTGTTCGGCCGCGACTTCGGCCTGATCAACTGGGTGCTGGAGCTGTTCGGTGCCGGGCAGATCGACTGGCAGGCCGGCACGGCCAGCTCCCACATCGCCATCGCCGTGATGGTGGTGTGGCGCTGGACCGGCTACCACGCGCTGATCTTCCTGGCGTCCATGCAGGCGATTCCGTCGACCCTGTACGAAGCGGCCACCCTGGACGGAGCGAACGGGCGGCAGCAGTTCTGGCGGATCACGGTGCCGTTGCTGCGGCCGCAGATCATCTTCTCGACGATCATCGCGACCACCGGCAACATGCGGCTGCTCGCGGAACCGCTGCTGTTCAACCCCGGTGCCGCTGCCGCGACAGGTGGCTCCGACCGGCAGTTCCAGACCGCCGCGCTGTACCTGTACGAGCAGGGCTTCACGAACTACGACTTCGGCTACAGCTCGTCGATCGCGGTCGTGCTGGCCATCGCCACGGTCATCGTCGCCGGTCTCGGCTACCTGGTGACCAAACGGATCCGGACGGAGTGACCCCATGACCGCAGTGCTGGAGCGCCCGGCGCCCGTGCAGCCGGCGGGACCCTCGGCGAGGGCGCGCAGGCTGGCCAGACGTGTGGCGGGGCCGTGGACGTACGCCGGGCTGATCGCGATCCTGGCCGGGTCGGCCTTCCCCGTGTACTGGTCGTTCGTGGTGTCCTCGCAGACACCGGACGCGATCGACAGCGTGCCGCCCGTCCTGGTGCCGGGCGGCCACCTCTTCGCGAACATCGCCCGCGTCTTCGACACCACCGACTTCGCGCTGGCGCTGATGAACTCGATCATCGTGTCGGGCACGGTGACCATCTCGGTGGTGCTGTTCTCGACGCTGGCCGGGTTCGCCTTCGCCAAGATGAAGTTCCGCGGCCGCAACGTGTTGCTGCTGCTCATCATCGCCACCCAGGCGATCCCGACCGAGCTCGGCATCATCCCGCTCTACATGATGATGAGCGAGTTCGGCTGGGCCGGCGAGATCCACGCGGTGATCGTGCCGGGACTCGTCACCGCGTTCGGCGTGTTCTTCATGCGGCAGTACTTCGAGCGGGCGATCCCGGACGAGCTGCTGGAGGCGGGACGGATGGACGGCTGCCACTCGCTGCGGCTGTTCTGGCACGTCGCGCTGCCCGCGGCTCGTCCGGCCGCGGCCGTGCTCGGGTTGTTCACGTTCATGCAGGCGTGGAACGACTTCTTCTGGCCGCTGGTGGTGCTCGTGCCGGAGAACCCGACCGTGCAGACCGCTCTGTCCACTTTGGCCAGCGGCTACACCACCGACTACACGCTGGTGCTGACCGCCGCGACGATCGGCACGGTGCCGGTGTTGCTCGTGTTCCTGTTGTTCGGCCGCCAGATCGTCGGCGGCATCATGTCGGGTGCCGTCAAGGGCTGATCTTCTTTGGAGACTGTTGTGAGTTTTCCGGCCGGCTTCCGCTGGGGCGTGGCGACCTCGGCCTTTCAGATCGAAGGGGCGGCCAGGCTCGACGGCCGCGGTCCGTCCATCTGGGACACCTTCGCGCAGGTGCCCGGTGCCGTCGCGTCCGGCGACACCGGGGACGTGGCGGCGGACCACTACCACCGCTGGGCAGAGGACGTGCGGCTGCTCGTCGACCTCGGCGTCGACGCGTACCGGTTCTCGGTGTCGTGGTCGCGGATCCTGCCGGAGGGCAGCGGACGGATCGAGCAACGCGGCCTCGACTTCTACCGGCGCCTCGCGGAGGCGTTGCTGGACAACGGGATCGAGCCGTTCCTGACGCTGTACCACTGGGATCTGCCCCAGGCGCTGGAGGACCAGGGCGGGTGGCGCAACCGCGACACCTCCCACCGGTTCGCCGACTACGCCGCCCTGGTGCACGAGGCGCTCGGTGACGTCGTCACCAAGTGGACCACGCTGAACGAGCCGTACTGCTCGTCGGTCGTGGGCTACGGCGAAGGCCGCCACGCGCCCGGCGCCCGCGAGGGACACGGCGCGTTGGCGGCGGCGCACCACCTGCTGCTCGGTCACGGGCTCGCGGTGCAGGCCATGCGCGCCAACGGTTCCGGCGGCGAGTTCGGCATCGTGCTGAACCAGTCACCCACCGTGCCGGTCACCGACTCCCCCGCCGACGTCGCCGCGGCCAGCCGGCAGGACTGCCTGCTGCGGCGGCAGTTCACCGACCCGCTGTTCGGTTCGGCGTACCCGGACGAGATGACGTCGATGTTCGGCGAGATCAGCGACTTCTCGTTCCGGCACGACGGCGATCTGGCGATCATCGGCCAGCCGCTGGACTACGTCGGCCTCAACTACTACTACCGGCTGCACGTCGCCGACGCGCCGCACCGCGAGCCCGACCCGGCCAAGCGCACGGCCCACGACATCGGCGTCGACACGACCCAGCTCCCGGACGTGCCGCGCACCGGCATGGGCTGGCCCGTCGAACCCGCCGGTCTCACGATCGCACTGACCGACCTCAAGGCCCGGCATCCTGGTCTGCCACCGGTCTACGTCACGGAGAACGGCTGCGTCTACCCGGATTCGGAGGGGTTCGAGGACACCGAACGCATCTCCTACCTGCGTGACCACATCGCGGCGGCCCAGGCCGCGGACGTGGATCTGCGCGGCTACTTCTGCTGGTCACTGCTCGACAACTTCGAGTGGGCGCACGGCTACAAGCACCGGTTCGGGCTGGTGCACGTCGACTACCAGACGTTGCAACGCACTCCGCGTGCCAGCTACCACTGGTACCGCTCGTTCATCACTACGGCACGGCAGGACAACTGATCGCGGGAGTCTTCAAGTCGAGCAGGTAGGCGTCGACGTTGGACCGCGTGCAGGCGCTGCGGGGGTAGGCGATGTGGCCCCAGCCCTCGTAGGTCAGCAACGCGGTGTTGCGCGGCGCCTGCCGTTTGATGTTGACCGCCCACGCGTACGGGGTCGTCGGGTCGTACTTGGCGTTGAGGACCAGGATCTTCGGCGCGCCGGAGATGTCGAGGCGGTGGGGCGGGTTGGCGGGCGGTCCGGGGACGCCGACGCACGCCATGGCCTCGTCGTGGCCGAGGAGGCTGCCGCGCATGATCGGTGAGCGCCGCAGTTCCTCGGCCCGCAGCCGTTCGTAGTCCTGGAAGTTCCTGATGCGCAGGGAGAAGTCCTGGCAGACGGTGGCGAGCCGGACCGACTCGTAGTTGGGTTCGAAGGCCCGGGTCCGCAACGTCTGCCCGGCGATCAGGTCGGCGGCCCAGAGCCAGTCGGGACCTCGCACCGCGAAGTACATGTTGTTGAGCAGGCCCTGGCGCCCTCCCGGTTCGCCATCGGCCCGCACGAGTGCCGCTTCCCAGGCGGCCCTGACGTCCTGTCCGTGCAGGGCGCAGTCGGTCGAGCTGTCGCACCAGCTCTCGAACTCCCGGAACGCGTCGTCCGCGGCGGCCGCCCGGTCCCCCACGAACCGCCGGGCATCCACGCTGTGGTCGACCACGCTGTCGAGGACCATCGCCCGCACCTTGCCGCCGAACTTCTCGGCGTACGCCTGCCCGAACACCGTGCCGTACGACAGCCCGAAGTAACTGATCTTCCGCTCACCCAGCGCCCGCCGTGCCGCGTCCATGTCCTGCGCGACGGCGGCGCTGTCGGCGTGGTCGAAGATCGGCCCGCTGCGCTCGCGGCACTTCGCCAGCACGTTCTTGTTGTGCTGGAGCAGCGCGGCGAACCCGGCCTCGTTTTCCGGATAGATCGACGGCTGCCCGTCCATGAGGTCGGCACACCGCAACGCCAGGCTGTTCCCGGTGCCCCGCGAGTCGATGCCGACGATGTCGAACCGGGCGCGGACCTCCGGGCTGAACAGGCCGGAGAGCGCGAACTCCGCCGCGGAACCGCCGGGTCCACCGGGGTCGACCATCAGCACGCCCAGCCGCCGCGCCGGGTCGGTGGCCTTGTGCCGCCCCAGCGCGACGTCGATGCGTTCGCCGCGGGGCTTCTTCCAGTCCAGCGGCACGCTGAGCGTTCCGCACTCGCCGTCGGGATTGTCCGGGCAGGGCGCCCAGGCGATCGACGGCGCCGGCTCGGCGTGCGCCGCACCTCCGGTGACCACCAGAACCAGAGCGGCGACGGATGCCGCCAATGCCCGCCTCATCGTGCGCAAGACGCCCCCTCGAGCTTTGCCCTGAAGCGGCTCACCCTACGAGAGAAAGCGCTCTCACGGTTGCTCCGGACGCCGGAGCCGTTCGGCGGCCAGCCGTCCGGAGATGAGCACCGGCGGGATGCCGACGCCGGGCGTGGTGCCGCTGCCCGCCAGCACGACGTTGCCGTCCCGGAACGGCAGGTTGCGCGGCCGGAACGGGCCGGTCTGGCCGAACGTGTGCGCGGCGGAGAACGGCGTGCCGGCGGCCTGGCCGTCGCGCGCCCAGTCGTCCGGTGTGACGACGGCGAGCGGTTCGGCGTCGACGAGGAGCTTGCGCGCGGACATCTCGTCGACGAGTTCCTCGGCGTACCGGCGCGCCATCGCGTCCCAGCGCAGCGGAGCGGCGTCGAGGTTCGGGCAGGGCGCCAGGAGGTACTGCAGGTGCCTGCCCTCCGGCGCGAGTGCGGGATCGGTCAGGGTGGGCGTGGTCAGCAGCAGCGACGGGTCGCTCATCAGCCTGCCCTGCCGGATGATCTCGTCGAACGTGCCGTCCCACTTGTCGCCGAACGAGATCGTGTGGTGAGCGAGGTCGTCCGCCACTCGGCCGGCGCTGAGGTGCACGACCACCGCGGACGGTGACCAGCGCAGCGGCCGGATCCGGCGCGGTTCGCCGTGCAGCAGCCGGGTGCTCTGGGCGGGTCCGGTGGCGAGAACGACGGCGTCGCAAGGGAACCGGGTGTCGGCCGTGCGCACGGCCGTGACGCGGTGACCGCTCCGTTCGAGCTCCTCGGCCTCCACGCCGTAGTGGAACCGCACCCCCGCGTCGGAAGCGGCGTCCGCCATGGCCTGCGGCACAGCGCGCATGCCGCCGCGCGGGAACCACACGCCCGCAATCGTGTCCATGTAGGCGATGACGGCGTACGCGGCGAGAGCGTCTTTCGGTGCGACCCCGGCGTAGAGCGCCTGGAAGGTGAAGACGCGCCGGAGCCGGTCGTCGTGCAGGAACCGCCCGACCGCCTTGGCCAGCGAGCCGAAGCCGCCGAGCCGGGCCAGTGCGATCAGGTCGGGGCCCGCCAGGTCGAGCGGGGAGTCGAAGCTCGCGCCGATGAACCTGTCGCGTTCCACCTCGTAGAGCCTCGTCAGCCACGCCCGCAGATCGCGGTACCCCTGCGCCTCACGGTCCCCCGCGAAGTCGCGCACCGCCTGTTCCATGCGGTCCGCGTCGGTGTGCACGTCCAGCGCCGTGCCGTCGGCGAACGTCGCGCGGTAGGCGGGGTGCAGCGGCAGCAGTTCCAGGTGGTCCTCCCGCCGCCGGCCCACGGCCGCGAACGCGTCGTCCAGCAGTTCCGGCATGGTGAGCACGGTCGGGCCGGTGTCGATCCGGTGGCCGCCGATGTCGCGACGACCCGCGAGCCCACCTGGGTGCGGCCGTCCTTCGAGGACCGTCACCTCGTGCCCCGCACCGCGCAGGTGCAGTGCCGCCGACAGCCCCGAGAGTCCCGCGCCGACCACCACCACACGATCCGTGCGGCCTTTCACCACGTGCACCACTGCGTTCCCCTCGCTCAGGTCGTTCGTGCCACGGCGCGGCCGGCCAGGCGCACCAGCTCGTGACGGGCGTCGCCGTCGATGGCCGCGCGGTCCAGCGCCGCGATGCCCGATCCGGCCAGCCTCTCGATGTGCTCCTCCACCGCGGTGACGGCGCCGAGTTCCACGAGCAACGCGCACACGTCCCTCACGGTCCGCTCGCTGACGGTCCCGCTCTCCAGGCAGCGCCGCAGCAACCGTTGCGCCGCGGGTTTGCCCTGCGCCCGGGACAACGCGATGGACATCAACGGCGTCCGCTTGCCCTCCCTCAGGTCCTCGCCCACCGGCTTCCCGGTGACCGAGGGGTCGCCGAACACCCCGATCAGGTCGTCCCTCAGCTGGAAGGCGACGCCGATGTCGTGGCCGTACGCGCGCAGGCAGTCGACGACGTCGTCGTCAGCCCCCGCGAGGGCGGCTCCGAGGTGCAGCGGCCGTTCCACCGTGTACGCGGCGGTCTTCAGCGCGGCCACCCGCACAGCGTGCTCCAGCGACTCCTCGCGCCGCGCGACGGCCAGCAGGTCGAGGTGCTGTCCCATGATCATCTCGGTCCGCATCGCCTGCCACGGCCCCCAGGCGCGGCTCAGCGCCTCGGCGGGAAGACCGGCGGTCACCAGCGCGTCGTCCGCCCACGCCAGCGCGAGGTCGCCGACCAGGATCGCGGCCGAGTCGCCGTACCGGCGGGCGCTCGCGGCCCACCGTTCCCGCCGGTGCAGGGCGGCGAACGACTCGTGCGTCGACGGCCTGCCCCGCCTGGTCGCCGAGCGGTCCATCACGTCGTCGTGCACCAGCGCGCAACACTGCAGCAACTCCAGCGCCACCATGGCCCGCACCACGGCGTCCACCGGCGCGGCGCCGCCTGCCGCACGCCATCCCCACCAGGCGAACGTGGGCCTGATCCTCTTGCCACCGGCGAGGACCAGCCCGCGCAGCTCGGCGGTGAGCTCGGTGGCCAGGTCCTGCCGGGCGAGCAGGAACTCGTGCAGTGCTTCGTCGAGCAGGGCGTGGAAGTCGTCCACCCGCGACGTGCGAGCGTCCACGCTGGTCAGCAGCGACATCGGCGTTCCTCGAAAGTCGGTGGGAGTTCGATGCTCCGAGCTAAGCAGCGCGGTGCGGGGTCCGCATGATGAGCGCGGTCGTTGTGCGGAAGGCAATTCGCGGACTTAGCGTGGGGAACCTCCTGCTCGAAAGGACCCCCTGATGTCGGCTGAGCGCGAACTGGATGCCGCGGGCGTCACCGCACCGGCGTTGCGCGACGCGTACCGGCGCTGCCGTGAGCTCAACGCACTGCACGGCCGCACCTACTACCTGGCAACGAGGTTGCTCAGCCCGGAGCAACGTCCCGCCGTCCACGCGCTGTACGGGTTCGCCCGGTGGGTGGACGACGTGGTCGACGACGTCCACAGTGGAATCGACGACAAGGCCGCCGCGCTCGGCGCGATCGACGTTCGCCTGCAGAAGGCGCTGAAGGACGGGGCGACGGACGACCCGGTGCTGGCGGCGCTGATGGACACGGTGCACCGCTACGACATCCCCGTCGGGCATTTCCAGGACTTCATGGAATCGATGCGGATGGACCTCACCGTCACCGACTACCTCACCTATGCCGACCTCGAACGGTACGTGCACGGATCCGCCGCGGTGATCGGCCTGCAGGTGCTGCCGGTGCTCGGCACCAGCGTGCCCAGGGAGGAGGCCGAACCGGCCGCGGCGGCGCTCGGTGTCGCGTTCCAGCTCACCAACTTCATCCGCGACGTCGGCGAGGACCTCGACCGCGGCCGGGTGTACCTGCCCGCCGACGAGCTCGCGGCGTTCGGCGTCGACCGGGAACGCCTGCTGCACGCGCGGGCTCAGGGCAGAGCCGACCAGCAGGTGCGGGCCGCCCTGCGTGACCAGGTGCGCAGGGCGCGCCAGGTCTACGAGCGGGCGTGGCCGGGCATCGGCATGCTCGCGCCGCGGTCGAGGCCCTGCGTGCTCACCGCCTACCGGCTGTACGGCCGGATTCTCGACCTCGTCGAGGGCGCGGACTGCGACGTGCTGTCGCGCCGCGTCGTCGTGTCGAACGGCAGGCGGCTCGCGGTCGCCCTGCCCGCGCTGGCGAGGGCGGTGTTCGCCCGTGCGGCCTGACGAGAGGAAGTCGATGCGTGACCGGATCCCGTTGCGGATCTACTCGAGCCCGCCGTGGCGGGAGCAACGGCCGACGTGGCAGGACGCCAAGCCGGCGTTGATCGAGGCCGCGCTCAAGCGCGCCACCGCACGCCCGTCCGGCAACTGGTTCGTCGCGGGCGCCAGCAGGGACGTCGTGAAGGGCAAGCCGTGCGGCCGCACCATCGCGGGTCAGGAGGTCGTGCTCTGGCGCGGGCCGCACGGCGTGCTCATGGCGGGGTCGGGCTCGTGTCCGCACCTCGGTGCTCCGCTGTGCGACGGCGCCGTGGCCGAGGGCAAGCTGATCTGCCGCTGGCACGGCCTCGCACTCGACGGCACGCGGTTCGGCGCGTGGACGCCGTTCCCCGCGCACGACGACGGAGTGCTGGTGTGGGTCCGGCTGGACCGGGCGGGTGGCGAGGAGCCGCTGGACGCTCCCGTGCTGCCCGAAAGGCCGCCGGCGGGATCGATCGACGCTGTGGCCACGCTCATCGGCCGGTGCGACCCCGAGGACGTCGTCGCCAACCGGCTCGACCCCTGGCACGGCGCGTGGTTTCACCCCTACTCGTTCGCGAACCTGCACGTCCTCGAAACCCCCACCGAGACGGAGGACCGCTTCCTGGTCGAGGTCACCTTCCGCGTCGCCGGACGGGTCGGCGTGCCGGTCATCGCCGCCTTCAGCTGCCCGGAGCCGCGCACGGTCGTGATGCACATCGTCGAGGGGGAAGGCGAGGGCAGCGTCGTCGAGACGCACGCGACGCCCATCCGCGACGGCCGGACCGCCGTGGTGGAGGCGACCATCGCGCACTCGGACCGGCGCGGGTTCGCGCTGGCCAGGCCGGCGGCGGGGGCGTTGCGGCCGGTCATGCGCTGGGCAGCCGCACGGTTGTGGCGCGACGACCTCGACTACGCCGAACGCCGGTACACACTACGCCAGGCGGGCCGCTTCCCCGACTGAGCCCCCCAAGTTGCGTCGTTTCTGAGTCGATTTTACGATGGGTGCCCATCGAGGGTCGACTCAGAGGACGTGCCATGCCCGAACTGTCACGATTGCCCCAGCCGGTCGCGGAGTCGTGGGACTGGCAGCTCGAAGGCCTGTGCCGCGGAATGGACAGCGCCTACTTCTTCCACACGCCCAACGAACGGGGCTCGGCGCGAGACCGGCGCGAGGCAGCGGCCAAGGCCATCTGCCAGCGCTGCCCGGTCATGGAAAAATGTCGTTCGCACGCGCTGGAGGTCCAGGAGACCTTCGGCATCTGGGGCGGACTCGGGGAAAGTGAGTTGAGGGCGATTCTCGCGAAACGTGCCCGTAGGACGTGACCTACACACCGCGCGCGGTGGCGGGGATGCTCGGCATCGCCCCGACCACGCTCAGGACGTGGGACCAGCGCTACGGGCTGGGTCCCTCCATCCGCACCGACGGCGGCCACCGCCGTTACGAGGAAGCGGACGTCGACGTGCTGCGCAGAATGGTGGTGCTGACCGGTCAGGGCGTGTCGGCGGCCGCCGCTGCCGTGCTGGCGCGCCAGAAACCGGCGGCCCGCCCGAGCCTCCCGCTCTCCCCGCTCGGCTCCGAGGACGCGGTCCTGGCACGGCGGAGCTTCCTCGCCGCGGCGAAACGACTCGACGAGCCGATGATGTCCGACCTCGCCGAGAAGCTCATCACCGACCACGGCGTCGTCTCCGCCTGGGAGGCCGTCTTCGTCCCCGCGCTCGTGGAACTCGGCGAACTGGTCGCCGACACCGGCCAGGGCGTGGAGATCGAGCACCTCGCCAGCGGAAGCGTGCTGTTCGCCCTGCGCGGGATCCCCCGCGTGAGCAGCCCCGGCGTGCTCTCCGCGCTGCTGTCGTGCGCACCGGACGAACAACACTGGCTGCCGTTGGAGGCGCTCGGCGCGGCACTGTCCGAACACGGCCGCGGGTGGCGCAACCTCGGAGCCCGAGTGCCGGCGGACGCCCTGTACGACGCGGTGACCCGTCTGCGGCCCGCCGTCGCGCTGGTCTGGGCGCACCGGCCAGAACTGGCGCTCCGGGTGCCGCTGGAGGAACTCGGAGCGCGACCGGGCACGGTGCTCGCGGTCGCGGGCGCCGGGTGGGACGGTCTGGAGCTGCCGCCGTTCGTGCATCGGCCGGCGACGCTCACCGAGGCGATCCAGCTGGTCGTGGACCGCACCGGTGCCTAGAACACTTCGCGGTCACGCTCCCGCACGCGCACCTCGTCCAGTTCCGCGATGCGACGCAGCCCCTGCACGGCCCGCGCCATGCGGTGGTTTCCGCTCACCTGGTTCTCGTGCCGGTCGAGCCACGCCCAGTACCCGGCGGTGAACGGGCACGCGCGGTCGCCCGTGCGCCGCTTCGGATCGAACCAGCACGTGCCGCAGTGGTCCGTCATCCGGTTGAGGTAGGCGCCGCCGCTCAGGTACGGCTTGGTCGCGATCACGCCGCCGTCCGCGTGCTGGCTCATCCCGATGACGTTGACTGGCATCACCCATGGGAAGCCGTCCACGAAGGACGTGACGAACCAGTCGTTGAGCGCGGCGGGGTCGTAACCCCGTTGCAGCGCGTGGTTTCCCAGCACCATCAGCCGTTGGATGTGGTGCACCCAGCCGTGGTCGCGAACGCCTTCCAGGGCGGTCCGCAGGCACGCCGCGCGCACCATGGCCGGCCGCAGCTCCGCCCACCACGACGGCAGCCCGGCGGTGGCGCGGAAACCGTTGCGCCGCCCGTATTCCGGACCGAGGTGCCAGTACAGGTGCCAGACGTACTCACGCCAGCCGAGCACCTGCCGGACGAACCCCTCGACGCTCGCGAGCGGTGCGGCACCGTCGCGGTAGGCGTCCTCCGCCGCGTAGACGACCTCCAGCGGGTGCAGGAGTCCGTGGTTGAGCGGCACCGACAGCAGCGAGTGCGCCATCGTCCAGTCCTTGGTCAGGACGGCGTCCTCGTGCGGGCCGAAGTGAGGGAGCCGGTCGCGCAGGAAGACCTCCAGCGCGGTGAGCGCTTCCTCTCGCGTGATGGCGAAGCGGCGCGGACCGTCCCTGCCCACGGTGGGCAGATCCATCGCGTCGAGGTCGGCACGCACCCGCGCGTCGATCTCGTCCTCTTCCGGCCACCACGGCGCCGGAACGCCGAGCCGCCCGCGTTTCGGCGGGGGTTCGCGGTTCTCGGTGTCGAAGTTCCACCGGCCGCCCACCGGGACGTCGCCCTCCATCAGCACGTCGAAGCGGGTGCGCTGGTAGTGGTAGAAGTCCTCCATCAGGAACCGCTCGCGCGGCCCCGCCCACGCGGTGAACTCCTCGCGGGACAACGCGAAGGCGGGCGTGGGGAGGACTTCCACCCCGAGTTCGGTCAGCATCTTGTGCGCGGCGGCCGAACCCGGCTGGTAGGCGGCCAGCGGGCGGTCCAGGTCGCGGATGGCTTCGCCGTACGTGTTCGCGCGCACGAGCGTGATGCGATCGGGGTACTCGGCGGCGAGATGGCGCATGCCGGACAGCACCAGGTGCAGCTTCTGCCGGTGGTACGGCTTGCGGCGCAACGCCGCGGCCGACTCGATCAGCACGATCTCGTCGTGGCCGGAGTGGAACTGCGGTCCGAGCTGGTCGCCGAACAGCAGCAACGTCGTCACTGATCACCACGCAGGTCGGCCAGCACGGCGTGCGCGGCTCTGCGTCCCGAGTGGAGTGCTCCCTGGATCGAGCTGGTGTCGCGGTGATCACCGCAGACGTACCGGCGACCACCCGCACGAACGGACTGCTTCAGCCGGTGCGGCGCCCTCATCGCGGGGATCGCGTGCGGGATGTCGTACCGCCGCAGCACCTCCCACCGGCTGGTGTCCGTGCCGTACAGGCGATCCAGGTGAGCCCGGACGGCCTGCTCGTCGGCGTCGCCGAGCACCGAGGCCTGCACCAGTGGAGCGTGCGGCGAGTACGGGCGCGACACCTCCGACATCACCGCCGTGTTCACGACCGGCCCGCCACCGGCGTCGACGACCAGGCAGCCGTCGCGCAGCGGTGACCTCGGCGGCCGGAAGTACCACGTGGTCACGCCGTTCCAGCGAGGTTCGGTCAGACCCGGCAGCAGGCGGGCCGCGGTCGTGCCGTCCGTCGCCACCACCACGGCGGCGGCGGCGATCCGGCCGCCCTCCTCCAGGTCCACGCCGTTGTCGTGAACGGCCCTCACGGCGGTCTGCAGGCTGACGGCGTCCCTGGGCAGGCGTTCCGCCATCGCCTTCGGCAACTCCCCCATCCCGAGCGCGGGCACCGCGGCGCCGCCTCGGGCGAAACTGCGCCACACCAGGTGGAAGAACCTCGACGACGTGCTGAGCTCCCGTTCCAGGAACACGCCGGACAGGAACGGCCGGAACACCGCCTCGACCGCGCGGTCGGACACGCCCAGCCGCCGCAGTTCCTCGCAGGTCGTGCGGTCCTGCGCGGTGAGCAACGGCCGCGCCGGGCCGAAGGCGTCCGGGCCGGAGAACCGGGCCACCGCCGCCACGTCCCGCACGCCCAGGACGTGCTGGCGCAGGAAGCCGTCCCACGCGGACGGCCCGCTGCGCGGATCGGCGAGCAGGTCGTGCCTGCCGTCGTCGTGCACGAACGCGCCCGGCCTGAAGTGCCGCAACGGCAACGGATCGAGCCCGAGCCGCTCCAGTTCGGGATAGGCGGGCAGCATGATCTGGAAGCCCCGGTCGAACCGCACGCCGTCCTCGACGTCGGTCCGCACGCGGCCGCCGACCTCGTCCCCCGCTTCCAGCACGGTGACCTCGACGCCCGCCGCGTTGAGCTCCAACGCGGCACTCAGGCCCGCCAGACCGGCTCCCACCACGACGATCACAGCGTCCTCCAGCGTCGGGCGACCGAGCGCAGCAGCGGCACGCGGCCCTCGGCCGGCACGGTCCAGAGCTCGGTGCCCGCGACGCCCCAGCGGCTCAGCAGGTGGTTGGCGGCGGCGAACCCCGTGGTGGCGGCGCGTTCCATGAGTGCGACGGGCAGGTCGATGCGCACGAGATCGCCCGCGACCACCAGGAAGTCGTCCGGTGTCCGCACTCCCGGCCGGTTCGCGTAGCCCCCGGCGGGGAACAGCGGGCAGTCCTCGCGCAGCTCGTGCCGTTCGTCGACGACCCCTGCCCGCTTGGTCTCCGGGTAGACCTCGGTGAGCTGCTCCCAGAGCCGGGCGCGCGCCGACCGTTCGTCCACATCGGACGGAAGCGCGTAGCCGTGCAGTTCCACCACCGAGCCGCCCGTGCGGGCCGCCCACGCCCGTGCCTCGTGCTCGTAGTGGTCGAGAACGCTGATGTTGTCCAGAAGGTCGTGCCCGCCGGTGCCGAGGAAGCCCGGCCGGTCCGGGTCCACAGGCGTGTCCAGCCAGTACCTCGACACCAGGAACCTGGGGGCGGTCCGCAGCCCGCCGACCTTCTCGCGCCACGCGGCGTCGCCGAGCGTCGGCGACTCGCCGACGAGTGCCCGCAGGCCTTTGACGTCCGCGGCGAGCACCACGGCGTCCGCCTCGATCGCGCCGTCGCCGATGGTGACGGAGAACCGCTTCTGCTCGCCCGGCAGCACGGACCCGACCTCGACGCCGGTGCACACCGTCGCGCCCAGCAGGGCGAGGTGGCGGCGAAGCGGCTCCCACAGCCCGTGCGGGAACGGATCCGCGGCCACGTCGAACAGCAGCCCCTCGTCGGAGCCGAGGAAGTAGATGTGGAACATCACCGCGAGCTCGGCGGCCGACATGCGGGTGGGGTGGGCGAAGAAGCTGCGGGAGAACACCTCGAAGGCGAGGGCGTGCGCGGCCTCCGGGAAACGGATGCGTTCCAGGTAAGTCGCGGCGTCGATGCCGTCGAGCTCCTCGTACACCCGCGGCACCGACACGTCGAGCAGCGACAGCGCGGCCCGCGCGTTCACGTCGGGCAGGTCGCGCCAGCGGAACGTGGGACTGCTGCGGAGGAAGGCCAGCGCGTTCCACGGCACGGCCGTCGGGAGGTTCGCGAAGCTGTCCCGATGGCCCGAAGCGTGCTGCAGCGGGTAGTCCGGCAGTCCGACGAGGGCACGTCCAGTCGGGTCGACGCGCTTGAGCAGGGAGCGAAGGTTGTAGTACTGCCGGAAGAACGCGTGGAAGCCGCGCGTCATGGTGGCGTCGCTGCCGTCCGCGAGTCTGGTGCTCCAGCCGCCGACGCGTCCGCCGAGGTAGTTCTCCCGTTCGCACAGCACGACCTGCGCCCCGCGTTCGGCGAGCAGGGTCGCCGCGGAGAGCCCGGCGATGCCACCGCCCACCACGGCGACCACGGGAGCGTCCCCTTCGAACTGCGCCCGCCCGGCCGGTGCCGGGATCCGCACGGCCTTGCGATCCCTCACCGCTGCTCCTGTTCCGGCGCGTGGCCGCGGAAGGTGTGCACCACGCCGAGCTGCAGGCCCGGCACCGGCGCGCTGCGCACGCCGACGAAGCCGTTGCGCCGCAACCGGTCCCGCAGTGCCGTCGCCCCGTCGAAGTCCATCACGCTGCGCCACAGGTATGTGTAGAGCGAGCGGTCGCCGGTGGCCAGCCACCCCGCCGGCACGATGAACCCGCACAGCGCCGTCCACACTGCCGTGCTCAGCAGCGAGTCACGCACCGAGTACTCGTGCAGCACCAGCGTTCCGCCGGGTTTGAGCGTGTCGCGGAGCCGGCTCAGCGTCGCGTCCGGCTCGGGCAGGTTGCGGACCAGGTAGGCGGCGAACACCGCGTCGAACGGCCCCTCGTCCACGTCCTCGGCCCGGCCGTGCACGAACCTCACCGTCGTCGGCCAGCGCTTCTCCCGCGCCCGCTCGATCATGCCCGCCGAGGCGTCGACGGCGACGATGTCCACTCCGGGCGCGGCGGCGACCAGGGCGGCGGTGGAGGCGCCCGTGCCGCAGCCGAGGTCGAGAACCCGCATCCCGGGGCGCAGGCCGAGCGCTCTCGCGGACCGGCGCAGCGCCTGGTGATAGCCGGGATTGAGCCCGACGAGGAAGTCGTAACCACGCGCCGCGCGGTCGAACTTCGCCGGCACCTCAAGCTTGTTCACGCGCCACCCTTCCCCGTTCCCACAGCAACAACACGGCGGTGACCATGGCGAACCCGTAGAGGAAGTCCTCCACCGGGATGTCCCACGGCACCCGCACCCCGCTGATCGCCCAGTCCGCGTACAGCACGACGGGCGCGTCGAGCTTCGTCAGCCATCCGTCCACCGGCACCTGGAACCCGAGCACGATCACCATGGTGATCCAGTAGGCGGGCCGGGTGAACAACCCCGTGCGCAGCAAGCAGAACTCCAGCAGCAGCACCACGACGACCGCCGCCATCGCGGCGAGCGAGTACTCCTCAACCATCACGCAACCAACGTTCCGAACGCCCGCGCACGGCCTCGTAGGTCAGCACCGCGCACAGCGGGATCGCCAGGAAGAACAGGACTTCCTCGATCGGCAGCACCCCGCCGATCAGCACACCCGTCGTCGCCTCGGGGTGAAAGCTCCAGTGCCCGCGCAGGATGGCGACGACATCCCAGACCGCCAGGACGAGCAGCACAGGTGCGACGGCGCGCGCCAGATCGGGAGCACGGCGGTAGACACCGCGTCCCATCCATTCCAGCGGCAACGTGATGAGCACGCACACGCCCAGCACCACCAGGTATTCGTACTGGCTTCGCATCACCGACCTCCCGCAACGACCGTATGGGCGGCGCGGCGAGTCTGCACAACGGCGAGCGGACTTTCACGCGATTCGTTGGCGGAGCGAGGTTCCACTGCCTGTCAGGTCGTCTCCGCCTTGGAAATCGCGTAGTAGGCGTCCACCGTGTCACCGTCGATGCCCACGTAGGTGTCGATCCACGCCGCCGCGGCGCGCACGAGCACCAGCAGCGCGTCGAACCGCTGTTCCTCCGACAGCACCCCCAGCGCCACCACGACACGTCCGTCGTCACCGCAAGCCAGGGCGCTCAGCACCTCCGAAGCCACCTCGGCCGCCTGCGCGGGTATCTCCTCGCCCGGCGTCGCCGGCACGGAGACCGGGATGCGGACGGACGGATCGAGCGATCCGCGCGGAACTCCGCGCAGCAGAATCGCCGCGCACGTGTCGATCGCGACCATCCTCAACCGCTCGTCCGATGCCAGGCACCGCACGGCCTCGATGGACCACCGGTGATCACGCCTGTTGATCGCGCCCACCGCGGCCAGGGTCACTTCCCTGGCCTGAACGTCGTCGAGCCGCTGCATCGACTCCCTGCCTCCTCCACAGTCGGCCCCGACTGGAATGCGCCCCGCGCTCCACTTTTGTGTCACTACAACTCCGCAATGGTCGAACGGCCTCAAACACGCTGCATGACGAGTGGCCGGCAGTTCACCCGTCCGCAGCAGCGCATTCGATACGGCTATCGACTCCCTTCGACAACTCGGATGTTGCTACCATCCGGATGTTCACAACCTGGGAGAGACATGGCGACTCGACACCTGTACGTCGTGCGGCACGGCGCAGCGGACCCGTTCGGCGAGCTGACCAGCACCGGCGAACAACAGGTACACCTCCTCGGCAAGCGCCTGGCCCACCTGCCGATCGACGCCGTGTGGCACTCACCCCTGTCCAGAGCAGCAAGCACCGCGCAGATTCTGGGCGAACACCTGACGAACGCCCCCGTGGGCGAAGCGCCCGAACTGGTAGACCACATCCCCCACGTACCGGCCACCCCTCCACCCGCGTGGGCGGGTTTCTTCGACGGCTTCGACGCGACGGAGGCAGCCGCCGGTGCACACCTCGCGGAATCCCTGACCACCCGGTTCGCCCACCCCACCGAGACCGAGTCACACGAGGTCCTGGTCACCCACGCCTACCAGGTGGCCTGGCTGGTCCGACACGCCCTGGAGGCGCCTGCAGACCGCTGGCTGGCGATGAGCTGCGGCAACACCGCCCTGACAGCCCTCCAGTTCCGCGACGGCACACCGCCGACCTTGCTGCTGTACAACGACATGAGCCACCTCCCGGCGGAGCTGCGCTGGACGGGTTTCGGTCCAGGCACCCGACCTTGAGACCAGACCACCGCTGAACCACGGCCTCCACCTCGGCCCGGTCCCAGGCGCGTCGTCCGCCCACTCCGCAACCGGCGCCCGCAGCCGCCTTCCGACCTACGACCGCGAATTTCGCTGGGACAAGGCCTCCACGGCACCAGCCACTTGACCCACGGCACGCCGCACACCCCACCGCCGGCACGTCCACACGGGCAGGCCGGGCACCCAGCGACGCAAGTCCGCGTCCCGAACGTACGGGCACAACCCGCCCTGTCCCGCCTAACACGGCCAGCGCGGCACCCAAGCACTCGCCTCCACAGCGGGCCACGCACCGGACCGCCACGCTGCCACGCGATCGCCCATCCGATCTACGACCGCGAGCTTCTCTGGAACGAGGCCCGCACGGCACCCGGTCGCTCGAACCCACGACATGGCGCGCACCTGACCGATACGAGGCCACGCCCTCAAGCGCAGCGGGGTGATCCGCCCTGTCCTCGCCGGAGCACCGCCTGCAGGTACCCCAGGCACCCGCCCTCACAACGTGTAACGCACCCGACCAACGCCGTCACACGCCACACTCACGGGCGTGGCCAGTCCTACCGTTGGCGCAGCACCGCCTGCGCCGCGCCGAGGCGCTCGGCCTCCTCCCGCTCCGACCAGTCCCCCGACACCTCGTCGGCCCACCTCAGCAACCGGTGCAGGTGCTCGTCCGCCCCGGCCGTCACGACCCGCGCCGAACCGACGACGACCGCACCGCTAGTCCCGTCGATGGTGACCGTCGCCCCCACTCCGACGGTGTGCCCACCCACCGTCACCGAGTCGGTGCCCACGACGAGGTCGGCGACCCCCACGACGGCCGGTTTGCCCATCGAGCGCGCGACGACGGCCGCGTGGCTCGCCGGGCCTCCTCGCGCGGTGACGATGCCGGTGGCCGCCGCCAGGCCGCGGATGTCGTCCGGTGACGTCTCCGGCCGCACCAGGACGACCGGGCCGTCGGCGGCCATGCGGACCGCCTCGTCGGCCGTGAACGCCACCCGGCCCGACGCCACTCCCGGGCACACGCCCAGCCCGCGTGCGATGACATTCGCATCTGAGGCGATTCGGGTCGTGCGGACGTGCCGGAGGTGCTGGGGCGAGACGCGGAGCAGGGCAGCGTCGCGGTCGATCATGCGCTCGTCGACCAGGTCCGTGGCCAGGCGGACGGCGGCGGCTCCGGTGAAGCGGCCCGGCCGCACCTGGAGCAGCCAGAGCTTGCCCGCCTCGAAGGTGAACTCGACGTAGCAGGCGTCGCGGTAGTGCTGTTCGAGAAGGTACAGCGCGGCCAGAAGGTCGTGCCACACCAACGGTTCGCGGTCGGCCAAGGCGTGCAGCGGGTTGGTCAGCGCGCGGCCGGAGACCACGTCGGAGCCCTGGTGTCCGAAGAGGACCTCGCCGAACGGCACTTTCTCGCCGGTGTCGGGGTCGCGGCTGAAGGCGACGCCGGAGCCGCTGTGGTCGTCGCGGTCGCCGAACACCATCCGTTGCACGATCACGGCCGTGCCCAGGTCGTGCGGGATGCCGTGCAGGGTGCGGTAGGTGCGCGCACGGGGCGTTTCCCATGACGAGAACACCGACTTCAGTGCCTCGTCGAGGACCTCGGAAGTGGGGCGTAGGTTGAGGATCGTGTCCATCATGCCGGGCATCGACACGGCGGACCCGGAGCGCACCGAGACCAACGCCGGCGTTCCCATCGTCTCGACGGACGTCGCCAGCTCGTCAGACAACCCGTCCGGCAGTTCGCCGTCGCGCAGGAAGGCGCGGCAGGCCTCGGTGGTGACGACTACACCGGCGGGTACGGGCAGGCCGAGGCGGTGCAGCAGCACCAGGCCGTGAGCCTTGCCTCCCAACACTTCCGGCGGTTCGGCGAGCTCGGCGGAGAGGTGCCTCACCCACTCCATCGCGCGATCCCCAGCGTGGCGAGCAGATCCTCGTGCAGCTCGGCCCACACCGTGTGGAACGAGTCGATGGTGTCGGCCAGGTGCTCCAGCTTTCCCGCCTGTGCGCGGGCCAGGGCTTCGGCCAGGCGCGGTTCGTACCGGGCGAACCTCGGAACGGCGGCGGCCAGTGCGGCGATCACCACTACGGCGCGGGCGTGGAAGTCGGCGAACAGGCCGAGAACTCGGGCGTCGTAGACGGTGTCGGTGTGGTCGTTGATGACGCCGTCGACGGACCGGACCTGCCACGCCGTGCAGAGGTCGAGCAGTTCGGGGTTGAGCACGAGGAACGCGTCGAACGCCTCCGCCAGCGCGGGGCGCGTCCCGGCCGCCTCCAGCTCGGCCTTGGTCCCGGCGGCGTCGGCGGCCCGGCCGGACTCGGTCAGCGCCCACCCGCCGAAGCCCTTGTGGTGCGTGACGAGACCGGCGACCGCGAGGTCGATCAGTTCGGACTCCACTTCGGACTCTTCCAGCCCGGTGAACGAGGCCACGCGGGCGAGTCCAGTGGTGCCGACACAACGCAAAGCGTGCAACACCATCAGGTTCGCCTTCACGACGTCGCCTCCCGCCTGCGCGCACCCGCCGCGTAACCGGCGCCGCGGCCGTCGGCACGGGCGACGATCACGCCGTTGCGCACGCTGACGGCGGACTCGGTGTCGTCGCCGGGATTGGTGAGGCCGATCGCCGACGCCACCAGCGCGTCGTCGTCGAGCACCAACCGCACGTGCTGCCAGGCCTCGGGCGCGAACACCCTGCGCAGACATCCGACGGCATCGCTCACCCGAAGCCGGACGAGACGGCCGGTCTCCTCCGCGTCACCGGTGACGACGACCACCGTGACCTGCTCGCCGGGCTTCGCGGACCGGACGGCTTCCTCCGCCACGCCCAGACGTCCGGCGCCCAGTACCACCACCAGGCCGTCCGCGAGGTCGACCGGATCACCGCTGATCTGGTCGACGAGGCCCTCGGGGATGGTCCAGGCATCCGCGCACGTCCGCGCTGGGGCGACGTAGGGCAGGTGCGGAGGAGCCCAGGTGTCCTTCAGGTCGATCGTGCCCAGGTGCCTGCACGCGTGCGCCACGTCGAACGGATCGCCGAACCCCGGCGACGTCTCGGCCCGATGACCCGCACCGTCGAGCAGCGTCAGCACCAGCTCGGCCAGCCGCACCTGCCGGGCCGGCGCGCCACGTTCCAGGGCGATGGCCAGCAGCAGCGCCTCCAGCCGCGCCAACTGCGCCAGCACCGCCGGACCGTGCTCGTCCTCGAACACGCCGTCCAGCGAACGCAACTGCAGCCGCCCGCCCGGCGCCGAGTCTCCCACCAGCGGCAGCCGTTCGAGCCAGACCCTCGCGAACACGCCCAGCGCGTCGACCCTCGAGGAAGGCGACACGGACGCCCGCGGCTCGCCGGTGGCGCCCTTCTCGATCTGGTCGATCAGCACGGCCAGGTACAGGGCCCGCTTGCTCGGGAAGTTCGAGTACACCGCGCCGCGCGTCAGCTCAGCCCGGTCGGCGATCCGGTCGACCTTCGCCGGCACGAAACCGTGCTCCGCGAACTCCTCCCTCGCCGCCGCCAGCACCGCGGCACGCGTGCGCGCCTGCTGCTGCACCCGAGTCAGCCGAACCATCGCCACTCCCACCGAACGCACTTGGGATGTTCTCATCATCCAGATTACCCGAACCTTCGAGTGCGATGCCCTGCGGGTATGGAGGACGACCCAGCAGGTCTTGGACGGTCCTTCGAACTCCGCAGAGGCTGGAGGCACCACCGAGGAAGGAAGTCGACATGAAGGTATTCATCACCGGGGCCTCCGGTTACATCGGCAAGACCACCGTCGCGGCCCTGCTGCACCACGAGCACGCCGTCGAGGCACTCGCCCGCACGGACACGTCAGCGGCGACCGTGAGCGAGGCGGGCGCGACGCCGGCGAGCGGCGGTCTGTCCGATCTGGACGTCCTCACCTCCGCCGCGAGCCGCGCGGACGCCGTCATCCACCTCGCCCAGGCCGACAGCGCGGAGTCCGACCTCGCCACCGCGATGCAGGACGGCGTCGGCGCGGGCACGTACGTCCACACCGGCGGGACCTGGGTCTACGGCGATACGAACGGCATCGCGGACGAAGACGCCGCCTGGAACCCACCGGCCATCGTCGCCTGGCGCAAGGAGGTCGAGGACCAGGTGCTCTCACGCGGCCGCTCCGTCGTGATCCGGCCGGGACTGCTGTACGGCGGACAGAACCGCCTGATCGACATCTTCTTCACGAGGCCGGGCAAGGAGTCCGGCGCGATCCCGTACATCGGCGACGGCACGAACCACTGGTCGCTAGTGCACGTAGACGACCTCGCGAACCTGTACGTCGTCGCATTGAACGCACAGGCCGGATCGGTGTACGTCGGCGTGGACGGCGTCGACCCGACGGCGCACGAGATCGCGACCGCGCTGAGCCACGGCGCCAGCCTGGAGGGCAAGACCGCCTCACTGTCACTCGACGACGCCCGCACGCAGATGGGCCCGATCGCCGACGCGTTCGCGCTGGACCAACAGTTCACGCCAGCGCGCGGCCAAACCGAACTGGGCTGGACCTCTGAGCACACCGATCCGCTGGCGGTGTTCGCGCGAGGCTAGAGCGGCTTCGGTTCGTTCTCCAGGCACGAGAGAACGATGGCGATCAGGCGCCGCAGGCGTCGACGAGCTTGGCCACCGCCACGGCCGCAGCTGATGGCCAAAGCGCTGGCCGCGTCCGCGAGAGGGATGCGTGCGTGGATCGGGGAGCGGATCAGGCCCTGACAGGCGAGGCGCTCACCGCCGCCCCACGTGAGCGCGGTAGTCACAGCACCACGGGAAGTTCCACAAGCCCGTGGATGGGGACGCTCGCCCGCCACCTCAGGTCCGATGCGGGCATGGCCAGCCTCATGTCCGGATAGGTGGTGAGCAAGCTGCGGAACGCGATCTCGCCCTCGAGCCGTGCGAGGGGTGCACCCAGGCAGTGGTGGATGCCGTGCCCGAACGCCAGATGCCCGCTCGGCGGACGGGTGACGTCGAGCCGCTCCGCCTGCTCGCAATGGTCGTCGTCCCGGTTGGCGGCGCCAAGCCCGACCAGCACGGTGGAACCGGCTGGCACGGTCACTTCGCCCAGGACGACCGGTTCGGTCGTGAACCGGAACGTCGACATGTTGACCGGGCTGCGGAAGCGGAGGAGCTCCTCGACCGCGGCGTGCAGCAGCGACAGGTCTGCTTTGAGCCGCTCGAGCTGCTCCGGAGCGGTGAGCAGGGCCAGCACACCATTACCGATCAGGTTGACCGTTGTTTCGTGGCCGGCGACCAACAGCAGGAACGCCATCGAGACCAGTTCCTGCTCACTCAGCCGGTCGCTGTCCTCACTGGTCTCGATCAGCGCCGACAGCAGGTCCTCGCCGGGATCGGCCCGCTTGGCCGCGACCATTTCCGTGAAGTAGGCGGCCATCCAGCTGACGGTTGCCTGAGCCTCCTCCGGACCGGAGTCCGAGATCAAAGCGTTGGAGTAGCGGCGGAATTCGGCGCGGTCCTCCTGCTCCACTCCGAGTAGCTCGCTGATCACGGTGATGGGCAACGGGAACGCGAACACGTCCAGCAGGTCAACCTTGTCGCCCGGAGAGAGCCGGCCCAGCAGGTCGGCGGTGATCTCCTCGATCCGCGGCCGCATCAGCTCGATGCGCCGGATGGTGAACGCCCTGGTCACCAGCCGACGCAGCCGGGTGTGATCCGGCGGGTCCATCGACAGCATGTGCCGGCTCAAATCTGGCGCGCCGTCAGGCGCTGTGGCCGCGCCTGAGGAGGCACGGTTCTTCCGCACGGTCGGGTCGGCCAGCACAGCCTTGGCCTCCGCGTACCGACTGACCACCCAGACGCGGTGACCATGAGGCGTGACCACCTCGCGGGCCGGTGCCTCAGCTCGCAACGCGGCCTGGACGGAGTGCGGGTCCTGGAAGAACTCTGGCGTGAACAAGCTCGCGGACGCCGTCTCGGTGCCGGACATGGGTCTTCCTCTCGCCTGCTGGTGGACGGAACGACGGCCAGGCCGGTCATTACTCGGTCGTCCGCACGACGACCTTGCCTTTCGCCCGCCGTGATTCGACGCGGGCGAAGGCATCGGCGACCTGGTCGAAGTCGTAGATGCT
Organism: Lentzea sokolovensis; assembly: GCF_033949975.1. Lineage (NCBI taxonomy): Bacteria > Bacillati > Actinomycetota > Actinomycetes > Pseudonocardiales > Pseudonocardiaceae > Lentzea > Lentzea sokolovensis. The sequence continues at coordinate 581,444 of NZ_JAXAVU010000004.1, forward strand.
GTCGACCTTCACACGCAGTGCGCCGTGGTCGATCAACGAGGCGAGCTCGCGCAGGTCGTCGGCGCTGGGACGCATGGACAGGAATTGGTAGGTGTAGCCGCCCCGGCGGGCGCGGCGTCGCAGGCCGAGGGTGGCGAGCCAGAGTCCTGCCTCCAGCAGAGCGGCTCGCCACGGGGCCATCGTGTAGTCGTGCCGGATCGACCCCGGGGTGGGAGTGGCTGACACGGTGACCAGGCGGCCACGTCGTGCCACGACGTTCGAGAGCGCTGCGGCCGACGTTCCACCGACCAGGTCCAGAACCTTGTCGAACCGGTCGCGGCCGCTGTCGACCGCTTGGGTGTGGTAGTTGATCACGTCGTCGGCGCCCAGTTCGCGCAGCAAGGACGTGCTGCCGGCCGATGCCGTTGTGGTTACGGAGGCACCAGTGCGCGCGGCCAGCTGGATGGCGAACATGCCGACCGTGCTGGAGCCGCCCGTGACGAGCAGGCGGTCCTCCTGCCGGACGTCCAGCGCGTCGCGGATCGCTTGGAGGGCTGTCGTTCCGGCGAGCGGAACCGCCGCGGCGGTGACGAAGTCGAGGCTGCGCGGCATGGGCACCACCAGTTCTGCCTCGATGGCGACCTGCTCCGCGAGCGCGCCGAGCCGTGCCTTGTCCGTGCGGGCGAAGACGGCGTCGCCGACGGACAACGAGGTCACGTCCGTCCCGGCCGCTACCACCACACCGGTGAACTCGTTGCCGGGCACGAGCGGGAACCTGGCCGGATTGGCGAACCGGAACTTGCCGGACCGCTGGAGGAGGTCGACGGGGTTCAGGCCGATCGCGCGAGTCGCGACGACCACCTCGTGCGGACCTGGAAGCGGCTCGGGCCGGCTGCTGAGGCGGAGCACCTCCGGTCCGCCGAAACCAGTGAGTTCGTAGGCGAGCATGCCGAATCCAAACGGGACGTTGAGGGGATTGCTTCGTCGGTGGCGTGGTTCAGCTGCGCTGTGGGATGCCGGGAAGCCATCGCCGCAACAGCTCTTCGACCTCTGGGCTGGTCATCGGTGTGCCGAGATCGCAGGTGTCCGGCGCTGTACGCAGGCCGTCGATCACGATCCGCAGGTAGCGCGTCCAGGCGCCGGGGTTCACCTCACGACTGTGCAAAGCGACCTCGCTGATCATCGTCAGGAGCAGGGGAACGTCCTCGGCGGTCACGTCCGGTCGCAGCGATCCCTCGGATACGGCGCGGTCGACCAGTTGCCGCACGACGGGCATGATCCGATCGCGGATCCGGGCGAGGTAGCGCGTGCCGAAGTCGGCGCCGAGCTCGATGTCGCGCACACCGCGATCGATGGCGTGCAGCTCGGCGGCACGGTGCAGAAAGCTGACGAACCCCTCCCAGCCCGTCGGCGCGTCCAGTGCCGTCTCGATCGCGATGGCATGTTGCTCCAGACGCTCCTCGAGAGCAGCTTCCAGCAGGAGCTCCTTCGAGGGGAAGCGGCGGTGCACGGTACCGACGCCGACACCGGCCTGCTGCGCGACGTCGTCGTAGGTCGCAGACACTCCGCGTGCCGCGAACACTTCTCGGGCGGCCTCGATGACGCGCTGCCGATTCGCCTGTGCGTCGCGGCGCAGTGGGCGGTCGGATCCGGCGGAGCGCGTGGTGCCCATGCCGACACAGTAGCAAGTGGAACGGTATATTCCACTTGCTCGCTTGAGCTCGCGTGGGAGTGGCTGCGGCGCTTGGTGTGCCGAGCAGGCGGAATGGCGCGTTCCACTTATGGGGACGTGATGGACATCACGCCACCTGTGCCGATGCCGCGCATCGACGGTGCTCGTTCAGGAGTCACGGATGGGCGCATGGGACAGGTGCGCGATCGTCCGTTCGGTCATTCGCGGACCGGCTTCGGCCACGCTGAAACGCGTTATCTCGTGACGTCGCTCCACAATGGCTGGCGCCTGGTTCCTTCTTGCTGATCTGCAAGAACCACGTCCAGGCGACCGTCGGCTGGTTCAGCGGTGCGAGCCTGTCGATCGGCGGGGTCAATCACCGAGGCCGACACGATCATGGCATTCCTCGAAGGCCTGCGATTATGTCGATCGCGCCCCGCCAGAACCGTTCTGCCACAACGTTTCCACGATCAATCGGCATAACGGCGGCCTCGGCATAAGACACCGTCCACGGCCAGAGGGCCGTACTCACCAGCGTCGGGGTCCGGCTCGATCGACTGTTCGCCCGTGTCGCAGGTGCACGGCGACACGTGATCGAGACCGGCCTGGACATGACCGGCGAGGTCCCCGGCAGGCTTCACGGTCGCTTCCCGAGCATCGACGGCGACTGGTTCGGCGTCGTCAACTACGAGATCGGCTACGCCGACGGCCGCCCGCAGAAGGTCTGCCTGGTCGACCAACTTGTGCCGTTCCACGTGCTCCGGTTGCGAGACCAGACCAAGCCGCGCTGACAGGTAACGCCAGACCGTTCGGGTTACTTGTCAGATTTTCGGTGAGCAGGCAATACGCCCAACGTCTGGGGCGCGGTGGCACACGACTCCGTTCCCGCCTGGATCGACCCGATGCTCACTTCGCGGTGCTGACGGGCGGCTATTGGGGCGGCGCGCTGATCAATTGATCGCGCGCCCTCTCAAAAGGAATCAGAGCGAGTCCGGACATGAGGCTCAATCACGAGGAAGCCGAGCTCGCCTGCTAGTTGAATCCCGTGCACCCAGCCTCTATGAAGGCAGTGGGTCTCCCACGTCGGCGATCTGGAAGTTGAAGGTCACGCCGGTCGTCTGCGCGAACCGCTCGACGAAGGCGCGGGCCGATCGCCACGCCCACCCGGCACAGCCCGCTCCGAGCGCGTGAGCCGGAAACCACGGGTTCGCAGCTCCTGCCATCAGTCTGTTGTCCGGGAACCGCCCGCGCAGACCGCCGCTGATCTTCGGCTGCCGATCCTCCGCCAGGTCCTCGGGCCGATAGTGCACGAGGTAGTTGCGCAGATCCACCAGATGCTTGACGTCCTGGTACGGCGCGCTGCCGTACGGGAACGGCGGATGACCGCAGAATCGCAGGGCCGACTCGTACTTCACCAACGTCTTCATGTGACCACTGTTGGTCGCCTCCCATAGCGCGGCCATCAGCATGATCGGGCCTTCACCGAGTCGGATCAGACGGTTGTGGTGACCATCAGCCGCGTCCTGGAACATCTCGTTGATCGCTGCTTCAAGGAACATCACGGACTCCGCAACCGCGCTGAGCACAAGGCCGCGATGGCGCATGTTGAACGGCTCCTTGCCCGCGTACTGGTCTTCCAGCTTCTGGGCGTCTTCCGCTGCGTAACGAGCCGCGTAGAGGTGCTGTGTAGACAGGTAGCCACGCATCACGACCTTGATGGGCAACGCCGTGTCCACGGTCGAGGCGAGGTCGAGGTGGATGACCTGACCGCTAGCTCTCGTCTCTTCATCGCCGTCCATGTACCGACGGTAGTCGCCTCGGCCAACACGGTCATCGAGCACGAGGCCCTTGCGGGTACCTGCGAGGCGTCGGTCGCAACGCCGCCCACGTGGTGCGCCATCAGCTCAGCGAGAGCTGGTCGCGGTGGAAGTCGAAGTGCTGCACCGGGAGGCGGTACAGGTCAGCCACCGTCATGAACTCGCGGAAGAACGGATCCCATCGGGTCGGATACGGCATCCCCTTGGCCAGACCACTTTCGCTCTCATGATCGAGGCGCCGATGCATCGCCGCGACCGTGTGATCGCACAGAACGACCATTGCCTTGCGGGGCATGACGCCGCCACCAACCCACGAGCCGACGAAGTTGACGGCGTCGAAGGGCTTCGTGGCCGCGTTGAGCAGCTTCGCCCAGCCACGGCCGAACCAGTCCGGCAGCCAGGCGACGATCCGGGCCAGCGCCAGCAAGGCCCGCATGATCAGGAACACGAGCAGCATGTGGAACAACAGCTGCCGATTGCTCCAACGCGTGCCGCTCGACCGGCGCCTCAACTCGTCGTCGGTGGCGCCGTCGAGCAGCACGCGAAATGCCGCAGCAACCCGGTCGAAGTCGTCGTGCACCGCCAGCCTGTCCACCAGCTCATGGTCCGCCGAATGGGCACCATGCTCAATGGCCTGGGTCCGTGATGGGACAAGCAGTCCCGCTGAGGCTCACCCGCTCCCCGTCAACTTCGTCCAGTAGAACCAGGACTCTTCCAGTACAGCGGCGCCTACCCGAAGATCCTGCCTGAGCACACGTGATCAAACGACGGCGCAGCGCCCGGCTTCATGCCGCGTCCAGCGCCTGTGGGGTGCCAAAACACGGCTCAACGTGCCTGACCTGCGGATCACGCAGCTGCAGGTTCGTACTCGTTGATCAAGCCGCCAAGCACTCGCCGGCGACGTACGGCTCTACAGCCTGAGCCTCCGGTTGGGTGATCAGGGCGTGGTGGAGTGTGGTCTCGCGCTCGGTGTGGTCGCCGGTGGTTGTAGTGGGAGACGTAGCGGTTCAGCAATGACTTCAGGTGATGCTCGTTGATGATGAGCAGCCGGTCGGTGAGCTCTCGTCTGACCGTGCCGACAAACCGTTCCGCGTAGCAGTTGGCCCGCGGACATCGCGGAGGGATCTTCACGACTTTGATGCCGACGTCAGCGAGAATGGAATCGAACGACGCTATGAACTGGGCCGCCCTGTCACGAACCAGGAAACGAAACTCGCTGGCCCGGTCGTCCAACTCCATGAGGAGGTTGCGAGACTGCTGTGTGGTCCAGCGCCCGTCGGGGTTGGTGGTGGTGCCGAGTATGTGGACGTAGCGGGTGCCGACCTCCATCACGAAGAACACGTACACCCGCTTCAAGGTGAGAACGCAGTCGACGTGGAAGAAGTCGCACGCCAGCATGCTCCCCGCTTGAGCGCGCAGGAACCGCCGCCACGACGTGTCGGAGTTCCGAGTAGGCGAAGGCGGAATCCGAAGTCGCTTCAGCACCCGGCGAACAGTCGACGCGGACGTCCGGTGGCCGAGCTTGAGCAGCTCACCTTGGATACGGCGGTAACCCCAGCCCGTGTTCTCCCGCGCCATCCGTTCGATCAACGCCACCACGGCCTCATCAACCCGCGGCCGACCACTCCGGTTCGGGTAGGTCCACTTCTTCGCGACCAAGCGCCGATGCCACCGCAACACCGTGCCAGGAGACACCAACCGGTGCTGTCGCAGCCACGCCGGCAACTGCCGCGTCAACGCGGCCAGCACAGCACGATCAGCCCAATCCAACCGAGGACGGCGCTGACCTCGACGCAACACCGCAACCTCATGCCGCAACACCAACAACTCGATGTCCTTGGCCGCCGAGGACCGGCCTAGCAAAACCAGCCAGCCACCCAGCCGGACAAAGACGAGGTACAGCAGTCGCAGCGCCACGCCCACGATCATGCCGACCAAACGATAGTGCCCGACCACCGCAGCTCAGCGCGTGTGTGCGGAGTTCTGGCACCCCACAGGGTTACCGCTTCAGCACATCAGCGAAGCCAATCCACGACATCCCGGCACACAACGTCGGGGCACACACCGTTGGCAGACTTGCCTATCAGTCTTCAGTTCCGCTGCCGGTGAAACCGTTCCTGCCCCCGTAATCGGCCTCGAGGAATACGCCATTGAGTCGAGACCTTGTCAACAACTTCGTCCACTTTTCCCACGAACCCACAGATCGAGCGATAAGGCACTCAAATACCTGAGCGAATTTCTTGTTCGTGCCGCCCAGCTGGTGCTGGGCGCCTGCGGTACTACCGCGATCGCCTGATCCGCACCGTCCGTCGCCTTGCGCAGCATCGTTGCGAACGCGTTGGGCTGATCCGGTTCGACGCGGAACCCGGTCATAGGCGGCTGTCCACGCGACGCACCTCGACCGGCAGTTCGACGTCCCGCAACACTTAGGTCGACCCCTGCCTGCATAGCCATCCCATCCCACTTCGTACCCGGCACCGGAACCCACGGGCTTGGGTGCTCGCCACTAGCGCGACGTGGGAGCTGAAGGCCAGCAACACGGTCCGCCCGTCGTCCGGACTCCGCGTCTCCAGGTGAAGGTCTCCCGCCTCCGGAACAGCTCCTGGCAACAATGCCAGTCCTGGCTGGTCGGTGACCACCGGGCGGTCAACATCGGCGCCGGACATCGGCGGCGCGACCTGCCAGCCAAATCGGTTCTCCTCCACGGGACCTCTTCTCCGACACCTCCAGGTCCACTGTGTTCAGATGATGTACAACTGCGACATCACCATTGGTGAAGACTTGACAGACGAACAAATCGAATTGTAAACCTATGCAACAACGGCCCCGTAGTCCCTCCTGCAACACCGTGTAGGCTTCGCCCCCAGCAGCGCAATGCTCCGTCGGATCACCGGACGAATACCTTTCGCTCTCCGCAACGAATTCCGCATCAAACGGAATGATTTCCCCTCCCGAAGATATGGAGCCGAGGATGCTCGCCCACCCGCTGGATTGGACGGACGTGCGGTTGCAGGAGCTGCACGACGTCGTCAGCGCGACCGTCTACCGCGAGTCGGACATCGAGTCCATCGTCCGTGAAGGCGGCCTGTCCCCCTCGCGGGTGCAGTGGAACCTGTCCCCGCGTGTGCTGTGGACCGGGATCTTCAACGAGGCCGCGCTCCAGCTCGTGCTACCTGCCGTCGTGCAGGCGGCCAAACGAAACCGACCGGCACTCGCACAACGCGTTGACGAGCTGCTCGCCGCGGCCCCGGTGGTCGCCGCCCCAACCGAGGAGCCCGTGCCGGACTGGCAGAACACGGGCAATGAACGCCAGATCGTGGCGGGCCAGAACACTTTGCTCGACGTCGCGTTCCTCGAACAGGGTCTGGACCGCTCCCGCGCGGTGTGCAAGCTACATGTCGAGCGCGGCGGACTCGGGTGGTATGGTACCGGGTTTCGCATCGGCGAGAGCACCCTGCTCTCCAACCACCACGTCCTGTTCCCCGACGGACAGCCCGCGACCGGCGTGATCGCGGAGTTCGGCTACGAGCTCGACGCGGATGGGGCGCTCCGCCCATCCACGGAAATCAAGTGCGCCGCCGAAACGATCACCGGTGAGCGCGTGGGCGACTTTGCAGTCATCGCCACAGCCGAGCCATTGCCGCCGAACGTTCCGATCCTGCGGCTGCGCGACTCGGTGCTGCCCAAAGTCGGTGACAGGGTGAGCATCATCCAGCACCCTCTCGGGTTGCCGAAGAAGATCGCCATGCACCACAACCTCGTCCGGCACGCGACGCCCGAGGTAATCCAGTACTGGACCGACACCGAGCGAGGGTCGTCCGGGTCGCCGGTGTTCGACGACCGGTGGCGAGTGGTTGCTTTGCATCACAGCTGGGACGATGCACCGGACGACGACGGCTTGGCGTTCCGCAACCAGGGCACCACGATCAGCCGGGTCGTGGCGCGGTTAGACGCGTTGGGTGTGAGGTTCGAGGGCTGACATGGCTCGCTGGGTCGACCGCCCCGATTGGAGTGACGGGGCAGCGCAGGTGCTGCACGACACACTGAAAACGGCGGTGTGGCATATGGAGAATATCGAGGAGCTCTGTCGGCTAATCGGCATACAGCCCGGAGACGTCGTCATCTCGGGCCAGACCGCTGCGGCGGTCTGGCCCGCTGTGACCCGGGAAGCAGCCATGGCGGGCAAGCTGGAGACGCTGATCAACAAGGTTCGCACGTCCTACCCCGCCACAGCCGAGGCATTGCAACAGGTGCTCTCGACTCAGCTGGTCTGCTCGGAGTGGTACCTGACCCCCGATCGGCACGACGCCGTGCTCCTCGGGCCTGGCGGGCTGCGGGCGATGCTCGACCGGACCAGGCTGCGGGCGAGGCTGCTGCAGATGGTCACCGAAGGTTTTCACATCCTGGCGATTACAGGTCCCGCCGGCTCCGGCAAGTCTTACACCCGTCACCTCGTTCAGCACGTCCTCGACGATCCCGCGCACACTTGTGATCTCATCGTCGTCGACATCGCGAGTGACTCGTACACCAGCATCAGCGCCGTACAGTTCATGGAGGATCTCGCCACGCGCATGGGCATGTCAGCCATGCCCGCCCTCGACCCGCACGCTGATCCGAACCGTGCTGTGCGCCACTTGGTGCTCCAGTTCGTGGGCCAGTTCCGCTCCCTGCCCACACGTGACCGCTGGGTGTTCATCGACGGACTCGACCAGCCGAGCGTCGGCCAAGACGTGCACGTGGCGGTGGCGCAGCTCGCGAAAGAGGTCGAAGCCAAGCAGCTGCCGCTGATGCGCCTCATCACGACCGGCCATCCCGGAAACTTCTGCTCGTCGGTGCTCGAGATCCTGCTTGTCGACCACCTGGACGGCGTGACCGAACCCGACCTGAGGCATTTCTTCCAACGCGTGGCCGTCATGGCCGGCCGCGAGCCGTCCGAACAGGACATCGCGAAGACGGTGAACAAACTGTTGACCGAGCCTGGGTTGTCGAACCTCCACGCGCTCGGCACCACAGCGAGCCAACTCGCTCACGCCACGTTCGCGCCGGGAAGGAGTGAGGTATGAGGTTGTCGACGAGCATCACTCCGGGTGAGCTGCGACTGCGCGCAAGCCTGCTGTCGCACTACGAGCTCACCTGGCTCGGGGTGGACGAGGAAGGCGGCGTGCTGTTCCCCGACTCTCACCGGGTGCGGGTCGAGTCGGGAACGCGGCACTGGTGTCTCGACGACTCGGTCCGCCGCTCCGCGGTCGCCGGGGTTACACCACACGAGCTGCGCCTGGCCTGGACACAGCTAGTCGAACGGCCAGGCGACCCGCGCCAATGGGTGATCGACCAGTTCGTCGGTCGCGGCAAGAGCGTCGACCTCGCGCAGCTCGACCTGCCCCACCTGCGTGCGGTCAGCTGGCTGTCGAGATGGCTACGCCTCGACGTGCTCCCGGACGAGCACGCGATCGAACACGCCCTTGGCAAGGCAACGCTGCTGGAGCCATTGCACGCTCTGGCGGGTAAGACTTTCGTTGGACGCGAGGACGTACTTGACCAGCTCGACGCCCACCTGAACCGGCCAAACCATCCACTGCTGGTGCACGGAATGGGCGGGGTGGGCAAGTCCACGGTGCTGGCGCGGCACATCCTGCGGCACGCTCCAACCACGTGGTTCTGCTACCTCAACTTCGACGACAGCGCACTCGACCCTGCCTCACCCAGCACGGTGATCGCCGCCATGGCCAGGCAACTCGCCGTGCAGATGCCCGATCCTGCAGGGCCTGCCGAACTGCTCCGATTGGCAAACGACCGGTTGCGCGCGGGAGCGGAGATCATCCGGTCATCCAGCCACGCAGTGGGTTATCGGCGTGACCACCGTGACCTGGTGCACGCGCTCTTCAGCATAGTCGAGGGCAGGCCGACGCTGCTCGTCCTCGACACGTTCGAGGAGGTCCAGCGCCGGTCCGCGGCCGTGCAGGAGTCGTTCGTCGAACTTGTCAACCTGATCGCGCGCACGCCCGACATAACGGTGGTCGTCGCCGGCCGTTCTCCCGCACCAAAGTTGTTCCACGAGCGGATCGAGCTGTCCGTGCTCTCAACCCAGCACGCAATCAAGCTACTGCGCTCACTCGTCGACATCTCGCAGGGCCAGGCAGCGCGAGTAATCAGTTCGATCCGAACAAGCCCGCTCTGCGTGCATCTCGCTGCAGGCGTCATCCGCAAACATCCCACCGATGACGCGTTGCGCAACCTCGCTTTGCGCCAGACTACGATCGAGGGCGAGCTTTACCGTCGGCTTCTCGGTTATATCGACGACCCGGACGTACGCAAGCTCGCCCATCCTGGTCTCACTTTGAGGCGAGTCACACCGGAGCTGATCCAGCAGGTGCTCGCCCAACCTTGTGGTGTGCGAGTGCGAACGCTGCTCGACGCCACCGCGCTATTCGAGAAACTCGCCAGAGAGGCGATGCTGGTCGAACGCACGCCCGGCCTCCGCGAACTCGTGCACAGGCCCGACATCCGCCAGATTATGCTTTCGTACCTTGCGGAGAGCGAGCCGAACACCATCACGAAGATCCACCGCGGCGCGGTGAAGTTTTACATGGTTCGGATGGAGGCCGTCGACCGCGCGGAAGAGCTATACCACCGGATGATGCTAAGGCAGAGCCGCAAGACACTCGATCGACGCTGGGACGACCGAGCACTGCCGTATCTGATCTCCGCGCTCGACGAGCTCCCTCCCGCCTCAAAGGCGTACCTTGCCGCGAGGTCACCCGATCTCGCGGTGCCGGAGGACGACCTCCGTGCGGCGGATCTGGCTGTTCAGAGCAAACTCGTACTACGCCAACTGCACGATCTCGTCGCCGACCGGAAGTTCACCGAAGCACTGGACGTGCTCGACCAACAGAAATCGGTGCTGCGCAACACAAACGACGCGATCGACCTACGGATTCAGTCGCTCGAACAGCTCGGACAGCTCGACGCGGCGCTCAATGTGGCTCAACGAGCACAGGATCAGGCAGGGTTGACCGGCACCGCCGAAGAGCTGTTCCGGTTCACCTCACACGTCGTCCGCCTGCACGAGCTGGCAGGGCGGTTCGACGAGGCCGACACGGTCGCCGCCAAAGCCCTACGCATGAGCGCGGACCTGGTCCCGACAGAGTCCAACCGGCTGATAGAGCTGCGGTTCGTCGTGCACAGGCTGCGACTTGCCAGACATGGTGCCGACATCGGAGCGAGCAGCCTGCAGATGCTCCAGGAGCATGCGGTCAGCCTCTATCACCAACTGGGTACGCGTACCGTAGCGGGGGTACCCGGTCTGTTGCGTGAGCTCGCCGCCGAGGTCGGCCAGCAGTCGCCTGACCTGCTCACGGCGGCGCTGCGCCGGGAAGACCTCGACCCCCGAGACGTGTACCAGTTCCTGACTCAGTTCGGAGAGTCGCCGCAGGAGACGATCAACAGATTCATGTCGACGGCCGCGGAGAGTGCCTCGCTCACCCTCTTGGCAGCCGACTGGCTGGCCCCGGTCATCGACGCCGAGAGCGCCAGCGAGGACAACAGTGCGGCGCGGTTGTTGACCGAGATCTACCAGCAGGACGCCGATGACGCGGTTGCAGGTGGGACGGACAGCGACTACACAGCACCGTCGTCGTCGAACGCGTTCGACCTCACTCGGTCCACCCACCTGTTGGATGGAATCAGCGTCGACACGCGGGTCCAGTTCATACTTGAGCTGACCGAGGCGATGACGGACACCGAAGCAGCACTGGAAATGCTCGCCCAAGCTGCGGTACTCGCCGACAACCTGCACACGATCGCCACAGTCAACCTGCAGCTCTGCCGGCTCACAGCGCGCACCGGTCGGATGGACGAGGCGTTGAGCCTGTACGACGACACCGTCACCGACCTTGAGCGCTGGGCGGCCGCCGATCTGCTCAGCCCGAATGACCTGCCCGCCGGCCTCCTTGGACGAGGGATCGCACTGGTCGCGGCCGGCAGATTCACCGAGGCCCAACAGGACTTCGTGCGCACGACCGAAATAGCCCCTGCCGACGACTGGCGTCGATACGCGGCAAGTGAGCAGCTTGCCGATCTTGCCGCTCTTCGTGCCGATTTCTCTACCGCCATCGCGCACTACCAGCAGGCGCCAATATCCCCCAGCGCGCTTCTCGGCCTGTCCCACGCACTACTCGCCGCAGGTCTCCCCAGTCACGCTGAGGACGTCCTCTTCCGACTGATACCCCGGCTTAGAACCGCACGCGCAGGGCACGACCTCGCTGTTGCCGAACACCGAACGGCGGTGGCCGCCTACCTCTCCGGCGTGTTCACCGGTGCGAGCGAGCACGCTCGTTCGGCGAACCGCCGCTTCATCCGGCGCGACGACCGCACACGCGCCGCGGTGAGCGACCTCACCAGGATTCGGGCCCGGTTCGCGGACGACCAATTGCCAGAACGGGTCAACTTCCTCTCGGCCAGACACATCTTCACTATTCGGGCGGAACTCCTCGAGCTTGGACTTCTGGACGAAGCTCTCGTGGCCGCGACTCTTTCCGTGCGATTGTTCGTGCGCAGGAGAAACCTGGACGCCGCGGCACATCAGCTGGCGACTCTTCCAGCAGTGGACCATCTGAGCCCACTGGACTGCCGTCTATCCGTTCACCTCTGTGCGGCTGAATTCGCTGCTGCAGAAGGAAACCACCGCACCGTTCTGACGCAGGCGGCTGACGGTTTCGCCGAGCTCATCCGCGATTCCGACCGTCTCGGCACGCTCGACATGCCGGTCGGCGTCGCGCTCAACGGCCTCGCGCTGTCAGATCTGGCGGTGCTTGTCGCTTGGCAGTACAGCCGACCAGACCTCTTTACCTGTGTGGAACGCGCGAACGCTGACGTCTACGTCCAAGCCCCAGCAACGGCACACAGCGAAGCGAACACCCGGCGCATTGCGGCCAGACGCCGCCAGCACGCGATGTTCCACGGCCGGCCCGCCGATGACGCCATACTCGAACAGTTGCTCAATAGACGACGTCGTATGCCCGAGAACCCCGTCGTCTCCAGCGATGCCATTGCAGCCCAGCTCGACGACCGGATGCTCATCGTGTTCTGCGAGATCGAGAACGTCCTCATCGCGATGAAGATCTCAGCCACCGGCGTATCTGTCGTCGAGCTCGGCCAGACTATTGAGCTCAACGAGTGCTTACGGCACCTGCGCTCGGCGCTCCGTGAACTCACATCAGCGCACCAACTGCCTGAAGAGCAATTTCGCGAGGCATTTCTGGCAGCAGAACACCACTCATCGAACATCGACCAGCAACTGTTTGAACCCCTGGCGCTTCCCTTCGGCGACTGTGAGCTGATCATCGCGCCATCCGGAGCACTGCGCCTGCTGCCCTGGGGAGCCATGCCATCGTTGCGTGGACGGCCGGTCACTGTTGTGCCGTCAGCCAGCGCATGGTCACGTGCTGAGCAACGGCAGATCTCAAACGGCCCAACGGTGATGGCGTCGAACCGCGACTACCTGGGCGAACTGGCCGATCGGCACGATATCTCGGTGCAAGGTTCTCGGGCCGACTTGACCACCGTACTTGCGGCGGCGAACGGAGCGCGTCTCGTGCTCCTCGCCGCCCAGCCGGACGAATCCGACGGCAACGCCTGGTACTGCGGCCTGCACCTGGCCGACGGGCCGCTGTTCCCCGACGCGATCCGGGAACTGCCCGAAGCTCCCAGTGTGGTCGTGCTCGACGCGTTCGGCGTGCTGGCCGACCAGGCGTGGTCGAGGGGAAGTAACGCCTTCGGCTTCGCGGGGGCATTGCTGCAGGCAGGAGTGCGATGTGTCGTCACGTTCACCGCGCATCTGACCCAAGAGCAGAAAATGCTCGTGTTGGAGTCGTTCTACCGTCAGTTGACGCCTGGCAAATCAGTCGCGCAGGCGGTGGCCGGCACTGTGGCGGAGTCACCCTTCGGTTGGCCGCTCATCTGCCTGGGCGCGGACACTGTACTGCCGACAGTGGGCGACTAGTGACACGAATACCGAAGCGGTACGGATCGCTGGGCGCGGCCATGGCCTACAAGGAGCTTCTAACCGACCAGCGACGCGTGCTTGCGGGTGCCAAAACACGACCCGGCGGGCCTGACCTGCGGATCAAGCAGCTGCAGGTTCGTACTCGTTGATCAAGCCGCCGAGCACTCGCCGACGATGAACGTCGCTAAAGCCTAATTCTGTGAGCGGTGCGCGTGCAGAAAACTACGTCCATGCAGGTCACGGCACATGGCGATACTCGTGGATGACTCAGTCAAGAAGATCATGTCGGTCTGTGATGCGGCGTTCGATTTGAGCGGGTATGCCAGGCTGAGGCCGGCCCGCAGAGGTGCCGCGTCGGCAAGCGATCGGCGGGCTCGGTGCTCGCTGTAGTACCGCTCGTACTCACCCAGCGCCTAGCGCAGATGGGCCTAATTCCAGATAAGCGGCGGCCGAAGAGGTCGCCGCGAAAGTTCTTCTTCAGTCGATACAGATCAGCCCGAAAGATTGATCAGTGCCGACTGGCCCTCTATACTGAGTTCGAGCTATCCAATAGCGCATGAACACACAAACTGCGCACGCTTGCTACACGTGGGGGGTCAAGTCCCCCCTTGAACCGCGATCCATGCAACTTGCGACAGCAGATCTGACGTACATACGGTGTTGATGGAAGCATCAGCTTCGTGAAGGTAGCTCGTGCCAAACTTGCAGTTCTATCGCTACGTACAGCTCGTCCGGCCTCATCGGTGCATGATCTCTGAGCACCGCGCTGACGTCTTCTAACAATTCAATCGCTGCGTAGACGATGCTGCCGGTGATGCATGAGGGGGCGCTGCTCGCGCAGTTCAGGACCGGCGAAGTCCACATCGGACGCTTTTGATTCGCTGCGATGACCTCACCGCACGCCCGCTGGACGAGGTTCTTTCCGTCACGGAATTCCTCGAGCAGCCCCGGCCTGCCTGGAGGTGAGGTCAGGGCAGCAGCATCTCGAAGACCCGCTGGTGGGTGTCCGCGAGAGTTCCTTGTCGGGGCCATCGAACGCGCTGCTGTCGATCACCTTGCCGCACTTCTCACGCTGCCGCGCGCCAGGCATGGTAGCCGAGACCGATCGCGCCCACCGCCATCGGGACGCTGGTCAGCAGGCCGGCCAGGCCGTCGCCTGGGATCACGAACGTGAGCACGATGAACAGCAGGAGCACGGGCACCCACGCCGGGACCGCGTGCGAGCGGAAGAGGCCCACGCACTGCAGCACGGTCCCCAGCAACACCAGTGCGGCACCGGGGATCATGAACGCGAAGAGGTGCCCAGTGTCGTTGTTCGCCGCCTGGATCACCGCTTCGCCGGCCGCCGCGTCGACGCCGGGGTCGGTCGGGAAGAAGTACGCCGCCGCCCAGCCCGCGACCCCGGCGCCCTGCAGCCCGCCGCCGATCCACATGAGCGCGGCACCCCAGGTCGCCCAGGCGCTGCCGCGGCGCCGGACCAGGAACATCGTCGCCAGCGCCTGCAACGGGATGTTGAGGACCTGCATGGCCGCAAGGCCGGTGAGCAGCGTCCACCAGAGGTCTCGGTCGGCGGCGATGTCGGCGTAGGAGTAGGTCTCGCCGCCGCCCGCCGGTTCCGGCCAGAGCAGTCCACCTGCGACGGCGGCGACGGACGTGACACCCAGAACGACCGCGAGGACGGCGACGCGTCCCCGAGTGGAGCTTGCGGCGGTGTCGTGCGCCGCGGTGATGTCGAGGGACATGGTTCCTGCCCTTCCATGGGATTCGGTGGTTCCGAGGAACCTGCGGAGGAGCTCAAGGGAACCGGCGGAGGGGCGGCGCACACATCAGTACCGGCCCCGGACCCGTTCTCCGTACTGGCACGGAGGCCAGGTCGTCACACCGGCCTTACCCTGGGGCGATGACGTGGCCGCGGCCGGCAGGACTGGCTCTTCTGGGCATCGCCGTCCTGATGACGGCGGGCGCCGGCTGGCTGCTGTTCCGCACGCCGAGCGATCTGATCGGCGCGTTCGCCGGCTTCGCGACGCTCGGACTGGCCATGGCCGCGCTCGGCGTGACGATCGAGTTCCGGGTGCGCGCCAACCCCGTCGGGCCGCTCCTCGCCTGGGTCGGGGCGATCGTGGTCTTCCTGGCCGCCCGCGACGTCTACTACCGGACCTGGCTCGCCGATCCGGCCTCGGTGCCACTGGACTCCCGCGTGGTCGCGGTGCTCAACGAGAGCGGCTGGTGGCTGCTCGCCGCCGTCGCGCTGCTGCTGCTCCACTTCCCGGACGGCTCGCTGCCCGAGAAGCGGTGGTCGTTGCTGCCGCCGCTGATCGTCGTCCTGGCCCTGGCGCAGCAGGTGTTCGGCGCGACGCCGCAGGAACCGTTCACCGAACCGATGGAGGGGCTGGCCAAGCCCTGGGGACCACCGTCCGATGTGGTCCACGTGCTCAGCTACGTGGTGAACATCGGGCTGATTCTGACGTTGCTCGCCGCCGGGATCTCGCTCGTCGTGCGGTTCCGCAGGTCCGAAGGAGTCGTCCGGGCGCAGCTGAAGTGGCTCGCGTTCGCCGGGCTGGCCGCGACCGCGTACCCCGTCGTGTGCCTGGCCGAGATCGTCGTGACCGGCCGAAGTGGGGTCGTGGCAACGGTGTTCGGCGTCGTCACGATCGTCGCGCTGTTCTGCTCGGTCGGTGTCGCCATGCTGCGCCACGACCTCTACGACGTCGACCGCGTGCTGGCAGACACCATCAGCTACACGATCGTCCTGCTGGTCCTCATCGGGGCTTATGCGCTGTCGGCCCTGACCCTCGGCCTCGTGGTGGGCCAGGACTCCCCCGCCGCCGCGGCCGGTGCCACCGCGGTCTGCGCCGTGCTGCTCACGCCCGTCCGCCGGCGTCTGCAACGGGAGGTCGACCGTCGGCTCTTCCCGCGCACCAGGGCCGCTCTGCTCGCCATCGAGGATCTGCAACACCGCGTGCACACGCAAGCCGCCCAACCGGAAGAGCTCGAAGCGACGCTGCGCACGGCGTTGCGGGACACCACGCTCAGGATCGGACTGCTGCTCCCGGCGTCAACGGGCTTCACCGACGCGAAGGGCGCGCCGGTGACCGACACCGGGCTCGTCCCGATCACGCTGGGCGGCACGCAGATCGGCGTTCTCGCCTCGTCCGTCACCACCCCGGCCGTGCTGCGGGTCGTCGCGACCGCCGCCGCGAGCCTGGTCGAGGTCGCCCGGCTGCGCGGCGAGCTCGCCACCGCCCTGCGCGAGGTGGAGGCGAGCCGCACCCGGATCATCCAGGCCGGAGATGCCGAACGGCACCGGCTGGAACGCGACCTGCACGACGGCGCCCAGCAGCGGCTGGTGTCACTGGGCATGGCGATGCGACTCGCCCAACGGCAGCTGCCCACCGGTTCCGTCGACGTGCACGCCCTGCTCGACCAGGGCGTCGCCGAACTGGCCACCGCCATCGCCGAACTCCGGCAGATCGCCCACGGCCTGCGTCCCACGAGCCTCGACGACGGCCTGCACTCCGCCCTCGCCGCGCTCACGAACAAGCTGCCGGTCCCGGTGGCGCTGGAGATCATGTCCGAACCACTGGCCGACGACATCGCGATCACCGCCTACTTCGTGGCCGCCGAGGCGATCACCAACGCCGCCAAGCACGCGCACGCCAGCGCCATCACCGTCCGCGTCACGCAGCAGGCGGACGAGGTGAACGTGTGGGTGAAGGACGACGGCTGCGGCGGCGCCGATCCGCGCGGCGGTTCCGGCCTGGCCGGGCTGGCCGACCGCGTCGCCGCGCTGGGCGGTTCGCTCCTGCTCAACAGCAGGCCCGGTGGCGGCACGACGATCCAGGCGGTGCTGCCGTGCGCATCGTGATCGGTGAGGACTCGACGCTGTTCCGAGAGGGCCTCGCGAGCCTGCTCTCCCACGCGGGTCACGAGATCGTGGGCCGAGCCGCCGACGCGGAGACCCTCGTGGCCGTGGTGGCGCAGGCAGAGCCGGATCTGGCCGTTGTGGACGTTCGGATGCCTCCCGACCTGACCGACGACGGCGCACGGGCCGCCCGCCGGATCCGAGCCGCCCAGCCCGCCGTCGGGATTCTCCTGCTCTCCCAGCACATCGAGACGCGGCACTCCGTCGACCTGGTCAGCCAGGGCGGATTCGGTTACCTGCTCAAGGATCGCGTTCTCGAGGTCGACGACTTCCTGGAGTCGATCACGCGGGTCGCCGCCGGTGGTTCGGCACTCGACCCGGAGGTGGTGGGCAGGCTGCTCGGCCGGCCCGCCACCGGGTCACTCACCCCGCGCGAACGCGAGGTCCTCGGTCTGATGGCCGAGGGCTGCACGAACGTCGCGATCGCGCGGCGGCTCTGGCTCACCGAACGCACGGTCGAGACCCACATCGGCAGCATCATGGCGAAACTGGGGCTGGCCGCCAACGTGGAGGAGCACCGCCGGGTGCTGGCCGTCCTGACCTATCTGGCCGAGTACGGCTGATGCTCCTCCACTGACGACTCAGCCCAGCACGCAGAGCAGCGAACAGGCCTTCGCGGACGACCAGTCGCTGTACACGCGCGTCCCGTTGACCGGCGTGTACTTCGCCTTCGCCTTGTTGGTCAAGGGGAACAGCGACAGCAGCGCGTAGGTCGAGCAGTGGACCTGCTTCGACTCACCGGGCTGCAGCGTGAACGGCCCGGTCTGGCAGGCCGGTTCCACGTCGTCGACCACGTGGGCGTCGACGATCGCGACCGGGCCGTTGTTCGTCACGGTGATCCGCCAGTACGCCGTGGCGTTCAGCAGACCGAGAACGCCCACGGGTGCTTGCTTCACCCAGGGACCAGCACCGCCCGCCTTGCAGTTGGCGGGTGTGTACGAACCGCAGATCTCCTTGTTCACCACCACGTTCGGCATGCATCCCGCACCCGGTGCGACCTGGCGGGTCACCGTGTTGGACGAGAACGCGCCGGTCGCGTCGGTTCCGTTCGCGGTGTTCGCGACGGACGTGACCGCGCACTCCGCGGAAATGGCGGTGCGGAAGCACACCTGCGGCGCGTCGCCGTTGAACTCCACGGCCAGTGACGGCGGGTTGCCACCGCCGAAGTCCGCGGCGTTGTTCAGCACGAGCGACGCCGTGAGGGTCAGCGACGCCGCCGTGACGCCGGTCAGGTCGACCGTGCCGTCAGGAGCGAAACTCGGGACGGTGACGGGGTTTCCGCCGCCGTCCACGGCCTTCACTGTGGACGCGCCGAGGTTCACGTTCGCCGGTGCCACGCCGACGAGCCGCGCCTTGGTGTAGGTGGTGGCGTGCGGTTTGCCGTCGCAGTAGAACTGCGAGGGGTTGAGCGACACGGAGGCGCCACTGCGTACGCACGGCGACGCCCCCGTGTCAGGATCCATCGAGAACAGCACGCCCGCGTCGCCCAGCCCGATCATGCAACCGGTGGGAACGTCGTAGGCGTAGCCGTAGTCTCTTGTGTCACCACCGTTGGCGGTGGGATGGGTGATGCGCGTTGGCACTCCGGCACACGACGTTCCTGTGCTCCAGTCGTGACACACCGCGGCACCCGCGTACGGGCCGAGCCAGATGCCGATGAAGCTGCGGACGCGGTTGCCCGTGCGGATCACCTCGGGGTTGAACGAGATCACACCGTTCTCCAGCCCGGCGGGAGCCGTCGGTGCGGGCAGGGACGAGCCGTCGATCGCGTAGCAGGTGGTGACGTTCTGGCCGGTCGTGCTGGAGCACGCACCGGTCTCCTCACCTGTTGTGCTGTACGCGGTGTAGGCGTTGTAGGTGAAGTTGCCGGACGGGCCGATCTGCTTCGGGACGGCCCAGCCCGCGCACGCGGCGTTGGTGCCGGGATCGAAGCAGCCCATCCTGGGGATGGCGCCGCCAGGCAGTGACGACGAGGCGAAGATCTTGCCCCCGGCGACGGTCAGCGCGCCCAGGTAGTAGTTGTTGCTGCCGGTGAACGGCACGATCGGCGCGTAGGGCTGGCCTCCGCACGCGCTCTGCGTGGCGATCGTCCAGCACACCACACTGCCGGAAGTCGCTACGCCGTAGAGGTTTCCGCCGACCTGGACGAGTCCCGCCATCTCGACGTTCTGCCCTGCCCGTGGCACCAGGGGCCAGAACCCGCAGTTGCCGGGCGCGGCGAGATCGAGGCAGGCGACGCCGAGCGAGGACGCCGTGACGGCCGAGTAGTACACGCGAGCGGGATTCGCCTCGTCGCGGACGTATTGCGGTTCGAGTGGACTGCCGATGTCACCGGTGTTGCCCGTGCCGAACGGGCCGGGCGCCGTGTTGAGCGGCTTCGGCCACGGACCGCCCGCGCAGAGCGAACTGGTCGTGAGATCGGTGCACACGAGCTTCGGGGCGGCGGGGCCCACGTGGTGGTAGACGTTCCACGCCTGCAGACGGCCGTCCGGCGTGCGCTGCAGGATCGGGGTGAAGCCGTCACCGCCGGTGCTGCTCGCGCTGGCCTGCACGGGTGGGGTGAGCAGGCTGGACAACGCCTTGCCACCGTTGCGCACGTTGGGATTCGTTGCGGTGACGGGGTTTCCCTCGGTGCCGGTCCAGCCCGGCGGCACTTGCAGCGAGCCGGCCAGGAGGGTCTGGCCGGGGCCGATGGGGTCGGTGATCGTGGCGGCACCGTTGGCGCCGTTCACATAGGACACGACCCAGGAGGCGTTGTCGCCGTGGGAGGCGGGATCGGACACGCCCTGCACGGACTTGGTGAGCGTGGAAACGGGTGGCTGGGCGGCCACGGGCACGGCGGCCGTGAGCGTGCTGCCAGCGAGCACGCCCGCTAGCAGCATTGCCGGCAAACGTCTTCGCACGAGCAGGTCCCTTCAACGGTGGCGGAGTTCGGGAAACTGACCGCCGACGCTAGGGATCGCGCCCGTGCTCGAAAAACCCCCTCACCCGCGTGCGTGGGAGGTCTGCCCCATCAGACCAAAGCGGATGCTCGGAACATGTGACCGGACAAGAGATTCCAATTCATAGCCGAATGAAGTTTCACCTGAACGCGCCTGAAGTGCCTATCCGAGAACCGAATGCTCGCGGCGCGGCGTCCAGCGCAGGTGCACGTTCCGATCTGGAGGGTCGGCCCGCAGCAGCGACAACCTCGGCCGGACGGCGTCGGTGCGCGCGGACGGCGGTTTGCGGCTGCCCGCCCGGTACTGGACCGGCCACTCGGCGCGAAAGTCCTGTTCCGCGGCCGCGTGCAGGGTCCAGTGCGGGTCGTAGAGGTGCGTGCGGCCGAGCGCGCACAGATCGGCGCGGCCTGCCAGGAGGATGGAGTTGACGTCGTCGTAGGAGGCGATGGCGCCCACCGCGATCACGGCGGCGCCGGTGACCTCGTGGCGGATCCGGTCGGCGAACGGGGTCTGGTAGCTGCGGCCGTACGCCGGACGCTCGTCCGAAGTGACCTGGCCGGTGGAGACGTCGATCGCGTCGGCGCCGTGGGCGATGAACGCGCGGGCGATCTCGACGGCGTCGTGCTCGGTGTTGCCGCCGTCGACCCAGTCGGTCGCGGAGATGCGCACGATCATCGGCCGTTCCGCGGGCCACACCGCGCGGACGGCGTCGAACACCTCCAGCGGGAACCGCAGCCGGTTGGTGAGTGTGCCGCCGTACTCGTCGGTGCGCTGGTTCGCGATCGGTGAGAGGAACGAGGACAGCAGGTAGCCGTGCGCGCAGTGCAGTTCGAGCAGGTCGAAGCCCGCTTCGGCGCCACGTCGCGCCGCCGCCACGAACTCGGCGGTGATCCGCTCGCGGTCGACTTCGCCCGGGACGGCGTTCCCAGGGCCGTACGGCAGCGGTGACGGGCCGACGACGTCCCAGTTGCCCTCGGGCAGCGGTTCGTCCATGCCCTCCCACATCAGGCGGGTCGAGCCTTTGCGGCCGGAGTGGCCCAACTGGAGGCCGATGCGGGCGGTGCTCCGCTCGTGCGCGAACGACACGATCCGCGCCCACGAGTCGCGCTGCTCGTCGGTCCACAGGCCGGTGCAGCCGGGTGTGATGCGACCCTCGGGCGAGACGCAGACCATCTCGGTCATCACCAGTCCCGCCCCTCCCATGGCCTTCGAACCCAGGTGAACGAGGTGGAAGTCGCCCGGCACACCGTCGACCGCGGAATACATGTCCATCGCCGAGACGATCACGCGGTTCTTGAGTTCCAGCTGCCCCAGCCGGAACGGCTGGAACATCGCCGGCGCCGTGGTCTCCAGCCCTTGGGAGGCGGCGAAAGCGGCGTCGACGCGGTCGGCGAACTCCGAGTCGCGGGTGCGGAGGTTGTCGTAGGTGATGCGGCGGGACCGGGTGAGCAGGTTGAAGCAGAACCTCGTCGGTTCCTGGTCCGCGTACATGCCGATGTTCTCGAACCACTCCAGGGACGCCTGGGCGGCACGCTGCGTCGACTCCACGACGGGTCGGCGCTCGGTCTCGTAGGCCGTCAGCGCGGTCTCGACGTCGCGGTGTTCGTGCAGGCACGCGGCGAGTGCGAGCGAGTCCTCCATCGCCAGCTTGGTGCCGGAGCCGATCGAGAAGTGCGCGGTGTGCGCGGCATCGCCGACCAGGACGAGGTTTCCGTCGTGCCAACGCTCGTTGCGCACGGTGGTGAAGCTGAGCCATTTCGAGTTGTTGGCGAACACCTGATGGCCGGCAAGTTCCTCGGCGAACAGCTCACGGACCCGCTCGACGGCGCGTTCGTCGGACGCGCCCGGCGCGAACTCCTCGCCGGTGTCGAAACCGGCGCGGCGCCAGACGTCCTCGTGCATCTCGACGATGAACGTGGAACCGCTGTCGGAGTAGGGATAACCGTGGACCTGCATGGTCCCCCACGGCGTGTCCTTGATGAAGAACTGGAACGCCTCGAAGACCAGGTCCGTGCCGAGCCACATGTACTTGTTGCGACGTGGGTCCACAGTGGAGCGGAAGACGTCAGAGGACCGCCGCACCAACGAGTTCACGCCGTCCGCCCCGACCACCAGGTCGTGCGACTCGCGCAGGACGTCGACGGCGGGCGCGGGCGTCGAGAAGTGCACGACCACACCGAGGTCGCGGCACCGTTGCTGGAGCAGGCCGAGCAGCTCCTTGCGGCTCATCGCGGCGAACCCCTGCCCGCCGACGGTGTGGCTCTCGCCGCGGTAGTGGATGTCGATGTCCGTCCACCGGGCGAACCGGCGCGCCATGGCGTCGGCGAACTCCGGGTCGGCGTTCTCGATCCCGCCGAGCGTCTCGTCGGAGAACACCACGCCGAAGCCGAACGTGACGTCGGATGCGTCGCGTTCCCAGATGGTGACGTCATGCGCAGGGTCGAGCTGCTTCATCAGCGCGGCGAAGTAGAGGCCGCCGGGGCCGCCCCCGACGATGGCGATCTTCATGACGGAACCTCGTCCTCAACGATCTGGCGGAGCGTGAAGCGCTGGAGCTTGCCGCTGGCGTTGCGCGGCAACGACGTGCGGAACCGCACCTCGCGCGGATATTTGTAGGGCGCGATGGTCCGCTTCACGTGATCCTGGATCTCACGCGCCTTGGCGTCATCGCCCAGCGTGCCGTCGCGCAGCACCACGAACGCGCACACGACCGAGCCGCGTTCGTCGTCGGGTTTGGCGACGACGGCGGACTCCAGCACGTCCGGGTGGGTGTCGATGGCCTCCTCGACCTCAGGGCCGCCGATGTTGTAACCGGATGACACGATCATGTGGTCACTGCGGGCGTGGTAGTGGAAGTAGCCGTCCTCGTCGCGGTGGAAGACGTCGCCGGTGACGTTCCAGCCGCTCACCACGTAGTCCTTCTGCCGCTCGTCGTCGAGGTAGCGGCAGCCGACCGGGCCGATCACGCCGAGTCGTCCCGGTTCGCCGGGGCCCAGTTCGTCGCCGTCGGGGCCGAGCACGGTGGCGCGGTAGCCCGGCACCGGCCGGCCGGTCGAGCCGGGCCGGATGTCGTCGCCGGCGGCGGAGATGAAGATGTGCAACAACTCCGTGGCACCGATGCCGTCGATCACCCTCAGTCCGAGCCGGTCGTGCAGCCGCCGCCAGGTCCCCTGCGGGATGTGCTCCCCGGCCGACACCGCGATCCGCAGTCCGGCGAGTTTTCCTTCCGTGCCATCGCGCAGGATCGCCTTGTACGCCGTGGGCGCCGTCGCGAGCACCGTGACTCCGTGTTCCTGCACCAGATCCGCGACCTGGACGGGCGTGGCCGCCTCGGTCAGGAACGCGCAGGCACCGGCGCGCAACGGGAAGACGACGAGCATGCCCAGGCCGAACGTGAACGCGAACGGCGCCGTGCACGCGACGAGGTCGTTCTCGGTCAGCCGCAGCACGTGCCGGCCGAAGGTGTTGTCGATGGACAGGACGTCGCGGTGGAAGTGCGCGGTGATCTTGGGTGATCCGGTGCTGCCGGAAGTCGGCGCGAGCAGCGCCACGTCGTCGGCAGCCGTGTCCACCGCGGTGAACTCCCCCGGCTTGACCGCGGCGAGCACCTGGAGGTCGTCGTACGCCACCACGGTCAGCGACGGCAGGGCTCGAACGTCCTCCGCGAACCGCTGGTCCACCAGGGCGATCGACGGACGGGTCCGCTCGACGATCGGCGCCAGTTCACGGGTGCGCAGCGCGGCCATGGTCGTCACGACCACACCGCCCGCCTTGAGGACGCCGAGCCACGCGGCCACGGTCCACGGGGTGTTGGGCGAGCGCAGCAGAACCCGTTGCCCGGCGACGAGACCGAAGTCCTCGATCAGCACCTGCGCGATCTGATTGGCACGCGTCCGCAGTTCGCCGTAGGACCAGACCTCACCGGCGGGCGTGCGCAACGCCGGGCGGTCGGCGCCGTACTTCGCTGCCGGGACGTCGATCAGCTCGGTGGCGGCGTTGAGGCGGTCCGGGTACTGGAGCTCCGGCGTCGTGAACTCGATCGTCGGCCATAACGCCGCAGGTGGGAGGTGGTCGCGAGCGAAGGTGTCC
Source organism: Lentzea sokolovensis (assembly GCF_033949975.1). Lineage (NCBI taxonomy): Bacteria > Bacillati > Actinomycetota > Actinomycetes > Pseudonocardiales > Pseudonocardiaceae > Lentzea > Lentzea sokolovensis. Next base: position 605,868 of record NZ_JAXAVU010000004.1, read on the forward strand.
ATGGTGAGTCCTTCCGCGGGCGGCGGGTCAGGAAGCGCGGATCATGCCCTCCTGGGCAACGGTGGCGAGGTGTTGCTGATCGCGGGTGAAGAACCGGCCGTACCCGAGTCCCCTGCCCGCGTCGGCGGCGACGGCTTCCTGGACGTAGAGCAGCCAGTCGCCGACCGGACCCTCGCGGTGGAACCACATCGAGTGGTCGAGGCTCGCGGTGACGAGTCCCGGCTGGGCCCACGGCAGGTCGAGCACGCGCAGGACGGGTTCCAGGATCGTGTAGTCGCAGACGTAGGCGAGCGCCGCGAGGTCCCGTTGGGCGTCGGTCAGTCCGTCGACCGGGCGCAGCGGGTCGAAGGGCTTGATCCACACGGCCTGGTGCGGCACCTTCTCCCCCTCGACCGCGAGGTAGACCGGACCGGGCACGTGCCGCATGTCGAAACTGCGGCCACCCGCCCAGTACGCCTTCGACTCCTCGGTCATCGAGCCGCCGGAGCGTTCGGCGAGGAAGTCCGCCGAGCTGGGCAACTCCTCAGGATCGGGCAGGTCGTCGGTGAACTCGGCTCGGAAGCTGCCGCCCGGCTCACCGGCCGCGAAGTTGGCCAGGCAGACGTAGAGGGGCTTGCCGTTCTGGTAGCCGCGGACCTGCCGGGTGCTGTAGCCGCGGCCATCGCGCAGCAGTTCCACCTCGTAGCGCACCTGCGCGCCGATGTCGGCCGGGCGCAGGAAGTAGCTGTGCATCGAGTGCAGAGTCTTGCCGTCGGTGACCGAACGCATGGCGGCGGCCGCGGCGGCGGCGACGAGATCTCCGCCATACGCCTTGGGCCACGGGCAGGGCTGGGTGACGGCGGTGAAGGCGAGGTCGAAGTGCTCGGACTCGGCCTTCTCCAGCGTGATGGCGTCGGTGAAGATCGCGGAGGTCATCCCGGCGGTCATCGGCTCAGCCAGTCGCGCAGATCCTCGTCCGGGACGTCGTCGAGGTTCACGACGATGTTCTCCGGCGTCCGCGTGGTCATCCACGTGAGCGGGTTGTTGCGGTCGAGGTTGCACTCGATGTGCGGCATGAACGGCGGGACGAACACCCAGTCGCCCTCCTCCATGTCGAGGTAGTCCTCGAACTTCTCGCCGAAGTAGATCCGCGCCCGGCCCGACAGCACGTACCCGCCGGTCTCGGCCTCGCCGTGGTGGTGGGAGACCGAGCGGTAGCCGGGCTCGTTGGTGACCTTGCCGAACCACAGCCGCGTGGCCGGGGTGTGCTGGATGCTCACGCCCGAGATCCGGATCGCGCCGCCGGAGTTCGCGGTGTCCGGGTTCTCGGCGCCGCCGCGCGTCACGACCGGCGCGACCAGTCCGCTGGGCAGCCGGTACATCGAGTTGTCGCCTTCGAGCCGGTACTTGCTGAGGTCGGGCTCCATATATCGCATTCTTCACCGCCGTCAGATATTGTCAATACGCATGAGGCCCGTAGCAGTGAACCCGGCCAGCCTGCCCGCCCCGAGCGGGTACTCCCACGGAACACTCGCCGGAAACACCCTTCACCTGGGCGGGCAGACCGCTCTCGACGCCGACATGAAGATCGTTCCCGGCGGCATCGTCGAGCAGTTCCGCCAGGCGTTCGGCAACGTGCTGACGACGTTGCGGGAGGCGGGTGGCGAGCCGGAAGACCTGGTCAGCATCACGATCTACCTCACCGACATCCCGGACTACCAGGCGCACGGCAGGGAGATCGGCAAGGTGTGGCGCGAGCTCGCCGGCCCCGTCTACCCGGCCATGGCGGGCATCGGCTGCACGGCGTTGTGGCAGCCGGAGGCGCTCATCGAGATCCTCGGCGTGGCCGTGATCCCGGAGGATCGGCTGGTCAGGCCCAGCTGAATCGATAGCGTTTTCATGATCTACGAAACATGAACGCGATATTCAGGGAGGTTCGCGGGTGAAGCTGGCTTCAGTGACCGTCGGCGGCGTGCGGCGCGCCGCGGTCGTCGACGAGACGAGACGTCTCGTCTCGGTGCTGTCCACCACGGTCGACGACATCGTGCGCGGGGCGGAGGCCGACGTGTCCGGCGCCGAGGTGCTGCCGTTGGCATCGGTCCGGCTGGAGTCGCCGTTGCACCGCTTCAACCGCGACATCCTGTGCACCGGCTGGAACTACTGGGACCACTTCGAGGAGTCCACGGGCAGGCGCGAGGGGCAGGATCCAGTGGAACGGCCGCTGCGCCCCACGTTCTTCACCAAGGGCCCGGACACGGTCATCGGACCGTCCGACGGCATCGCCTACGACCCCGCGTTGTCGCAGAAGTGGGACTACGAGGCCGAGATCGCGATGGTCATCGGGCGCGACGGCCGGTCGATCCCGGAGGAGAAGGCGCTGGACCACGTGTTCGGCTTCCTCGTCGCCAACGACGTCTCGCAGCGCGACCTGCAACGCGCGCACGGCGGCCAGTGGCTCAAGGGCAAGAGCCTCGACGCCACCATGCCGCTCGGGCCGTGGCTGACCACCGTCGACGAGATCCACGACCTCGGAGGGTTCCGGGTGCAGTGCGAGGTCAACGGCGTGCTGCTGCAGGACGCGACCAGTGCGCAGATGGCGTTCTCGTTCGCGCAGATCATCGCCGAGCTCAGCCACGGCATGACCCTGCGCGCCGGGGACGTGATCCTGACCGGCACGCCCAGCGGCGTCGGCAACGCCCGCGAGCCGCAACTCTTCCTGCGCGCCGGCGACGTCGTCGTGACGCGGGTCAGCGGCCTCGGCGAGCTGCGCAACACCGTCACGCTGACCGATCTCGGCGCGCGTTAAGCTCGGTTGATCGAGATGAGGGAGAGGGCACTGAACGTCGCGGACATGACCGTGGAAGCCGCGGCTCCCGCCGGGCGCGACCGGCTCGGCCCGCTCATCATCACGATCTTCGGCCTCTACGCGCGCGGCGAGCACAACTGGCTGTCCGTGGCGTCCGTCGTGCAGCTCATGGCCGACCTCGGCGTCGAGGGCCAGGCCGCGCGCTCGTCGATCTCCCGCCTCAAGCGCCGTGGCGTGGTCCGCGCCGAACGCCGCGACGGCGCCGGCTACGCCCTCGCCGAAGCCACCCTGGAAACGCTGGCCGAGGGTGACACCCGGATCTTCGAACGCCGCCGCGCGACCGCCGAGGACGGCTGGCTCGTGGTCGTGTTCTCCGTGCCCGAGTCCGAACGCGAGAAGCGCCACGCCCTGCGCACCAGCCTCACCCAGCTGGGCTTCGGCACCACGGCGCCCGGCGTGTGGATCGCACCCGGCAACCTCGCCACCGAGACCCGCCGCACCCTCGAACGCCGCGGGTTGTCCGAGTACGTGGACATCTTCAGCGGCCACCACTTCGCGTTCGGCGACCTGCGCTCGAAGGTGCGCGCCTGGTGGGACCTCGACGAGCTGACCGACCTGTACGCGGACTTCCTGCGCCGTCACCGGCCCGTTCTCGACGCCGGGGTGCTGTCACCGGAGCAGGCCTTCCAGACGTACGTCCCGATGCTGACCGCGTGGCGGCGGCTGCCCTACAGCGACCCCGGTCTCCCCCTGTCGCTGCTGCCTCCCGGCTGGAACGGGGTGACCGCGGAAGCCCTGTTCGAGCAGCTCAACACCACTTTGAGCGCACCGGCCCGTGAGCACGCCCTGGCCGTCATCCACGGGCGCTAGGTGGACTGCGGCTGCGGGCACTGGCCGCCCGGTGTCGTGAGCAGCTCGAAGTGCCACATCTCGTTGGCGTAGGCCTGGCACAGCCCGTAGTCCGCACCGTGCTGGATGAGCCAGTCATCGGCGTTCGTCGGTCCGATGTCGATCGCCTTGCCCGTGACGTGCGCCGACTTCTCCGGCGGGAGCACCCACCGCCGGGCCTCCTCCTCGCTGCGGTACAGCTCGACGGCCTCGTCCAGCAGCCGCTGCTGGTACTCCGCGCTGCGCCAGCCCGACGTCACCCTCAGCTCCACCCCGGCGAGCTTCGCGTCCGCCGCGGCCTTCCGCATCGCCGTCAGCAGCTCGGGGTCGAGGTTCGCGATGGCGGCGTGCCTGCCGTCGTCCAGCGAGATGCTCTCGTTCTTCGGGATGCTGCCGTCCTCGGTCACCCGCACCTGCGCGCTCGTGGACCTCGGTCCAGCGGGTGTGCAGGCCGTCACCATCACGAGCAGGAGCGCCATCCAACTTCCTTTACCAGCCACGACTTCGACTCTGGCGCAGCGATGTCGCCGGACGGCCAGCGGAATGTGCTCGTTGTGCAACGAACCGCCGACTGGGTAGAACGGTGATCATGACGTCACGGATCACCGTCTGCCGGGGATGCTGCTGCGGTACCGAGCGCAAGCACCCCGAGGTCGACCACGACCGCCAGCTCCAGGCGCTGCGCGCGAAGCTCGCGGACGTGCGGGTCGCCGACTGCCTGGACGCGTGCGAGGTGTCGAACGTGGTCGTCGTGCAGCCCAGCCCCGCCGCACGGGGCGCGGGGGCCAAGCCGGTGTGGGTCGGGTCCGTGCTGGACGACGACGCGGTGCGGGGCGTGATCGACTGGGTAGACGCAGGCGGACCGGGGCTCGCCGCTCCCCCGCCCTCGGTGAGCGCGCGGATCGTGCCCGCTCCCGGCCCCAAGAAGACATGAACTACGTTGGTGGCATGGAGATCTACGACATCCCGGTCCACACTCTCGCAGGTGAGCCCGGCGACCTGAGCGCGTTGCGGGGCAAGGTGACGCTCGTCGTCAACGTCGCCTCGAAGTGCGGCCTCACCCCGCAGTACGCGGGCCTGGAGCGGCTGCAGGAGAAGTACGGGACCGAAGGTTTCTCCGTGGTCGGCTTCCCGTGCAACCAGTTCATGGGCCAGGAGCCGGGCACGTCCGAAGAGATCGCCACGTTCTGCTCGGCCACCTACGGGGTGTCGTTCCCCCTGTACGAGAAGATCGAGGTCAACGGCCCCGGTCAGCACGCCGTCTACCAGGAGCTCACGAAGCACGCCGACGCCGACGGCACCGCCGGTGACGTGCAGTGGAACTTCGAGAAGTTCCTCGTCTCGCGGGACGGGCAGGTCCTCGCCCGGTTCCGCCCGCGCACCGAGCCCGAGGACGCCTCAATCACCGAGGCGATCGAGGCAGCCCTGCGTTAGGCGGGAGCCTCGATCCTTCTGGAGACCGGCGCCGGGCAGGACCGCGCCGGTCCGGCGTGGCCGTCCACAGTGGAATCCTGCCGAGCCGTCGCCGGTTCGGCGGGATCCGACGGCCGCCACGGCGTTCGGCGGAGCACTCGGTCTCCGTTGCCAGGAAAGGGATCCCCCGCGCTGTCGACTCGCTACCCATCACCTGGTCCACCGCGACATAGGTCGGACCGGCAGTTTCGGTGCGAGCACTACCTCAAAGACCGTCGGCTGGTGAACACTCTCGGAGTCGGACATACCGGGAGGTGGCGTTCACGTGGCACCGGGAGACGAACCGCCGCAGTTCCGGGTTCTCGGTACGTTCGAAGTGTCGCGAGGCAACCGCCGGTGCACGCCGACGGCGCTGAAGCAACGGGCGTTGCTCGCTCTGCTCGCCCTGCACGCCAACGAGTTCGTGCCGACCAGCCGCATCGTGGACCAGCTGTGGACGCGGGGTGCGCCGAGGTCGGCCGTCGCCGCGCTGCACGGTTACGTGACGGCGGTGCGGCGAGTGCTCACGCCGAGCTGGGTGAGTTCGCGAACGTCGCATCCCGTCCTGAACACGCGGCCTTCCGGTTACATCCTTTGCCTTGAACCGCATCAGCTCGACCTGACCAGGTTCCGGGAGCTGGCGAAACAGGGCCAGGTGGCGATGGCGGCCGGCGACTGCGCGCGGGCACGGGAGACGTTCGCCGTGGCGGTGGGCCTGTGGCGTGGTGCTCCGCTGGCGGACCTGCGCGAGACGGGGATGTTCGACCTCGACATCTCGCGGCTGGAACGGGAGTACCTGGAGGTGCTTCGCAACAGGTTCGACGTCATGCTCTGCAACGGTGACGGGCATCTGGCGGTGTTCGACCTCGAAGAGCTGTGCCGCACATACCCTTTGTGGGAACGGTTTCACGAGCAGCTGATGCTCGCGCTGTGCCAGGCCGAACGCCGCGCCGACGCGTTGACGGCCTACGCCAGGGCGTACCGGCTGCTGTCGAGCCAGGCCGGAATCGAGCCAGGGCCCCGGCTCCGGGCGATGCACCAGCTCATCCTCAACGGAGAAGACCCGTTCGACCGGGGCCACCGGCACGAACGGGTGCTCACCGGACTACAGCTGGCGCACACCGTTTCCCCTTAGCCGCCAGTCGAACAGGCGGCGGTAGAAGACGAGCGGCTCGGCCTCCCTCACCTCGGTGCGGGTGACCTCACCGATCAGGATCGTGTGGTCGCCGTGATCGAACATCGCGGCGACGTTGCAGCGCAAGTAGATCGGCGCCGCACATAGCCTCGGCACGGCTCCGTCCCACTCCCAGGCGATGTCGGCGAACTTGTCCGCGCCACGGCTCGCGAACGTCCGCGCGGTGCGTTCCTGGGCGCTGCCGAGCACGTGCACGCCGAACTCCGCGCAGTGCGTCAACGGCTCGCGGCAACGAGAAGCGTGGTCGACCACCACCAGCACGGAGGGCGGATCGACGCTGTACGAACAGATCGAGGACACGAGCAGTCCGCACGGCCGGCCGCCCGACTGACGCGTGGTGACCACGGCGAGTCCGGAGACCAGCCGGCTCATGGCGTCGGTGAACGTGGCCGCCGGTGGTGCGGCGGCCACGTTCTCCGTTGCTGTCACGGCGTTCTCCTAGCTGGCCGACGCCGCGGCGCAGAGTTCCCTGCGCTGCCGGGCGTCCTCGTCGTCGGTCACCGCGAGCACCGCGTCGTAGTCGAGGATCGCGGCATCGAGCTCGCCGGACTCCTCGTACGCGACGGCGCGGTTGTAGCGGGATTCCGGGTTGTCGTCGAGTGTGATGGCCCGGCTCAGGTAGCTGATCGCGTCGGTCAGTTCGCCGGAGGCCACCGCGATCGTGCCGCGGATCGCCCACGCCTCCGCGAGCCGGTCGTTTCGCTGCACCGCTTCCGCCAACGCCTCGGACGCGGCCGTGTACTCGTCCTGTTCGACCAGCAACTGGCCCTTGAGGCACAACAAGAGTGCGTTGTTCGGCGCCAGTTCCAGAGCGGCGGCGACATCGCGCCACGCCCCCTCGACGTCACCACCGGCGAGCAGGTACCCGGCGCGGTTGATCCTGGCGTCCACGTGCCGCGGGTCCAGTTCGATGACGTAGCTGAAGTCGGTCATCGCGCCCTCGACGTCGCCGAGCGCGAGTCGTGCGTCGCCGATGTTGTAGTACGCCTCGGGGAACGGCGGCGAGAGGCGCAGTGCCTCGCGGTACGCCTCGATCGCCTCCTCGTCGCGGCCGAGTCTGCGCAGCACGTTGCCGACGTTGAAGTGGTGCTCGGGGAAGTTCGGATCCCGTTCGAGGACGTAGCTGTAGTCGGCGAGCGCGTCGTCCAGGCGGCCCATGGCGCCGTAGACCTGCGCCCGGTTGTAGCGCAGCACCAGGCGGTGCAGCACGTGCTCGTCCGGTTCGAGGTCGCGGTCCAGCCTGGCCATGCCGTCGTTGACCAGGGCGAGCGCCACCTCTGGCTTCTGCTCGCGCACCTCGACCAGCGCCAGCCCGTTGCGGGTGAAGACGGACTGGAAGGCTTCCTTCTTCGGGTCGGTGAGCTGGGACGCGATCGCGATCGCCAGGTTCATCCACGCCCGCGCCCGCACGTAGTCGCGCTCGGCCTCCGAGTAGTGCCGCGCGTGCAGCATCGCCGTGGAGTAGGCCAGTTCGAGGTGGATGGCCGCGTCCGTGGAGGCGGCACGTCCCTCGACGTAGAGCGTCTCGGCCTCGGCGGCGCGTCCGACGGCCGCCAGCACGATGCCGGTCTGGAACGTGAGGTGCCACCACAGGTCGGGGTCGGTCTCCCGATCGGCGGCCGCCCGCCCGCGCAGGCCGTGGTCCGCCGCGGCCTGGTAGAGCCCGACCTTGTGGCAGTGGTCCAGCGCGACGCGCAACGCCTTCGCGCCCGCTCCGGCGGGGTCGCTGCCGTGCTCCAGGTGGTACGGGATCGCGCCGAGGTGCAACGAGAACTCCTCGGACGCCGCGAGCTTCCCGGCTCGGGCGTCGTGCAGCACGGCGCGGGCCTCGGCCGACAGTTCGAGGTAGGCGGCGAGCACGCGCGGGTCGTCAGCGGTGCCGTCACTGTCCACATAGGCCTGTGCGAGGTCACCTTCGAGGGACTTCTCCGCGACCGGCTCGGCTTCGACGACCTGAGCGTGCGCGGCGATCGTCTGCGCCAGCGACACGTCGATCTCGCCGAGCGGGTCGGCCAGCGGTGCGCGGCTCGTGCCCACGACGACGGTGAGGTCCGGGATGTCACTGCGGCGCAACAGGACCGCGATGAACTCCTGGTCGGACGCGTCTGCCTCGTGCGCGTTCTCGATCACGAGGGTGCGCGGACCGCCGCCCAGGGCGGTGAGGTAGTCGCGCAGCAGTTCCGCCAGGCCGTTCGCGATGTTGCGGGTGTGCAGCCGCGAGTAGTAACGGGTGCGTTCGCTGTCCTGCACGGCCCATTCGAGCGTGTGCCAGGCACTGGGCACCCGGCCCGCGAGTTCCGGCGTGGTCGTGAGGAGCTCGATGTTGTGCCGCTCCCCCAGTTCCGGGCACCGTTCCAGCAGGTCGCCGGCGATCTGGCGGAGCAGCGACCCCGCAGCCGTGTACGGTCCGCGCAGCCGCCGGTGGGCGTCGAGGACTGCCCAGATCGGCGGCAGTTCCAGTGCGGCGAGGGCGTGTGCCCGGTCGCGCCGCCGGTCGGCGCGGATCCAGTAGCGGCTGTCCATGGTGCGTCCTTTCAGTGAATGACGTGGTGCAGACGACGGTCCCGGCGTGCCCGCACGCGTTCCCGGACCATGAGCCAGCCGAGCACTGCGCACTGCGCGATCGCCACGCCGCCGAAGACGATCGAGTCGAGCAGCTGGGCCGTGGGCACCCCGTCCCCCGTGAGCCGCCCGATGACGCCGGTGACGAACCGGTAGAGCACGGGAGCGCCGGCGAGCACGAACGTCGTGAGGCTGGCCGTGTAGCCGACGACGACGAGCCACGAGTACCAGCGCGCCACCTTGCGGTCGACCGGGTGCAGCGCCGACTCGTCCGTCTCCGGCTTCCCGAACAGCCGCCGGAACCTGTTGCGGACCATCAGGAGCGCGGCCCCGTGCAGGTCGACGCAGCCGAGCACCGTGCTCACGAGCACGTAGATGTCCGTGCGCAGGTAGAGGAAGAACTGCCAGATGACCCGGAGCAGCGCGGCGAACGCGACGGCCAGGAGGAACCGCCCGGGACCCGACAGCGTGCCGTCCGCGTGCCGGGTCAGGTCGGCGGCGATGGTGCACGCGGCGATCCCGAGGACGTCGGCCAGCAGCCCCGCGACGATCGGCAGGTAGCGCTGGCGGCGCGGCACCGCCACGAGCCCGTCGAGCGAGGTCTCCAGCACGATGAAGTAGAGCCGCCGCCCGATGCGCAGCCTCGACCTGACGCCGAGCCGGCGTCCCGCCAGCGCGTGAAAGGACTCGTGCAGGAAAAGAAGGGGAATCGCGGCGAGGAACAGTCCGACCTGGATGACCATGTAATAGTCGGAGAAGAAGATGTTGTGATAAGTCGGCCGCAGGTCCGCGTTGAACACCATCGCGAACAATCCCCAGACGGCCACACCCGCGTACACGAACCAGGCCACCGGCGAGAACAACGCGGCGCCGAGTCCACTGAAACGCACCGGCGCCGTCTCAGCGGCGACTTCACCGGATTTGCGAATGAGGTCGAGCTCGTCCAGTCCGGCGACGATGTCCTCGATGTCGACTTCTTCCCCGTATTCGCGCTCGAACCATTCGGCGGCCTCGCGCGGGGTGTCGCCGTCGACCAGCCTGCGCACGAGCGCGGCGCCCTCACCGGGGAAGATGCCGTACGAGTCGACGTCGGGGCGACCGATCGTCACCTCGGCGCCGTCTTCCAGGAACACCAGCGGATGCAATGGCACCGGCCGGTCCAGATCGATCTCGGTCACGACGTTCCTCCCCGGCGTCAGGCCGGATGCGCTGGGCCTCGGGAGCCCAGCGCATCCGCGTCGCGCCTTAGACCGGCTTGACGTTGTACTGCGAGCAGGCGGCCGCCGTGAGGCGAACCGGGCCCACCTTGCGAATGGTGATTCGCTTCATCTTGGCCTTGGTCTTCTCCATGAGTGCTCCTCCCTCCGATGTGCAACTGACATCGAGGAGTCTGCCCGCGCACTCCAAGAAAGCTCCAAGAGCGCTCCAAAATCGATTGGCCCTGCCTGAGCACTGAAAAACGAATGGGCAGTATTGCTCGAATCAGCGCCCGATGGCCGTCGCGCCACGAGCGATCAGGTTGTTGCCGCTGTACTGCTCGGTCACCGCGCGGAACGTGTACCTGGTGGCGTCGCCGTTCAGGTTCGGGGTCCAGCAGCGACGCTCACCCAGCTTGATGCGCTGGTTGCCGCCGGGCTCCTGGTCGCAGTTGAGTTCGCCGACCCAGGATCCGTTGTCATAGCGCTTGATCCAGCCCTGCGCCGTCTGATTCGCGCCCATGGTCGCGTAGTAGTACGGGAACGCGAAGTACAGGCTGCCTTCCTTGCAGAGGAAGATGGTGCCGACGCGCGTGCCGGTCGAGATGGATTTGATCGGCCCGGTGTCCACCACGGTCTGGATGCCCCTGTCGTTCTGGCAGTACGGGGCCTCCTGGATTCCCGCTGACGCCGGTGCCGCCAGGCCCAGCAGAGCCGCCCCCGCCACGGCGAGAGCCGCGGTCAGCTTCTTTCTGGAATCGCGAGGTCAGTGGATACCGGCAGCGTCAGGTCAGGCGAATGTCTTCGCCAGCACCGTGTTCACGTGCGCGGCGATCTCGTCGGCCGCCTCCTCCAGCGCGAAGTGACCGGTGTCGAGCAGCACGACCTCGGCGGAGGGCACGTCGCGGCGGTAGGCCTCGGCGCCGGGAGCGATGAAGAACGTGTCGTTGCGGCCCCAGATGGCGAGAACGTTCGGCTGCCGTTCGCGCAGCCACGCCTGCCAGGACGGGTAGCGGACGGGGTTGGTCTGGTAGTCCCACAGCAGGGACTTCATGTACTCGGCGCGGCCCGGCAGGTCGATGACGGCCTGGTCGGCCAGCGCCTGCTCCGGGTCGATGTGCTCGGGGTTCCTCGCGCCCGTGAGCCACTGGTGCCGCGTGCCCGCGAGGCTGACGACCCAGTCGACGGTGTCCTGGTGCTTGGCCTTGTCGCTCCACCAGCCGTTCAGCCCCTCGACGTCGGGGCCGAACCCTTCGACGTAGGCGTTGCCGTTCTGCGTGATCACGGCCTTCACGCGCTGGTCGTGCTCCAGAGCGATCCGGAAGCCCACCGGTGCGCCGAAGTCGAACATGTAGACCGCGTAGTCACCGATGCCGAGCAGGTCGATGACCTTGCCGGTGACCTCGGCCAGCCGGTCGAACGTCGGGCTCTCCGGCAGCGGGTCGGACGAGCCGAAGCCGGGGTAGTCGATCGCGACGGTGTGCCAGTCGGCGGCGAGGCGGTCGATCAACCGCACGTAGGCACGGGTGCTCGACGGGTAGCCGGGCAGCAGGACCAGGGTGGGCCTGCTCGCGTCACCGGCCTCGCGGACGAACACCTTCAGGCCGTCGACCTCGACGTGGTGGTGGCGGATCGCGGGCATGTCGTTCTCCTCGATTCGTTCTAATGGATAGAACGACCGTATACGCGTTAGGTTCGCCGCCGCAAGCGTCTACGGCGAGAATCTGCTAACGTCTCAACCGTTGCTTCAACCATTAGGAGAGGCGTGGCCACGACACTGTCCGAGTTCCAGTCGGCGGGCTTCCCCATGGGTGCCGAGCCGCTCGTCGCGCTCGACCTGGTGGACACTCAGGCGTTGTGCCTCGACCCGGTCAGGGACTTCCTCGCGGACGAGGCCGACCACGCGAAGTGGTGGGCGCTGCAGGCAGACCGGCTGCCCGCCGCACCGCCACCGGCGATGAGCGCGACCCGCCGGCTGCGTTCGGTGCTCCAGGACCTGTTCGACGCCCACCTGACCCGGCGCACGCCGGATCCAGCGCTGATCGCGGACCTCAACGCCGTCGCCGCCGCGGTACCCACCAGCCCCAGGCTCGACGGCTGGGGCAGCGAGGCACGAGCCGGGATCCGGTGGCACGACGACTACAACGGCCATCCGGCGCTGGCCGCGATCGCGGGAGAGGCGATCCGGCTGCTGGCCGACCCCGTGCAGCTGGAGAAGCTGCGCGCGTGCGGCAACCCGGCCTGCTCCATGGTGTTCCTGGCGGAGAACAAGCGCCGGGTCTGGTGCGCCGCCAACGTGTGCGGCAACCGGTCCCGGGTCGCGCGGCACTACGAGCGCACGCGCGCCTGATCCTTCGTGATCTGGTGCAACAGCTCGGCGAGCGGGCCGGGCATGGACAGGAACGGCGAGTGCGACGTCGGCAGGTGATGCACCACCGACGCGCGGGCGGCCAGCTCCTCCTGCACCGCGGGCGGCATCGTCTTGTCGTTGTCGCACACCAGATACGTGGACGGGATCGTGAGCCAGCCGGCGGCCCTGAGCCGGTCCGTGGCGACTCGGGCGCTCTGCGGTCGCAGCATCGCGACGGCACGCTCGGCCATCTCGGGATCGACGTCGCCGTAGAACTCGGCGAGGGCGTCGGCCGGCGGAGCGATCAGCTCCGTCTCGAACGGTGGCATGCCCGCCGCTTCACTGATCGACGTGCCCGCTTCGAGCATCCACGCCGCCAGGTAGACCAGGCGCGTCACGAAGGCCGAGCCCGCCGTCGCCTCGGTGACCGGGAAGCCGCCGTAGGAGTGCCCGACCACTGCGACCGGCCGGTCGATCTCGGCGATCGCGTGCCGGATGGCCTCCGCGTCCTCGTGCAGCCCGGCGGGCGAGCCCGAGCTGGGCAGGTCGACGGTGTGCGCGGTGCGGCCGAGGCGCCGCAGTTCCTCGATCACGAGCTCCCAGCACCACGAACCGTGCCACGCGCCGTGAACAAGAAGGATGTCAGGTAAGAGCATCAGTTCTCCCGCCAGGAAGCCGGAATCCTCTCACGGGCACGCCTCACGCCGAGCAAGACCTGGCTAAAATCGATCACGCTGGCGGAGCGGGTGCCGCCACCGCATCCTTGAGGAGACGCACATGCGGACGATCAGCCGGCTCGCCCTGATCGCGGCCGTCGTCGGCCTGTCGGCCGCCGCGTCACCGGCCGTCGCGGGCGCGACGCCGGGGCACGGGGTCAGCGCCGTCACGATCTTCGACCAGACGGTGGGCGACACCCAGTACGTGATCAGGGAGATCACCATCGCACCGGGCGGTGCCACGGGCTGGCACTACCACCCCGGCCCGGTGCGAGGCGTGGTCACCAAGGGCGTGCTGACCCACCACGACGCCGACTGCTCGGTGGACGGCGTGTACCGGCCGGGTCAGTTCATCAGCGAGCGCAGCGGCACCGGGTACGTCCACATCGGACGAAACCTCACGGACGCCCCGCTGGTGCTGACCGTGTTCTACGAGAACCCGGCAGGAGAGCCGTTGGCGGTCAGCACGCCGAACCCCGGCTGCTCCTTCGAGTAACGTCCCGGCGACGAGCGGCACTGACCCGATCGGGTCCCGGTCCACGGGGTACCGTGCCGTCGCATGAGTGCTCGGTTCCAGGAACTCGACTACCGCCAGACCCCGCTCGGTGAGCTCACCCTCCGCCGCCGGCTCGATCCCGGCAGCGGCAGGGAGATCCACGAGATCAAGCTCAACGACGAGTTCCTGATGTCCAGCCTCTTCGTCGTCGCCGAGGTCGAACTGGCCCACCTCGCACTCGCGGAACTGCCTGGGGACGACCTGAACGTGGTCGTGGGCGGCCTCGGACTCGGCTACACGGCGCAGACGGTGCTCGAAGACCCGCGGGTCGGCTCGCTGCTGGTCGTCGACGCCCTCAACGAGGTGATCGAATGGCATCAGCAGGGCCTCATCCCCGCCGGGAAGACGCTGGCGGCCGACGAGCGTTGCCGGCTCGTCCACGGTGACTTCTTCGAGCTGACCCGGTCCGGGCTGGGCTTCGACCCCACGGCGCCCGGCAGGCTGTTCGACGCCGTCGTCGTCGACATCGACCACTCGCCGCGTCACCTGCTGCACCCGTCCAACGCGGACTTCTACGAACCTGAAGGCGTGCGGCGGATCAGCGACCTGCTCAGTCCTGGCGGGGTGTTCGCGTTGTGGTCCAACGACCCGCCCGAGGACGAGTACGTCGCCACTCTCGCGACGGTCTTCACCGACGTGCGGGCCGAGGTCGTCAGCTTCCCCAACCCGATTCAGGGTCGCGACTCGACGAACACCGTCTACCTCGCGAAGCGCGGCTGACTGCGGCCATTCGCCCGATCTTCGCGAATCTTGGTTTGACCACAGCCGTTCGTGGGCATTGGACGGCTCATGATGGCGTCGTACTGGGAGACCGCCCGGACCGGTTTCCTGGCGTTCGTGGGCATCGGGTTGATGGTGCTCGTTCCGCTGGTGTTGCTGCACTACTTCCGGTTCCGGCGGGTGGAGCCGCGCAGGGCCTTCGTGCTGTACGGCCTGCTGGCCTACGGAGTCGTCGCGCTGGCGCTGATCTTCCTGCCGTTCCCGTCCGACGTGGCGAAGCTGTGCACGGGCGACCAGATGCTGTCCACGGTCCCGTTCCAGTGGGTCACCGACATGAACAACAACATGGCGGCGAACGGGCGTTCCGGCATCCTGGCGATGGTGCGGTCGCAGGCGTTCCTGCAGCAGCTGTTCAACGTGGCGTTGTTCGTCCCGCTGGGCATCGTGCTGCGCAAGGCGTACGGCAAGGGGCCGCTCGCCGTGATCGCCATCAGCATGGGGCTGTCGCTCGCGATCGAGGTCGTGCAGTACACCGGCAACCTCGGTTTCTACCCGTGCCCGTACCGGATCGCCGACATCGACGACCTGATCTCCAACACCTTCGGCGGCGTGCTGGGGTGGATGATGGCGCCGGCCGCGTTCGTCGTGCCCAAGGTGCCCTCGTCGGACGAGTCGGCCGCGCCGATCGACACCGTCACCGTGCCTCGCAGGCTGCTCGGACTGCTCTCCGAACTCGTGCTGGTGATCGTGATCGCGAAGCTCGTGCTGCACTCGGACCCGTTGTGGGCCGTCTGCGTGCTCGTGGCGTTCCGCGTGGTGCTGCCGGCCGCGGCGAACGGGATGACGATCGGCGGAATCCTGCTGCACTACCGGATCCGCTCCCAGGACGGGTCGCGTGCCAACCCTGCTCAGCTCGCGCTGCGCGAACTGCTCGGCCTCACCGGTTTCGTGGCGTACGCGACGGTCGTGTCCCCGCTGATCGACATCGGCTGGTGGGACCTGGGCGTCGTGGCGTTGTTCGTCGGCGGGGCGTTCGTCGTCCCGGTGTTCCGGCGGGACCAGCGCGGATGGCACGAGCACGCGGCCAGGACGGTGGACGTGTTCGCGGAACGGAAGACCGGGTACCCGGAGCCCCATGACGACGTACACGCACACAGCTGAGGCCGACATCCCGGCCGACACGCTGTTCGGTTTCCTGGCCGAGCCGCGCAACCTGCCCCGGTACTTCCCGCAGATGACCGCGGCCGAGCCCGAGGGCGGTGAGCAGGTGCACGTGGAGGCCGAGGTGCACGGCCACCATGTCGAGGGCGAGGCGTGGGTGCGTCCGGACGCCGGGCGGCGGACCCTGGAGTGGGGTGCCGAGGGTCCCGACGACTACCACGGCGAGCTCCAGGTCGAGGAGGTGGCGCCGGGGCGGTCGCGGATCACGGTGAGCCTGCACAGCGTGCGGGAGGCACAGGGCGACGAGGTGCAGCGCGGGCTGGAACAGACGGTCGCCGTGCTCACCCAGACCGCGGCCGCCGACGACCGTTCGCCGGGCTGACTCCTCAGAGCAGCTCCGCGAGGAGAGCGGCGGCACGGGCAGCGCCGTCCGACTCGACTGGGAGGTAGGCGGTCTCGCGCCCGATCTCCGCGGCGATGGCGGCGGCCAGCACGTCGCGGTCGGAGACCTCCTCGTAGGTCATGCACCGGCCCGCTCCGTAGCGTTCGAGCCGGTGCCGGACGTGGAAGTTCTGCTCGAAGTGGTGGCGCAGCGGGACGAAGAGGAACGGGCGCCGGGCGGCGGTCAGTTCCATGCACGTGGTCAGGCCGCCCTGCACCACCGCCAGGTCGCACGCGGCGAGATGCCGGGGCAGGTCCGGGAGATAGCCGCGGATCTCGACGCCGGGGTGGCCCGGCAGCGACGCCGGATCGATGCGGGGTCCGGTGACGACGAGGAACTTGAGTCCTGGCACCCGTTTCGCCGCAGCGGGCACGGCGTCCAGCACTCGCCGCAGCAGCGACTCCCCCACACCGGAGCCGCCTACCGTGACCACGCACAGCTTCTCGTCCTCGCGGACGCCGATCTGCCGTCGCAACGCGTGGCGCTCGCGTTCGTCGGGCGGGTCGAATCCCGTGACGTAGCCGGAGAAGTCGAAGTTCTGCTCCGTCCACTCGCGAATCGCGGGCAGGCCCTCGCCGAACGGCAGGGAGATCACGTCGTCCGGGTTGCCGACGAACACCGACCGGTCGCGCACGCGGCGCAGGCGGGCTCGTTGCTCGATCATGTCGAGGTTGTAGTCGGCGGTCAGGCGTTGCTCGCGGGCGCCGCCGTCGGGCATCGGGAGCCAGCCGACGAAGTCCGTCAGCCAGGCGAACGAGAACCGCTTGAGGGCGGGGTTCTCGTGCAGGAAGTAGTCGACGTCCCAGGCCTCGTCGCCGATCACCAGGTCGTACGGCTCGGCGTCGAGGACGTCGTTGAACACCATGAAGTTGTTGACCAGCACCGCGTCCAGCCGCCGGAACGCCTCGAACACGTGCAGGTCGTGCTCGCCGGCGTCGTCCTCGACGTGGGACGACTCGTTCGCCAGCCACGCGGACGCCGGGTGGACCCGCTCCCCCGCCGGTCCGAGCACCTCGGTGACCGGGTGCTGCGCGAGCCAGTCGATCTGCAGGCGCGGATGCAGTTTGCGCAGCTCGGACGCTATGGCGAGATCGCGCCGGGCGTGGCCGAGGCCGATCGGTGAGCTCAGGTACAGCGCTCGCGGCGGCCTGGTGATCGCCCTGGACGACCTGGTGCGCCGGGCCACGGGATGCACGCGCTCGACGAACTCCCTGATCAGCAGGTTGATCCGCACCGGATCGCGGGAGTGCACGCCGTGCCCGGAGTCGTCGAGCAGCACCAGCGAACCGCCCGTCAGCTCGGCGAGGCGTTCCCCGATGGCGTGCGGACGGATGCGGTCATCGGTTCCGTGGATCACCAGCACCGGGCACCGGACCTTGCGGCAGTCGTCCTCGATGGCGCCGGAACTGTTGCGGCCGATCGTCGTGTCGACCAGCGTGGCGGGCTCGACCTCGTGCGCCCACCGCACGGCGTCCTCGATCTGCTTGGTGGAGTGGGGTTCGGGGAACATCCGCGCGAAGAACCAGTCGGCGAAGTCGTCGTAGCCGCCGTTCAGCCAGTGGTGCCGGTTGTACTTGATGCCGTCCTCGGTCGACTCCCAGGCTGCTTTCTCCTGCGCCTGCGCACCGATGAGCGAGCCGCTGGCCGGGCCGATCACGACGATGCCGGTGACCCGGTCGGGGTGGTGCGCGGCCGCGAGCACCGACCAGGCGTCCCCGCGCGACAACGCGACGAGCACGGCCCGTTCGGTGTTCGTCGCGTCCAGGACGGCGATCGCGTCCGCCGCGAACTCGGAGTCCACATAGGACTCTCCGCCGGTCGGGCGGTCCGAGTCGCCGCACCCGCGTCCGTCGAAGGTGACCACCCGGAAGTGCCTTGCCAGGTAGGGAACCTGGGCCTTCCAGAACCTCGACGGCACGATCGACCACGTCGGCATCATCAGCACCGTCGGCCTGCCGGGGTTGTCGTAGACCCGGAACGCGAGCCGCACCCCGGCGCGCTCGGCGAACCCCGTCCGGTCTGCCTCGCGCACCGGGCGCGGCTCGGCTCTCACGGCCGGACTTCGAGGACCTGGTTGAACGGGGTCTGGGCCACTCCGGCGAACCGGGTGAACCCACCGGCCACCGCCACGTCGCGGATGCGCGCGGGCCCGGCCTGGGTGCCGAGCGCGAGACCGACGTCCTGCGACAGCGAGGCCGGCGTGCACAGCAGCGTGGAGAAGCCGTAGTAGGTGCGGCCAACGGGGTTGAGGTTGTCCTCGACGTGGTCGCCCGCCATCGGTTCGACGATCATCCACGTGCCGTCGGACGCCACCGCGTCCCTGACGTGCCGTGCCGCGCCGACCGGGTCGCCCATGTCGTGCAGGCAGTCGAACATGGTCACGAGGTCGTAGTCCCTGCCGCTGAACTCCTTCGCGGAGGCGACCTCGAACGTCACCCGGTCGCCGACTCCGGCGGCCGCCGCCCGTTCGCGGGCGATCTCGATCGACTCGGGGTGGTAGTCCGACCCGGTGAAGAACGACTTCGGGAACGCCTGTGCCATCAGGATCGTTGATGCGCCGTGGCCGCAGCCGACGTCGGCGACCCTCGCACCCGCCTGGAGTTTGGCGGTCACGCCGTCGAGCGCGGGCAGCCAGCCCTCGATCAGGTTCGCCGCGTAGTTCGGCCGGAAGAACCGCTCGCAGCCGAGATGCACGTCGGTGTTGTGCTCGTGCCAGCCGACCCCGGAGCCGCCGCGGGCCGCGTCCAGCACCCGTCCGGCGTCGTGCACGGTACCCAGCGCGATCTGGAACATGCCGGGCAGGAACGCGGGGCTGTCCTCGACCGTCAACGCCACCGCGTGCTCGATCGGCAGCGTGTAGCGGCTGGTAGCGGGGTCGTAGGTGACGTAGCCGCCGGCCGCCTGGGCGTTGAGCCACTCCCGCGCGTAGGGCTCGGCGGTGCCGGTGCGGTCGGCGAGTTCGGCGGGGCTGATCGGGTCGCCGGACGCCATCGCGCGGTAGTAGCCGAGCTTGTCGCCCATGACGACGAGCGCGGCGTTCAGCGTGGCGCCCACCTCGTCGACGGCGCGGAACACGAACTGCATGAGCTTGTCGGTGTCTACCTCGGGTCTTGTAGTCGTCATCTGCTCTTCCCTCCGGTGAGGGTCGGAACCTATGAGCGCCAACGGGACGGTCGCATCAGGTGCCCCACCTAGTCACCTAGGTCTGCTTACACTCCCCCGTGTGCTGATGGGACGCGAGTCCGAGCGTCGACAGGTCGAGCGGCTCGTCGCGAGCGCCCGGCTCGGGCACGGCGGCGTCCTGGCGATCACCGGTGAGCCCGGTGTCGGCAAGACCGCGTTGCTGCGGTTCGCCGCCGAGTGCGCCACGGGGATGACCGTCCTGCAGGCTGCCGGGAGCGAGCCGGAGCGGGAGATCCCGTTCGGCGCCCTGCACCAGGTGCTGCGGCCCGCGCTCGACCGTCTCGACGAGATCCCGGCTCCGCAGGCGCAGGCGTTGTCCGTCGCGCTCGCACTGAGTCCCGGGCCCGCGATCGACCGGTTCGCGGTCGGGGCCGCCACGCTGAGCCTGCTGTGCCGGTTCGCCGAGGAACGGCCGGTCGCGGTGCTGCTGGACGACCTGCACCTGGTCGACCGGCCGTCGGCGGACGCGCTGGCGTTCGCGGCGCGCAGGCTCGTGGCCGATCCGATCGTGCTGCTGGCCACCACGCGCTCCCCTGATCCCGGACTGCCCGCGCTGCCGTTGTCCGGCATCGATCTCGCCGCCGCGGGTGAGCTGGTGTCGAGCCGTTCCGGCACAGCCCTGTCGCCCGAGTTGATCGCGCGGCTGCATCGCGCGACGGCCGGGAACCCGCTCGCGTTGATCGAACTGGCCGCGCACCGGCTGGAGCACGTCTCTCCCGAGGCGCCGCTGCCGGTGTCGGCGGCGCTGGCCCACGAGTTCGCGGCGCAGGCCCGGTCACTCGGCGAGGACGGGCGGGCGGCGGTGACCGTCGCCGCGGTGGCGGGCAACGACCTGCGGGTGGTCGCGAATGCGTGCCGGTTGCTCGGTGTCACCGTCGGTTCGCTGGCCGAGGCCGAGAGCGCCGGGCTGGTCCGGCTCACCGACGGCCGGGTCGAGTTCCGTCATCCGCTGATCCGGTCCGCCGTGTACGGGGACTGCGATCCGCAGCGACGCCGGTCGATCCACCGCGCGGTGGCCGAGGCCATCGGGCCGCACGACGCCGATCGGCACGCCTGGCACCTGGCCGAGGCCTCCGTCGGACCGGACGCGGGCGTCGCCGATCTTCTCGAACGGGCGGCGGAGCGGGCCCACGAACGCGGTGCGCACGACGTGGCGGCTGCCGCGTACGAACGGGCCGCGCGGCTGAGCCCGGACGTCGAACGGCACGCCCTGCTGTGCGTGACGGCGGCGGAGTCGGCGTGGCTCGCCGGCACCACGCCGCGCGCCGTCGCGCTGCTCGACGAGAGCGGGTCGAACGGGCCGAGGGCCTGGGAACTGCGCGGAGCGATCGCGGCGCGCACCGGTTCGCTGACCGAGGCTCGCGACCTGTGCTGGACCGCTGCCCGTCAGTCCGGTGACTCGGACGAAGGTGTCGTGTTCCTGGCCGACGCCGTGAACGCCTGCTTCTACCTCGGCGACACCACGTCCGCGATCGAACTGGCCCACGAGATCGAGGCGCTGCTCGAGCAGGTCACGACGCCGCGGGCACTCGGGCTGGGCCGGATGGCGGCGGGCGTGGCCCGGATTCTCGCCAACCGGGGCGGCGCCGACCAGATCCGTTCCGCTGTCGGCCTGCTGGCCGCCTCGCAGGAGTGGCGGGACGACCGGCGCAGGCTGTGGTGGCTGATGATCGGGCCGTTGTTCCTGCGGGACACCGATTCCGGCGCCGAACTCAGGCGCATCGTCGGACGGGCACGCACGGAGGCGGCCGTGGGAACCCTGCCGTCGTTGCTGTTCCACGTCGCGAGGGACGAGGCGACCACCAACCAGTGGGTGCGGGCCGAAGCCACCTACGACGAGGCGACCCGGCTGGCACGGGAGACCGGGCAGGAGACCGATCTCGCGATGTGCCTGGCGGGCCTGGCGTGGCTGCGGGCACGACTGGGTGACGAAGCTCGGTGCCGTGCGCTCGTCGCGGAGGCGTTGCCCCTCTGCCGCTCCCGGGACATCCACATCGGACGTGTCTGGTCGCTGTTCGCGTTGGGAGAGCTGGAACTGGGGCTCGGCGATCCGCAGAAGGCGTTGACACACCTGGAAGAACTCGCGGCCCTCCTCGCCGACCTCAAGCTCACCGACCCCGACCTGTCGCCCGCGCCCGAACGCGCCGACGCGTTGGTGCGGCTGGGCAGGCACGAGGACGCCTGGCAGGTCGCCCGGCGCTACCGTGCCGAAGCCGCCGCGAAGGGCCAGCCGTGGGCCATGGGACGGGCCGAGCGGACGATCGGCATGCTCAGCCCCGACTTCGACACCCACTTCGAGGCGTCTTTGCGTTACCACGAAAGGACTTTGGACGACTTCGAGACCGCGCGCACCCGCCTCGCCTACGGTGCCCGCCTGCGCCGTGCCCGGCGTCGAGTGGACGCCCGGCCGCACCTGCACGCCGCGCTGGAGACGTTCGAGAACCTGCGCGCGGCCCGGTGGGCGGATCTCGCCGCGGTCGAACTCGGCGCGACGGGCGAGACGATCAAACGTCGCGCACCCGGCGAAACCCTCACCCCGCAGGAGTTGCAGGTGTCACTCCTGCTCGCGGAGGGCAAGACCACCCGCGAGGTCGCCGCCGCGTTGTTCCTGAGCCCCAAGACCATCGAGTACCACCTGCGCAAGGTCTACACGAAGCTCGGCATCCGCTCACGCGCCGAGTTGGCCGGCCGTCTGCCCTGACGCCCACGCGAACCCGTCCGGGTCGACGAACTGACCGGGACCGCTCATCACGATCCGGTGCGAGCCGGAGCCCTCCGGCGACACCCCGGCGTCCTTCGCGAGGGCACGCCGCCGGTACAGCCCCAGCTTCACGGCGCCGGACGAGGCGAACTGGACGTACATGCGGCCGAAGCTCTTCTCGACGGTGAAGCCCTGGTCGAGGTAGCACTGCTTGCTCGCGACGATGTCGGTGGCGCCGAGCAGGAGCACCACGTCCTCGATCTCGCCGGTGGCGGGGCCGGTGTTCTTCTTGGCCGAGGTCGCGACCTTCCAGATGGTGCCGTCCGGAGCCTGCACGACTCCGCCGTAGCCCCACATCGACTTCGCGGCGGGCTTGAGCACGGTCGCGCCGGCGTCGATCGCGCCGCCGATCAACACGTCGACGTCGGCGGGCTGTGCCACCGTGAGGGACAGGGTGAAGCCGCGGAAGCCGGTGGCCGGTTCCTGGCTCTCCCGCAGGCGCAGCCGGGAGCCGAGCCCGAAAGCGTTGGCGTAGAAGCGTTCGGCGGCCGCGAGGCCGGCCACTTCGAGGGTGATCGCGTCGAATGAGGTCATGCCGGAAACGCTAGGCGTCACCCCGTGCCCGTTGCTTCTCGATTCCTGACCGCCTGCGCAGCACCACCACCGCCACGACGACGACCACGGCGGCAGCCGCGATCGTGCTCCCCGTGCCGATGAGCTTCTCGATCCGCCGGGCGGTCTCCCCCGCCGCCGCGCCGAGGCCGATGTGCAGCGCGCACCACCCCGTGGCACCGAGGAGAACGGCGGGCAGGAAGGTCCGGTACGGCAGCCCGGCCGCTCCGGCCGCGGCGGGCAGCAGGGTGCGCAGCACCGGGAGGAAGATCGCGATCAGCACCGCGACCGCTCCCCGTCGGCGCAGGAAGTCGGTGGCACGGTCCCAATGCCGCGCGCCGTGCCTCCGCACGATCCGCGTCTCGCGCAGCCGGGCACCGTACCGCCTGCCGATCAGGAACCCGACCGAGTCGCCTCCGACCGCGCACACCGTGGTCACCAGCCACATCACCACGAACGCGGACGGGCTGGTGGCGGTCGTGCCGAGCACGAACAGACCGGTCTCGCCGGGAGCGATGAACCCCAGGCCGAGCGTGCACTCGCCGAAGACGAGCAGTCCGGCGGCGACGACCACCCAGGCCGGCGGCAGCTGCGCGAGCCAGTCGAGGAACGCGGTCACGGGACGAGCCTCGCGTCCGGGTGGGCGGGAGAGTCGCCGTCGAACAGGGTCGTGTGCTGGCCGCGCAGGTGCAGGCCGAAGAACGCGGCGAGGTAGCCGCGACTGGCGAGGTCCTCGACCAGCGTGGTGCCGAACGAACGGGACTGGCCGCGCCCCGGCGAGTAGACGATCACGGGGCGGCGGCCGGGAAGTGCGTGCGCGGCGGTCTTCGCGTGGGTCCGGGTGCCCGCGAAGTCGGCGACGCCGGGGGCGAGCCCGACCGAGGGACCGGAGGTCTGGTCGTAGAACGCCGCGATCCCCGCGCTGAGGTGGCGGGACGGGGCCGTGAGCGCGGGCATCGCCGGGTACCACAGGGAGATCATCAGTTCCCGTGACCGGCCGGGCGCCCACGGGTCGGCCCGTGAGTGATCGACGAGGTGCAGTTCGGTGGTGCCCACGGGGAACGGCCCGGACGGCTTCGGCAGGGCGAGCGCGACCGGCTCGGCCACCGCGGGAGCGGCCAGCGCCGCGGTCAGCCCCACCGCCGCGACGACGGCCTTGTACCTGGTTCTCATGTGGCCAGCCTGTCGATCACCACCATCGACCGGCATCTGCCGAAGGCCGTCGGGAGGACTGGCCGAAAGGCATAGATCAACCCTGACCGACGAGGCCCGCCTCGAACGCGATGATCGCCGCCCGCACCCGGTTCGGCACCTCCAGCCGCCGCAGGATGGAGCCGACGAACACCTTCACCGTGCCCTCCACCACGTGCAACCGACGGCCGATCTCGGCGTTCGGCAGGCCGGCACCGACCAGCGCGAGCACCTCCCGTTCGCGATCGGTGAGCCTCGCGACCAGCTCTCGCGCACGGGCCGCGCCGGTCTCCCGTTCGCCGCCCAGCCGCCGGATCGCCCAGTGCGCGATCTTCGGCGACAGGTACGCCGCCCCCTCCGCCACGGCCCTGATGCCCGCGAAGAGTTCCCTCGGATCGCCTGACTTGAGCAGGAAACCGCTGGCGCCGCCGTCGAACGCGCGCGCGATGTGCTCGTCCTCGGAGAACGTCGTCAGCATGATCACTCCGGTGCCCGGGACGGTGCGGCGGATCTCGGCCGCCGCGGCGAGCCCGTCCATGCCCGGCATCATGATGTCGAGCAGCACGACGTCCGGCCGGTGCGCCTGAGCGAGTTCCACGGCCGCGCGTCCGTCGGCCGCCTCGCCGACCACCTCGAACTCCGGGTCGGCACCGAGCACGGCCCGGACACCGGCTCTGGTCAGCGGTTCGTCGTCGGCGAGCAGCACCCTGATCACCTCGGCACCTCCGCCGAGATGGCGCCGCGCGGCACGGTCTCCTTGAGCACCAACCGGTCCGCGACGAAGCACAGGCGGAAGAACAACCGGTCGTCGGTCTGCACGCGCGACCAGTGGTAGCGGCAGTCGGCGCCTTGGGGCGGGTCGGACAGCATGCGTTCGGAGTCCCCCAGGATCTGGAACGGTGGCAGCACGGCCTCGACGTCCGCGCGCGGCGCGCCGAGCTGGATCTGGTCGAACACCGCGGGGTCGAGGCTGTTGTTCGCGCCGACCGCCGCGTAGAGCGCCATCGCGAGCACGGCGACCGAGATGCCGATCAGGAGCGGTTTCCTGGCCACGCTGACGAGGTTTCGGCGAGCCGGCGCGGTGACGGTCGCCGGTCGCGCGTCGTGCGGCAGCTCCGCCACCAGCGCGAACCCGCCTTCGCGCGGCTCCGCGGTGAGCGTGCCGCCCAGCAGCCTGGCGTGTTCGGTCAACCCTGCCAGCCCGGAACCTCCGCTCGCCGCAACGGGTTTCCTGGTCGCCGGTCCATTCGCGACAGTGACGGTCGTGCTGTTGTACGAGCGTTCGACCCGCACGCTGACCGGTGCTCCTGGCGCGTGCTTGGCGGCGTTGGTCAGTCCTTCCTGGACTATCCGGCACACGGCGCGTTCGACGGCTTCCGGTGAGGGCTCAGCCGGGGTCCAGGTGACGTTCATGCCCGCGGCTGCCGCGCGTGCGACCAGTTCGCCGACGCCGGTCCGTTCGTCGCGCGGTCCCAGCAGGCCGATGATCTCCTGGAGCCGCTCGGTCGCCGCTGCGACCCCCGCCCGCAGTTCGCCGGCCGCGACCTGATGCCGTTCGGCGAGGTCCGGGGCCACTTCGAGAGCCGCGGCGCGCAAGGCGATGAGTCCCCACTCGTGACCGAGCGAGTCGTGCATCTCGCGGGCGATCCGGGCCCGCTCCAGCAACGCGGCCCGCTCCTGCCCCGCCGCCACGAGTTCGGCGCGCGACCGGAGGTAGCGGCCCGCGAGCCACGGTCCCAGCACCACGACCAGCACGATCAGCACCAGCAGGAACCAGTCGTAGACCCCGAACAGCACGCCGAACCCGCCGCGCGCCGATCCGTCCGCCAGCACGCTGACCGGCAGCCCGGCGAGCAGCACGGCCGCCAGTGGCACCAGCACCGGCTCCGGCACCCACCGTCCGGCGCGGAACCCGAAGACCCCGGCGGCGAGGAACGGCCAGACCCACGGCAGGTTCGTCACGGTCGGCGCCAGCACCAGCGCGGGGAGCGCCGCGGCGGTGACGAGCGCGCACAACGTCCACACCGGAAACCTGCGGAAGAGCACCACCGCGGCGGTCAGCAGGACCAGACCGGCGGCCAACTCGGCGGGATCACCCCACGCTCCCGGCACCAGCGGCACCGCCAGGACCGCCCACAACGCGGCTTCCTGCCACCGCAGCCCCCAGCCGCCCCTCATCGGTTCATCGTAGAAGACGGCCGTTGTGACCCAGGGCACCGAACGCTCCCCAAGCAAGCGGGGTAGAGTCCACTTCCGAAAAGCGGGGTGTAGTCCGCTTAACTCCAGATGATCTCGGCAAAGGACTTCAGGGACATGACGCACATCGGAATCATCATCGGCAGCACCCGTCCCGGACGGAACGGCGAGCAGGTCGCCAGGTGGGTCCTCGAGCACGCGGAGCGGCGCGACGACGCGACGTTCGAACTGGTCGACCTCAAGGACTTCCCGCTGCCCCACCTCGACGAGCCGATGCCCCCGATCATGGGCCAGTACCAGCACGACCACACCAAGGCGTGGTCGGCGAAGATCGCGGGCTTCGACGGGTTCGTCATGGTCACGCCCGAGTACAACCACTCGACGTCCGGCGTCCTCAAGAACGCGATCGACTACCTGTTCGCCGAGTGGAACAACAAGGCGGTCGGCTTCGTCTCCTACGGCGGCGTCGGCGGCGCCAGGGCCGTGGAGCACCTCCGTCTGGTCGCGGGCGAGCTCAAGCTGGCCGACGTGCGCACCAGCGTGTCGCTGTCGATGTTCACCGAGTTCACGAACTTCACCGAGTTCCACCCGTCCGAGTTCCAGGCGGCTACGCTGTCCACGATGTTCGACGAGCTCGTGGCCTGGAGCAGCGCGCTCGCCCCCCTGCGCGACCGTCAGCTCGCCGCGCAGGCATGACGTTCCGCGGTCACGGAAGCAGGCGCGGCACGACCCGCACGTAGATGACCATGCCGATCACCTCGACCAATGTCTGCGTCACCACGACGACGGCGGCGAGATCGGACCACGACAACGCCAGCGGCAGCACGACCAGCGAGTTGCGCGTCGCCCCGGTGAACACGATGGCACGCCCGGACGCCACGCCGAGGCGGAACAACCGCGCGACAGCCACCCCGGCGAACGCCATGACCAGCAGAAACGCCACGTAGAACGGCACCACGCCGAGCACCGGCCGGAGGTCGCCGAGCTTCGGCACCTGCGACGCCACCACGGCGAACAGGGTCACGGCCATCAACGGCACCATCGTCGTGCTGATCGCGCCGACCCGCTCCCCCGCCCAGGTCTGGGTGAGCCAGGCCAGCGCCAGCGGAATCGCGATCAGCACGACGAACGCCTCGACGAACGGCCCTGGCTCGACCACGGCCAGGTCAGAGCCGAGGAACAGCAGCAGATAACCGGGCAGCAGCACCATCTGCGCGAGCAGCAGCAGTGGTGTGGCGGCGAGCAGGCGCCGGCTGTCACCACCGGCCAGGCCGCTGAACACGATCACGTAGTCGACGCACGGCGCGAGCAGCACCAACAGCACGCCCAGCCTGATCGCCTGGTCGGCGGGCAGGAACGTGAAGAACGCGGCGACCACCAACGGCACCACCGCGAAGTTCACGACGAGCGCGGCACCGAGGAACCGGCCCGCGCGCGGCGAACGCCCGAGTTGCGTCACGGGCACCTGCAGGAACGTCACGTACAGCAGCGCCGCCAGCACCGGGTTGATGGCGTGTTCGAGCGACGGGCCCGCGCCGGGAGCCGCCCAGCCGGCCACCCCACCCGCGGCCAGGGCGCCGAGGTAGACGGCGACCTGGTGACGTTCCATCCCCGCGACGAACCCCGGCAAAGCACCCTCCCGATCAGATGATCAGGACGATGGTGCCAGGTCAGTCGGCGAACGCGGCCGCCTGCGACCGGTAGAGCCGCGCGTAACGGCCGTTCCGGTCCAGCAACGCCCGGTGCGAGCCGAGTTCCGCGACTCCGCCGTCGGCGAGCACCACGATCAGGTCCGCCGATCTGACGGTGGAGAAGCGGTGCGTGACGAGGATCGTGATCATGCCGTTCGCGCCGTCGGTGGCCCTGGTCATGCTGTCGAAGAGGGCGTCCTCGGTGAACGCGTCCAGCGACGCGGTCGGTTCGTCGAGGAACCGCACGAGCGGGGTGGTCCTGGCCAGGCCGCGGGCGAGCGCGATCCGTTGCCACTGGCCAGTGGAGAGGTCGGTGCCGCCCCAGGACGTGCCGAGCTGGGCGTCCTGGTCCAGCACGTCGGCGCTCGCCCTGGTGATCGCCCTGCGGACGTGCCCGGTGTCGTCGAGGTGTTCGAGGTCGCCCACGCCCACCGCCTGCTGGACGGTGAACTCGAAGCGGGCGAAGTCCTGGAACGCCGCCGCGAGCCTGGCGCGCCACTCGTGGACGTCCAGGTCGGCGAGGTCCACACCGTCGACCGTGATCCGGCCCTCGGTGGGCTCGTACATCCTGGTCAGGAGCTTGACGAGGGTGGTCTTGCCGGCCCCGTTCGCACCGACCACGGCCAGCGCCGCACCGGCCGGGATGGTCAGCGAGACGTCGCGCAACACCCACTTGTCCGTGCCGGGATAGCGGAAGGACACGTTCTCCAGCCGGATGCCCTCGACGATCTGCTCCGGTGCTCCTCCGGCACCGGTAGCGGTGTGGGCGTGATCGGCGAGCCAGAGGAAACGGCTGACGGTGTGCAGGGTGCGGCCGAAACCCGCGACGGCCTGGATCGGCCAGATCACCGCGGTCTGCACCTGCTGCCCGAGGTAGATCGCCAGCACCACGTCACCGAGCGCCGACCTGCCCTGGATCGCCTGGTGCAGCACGAAACCGACGGCGGCGATCACGCCGATCACGTAGAGGACCTGCTGGGCGAGCGAGAGGAGCGCGACCTTGCGTTCGGCGTGCTCGATCGGCCGGCGCTGGGCGTTCCAGAGCGTGCCGATGCGGCGTTCGAGGTTGTCCGCGAGCCCGAAGAGCCGGATCTCCACGGCGGCGTCCCGGTCCTGGGCGACGGTGCGCAGGTGCCGGGCCGTGCGGCCGGGCAACGCCGACTGGTCTTCCGCCTGCGCCCGCCACCGTTGCTGGGCCTTCGTGATCAGCAGGGCGGGCAACGCGAGCAGCACCAGCAGGAGCATCGCGGGGTGCGCGACGACCAGCAGCACGAGGACCGTGAGGCCCGCGCAGATCGCCTTGATCGTCACGGCGAGGGCGCTCATCGAGTTGCCGAGCTGGCCTTGTCGTTGCCGCAGGATCTCGAGCTGGTCCTGGTACTCGGCGCGCTCGAAGTGTTCGAGGGTGGGCAGTTCGGCGGACAGGCGCGCGATCTTGGTGTCGAACGCGTGCGCGACCTTCTCCCCCAGCACCATCCGCCACTGGCTGGCCGACAGGTCGAGCTGCCAGCCGAGTCCCGCGCCGAGCACGAGCGCGGCGACACCGGTCACGACCTGGCGGGTGTCGTTCTGGACGACGCCGTTGGTGAGCATCGCCAGCCACAGCCCGGACAGCAGCACGAGGGTGTTGCCGAACGGCTCGGCGATCATCGCGAGGGTCAGCCTGCGGTCCACCCGCCACGCCATCGCGACCAGGACGCGGATCTCACGCATGACTCACCTCCGCGAACCGTTCTGCCTGCAGGGAGTACATCGCGGCGTACTGCCCGTTCGCCGCCATCAGTTCGGCGTGGGTGCCGTCCTCGGCGATGCGGCCGTCCGCGATGACGACGATGCGGTCGGCGTGTTTCACCGACGCCAGCCGGTGCGACACGAGGACGGTGGTGATCTCGCCGGCCAGTTCGCTGAAGCGGGCGAAGAGTTCTTCCTCGGCCAGCACGTCGAGGTTGGCGCTGGGTTCGTCCATGATCAGGATGCCGGACTCGACCGCTCGGAGCGCCCTGGCCAGCGCGACCTTCTGCCACTGGCCGCCGGAGAGGTCGCGGCCGTCCGGGTGCGAGGACGACAGGACCGTGTCCCAGCCGTGCGGGAGGTCGTCGAGCAGGCCCGCGCCGCCCGCGCGTTCCAGTGCTTCTTCGACACCTCCCTCGCCGAAGCCGATGTTGTCCTTCAGCGAGAGTTCGAAGCGGGTGAACCGTTGCACGATCGCGCTGACCTTGCCGGGCATGGTGATCTCGCCGCTGTCCGGCTGGTAGATGCCGCACAACAGGTTGACGAGCGTGCTCTTGCCCGCGCCGTTCTCGCCGACGATCGCCAGCGACTGTCCTTTCGGGACCGCGAGGTCGATCCCCTTCAGGACCGGCTTTCCCGCGTATCCGAAGTGGACGTTCCTGAGCTGGATGGCTTGCGCGGTCACCTGCGGTCGAGTCGGGGCCGCGGTGAGGCGATGAGCGAGTGTCCGAGCCAGTTCCGCGACCTTGCGGGCTCGGGCCAGCGGGATCTCGGCACCGAACACGTAACCGAGCGCGCTCGTGGACAGCACCGCCTGGGAGTAGACGAGGATCTCCGCCGGTGTGGTGGTCGCCTGGGCGATCGCGGTGAGAACGACGAGATGGGCCAGCAGCACTCCGCCGGTCGCGGCGAACACCGTGCGCATGCCCAGCTTCCGTCCGGCCCACACGACCTCCAGCGCGCCGAGGTAGGAGTCGCGGTACAGCGGCACCAGCCACCCGGCCAGGCCGAACACGCGGATCTCCTTGGCGGCGGGGCTGTCCACGGCGAGGCCGCGCAGGTAGCGGGCGCGGCGCATCGCGCTCTCGCCCTGCTGCGCGCCGAGGGTCATGCCGTGGTCGAGCCACTTCCGCACGCCGAAGCTCAGGCCGCGCCAGCCCAGGAACATGACGATCGGCGCCCACCAGGCGAACGTCGCCAGCACCACGGCGGCGCCGACGCCGGTCGCGCGTTGCCGGAGCAGTTCCTTGAGGGCGGTGACGGTGCCGACGAAGCCGTCGACGCGTTCGAACTCGGCCAGCGCGCCGAGTTCCTTCGTGGTCTCGGGGTCGGCCAGGTTCGTGGCGCTCGTGCGGAGGGTGGCGCAGGCGACCGTCTGGTGGACGGCCTGGGCGAACCTGCCGTCGAGAACGGCGGCTTCGTGGTCCAGGACCGCGGAGAGCACGGTGCCGACGAGGAGTGCGGTGCCGAACAGGGCGAGGCCGAGGGTGGCCTGCGCGGGATCGTCCGCGAGTCCGGCGACGAGCACGCCCGACGCGGCGATGGCGGCGGCCGGGGCGAGGCCCTGCAGCACCGCCAGCACGCAGAACAGGACGAACCGCCAGCGACCGGCTTGCCAGAGCAACGTCTTCACGCCGACACCTCCTCACGCACGACGCGGGCCATCAGGTCTGCCAGGTGCGCCACGACGGCGGCCGTCCAGGCCGCCATGTCCGCCGGCTCGTGGCCGTTCCCCTGCTGCTCCACGTAGCGCTCCGCCCCCAGCCGCTCCACGAAGGCACGCGACTGGCCGACCGGAACCCTGTCGTCTCCCTCGCTGTGCCCGATCATCAGCCGTGGCGCGGCGAAGGGCCGGTGGATCGGACTGCGTTCGCGCAGCTCGTCCGGATCGTCTGCCAGAGCACCGAGTTCGGTCCTGAGCCACTGGCGGTGCAAGCCGGTCGCGGACTCCAGCAAGGCGTTCAGGTCCGTGACCGGCGCCCACACCGCGACGGCGTCCACCAGGTCGGGTGCGGCGGCGAGCAGGGCCAGGTAGGCGCCGTAGCTCTGTCCGTACAGGCACAGCGGCCGGTCGCCGCGCAGTTCGCGCAACCGGGCAATGACGGCCGCGACGTCGGCGCCGCCCCAGTCACCGACCACGACGTCGCGGAACTCGTCCCCGTAGCCTGAGCTGCCGGGGTAGTTCATGCCGATGACGGTCCAGCCCGCGTCGACCAATGCGGCGATCATCGGTTCGTGGATCTGCCTGAGCTGACTGCGCGGGCCGCCGTGCAGGTGCAGCACCACGCCGCCGTGGCCGTTCTCCGGTTCGTAGAGCCATTCCGGCGACTGCGCCGATTCGCGGTGCTGCCAGCGGACGGTGATCTCCTCACGTTGCCGGCCGGGCAGCGCCCGCATTCGTCCACTGTGGATGTTCCAGCGGACGAGCGCGGGTGAGGCGGCCGGCGACTGGTGGCGGCCGAGCAGGTGGCGTTCGTCGGCGGTGAAGGCCAGGTCGGTGGCGATGCCGTGGCCGGGCACCGGCGTTCCGATGATGTGACCATCCCGATCCAGCACCCGGTGGACGTACCGGTGGTCGGTCCAGGCCATCGTGAGCAGCAGGCCGGACGGCGAGACCGCGATTCCCCCGCCTCCCCTGGTGAACCACCGCGTCCGGCCGGTGGCGATGTCCAGCACACCCGGTACTTCGCCCTCTCCCGTCAACGCGACGAGCGGGCCTTCCCCTGCCGCCGACACCGCGTCGAGTTCGATCCGCTCGCCGTCCTGGATCAGCGTCACGCCACGGTCGCTGGTGAAGACCAAGGTGTTCCGGTCCCACGCGGCGACCGAGCGCACCCCCTCGGTGCCGTCGAGGAGCCGGTAGCTGCCGTCGTCAGGGCGATGCGCGCACAGCATCGGGCGGCCGTCGCGCACGACCGCGATCAGGGCTTCCTCGCCGTCGTAGCGCAGAGTGCGTCCGACCACCGGATGCGATGACGTCAACATCCGGCGGTCGGTGTCCAGGAGGCCCAGTTCGCCTCTGCGGCGCAACGCGAGCAGCGTGGGGGCGGCCCAGCCGGCGAGAGACCAGTCGCCGGCCGGGATCCAGTCGGTCGCGGCCAGGTCCGCGCTGCCGTCCGGGTCGACCTCGACGAGACCCACCTCGCCCGGTCGGGTCAGGGCGAGCAGGTCGCCGCCCGGCGAGAGCGGCGTCATGCCGCACCGGCCAGCAAACCTCGCAGTGCCAGGAGATCCTCGGCGACGACGGCGTGCGCGGCGCGTTCCCGCAGCAGTGCTTCCGGTTGTTCGCCGAGGTTGCGCAGGACCGCGTCGACGACGTCCGGCGCACCGCGGCGCATCCGGCTGACCGCGGCGAGGTACCAGCGGGCCGCTTCGGTGGTCGCGCCCGCCGTCAGCCGCCGGTCGGCGAGGCGGAAGCAGACCGCGGAGACGGCTTTCTCGCTCGCCTGGTTCGTGTCGGCCGCGCGGTCGAACAGGTCGAGCAGCCGCGTGGCGACGGCCTCCGCCTCGGTCTCCTCCCCCGCGTCCAGCAGCACCCGCACGAGGTCGGACGCGACGTAGGTGGCGTTGGCGACGTCGTCCGCGATGCCCCACGCCTGCCGGTAGAGGCCCATGGCCTCGGGGGTGCCGCGGCGCAGTTTGGCCAGGTTCGTCAGGAGCTGGACCTGTTGGTCGGCGACGGTGTCGTGGCCTTCCAGCAGCTTCAGCGCGGTCCGCATGCTGGTGACGGCGCCGTCGAAGTCGCGGTCGCGGTAGAGGGCGAGCGCGGCGCCGTTGAACGACGCGGCGACCTGGGTGGCCGGCACGTCCAGTTCGCGGGCGTGCGCGAAGCACCGTGCGGCCGACGAGCGCTCGGCCGGGTCGGGGTCCTTGGCGAGCAGCTGGCCGAGGCTGTAGGCGAGCATCGCCTGTTGCGCCGGTTCGACGTCCCACTTCGCGGCCTGGTCGAGGATCAGGCCGGCCAGCGTGCCCGAGACCCGGCGGCGGTCCGCCACCAGTGCCGCCAGGTAGGCGCTCGCCGCCGTACCGTGCGGGATGTCGTCGGACTGGAGCGCACGCCGGTAGAGGTTGCCCGCGTAGCGCGACAGGACGCGTCCCTGGCCGGCGGCTTCGGCGGCGGCACCGGCGGTGAAGGCTTTGAGCGCCAGCACGGGATCGGTGAGCAGCGCGGCCGTCGAGAGCGGCGCGGACGAGGTCCTGACGACCTCGGCGGCCAGTTCCGGGGTGATCGGCAACGGGCGCGCGACCGGGGTGGCGCAGATGCGCGGACCGTCCCTTGTGGACGTCACGGCGTGGACGAGCTCGTCGTCCCAGCCGTGAGCGGCCTGCCAGGCGCGGAACTCGTTCTCCGGCACCGATCCCCCGGCCAGGCGCAGCATCGCCAGGATCTCGTCGCCTTCGACCGGCACTGCGCCGGGGATGTGCCGGAGCACGGTGACCGATTGCGCTTCCCCGCGCATCAGCCGCATGCGGCACTCCTGCAGGAACCGCACGTCGTCGTGGGTCGGCGCACCGAACAGTTCGACGACCACAGTTCGTTCGCCACCCTCGGCCAGCCACTCACGCACGGCCCTGACCTCGGCGCGCAGCCGTGCCTCGCGTTCGTCGTGGCACCTGAGCAACGCCGTGGTCAGGTCAGCGGGTCCGTCTTCCTTGAGCCACAACGGCCGCCCTGCCGACAGGTAGTAGCGGACCTTCCCGTGGCGTGCCCGCAGGTCGGCCAGCACGCCGGGAATCCACGCGGACTCGACCGACAGCACCGTCACGTTCATGACGTCACCCGGCTCGCCTTGAGCGTCGCGCGGTCCTGCCCGAAGCCGATCGACCGGTACAGCCGGCGCGCGGTGAAGTTCTCCGCCATCACGTTGAGGCGGCAGTCGGCATATCCGGCGGACGCGAGCGCGAGCATGCTGCGTACCAGCAGCGTCTTGCCCAGTCCCGCGCCCCGCTGCCCGGACTCGACCACGAGGTGCCCGATCAGCGGCACGCCCCGGTCCTCCGTCACGGCGATCGCGCCCTTGGTGCCGTCCTCGACGATCCTCAGGCTGGCCTCGTCGACGAGCGGCCCGTACTGGCCGGACACGATCTCCGCGAACACGCCGCGGTCGTGGTCGTCGCCCGGCAGTTCGGTCGTGAACGGCGCGACCCGGTACCCGACCGGCAGCGCCCGTTCGAATGACGCGATCATCTCGCTGTCGAGCTTGAGCCACATCGGCACGATGCGACCGCAGTCCGTGCCGCCGACGTCCCAGAACTCCGGGTGGACCGCGACTATGTCGTTCATCCCGAGCCCTCGCAGGTACACAAGCACTTCGGCCAGGTGTTCCACGGACGCCGGATCATCGCGCTGCGGCAGGCATTCCGTGACGTACGTGAGGCCTTCAGCGGGCCTCACCACGCACTGGAACACCGTCTCGCCGTTGCGCTTGGTGATGACGCGCCGGTGGGAGCCCCAGTCCACGACCATCTCGTGGACCAGGAGGTCGGTGAGGTTCACGGTCGCTCCTCGAGTCGCAGGGTCAGTGGCGAACGGGCGACGTGGCCCGCGAGCCGAAGCCGGAACGCGTGCACGCCGGTGTAGCCGCGCATGTAGTCGGGCCGGGGCACGCCGAGCCCTTCCGGTGCCCACTTGACGGCGAACCCGTCCCGGAACCGCAGCGCGTCGAGCTTGCGTCCGATGTGGACGGCGCCCTCGTGGAACTCCTCGTGCTCCGCCGCCAGGTCGAGCAGGAAGTCCCCGTCCCCCGCCAGCCCGTGGCACCGGCACGTGCTCCCGAACGGCCGCGCGGTCGTGATCGCCCGGCCCGCCGCGATCGCGCCTCGGGTCAGGTCGTCGTCTCCGGTGTGTCGTGCCAGTGCGTGCAGCAGGATCCCCACCCCCGCCGCGCCGTTGCACCAATGCGACCAGACGGTGTCGCTGTTCGGCTTGTGCGGCCAGGACAGGCCTTTCGCCGCGGGAACCGCGTGGCTCAGCAGCGCACGCCCGGTGGCGACGGCCAGGTCGACCGCCACCGGATCGTCCACGGCGAGTCCGGCGTGCAGGAGGAAGTACGCGACACCCGCGCTGCCGTGCGCGAACCCGTGGAACGCCGAGCCGTTGTTCGGCCAGGCGGGAATGCCGTCCTTCGTCGACACCCCGGCGAGGATCTTCACGATGATCTTCGAGACCTCGTCCGCACCTTCGCCCGTGGCGCGCAGCAACGCCGTTCTCGCCAGCCCGACGCCCGCCCAGCCGTGGGTGATGTCCCAGCCGCGGACGTCGATCGCCGCGAGCTCGTCGGCGAACCTCAGTGCTTCGTGACGCCACAGGTCAGGTGCGTGACCGGCCTGCGCCAGGTCGGCCATGAGCCACGGGAGTGAGCCGAGGCCGAAGTACAGGCCCGGCGGAGTCTGGCCCGGCACGACGGGGTTGTTCTCGACGGTCCAGGTCAGGAGCTTGTCCGTGTGGTCGAGCCACGTCTTGTCGCCGGTGGCTTCCCACAGGTCGAGGTAGAAGCGGGCGATGCCGGCCGTGCCCGCCATGAACGAGGCCGGGTGCATCGAGCCGGGAGCCCAGCGCTGGGGCCACGGCCAGGGATGCCGATCCCATTCGGCGAGGCGGACGAGCTCCTCACCGGCCTCGACCGCTTCCTCGACCGCCGAGTCCACGACAGGCGCCGCCGCCACGGCACCCAACCGGGTGCGAATCTCGTCCAACGCGGCCGCGCCCAGCCCGGCAGGCGCGAAAGCGTCCAACACCGCCGACAGGTGCGAGCCGTAGTCGACATCTCGTCCCAGAAAAGGATCGATACCGGTAAGCACGTAGTGCCCGATCGCGGCCAGCGCGTACTCCGTGTCCGCTGCCCAAGGCGCAGCAGCCGGCACGTACCCCGGCGTGTGCGCGACGAACGGAGGCTCCGGCGAGTCGACGAGCCCGGCGTGCTCCAGATCGATCACGGCCAGCCGGGCCCCGTCGACCATGATGTTGTTCGGCGTCAGGTCGAGCAGCCGGATCCCGCGCGCCTCGACCGCAGAGACCAGCCGCCGCACCCCGTCCAGCAGCTCCAGCAACGAGGCAGGCGACACCTCGGAGCGGTAGTTCCGGCGCTCCACCTCGGCCCGCAACGTCCGTCCCGGCAGGAACTCCTGCACGAGGTACGCGTTGTCCTCCTGGTGGAAGAACGCCAACGGCTCCGGCGCCAGCCCCGACCCGCTCAACGCCCGCAGCAGCTGCCACTCGTTGCGCAGAGCGGTGCGCGAGTCCCGGCCGAGCCGGTCAGGCGTGGTCCCGATCCGGGCTTCCTTCAGCACGGCCGGCACGCCCCGGTGCAGGACTCGGAACACGCCACCCTTCACCGACTGCCGCAGCACGCCCTGCACGACGATCTCGCGCCCGAACAGCCCGCTGCCGGGCCGTTGCAGGAACGCCCGCGGCCGCGTGGGCACCAGGTCGTCGATCCAGTCCGGCGCGGCCACGCCCGGCGCGCGCCGATCTTCCACGCGACGGCCGGACGGGTCGACGAGCACGTACTTCAGGCTCTGCTCGACAGGGTCGAAGACGCTCTGCCCGACGAACGCGCCGTAGCGGAGGTAGACGTTGCTGTGCGGCCGGAACCGGCGGTCGGACGGAACGACGGGCGCGTCGAACTCGCGGGTGACCGCGTCCAGCGACGCCGCGAGCGACTCGACGTCCGACTCCGGGTAGATGGTGATGAACTTGCCCGACTGGGTCAGCGGGGAGGGCGGCGAGCTGAGGTCCATCAGCTTGTCGACGGACCGCGCGGCCTTCCAGCGCAGTGACAGCGGAACGACGACGGCGGCCACCCGGCGCAGCACCTCGGCGGCGTGCCGGGGCGAGGCGCTCACGTGGATCTTCCAGCCCTGGCGGCGGGCCGGACGGTCGGCCACCGGGTCGAAGTGCCACCAGAACGGCTCACCGCGCACGGTGTAGGTATCGGCGCAGGCGGCGGCGATCTCGCCGGCCTCGCGCCGGATCGGGTCCGGGGCAACGCGTCGTCGCATGACATTCACCTGCCTGAGAAGGGACTTGCGGTGGGCCGCCCGAAGGCGGCCCACCGCACTACCGGAGATCCGGTCAGTTCTGGCTCGACGTCCAGGAGCAGAGCGTGCAGAGGGAGTTGTCCTCCATCAGCAGCGCGTCGTCCTCGAAGCCCATGGTCAGCAGGTCGGTCGCGTCGACGATCTTCTCCATCGGAATGCACCTCCGTGTAGTGGTTCTCGGTGTTTCAGGCCCCGTTGCGGCCTGACACAAATCTGCCGTCCACCAGCGAAAACCTCATCCGTGGCGGCCACCACCATTCGGAAACCGCAGCTCTGAGCCACTACGGGGAGAGGTGCGACCGGCATGCGCTCAAGCGATTCGCGAGCGGCATGGGTGAGCATGCGTAATGGCCCATGCGCAACGGCCGGCCAATGGTGGTGTTCTACACCCATGACCCGCCGGTAGCGCCCTGGCACGCTTCGTCTCATGGAGATCGCCTGCCGCGCCACACCCGCTCCCACGGACGTGTTCGCGCACGTCGTGGAGCCTTGGGTGGCCGCGGCGAGCGCCCGTCTGCACGCCGCTCTGGACGCACTGCCCGAGCACGCCGTTGATCCGTCCGCACTGGTCGCCTCGTGCGCCGGGCTCCTCACCACCCGGCTCACCCGCCTCGCGGCGCCGGCTCTCGTGCACGAGATGGGGCAGGCGGACGACCTCAAGGGAGCGGACGAGCACGAGCGGTTCCAGGACTTCCTCACCCGTGCCCACTTCGAGCACTACCCCGTGCTCGTCCGGGAGCTGGACGGGGAACGCGACACCGCGGTCGAGGTCATCACCGAGCTCGCCACGCGCTATGCCGCCGACCAGGACCGCCTGACCGGCACGCTGCTCGACACGAAGTCCGCGCTCGTCGCGGCCCGTCCCGGCGGAGATCGGCACCGGGGCGGACGGGCGACGACGGTCCTGGAGCTCGCGGACGGGCAGCGGCTGGTCTACAAGCCGCGCGGCGTCGACGCCCACC
This sequence comes from Lentzea sokolovensis, assembly GCF_033949975.1. Taxonomy (NCBI): domain Bacteria; kingdom Bacillati; phylum Actinomycetota; class Actinomycetes; order Pseudonocardiales; family Pseudonocardiaceae; genus Lentzea; species Lentzea sokolovensis. The sequence continues at coordinate 644,198 of NZ_JAXAVU010000004.1, forward strand.
TCGCGCTCACGCACGTCGTCGAGCTGGTGAACGACCTGGTGGACCTCGGTCTCGCGACCGTCAAGGCGGTGCCGGGCGACGGCTACGGCTGGACCGAGCACGTCGAGCCGGCTCCACTGCCCTGCGCCGACGCCACGGCGTACTACCTGCGACTTGGTGGCCTGCTCGCGGTGCTGCACCTGCTGCGCGCCACGGACATGCACCACCAGAACGTGATCACCCGCGTGGACCAGCCGCTGCTGATCGACGTGGAGACCCTCTTCCAGGCCCAGCTGCCCGGTGAACGACCCGATCCCGCCGTCGTCGCACTCGGCCGTTCGGTCGCCCGCACCGGCCTCCTGCCCGCCGTCGCCGGACGGCACGGGCTCGTGGACATCTCCGGCGTCGGCGGCGACGCCGGGCAGGAGACCTCCAGCGCCACAACCGAATGGCTCGACGCCGGCACCGACCGGATGCGCGCGGTCCTCAGGCCCGAGTTCGTGATCGGCGCCGCCAACCGCCCGACGTGGCAGGGCCAGGCCGTCGAGGCCGCCGACCACGCGGACGCCGTGCTGTCCGGGTTCCGGCAGACCTACGACGCGATCTCCTTGCACAGCGCGGAGTTCGCCGCCCTGCTGGCCGGATGCGCCTCCGTGCCGGTGCGAATCGTGCCCCGGCCGACGGCCCAGTACGCCGGACTCCTCGCCGCCGCCCGCGGACCGGAGTTCCTGCGCGACGCAGGTGTCCGGCTCGCCGCGTTCACGACGGCCTGCGCGACGGACTTCCTGCCCGGTCTGGCCGAACTCGAGGCGACTGAGCTGGACACGGGCGACGTCCCGTTGTTCACGACTCGCGCGGACGGCCACGACCTGGTGTCCGCCAAGGGAAAGCTTCCCGGTGTGCTCGCCACGTCCGGGCTGGAGGACGCGCTCGCGTGCCTGTCCGAGTTCGACGAGTTCGACCGCGACGACCAGGAGTGGGTGATCGCCGCGGCACTGGCGACCCGCCGTGTCGCGGTCACCGGAGCGGGGCCGGGCAAGGTGCGGCAGCACGCCGTCGGCACGGACGAGGTGCTGTCCGCGGCCTGCGCGATCGCCGACCGGATCGTGACGACCAGCTACGGCACCGAGCGGATCAACTGGATCGGTCTCGAACCCGTGGGCGACACGCGGTGGCTGGTGCTGCCGATGGGCGCCGGACTCGCGCACGGCTACACGGGCGTGGCGCTGTTCCTGGCCCAGCTCGGCCGGATCAGCGAGGTCTGCCGCTACACCGACGTCGCACGCCGTGCGCTCGCGACGGTGCCGGACCTGCTGGCCGCGCTCAGGGGCAACGACGACCTCATCGCCGCGGTCGGCTCCGGCGGCCTGACCGGGTTCGCCGGAATCGGTTACGGGCTCGCCAGAATCGCCACGCTGCTGGACGACGACGAGGTCGCTCGCTGGGCCCGCACGACCGTTCGGCTGGCAAGTGCCGCGGCGGAGTTCGAACCGGAACACGGCCTGGCGGCGGCGATGCGGGCGCTGGACGCGGAGATCGGCTGCTCCGACGCACGTGAGCTGGCCGAGCGGTACCCGGACGGACCGACCGGCCCCGACCAGTGGTGCCAGCACGATGCTTCCAAATGGACGGACGACGACTTGTCCTTGTGCCACGGGGAACTCGGCCATGCGGACGTGTCGGTGACCGGCTGGTCCGCCGCGACCCGGCACCGCCGTACGGGCGAAGTGCTGGCCACGTTGCGCCGCGACGGTCCCCGCTGCGTCACCCCGGACCGCGTGCCCACCCCAGGACTCCTCACCGGACTCGCCGGGCTCGGGATGGGCCTGCTGCGCCTGGGATTCCCGGAACGGACGCCGTCCGTCCTGCGTTTCGAAGCAGGGAACTGATCTTCCCCGTCGATCGGGGTAGCGCAGGAAACCGTTACTCACCAACAGGAGAAGCAATGAGATTGCCGGAGACCCACGACCAGTCCGCCTCGGTTCGCGCCACCACCAGGAAGATCGGCCTGCGGATCGCCGCGCTGACCGGCGTCGTTCTCTCCGCCGGCGTCATCGCCGCAGGTCCGAGCGCCGCGGCGCCGACCAGCGCCGACGTCGTGCTCGACTCCGTCGTGTCCGTCAACGGTGGTGGGAACGGTTCCACTTGTTGCCGTCCGGAAAACTGACGCCCGATTTCTGACCGTATGTCACCGTTGTGTGGCAGGTCGTGATCTCATGTGCAAGTGGCATTACGTGCACCAGTCGTCGTCGGTCGTGACCATGAGCTGGGACTGATCAGGACGACGTTGGCGAAAGTCGCTACGGGGAGGGGTCAGGTCGTATTCCTGACCGGTGAAGCCGGGATCGGCAAATCCCGGCTCGCCACCGCCGCGACAGACCTCGCGTACCAGAGCGGGATGAGCATCATGCGCGGCCGCGGCAGCGCCATGAGCCGCACGATCCCGTTCCGCTGTTTGAGCGAAGCGTTGCTGTCGTTGCAACGCCTGGGCACCACCGTCGACATCGACGAGCTGGGCCCCTACCGTCCGGCACTCGCCCGCCTCAACCCCGACTGGGGCGCCCCGGCCGACGACGCGTCGAGCAGCTCACTGATCGTGCTCGCCGAGGGCGTGCTCCGGCTGACCGAACTCGTGGGCCGCGACGGCGGATGTGCGGTCGTCATCGACGATCTGCAGTACGCCGACCCGGATACGTTGGCAGTGCTCGAGTACGTCATCGACAACATCTCGCACCAGCCCACGTTGCTGCTCGCGACCATGCGCGACGACGACAGCGCGGCGCTGGAGTTCGCCCGCGCCACCAGCAAACGCGACTCCGCCACGCTCATCGAGCTCCGGCGTTTCAAGCACGAGCAGGTGTCGGCGCTCGCGGGCGCGTGCCTGGAGGGCGCCTTGCCCGCGCCCACACTGGATCTGCTGTGGGCGGGCAGCGGCGGGCTTCCGCTGTTCGTGGAGGAACTGCTCGACGAGATCGTCTCGGACGGGCACCTCGTGCGGACCGGGGACGTCTGGTGCATGGGCGAGGCCGGAGTGCCGCCGTCCGCGTTGGTGCACAGCGTGGCCGGCCGGTTCGGCCGCCTGAACGACCAGGCGCGCGAGTTCGTGTCGGTCGCGGCCGTGATCGGGCTCAGGTTCCCGCTGACCGTCGTCCGCGAGGTCACCGGCCTCGACTACCGCACACTGCTGCGCCACCTGCAGAGCGAACCCGTCGCGCACCTGATCGGCCCCGACGACCACACCCCCGACTGGTACCTCTTCACGCACGCGCTGGTCGCCGACGCGGTCCTGACCCTGATCCCCGAGGACGTCCAGTCGTCCCTGGCCCGGCGCGCGGCCGACGCCGTCGAGAAGCGCTACCCCGGCGTGCCCGGCGACTGGTGCCACCTCTGCGCGACGCTGCGGGAGTCGGCCGGCCAGACCGCCGAGGCCGGTGCGCTCTACGCCGAAGCCGGACGACGAGCACTGGCCCAGGGCGCCGCGCAGTCGGCCGTCACGTTGCTGGAACGCTCGCTGGAACTCGTCGAGGACCCCGTCCAGCGCTTCGAGGCGCTCGAAGCCCAGTTGCTGGCGCTGACCGAGGCCGGACAGGTCGACCGCGCGCTGGCCATGAGCTTCGACAGCTCGGGCCTCGACCGCCCGCACCGCGCCCGCCTGCACACGCAGCTGGCGTGGGCGGCGAACCTGGCCGGCCGCACGTCCGACGGCCTCGCCCAGGTGGAGATCGCGCGGGCGTTGCTGGGTGACGCCCCTCCCGAGGAGTGCGCGCCCGTGGACGTCGTGGCCGCCCACCTGGAACTGGACCGCGCCGAACAGGGCAGCCTCGAACGCGCCGAGGAGACCGCGCTGCGTGCCGCGACCGTGGCCGAACGCGTCCCGCTCCCGGTCGTCGCCTGCCAGGCGTGGCAACTTCTCGGTGCGCTGACCCGCCGTCGCGACCCGGCCCGCGCGACGGCGTACCTGGAACGCAGCCGCGCCTTCGCGATCGCGCACGACCTGCCGATCTGGGAGATCCACGCCCTCGTGCGCCTGGGCCTCGACGACGCCCTGCGCTCCGGCGACCTCGGCCGCCTCGAACAGGCCCGCGACCTGGCGTCCCGGATCGGCGCGGTGATCGCCCGCTACCAGTCCGAGGTCAACATCGGCCTGCAACTCGTGCTGCGCGCCGACTTCGCCGCCGCCTCCCTGGTCGTCGACGACGTCTCCTCCGCCGCGAAACGACTGGGACTGCAGGAGATCAGCCAGTTCATGTCGGTGCTGCGAGCCGTGCTGGCGGGCCACCGCGGCGACCGGACGACGTTGACCGAAGCCTGGTCCGTGCTGTCCGAGCCGGGCGGCGAACAACACACCGCGCGCCTGCACGGTCTCGCGGCGACGTTCTGCTCGCTCCTCGAAGAGGACAGACCGAGGGCGCGGGCCGATCTCGCACTGGCGTTGGCCGCCGAACGCGCCACCCCCACGACCTACCACCTGACCGGCCGCCTGGGCCTCTCCCTGTTGCTCAGAGCCGTGGACGGCGATCTGACCAGAGCCGAGTACGACGAGGTCGTCGCCGACCCGGCCGCGGGCCTACGCTGGGACCACCACTTCGCTCTGCTGGCCTCCGCCGTGCTGGCCGGTGCCGAAGGCGACAAGGACGCCGCCCTGGCCCAGGTCCAGGACAGCGGCGACGTCGGCCACCCCTACCCGATGGCCCGCCACCTGGGCCTGCGACTCGTCAGCGAGGCCGCCGCCCGCGACGGCTGGGGCGACCCGGAAACCTGGCTGCGCGCCGCCGAACACCACTTCCACGACGCCGGCATCGCCGCCGTGGCCGGAGCCTGCCGCGCCCAGCTGCGACTGATGGGCGTGCGGGTGACGCAGCGCCGCTCCGGCGCCGACGAGGTGCCCGACGAGCTGCGGCTGGCCGGCGTGACCGTCCGCGAGTACGAGGTGCTGCGGCTGCTCGGGGTCCGGTTGGCCAACAACGAGATCGCCGCGCAGCTGCACCTGTCGCGGCGGACCGTCGAGAAGCACGTGTCGAGCCTGCTCACGAAGACGGGGCTGACCAACAGGCACGCGCTGGGCAAGCTCGCCACCGAGCAGTCGGACTAGTTCGCGGCGAGGTCCATCCGGAGGAACTCCTTGATGCGGAGCGATTTCGGCGGACGTTTCACGTCGTCGGCCAGTGCCGCGAACGCCTCCGCCTCACCGACCACGCGCGGTGCGGTCAGTTCGAGCTCCTCGCCGTCGACCGTCAACCGCGCGCGACCGGACGCCATGACGTTGCGGACCCAGTCCGAGTTCGATCCGTAGACCAGGACGACCAGGTAGCCGCCGTCGACCGGGTGCGCCTCCATCGGCGTGCGGTAGGGCATTCCCGAGCTGCGGCCCACGTGGGTGAGCACCGCCCACTTGCCGCTCTTGATCGCGCGCGGGTTGAACACGCGTTTGTTGATGTGGCCCCACCATCTGGGCATAGGCATGTCGGACTCCTCTCCAGGACTCAAGACGCGGACCGCAGGCGATCTGTTGAAGTAGCGTGCGCGCGTGGAGATCACTGACGACCGGGACTTCCCCGCCGCACTGGCCGCACTGAGCGGCATCGACTTCCCCTGGGAGTACGACGAGAAGGCCGACGAGCCCTCGCCGGGAAACATGGACTACGAGCCTTACCAGGAGTTCGACTCCGCCGAGGAGACGACCGACTGGATTCGGTCGTGGACCGGCAACGAAGAGCTGGACGGGGACGCGTTCCGGCCGTTCGGGCAGGACGGCACCGGCGGACTGGCCGTGCTGTGGCTGGTGAGGGAAGGGCCGCTGGCCGCGCAGCCCGTCGTGTTCTTCGGGTCGGAGGGTGAGGTCGGGCCCGTCGCGACGAGCCTGGGCGAGTTCCTGTGGTTGCTCGCGGGTGGTGTGGGACCGCAGGAGGCCGTCGAGTTCGGGTCGGACACCGGTGTGCCGAACGCCGAACTGCGTGCCGTCGCGGAGAAGTACTCCGGGATCGAGCCGCGCACACCGGCCGAGGTGCTCGCCAAGGCACGGGCGGAGTTCCCCGATTTCGCGGAGACCGTGCAGTCCTGGTGTCGTTAGGGCTGGCGAGGGGAACCGGTACTGGTTCCGGTTCCCCGATGGTCTATACCACTTTGTGAACGCGGGTTACGCTCGGCGAACCCTGTTGTGCCGCAAGGTAAACAGGACCTCGTCCTCCGGAGGTCTGCCCTGTGAGAAAGTTCCTCGCGGCCGCACTACTGCTCAGTGCCGCCGTCATCCCCACCGGTACGGCCGCCGCGGCCGACCCGATCTACAAGGACCCGGCGCAGCCGATTCCGGCGCGGGTCGCCGACCTGCTAGGCCGCATGTCGCTCGACGAGAAGGTCGGGCAGATGACGCAGGCCGAGCGCAACTCGGTCAGCACCGCCGACCTGACGAACTTCCGGATCGGGTCGCTGCTGTCCGGTGGCGGTTCCGCGCCGTCACCGAACAACGCCACGTCGTGGGCGAACATGTACGACAACTTCCAGCGCGCGGCGATCGCGACGCCGCTGGGCATTCCGATGATCTACGGCGTCGACGCCGTGCACGGCCACAACAACGTCGTCGGCGCCACGATCTTCCCGCACAACATCGGCCTGGGCGCGACGCGCGACCCTGCGCTGGTGCAGCGGATCGGGCGCGCCACGGCCGAGGAGGTGTCGGGCACCGGCATCGACTGGGACTTCGCACCGTGCCTGTGCGTCGCGCGCAACGACCGCTGGGGCCGCACCTACGAGTCGTTCGGTGAGACGCCGCAGGACGCCACGTCGATGACGACGATGATCACCGGACTGCAGGGCTCGAAGCTGTCGGACTCCGGTTCGGTGCTCGCCACGGCCAAGCACTACATCGGCGACGGCGGCACGACCAACGGCACCGACCAGGGCAACACGCAGGTCAGCGAGGCCGAGCTGCGCGCGACGCACCTGCCGCCGTTCCGCGACGCCATCGCCAAGGGCGTCGGTTCGGTGATGATCACCTACAGCAGCTGGAACGGCACGAAGCTGCACGGCCACAAGTACCTGATCACCGACGTGCTGAAGAACGAGCTCGGCTTCAGCGGCCTCGTCGTGTCGGACTGGAACGCGATCGACCAGATCGACGGTCAGACCGGCTTCACCGCCGCCGAGGTGCGCGACTCGATCAACGCCGGCCTCGACATGATCATGGTGCCGACCGCGTGGCGCCAGTTCATCACCTACCTCAAGCAGGAGGTGCAGGCGGGCCGCGTGCCGATGTCGCGCATCGACGACGCCAACCGCCGCATCCTCACCAAGAAGTTCGAGCTCGGCCTGTTCGAGAAACCGCTGACCGACCGCGCCTACACGCCGACCGTCGGCAACGCCGCGCACCGCGCGCTGGCCCGTGAGGCCGTGCGCAAGTCGCAGGTGCTGCTGAAGAACCAGAACGGTGTGCTGCCGCTGCCCAAGACCGCGTCGAAGATCTTCGTGGCGGGCAAGAGCGCGGACAACATCGGCTACCAGAGCGGCGGCTGGACGATCTCCTGGCAGGGCGGCAGCGGCGCGGTGACGCCGGGAACCACTGTGCTGCAGGGCATCCGCTCGGCCGTGTCGACCTCGACCACGGTGACGTACAACCGCAACGGCACCGGCGTCGACGGCACGTACCAGGCCGCGATCGCCGTCGTCGGCGAGACCCCGTACACCGAGGGCGCGGGCGACCGGCCCGGCGGCCTGGGTCTCGACGCCGAGGACATCGCGACCCTGAACACGTTGCGCGCCACCGGTGTCCCGGTCGTGGTGGTGCTCGTCTCCGGCCGCCCGCTGGACATCGCGGCGCAGCTGCCGCAGTGGCACTCGCTGGTCGCGGCCTGGCTGCCTGGCACCGAGGGCAACGGCGTCGCGGACGTCCTGTTCGGCGACTACCGGCCGACCGGCACGCTGCCGTTCACGTGGATGCAGAGCGCCTCGCAGCAACCGATCAACGTCGGCGACGGCAAGACACCGCTGTTCCCGTACGGTTTCGGCGCCCAGTTCCCGGCCACGCAGAACGCGTACGCGCTGATCGGCGCCTCGTACTACGACGAGCAGAGCGGCACGCAGGTCGAGCGGTGCACCGACTCGGGCTGCGGGCAGAACGTCGGCTACCTGACGCCGGGCGACTACGTGGCCTACGCGGACGTCGACTTCGGCGCCACTCCCCCGACCTCGGTGACCACGCGGCTCGCGTCCGGTTCCACGGCGAACGGCACCCTGCAGTTCCGTCTGGACAGCCCGACCGGCCCGCTGGTCGCGACCGTCTCGGCGGCGAGCACGGGTGGGTGGCAGACGTGGGCCAGCCGCACGGCCGCGGCGTCCGGCGCCACCGGGGTGCACCGGTTGTACCTGGTGGCGACCGGTGGCACGGGTGGCGACCTGGCGAACGTGAACTGGTTCCAGTTCGCTCGGTAGTCGTGAGGCTGAACGGGGTTCCGGGCGGGAGCCCCGTTCAGCTCTACGCTCCCACGCACACGAAACCGTTGGGCCGGCCCAGTTCCTCCTGTGCCTCGGCCAGCGCCGCCGCGGGCGAACGGCCGTCGCGCAACCGGCGGTGCACGCCGAGCATCAGGTCCTTGGTCTCCGCGTCCGGCACCGGCACGACCGGGGCGATCAGCTGCGCGGTCCCGCGTTCGAGGAACGTGGCGGCGAGGCCGAGGAGTTCGTTGCCGGACACGACGACCGAACGGCCGACGTCGCACGCGGCCATGATCACGGTGTCCGGGACCTGTTCGAGGCGTTGCACGTCGTAGACCACGAGTGGGCCGTCGTGCAGGTCCAGCGCGGAGAACAGCGGGTTGTCCGGGTTCAGGCGGCCGTGCGCGGCCAGATGCACGGTGCTGGCCGTGGCCAGCGCTTTCAGGACGTCGTCGACCGTCGCGTCACGCGGGTTCGTGGTGGCGTGGAGGTCCGCGATGGCCTGTGCCTCCTCCTCCGCACCGGGCAGCCCGGGGCCACTCGCCACGGCGAACGTGCGTGGGCGAGCAGGCCGGGAGGCGGCGCTGCGCCACGACGTCGCCGAGGGTGCGACGACGACCGGTTTTCCGCGGCACGACGGCAAAGTCGACCACGGCACGTTGTGCAGCAGGCCCGTCGGCACGACCACCAGCGGTCTGTCGCAGCGCGGCAGCAGCAGCGAGTCCAATGTGGACGTCGTGGTGCGCAGCAGCTGCAGGATCTCCGGACGCGGGCGGCGGGCCAAGTGCCGCAACGCGAACGGCACGCGTTCGAGCAGGTCGGCCACCTCGCGGACCGGGCCCACGACGCGCAGATCCAGGCGCCGGTCGGTGAGGGTCAACGCGAGCAGGTCACCGTCGGCCTCGACGTACTGGACGAGCACCCGGCCGCCGAGGTCCAGTTCGGCGGGCCGCACCGGCTCGGACGGGCCGGGGCCGGTCGCGCGGAGCAGGCGGCTGCGGTTCTTGATCCGGCGTTCCAGCTCCACCTGGCGGTGGGTGAGCTTCGTGGCGCGCAACGACTGCAGCAGCGCGGCGAGTTCGGGATCGTCCGGCGGGCGGACCGGGCGGTGCAGGAAGCGGCTCGCGCGGCCGCGTTCGGCCCATTCGAAGACGTCGGCGAGCCTGCCGGACCTCAGCGCCACGCGCAGGCCCAGTTCGGCGAGGTCCGCGCGGTGGGTGGCCGAGTGGGCGCGGAGGTCACCGGCGCCGAGGGCGGCGTGGTTCTCGTCGAGGATGCGCAGACCTCGCCTGGCGGCGGCCGCGGCGCGTTGAGGGGCGGTGTGTTCGTGCAGCAGGGCTTCGGCGTACCAGCCGCGCGCCCGCAGCGTCGCCGGGCCACGTGTCCGCGCCTGGCTCGCGGTGGTCAGGTGCGCGACCGCGCGAGCCGGTTGTCTTCGGCGCCTCGCCACCACGGCCAGGTCGAGGTGCGCCTGCACGGCGGGCCTGCCGTGCAGTGCGGCCACCATCGCGTCGGGATCGCTGATCCGGCAGGGCTTTCCGGCGCTCAACGCGGCGCGCAGCACCGTTGCCCGCGCGAAGGCGGCGTGCTGGTCGCGGCCCTGGCGGACGAACTGGGCCAGGGCGGCGCGCGCGTGCCGACCGGCGGCGGCCCAGTCGCGGCCGAGCAACGCCGCGTCGGCCAGCAGCAACAACGTCTCGGGGACCATCAGCCTGCGTCCCTCGGTGCGGAACGCCGTGACGGCCTGCGAAGCGTGTTCTCGCGCTTCGCCGGCCAGACCGACGGACAGCAGCAACTCCGCGCGGTCGAAGAGAACGGGTGCGAGGCGGCCGCCGTTCCGCGCGATGATCTCCTCGGCCCGGTCGAAGTGCGCGAGCGCGGCCGGGACGTCGCCGCGGCGGCTCTCCACGAAGCCCAGGTTCTCGGCGATGATGCCGACCGCGAGGTCACGGCCGAGGTCGCGCGCCAGCCCCTCCGCCTCCACCAGATCCCTCACCGCGAGCCCGAAGTTCTGGCGTTCGGCCTGCACGATGCCCCGGTTGACGAGGTTCCGCTGGACGGCCAGCTTCTCGCCGCCCCGGCGCAACGCGCGGTCGGCGGCCTGATAGTCGGCGAAGGCGTCGTCGAGCCTGCCGAGGTGGTAGAGGATCACCGCGCGCTGGCTTCGAGCGCGCGCACCCAGCAGGGGAACGGCCAAGTCCACCTCGCGCAGCGCGGACGTGGGTCTCCCCTGCTGCACGAGCGCGAACGCGAGCTTCATCCGGCTCTCGGCCGCCGCCTTGCCCGTCCCCAGCCTGACCGCGCGACGCAGGTGCGTGACCGCCTCGCCGATCTGGCCGGTCTGGCACAGCGCGTGGCCCCACGCCTGCTCGGCCAGCGCGAGGGCGGGAACGTCGTCGCGAGAATTCCTCACGACCTGTGCTGCCAGCGGAATCGCCCTGATCGGGTCGACGTCGGCGAGCCGCATCGCTTCGCTCGCCGCGTGTAACACCGATCCCGCCAGCATGATGACCAATGTGCACGGCGAGGCCGTTCTTCGCCAGGTATCAGGTCGAGGCGTTCCGGCATCGGTTCACCGGAGACCCCCAACGGAGGCTGAGATGAACCCCGAACAGGACAACACGACCGCCGTTCTCGACGAGCTCGTCGTCGACACCCACCACCTCGGCGCCGTGCGGCACGTGCTCGGCGAACTGCACATCGAGGACGCCGTCAAGGACGCCATACCCGAGTTCGACCTGACACTGCTCACGCTGAAACACGGGGACACGCAGAACCCCGTCACCGACCTCGACCCGGTGCTCACCGAGGTGCGCGCACGGATCGCGGGACGCAGCGGCGGCTGGACACCGCTGATCGGCAAGAACCGGAAGATGGGGAACGTCTTCGGCGCCTACCCGCAGACCAAGAGCCAGGCGTTCTGGAACCCGATGCCCGCCACTCACGACGGTCCGTGGATCCAGGGCGACGCGGGCCAGGGCGTGCGCGTCGGCATGGTGGACACCAAGATCTACCAGCACTTCCAGCTCCCCAAGACCTCCGTCCACGCCTCCGACCACGACTGGTTCACCAAAGACCGGCAGGGAACCAGCTACTTCGAGGAGGGCCACGGTGTCTTCGTCGCCGGGCTGATCCTCAAGACGGCACCCGGCGCCACGGTGGTCCCGCGCGCCGCGCTGGGTCCTGACGGCAAGGCCGAGGCGTGGGAGGTGGTCAAGAAGCTGGCGACGTTCCTCGCGGACAAGCCGGAGGACCGCGTTCACCTGATCGTGATGGCCAACGGCTGCCGCACCCACGACGGCCAGCCGCCGCTGATCCTCGAACGGGCGGTCGAACGGCTCAGCCCGCACATCACCGTCGTCGCGGCGGCCGGCAACCACGGGGGCTTTCTCGGCATGACCTCGTCGCTGGTCACCCGCAACTCCGCGACGTGGCCCGCGGCACTGCCCGGTGTGATCGCCGCCGGAGTGCCCGACCTGCCCGACCCCGACCCGACCACGCACTACAGCCCTGATCTGCCGTGGGTGACGCACATCGTTCAGCCGGAGGTCGACGACACGTTCACCAGCACCTATCTGGCCTCCGCGACGGTGACGATGTTCAAGGGCGACCCCGCCACCGACCTCATCACGGGGTACGCGACGTGGCGAGGCACCTCCTGCGCGGCGGCGTACCTCGGCGGCCTCATCGCCGCGGAGATGCCCTCTTCCGGCATGGACGCCGCTCAGGCGCTGGCACGGGTGGTCGCCGGTCCCCTGGTCGACGAGTTCGCCTGGCCGCGCCCGACGGCCTGAGCGGACAGGACCGCGCACCAGCAGAGGAACGCGAGGCCCAGCCAGACGTAGGCGTTGCCGACGAGGTGCTGCCACCACGTCCACGTCAGTTCACGGTCGCCCGCGGTCGGCAGCAGCCAGTGCGGACCGACCGCGAACACCGCCACGACCGCGATCCTGACGCGCCCGCCCAGCAGCATCAACGCGGGCGCGATCCACACCCAGTGGTGCGACCAGGACACCGGCGAGATCAGCAGACCCGCTGCCGCGACCGCGACGAGGGCCGTGAGGTCGTCGCGCAGCCGCGGCAGCAGCACGACAGTCACCGCGAGCACGGCCGCTGCCGCGACGAACCACATCGGCTCGGGCGCGCCGAGCCGGAACAGCAGGCCGCGCAACGACTGGTTCGCGCTGTAGGAGAGGCCGCCGACGCGTTCCGGGTCGAGCATCGCGTGGAACCAGAACTGCTTCGACTGCTCCGGCGCGAGACCCCAGCCGAGCAGACCGCACGCCGCGAACGTCGCCACGGCGGTCAGCGCGGGCCGCCATCGCCCGCGGGCCAGGAAGAACAGCACGAAGATCGCCGGAGTCAGCTTGATCGCGGCGGCGAGTCCGACAAGAAGGCCGCGCGGCCACGGGGTGCGCGGCAGCAGGCAGTCTGCGGCGACCAGGCCGATCAGGATCATGTTGACCTGACCGAGGTCCAGGCCGCCGCGCAACGGTTCGAGCAGCAGTCCCAGCGCGGCCAGGCCGAGGCCCGTCCGCAGGCGCGGCGCCGCGACGACACAGGCGGCGGTGAAGAGCGCGATGCCCGCCGCGGTGAACAGCAAAGCGTTGAGCGGCAACGGAAACTTGGCCAGACCGCTGAACAGCACGGCGGCGAACGGCGGATAGGTGAACGGCAGATCCCTGGGGCCCTGGAAGTCCGAGGTGTAGAGGTCCGTGCCCGCCCGCCACGCCTCGCCGCCCGCGAGGTACACCCGCAGATCCAGCAGACCGGAGCCGAAGGCCCGCACGAACACCCAGAGAAGCAGGCAGGCGGCCACGACGACCCAGATCCGCTGGGGATCGACCCGGGGCATCGCACTGAGGGGCCACCACCCGAACCTCCGCACCTGATCCAGCACAGTCCAGAACCCTTCGTCCACAACGAAATCCGTTGTGGACGAGCCTGCTGGCACGACGGGTACCGCCGGATCGGCCGCAGAGCCGCAAGATCATGGCCGTAAGGACGACAGCGAGCAGGGAACTGGCCATCCGGCCATGGTCAGCCGGCCACCACGTGCGAGCGGAACGCCCACGCGACGATCTCGACGCGGTTGCGCGCACCGACCTTGGTCTGCACGGATGCCAGGTAGGCCTTGACCGACGACACGGAGACCTTCATCGCGGCGGCGATCTCGTTGTTGCTCAGTCCCTGCGCGACGCGCCGCACGACGTCGAGCTCACGTTCGTTCAGCACACCCACGTCAGCACTCGCGACCGGCCGCACCGACCGGCGCAGCACCCGCAGAACCACCTGGGGTGACACGAGCACGTCTCCGCGCGCCGCCGACCTGACCGCCTCGGCCAGCAGCCCGGGACTGGCGTCCTTCGTGAGGAACCCGCAGGCACCGAGGTCCAGAGCCTTGTTCAGCACCTCGTCGCTGTCGAACGTCGTCACGACCACGACCTGGGTGTGCGGAACGAGCTGCCGGGTGACCTCCAGCCCGTCGAGGCCGGGCATCCGCACGTCCACGAGGCACACCTGCGGTTCCAGCTCACGGGCGCGCTGCACCGCGCTCACCCCGTCCGCCACGTCGGCGACCACGGTGATGTCCGGCTGCGCCTCCAGGATCAGCCGGAACCCGGCCCGCACCATGTCCTGGTCCTCGGCGATGAGCACGGAGATCACGCACGCACCTCCAGCGGGAGCTCGGCGGTGACGAGCCAGCCTTCTCCAGTGGCACCCGCGAAGAACCGCCCTCCCAGTTCGTGCACCCGTTCCCGCATGCCCACCAGCCCGAACCCGCCCGACTGCGTTGGTCGCACCTTCCCGTTGTCCACAACGGACAGCAGCACTGCTTCGTCCGTGAGGTGCACGTCCACTTCTACGCTCGTGGCGTCGAAGGCGTGCTTGCGGGTGTTGGTCAACGCCTCCTGCACCAGCCGCAGCACCGACCGCCCCAGTTCCGGGCGCACGTCGCCGGTCAGCTCGATGCTCGTCCGCACCGGCAGCCCCGACCTCTCCACGAGCCGGTGCAGGTCCGCCGTCAGATCGGTGGTCGCGGTCGCGGCTCCGTTGTCCCGCAACGTCCTGACCATCGCGCTCATCGCCCCCAACGCGTCCGTGCCGCCCTCGACGATGCCCGGCAGCATCTCGCACGCCTTGTCCTTGTCCTGCTGCGCCACCACGAGCGCGGCCTGCGCCTGCACCAGCATGCCCGTGACGTGGTGCGCCACGACGTCGTGCAGCTCGCGCGCCATGTCGAGCCGCTCGTCCCGGCGAGCCCGTTCTTCCGCCGCCGCGGCCAGCGCGGCTCGCGACCGCTCTCGCATCCGCAACAGCAGACCGCCCGCGGCCATGATGATGCTCAGGATCAGCATCAGCTGAACGGCGTCCGCGCGGGACAGCGATATGTGCGGGCGGTAGAACGCGGCGTGTTCGACGACGAGCACGAGTGCCACGATCGACGGCACCGCCAGGAGCACAGGTGCGCGCCAGGCGTGCGTGAACACGAGAACCAGCACGACCGCCGACTCGGCGATCGTGTACACCGGGTGGTCGAACGCCGACTCGCCGACGCCGGGACCGCTGATCAGGTGCAGTGCCCGGTCGAAGCCGATGATCCGTCCGGTGACCGCGAACACGGCGGCGCACAGCAGAACAGTGGCGATGATCAGCGGTTTACGGCGAAGTTCCCCCACGCGGGGATCGTACGAGCAGCGGAACCGGCCTGCCTCGACCTTCCAGCCGAGACGAATGGCCAGATGGTCAGGCCGACCCGATCGCCTCGTCCAGGATGCCCAGCCCGAGCGCCAACTCCTCCTCCGACGCCGTCAGCGGCGGCGCGATCCGGAACACCCCGCCCATCCCGGGGATCTGCACGATGTTCATGTGCAGCCCCAGGTCCAGGCACTTCTGGGTGATCGGCGCGCTCAGCGACTCGTCCGCGATCTCCAGCCCGACCAGCAGGCCACGCCCCCGCACGTCCGACACCAGCGAGTGGCGCGCGGCGATGTCGTCCAGCCCGTTGCGCAGGAACGCGCCGAGCTTCGCCGCCCGTTCGTCCAGTCGTTCCTCGACGAGCACGTCCAGCACGGTGTTGCCCACCGCGGCCACCAACGGGTCCGACACGTGTGTGGTGAAGAACAGGTAGTTGCGGGCGTACGCCTCCGCCTCGATCTCCGCGGACGTGATCACGGCGGCCAGCGGCAACCCGGCGCCCAGAGTCTTCGACAGCGTCAGGATGTCCGGCACCACGCCGTCCCGCTCGAACGCGTACCAGTTGCCCGTGCGGCACAGTCCGGTCTGCGCCTCGTCCATGATCAGCAACATCCCGCGCTCACGACACTTGGCCGACAACGCGGCGAAGTAACCCGGCGGCGGTTCGAGGATGCCGCCGGAGCTCAGGATCGGCTCGACGATGCAGGCCGCCAGCGATCCCACGGACTGCGCGTCGATCAGGTCGAACGCCAGGTCGAGCTGCGCCTGCCAGTCGCCGGACGGCGCCGGGATCGCGAAGTTGCCGGGCGTGGCGGGCCCGTAGCCCTTGCGGCCCGCGCTGTAGGTCGCGGCGGCCGCGGCGGCGGTCATGCCGTGCCACGAGCGGGCGAACGCCACCACCTCGTGCTTGCCGGTGACGAGCTTGGCCATGCGCAGCGCGGCCTCGTTCGACTCGGCGCCGGTGGTCAGCAGCTGCACCTTCGACAGCGACTCGGGCAGCGTGTCGGAGAGCCTGCGGGCCAGATCGACCACCGGGCGGCTGAGCATGCCGCTGAACAGGTGGTCGAGATTCGCGATCTGCCGCTGCACGGTCTCGACGATGCGCGGGTGCGAGTGGCCGAGGATCGCGCTCATCTGCCCGGACGTGAAGTCCAGGATGCGGCGGCCGTCCTCGGTGAACAGGAAGCTTCCCGACGCGCTGTCGATGATCTCGCGCGTGAACGTGCCGCCGTAGCGGACGAGGTGGCGGTCGACGTCGTCCCAGAAAGTCTCCATGCGGAAAACGCTAGGACGCGCCGAGCATCAGGTCCATCTCACAATTCCACGCTCGCTGTTCGGAAATACTGCACAGCATGACGCTGAACCCGTGGCGCCTGCGCCTGCTCAGCCAGCTCGACGCGCTGGGCACCGTGCGGGCCGTGGCGCAGGCCGCGAACCTGAGTGCTTCGAGTGTGTCGCAACAGCTCGCGGTGCTTGAGAACGAAACGCGCACCCAGCTGATCGAACGGACCGGGCGGCGCGTCCGGCTCACGTCGGCCGGGCACATCCTGGCGAGACGGGCCCGGTCGATCCTCGACCAGATGGACGCCGTCGAGGCAGAGCTCCGAGGCCTCAGCCAGGAGCCGTCCGGCCTCATCCGGCTGGGCGCGTTCCAGAGCTCGATCCACACCCTGGCAGTGCCGGCGATCCAACGGCTCGACCACCCGCACCTCGACGTTGAGATCGTCGAACTGGAACCGCACGCCAGCATGCCCGCGCTGCTGGCCGGTGAGGTCGACGTGATCATCACGACCACCGACTTCGTGGAGCTGCCCGTGCCGCGGGACATCGACGTCGTGCCCCTGGGCGAGGACCCGATCGTCCTGGTCACGCCACCGAGCCATCCCGCGACGGACGTCCCGGCGTGCAAGGACGAGCCGTGGGCGTTCGACATCCCCGGCTCGTACATGGCGAAGCTCGCGACGCGGCTGTGCCGGCAGGCCGGGTTCGAGCCGAGGGTGGTCGGGCGGTTCAGCAACTACATGCTGACGCTCAAGCACGTCGAGGCCGGGCTGGCGGTCGCGGTGCTGCCCGCGTTGGCCGTCGACCGGCGGTTCGACGTGGTCACCAGGGAGTTGCCGGTGACGCGGAGGATCACCGCCGCCGTGCGCCGTGACTCGCGCGCCGCGATCACCGTGGTGCTCGACGCCCTGCATACTCGGTCGCAGTCGGACGAGAGGTGATCATGAGCAAGCGCGTCACGATCAACGACGTCGCGCGGGTCGCCGGGGTCTCGCGGCAGACGGTGTCGCGGGCGCTCAACGACAAGGGCGAGATCGACGCCGGCACCAAGCAGCGGGTCCTCGACGCGGCGCGGGAGCTGGGCTACCGGCCGAGCCGGTTCGCGCGGGGTCTGGTGCGGCAGGACAGCACCACGATCGGCCTGGTCATCCCCGATCTGCTCAACCCGTTCTTCACCGAGGTCGCGGCCGGGGCCCTGGAGGCCGCGCGGGCCCGGGGCTGGCACGTGATCGTCTACGACACGGCCGACAGCATCGTCGAGGAACGCAGCACGCTCGAAGTCGTCGTGGCGCAGGTGGACGCCGTGGTCGGCTACTTCAGCCTGGACGAGGCCGAGCTCGACCGGCACCTCGGCGGCATGCCCGCCGTGCTCATAGGCCGTGACCACCGCTCGCCGCGCTTCAGCTCGATCCGCATCGACGGCGAGAAAGGCGTGCATGAAGCCGTCGATCATCTCGTCGCCGCAGGTCACCGCAGGATCGGCATGCTCGACCACGCGGGCCGCGCCGAACCGAGCCTGCGCCGTGACTGGTTCACCGACGCGATGGACGAGCACGGGCTGCACGCTCCCGTCGTCGGCAACGCCGTGCAGTCGGCCGACGGCGGCGCGGAGGCGTTGAACGAGCTGCTCGACCAGCATCCCGGCCTCACCGCCGTGTTCACCTACAACGACATCATCGCCATGGGCGCGCTCAAGGCGGCCCGCAGGCTCGGCAAGGCCGTGCCCGCCGACCTCGCGGTGATCGGGTTCGACGGGCTGCAGCTCGGCACGGTCGTCGATCCGGCGCTCACGAGCGTCGCGCTCGACACCCGCCGGATCGGCGCGCTCGCGATAGCGCAGGCCGGTCGGCTGGTCGCGGGCGAACCGTCGTTGCCTGACGAAGAACTGCTGGTCAGCGCCGTTCTGTTAGTGCGCGAATCTGCCTGACCCTTGACAGGGTCACCCGTTCAGCTCATCATTCGCGGCAATCCGTGAACGCTCACGGGAGCGTTCACGGGCTCTCCGGAGGGTCCCCGATGACGTTGACTCGACGCAGGTTCCTGACCGGCGCGGCCGCACTCGGTGCCACCGCACTGGGCGCGACCGCGTGCACCAGCCCGACCACGGCCAACCCCGGCAAGATCACGCTCTGGTACTCCACGAACGGCCTGTCGGAGAAGGTGCTCGGCGAGGCCGTGCGGCGCTTCCCCGCCCAGAACCTCACGCCGTCGAAGGTGAGCGGCGAACTGAACCGGCGGCTGCTCGCCGCACTGTCCGGCGAGGCCTACCTGCCGGACATCACGATGCTCGGCGACGGCATCTCCACCTACTTCTCGGCCACGGACAGGTTCGCCGACCTCAACGCGCTCGGCGCGAAGCAGGACGAGTCGCGCTACCTGCCGTGGAAGTGGCAGGCGGGCCGCAGCCCAGACGGGTTCCAGCTCGGCTTCCCGATCGACACCGGCCCGGCCGCGCTCTACTACCGGCACGACCTGTTCGCCGAGGCCGGTCTGCCGAGCGAACCGGGCGCGGTGGCCGCCGCACTGTCCACCTGGGACGACTACTTCGAGTTCGCCCTGCGGGTCAAGGAGAAGCTGCCCGGCCGATACCTGATCACCGACACGAAGATGGTGTTCACGTACTCGCTCGCGCAGGAGAAGCAGAAGTACCTCGACCGGCAGAACCGCTACCTCGACGACCAGTCGCAGGTGCGGCGGGCGTGGGATCGCGCGGTCAAGGCGTTCCAGCTGGGGCTGACGGCGGGCTACGCGGGTTCGGCCACCGGCGAGGGCGTCGACCGGCGCGCGGCCTGGACGAACGGCAAGGAGGTCGCGTTCGTCAACGCCTCCTGGATCACCGGCAACCTCAAGCAGTCCGCGCCGGGCACGTCCGGCCAGTGGCACGTGTGCCAGGCGCCCGGCGGTCCCGGCAACCAGGGCGGCTCGTTCCTCGCGATCACGAGGTACTGCCCCGATCCGCAGGGCGCCTACGAGGTCGTGAAGTGGCTGATGTCGCCGGAGAACCAGGCGTCCACCTACCTCGAACTCGGACTCTTCCCGTCCAGCCCGGCCGTCTACTCCGACCCGACGGTGCTGGCGGCCGAGGAGTTCTTCGGCGGGCAGGCCACGATCCAGGTGTTCGGCGAGATCGCGGAGAAGGTCCAGCCCGTCTACTTCTCGCCTTGGGACATCACGATCTCCGACACCTACACCGATGAGCTGACCAACGTGGAAAGCGCCGGCAAGGACCCGGAACAGGCCTGGCAGGACGCCCGGACGGCCGTCGAACGGCTGCTGCGCCGGCAGGGGGTGCTCGCGTGAACCGCAGGTGGAAGTACCTTCCGCAGTACCTGGCCATCGCGCCGTTCTTCGTGCTGTTCGCGATCTTCGGGGTGTATCCCGTCGTGTACTCGCTGTGGCTGTCGTTGCAGCGCTGGAACGGCGTCAGCGAGATGAAGTTCGTCGGGCTGGAGAACTTCGCGTTCCTCCTGACCGACACGGCGTTCTGGGACGCGATCGGCAACACCCTGATCATCTGGGTGATGTCGACGATCCCGATGCTGGTGCTGTCGATGCTCGTCGCACTGGGCCTGAACTCCTCGGTGCGCCACAAGGGTTTCCTGCGGGTGGCCTACTTCCTGCCCAACGTCACGTCGATCGTGGCGATGTCGCTGGTGTTCGGCTCGTTCTTCTCCAGCGAGTTCGGCGTCCTGAACTGGTTCCTCGGCCTCATCGGCGTGGATCCCGTGCAGTGGCTCACCGATCCCTGGGCGATCAGGACCGCCATCTCGGTGATGATCATCTGGCGCTGGACGGGCTACAACGCGATCATCCTGCTGGCGGGCCTGCAGGCACTCCCCCAGGACGTCTACGAGGCCGCGAAGCTCGACGGCGCCGGTCCGGTGCAGACGTTCTTCCGCGTCACGCTTCCGTTGCTGCGCCCGGTGATCCTGTTCTCGGTCGTGATGTCGGCGATCGGCGGTCTGCAGATCTTCACCGAGTCGCAGATCCTGCTCGGCGACCGCGGCGGCCCCGAAGGCGCGGGCATGACGATGGTCCTCTACTTCTACAACACGGCGTTCGCGGACAACGACTTCGGCTACGGCGCCGCCATCGCGTGGGGCATCTTCGTGGTCGTGGTGCTGTTCTCGATCCTCAACTGGCGGCTCGTGCAGCGCCCGGCCCGCGTGAACGGAGGCGACCAGTGAACCGGACGAAACCCGGCACCCTCCTCACCTACGGCGCGTTGGTGATCGGTGCGCTGATCACGCTGTTCCCCTACTACCAGCTCGCGGTGATGGCCTCGAACACCACCGCCGACATCTACTCGTCACCGCCGAAGTTCTGGTTCGGCGGGCATCTCGTGGACAACATCGGCGAGGTCTTCGCGAAGGTCGACTTCTTCGGGTCGGTGCTGAACACCCTGGTCGTGGCGATCGCGATCACGGTGCTGGTGCTGTTCTTCGACTCGCTGGCGGCCTTCGCGTTCGCCAAGTACGACTTCCCCGGCAGCAACGTCCTCTTCGGAATCCTGCTGGCGACGTTCGTGGTGCCGACGCAGCTCTCGGCGATCCCGCAGTTCGACCTGATGGCGAAGTTCGGTCTCGTCGGCAGCCTGAACGCGCTGATCATCCCGGCGGCCGCCAACGCGTTCGGCATCTTCTGGATGCGCCAGTACGCCCGCGGCGCCATCGCGGACGAACTGCTGGAAGCCGCTCGGGTCGACGGCGCCGGCTTCTTCCGCACCTACCTGTCGGTCGGCCTGCCCGTGCTGCGACCTGCCTTGGCGTTCCTCGGGATCTTCACGTTCGTCAACGCGTGGAACGACTACCTGTGGCCGCTGGTCGTGCTGATCGACTCGAACCACGTGACGCTCCAGGTGGCGCTGGCCCAGCTCAACGGCCTGTACCTGCAGGACTACGCCGTCGTCATGGCGGGCACCCTGGTGGCGATCGTGCCGCTGGTGATCGTGTTCCTGATCGGCGCACGCCACTTCATCCGCAACATCGCCGCCGGCGCAGTGAAGGGCTGAACATCTTGTTGTCGTACGTCGAAGACATGGGTCCCGGCTTCGGTTCGGTGGCGCCACGCTCCTTCTTCACCTCCGACGCGGCCTCGTTGTCGCTGGACGGGACCTGGGACTTCCGTCTCGACGAAGGCGACTGGGGCGCCATCACCGTGCCAGGGCACTGGCAACTGCAGGGCCACGGTTCGCCCGCGTACACGAACGTGCGCTACCCGTTCCCGGTCGAGCCGCCGTTCGTGCCCTCCGACAACCCCACGGGCGACTACCGGCTGGTGTTCGACCTGCCGGAGAACTGGCCGGACGAGCCGGCGGTGCTGCGCTTCGACGGCGTCGACTCGTGCGGACTGATCTGCCTCAACGATGTCGAACTGGGTGTCACCCGCGGCAGCAGGTTGCCCGCGGAGTTCGAGGTAGGACACCTGCTCCGCCCTTCGGGGAACGTGCTGACCGTGCGCGTGCACCAGTGGTCGGCCGGCAGCTACCTCGAAGACCAGGACATGTGGTGGATGTCCGGGATCTTCCGCTCGGTCGCGCTGCTGTCCCGTCCGCGCGGCGGAGTCGCGGACTACGAGATCCACGCCTCCTACGACCACGTCACCGGTTCGGGAACGCTGTCGGTCGAGGGCGGCCTGCTCTCCGTGCCGGAACTGGAGGTGACCGATCTCCTGCCGGGGCAGTCGTTCTCGCTGGCCGTCGAACCGTGGAGCGCGGAGAGCCCCCGGCTGTACGACGGCGTTGTGCACACCGACGCCGAACGCGTGCCGGTGCGGATCGGATTCCGGACGGTCGAGATCTCCGATGGCGTGCTGACGGTCAACGGCAGTCGGGTCGTGTTCCGGGGCGTCAACCGGCACGAGCACCACCCTCGGTTCGGCCGCGCGGTGCCGCGAGAGGTCGCACTGCAGGACGTGCTGCTCATGAAGCGGCACAACGTCAACGCCGTGCGCACCAGCCACTACCCGCCGGACCCGTACTTCCTGTCGTTGTGCGACGAGTACGGGCTGTGGGTGATCGACGAGTGCGACCTGGAGACCCACGGGTTCGGTGAACTCGGCTGGGCCGGCAACCCGAGCGACGACCCGCGCTGGGCAGAGTCCTATGTGGACCGGATGCGCCGGATGGTCGAGCGGGACAAGAACCACCCGTCGATCGTGCTGTGGTCGTTGGGCAACGAATCGCACACCGGCCGCAACCTCGCGGCGATGGCGTCGTGGACCCGCGATCGTGACCCGTCCCGGCCGGTGCACTACGAGGGCGACTTCGCCTGCGAGTACGTCGACGTCTACAGCCGGATGTACGCCTCGCACGACGAGGTTGAGCAGATCGGGCGCGAGCACGCGCACGGGCTGCCGTTCATCCTGTGCGAGTTCGCGCACGCGATGGGCAACGGGCCGGGCGGGATGATTGAGTACCGCGAACTGTTCGAGCGCTACGAGCACGTGCAGGGCGGGTTCATCTGGGAGTGGATCGACCACGGGCTGGAGCGAGACGGGCACTTCGCGTACGGCGGTGACTTCGGCGAACCGCTGCACGACGGCAACTTCGTGATCGACGGGCTGGTGTTCCCCGACCGAACGCCGTCGCCGGGGCTGGCGGAGTTCGGCAAGGTCTTCGAACCGATCAGGATCACGGGCACCGAGGCCGGGATCCGGGTCGAGAGCTTCTACGACCACGTCGGGATGGACCACCTGCGGTTCGACTGGGTGTACGAGGACGACGGGGTGGAGGTCGCCTCAGGCACGCTGGAGGTTCCCCGAACCACAGCGGGAGCGCGCGCCGACATCGCACTTCCCGAGCTTCCTGCCGTGTCCGGTGAAGGCTGGCTCACCGTCCGCGCCTCCCTGGCCGCCCCCGCCTCCTGGGCCGACGCGGGCCACGTCGTCGCCTGGGGCCAGATCCTCGTCGCCGAACCCCCGCCGGCCACCCCGCCCGGCGGCGTCGAACTCGTCCACCTCGGCGCCGTCCTGCGGCACGGCATCGGCGAGTTCGACCCGGTCACCGGCCTGCTGACCAAGCTCGGCGAGCTCACCCTCGACGGCCCCCGTCTCGACCTCTGGCGCGCGCCCACCGACAACGACCGCGGTTCGGACCACCCCGAGGAACGGGCGTGGCGCGACGCGGGCCTGCACCGGCTCCAGCACCGGGTGGTCGACGTCGAGACTCACCCGTCCGGACTGGTCGTGCACACCCGTGTAGCGCCTCCTGCGTGGGGGTTCGGCATGCTCGCCGACTACCACTGGACCGCCGACGGCGACCGGCTGCACCTCCGGGTCGACATCACGCCGGACGGCGAGTGGCCGTGCACACTCCCCCGGCTCGGCCTGCGCATGGCACTACCGGCCGCGGACGCCGTCGAATGGTTCGGAAGAGGCCCCGGCGAGGCGTACGCGGACAGCCGCCAGGCTGCCCGCATCGGCCGGTTCACTTCCACCGTGGACGCACTGCAAACGCCGTACGTCTTCCCGCAGGAGAACGGCAACCGCGCCGACGCCCGCTGGCTGCGCATCGGCGGTGTCCACATCGAGGGTGAGCCGGTGTTCGACTTCACCGCACGCCGCTGGACCAGCGAGGACCTCGACGCGGCCAGGCACACCGACGACCTCGTGCCGGGCGACCGCGTGCACCTGAACCTCGACCTCGCCCAGCACGGCCTGGGCACGGCGTCGTGCGGGCCGGGCGTGCTGCCGCAGTACCGGCTGCACGCGCGGAAGGCGTCGTTCGCGGTCACGTTCGTTCCAGCATCTGGACGTAGTTGAGACGTCACCTAAACTCGGAAGGAGACTGGATCGAGGAGGGTTCCGTGCCGCGGAAGTCAGAGCCGTTGCGAAAGCTGGGTTTTCTCACCATCGGCCTGTTCGACGAGAAGGACCCGGGAGCGGGCCACCGGTCCACGCTCGACGTCATCGTGCTCGGCGAGGAGCTCGGGTTCGACAGCGCCTGGGTGCGCCACCGGCACCTGCAGTTCGGCATCTCGTCGCCGGTCGCGGTCCTGGCCGCCGCCACCCAGCGGACCAGCCGGATCCAGCTCGGCACCGCAGTCATCCCGCTGGGCTGGGAGAACCCGCTGCGGCTCGCCGAGGACCTGGCCACGGTCGACGTGCTGTCCGGCGGCAGGCTGAATCCCGGCATCAGCGTCGGGCCTCCGATGCACTACGACGACGTCAAGCACGCGCTCTACCCGGAGACCGCGGACGTCGAGAACTTCAGCTACGACCGCGTGCAGCGGCTGCTGGACTTCGTGGGCGGCGAGAAGGTGGCGTCGTTCAGCGGTGTCGAGGGCATCGAGGTCTGGTCGGACCGCGTCCAGCCGCACGCGGCGGGCCTGCGCGAGCGGATCTGGTACGGCGGCGGCAGCCTGCGCTCGGCGAAGTGGGCGGGCGAGCACGGCCTGAACCTGCTGACCAGCAACGTGGCCCAGTCCGAACTGTCCGAGGACTTCGCCGAGACACAGCTGTCGCACATCAAGACGTTCCGCGAGCACGGCGGCAACCGCGTGTCGCAGGGCCTGGTGGTGATCCCGACCGACTCGGCGACCCCCGAGCAGCGCGCGAAGTACGAGGCCTACGTCGAGGGACGCGCGGCGCGCGCCGGCAAGACGTTCGGCCCGCGCAAGTACATGTTCGAGCGCGACATCATCGGCACGTCCGCGGAGATCGCCGAGCAGCTGTACGCGCACCTCGGGTTCCAGGAGGTCGACGAGGTGGTGTTCGCGCTGCCGTTCAGCTTCGACCACGGGGACTACGTGCAGATCCTCACCGACATCGCCACGAAGCTCGGCCCGGAACTGGGCTGGTCACCCGCCTAGTGGTGTGGCCCAGAAAGGTGACGGGCGAATTCGCGGTCAGACGGGTGCATCGCGGCGCCGCCCCACGTCCTCGTACTGGACGGCGGCGCCGCGAGGTGCCCTGCTGAGCGTGAATCACCCAGCCAGCTTTCCGGGTCACGCCACTAGTGACCACCAGGTGTCCATGCGGGGCACCGACCTCAGGTCACCCTGTTCCACTCGGCCCGCGTGGAACAGGAACCCGGCGATGCCCGCCGCGCCCTGCATCCAGCCGATACCGGGCGGCAGCAGCGGCTCGTCGTTGCGGTGCTCGATGAACCTCCAGCACACTCCGGCACCGTCCGGGACAGCGCGCTCCACCACCACGTCGGCCAGGTGGAGCGCGAAGTCCGTGTGCTGCCCCGAGTCGAGCAGCACGTCGCCGACGCCCGCCGTGCCGCAGCACCGGCCGTCGTTGTCCCAGAAACCCGGGTACTTCCGTTCGGGCAGGCCGGACACGCGAATGCTGTGCAGGCACCGGCGATGCCAGTCGGCGACGTCCACGCCGGCCACCTCGGACACGCCCGCGTGCCGCAGAGCCGGCCACAGCAACGAGGTTCCGGTCGGGCCGTGGCACCAGCCGTAGCTGAACGGCCGCACGTCCTCGATGCCGGGACAGCGGGTCTTCACCAGGAATCCGCCATCGCTGGTGCCCCCGAGGGACACGAGGTGCTCGGCACCGTCCACAGCGGCCTGGACGAGGTCCGGTCGCGCGAACTCGGCACCGGCCAGGGCGAACGCGGCGGCGATGCCCGCGACGCCGTGCGAGAAGTTCGGCGAGTGCCAGTCGTTCGTCGTGAAGCGCTGCGGCACCCACCGCCAGTTGGCACCGATCTCCGCCTCCTCCCGTTCGGCCAGCAGCACGTCCGCCGCCACCCGCGCGAGCTCCTCCGCACCTTCGACGCCGTGCCGGCGAGCCCACACCGCGGTCAGCAGCACGCCCGCCGAGCCCACCGCCAGGTCGTGCGCACGAGCGCCGGGCAGGTACTTCTCCGCGTTGTCCAGGAAGTCCTGCGGCCATCCGTCCGGTGTGGACAGCTCCAGCAGTCTGGCGACGGCCGCGTCGGCTCCGGGCGCGCCCAAGGTCGTCAGCACGCTGACCGTGCTGCCCAGCCCGTTGAAGAACGTGACGTCGCTCGTCGTACCGATGCTCGCCTGGACGCGTGCCGTGATGGCGTCGGCCAACTCCGCTTCGCGCGCCGTCCACTCCCGGCTCAGACGGATCTCCGCCAGCACGTGGGCCAGTCCGCCGATGCCCGCGTACATGCCGTCGCGGAGCCGGAGATCCAGGTCACCGCCCGGATACTCCGGAATCCACCAGCCGTCGTCGTATCGCACCTGGTCCATCACCCATCGCCAAGCCAGCTCGGCGGTCCCCCAGTACGTCCCCATGCACCCGATCATTACATTGGCGGAGGTGACCGTGCAGCGAATCCTCACCGCCGCCGGGCTCACCGGCGCCACGACGAGCCCGTTGGGCGGCGGCACCTACAACTCGGTGTTCCGCGTGTCGGCGCGCGAGGGCGAGTTCGTGCTGAAGATGTCGCCGGGCGACCAGCCCGGCCTGACCTACGAACGCCACCTCATGCGCACCGAGGCGTTGTTCTGCACGCTCGGTTCCAAGGTCGCGCCGGTGCCAGAGGTCGTCTACGCGGACGACGCGGCACTCCTGGCGACGTGCCTGCCGGGCGAGCCGGTCTTCGGCCGGTCCGACGTCGACCGCCCGCTGATCCGCCGCGAACTCGGCGAGGCCGTGAAAGCGCTGCACGAGGTGACCGGGCCCGGCTTCGGCTATCCCCAGCTAGGCCTGCACGAGACGTGGACCGAGGCGTTCTTCGGGATGTTCGACGCGGTGCGAGCCGATGCCGAACGCTACGCCGTGAAACTCCCGACCGCTGATCTGCACCGGCACGCCAAGGCGTTCGACGAGGTGCGACGACCGGCGTTGGTGCACTTCGACCTGTGGGACGGCAACGTCCTCGCCGACACCGGACTCACCGGACTGGTCGACGGCGAGCGCGCGTTCTGGGGCGATCCGGTCGCGGAGTTCGTGTCGCTCGCCCTGTTCGGGTCCATCGAGGACGACGAGGACCTCCTGCGGGGCTACGGCTTCGAGTTCACCGGCTCCGCACGTCTGCGGCTGGCCGCCTACCAGGCCTATCTCTACTCGATCATGCTGGTCGAACGGGTGCCGCGCGGCAACACCGACGAGGCGATGGAGAGCATGATCACCGGCGCGCTGACCCGCGCACTCGGCGTTCTCGCCTGACCACCGCCGACGATCTGGGAAGCTGGACCTGTGCGTGTGGCATTGCTGGGGCCGACGAGTGTCGAGGCCGAGGACGGCACACCGGTCGACATCGGTGGTGCCCGCGTTCGCATGCTCGTGGCCCGCCTCGCGCTCGACCCCGGCCGGGCCGTGCCGACGACGACGCTGATCGACGACCTGTGGGGCGAGCAGCCGCCCGCCGACGCCGTGAACGCCCTGCAGTCGCTCGTGTCGAGGCTGCGCAAGGTCTGTCCCGTCGCACTGGAGCCGGGCGGGTACCGGCTGGTTGTCGCGACCGAGGACGTCGACGTCTTCCGGTTCGAACGGCTGCGCGCCGCCGGACGGCTGGACGAGGCGCTCGGGCTCTGGCGCGGTGAGGCGCTGGCCGACGTGCGGGACGCGCCGTTCGCCGCTCCCACCGCCGCTCGTCTCGAAGAAGCACGCCTCTCCGCGGAGGAAGACCGGTTCAGGACCGGTGAGCTGGACGTCGCCGCGCTGACGGCGATGCACGAGAAGCATCCGCTGCGGGAACGGCTGGCCGCGCTGCTGATGCGGGCGTTGTGCGCGCAGGGCAGGCAGTCCGACGCTTTGCACGTCTACGCGGAGGTCCGCGGCCGGCTCGCCGACGAACTGGGTGTCGATCCGTCGCAGGAACTGCAGGACGTCCATCTCGCGGCACTGCGCGGCGAACTCGGGCCGCGGGCCGTCGTCGACCGGTTGCCGGTGCGGCTCACCAGTTTCGTCGGGCGCGACGACGAACTCGCGGAGATCTCCGGGCTGCTCGGCCAGGCTCGGCTGGTCACGCTGGTCGGGCCCGGCGGTGCGGGCAAGACGCGGCTCGCCACCGAGATCGCGGCGCGGCATCCGTTGCACGGCAAGGGGCGCGTGTGGTTCGCGGCACTGGCGGGCGTGCGGGCGGCGGAGGACCTGGCCGGCGCGGTGCTCGGCGCGTTCGAACTGAGCTTCGTCGCCGATCCGATGCGGCGGGCGAGCGAGAGCATGAGCCGGATCGCCGAGGTGCTCGGCGCGGGCGAGTCGTTGCTGGTGCTGGACAACTGCGAGCACCTCATCGGCGCGGCCGCCGAGTTCACCACCGATCTGCTGCGCCGGGTGCCGAACCTGCGGATCCTCGCGACCAGCAGGGAACCGCTCGCGATCGACGGCGAGTCGCTGTGCCCGGTCGGACCGCTCGCGGTGCCCGACGGGCAGACGGACCTGTCCGGGTTCGGCGCGGTGCGGCTGTTCCTGGACCGGGCCAACGCGGTGCGGCCGGGGTTCGCGCTCGACGAGTCCACTGTGGACGACGTGCGGCAGATCTGCCGCAGGCTCGACGGCATGCCGCTCGCGCTCGAACTGGCCGCCGCCCGGTTGCGGTCCATGACGATCCGGCAGATCACCCAGCGCCTGGACGACCGGTTCCGGCTGCTCACCTCGGGCAGCCGCACGGCACTGCCCCGCCAGCGCACGCTGCGCGCGGTCGTCGAGTGGAGCTGGGACCTGCTGACCGAGGAGGAGCTCCGGCTCGCCAGAAGGCTCGCGGTGTTTCCCGCGGGAGCGGGCCTCGACGCGATCGAGGAGGTCTGCCTGCCGGACGCGCTCTACGTGCTCACGTCACTGGTCGATAAGTCCATTGTGGACGTCATCGAGCTGGACGGCGAGGCGCGGTACCGGATGCTGGAGACGATCCGGGTCTACGCGGCCGAGCAGCTCGACGCGTCCGGGGAGAAACGCGAGTTCGTGAACCGCTTCCGGCACCACTACCGGGAGCTGACGGCGCGCTGGGAGCCGCTCATCCGCACCGCTCGGCAGCTCGAGGCGATCGACGTCTACGAGGCGGAGCAGGACAACGTCGTGGCGGCGTTGCGCGGAGCGATCGACGACCGCGAGGTCGAGCTGGCGGCCGACCTGCTCGGCGGCACGTTCTGGTACTGGCTCGTCAAGGGCGACAACGAGCGCGCGGAGATGTCGGTGCGCGACGTGCTCGCGCTCGGCGACCTGCTGCCCGCCGACCGCTTCGCCACGTTCCGGGCCATGCAGCTCATCATGGCCGCCGTGCCAGGGGTAACAGACGCGGAGGAGGCGGCAGCGGTCATCGAGAGCTGCGTGAGCTCCGGCGCCGTCCAGAAGTACCCGTCGCTCGCGATCGCGCTGCCCATGCTCGCGTTCCTCAGTCAGAACACCGAACTGGCGCGGCGCGAGGTGAAGCGGGCCGCGGCGAGCGAGGACCCGTGGGCGCGGGCGGGCGCGGAGTGGGCGCACAGCTTCATGCTGGTCGACGACGGTGACCTGGAAGGCGCCGAACAGGCCCGCGATCGCGCGTACGACCAGTTCACGGCCATCGGCGATCGGTGGGGTTCGGCGATGACGCTCGGCATGAAGGCCGCGTTCGTCTCGCACACGGGTGACAACCAGGCGGCGATCGACCTGTACCAGCGTGGGCTGGAGGTGGCGACGGAGCTGCGGTCCCAGGACGACGCCGTGCAGCAGCGGTGGCGGCTCGCGGTGGAGTACGCGCGCATGGGCGACCACGCCGCGGCCGCGCGCGAGGTGGTCGCGGCGGAGCAGTTCGTGAGGGACGTCGGCAACGACCAGCTGTCCACGATGCTCGACTACGCGAAGGCCGAGGTCGTGCTGCGCGCGGGCAGGATCGAGGAGGCGCGCGCACTGAGCGATTCGTTCAAACAGCGCGTCACCACGTCGTCCGTGCTCGGAACGTTCGTCACGGAGTGGGTGGCCATCCTCGACGCACGAATCGCCATCGCCGACGGCAGGTTCGACGACGCCGAGGCGTTCGCAACGGTGGCCGTCGAGACGACGTCCGAACGCGGCGACATGCCGGATCTCTCGGCTGTGACGGAGCTCCTGGCCCAGGTGCGGCACCTGCAGGGCCGCACCGACGCAGCACGGCGGTTGATGGCGCTCGCCCAGCTCATCCGCGGGCGGCTCGACATGGGTGATCCGGACGTGCGGCACCTCGTCGCCGAACTGGGCGAGCCCGCACCGCTGACGATCACCAAAGCCGAGGCGCTGCACGAGGTGCGCGAAGAGGCGGGCATCAGCGAAAGCTGACGCCCGCCCGTTTCCGAGACGTCACACGCGCTTGCGGTAGGCCCACATCGCCAGCGGGAAGAACACCGCGACCGCGCCGGCCATCCAGATCAGCGATCCGGTGAGCGGCCCGGCGATCGCGCCGCCGTTGAGCAGCCCGCGCAGCGCGTCCGACAGCAGGCTGACGGGGCTGATGTCCGCCCACGCCTTGAGCCAGCCCGGCATCGTCGAGGTGCCGACGAAGACGTTGCTGCCGAACGTCAACGGCATGATCAGCACGATCATGATGCCCTGCACCGCCTGCGGGGTCTTGAGCAGCATGCCCACGAACACCGCCGCCCAGCAGAAGCACAGTCCGAACGCGATCGCGAGCCCCGACGCGATCAGCAGCTCGGCCGGTCCGGTCTGCACCCGGTAGCCCATGATCGTCGCGACGACCATCAGCACCACGATGCAGACGACGTAGCGCACGATGTCCGCGAGCACCGCCCCCACCAACGGCGCCGAGCGCGCGATCGGCATGGAGCGGAACCTGTCGAACACGCCCTTGGAGACGTCCGTGTTCATCTGCACGCCCGCCGTCATGCTGGACTGCAGGATGACCATCACCATGATGCCCGGCACGAGCATCTGCAGGTAAGCGTCCGTGTTGCCGGCGAGCGCACCACCGAACAGGTAGGTGAACATCACCAGGAAGATGATCGGGGCGATCGTCACGTCCGCCAGCTGCTCGGGGTTCTTGCGGATCTTGAGGATTCCCCGCCAGGCCAGCGCGAAGCCGTGGCGCACACTCCTGTCCAACGTGATCGTGCTCATACCAGGCTCCCTTCGTTCTGCTTGCCGGTGAGTGCGAGGAACACCTCGTCGAGCGACGGCAGCCGCAACGCCAGTTCGTCGGCGGTGATGCCGGCGTCGTCGAGCTTGCGGACCAAAGTGGACAGCAGCACCGGGTCGTTCACCGGTGCGGTCAGCAGTCCCGTGTCGTCGTCGCGGGTCGGCCGGACACCCGTCAGGTCACCGAGAATCCGGTACACCGCGTCGAGATCGCGCAACGACGTCGGCCGCACCTGCAACGTCTGCCCGCCCACGCGCCGCTTGAGCTCGTCCGGCCTGCCCTCGGCCACGACCTTGCCGTGGTCGAACACCGTGATCGAGTCCGCGAGCTGGTCGGCCTCTTCCAGGTACTGCGTGGTGAGCAGGACCGTCACACCGTTCGCGACGAGCTTGCGCACCACCGCCCACACCTCGTTGCGGGCGTGCGGGTCCAGCCCCGTGGTCGGCTCGTCCAGGTACAGCACGGACGGGTTGCCGACCAGGCTGGCCGCGAGGTCGAGCCGCCGGCGCATACCTCCCGAGTACGTCTTGGCGGCCCGCCCCGCGGCGTCGGTGAGCTCGAACTGCTCCAGCAGCTCCGCGGCCTTCGCCCGTGCCCCCGCACGGGAGAAGTCGAGCAGCCGGGCCAGCAGCACGAGGTTCTCCGTACCGGAGAGGTCCTCGTCCACCGACGCGTACTGCCCGGTCAGTCCGATCAGCGACCGGACCGCCCTCGGGTCCTTCAGCACGTCGTGCCCGTGCACGGTGGCGTGCCCCGCGTCCGGGCGCAGCAACGTCGCCAGCACCCGCACCGCCGTGGTCTTGCCCGCGCCGTTCGGCCCGAGCACCCCCACGACCTTCCCCTCAGGCACCTCGAGGTCGACGCCGTCCAGCGCTTTCGTCTCCCCGTAGTGCTTGACCAGGCCTTCTGCCCTGATCGCCAGCGCCATCGTTGGTCCCTCCCTGTGTCGGGAGGAACTGTGCGCCGCCGCGCTGGCAGACCGCTGGCAGCCCGCTGTCAGCCTCTGACAGCGGCGGCCATCCGCGTGACCGCCTCGGTGATGATCTCGGGCGAGGTCCCGATGTTGAGCCGGACGTGGCCCTCGGCGCCGCTGCCGAACCCGGCGCCGGACATGAGGGCGACCCGTCCTCGTTCGACGAAGAACGCGGCCGGGTCGTCACTGATGGCCCGGCAGTCCAGCCAGGCCAGGAAGGTCGCCTCGGAGGGCTCGTAGCCGATCTCCGGCAGGTGCTCGGCGAGCAGGTTCTTGAGGAGCTTCCGGTTCTCGTCGAGGCCTGCCAGCAGCGCGTCGAGCCACTCGCCGCCGTGGCGCAGCGCGGCGGTGTGCGCGATCGTGCCGAAGTGGCTCGGCCCGTGGCTGACCTCTTCCGGCAACCGCGCGAGATCGTCGGTGTTCGCGACGGCGACGGCCGCCCGCATCGCCGCCAGGTTCCAGCCCTTCGACGCGGACATGAGCGACATCCCGTGGTCGTCGACGCTCAGGTACGGCACGAACTTCGCGCTCTTGGACACGAGCGGTGCGTGGATCTCGTCGGCGATCACGCGGACGCCGTACTTCTTCGCCAGTCCTGCGAGAGCCGTCAGCTCCTCGCGGGTGTGGACGGTGCCGGTCGGGTTCTGCGGGTTGCACAGCAGGTACACCGGGTGGTCGGCCTTGACGTGCCGGAACGTCCGCTCCAGCACGGCCAGGTCGAGGCGTCCGTTCGTCAGCGGTGCCTCGATCACGGCCCGGCCCGCGCTCCTGACGAACAGGTAGAACGGCGGGTACACCGGCGGGCTGACGATCACCGGGTCGCCGGGCCCGGACACCAGTTTGATCAGCTCGACGATGCCGAGCATCACGTCGGACATGAGCGCCGTGCGTTCCACGGCGATCCCGTTCCAGCCCCAGCGTTCGTTCGCGAACGCCGCGAGCGCCTCGGGGTAGTCCGTACCGGCCGGATAGCCCGTGTCGCCGAGTTCCAGGGCGTCGATGATGGCCCGCTTGATCGGCTCAGCCGGGTCGACGTCCATCTCGGCCACCCACAACGGCAGCACGTCGTCCGGGTACTCCCGCCACTTGACGCTCGTGCGCTGCCGCAACCGTTCCAAGGACACCTGGCTCAGCGGGTTCAGCATGCGTCCCAACGTAGGTCACCCGGGATGCGCCGTCACGTTGTGCGCGGTGATCTCCTCGCCGCAGCACCGGCACGCGAGGAACGCGTCGGCAGGCTTCCCGCAGCCGCTGTGCTCCAGCACGATCGGCGGTCCGTCCGGGTCAGGCACGTGCCGGTCGCCCCACTTCATGAGGATCACGATGGCGGGGAACAACTCCAGCCCCGCCTCGGTGAGGCGGTACTCCTCGCGGTCCTCCGCGTACGGCACGCGCTGCAGCAACCCGGCCTCGACCAACGTCTTCAGCCGCGCGGACAGCGTGGGCCGCGGAACGTTGAGGTTGCGGACGAACTGCCCGTACCTGCGGACGCCGAAGAAGGCCTCGCGCAGGATCAGCAGCGTCCACTTCTCCCCCACCAGGTCGAGCGCCCGCCCGACGGATTCACCGCGGAACCGGCGGTCGAGGGCGTCGGAGTCGATCATCGGCGTCCCTTCGTCAGCAGTGGGGAGAGCGTGGTCAGCAGCCCGTGGCCCGCTGGATCCTCTGCCGTCGCCGGGACCAGGCCGACGTGCTCGGCGCCCGCGTCGAAGTACTCGTCGACGCGGTCGGCGACGTCCTGGGCCGAGCCGATCGCGCCCACCGCCTCGATGAGGTCCGTGGGGATGGCCCGGGCCAGTTCGGCACGCGGCCTGCCGGCTCTGGACTGCTCGACCAGGGTGCCGTGGCCCAGGGCGGTGAACATCTCGCCGTAGCCGGGCGGGGAGAGGTAGACGGCCAGTTGGGCGCGGAGTTGGTGGAGGGTGGCGGGGCCGGGGTCGAGGGCGGCGGGGATCCAGACGGCCAAGGGTGGAGGAACACTCGCCAACGCACTGACCTGCTTCTTCGTGTTGGCGACGTGCTCGGCGCTCACCAGGTTGAGCACCACCTCGTCCGCCACCGCCGCCGCCACGCGAGTCATGGCGGGCCCGAACGCCGCCACCGAGATCGGCGTGCCGGGAACCGGTTGCTGCGACCGGAAGCCGGCCACCCGGTTCCCGTCCAGGATCGCCCGCGTGTCCCGGACCGTCTCCCGCATCCGCCGCACCGGTTCCCAGTCCCGGCCGTGCCACTCGGTCACGATCCGCGGACTCGACGCCCCCAGCGCCAACCCGGCCCGCCGCCCGGTCATCACGACCACAGTGGACAGTCCCAGCGCCAGTGCCACCGGACTCCGCACGCCGACCGCGAGCGGCCCGATCTTCAGCGAGATGCTCGACGTCCGCAGCCCGACAGCCGTGGCCAGCGCGAAAGCGTCGAACGTCGCCATCTCCCCGATCCACAGCGTCCCGAACCCGGCCTCGTCGGCCACGACGGCGATGTCCACCGCCTCGGCGGGCGGCCGGTCGAGCCAGAACGGCGTCACCACCCCGACCGACGTCACAGCTGCTCCGTCCGCGCGGGCACGCCGAGCAGCACCTTGCCCGGCAGCTCGAAGGACGTGGCGTTGACCTGGAAGTGCGCGGAGGCCGTGTGTGCGTCCCGGAACCGCCGCTGGATCGGTGCCCCGTCGTAGATCGCTCCTCCGCCGGCCAGGTCGTACAGCGAGGAGACGACCTCACGAGCCGTCCGAGTCGCGTGCGTGGCGGCCAGCCGCACACCCGCCCGAGCCTCGACCGGCACCGGCTCACTCCCCTGCGCCGCCTCCCAGGCCTCGGACACCGCTTCGTAGAAGAACGCCCGAGCGGCCCTCAGCGACGCCGAAGCCGAGGCCACCGCAGCCTGGGTCGATCCCCGTTCGGCCACAGTGCGGCTCGACCCGAGCGGTGTGCGGCCGGCCAGCGCCACGAAGTCGTCCAGTGCGCCGAAAGCGTTGCCCAGAGCCGCGACCGCGACCGACGACGCGAAGAACCCGAACACCGGGAAGCGATACAGCGCACCGTCCCGCAGCGGTCCATCCAGAACGGACAGAATCCGGGAGTCGGGCACGAACACGTCCCGTGCCACGCAGTCGTGGCTTCCGGTACCGCGCAACCCCGTGGTGTGCCAGGTGTCGAGCACCTCCAGCGCCGTCTTGGGCAGCGCCGCGACCTTCAGCGCACCGTCGTGCACGAACCCGGCGAACAACCAGTCGGCATGCCCGATCCCGGAACAGAACGACCACTGCCCCGACACCACGACGCCACCGTCGACCGTGACGCCGCGTCCCTTCGGAGCCCACACCCCGGCGGCGACCGACCGGACGTCCCCGAACACCTCCTGGGCGCCCGATTCCGGCAGGTACGCGGCCAGCAGACCGGAGGTCGCCGCGATCGACACGCACCAGCCGGCGGAGGCGTCACCGCGGGCGATGGTCTCGGCTAGGGCCAGCGTCTCGGCCGGCGGACTCTCGCCCCCTCCGAGCGAACGCGGGACGCCCAGCCGGAACAGGCCTTGCCCGCGGATCGCCTCCACCAGTTCGGGAGCCAGCGTGCGGCCCGCCTCCGTCTCCGGCGCGACCTCTCGTGCCAGGTCGGCGACGGTCCGCACGTCAGCCACGACGCCCCCATCAGTTCAGAATTCTTACCGGTTCATTTTCCTTACCGTAGTCAGATCGGAACGGACAACGCAAGGCACTCTCAGGCGAATGGCGACTTGTCGATGCCGCACGTCTTCTGAGCAGGCAGCACGCCGGTGAAGAGGTACTCCCGCTTCACCTTCTCCGCGCACGCGCTGCGCACGTACATGGAGGTGTGCCCGTACCCCTCGACGGTCAGGAACCCGGTGCGGGCCATCTCCGCCGCTCCGTCGCGAGCACCGTGCAGCGGCGTCGACGGGTCGAACCTGCTGTTGATGAACAGGATCGGCGCCGCCGTCCTGCGGTTCCACGGCCCGGTGTAGCGGTCCTCGTCACGGCCCTGCCAGAACGCGCAGGCCATCATGTCGAAGACCACGGCACGGCCCCAGTAGGGAACGCGCTCGTCCTCGCTCTTGCCGTACTTCGAGTACACGGCCGGGTCGCGCGGGAAGTCGCTGTCCGAGCACTGCACGGCGTTGAACCCCTCGAACCGGTTCGTGACGTAGTCGGCCGACGCCGTCAGCGAGGCCGGCGCCTCCCAGACCCCCTGCAGCACACGAGCCGTGTCCTGCCAGGTGTCCGGCTGCGCCAGCGCGTCCCACACGAGACTGATCAGCGAAACGCGGTCGAAGCGGCCGTCCGGCGTGGTCACCGGAGACGCCGTCACCTTCGCGACGAGGTCCGCCCACTTCTGCCTCAGGTCGCCGCCCGCGAACGCGCACTGGGCACCGGGAGCCGCGCACAGGCGCAGGAACTGGTCGAACGTCTCGGCGACACCGCGCGGCACGTCCTGGCGGGTGTCCAGCGGCACGGTCGTGCCCTGGTCACCGCGCCCGGTGGCGTTGCCGATGAAGTCCAGCGAGCCGTCGAACGCGAGCGCGCGAACCTTGTCCGGGAACATGTTCGCGTAGATCGCGCCGAGGTGCGTGCCGTACGAGATGCCGTGGTACGTCAGCTTCTTGTCCCCCACGGCCTTGCGCAGCAGGTCGAGATCGCGGGCCGTGTTCGCGGACGAGACGTGGTCCAGCAGGTCGCCGGACTTCTCCTCGCAGCGCCGGACGAACTCGCGGTAGCTGTCGTAGAAGGCGGGTTCCTCCGCCGCGGTGTCCGGATACACCGGGATGGAGTTGAGGAACGACTGCTGCTCCTCGACGCTGTCGAAGCAGCGCACGGTCGCCGAACGGCCGATGCCACGCGGATCCCACGACACCACGTCGAACCGCGCCCGCAGCTCGGACGAGAACAACCACTCCCACTTGCCGCGAGCCCGCAGTCTGTCCACACCGGACGCTCCGGGCCCGCCGAAGTTCACGAACAGCGAGCCGATCCGCTTCGACGGGTCGGTCGCGGGCAGCCTGATCAGCGCCAGGTCGATCTTCGAGCCGGACGGCTGGTCGTGGTCCAGCGGGACCTTCGCGGTCGAGCACTGGAACCCGTCCTGACAGTCCTGCCACGACAGGACGGGCGTCTGCGCCTCTTCGGCGGCGAGCGCGACCGGCGCCAGTCCGACGAGCAGCGCGGCCGTCAACAGTAGTGATTTCAACTAGAGCTCCCCAGGTTCGATCTCTCGGTCATGAAGACGCCATGGAGATCAACCGGGTTGCGTGCCGGCAGGAGTCAGCCGCTCAGCGCGTGCGTCGCCGTCGCCCCTCCGTCGACCACGAACTCCCCGCCCGTGCAGTACGCGCTGTCGTCACTGGCCAGGAACAGCACGACGTTCGCGACGTCCTCCGGCTGCCCGATCCGGCGCAGTGCCAGCTTCTTGCCGATCGGCGACACGTCGATCGGCCGGCCCAGCGCCTCGCTCACCATCGGGGTGTCGATGGCACCGGGGTGCACGGAGTTCACCCGGATCCCGTGCTGCCCCAGCTCCATCGCGGCGACCTTGGTCATGCCCCGGATCGCGAACTTGGACGCCGTGTACGCCACCAGATACGGCATGCCGCCCAGGCCTTCGACCGACGACACGTTCACGATCGACCCACCGCCCGCGGCCCGCATCGACGGGACGATCGTGCGCATGCCGAGGAACGTGCCGACCTGGTTGATGCCGATCACCCGCTGGTAGTCGGCGAGCTTCGTCTCGGCCAAAGCCGAGAAGTGCAGGATTCCGGCGTTGTTCACGAGAACCGTGATGTCGCCGAAGGTCTGCACGGTGAACGCGACGGCCTCGGCCCACTCGTCCTCCGACGACACGTCCAGGTGGCAGTACTCGGCACCGAGTTCGGCCGCGAGCTCCTTGCCCTGGTCGTCGAGGACGTCGGTGATCATCACCCGCGCGCCCTCGGCGACGAACCGGCGTGCCGCGGCGGCGCCCTGACCCCGGGCCGCGCCGGTGATCAGGGCGACTTTTCCGTCCAGCCGCATCTACATCATCTCGTCGGTCAGCGGCATCATCACGGTCTTGAGCTCGGTGTAGGCCTCGTAGGCGCTCTGCCCGCCCTCCCGGCCGAGGCCCGACTGCTTGTAGCC
Organism: Lentzea sokolovensis; assembly: GCF_033949975.1. NCBI lineage: Bacteria > Bacillati > Actinomycetota > Actinomycetes > Pseudonocardiales > Pseudonocardiaceae > Lentzea > Lentzea sokolovensis. The sequence goes on from NZ_JAXAVU010000004.1 coordinate 682,664, forward strand.
GCCGAACGGGAGGTGCGGTTCGAGCTGGAACCCGTTGATGCCGACCATTCCGACGCGCAACGCCTTCGAGACGCGGAACGCGCGCCGCACGTCGTTGGTGTAGACGCCGGCGCCCAGGCCGTACTCGGTGTCGTTCGCGATGCGGATGGCTTCCGCTTCGTCGTCGAACGGAACGACGGTCAGCACCGGGCCGAAGATCTCGTCACGGGCGATCGCCATGTCGTTGTTGGCGTCGGCGAAAATCGTTGGCGCGACGAAGTTTCCTGACGCGTAGTCGCCGTCGAGCCGGGTGCCGCCGGTGACCAGCCTGGCACCCTCCTCCTGACCGCGCTCGATGTAGCCGAGCACGCGTTCGAGCTGCTTGGCGTTGATCAGCGGGCTGGCCAGCACGGCGGGGTCGAACGGGTCGCCGAACGTCACCGCGCCCGCGAGCATCTGCGCCATCGAGATGAACTCTTCCTGCGCGTCCCGCTGCACCAAGGCTCGTGTGTGTGCGACACAAGCTTGCCCGGACAGGCCCATGGTGACCATGCCCATGCAGGTCATCGCGGCCAGGCCGACGTTCGGGGCGTCCGCGAACACGATCGCCGGCGACTTCCCGCCCAGTTCCAGGGACACGCGCTTCATCGTGCCGGCGGAGGCCTCGACGATCCGGCGGCCGACCGTCCGGCTGCCGGTGAAGCTGATCTTGTCGACGCCCGGATGGGTGATCAGCGCCTCGCCGGTCGGGTTGCCGGGGCCGGTGACGAGGTTGATCACGCCTTCCGGCAGGCCTGCCTCGATGAGCAGTTCGACCATCCGGATCACGCAGAACGACGCGTACTCCGACGGTTTCACCACGACCGTGCAGCCCGCGGCCAGTGCGGGCGCGAGTTTCTGGGCGAAGAGCACGAACGGCGCGTTCCACGGCAGGATCGCCGCGACGACGCCGACCGGTTCGCGGAACGTCATCGCGAGGTGGTCGCCGCCCTGGTACGGCGGCAGGGTCTGACCGCCGACCTTGTCGATCCAGCCAGCGTGGTGGTCGAAGATGTCGGCCGCGATGCCGACCGAGGTGGCGTAGATCTGGCCGAACGACAGAGGCACGCCGTTGTCCAGCGCCTGCAGGCCACGCAGCTCGTCCGCGTGCTCGCGCAACAGATCGCTGTACCGGCGCAGGATCTTGATGCGTTCGCCGGCCCGGCTGCGGGGCCACGGTCCCTCGTCGAACGCCTTGCGGGCCGCGAGCACCGCCGCGTCCACGTCCTTGGCCGACGCGACGGCGAAGCTGCCGATCTCCTCGCCGGTGGCGGGGTGGTGGTGGGTCCAGGTCTCGTCCGCCTCGCGGAACTCGCCTCCGATGAGGAGCCGGCCGTCCTTGAGGCCCAGCGTCTCGCGATGCGGTTGGACGGTGAGCGGCACAGCTCCTCCTACAGATCCATCGTGTCCGTGCAGGCGAAAGTCCTTTGTGGATCGCGATCGGCGAAGTAGCCGTCGAGATCGGTGAACGCGCCGAACTTCCGCTCGACGGTCGGTGGGGCCATCAGCGCGACCATGCCGCCGTGCACGACGAAGACCTGGCCGTTGATCTTGTCGCCGGACGGGCCGGCCAGGTGCGCGACGAACTTCGCGACGTGCTCGGGCGCCAGTGAGTCGTCGCCCTCTGGTGCGTCGCCGAACACGTGCGCGGTCATCTGGGTGCGGGCGCGCGGGCAGATCGCGTTGGCGCGTACGCCGTAACGGCTGGTGCCCCGCGCGGTCGCCACGGTCAGCGCCGCGATGCCGGCCTTGGCCGCCGCGTAGTTGGCCTGGCCTTCCGAGCCGAGCAGGAACGCCTCCGAGGAGGTGTTGACGATCCTGGCGTAGACCGGTTCACCCGCCGCCTTCGACTGCTGCTTCCACAGCGAGACGGCGTTGCGCGACAACAGGAAGTGGCCGCGCAGGTGCACCCGTACGACCAGGTCCCACTCCTCGTCGGACATGTTGAACAACATCCGGTCGCGCAGCACACCCGCGTTGTTCACGAGGACGTGCAACCCGCCGAACTGCTCCATCGCGGCGGTGACGAGGGCGTCGGCGGTGCTCCGCTCGCCCACATCACCCTCGACCACGACGCATTTCGCGCCCAGTTCCTCGATCTCGGCCGCAGCGGCGTCGGCCGATCCCGGCAGGTCGTTGAGCACGATCGACGCACCGGCTCTCGCGAGCTCCAGCGCTTCCGCGCGGCCGAGCCCGGCACCGGCGCCGGTGACCACGGCGACCTTCCCCGCAAGGTCCACAAGAGACTCCCAGAAGAGATGTGTCAGTCGAAGAGAACGACCTGGCGGATCAGCGATCCTCCGCCACGCAGGGCTTGCAGGCCCTCGTTCACGTCTTCGAGCCGGATCCGCTTGCTGATCATGCTTTCGAGATCGAGCCGGCCCTGCCGCCACAGCGCGATCATGCGCGGGATGTCCCGGCGGAAGTTCGCCGTCCCGTAGAACGATCCGTGCAGGGTCTTGTCGTGCAGGAAGAGCTCCTGGGCGCTGAACGACACCATCGCGTCCGCCCGCCCCGCGCCGACGACGACCGTGTGGCCACCGCGGCGGGTCAGGTCCCACGCCTGGCGGATGGTCGCGGGCAGGCCGACGACGTCGAACACGTAGTCGAAGCCCATGCCGAAGTTCAGCTGGTTGTTCAGGTCCGCGACGCCGTCGGGCGTCGTCGCGTGCGTGGCACCGAACTTCTGCGCCACCTCGTGCTTCTCCAGCACCGGGTCGATCGCGACGATCCGCGTCGCGGCGGCGAGCCGCGCGCCCTGGATCACCGCGACACCGACACCACCGCAGCCGATCACGGCGACGCTGGAGCCCGGTTCGACCTTCGCGGTGTTGAGCACCGCTCCGACACCGGTCAGGATTCCGCACGACAACAGCGCGGCGATCTCCCACGGCACGTCGTCGTCGATCTTCACCGCGGCGTCGGCGGGCACGACCATCTCCTCGGCGAACGCGCCGAGTCCCGCGTATCCGAAGGCCGGGTTGCCCCCGACGACGAACCTCGGTGACGTGAACGCCGAAATGGTGTGCACGAGGCACAGATGCGATTGGCCCGTGACGCACTGGGCGCACTTCCCGCACGGCGGCACGAACGTGATCGCCACGTGGTCGCCGACCGCGAGCGACGTCACGGCGCTCCCGATCTCCGCGATCTCGCCGGCACCCTCGTGCCCGACGATGCCGGGGGTCAGCGCGGGCAGCGTTCCGTCCATTGCGGACAGATCACTGTGGCACACCCCGCACGCCTTGATCTTGATGCGGATCTCCTGCGGCCCCACCGGAGCGGTGGTCACGTCGTCGCGGAGCTCGAGCTTGTCGTCGCCTACCTGGTTGAGCACGGCAGCCTTCACCGGTATCACTCCTCGCTGAGCTCACACGGCCCGGTGCCGCGACCGGTGGTCATTGCCCCGTATTTCGACGTTCAGACGGGTGCGTCGTGGTGCCGGCCCCACGTCCTCGTACTGGTTGTACGGGGGCGTGGGGGCGGTGCCGCGAGGCGCCCTGCTGAGCGCCGAAAGACGCGGCGATGACCACCGGTCGCGGCACTGCATACCCGTCGCACACTAGAATCTGTTCTTGTTCATGACAAGGCCCATCAGCGTGAGAGGCGCAGCGCGCCCTTGGGGCACGAGGCGACGGCACGTTCGGCCGAAGCCTCCTCACCCGAGGCCAGCTCACCGTCCCGGATCTGCAGAACCTCGTCATCGTCAAGGTCAAACACCTCAGGCAGGATTGACATGCACTCCCCGTGCGCCTCGCACAGCGAAGGGTCGACGCCGACCTTCATCGCGGCCTCCTGACATCAAGTAGAACTTGTTCTAGAGTAGCGGTCATGCGCATCGGTTTCACGCCCGAACAGGAGCAGTTGCGCCAGGAGCTGCGGGCGTACTTCGCCGCGCTCATGACGCCCGAACGCAGGGCCGGTCTCGCCGGTGGCGGCGACTACGGGGACGGCGAGGCCTACAAGGACACCGTCCGCCAGATGGGGCTCGACGGCTGGCTGACCATCGGCTGGCCGCGGGAGTACGGCGGCCGCGACCGTCCGATGATCGAGCAGCTGATCTTCCTGGACGAGGCGTCCGCGGCCGGCGCGCCCGTGCCGTTCCTGACGCTGAACTCCATCGGGCCGACGATCATGTCCATGGGAACGCCGGAGCAGAAGGCGTTCTACCTGCCGAAGATCGCGTCCGGAGAGCTGCACTTCGCGATCGGCTACTCCGAACCGGAGGCGGGCACGGACCTCGCCGGGCTGCGCACGCGAGCCGTCCGAGAGGGCGACGAGTACGTGATCAACGGCCAGAAGATGTGGACGAGCCTCATCCAGTACGCGGACTACGTGTGGCTGGCCTGCCGCACCGACCAGGAGTCGCAGAGGCACAGGGGCCTGAGCATCATCATGGTGCCGACCACGGCCCCCGGCTTCTCCTGGACGCCGGTGCCGACGATGTCCGGCCCGACCACGAGCGCCACCTTCTACGACAACGTGCGCGTGCCGGCGGCGAACCTCATCGGCGAGGAGCACAAGGGCTGGAAGCTCATCACCAACCAGCTCAACCACGAACGGGTCGCCCTGTGCTCGGCCGCGCCCCTGCAGACCGCGCTGCGCGAGGTTCGTCAATGGGCGGACGAAACCGGTGCCGCGAAACAGGAGTGGGTGCGCCTGCACCTAGCCCGCGTGCACGCCAAGACCGAGTTCCTCAAGCTCATCAACTGGCGGATCGCGTCCGGCGGCGACGAGGCTCCGTCTCCCGCGGAAGCGTCCGCCACCAAGGTGTTCGGCACCGAGTTCGCCACCGAGGGCTACCGGCTGCTGATGGAGGTGCTGGGCGCCAACGGAATCGTGCGCACCGGCTCACCGGGAGCATTGCTGCACGGCCGGGTGGAGCGCATGCACCGGTCGTCGCTGATCCTCACGTTCGGCGGCGGCACCAACGAGATCCAGCGGGACATCATCGCGCGCGTGGGCCTCGGTTTGCCCGCGGTGCCCCGATAAGTCGCTTCGGCAAGGAGACTTCGTGGACTTCACCCTGACCGAGGCGCAACGCGAGCTCGCCGCCCTGACCCGCAAGATCCTCGACTCGTCCGACTCGCCGTGGCTCGACCTCGTGAAGTCCGGGGTCGTGCCGGAGCAGCCCGACGAGTTCGGCGTGCTGGAGCAGTGCTCAGTGCTGATCGAACTGGGCCGCGCGGTCTCCCCCGTGCCCTATCTGTCCACGGCGGTCGCGACGTCCGCGCTGGCGGAGTTCGGCACGCCCGAGCAGCGCGAACGCTGGCTCACGCCGGGAACCGTGCTGTCCGTGGCACTCGCCGAGGCCGACGGCGTGAAGACGACCGTGCCGTTCGCGAGCACGGCAGCAGCTTTCCTGGTGGCACACGACGAGCAGGTGTTCCTCGTCGAGGCGGACCAGCTGGAGATCACGGCGCAGGAGCTGGTCGACGGCTCGGACGCGGGGTCCTTCGAGCATTCCGGTGGGGAACTGGTGCCCGGCCTCTCCCCCGGCTGGCTGATCACTAGGTACACGCTGGGGTTGTGCGCTCTGCAACTCGGCGTGACCGAACGCGCGCTGGAGCTGACGGCCGAGTACGCGCGGACCCGCGTGCAGTTCGACCGGCCGATCGGCAGCTTCCAGGCAGTGGCGCAACGGCTTGCTGATGCGTACATCGACGTCGCGGCCATCCGGTTGACGCTCTGGCAGGCGGCCTGGAAGCTCTCCGAAGGCCTGGACGCTTCGGAAGAGGTGGCCACCGCGAAGTTCTGGGCGGCCGACGCCGGACACCGCGTCGCACACACCGCCGTGCACGTTCATGGCGGGACGGGCATCGACATGAGCCACGAGGTGCACAAGTACTTCACCGCGGCCAAGCGCAACGAGTTCGAGCTGGGCGGGGCGACCGCCCAGCTCCTCAAACTCAGCGCAGCTTGGTGAGGCGTTCGACCGTCACGTCGAACTCCGCCAGCAGCTCGGCCATGACGTCCGCGACCGGGCGCACGTCGTTCATCCGCCCGACGATCTGCCCGACCGGCATCGACACCACGGACGGATCGTCGGACCGGGCGATCCGCAGATGCGCCTCGCTGACCAGGATGTTCTGCAACGGCATCGGCAACGGGTCCGGGGCGCCCGGCTCGGCCCACGCCTCGGTCCACCGCGTCTTCAGCAACCGCGCGGGTTTGCCGGTGTAGACGCGGGTGCGGACGGTGTCGCTGGAACCGGCGGCGAGCAACGCCTCCTTGGTGCTGGTGTTCCCCAGGGTGTACTCGGCCGTGGTGAGCCAGTACGAGCCCATCCACACCCCGGAGGCACCCAACGCCATCGCCGCCGCGGCCTGGCGGCCCGAACCGATGCCACCCGCAGCGAGCACCGGGACGTCCACCGCGTCCACGATCTCCGGCACGAGCACCATCGACGCGACCTCACCCGTGTGGCCGCCGGCCTCGTAACCCTGCGCCACCACGATGTCGACGCCGTTGGCGACGTGCCTGCGCGCGTGCTCGGCCTTGCCCGCCAAAGCAGCCACCGGAACTCCGGCCGCGTGCACTCGTTCGATGACGTCGGTGGGGGGCGAGCCCAAGGCGTTCGCGATGAGCCGGATCGGGTGTTCCAGCGCCACGTCGACGTGCGAGCGCGCGACCGAGTGCAGCCAGCCGAGCACGCCGTCGCCGCCCTCACCGTCGGGCAGCGGGGGCACGCCGAGCTTCAGCAGAGTCTGTTGCACGAACTCCTTGTGGCTCTGCGGAATGAGTCCGGCCAGGTCGATCTGCGTGCCTTCCTTCGGCACGGTGGCGGGCATGACGATGTCGACGCCGTACGGCTTGCCCTCGGTGTTCTCGTCCATCCACGTCAAAGCGCGGTCGAGGTCCTCCGCGTCGTTGAACCGCACGCATCCGAGGACGCCGAGCCCGCCCGCCCTGCTGATCGCCGCCGCCACGTGCTCGGACGGTGTGAAGCCGAAGACGGGGTGCTCGATGCCGAACTCGTCACACAGGCTGGTGCGCATGGTCCTCCACGTGGCGCTTCGCCCACTGGTAGTCGGGTTTGCCGCTGGGGGTCCGGCCGATCTCGCCGACGAGCCACAACGAACGCGGCACCTTGTAGCCCGCGAGGGTCTCGCGCACGTGGGCGTCCAGTTCGGACAGTGTCGGCGTCGCACCGTCGCGCGGATGGATGATCGCGCCGACGCGCTGGCCGAGCAGGTCGTCCGGGATGCCGATCACGAGCGCGTCGAACACGTCCGGATGCGACTTCAGCACCCCCTCGACCTCCTCGGGGAACACCTTCTCGCCACCGGTGTTGACGCAGGTGTTGCCGCGTCCCAGCAACGTGACGTCGCCGTCCTCCTCGAACCTCGCGAAGTCGCCGGGCACGGTGAACCGCTTGCCGTCGACCTCCACGAACATCCGCGCGGTCTTCTCGGGGTCCTTGTAGTAGCCGATCGGGATGTGCCCGCCGCGCGCCAGCTTGCCGATCACGCCGGGCACCGGTTCGAGCTTGTTGCCGTCCTCGTCGATGACGATGGTGTCCTCGTTGAGCTTCACCTTGGTGCCGTCGGTCTTCACGATCTCCTTCGACACCGCGCCGATGCCGGTGGACCCGGTCTCGCTCGACCCGATCGACTCCAGCAGCGTCGTGTGCGGCAGGTGCTCCTGGTACTGCTTCTTGACGGTGTACGAGAACAGGGCGGCGCTGCTGTTGAGGATGAACAGCGACGAGCCGTCGTAGGAGCCGCGCTGGAACTCCTCGATCAGGGGCCGGCCCATGGCGTCCCCGGTGATGGCGGCGACCTGGACCTTTTCCCTTTCGATCACCCGCCAGATCTCGGCGGGGTCGAACTTGGGCACCAGCACGACCGTGCTGCCGCTGAACAACGCGCCGAGCATGGCCCACTGCGCCGCGCCGTGGATCAGCGGCGGCAGGCACAGCCGGACGAGCCCGTAGTCCTTGCCGGCCTTGGACTGCTGCCACTCGTCCGTCAACCGCTCGCCGGTCACGAAGTCGATGCCGCCGCCGAGCGTGCGCCACACGTCCTCGTGCCGCCACATCACGCCCTTGGGCATGCCGGTCGTGCCACCGGTGAACAGGATGTAGAGGTCGTCCGGGCTGCGCGGCCCGAAGTCCCGCTCCGCCGACTCCTCGGCGAGCGCGGTCTCGTAGTCTGCGCCCGCGAACGTCTCTTCCGTCTCGTCGTCGATCACGACCGTGTGGCCGGGGGCACCGACCTCCGCGACCAACGGCGAGTACCGCCGTTCGTGTACGAGTGCCGTCAGATCCGCTTCACCGAACAAGTACTGCAACTCGTTCTTGGTGTAGCGGTAGTTGACGTTGATGGCCACGGCACGCAGCTTGAAGACCGCGAGCATGGCCTCGACGAGCTCGATCGAGTTGCGCGCGTAGAGCCCCACGTGCGCACCCTGTGTCACGCCGTTCTTTGCCAGGTGGTGAGCCAGTTTGTTGGCTCGCGCCTCAAGTTCGGCGTAGGTGACCCTCTTGGACCCGCACACGAGCGCGGTCCGGTCGGGCACGGTGTCGGCGGCGTGTTCAACGAGGTCTGCGACGTTGAGGGCCATGGTAGGCAAAGTAGAACGTGTTACTGTTCTGGACAATCCCCCGTGCGGTCAGACTCGATCCAGGAGGCGCGTGAATGACGACCACGACGGAACCACATGCGTTGGTGGACTTGGTCGGCAACGTCCTGGTCGTCACGATGAACCGCCCGGAGGTTCGCAACGCGTTGTCCGGCCCGATGCTGGCCATCATGCGCGAGGCGTGGGACCGCGTGGACTCCGATCCGGACGTGCGCGTCTGCATCCTCACCGGCGCGGGCGGCTCGTTCTGCGCGGGCGCGGACCTGAAGGCCATGACGTCCAACCATCCCAGCGAGAACGCCGGCAAGTTCGACTTCTCCGTCATCGAACCACTGCTGAAAGGTCGTCGATTGACGAAACCGCTCATCGCGGCGGTGGAAGGACCCGCGGTCGCGGGCGGCACGGAAATCCTTCAGGCGACGGACATCCGCGTGGCCGGCGAGAGCGCGCGGTTCGGAGTCTCGGAAGCGCGCTGGGGCCTGTTCCCGCTGGGCGGCTCGGCAGTCCGGTTGCCACGGCAGATCCCGTACACGGTCGCGGCCGACCTTCTGCTGACAGGACGGCACATCCGCGCGGCGGAGGCCAAGGAGATCGGGCTGATCGGGCACGTGGTGCCGGACGGTCAGGCGCTCGACAAGGCGATGGAACTGGCCGCGTTGATCACGGCCAACGGGCCGATCGCGGTCCAGAAGATCCTGCAGACCATGCGGGAGACCGAAGCCATGCACGAGAACGACGGGTTCGAAGTGGACGCTCGGCTCGGGATGGAGGTGTTCTCCAGCGAGGACGCCAAGGAAGGCCCGCGCGCCTTCTCCGAGAAGCGCAAGCCGGAGTTCAAAGGCCGCTAGACAGCTCTCGAACCAATTCGTTCGTGCCCGTAACACTTCGCGGGACTGCTCCGATCTGCGTATCAAACATCCGCGGTCCGGGGCAGGTGCAGGTCTTGAAACACTCCGATCAGTCGGCCGAGAACGACATCAGCGGGGATGTCCACGGCACGTCGTTGCAGGCCACGTCGATGGGCGACGTCTACCTGGGCGAGCCCGCCAGGCCCCGGTGGCTCAAGGCGGTGCAGTACCTGGCCGTGCCGGCGGTGGCGATCGTCGCGGGCGCCACGCTGACGGCCGTGCAACTGGTGTCGCCGAATGACCCGATCACTGAGACCCCGCTGGCCGGGGCGAGTTCTGTCCCGGCGGAGACCACCACGGCCTCGGCATCGTCCTCCGCGGCCGGTGCGCGGACTCCCGCCACAATGGTCGGTGCGAACCGTCCGGTGCCGCCCGGATCGACTCCGCGCACGGTCAGCGGCACGTCGATCACCGCCACGCACACGCCGAAGACCAAGGTCACCTCAGCCGCGGCACCGATCACCCAGTCCGGCGTGCGGTATAGCGGCGAGCTGCGGTTCGGCAGTTTTCACCTGGATCCCGCCATCCCGCGCGACGTACCGGAGTCGAACGTCTGGGCGCTCACGCCGACCCGTCTGCACGGCGACCCCGGTTACTGGCTGGCGGAGTGGCACAGCGACGGCGTGCCGGGGCAGCAGGAGTGCGTGACGCACCTCGAGAAGAACTCCACGCTGGACGCGGACAACGTGGTCGTGGGCAGCCGGGTCTGCGGGAAGACCCCAGAGGGCCGGATCTTCCGCATCGACGTCACGGTGCTGGACGGCAGCGCGATCACCGGCCAGGTCACCGTGTGGGAGTCCGCCTAGACGTCGCTCGACTCGGGAGGGACGTGGTTAGCATCGGATCCGTGAGATCTGTCGTCATCGTCGACCTCGACGACTGCCTGATCCCGGACGGCGCCGCGGCGCGTGCCGCCATCGCCGCGGTGCTGGACGAGTTCGCGATCGCCGCCACCGAACAGGCCGTCGACACGGTGCTCGCCGCCGCCCGCCGGGAGTGGCGCGACCACCGGCTCGTCACCCATCGCGAGGTCGAACGGGTCGCGTCCTGGGAGGCGCTCTGGGCGGACTTCCACGACCTGCCGATGCCGCGCGAGACCGTTCAGGCACTGGTGGGCAACGACGTGCGAGCGTGGCGGCTAGCCCTGCACGACCTGGGAAGTGCCGCCGACGCCGCACAGGCCGCGCTGGCGTTCCGCAGGCTGCGCAGGGCTTTGGTGCGGCCGTTCCCCGGCGTGGAGTCCGCATTGGACTCGCTGCGCGAACGCCACGAACTGTGGCTCGCCACGGACGGCTGCCGGTCGCTCCAGCGCGCGAAGATACAACTGTCCGGGCTGGCCGACCGGTTCGAGCGCGTGTTCGTCTCGGGCGAGGTCGGGCATCCGAAGGGCACCGCCGAGTTCACCGCGGCCGTCCGCACCGCGCTGACGGACGGCCGGACCGTGTGTCTCGTCGCGGGCGACAGCACGACCACCGATCTCCTGCTCGCGGAGACCGGTGGCTGGCCGTTCGTGCAGATCACCGACGAGGTGCGGTTCGTGGACGTGCCCGCGCTCTGCCGCTGCGTCTAGACGTCGTTGGCCGCGATGTACCCGAACGTCATGGCGGGCCCGATCGTCGACCCCGCCCCGGCATAGCTGTGGCCCATCACGGCCGAGCTGACGTTGCCCGCCGCGTACAGCCCGGGAATCACCGAACCGTCCGGCCGCAGCACGCGGGCCCGCGCGTCGGTGACCAGGCCGCCCTTCGTGCCGAGGTCGCCGGGCACGATCTTGAAGGCGTAGAACGGCGGTGCCCACAGCGGCGCGAGGCACGAGTTCGGGATGACCGCGGGGTCCGTGTAGTAGTGGTCGTAGGCGCTGTCGCCGCGCTTGAAGTCGGGGTCGCGGCCGGTCATGGCCTGGCCGTTGAACCGGCTGACGGTCGACTTCAGCGCCGCTCCCGGGACGCCGATGGCCGAAGCCAGGCCGTCCAGGGACCAGTTCTTCACCACGGCGCCCGACTGGTACCAGCCGTCGGGCAGCGGCAGGGTCGGGGCCACGTCGGCGAACAGGTACCTGTTGCGGTAGTTCTGGTCCACGACCAGCCAGGCCGGGATGCAGGGATCGGCGGGGTTCTTGTCGTACATGACGTGCACGACGTCGCTGTAGGGCGCGGCCTCGTTGACGAACCGCTTACCCGCCGCGTTGATCATCAGGCCGCCGGGGAGCGTGCGTTCGGCGAGGCAGAAGTACGGGGAGCCCGGCGTCGGGATGGCCGGTCCCCACCAGGCGTCGTCCATCAGGTCGAGCGCCGCGCCTGCCCGTTGGCCCGCGCGGTGACCGTCGCCGGTGTTCTCCTTCGCGCCGACGGTCCACTGCGTACCGATCGGCTGGCGCTGGTACTGGGCGCGCATCGCCGCGTTGTGCTCGAAGCCGCCGGAGCCCATGATCACGCCGCGCCGGGCGCGCACGACGCCCCGTGAGGTCAGCACTCCCTTGACGGCGCCGTTCTCCACGACCAGGTCCTGGAGGCCGGTGTTGAGCCACACCGGGACGTTCGCCTGCATCAGGCCCGCCCGCAGACCGCCGGCCAGCGCCTGGCCCATGGTCAACGGCTTCTGACCGGCCAACGCGGCCGCCGTACCTCTGGCCAACGCGGCCGCGGCGGTCGCCGCACCCTTCGCGTTGACGAGAGCGAGTGCGAGCCATTTGTAGTCGGCTCCGTAGATGACCATGCCCGCCGGGGTGGCGAGGTAGGGCGCGTTCAGGTTCGCGAGCTCGGCGCCGAGGATCCGGCCGTCGATCATCTCGGGTTCGATCGAGCGGCCCTTCGCGATGCCGCCGGGGTATTCCGGGTAGTAGTCGCTGTAGCCGTCCATGTGCCGGAAGCGCAGCGGGCTGTTGCGCATGACGAACGAGATCATCTGCGGCCCGTGCGACAGGTAGGCCTGCTGCCGCACCAGCGGGATGTCCCCGACGACCGCCGCCATGTACTGCGCGGCCTTCGCGGGCGTGTCCGGGATGCCGGCGGCCAGGATCACCTCGTTGTTGGGGATCCAGATGCCCGCACCGGACCGGGCGGCCGAACCGCCGTAGGTCGGTGCCTTCTCCACGACCACGCAACTCAGTCCGCGCTTGGCGGCGGTGAGCGCGGCGGTCATGCCGGCCGCACCCGCGCCGACGACCACGACGTCGAACTCGCCGAGGTCCGCGGAGGCCGATGACGGTTTGACGAGTCCCGAGGCCAGTGCGAGACCGGCTCCGGCGAGCACCTGACGGCGGTTCAGGTTCATGGGGTCACTCCAGACATCGTCTTCCGGTGGTCCCAGCTGGCGGTCTTGGTCGGACGGAAGATCACGGCGACGCGCCTCGACATCGCCTTGCGCAGGGCCTCGCGGGCTTCGGGTTCCGAACCGACCTCGCCGAAGTTGCGCGCCACCACGGCGTCCACGACAGGGCCGAGCTCGGTGAACTCGGTGACGCCCTCCATGTGCACGCCGCGCAGCTGGTCGTAGGTCTCCCCCGCCTCGGCCAGCACGCTGCAGCGCGGGTCCCGTTGCAGGTTCACGATCTTCTGCGACTTGCGGTCGGTGCAGAACACGAGTTCGCCAGCCACCCACGCGAACCACATCGGCGCGAGGTGCGGCAGTCCGTTGCGGCCGATGGTGGCGACGATCAACGTCTTCTGCTCACCCAGAAAAGCCTCGACCTCTTCGGCCGACATCTTGATCGCGTCACGCACGATCGCGCAGCTTTCGCTTGTACAGCTTTCCGTTCGGATCGCGCGGCAGCTCGGCGAGGTACTCGATCGTCCGCGGCAGCTTGAACTTGGCGAGCCTCGTGCGCGCGAACTCCAGCAGCTCCTCGGTCAGTGCGTCATCGGCGACCACTCCGTCCGTGGGCTGCACGACGGCCTTGATCGCCTCGCCCCAGTCCGGGTGCGGCACGCCGAACACGGCCACGTCCGCGACCTTGGGATGGCAGATGAGCTCGCCCTCGATCTCCGCCGGGTAGATGTTCACACCACCGGAGATGATCATGTCGTTCTTGCGGTCGCACAGGAACAGGTAGCCGTCCTCGTCGAGATACCCGATGTCCTGCAACGTGAACAGCTTGCCCACCCGCGCGGCACGGGTCTTCTCCGCGTCCTTGTGGTACTCGAAGGTCGCGTCGCCCATCCGCATGTAGACCAGGCCCTGCTCGCCGACGGGCAGCTCGGTGCCGTCCTCGCCCAGGATCTTGATCTCGGACGTCGGCCAGGGCAGGCCGACGGAACCCGGTTTGCGCAGCCATTCCTGAGCGGTGATCGCGGTGCCGCCGCCCTCGGTGGCCGCGTAGTACTCGATCACGACCGGTCCCCACCAGTCGAGCATGCGGCGCTTGACCTCCAGGGGGCACGGCGCCGCGCCGTGGATCATCGCGCGCAGCGAACCCATGTCGTACTTGGCTTTGACGTCGTCCGGCAGTGCCAGCAGCCGGTGGAACTGCGTCGGCACCATGTGGCTGTGGGTGACCTTGTGCCGTTCGATCAGCCGCAGCATGTCCTCAGGCGCCCAGTGGTCCATCAGCACGGCGGTGTGGCCGAGCTGGATCGAGATGACGACGAAGTTGAGCACCGCCGTGTGATAGAGCGGCGACCCGCACAGGTGCACGTGCCCGTCGTGCGGCTTGATCCCGAAGATGCCGAAGAACCAGGGGGCGGCCGGCGGCACGACGTCCGGATCGGCGCCGGTCAACGGCCTGCGCACGCCCTTGGGCCTGCCGGTGGTGCCCGAGGTGTAAAGCATCGGCGACCCCGTGGTGCGCCCCTCGGGACGGCCTTCCTCTCCAGCACCGAGCTTCGCCAGCGGCTCGAAGTCCGGGATGTCCCCGACCGCGAACCGGGCGTTGGCGGGCAGGCCGGCCGAGGCCTCCGCGGCGGCGGCCGCGAACCGTTCGTGGGCGACGAAAGCCTTCGCTCCGCTGTCCTGCACGAGGTACGCGACCTCGGCCCCGGTCAGGTGCCAGTTGGCCATCACGACGTAGAGGCCGGTCTGGAAGGCGGCGAAGTACACCGACACCAGATCGGCGCTGTTGGGCAGCATCAGCACGATGCTGTCGCCGGGTTCGAGCCCCAGGGCCCGGAACCCGCGTCCGTAGCGGTTCGCGGAGTCCGCGAGCTCCGAGTAGGTGATCTCCCGACCACTCGGATCGACCAGCGCGGTCAGGTCCGGCTGATCGGCAGCGATGTTCCAGAGTCCTGTGACCACACCCTCAAAGTAGAACGCGTTTCACCTACTGACAAGCCTCCGACAAGGCCTTGATCGAGGCAACGTCGCGGCATCCGACGAGCAGCGTCGTGACGCCCGCCTTCTCCCACCGGCGAACCTCGTCGCGCACGTGCTCGGCACTGCCGACGATGCTGATCTCGGCCACCAGCTCGTCCGGAACCACCTGCGCCGCCTCGTCCTTGCGACCTGCCTGAAACAGCTTGCCGATGTCCTGGACGACCTCGCCGTATCCCATGCGGGTGAAGACCTCGGCGTGGAAGTTCATGCCGGGTGCACCCATTCCGCCGATGTACAAAGCGACGAACGGCTTCAGCGTCGCCCGCACGGACTCCGGATCGTCGGTCACGACGACCTGACAGGTGGCGGCGACCTCGAAGTTCTCCCTGGTACGAGCAGAATCCTTTTGGCGCGATTTCGCGAAGCCTTCGTCCAACCACTCGTCGTACATGCCGGCGAGCCTGGGCGCGTAGTAGATGGCGAGCCACCCGTCCGCGATCTCCGACGTCAGCGCGACGTTCTTCGGACCCTCCGCACCGAGCCAAATGGGCAGGTCAGCGCGCAGCGGATGGGTGATGGGCTTCAACGGCTTCCCGAGCCCCAACGCGCCCAGCCCCTGATAGGGCAACGGGTAGTGCGGGCCGTCGTTGCGCACCGGCGCCTCGCGAGCCATCACCTGCCGCAGGATCGACACGTACTCCCTGGTCCTGGCCAGGGGTTTCGCGAACGGCCGCCCGTACCAGCCCTCCACGACCTGCGGTCCGGACACGCCCAGCCCGAGCACGAACCGGCCGCCGGAGAGGTGGTCCAGGGTCAGCGCGTGCATCGCGCAGGCGGCCGGTGTGCGTGCCGACATCTGCACGACGGATGTGCCGAGCCGCACGCGCGAGGTCCCGGATCCCCACCACGCCAACGGGGTGAACGCGTCCGACCCCCACGCCTCGGCGGCGAACACCGCGTCGAAGCCGAATTCCTCCGCCGCCGCCACGAGTTCAGCGGCGTTCTGAGGCGGACCGGCGCCCCAGTACCCGAGCTGCAGACCGAGCTTCATGCACCCATCTTGCCACCATTTCGAGAACCTGTTTCACTTTGATCTGTGACTCGGCCGCTGAGTGCTCCGCTCGACGTTGGCTTCGACTACACGCGCTCGCTCGGCCCGACGCTGGGCCGGTTCCTCTCGGATCTCCGCCGCCGCAAGGTGACCGGGATCCGCGGCAGTGACGGGCGCGTGCACGTGCCGCCGCTGGAGTACGACCCCGTGACCGCCGAACGCCTCCATGAGTTCGTGGACGTGACGGCGACCGGCGTCGTGCGCGGGTGGTCGTGGATTCCCGAACCTCTCGAAGGACAGCCGCTCGACCGGCCGTTCGCGTGGGCGTTGATCCAGCTCGACGGCGCGGACACCTCGTTGCTGCACGCCGTCGACGCCGGCTCGCCGGATCAGATGGCGACCGGAACACGCGTGCGCGCAAGGTGGCGTGGCGAACGCGTCGGCGCGATCACCGACATCGAGTGCTTCGAGATCTCCGACGAACCCGCCGACCCACCGGTCGAGGCGGAGGCCGTCACGATGGTCACGACACCGGTGAACCTGCACTACACGCACTCGGCGTCGCCGACAGAAGACCCGTTCCTGCGCGGCCTCATGGAAGGCAGGCTGATCGCCCAGCGCTGCCCGGTGTGCGAGAAGGTCTACTTCCCGCCACGCCCCGCCTGCCCAGTGGACGGCGTGCCGACGACGGACCAGATCGAACTGTCCGACCGCGGCACCATCACGACGTACTGCGTGGTCAACGTGCCGTTCCTCGGCCAGCGCATCCCGCCGCCGTACGTCTCGGCGTACGTGCTGCTCGACGGCGCGGACATCCCGTTCCTGCACCTGCTGCTCGGCGTCGCACCGGAGGACGTGCGGATGGGCATGCGCGTGGAGGCGGTCTGGAAGCCGCGCGAGGAGTGGGGCCCGACGATGCAGAACATCGACCACTTCAGGCCGTCCGGCGAGCCGGACGCGCCGTTCGACTCCTACTCCCAGCACCTGTGAGGCTCGCGTGCGTGACATTGCGGTAGTCGGCTTCGCGCAGACGCCCTGCGTGCGCGAGACCGACGGCACCACCAACGGTGTCGAGATGCTGGTGCCGATCTTCCACGAGGTGCTCGGCGGGCTCGGGATCACCAAGACCGACATCGGGTTCTGGTGCTCGGGCTCCTCGGACTACCTGGCGGGGCGCGCGTTCTCGTTCGTCTCCGCGGTCGACGCGATCGGCGCCTTCCCGCCGATCGCCGAGTCGCACGTCGAGATGGACGCGGCCTGGGCCCTGTACGAGGCGTGGGTGAAGCTGCTCTGCGGTGAGATCGACACCGCGCTGGTCTACGGCTTCGGCAAGTCGTCGGCCGGTCAACTGCGGCGGGTCATGGCGATGCAGCTCGACCCCTACCTCGTGACGCCGCTGTGGCCGGATTCGCTCGGCCTGGCCGGGATTCAGGCGCGCATGGGCATCGAGAACGGGCTGTGGGACGAGCGCGCGATGGCCGCCGTGGCCGCGCAGAGCCGTTCCGCGGCCCTCTCGAACCCGCTGGCGCAGCTATCCGGCGAGGTCGATGCCGACGAACTGCTGACCTTGCCTTACGTCGCGGATCCGTTGCGCCGCCACGACTGCGCGCCGATCACCGACGGCGCGGCCACGATCGTGCTGGCCGCCGGAGATCGAGCACGCGAGTTGTGCGAACGTCCGGCGTGGATCACCGGCTTCGAACACCGGACCGACTCGCCGTCGTTCGGCACGCGCGACCTCACCACTTCTCCCTCGGCGGTGGCCGCGGGCAAGGCGGCGGGCGCCGACGGCGTCGAGGTGGCGGAGCTGCACGCGCCGTTCACGCACCAAGAAATCCTGCTGCGCCAGGCACTCGGGCTCGGCGACGACGTGACCGTGAACCCGTCCGGCGGAGTGCTCGCGGGCAATCCGATGTTCGCGGCCGGGCTGGCGCGAATCGGCGAGGCCGCCCGACGGATCCACGACGGTTCGGCGACCAAGGTCCTCGGACACGCGACCAGCGGCCCGTTGCTCCAACAGAACCTCGTCTGCGTGATGGAAGGGCGTCAGTGATGCGACCGGCAGCAGTGGTCGGCGTCGGCCAGACGCACCACGCCGCGAAACGCCTCGACGTGTCGATGGCGGGCCTGTGCCGTGAGGCGATCGACCGCGCGATGGCCGACGCCGGCGTGGACTGGTCCGACATCGACGCCGTGGTCCTCGGCAAGGCACCGGACCTGTTCGAGGGCGTGATGATGCCCGAACTGTTCCTCGCCGACGCTCTGGGCGCGGTCGGGAAACCGTTGCTGCGCGTGCACACCGCCGGTTCGGTCGGCGGCAGCACGGGCAACGTGGCGGCGTCGCTCGTCCAGTCCGGCGTGCACAACCGCGTTTTGGCCGTGGCGTTCGAGAAGCAGTCCGAGTCGAACGCGATGTGGGCACTGTCCGTGCCGACGCCGTTCACGATGCCCGTGCACGCGGGCGCGGGCGGCTACTTCGCGCCACACGTGCGTTCCTACATCCGCCGAGCCAGTGCGCCCGAGCACATCGGTGCGATGGTCGCGGCCAAGGACAGGCGCAACGGTTCCAAAAACCCTTACGCGCACCTCAAACAACCGGACATCACCGTCGAGTCGGTGCAGGCCTCCACCATGCTGTGGGACCCGATCCGTTACGACGAAACGTGTCCTTCTTCGGACGGCGCCTGCGCGGTGGTGATCAGTGCGGAACCCACGTCGGGCCAGTCCGCCTGGATCCGCGCGACCGCGATGCGCACCGAGCCGACGACGTTCGCCGGACGCGACCAGGTCAACCCGCAGGCGGGCCAGGACGCCGCCAGGGCGTTGTGGAAACAGGCGGGCATCACCGATCCGCTGTCCGAAGTGGACGCCGCCGAGATCTACGTGCCGTTCTCGTGGTTCGAGCCGATGTGGCTCGAGAACCTCGGCTTCACCGACATCGGCCAGGGCTGGAAGCTCACCGAGGCCGGCGAGACCGAGATCGGCGGTCGTCTGCCGGTGAACCCGAGCGGCGGCGTGCTGTCGTCCAACCCGATCGGCGCCTCCGGTCTGCTGCGCTTCGCCGAAGCCGCGATGCAGGTCATGGGCACCGCGGGAGACCACCAGGTCGACGGCGCGCGGGTCGCGCTGGGCCACGCGTACGGCGGTGGTTCGCAGTTCTTCGCCATGTGGGTCGTAGGATCGGAGAGGCCGTGAAGTTCACCGTCGGAATCGCCATGAGCCCGCTCGACCAGCTGACCGAGTTGGCCCAGTGCGCCGAGGAGTGCGGCTACGCCTCGATCGCGCTGCCGGACTCCCTGTTCTTCTCGGAGAAGGTGTCCGCGGACTACCCGTACACCCCGGACGGCTCCCGCATGTGGAACGCCGAGACCCCGTGGGTGGACCCGTTCGTCGCCGCCGCCGCGATGGGCGCCGTCACGTCCAGGATCAACTTCTACACGCAGGTCCTGAAACTGGGCTCCCGCAACCCGTTGCTGCTCGCCCGTCAGGTCGGCTCGGTCGCGCACATGACCGGCAACCGCTTCGGGTTCGGCGTCGGACTCGGCTGGTCGCCGGAGGAGTTCGAGTGGTGCGGTGTGCCGTACAAGAACCGCGGCCCGCGCGTGGACGAGATGATCGACATTCTGAAGCTCGTGCTCGGTGGCGGAATGGTCGAATACCACGGCGACTACTTCGACTTCGACCGGTTGCAGATGTCGCCGGCCCCGACGTCGCCAGTCCCGTTCTACGTCGGCGGCCACTCCGCCGCCGCGTTGAAGCGCGCCGCCCGCGTCGGTGACGGCTGGACGTCGGCGATGATCAAGTTCGAGGAGCTCAAGTCGGTGATCGCCCAGCTCACCGACCTCGGCTGCTTCGAGCGGCCGTTCGAGATCCAGGCCGTGTGCATCGACCGGTTCGGTCTCGACGGCTACAAGCAGCTCGACGAGATCGGCGTGACCGACACGATCGTCGTGCCGTGGCTGTTCTACGGCGTCGGCTTCGACGGCAGCCTGCAGGCCAAGAAGGACGGACTTCGGCGCTTCGCCGACGAGGTGATCGGAGAGTTCGCGTGACCGCAGTTACTTGGACGGCGTCCAAGACCGAAACCCCTGCCCGGTTGGCCTCGTGGCGTTCCATGGAGGCCGTGTCGAGCGGCAAGAAGGACGAGTGGCTGGCCCTGTTCGCCGAGGACGCCGTCGTCGAGGACCCGGTGGGCCCGTCGATGTTCGACGCCGAGGGCAAGGGCCACCACGGCAAGGAGGCGATCGCGGCCTTCTGGGACCTCGCGATCGCCAACGTCGAGCGCTTCGAGTTCGCGATGCACGACTCGTTCGCGGCGGGCTCGGAGTGCGCGAACGTGGGCACGATCAGCGCGTTCCTGCCCGGCGGTGCGCGCGTCGACACCGAGGGCGTGTTCGTCTACAACGTGGGCGAGGACGGGCTGATCAAGTCGATGCGGGCGTTCTGGGAGACCGAACGGGCGCTCGCCACCCTGCGCGTCGAGTCCTGAGTTCATGACTGAGGGCCCCTCCGCGACACCGGAGGGGCCCTCAGTCGTGCGTCACGAGTACTGGACGCGGAACTCCTTGATCCCGTTCAGCCAGCCCGAACGCAGCCGCCGCGGCTCGGCGACCTGCTTGATGTTCGGCATGGCGTCCGCGATCGCGTTGAAGATCAGGTCGATCTCCAGCCGGGCGAGGTTCGCGCCGATGCAGAAGTGCGCGCCGCTGCCGCCGAACCCGAGGTGCGGGTTGGGGTCGCGGGTGATGTCGAACTTCTCCGGGCTGTCGAAGACCTCGTCGTCGAAGTTGGCCGACGAGTAGAACATCCCGACCCGCTGGCCCTGCTTGATCTCCACGCCGCTCAGTTCGGTGTCGGCCATGGCGGTGCGCTGGAACGACACCACCGGTGTGGCCCACCGAACGATCTCGTCACCGGTGGTGGCCGGCCTGGAGTCCTTGTAGAGCTCCCACTGCTCGGGGTGGTCGAGCAACGCCTTCATGCCGTGCGTGATGGCGTTGCGCGTGGTTTCGTTGCCGGCCACGGCGAGCAACAGCACGAAGAACCCGAACTCCTCCGACGCGAGGCCGGCGCCGTCCACGTCCGCCTGGACGAGCTTGGTGACGATGTCCTGGCGCGGGCACTTGCGGCGGTCCTCGGCCATCGTCCACGAGTAGCCGAGCAGTTCCGTGGCGGCGGTCAGCGGTTCGATCTCGAACTCGGGGTCGTCGTAGGCGATCATCTGGTTGGACCAGTCGAAGATCTTGCGGCGGTCGTCCTGCGGGATGCCGATCAGCTCCGCGATGGCCTGCAACGGCAGTTCGCAGGCAACGTCCGAGACGAAGTCGCCGCTGCCCTTGTCCAGCGCCTCCGCCACGATCCTCTCGGCGCGTTCGGCCAGCGCGTCACGCAGGCTGTTCACGGCCCGAGGCGTGAACCCGCGCGAGACGATCGCGCGCTGCTTCGTGTGTGTCGGCGGGTCCATGTTCAGCAGGAGCAGCCGCTGCATCTCGATGTTGTCGCGCGGCATGTCGTCCTTGAACCGGATGATCGCCGTGTTCTCGCGGCTGGAGAACAGGTCGCTGTTGCGCGAGACCTCCTTGACGTCGTGGTGCTTCGTCACCACCCAGAAGCCCTCGTCGGGGAACCCGCCCTTGCCCAGCGGCTTGGAGTTCCACCAGATCGGCGCGGTCTGGCGCAGTTCGGCGAACTCCTCGAACGGCAGCCGGCTCGCGTACATGTCGGGGTCGGTGAAGTCGAAGCCTTCCGGGATGCGCGGCTTGCTCACAGGCACCTCCTAGGTGGAACGCGTTCTATCCGATTCAAACACGCTTGCGGCTTGTATTGAAGGCCCCAGACGGCCAATCTGGAGCAACACAGGAACGTGTTCTAGTTCTCCAGGCCTAGGAGGCTCGCGTGGGCAGTCCGGTGATCGTGGGAGCGGTGCGCACGCCCATAGGCAGGCGGAACGGCTGGTTGTCCGGCCTGCACGCCGCCGAGCTCCTCGGTGCGGCACAACGAGGTCTTCTTGACAGGACAGGTCTCGATCCGTCCACTGTCGAACAGGTCATCGGCGGCACCGTCACCCAGGCGGGCGAGCAGTCGAACAACATCACCCGCACGGCCTGGCTGCACGCGGGTCTGCCGCAGACCACCGGCTGCACCACCGTCGACGCCCAGTGCGGCTCGGCCCAGCAGTCCACGCACCTCATCGCGGGTCTCATCGCGGCGGGCGCCATCGACGCCGGCATCGCGTGCGGGGTCGAGGCGATGAGCCGCGTGCCGTTGCGCAGCAACATCGGCGAGACCGGCATGCCGCGGCCCGACTCGTGGACGATCGACCTGCCCAACCAGTTCGTCGCCGCGGAACGGGTGGCGGAACGGCGTGGCATCGGGCGCGAGGAGGTCGACCGGTTCGGTGTCCAGTCGCAGAACCGGGCGCGGGCAGCGTGGGCGGCGGGCCGGTTCACCGCCGAGGTGGTGCCGGTGAAGGTCGGCGAGGACCTCGTGGACACCGACCAGGGCCTCCGCGAAACCAGCCTGGAGGCGTTGGCGGCGTTGAAACCCGTCGTGCCGGACGGCGTGCACACCGCCGGGACGTCCTCGCAGATCTCGGACGGCGCGTCCGCTGTGATGGTCGTGGACGAGGGGTTCGCACGGGCGCACGGGCTCAAGCCGCGCGCACGGATCGTCACGCAGTGCCTGGTCGGGTCGGACCCGTACTACCACCTGGACGGTCCCGTGGACGCCACCGCGCGGTTGCTGAAGCGCAGCGGCATGAAGATGGCCGACATCGACCTGTTCGAGGTCAACGAGGCGTTCGCGTCCGTCGTGCTGTCCTGGGCGGCGGTGCACCGGCCGAACCTGGACCGGGTCAACGTCAACGGCGGCGCGATCGCGATCGGTCACCCCGTGGGCAGCAGTGGCACCCGGCTGATCACCACGGCGTTGCACGAGTTGGAGCGCAGGGACGCTTCGACGGCGTTGATCACGATGTGCGCGGGCGGGGCCATGGCCACCGGCACGATCATCGAACGGATCTGAGGTCTTCAGCCGGATACGGAGTCCGCCGGCTCTCGTGCTGGAAGCGGCGGTAGAAGTCCTTCATCACCGCTGCGACGGCGTTGTGGCGGTTGAGGATCGCCGCGACCCGCGGCGGAACTCCCTGTGAGCGCAGCTGGTACGCGAACCACATCACCAGGTGCGTGACCGTGTAGTGGCGGTCGTAGTCCTCGTTCTCGGCGAAGAACGCGATCTCCTCCTCGGACAGGTCGAACCGGGAGGAGATCGCGAGGCCGTAGTCGGCGAAGTACAGGCGCTCGCCGTCGGTCAGGACGTTCTGGAAGTGGCCGTCGAAGTGCAGCAGGCCGCGGGAGTTCATGAACTCCACCCCGGCCGCCATCTCCCGTTCGACCATCTCGCAGGCGCTTTCGAGGTCGTCCTGGCCGTTCAGCCAGTCGTGCAGGTTCTGCGGTATGTACTCCAGGAACAGCGCGACGCTTGCGGTCGACTTCTTCAGCGCCTCGATGCGGGGACCCACCTCCGGTCCCCAGTAGTCGACCGCCTGATCAAGTTCCGCGGACAACGTCTGGCCCAGGTGCGGCAGGACACGCCAGTGATACGTCAGCGGAAAGCCCTCGTGCTCGCCCGCCAGCACCCAGTCCGTCGTCATGGTGTGCACGGCCAGCTCGCGCCACGCGCCGAAGCCGGCCGACCCGACCAGCCCGACGCCGTAATGGGCGTGCACGGGCAGGTCGTAGAGGTTCGCCGTCGATCCGGCGTGCCGCAACTCCAGGTCGGTCAGCGGCAACCGTTTCACGAAGACCGGGATTCCGCCGACGTCCGCCAACGCCGTCGGCCCGCCGATTCCCGCCCCTCTAGGCTCGGCCCGATCTACCAGGTCACCGAGTTCGCGGTCGCTGAGCAGCGCCAATGCGGCCGAGACGGTCCTGTACGAGTCCAGACGGGTCACATGATCGAAGTTACTCGGCTCCGTAGACCGGCGTCGGGTGGTCGTCCGCGACCAGCTTGCGCACGACGCTCCCCAACTCTTCGGGCGACCAGCGCTCGCCCTTGTCGATCTCCGGCCCGCGCTGCCACCCGTGCACGACGCAGACGCGTCCGCCGTCGACCTCGAACATCCGGCCGGTCACGTCCCCGGCCTCCTCGCTGCCGAGCCACACGACCAGCGGCGAGATGTTCTCCGGGGCCATCGCGTCGAACCCGTCCTCCGGCGCCGCCATCGTCTCCGCGAACGTCGCCTCGGTCATCCGGGTCCGCGCGGCCGGGGCGATCGCGTTGACCGTGATCCCGTAGCGGGCCAGTTCGGCGGCCGCAACCAGGGTCATCGAGGCGATGCCCGCCTTGGCCGCCGAGTAGTTCGCCTGCCCGACGCTGCCGAAGATCCCCGCCCCGGACGACGTGTTGATCACCCGGCCGGACACCGCGCCACCGGCCTTGTGCACGGCACGCCAATGCGCGGCGGCGTGGTGCAGCGTCGCGAAGTGGCCCTTCAGATGAACCCGGACGACCTCGTCCCACTCGTCCTCGGCGCAGCTCACGATCATGCGGTCGCGCACGATGCCGGCGTTGTTGACGAGCACGTCCAGTCCGCCGAACTCCGACACCGCGGTGTCGACCAGTCGTTGCGCACCTGCCCAGGTGCCGACGTCGTCGGTGTTCACGACGGCCCGCGGCCCGATCAGCTCGGCCACCTCGCCCGCGACCGCCGCGGACAGGTCGTTCACCACGACCCTGGCCCCAGCGGCACCGAACGCCAGCGCGTGGGCACGGCCGATGCCACGCCCGGCCCCTGTCACGATCACAACCCGGTTCATGAAGAGCCCCCATCGGCAGCGGTCAGGAACGCGGGTGTCTCTCCCCCGCCGTGCACGACCAAGGTCGCGCCGCTGACGTAGGACGCCAGCGGTGAAGCCAGGAACACCGCGCACGCGCCGACCTCGTCCGGCGACGCGAGACGCCCCAACGGCACGGTCCGCGCCACAGCCTCGATCCCGGCCTCGGAGCCGTAGTGCAAGTGCGACTGTTCAGTGCGCACCATGCCCACGGCCAGCGCGTTGACCCGCACTTTCGGCGCCCACTCCACGGCCAGCGACGAGGTCAGGCTGTCCAGCCCGGCCTTCGCGGCACCATAAGCGGCGGTTCCGGGAGACGGACGCCGTCCGCTGACGCTGCTCACGTTCACGATCGCCCCGCCGGACTCCTGTTTCTGCATGACCTCGTTGGCCGCCTGCGACACCAGCAAGGGCGCCAGCAGGTTCAGCTCGACGATCTTGGAGTGGAACCGCGGCGAGGCCTTGTCCGCCAACGCGAACGGCGCGCCACCGGCGTTGTTGACCACGACGTCGAGCCGGCCGTGTCCGGCGACGATCCCGGACACCAAGGCAGCCACCTGCTCCGCGTCCCGCACGTCGCACGGCACGAAAGACGCTCCATCCACCTCCGATGGACGCCGGGCACACGTGACGACGACAGCCCCGGCTGAGAGGAACGCGCGAGTGATGCCGAGACCGACACCGCGCACTCCGCCCGTCACGAGGACGACTGCTCCGTCGAGGTCCAGTTCCACCAGCACCTACCCCGGTCGCTTCAGCACTGCTAAGTTACCAAGCAATCGCTTGGTTCGGAAGGCGGCTCCATGGGAATCTCCAGCAGCCACACCGAAAACGGCATCATCGAGGTCACCGTCGACTATCCCCCGGTGAACGCCGTCCCGTCGCAGGGCTGGTTCGAGCTGGCCAAGGCCATCACGGCCGCGGGCGAAGACCCGGACGCACGTGTGGTGATCCTCCGGGCCGAGAACCGCGGCTTCTGCGCGGGCGTCGACCTCAAGGAGATCCAGCGCGCCGAGGGCTACAACGCGCTCGTCGCGGCCAATCGGGGGTGCGCCAAGGCTTTCGCGGCCGTGTACGACTGCGAGGTGCCGGTGATCGCCGCGGTGAACGGATTCTGCCTCGGTGGCGGCGTCGGGCTGGTCGGCAACGCGGACATCATCGTCGCGTCCGACGACGCCACGTTCGGGCTGCCCGAGGTCGACCGAGGCGCGCTCGGCGCGGCCACGCACCTGGCCAGGCTCGTTCCGCAACACCTGATGCGGACGCTCTACTACACGGCCCGCAACGTCAGCGCGCAAACGCTGCACCACCACGGCAGCGTCGTCGAGGTCGTGCCACGCGCACAGCTCGACGACGCGGCGCGCGAGATCGCCAAGGAGATCGCGAAGAAGGACACGGCGGTGATCCGCGCGGCCAAGGAGGCCATCAACGGCATCGACCCGCAGCGCGTGCACCAGAGCTACCGCTTCGAGCAGGGCTTCACCTTCGAACTGAACCTCACCGGCGTGTCCGACCACGCCCGGCAGGCCTTCCTGGACGGAAACCATGCGCGACAAGCGAATGACAGCTGACGAGGTCGTCGGCGAGATCAAGGACGGGATGACCGTCGGGATCGGCGGCTGGGGCTCGCGGCGCAAGCCGATGACCCTGGTCAAAGCGCTGCTGCGGTCCGGCGTCAAGGATCTGACGGTCGTCACGTACGGCGGTGCGGACGCCGGGCTGCTGTGCGCGGCGGGCAAGGTCCGCAAGCTGGTCTACGGCTTCGTCTCGCTCGACTCGATCCCGTACGACCCGTGGTTCAAGCGGGCGCGCGAGACCGCCGCGATCGAGGTCCTGGAGCTGGACGAGGGCATGTTCCAGACCGGGCTTCGGGCTGCTGGGCACCGGCTGCCGTTCCTGCCGATCAGGGCGGGCCTCGGTTCGGACGTGCTGAAGTACGCGCCCGAACTCAAGACCGTGCGATCGCCTTACGAAGACGGCGAAGAACTGGTCGCGATGCCGGCGTTGAAACTCGACGTCGCGTTGGTGCACCTCAACCGCGCGGACAAGCACGGCAACGCGCAGTACCTCGGGCCGGACCCGTACTTCGACGACCTGTTCTGCCTGGCCGCGGACCGCCGTTACGTCTCGTGCGAGCAGATCGTGGAGACGTTCGACGGGCCGCCGCAGACGTTGCTGCTCAACCGGATGATGGTCGACGGCGTGGTGGAAGCACCGGGTGGGGCGGGGTTCACGAGCTGCGTCCCGGACTATCCGCGCGACGAGGCCCTCCAGCGCGAGTACGCCGAGGCAGCCTCTGATCTGGAGAAGTGGCCGGAGTTCTACGAGAGGTTCCTGGGATGAGCGACATCACGCGAGCCGAAGTCTGCGTCGCGGCCTGCGCCGACCTGTTCCTCGGTGCCGGTGAGACGCTCGCCAGCCCGATGGGCCTCATCCCGTCCCTGGGCGCCAAACTCGCCCGCCTCACCACCGAACCGGACCTGCTGCTGAGCGACGGCGAGGCGTTCCTGCTCACGCCCGAGTCCACTGTGGAGGGCTGGCTGCCGTACCGGAAGGTGTTCGACGTCGTCGCGCACGGCCGCCGGCACGTCGTGATGGGCGCGAACCAGGTCGACAGGTTCGGCAACCAGAACATCTCCGCGATCGGCGATCACGCCAAGCCGACCCGGCAGCTGCTCGGGTTCCGCGGCGCGCCCGGCAACACCGTCAACCACCGCACCAGCTACTGGGTGCCGCGGCACAGCCCACGTGTGCTGGTCGAGGCCGTGGACGTGGTCTCCGGCGTCGGCTACGACCGCGCCGTCGGGCCGTTCCACGACATCCACCGCGTGGTCACGAACCTCGCCGTGTTCGACTTCGACACCCCGGACCACTCGATGCGCATCGTCTCCGTGCATCCCGGCGTGTCTGTCGACGAGGTCCAGAAGCAGACGTCGTTCCCGCTGGCAGCCGAGAACGTCACCGAGACCCGGCTCCCCACCGACGAGGAGCTGGACCTCATCAGAACCAGGCTCGATCCGGGCAGCAAGCGGGACAAGGAAGTCCCGCAGTGAGAACCGCGCTCACCGACCTGGTCGGCGTCCGGCACCCGGTCGTGCAGACCGGCATGGGCTGGGTCGCGGGGCCACGGCTGGTGTCCGCGACGGCAGAAGCGGGCGGGCTCGGCATCCTCGCTTCGGCGACCATGACCTACGCGGAACTCGAAGCCGCCATCAAGGAGACCCGCTCCCGCACGTCCGCGCCGTTCGGCGTGAACCTCCGGGCGGACGCCTCCGACGCGCCGGAACGAATCGATCTGCTGATCCGCGAACAGGTCAAGGTCGCTTCCTTCGCGCTGGCCCCGAAACCGGACATGATCGCGAAGCTCAACGACGCCGGGGTCGTCGTGATCCCGTCCATCGGCGCCGCGAGGCACGCGGAGAAGGTCGCGAAGTGGGGCGCCCACGCCGTGATCGTCCAGGGTGGCGAAGGCGGCGGCCACACCGGCGGCGTCGCCACGACCCTGCTGCTCCCGAGCGTGCTGGACGCCGTCGACATCCCGGTGATCGCGGCCGGTGGCTTCTTCGACGGCCGAGGCCTCGCGGCGGCGCTCGCGTACGGCGCGGCCGGCATCGCGATGGGCACCAGGTTCCTGCTCACCCAGGAGAGCACGGTCCCGGACGCGGTGAAACAGGCCTACCTGCAACGTGATCTCAACAGCACGGTCGTGACCACTCGCGTAGACGGCCTGCCGCACCGAGTCCTGCGGTCCGATCTCGTCGAACACCTCGAGAAGTCCGGCAAGCTCAGCAGCCTGGCACGGGCCGTCACCAACGCGGCCAGGTTCCGCGAGCACACCGGCCTGTCGTGGCGCGCGATGATCCGCGAAGGCCTGGCCATGAGGCACGGCAAGGACCTCACCTGGTCGCAGGTGATCATGGCCGCGAACACGCCGATGCTGCTGCGCGCCGGCCTGGTCGAGGGCAGGACCGACGCGGGCGTGCTCGCGTCCGGTCAGGTCGCCGGACTGCTGGGCGACCTGCCGACGTGCGCGGAACTGATCGAGACCATCGTCAAGGACGCCGAGTCGGCGATCGACCGCCTCAGAGACGTTCGATGATCGTCACGTTCGCCTGACCGCCGCCCTCGCACATCGTCTGCAGCCCGAACCGGCCACCCGTCCGCTCCAGCTCGTGCAGCAACGTCGTGAACAGCTTGGTGCCGGTCGCGCCGATCGGATGCCCCAGCGCGAGCGCTCCCCCGTTGACGTTGACCTTCCCGAGGTCGATCTTGAGCTCCTTGGCCCACGCCAGCGCCACCGACGCGAACGCCTCGTTGATCTCGAACAGGTCGATGTCCGAAATGGACATCCCGGCGCGTTCCAGCGCGTACCGGGTGGCCCGGATCGGCGCGGTCAGCATGTAGATCGGGTCCGAACCGCGTGCCGACATGTGGTGCACCCGAGCCCGCGGCTTCAGCTTGTACTCGCGCACTGCCTGTTCCGAGACCACCAGCACGGCCGAAGCGCCGTCGGAGATCTGCGACGACAACGCCGCCGTCGTCCTGCCGCCCGGCCGCAACGGTTGCAGCGCCGCCATCTTCTCGACGCTCGTGTCCGTGCGCGGGCACTCGTCGGCCGCGACCCCGTTGACCGGCGCGATCTCGCGGTCGAACCGGCCCTCCTTGATCGCGGTGATCGCCCGCAGATGGCTCTGCAGCGCGAACTCCTCCATCTCGCGGCGCGAGAGGTCCCAGCGCACGGCGATCAGGTCGGCCGCCCGGAACTGGTTGACCTCTTCGTCGCCGTAGCGGTGCCGCCAGCCCTCGCACCCCTCGAACGGACTGACGGTCATGGCCGACCCGATCGGCACCTGCGACATGTTCTGCACGCCGCCCGCGACCACGACGTCGGCCGTTCCGGACATCACCGCCTGCGCCGCGAAGTGCAGCGCCTGCTGGCTCGACCCGCACTGCCGGTCGACCGTCACGCCCGGCACCTGCTCCGGGAATCCCGCCGCCAGCCAGGACGTCCGCGCGATGTCACCCGCCTGCGGGCCGACCGTGTCCACGCATCCGAAGATCACGTCGTCCACGTCCGTCGGGTCGACGTCGACCCGGTTGAGCAGCGCCGTGATCACGTGCGCGCCGAGATCGGCGGGGTGCACGTGGCTCAGTTCGCCGCCACGCCTGCCCGCCGGAGTCCGCACAGCCTCGATGATGTACGCCTCGGCCACGAGGGCCCTCCTTCTACGGCTTTGCTACGTCTTGGAGTTCTTCCTGCGGCCCGTGGCGATGCCGTCGAGCAGAATCGCGAGGTACTGGTCGGCGACCTCGTCCGCTCCCATGCCGCCGTCCGGCCGGTACCACCGCACGGCCACCCACACCGTGTCGCGGATGAACCGGTACGCCACGTCAACGTCGAGGTCGGCGCGGAACACGCCCGCGCTCATACCCTCCTCCAGCAGCACCGTCCACAGCTTGCGGAACTCCACGCTGCGATCGTCCACGTAGGAGAACCGCTCCAGCCCCATCAGGTGCTTCGACTCGTTCTGGTAGATCGCGACCGCCGCGTGCCGGGTGTCGATCGCCTCGAACGACGCCACGACCAGCGCTTTCAGCGTCTGCTTCGGGCCGAGGCCGGCCTCGACGATCTCCCGGTACCGCGTGAACAGCTCGTCCAGGAAGGTCCGCAGGATCTCGTCCACCATCGACTCCTTCGAGTCGAAGTGGTGGTAGAGGCTGCCGGACAGGATGCCCGCCGCGTCCGCGATGTCCCTGACCGTGGTCTGCCCGTAGCCACGCTCGGCGAACATCTTCGCGGCGAGCTCCAGCAGCTCGGCCCTCCGGCTACTCATCGGTCGTTCCTTCCTCACGGGTGCTGACTGCTCACCGAGACGACCTCGCCCGTCAGGTAGGACGAGTAGTCGCTGGCGAGGAACACGATCACATTCGCGACCTCCCAGGGCTCGGCGGCGCGCCCAAAGGCTTCCCGGGACGCCAGTTCCGTCAGCAACTCCTCACTGGTGACCTTGGTCAAGAACGGGTGCGCCGCCAAGCTCGGGGCGACCGCGTTCACCCGGATGCCGTGCTCGGCGACGTCCATCGCGGCGCATCTGGTCAGCGCCATGACTCCGGCTTTCGCTGCCGCGTAATGGGCTTGACCCTTCTGGGCGCGCCAGCCGATCACACTGGAGTTGTTAACGACGACACCGCTTCGTTGGACGACCATTTGGCGTAACGCGGCCCTGGTGCAGCGGAAGGTGCCGTTGAGCGTGACGTCCAGGACGCGGGACCACTCGTCGTCGGCCATGTCCAGCACGGACTTCTCGCCACCGAGGCCGGCGTTGTTCACCATCACGTCGATGCGGCCGTAGCGCTCGACCGTCTCGTCGATCAGCGTCTGGACCTGCTGCTCGTTGGTGACGTCGCACTGGATCGCGTGGTCGGTGCCGAGCGTCTCGTGGGTTTCCTTGAGGCGGCGTTCGTGCCAGTCGCTGATGACGACCTTCGCGCCTTCTTCGAGGCACCTCTTCGCGGTCGCCGAGCCGATGCCGGTGCCCGCCGCGGCCGTCACGACGACGATCTTGTCCTTGAGCAGGTCGTGGCCGTTCATCGGGGCAGCCCCAGGATGCGGTGGGCGATGATCTCGCGCTGGATCTCGTCGGAACCGCCGTAGATGGTCTCGGCGCGGCTGAACAGGAACATCCGCTGCCACTCGTTGTCGTCGATCATCGACTCGGGGCCGAGCGAGTCCATCGCGAGCTCGCCGAGCCTGCGGTGCCAGCCCGCCCAGAACAGCTTCAGCACGGACGCCTCCGGACCCGGGTCGTCGTTGAGCGTTCTCATCGTGTGCGAGCGCATGACGTGCAGTTCGAGCCACGCCCTGGTGAGCCGTTCGTCGTCTGGCGCTTTGGCCATGATCGCGTCGAGCTGGCGGCGGAAGCCGACCTGGTGGCCGAGCATCGCGGTGCCGCGCTCGAAGCCCAGGGTCGCCATGGCGATCTTCCAGCCTTCGCCCGGCTGACCGACGACGTTCTCGCGCGGTGTGACGGCGCCGTCGAAGAAGACCTCGTTGAACTCGGACGTGCCGGTGAGCTGGCGGATCGGCCGCACCTCGACGCCCGGCTGGTTCATCGGCACGAGCAGGTACGAAAGGCCCTGGTGCCGCTGCGAACCGGGTTCGGTGCGGCACAGGACGAAGATCCAGTCCGAGTAGTGCGCGTTCGACGTCCAGATCTTCTGGCCGTTGATCACCCACCGGTCGCCTTCGAGGGTGGCTTTCGTCGTGACCGAGGCGAGGTCCGAGCCCGCGCCCGGTTCCGAGTAGCCCTGGCACCACAGCTCTTCGAGCGAGCGGATCTTGGGCAGGAAGCGTTCTTTCTGCTCTGGTGTGCCGAACGCGACGAGCGTCGGGCCGAGCAGGCCCTCGCCGACGATGTCGACCTTCGCCGGAGCATCGGCCTCCGCGTACTCCTCGTGGAAGATCACCTGTTCTTCCACACTGCGCTCACCGGGCCAGCCGAGGCACGTCCACCCGTTGCGCGCCAGGTGCCGGTGCCAACGCAGCCGTCCCTCGAACGCCTCGTGCTCGCGGCCGGGTCCACCCAGGCCGCGCAGCTCAGCGAACTCACCGACGAGGTTGGCGGACAACCATTCCCGCACCTCGCGCCGGAAGGACTCCATGCGCCATACTCTAACCTACCAAGCACTTGCTTTGGAGGGCGTGATGGCGGACGTTCCAAGCAGGCAAACGGTTTCAGTCGTGCTCGACCGCGCTGCTGCTTCGTACATCGACGCGGAGGCGTTGGTGGACGGGGAGGTTCGCCTCACCTGGCTGGAGTTGCGTTCGGCGGCGCTGGACGCGGCGCGCGCACTCGTGGGGATGGGTGTGCGGCCAGGCGATCGGGTGGCTCTGTGCGCACCCAACTCCGCTCACTGGGTGGTCGCGGCGCTCGGGGCGTTGCGCGCGGGTGCGGCGCTGGTTCCGATCAACACCCGGTTCACCGCGACGGAGACGGTGGACGTGCTGCAACGCAGTGCCGCTCGCGTGCTGATCGTCGAAGGCGAGTTCCTCGGGCGTGACCGGGAGGCGGAGCTGCGGGCGTTGTCGTCCGACCTGCCCGCGGTGGTGCGATCACCGGCCTCGTGGGTCGCCGCGGACGCCGATCTTCCTGAGCTGACTGAAGATCAGCTCTGCGACGTCATGTTCACGTCCGGCACCACCGGGCGCAGCAAAGGAGCGATGAGCGCGCATCGGCAGTCGCTCGGGGTGGCCGAGGCCTGGGCCGCCTGCGGCGAGCTGACGTCCGCGGATCGCTATCTGATCGTCAACCCCTTCTTCCACACCTTTGGTTACAAGGCGGGGATTCTGGCCTGTCTGCTGACCGGGGCGACGATCGTGCCGCAGCCGGTGTTCGACGTCGTGGAGACGATGCGGCTGATCGAACGGGAACGGATCACCGTGCTGCCCGGGCCGCCGACCATCTTCCAGGCGTTGCTCGACCATCCCGAGCGCGGCTCGTTCGACCTGTCGAGTCTGCGGCTGGTCGTCACCGGCGCGGCGGTCGTGCCCGTGGTGCTGATCGAGAGGCTGCGGGCGGAGCTGTCGCTGACCGTGCTCACCGCCTACGGGCTGACCGAGGCCGTCGTCGCCACCATGTGCCGCCCTGGCGACTCACCCGAGACCGTCGCGCACACGTGCGGTGCGCCGATGGCGGGGTTCGAGCTCCGGTTGGGCTCGCAGGACGAAGTGCTGCTGCGCGGGCCGAACGTGATGCTCGGTTACCTCGACGATCCGGAGGCGACGGCTCTTGCGATCGATGCCGATGGCTGGCTGCACACCGGTGACATCGGCGCGGTGGACTCGCGGGGGTACCTGTCGATCACCGACCGACTCAAGGACATGTACATCTGCGGCGGTTTCAACGTCTACCCCGCCGAGATCGAGCAGGCGCTGGCCCGGCTGCCAGGGGTCGCGGAGTCGGCCGTCGTGGGGATGGCCGACGCCCGGCTGGGTGAGGTCGGGGTGGCGCACATCGTCACGGCGCCTGGATTCGCGCTTTCCGCGGACGAGGTGATCGCGTTCTGTCGCGAGCGGCTGGCGAACTACAAGGTGCCGCGCGCCGTCGAGTTCCACCCGGCGCTCCCCCGCAACGCCATGGGCAAGGTCCTCAAAACCCAACTGCGCAAGGAGAACGCGTGACAGTCTCGTATGAGCGGCGGGACGCGGTCGCCGTCGTGACCATGAACCGCCCGGAGTACCGCAACGCGCAGAACTCGGCGATGACCTACGCGTTGGACGAGGCCTTCACCCGCGCCGTGAACGACGACGAGGTCAAGGTGATCGTCCTGGCCGGGGCCGGCGACCACTTCTCCGCGGGCCACGACATCGGCTCGCCCGACCGCGATGTAGACGTCTCCTTCGAGCGCAAGGCCGTGATGTGGTGGGACCACGTCGGCCGCGAGGGCGGTGATCTCCGCTTCGCCCGTGAGATGGAGGTCTACCTCGGCATGTGCCGGCGGTGGCGGGAGATCCCGAAGCCGACGATCGCGATGGTGCAGGGCGCGTGCGTGGCGGGCGGCCTGATGCTCGCCTGGGTGTGCGACCTGATCGTGGCGGCCGAGGACGCGTTCTTCGCCGATCCCGTGGTGCGCATGGGGATTCCTGGCGTCGAGTACTTCGCGCACCCGTGGATGCTCGGCCCGCGCGCCGCGAAGGAGGTGCTGTTCACCGGCGACCGCTTCTCGGCCCAGCGCGCCTACGAGTGGGGCATGGTCTCGCGCGTCGTGCCGCGTTCCTCGTTGGAGTCTTCGACTTTTGAGCTGGCTTCGCGCATCTCGGCGATGCCGCGCTTCGGGCTGGCGCTGGCGAAGAAGGCGGTCAACCAGTCCGAGGACCTGATGGGCCTGCGTGCCGGGATGGACTCGGTCTTCGGTCTGCACCACTTCGCGCACGCGCACAACGCCGAGGTGAGCTCCGACGCGTTGGCCGGGATGGACGCCCGTTCGATGAAGAAGGCCTCCGGCTGATGGATCTGGATCTGGACGCTTCGACGCTGGAGTTCCGGGCCGAGGTGCATGCCTGGCTGGCCGCGCACGTTCGTCCACTGTCCTCCATGGACACAACCGCGGGCTTCGAGGAGCATCGCGCGTGGGAGCGCCTGCTGGCTTCCGAGCGGCTGTCGGTGGTCTCGTGGCCCGCTGAGTTCGGCGGACGGGAAGCCTCGTTGCTGCAGTGGCTGGTGTTCGAGGAGGAGTACCACGCCTCGGGCGCGCCGGGCCGTGTCTCTCAGAACGGGATTTTTCTTTTAGCACCAACATTGTTCGCGCACGGCACCGACGAGCAACGTACCCGGATCCTGCCCTCGATGGCGCGCGCCGACGTGGTGTGGGCGCAGGCCTGGTCCGAGCCCGAAGCCGGATCGGACCTGGCGTCGTTGCGCAGCACCGCGGTCCGGTGTGACGGCGGCTGGCTGCTGCGCGGCCAGAAGACCTGGAGTTCGCGGGCGGCGTTCGCGGACCGGGCGTTCGGCCTGTTCCGCACCGGCCCCGGCGAACGTCACCGCGGCCTGACCTACCTGCTCTTCGACCTGCGTGCCTCCGGTGTCACCGTGCGGCCGATCAACCAACTCGACGGCGAACCGGGCTTCGCCGAGATCTTCCTGGACGACGTGTTCGTGCCGGATCGCGACGTCGTGGGCGAGGTCGGCGACGGCTGGCGCGTGGCGATGAGCACGGCGGGCAACGAGCGCGGCCTGACCCTGCGCAGCCCTGGCCGTTTCACCGCCGCGGCCTCCCGGCTGGTCGAGCTCTACCGCAAGAACCCGGACCCGGCGCTGCGCGATCGGGTCGTCGACGCGTGGATCGGCGCGCAGGCCTACCGACTCCACACGTTCGGCGCGCTGGCCAGCCCCTTGTCCGGGCCTGCCGCCAGCGTCACGAAGGTGTTCTGGTCCGAGCTGGACGTGGCACTGCACGAGACCGCCCTCGACCTGCTCGGCGAGGTCGCGCCGGGGTGGCGGGACGGGTGGCTGTTCTCGCTGTCGGGGCCGATCTACGCCGGTACCAACGAGATCCAGCGCAACGTGATCGCCGAACGACTCCTGGGGCTGCCGCGATGATGTTCACGTTGTCGTCCGAGCAGACGGACTTCGCCAGCGTGCTGCACGGGTTCCTGGCCGCGGGGAAGACGGACCTGGCCTCGCTCGGGGTGGACGAGGTGACCGACCCGGTCGACCTCGTGGTGGTGTTCGAGGAGTTGGGGCATCACGCGGTCCCCGGGCCGCTGGTGGAGTCGTTGGCGGTGGTGCCAGCGCTGGTGGACGGCCTCAGAGCTGGCGGTGGCGGTGGCGCTGGCGGCATTGGCGCTGGCGGCGTTGGCGCCGGCGGCGTTGGCGCCGGCGGCGTTGGCGCCGGCGGCGTTGGCGCCGGCACCGGGGGCGGTGGCGCCGGCGTTGGCGGCAGTGGCGGCGGTGGCGGCGTTGGTGGCGGGACTGAAGCCGGAGTCGTTGGCAAGGCTGGGGCTGGGACCTGGTCCGTTGCCTTCCCTCCCCTGATCCCCCACGCCGTCGAGGCCGACCACTACCTGCTGATCGAGGGCGACACTCTCCGCGAGGCCTCCCCCACCACCGAACTCGAGTCCGTCGACCCGGCCCGCCGCCTCGTCGAACTCGCCGCCGGCCCGGTCGTCGCCACCGACGTCCCCGCCGCCCGCGCCTTCGACCTCGGCGTCCTGACCTGCTCGGCCCAGCTCCTCGGACTCGGCAGGGCCATGTTGGAGATGACCACCGCCCACGCCAAGGTCCGCGCCCAGTTCGGCAAGCCCATCGGCCAGTTCCAGGCGATCAAGCATCATCTCGCGAACGTCCTCATCGGACTCGAACTCGCCCGCCCGCTGGTGTTCGGCGCGGCCGTGACCATGTCCTCCCGCGACGTCTCCGCCGCCAAGGTCGCCACCTCCGACGCCGCCTGGCAGGCCGCTCGCACGGCACTGCAGGTCCACGGCGCCATCGGCTACACCGCCGAGCACGATCTGGGCCGTTTCCTGTTGCAGACCCGAGCCCTGCGCACGGCGTGGGGCAGTCCGTCGATGCACCGAGCACGTGTGCTGGAGGCGTTGTGACACCGGAACAACTCGCGTTGCGTGACGCCGTCCGCAGCCTGCTCGACAAGCACTCGGACGTCCGCGCGGCCATCGAGACCCCACACGGCTACGACAAGGCCGTGTGGGCGCGGTTGTGCGACATCGGCGTGCTCCCGATCCCCGAGCAGTACGGCGGTTCCGGCGCCGGCCTGGCCGAGACCCGCATCGCCCTCGAAGAACTGGGCCGCACCCTCACCCCGTCACCGCTGCTGGCTTCGACGCTGGCGGCTCAGGCGTTGCTGGCGACGGGGAACGAGGAGGCGTGCGAACGACTGTTGCCCCGTATCGCGGACGGGACCGTCGCCACCCTCGTCTGGCCGTGGGACAACGGCCGGACCAGCCTCAACGGCACGGCGCGCTACGTCCTGGAAGGCGACCTCGCCGAGATCCTCCTCGCCACCGACGGCACCGACCTGTACGAGGTGGACCTCGGCCACCCCGGCATCAGCCGCGAGCACACACCGACGATGGACCAGACCCGCCGCCTCGCCACCCTCCACCTGACCGACGCCGCCACCCACCGGTTGGGCCCGTGGTCGCCCCACGTCCGTGACATCGCGCTGGCCGCACTGAGCGCGGAGCAGGTCGGTGCCGCCGCTAGAGCCCTCGAACTCACCGTCGAGTACACCAAGACGAGGATCCAGTTCGGCAAGCCCATCGGCTCGTTCCAGGCGTTGAAGCACCGCATGGCGGACATGCACGTCCTCGTCGAAACCGCCAGGTCAGCCGCGGAAGCCCCGATCGACGAGGTGTCCGCGGCGGTCGCGAAGGTCTACTGCTCGGAGGCGTTCTTCAAGGTCGCCGCCGAGATGGTCCAGCTGCACGGCGGCATCGCGATCACCTGGGAGCACGACGCGCACCTGTACCTCAAACGGGCGCACGGCAGCGGCCAGCTGTTCGGCAGCCCGGCCGTGCACCTCGAACGGTTGCGGGCGAAGATCTGATCCGTGGATGTGCGGACCTACGCGACGGTCACCGATCTGTGCGGGCGGTTCGCGGGGCGGCTGGAGGACGACGTCCTGCGGTCGGTGCGCGAGGACTACTTCGGCGGTGAGCCCGCGCAGGCCGAGGCCGCGTTGTTGCTGACCATGGCGAACGAGGACATCGGCATCACGCAGGAGG
This sequence comes from Lentzea sokolovensis, assembly GCF_033949975.1. Classification (NCBI taxonomy): domain Bacteria; kingdom Bacillati; phylum Actinomycetota; class Actinomycetes; order Pseudonocardiales; family Pseudonocardiaceae; genus Lentzea; species Lentzea sokolovensis. Next base: position 720,548 of record NZ_JAXAVU010000004.1, read on the forward strand.
AACACGACCTCATTCGATCCACGTTGGACGATCCGCACAGCCCGGACCTGGCCTCCGTGCGGATCATCGCCGCCGTACCACCTGTGCCGTACCGGTTCAGCCCCCGCGGTCCCGCCGACGCGCCGGATCCGAGCCGGGCGGACCGCGTGCTGGCCGACGAGGCGGCGCGGTACGGCGGACGCGTCCTGCGCCGTGCCTGGAGGGAACCGCTAGTCGGCGCACCGGACGTCGCGAAGTGGACCTACGTCCTGGAGGTGTCCGATGCCGACGTGCTCGGCGTTTTCGCCGGACTCTCCGGACGGCTGTGGGTCACGCTCCGCGAGAAGTGGCCACTGGAGGTGGTCGGGACCAGGCTCTCGCCGTACCAGGCGGCTGCCTCCGTGGCGCCGCGGATCTGGGTCGCCTAGGCCTGTCCCAGCACGCGGCGGAACGTCGGGCACTCCATGTGCGTCGGCGCCGGACACGCCGCCGCGTGCCGCAGCTCGTCGCGCATCGACGCCAGCTTCTGGATCGTCACGTCCAGCTCGTCCGCCTTGGCCGCGAGCATGGCGCGGTTCGGCGACGGGCGGCCGTCGGGCGAGAACATCAGCGTGATCTCGTCCAGCGAGAACCCCGCCGTGCGGCAGACTGCGATCAACGCCAGCTGTTCCAGCACGGCCGGTGCGAACACGCGGGTCAGGCCCTGCCGTCGCACGGACGCGATCAGGCCGCGTTCCTCGTAGTAGCGCAGGGTCGACGCGGGTACACCGGAACGCCGGACCACCTCGCCGATGCCGATCTCGGTTTTGTCCACGACACTTGACCTCAAGCCGACTTGAAGTAGGACGGTAGGAGCATGACAGCAGAGGTGAACAGCGAGCAGGCCGCCTGGTGGAACGCCGCGGGGCAGGGCTGGGCGAACGTGCAGGACATCGTGGACCTGATGCTCCGCCCGTTCCAGGACCTGCTGGTCCAGGCCGCGCTCGAACGGCCGCGTGGACGGGTTCTCGACGTCGGGTGCGGCACGGGCGGTGTCACGAGGGCGATCACCGAGGCCACCGGGGCGGCCTGCGTGGGCGTCGACATCTCCGAGACGATGCTCGCCGCCGCCCGCGAGCACGGAAAAGCGCAGTACGTCCTGGCTGACGCACAGGTGCACGCGTTCGACGCGAGCTTCGACCTGATCGTGAGCAGGTTCGGGGTCATGTTCTTCGACGACCCCGTCGCCGCCTTCCGCAACCTGCTCCGAGCCACGTCGCCCGGAGGTGAGCTCTGCTTCATCACCTGGCGCACGGCGGACGAGAACCCGTTCATGACCACCGCGACCAAGGCCGCCGCCCCGCTGTTGCCCGACGCGCCCGCTCCGGATCCGGACGGGCCGGGTCCGTTCGCCTTCGCCGACCCCGGCAAGACGCGCAAGACCCTCGAAGAGGCCGGTTGGGGCGGGATCGACATCCGGCCGGTGGACCACCTCCGCGCCCTGCCCGAGAAACTGCTGGTCCCGTACCTGAGCAACCTCGGCCCGATCTCCCGTGCGCTGAAGGAGGCCGAAAAGTCCGAACGGCCCCGGATCATGGCGGCCGTCCGGAGCGCGTTCGACGGCTTCGTGCACGGGGACGAGGTGCGGATTCCGGCCGCGGTGTGGCAGGTCACCGCGTCAGCTCCACTCTGATTGGCGCTGCCAGGTCAGCAGGTTGTCGAGGACCTCGCCGGACCAGCCGCGGGTGTCCAGCTCGGCGTGCGTGGCGTAGCGGCCGCGGTAGAACAGCAGCGGCTGCGCCTCGCGCACCGGGCCGAGCTCCACGACCGAGCCGACGACCATGTGGTGGTCGCCGGCGTCGTGCACCACCGAGACCTGGCAGTCGGCCCACGTGAGCGCGCCGTCGAGCACCGGAGCGCCGGTCGGGGAAGGCGTCCACGAGACGGTCGAGAACTTGTCCGTGCCCGCCTTCCCGAACACCGTCGACACCTCGCGCTGGTCTTCGGCCAGCACGTTCACGCAGAACGAGCCGGCCGACGCGATCGCCGCCCAGCTGCGCGAGGTCCGTTGTGGGCAGAACACCACCAGCGGCGGGTCCAGCGACAACGCGGCGAAGGCCTGACAGGCGAACCCTACCGGCCCGTCGGAGGACATGCCGGTCACCACGGTCACCCCCGTGCAGAAGTGACCGAGAACGGAACGGTAGCGGGCGGTTACTTCTGGACGCCCACGCTGAAGTCGTGTCCCCACAGGCTCACCGCCGTGCTCTCGCGTGCGATCCAGTCCTCATCGTCGACCTGCCGTCCCTCGCAACCGAACTCGACGTCGAACCCACCGGGCGTCTTCATGTAGAACGACAGCATCAGGTCGTTGACGTGCCTGCCCAACGTCGCCGACATCGGCACCTTGCGCCGGGTCGCCCGGTCCAGCGTCAGGCCCACGTCGTCGGTGTTCTCGACCTCGACCATCAGGTGCACGATCCCGCTCGGCGTCGGCATCGGCAGGAACGCGAGGCTGTGGTGGCGCGGGTTGCAGCCGAAGAACCGCAGCCACGCGGGCGGTCCGTCGGCGGGCCTGCCGACGAACTGCGGTGGCAGGCGCATCGAGTCCCGCAGCCGGAACCCCAGCACGTCGCGGTAGAAGTGCAGCGCGGCCTCGTCGTCCGAAGTGGACAGCACGACGTGGCCGAGGCCCTGTTCCCCTGTCACGAACCGGTGTCCGTACGGCGACACGACCCGCCGGTGCTCCAAAGCAGCGCCGTGGAAGACTTCCAGCGTGTTGCCGGACGGGTCCTCGAACCGGATCAGCCCGGTGACCCGTCGTTCCGCCAGGTCCTCCGCCGACCCTTCGACGTACGCGACCCCGGCTGAGGCCAGGCGTTTCGCGACCTCTTCGACCTCGGCCTCGGTGGCGGCCTCCCAGCCGGACGCCTGCAACCGGTCGGCCTCGCCGGGCACGATCACCAGACGTGCCGGGAAGTCGTCCATCCGCAGGTACAAAGCACCCTCGACAGAACCCTTGCCCTCCACCATGCCGAGGACCTTCAGCCCGAACTCGCGCCACCGGTTCATGTCGGTGGCCTCGATCCGGAGATACGCCAGCGACCGGATGCTCATCACGCCTCCGTCAGAAAGTCGAGGGCGAGCCGGTTGAACTCGTCGAACTTCTCCAGCTGCGCCCAGTGCCCGCACCCACCGAACACGTGCAGTTGCACGCGCGGGATCAGCTTCGTCGCCAGCAACGCGCCGTCCAGCGGGTTCACCCGGTCCTCGCGGCCCCACACCAGCAAGACCCGCTGGCGCAGCTTGTAAGCCTCGCGCCAGAGCATGCCCTGCTCGAAGTCGGGGCCGGAGAACGACTTGCCCAGCGCGGCCATGGCCCGCAACGACTCCGGCTTCGACGCGGCCTCGAACCGTTCGTCGATCAGCTCGTCGGTGATCAGCGACTGGTCGAACACCATGATCCGCAGGAACTCCTCGATCTTCTCCCGCGTGGGTGTGCGAGCGAACGCGCTGAGCTTGCGCACACCCTCGGTCGGATCAGGCGAGAAGACGTTCAACGACAACCCGCCCGGCCCCATCAGCACCAATCGACCGGCACGTTTCCCGTTGTCCAGCGCGAACCGGACCGCGGTGCCACCGCCGAGCGAGTTGCCCAGGACGTGCGCCTGCTCGATCTCCAGCGAGTCCAGGAGATCCTTCAAAGCCCTGGAGGCGAAGGAGAAGTACTGGTCGTGCTCGGCCGGTTTGTCCGACTGGCCGTAGCCCGGCATGTCGACCGCCAGCACCCGGAACGACTTCGCGAACACCGGGATGTTCGCGCGGAAGTTGCTCAACGCCGACGCACCGGGTCCGCCGCCGTGCAGCAGGACCAGCGTCTCGGCGTTGTCGGTACCGGCCTCGTGGTAGTGCAACCGCACACTCATCAACGCCCCCTCAGAACAAGCCGTCGCGGACCTGGATGCCGAGCTCGTTCTTGCCGTACAGCACAAGGACGCGCTCCGGGTCGTTGCCCGCGTGCACCCGTGCGGCGTGGGCGTCGCGCCAGAAGCGGGGCAACGGCAGACCGGCGTTGATCGCCTTGCCGCCCGCGCTCTCGAAGAGCAGGTCGATCGCGGCCAGCGCCCGCCCGCTGCCGAGCACCTGGTCGCGCCGGGCCCTCAGGCGCAGGTCGATCGGAATCTTCGTGTCGGCGACGGCGTGCGCCCACTCGTCGTTGATGTCCTTCTCCAGCGTCCACCACGCCACGTCGACGTCGGCTGCCGCGGTCGCGATCCTGACCTGGGCGAACGGGTCGTCGACCGACTTCTCTCCCAGGTACGCCGCCCGGACGCGTTCACGGGTCGCGTTGACGTGCAGCGCGTACGCCCCGGTCGCCATGCCGATGATCGGCGCCGTCACCGCGTACGGGTGGATCGTCCCGTACGGCATGCGGAACAACGGGCCGGGGTTGACCTCCTGGCCAGGGCACTTGCACCGCGCGGTGTTCGACATGCTCAGCGCCCGGTACTCCGGCACGAACACGTCGTTCACGACGATGTCGTTGCTACCGGTGCCACGCAGGCCGACCGTGTCCCACACGTCGTTGATCGTGTAGTCGGCGATCGGCAGCAGGAACGTGCGGAAGTCGATCGGCTTGCCCTCGTCGTTCATCACGAGGCCGCCGAGCAGCACCCAGGTCGCGTGGTCGCAGCCGGACGAGAAGCTCCACTTGCCGCTGAACCGGAACCCGCCCTCCACCGCCGTCGCACGACCCGTCGGCGCGTAGGAGGAGGAGATCCGGGTGTCCTGGTCCTCGCCGAACACCTCTTCCTGCGCCCGGACGTCGAACAGCCCGACGTGCCAAGGGTGCACACCGAGCACGGACGCGACCCAGCCCGTGGATCCACAGGCGCTGCCGATCATCCTGACCGCGGTGTAGAAGTCGAGCGGGTGCGACTCGAACCCGCCGTACCGCACGGGCTGCAGCATCCGGAAGAACCCGGTCTCCTGCAACGCCTTCACCGACTCCGGCGGCACCTTGCGCAGTTCCTCCGCCTCGGCCGCGCGTTCGGCGAGCGCCGGCAGCAGTTCCCGCACCTTGCCGAGGATTTCCTCGCTCATCGGACTTTCTCCCTGCTCAGCTCCAGTGCGATGTCGATCAGCTGGTCCTCTTGCCCGCCCACGAGCTTGCGCTCGCCCGCACGGACGAGGATCTGCGCGCCGGACACGCAGTAGCGTTGCGCCTGCGTGTACGCGTGTTTGAGGAAGCTGGAGTAGACGCCCGCGTACCCCATCATCAGCGCCATCCGGTCGAGCAGGCACTCGTCGGGCATGACGGGCCGGACGACGTCCTCGGCCGCGTCCACGATCTTGAAGAAGTCGACGCCGGTGGAGAACCCGAGCTTGTCGCAGACGCCGACGAACGCTTCAAGGGGCGTGTTTCCCGCGCCTGCCCCGAATCCGCGCACGCTGCCGTCGATCTGCTTCGCGCCGGCTCGTGCGGCGGCGACCGAGTTCGCGACGCTCAGACCGAGGTTCTCGTGCCCGTGGAACCCGACCTGGGCATCAGACCCCAGCTCGGCGACCAGTGCCTCGACCCGCTCGGAAACCTGCTCCAGCACCAAAGCGCCGGCCGAGTCGACGACGTAGACGCACTGACATCCGGCGTCGGCCATGATGCGAGCCTGCTTCGCCAACGCCTCCGGCGGCTGCGAGTGCGCCATCATCAGGAACCCGACGGTCTCCAGCCCACGGTCGCGAGCCAGCTGAAAGTGCTGGACGGAGACGTCGGCCTCGGTGCAGTGCGTGGCGATCCGGACGATCGAGGCGCCGTTGTCCTGCGACACCAGGATGTCGTCCTTCACCCCGACACCCGGCAGCATCAGCACGGCGATCTTGGCTCGGGAAGCGGTCTCGACCGCGACCTTGATCAGTTCCTGCTCGGGCGTGTGGCTGAAGCCGTAGTTGAACGACGACCCGCCCAGCCCGTCGCCGTGCGTCACCTCGATCACCGGCACCCCGGCGCCGTCGAGGGCAGCGACGATCGAGCGGACGTCCTCGGTCGTGAACTGGTGCCGCTTGTGATGCGAGCCGTCACGCAATGACGTGTCGGTGAGCCGAAGCTGCACGAGCGATCTCCTCCCCCACCTTGGTCGCGGCGGCCGTCATGATGTCGAGATTCCCCGCGTACTCGGGCAGGAAGTCGCCCGCGCCCGCGACCTCCACGAAGATCGCGACCCGACCGGCGTCGAACTGCGGCTCGCGCAGCAACCGGAACCCCGGGACGTACGAACGGATGTCGGTCTCCATCCGGGCGATCGAGTCCGTGATCGGGTCGGGATCGGCGTCCCCGGGAATCGCGCAGAAGATCGTGTCGCGCATGATCATCGGCGGGTCCGCCGGGTTCAGCACGATGATCGCCTTGCCGCGCTCAGCCCCGCCGATCGCCTCGATGCCACGGCTGGTCGTGCGGGTGAACTCGTCGATGTTGGCCCGCGTGCCCGGTCCCGCCGACACCGACGCGACGCTCGCGACGATCTCCGCGTACGACACCGGCACCACCCGCGAAACGGCGTGCACCATGGGAATCGTCGCCTGGCCGCCGCACGTGATCAGGTTGATGTTGGGCGCGTCCTGGTGCTCTCCGAGGTTGACCGGAGGCACGACGTAGGGCCCGACCGCGGCCGGTGTCAGGTCGATCGCCCGGATGCCCGCCTCGGCGTAGCGCGGGGCGTTGGCCCTGTGCACCGCCGCGGACGTCGCCTCGAAGACGATGTCCGGCAGCTCGTCCTGACGCAGCAACCACTCCGCGCCGTCGACCGAGACCTCAAGCCCGAGATCGGCCGCGCGGCGCAGTCCCTCGCTGGCCGGGTCGATGCCCACCATCCAGCGCGGTTCCAGCACCTGCGAGCGCAGGAGCTTGTAGAGCAGGTCGGTGCCGATGTTGCCGGAGCCGACGATGGCCGCCTTCACCCAGTCACCTCATTCGAATTTCAGGTCGACAGAGCCGAGTCCGGCGAACTCGGCGTGGAACTCGTCACCCGGCCGGGCGTCGATGGCGCGCGTGCACGAACCGGGCAGCACGATGTCCCCCGCCAGCAACCGGACACCGAAGCTCGCGACCTTCGCCGCCAGCCACGCCACCGCGATCGCCGGATCGCCCAGCACGGCGTCACCACGTCCCTCGGCGACCACCTCACCGTTGCGCCGCAACGTAGCCGCGACGGCGCCGATGTCCAGTTCGGACGGACGCACGCGTTCGGAGCCCAGCATGAACCCGGCCGACGACGCGTTGTCCGCGATGGTGTCCTGCAGCCCGATCCGCCAGTTCTCGATCCGGCTGTCGATCAGCTCGATGGCCGGTGCGACGAACTCGGTGGCCGCCAGCACGTCCTCGACCGTGCAGCCCTCGCCGGGCAGGTCGCGGGCCAGCAGGAACGCGATCTCCACCTCGACCCGCGGGTACAGGTAGGCCGAAGCGTCGGCGATACCGGCGAGCTGCATGTCGTCGAGCAGGTGGCCGTAGTCGGGTTCGTCGACGCCCATCATCTGCTGCATCGCCAACGACGAGAGGCCGACCTTGTGGCCGATCACGTCCCTGTTGCGGTGCCGGACGTTGAGCAGCTGGATCTCGTACGCGTCCACCACGTCGATGTCGGGATACAGCTCCACCAGCGGTTTGATCGGCACGCGGTCGCGCTCCGCCGTCCGCAGCAGTTCGGCAGCCGCCTCCCTGGACTGGATCGTCAGCACCGGGCCTCCTTTGCCACGTGTTGCCCCGCACGGCGGCCCGAGAAGACGCAGTCGGCGAGCGCGAGGCCGCTGACGTAGGACTCCGAGCACACCCCGACCGCCGACCGGCCCGCCGCGTACAGACCTGCGACTCCCTGCACCTGACCGGTGTCCTCGTCCACGACGAGCCCGCCGAGCGTGAGCATCGGGCACGGGTAGCCGAACCCCGCGCGCACCGACACGTTGATCAACGAATAGGGCGGCGTCCCGAACGGCTCGGGAGCCTGAACACCTGCCTTGGCGGCGGCTTCCTCGATCGTCGGCGCGGTGACCATGCCGCGTCCCAGCAGGTAGCGGACCTGCCAGCGCTGGAACGGCGCCGTCTGCGTCTTCACCTGGGCCCGCGCGACCTGGAGGATCTCGTCGTCGATCAGCAGCCAGGCCTTGCCGCCGCGTTCGACGATCGCCCCTCCGTTGGCCGCGCCGTACAGGGTCGCGTCACCGAACCGCTGCCCGGCCGCGTCGACCAGGACTCCGCGCTGCAACGCGCTGGGCGGCGTGATGAACCGCCACACCGAGATCTTGTCCATGCGCGCCGTCTTGCCACCGGCGCCCACACCGAGCCGGATCCCGCCACCGTCGTCGCCGGGCGTGCCCAGCGCGAGGCCACCGCGGTAGGCCGGAGCGTTCTCGTGCACCAGAGCCCGATCCGCGATGAAGCCGCCGGCCGCGATGATCACGCCCTGCCCGGCGTTGATCATCAACGGCCGGCTGAACCGTTCGAGCCACGCTGCCAGCCCGAACAGCCTCTTGCCCAACGGCGGGTAGTAGAGCCACGGCTTCGCGCCCGCCTTGGACAACGCTCCGTGCAGAACCCGTGGAAGTCCGCTCAGGGTCCGGCACCGCACGCCCGTCACCCGGCCGTCCGCGACGACCAGCTCGACGGCCCGGGTCTGCGGCATGATTCGCACTCCCGCACGCCGGGTGGCTTCGGCCAGACGAGTGAAGAAAGCCTTGCCCGACGTGCCTTTCGCCCTGGTCCGATGTCCGCGCGGGGCCGGATCGGGCCAGGCGTCCTCGCTGCCGGACAGGTAGAGGTAGTAGTCGTCGGTCGGGTACGAGGTCTTGAACGGCGACACCCGCGCGTCGAACGGCACGCCCTGGTCCTCCAGCCAGGCCAGCATCTTCGCGCTGTCCTCGCAGAACCGCCGCAGGGTCCCGGGTGAGACCGCGTCCCGGACCTCGTGCCGCAGGTAGGAGAACATCGCGTCGGCCGAGTCGGTGACACCGGCCTCGACCTGCTGCCGCGTCCCACCGCCCGCGTAGACGACGCCACCGGACAACGCGGTCGCGCCACCGCCTCCGAACCGGTCCAGCACCACCACGGACGCGCCAGCCGCCGCGGCCTCGATGGCGGCGCACGCGCCGGCCGCACCGAAGCCGATGACGACCACGTCAGCGGTGACTTCCACGCAACCCTCCAGAAACAGGTTCTTGGTGAGTCGACTTGCCTGGAACTCCTACACCATAGCGCCAAACCGCCTCAGAACTATAACCTGTTCTAGTTGGAGCCCCGTGGAGGTGTGATGTACGACGTGATCGTCGTCGGCAGCGGCGCGGCAGGCATGACAGCCGCACTCTGCACCGCTCGGAACGGCTTGCGGACCTTGGTCATCGAGAAGGCCGCGCACTACGGCGGCTCGACCGCGCGGTCGGGCGGCGGCATCTGGGTGCCGAACAACGCCGTGGTCGCCGCCAACGGCATACCCGACTCGCCGGAGCGGGCCAGCACCTATCTCGCGCACATCGCGAGCGAGGTCCCGGCCGAACTGCGGAAGGCGTTCCTGGACGCCGGACCGGCCATGCTGGCGTTCGTCCGCGCCCACACGCCGCTGAAGTTCCGGTGGGTCCGCGAGTACTCCGACTACTACCCGGAGGCGCCAGGGGGGCAGCCACGCGGCCGCTCGGTCGAGCCCCTGCCGTTCAAGGCGGCGCTGCTCGGCGACGAGCTCAAGGACCTCGAACCGCCGTACGTGCCGACGCCCGCGGGCATCGTGATCACCCAGACCGACTACCGCTGGCTCACCCTGATCGGACGGCATCCGCGCGGCATCGTCACCGCCGCCAAGGTCTTCGCCCGCCGGTTCCTGCCCGGCCGCCGGCTGACCATGGGCCAGGCGCTGTCCGCGGGACTGCGGGCAGGGCTGAAAGCACTGAACGTCGAGGTCAGGCTCAACACCGCGATGACCGACCTGCACTTCGAGAACGGTCGCGTGGCCGGCGTCCTGATCGGCGAGAAGGTGATCCTGGCGAACCACGTGGTGCTGGCGTCCGGCGGGTTCGAGAACAACGAACGGATGCGCAAGCAGCACCAGGACATCGGTACGGAGTGGACAGTCGGCGCCAAGGCCAACACCGGTGACGGCATCGAGGCCGGGCAACGGGCGGGCGCGGCCGTCGGGCTGATGGACGACGCCTGGTGGGGCCCGTCCGTCCCGTTGCCGCGCGGCCCGTTCTTCCTGCTCGCGGAACGATCCCTGCCCGGCTGCGTGCTGGTCGACAAGACCGGCCGCCGGTTCGTGAACGAGGCCGCGCCCTACATCGACGTGGTCAACGCGATGACCGGCGACACGTGGCTCGTCTTCGACCACTCCTACCGCAGCCGCTACCCGTTCTGCGGCATCCCGCCCCGCCGCCCGCTCCCCCGGCGCTGGAAGGACTCCGTGCTCACCGCGCCCGGTCTGGACGAGCTCGCCCACGCAGCCGACCTGCCGGAACTGGTGGACACCGTGCGGCGGTTCAACACCCTGACCGTGGAAGGCAAGGACGCCGACTTCCACCGCGGCGACAGCGCGTACGACCGCTACTACGGCGATCCGCGCAACAAGCCGAACCCCAACCTGGCGCCACTGACGACCGGCCCGTTCTACGCGGTCAAGATCGTGCCCGGCGATCTCGGCACCAAAGGCGGCCTGCGCACCGACGTCCACGCGCGGGTTCTGCGCGAGGACGGTTCGGTGATCGACGGCCTGTACGCGGCGGGCAACACCAGCGCGTCCGTCATGGGCCACACCTACGCGGGCGCGGGCGCCACCCTCGGACCGGCGATGACGTTCGGATATCTGGCCGGCCTCGACATCTCTGGAGGAAAGCGATGACGCAGGACAGCGTGCGGACGATCGACGCCGGCGCGCCTCCAGCGAGGTTCGCGCGCGGCTGGCACTGCCTCGGCCTCGCCAGTCACTTCCGCGACGGCAAACCTCACCCCGTGGAGGCGTTCGGCACGAAGCTCGTGGTGTTCGCCTCGGAGGACGGCAAGATCAACGTCCTGGACGGGTACTGCCGGCACATGGGCGGCGACCTCACCCAGGGCACGATCAAGGGCAACAACATCGCCTGCCCGTTCCACGACTGGCGGTGGGCGGGCAACGGCAAGTGCGTCGACATCCCCTACGCCAAGCGGGTTCCGCTGCGGGCACGTACCCGGTCGTGGATCACGCTCGAAGAGAACAAGCAGCTCTTCGTGTGGAACGACCCGCAGGGCAACCCGCCGCCCGAGCACATCACGATCCCGCGCATCGAGTCGGCGTTCAGCGAAGAGTGGAGCAACTGGACCTGGGACTCGGTGGTGATCGACAACGCGAACTGCCGCGAGATCATCGACAACGTCGTCGACATGGCCCACTTCTTCTACATCCACTTCGCGTTCCCGACGTACTTCAAGAACGTGATGGAGGGCCACGTCGCCTCGCAGTACCTGACCACGCGCGGCCGTCCGGACGTCGCGATGGGCTCGAACTACACCGGTGACGTGGAAGTGCGTTCCGAGGCCGCGTACTACGGTCCGTCGTACATGATCGACTACCTGTGGAACGACTACAAGGGCATTGAGATCGAGACGGTGCTGATCAACTGCCACTACCCGATCTCGCCGACGTCGTTCAAGCTCCAGTGGGGCGCGATCGTGAAGAAGCTGCCCGGCGTGGACGACGAGCACGCGGACAAGATCGCGAGGAAGTTCGCGCGCGGCATCGGTGTCGGGTTCCTGCAGGACGTGGAGATCTGGCAGAACAAGTCGCGCATCGACAACCCGCTGCTGTGCGAGGAGGACGGGCCGGTCTATCAGCTTCGCCGCTGGTACGAGCAGTTCTACGTCGACGTCGAGGACGTCAGCGACGACATGGTGCGGCGCTTCGAGTTCGAGGTCGACACGAGCCGGGCGATCGAGGTCTGGGAGAAGGAGGTCGCCGAGAACCTCGCCAAGCAGCAACCCCAGGAGCAGGCGACGTGAGCGAGCGCGACGAGTTCCTGGTCGGCGGGATGGTGCCGGTGCGGTGCGACTGCGGAAACCGGGTGCTGGTCAAGAAGAACAGCCCCCAGCACACCAGCGTGCAGTGGCTTTCCGACACTTCCACGTGCGTCGAGCTGTGCGGGCCGCGGTCCGCCTTCGTGCCCACGTGTCTGCGACTGCGGGACTGCATCGAGAAGGCCGTGCGCGAGGGAACGCTGGAGGTCGCCGATGGCTGAGGTGCACCGGCTGCGGGTCGACGCCGTGATCGAGGAGACCGCCGACGCGCGTTCGTTCGTGCTGTCAGGCGTGGACTTCGCGGTGAAGCCCGGCCAGTTCCTGACCGTGCGGGCCGGTGACGTGGCACGGTGCTACTCGCTGTCCAGCGCGCCGGGTGAGCCGTTGAAGATCACGGTCAAGCGGACGCCGGACGGGTACGGGTCGCACTGGATGTGCTCGTCGCTGTCCGCCGGGATGGAACTGGACGTGCTGGCGCCGGCCGGGGTGTTCACGCCGGCCTCGTTGGACGGGTCGCTGCTGGCGTTCGCGGCAGGGAGCGGGATCACCCCGGTCATGTCGATCGTCCGGGCCGTGCTCGGTGCAGGGTCCGGGCGGGTTTTCCTGGTGTACGCCAACCGGGACGAGGCTTCGGTGATCTTCGCACGGGAGCTCGACGAGTTGGTCCGCGCGCATCCGGAACGACTGACCGTCGTGCACTGGCTGGAGTCGGTGCAGGGACTGCCTTCCGCGGCGGGACTGCGGGCGTTCGTCCGGTCGTGCGACGAGGCGTTCGTGTGCGGGCCCGGGCCGTTCATGGAGGCTGCCCGCAAGGCGTTGCACGACGTTTCGGTCGTGCACGTCGAGAAGTTCGTGTCGCTGTCCAGTGACCCGTTCTCCACAGTCGAAGAGCCGATCACGGACGATCGGCCGGACGCGGTGGTCGAGGTCGACCTGGACGGTGAGCAGCACCGGTTTCCGTGGCCCGCGCGGACGAAGCTGCTCGACCTGTTGCTGGAGAAGGGACTCGACGCGCCGTACTCGTGCCGGGAGGGTGCGTGCAGCGCGTGCGCGTGCCGGCTGGTCGAGGGCGAGGTCAAGATGCTCAACAACGACGTGCTCGACTCCGACGACATCGCCGAGGGCATCGTGCTGGCGTGCCAGTCGGTTCCGGTCACCGACACCGTGAAGATCAGCTACGAGTGAGGGGCGCCTGATGCCGATCGATCCCGCTGTCGCGATCGGGGCGGAACTTCCCGAGATCAAGTTCTCCTGGTCCGAGTCCGACGTGCTGCTCTACCACCTGGCGCTAGGCGCGACGGAACTCCGTTACGTCTACGAGCAGGGTTTACAGGTGCTGCCGACGTTCGGCGTTGTCGCGCCGCGCTTCCACGAGACCGCACCGCCTGCCGTGTCGTTCCCCGGTGTCGACATCGACCTGGCCCGCGTTCTGCACGGAACGCAAGAGATCACCGTGCACGCTCCGCTACCCGCTGAGGGCGAGGCGGTGCTGCAGACGCGGATCGCAGATGTGTGGGACAAGGGCAAGGCCGCGGTCATCGTGCAGGAGTCGACCGCGCTCACCCCGGACGGAACCGCGCTGTACACGACCCGGTCCAGCATCTTCGCTCGTGGCGAGGGTGGGTTCGGCGGAGACCGCGGGCCTTCGGGCAAGGTCGAGGTGCCGTCGCGCGCACCGGACTTCGTGATCGAGACGCCGACTCTGCCGCAGCAGGCCTACCTGTACCGGTTGTGCGGTGACCGGAATCCGCTGCACGCCGATCCCGAGTTCGCTGTCCGGGCCGGGTTCGACGCGCCGATCCTGCACGGGCTGTGCACGTACGGGGTGGTGTGCAAGGCCGTGATCGACGCGATGCTCGACGGACCGGAGCAGGTGTCGTCGTTCGGGGCGAAGTTCGCGGGCGTGGTCTTCCCCGGCGAGACGCTGACGACGCGGGTGTGGCGGGACGGTCCGCGGCTGGTGCTGACGACGTTCGCCGGGGACCGTCCCGTTCTCGCGGACGCGGTGCTCACCACCGTGTGACGGCCTCGGTGCCTTCGTCCCAGCGCCAGCCCGGCCGGCTCCCGCGCAGGTGGACACCGCCGATCCACCTGTCGACGCCGTTGATCGTGACGTGGTCCGCCCGTCCCGCGAGGACCTCTGCCCCGGTGCCGGTCAGGCTCAGGCGGGTCTGACCGGTGATCCGGTCGTCCGAGGCGGTGAGCAGCGGGACCGGCGCGTGCGCGAGCCGTTCCATGATCAGGAAGCACCACGAGTCACCGAGGTAGGGGCGCGTCTCCCTGGCCGCGGCACGGACGAACGCCGTGCCCGCGTCGGCGGCCCCGCTCGCGACTGCGGCCAGCACGCGTCGTTCGGTGAGCGACAGACCGTCGCGAGTGGACGGATACTCGCGGCCGAGCCGGTCGAAGGCCTCACCGAGGAACCGCAGTTCGCCGGAGCGATGGGCGGCGATCTCCGCGATCCGGTCAGGAGCAGGCGCCCGGAAGACCGCCCACGCGTCGACTGCCAGCTCCAGCGCGTCCGAGGTCAGGACCGCACACGCGTTCGTCGCGGGCAGTTCCCGCAACTGGTCCGCCGTCAGCTCGCCGAGGCCGCCGAAACGGGCGATGCCGGGGTACTCGCCGATGCAGATCAGCGTGATGCGCGAGGGCTCGACGCCCAGGCCCGCCAGGCGGTCGAGGACCTGGACGATCTGCAGCTGGTCGTACAGATCGGCCTCGAACCACAACACGTACTCGCCGTCCCTGCCTGCCTCCAGGACCCGGTCCCGCTCGGCGAACACGGCCGAGCCCTCCGCGCGGTCGTCAACGCCGCTCGCCGCCAGGAAACCGGCCCTGGTCTCGCGCAGCTCCTCGGGCCCCACATCGGGCACGGGGCCTTCGTGCAGCGAGTCACGCCAGTACAGGACGCGCTGCGCGAGCCCGGTGCCCGGAACGTCGGTGCTGTCGCCATTGCTCACGTGCAACGCGGGCTCGGTCATGGCCAGCGAGTTCAGGCCTCCTTGCCGAGGATCAGACCGCTCGTCGGGACGCCGGTGCCTGCGGTGACCAGGACGTGGTCCGTCTTGGAGACCTGGTTCACCGCGGTGCCGCGCACCTGACGGACGCCCTCGGCGATGCCGTTCATGCCGTGCAGGTAGGCCTCGCCGAGCTGGCCGCCGTGCGGGTTGAGCGGGAGCGTCCCGTCCAGTTCGAGCGCTCCGGACCTGATGAAGTCCTTGGCCTCGCCGCGTCCGCAGAAGCCCAACTCTTCGAGCTGGACCAGGACGAACGGCGTGAAGTGGTCGTAGAGCACGGCGACGTCCACATCGGACGGACCGATGCCCGACTTCTCCCACAACCCCCGCGCCACGACGCCCATCTCGGGCAGCCTGGTCAGGTCGTCGCGGTAGTAGCTCGTCATCGTGAACTGGTCCACGCCGCTGCCCTGCGTCGCCGCCTTGACGTGCGCGGGCTTGTTCGGCAGGTCACGGGCTCGTTCGGCCGAGGTGACGACCAGTGCGACTCCGCCGTCGCTCTCCTGGCAGCAGTCCAGGAGCCTGAGCGGTTCGGCGATCCAGCGCGACGACTGGTGGTCGTCCAGGGTGATCGGCCGGTCGTGGAACCAGGCGTGCGGGTTCGTGGCGGCGTGCTTGCGGTCGATCACCGCGATCCGCCCGAAGTCCTCACTCGTGGCGCCGTACTCGTGCATGTACCGGCGGGCGAACATCGCCACCATCGCGGCAGGGGTGCCCAGGCCCATCGGGTAGGACCAGCTGTTGTCGATGTTGGCCGCCGCTGCGGTTTGCACCTGCCCGAACCGGTGCCCGGAGCGTTCGTTGAACGCCCGATAGCAGACGACGACCTTCGCCGCGCCGGTCTCGACGGCCATCGCGGCCTGCTGCACCGTCGCGCACGCCGCCCCGCCGCCGTAGTGGACGCGACTGAAGAACGTCAGCTCCGGGACGCCGAGTTCACGGGCGACCGCGATCTCGGCGTTGGTGTCCATGGTGAAGCTGACCAGGCCGTCCACATCGGACGGTTGGAGGTCGGCGTCTTCGAGCGCCGCTCTCACAGCTTCGGCCGCCAGCTGGAGTTCGCTGCGGCCGGAGTCCTTGGAGAAGTCGGTCGCGCCGATTCCGACGATCGCGGCGTTCACGCGGGCACCTCGATCTTCACGGTTCCGGTGACGTGGTCGCCGTGCGCGGTCCGGCCGACGACCTCGATGGTCAGGTCCTGCTGCTCGCGTTCGATGACCTGGCCGAAGAACTTCAGCGTGTCGTAGGCGAAGCAGGGCGCGCCGAGCTTGATGTTGACCTGCCGTACGAGCACTTCCGGGCCTGCCCAGTCCGTGACGTAGCGCTGCACGAGTCCGGTGGTGGTGAGGATGTTGATGAAGATGTCCTTCGAGCCGCGCTGGATCGCCAGGTCGCGGTCGTGATGCACGTCCTGGAAGTCGCGGGTGGCCAGCGCGGTGCTGATCACGAACGTCGGCGTGGCCTCGACGTGCCACTCGGGCAGGGAATCACCGATCCGCACGGGGCCTCCAGCTCGGCATCGTCAGGTCGTCGTCGACCTTGGTGAACACGACCTCGACCCGTTGCCCGACGCTGGGCTCGCCCTCCAGTTCGCCCAGCATCCGCACGCCCTCGTCCAGTTCGACCAGGGCGATGACGAACGGGGTCTGCTTGCCGGGCACCTGCGGGTGGTGGTGCACGACGTAGCTGTAAACCACGCCGTAGCCCTCCGAGACGAGGTACTTCGGCTTCGTGGCACCGCATTCCGGGCACATCGGGCCTGGTGGGTGGCGCAGGAGGCCGCAACCGCCGCACCGCTGGATGCGGAGTTCGCCCTGCCGGGTGCCTTCCCAGAAGTACTCGGTGTCGCGATTGACGGAAGGTCGAATCGCCTGAGCCTTCGGCGTTTCCCGCCGAGGTTCGGGCTTCTGCGCCGGCTTGAACTTCAGCACCCGGAACCGCATCTCCGCCACGGCCTCGTCGCCGACCCACCACGTGCTCCTGGTCGTCACGAACCAGCCCT
Organism: Lentzea sokolovensis; assembly: GCF_033949975.1. Taxonomy (NCBI): domain Bacteria; kingdom Bacillati; phylum Actinomycetota; class Actinomycetes; order Pseudonocardiales; family Pseudonocardiaceae; genus Lentzea; species Lentzea sokolovensis. Next base: position 737,544 of record NZ_JAXAVU010000004.1, read on the forward strand.
CGCCGAGCCCGGTCTTCTTCGGCCCGGTCACGTCCTCCAGGCTCGTCGTCACCGACAGGTGCTCGCCGACCTTCAGATACCGGTGGTAGGTCTGGTCGCTGTTGGTCGCGACGACCGAGGTGTAGCCGGCCTCGTCCAGGATCGTCATCATCGCGCCGAGCGGGTCGTCCAGGGTGCGCTGGCCGTGCAGTCCCGCCATCGTCCAGACCTGGACCATCGCGGGCGGCGCCGTCCCTGTGTAGCCGGGGTGTTCGTCGCCGAAGGCCTCCAGCCAGTTGTTGATCATCGGTTGGTTGACCGGGTCGCGGGCCAGTCGCGGCGCGCACTCGCCCTGTTCGGCGATGCGGGCGGCTTCCTTCTCGATGTCGATCATCGCACCACCCGCGGTAGTCCGAGCCCGATGTTCGCGATCAGCTCGCGCTGGATCTCCTGCACTCCCCCGCCGAACGTCAGCACGAGGTTGCGCCGCGCCTGCACGTCCAGCCAGCGCACCAGTTCCGCGTCGGCGCCATGGCGTCCGACCAGCTCTTCGAGCAGGCGGCCGATGCGCTGGGTCCTGTCCGCGGCGAACACCTTGGTGGCACTCGCGTCCGCGACCTCCAGCTCACCGCCGGCGACCTGCCAGTTGAGCAGCTCGTTCACGCGGTGGACCGCCCGTGCCTCGGCGAGTGCCCGCCGCACGTCCGGTTCGTCCAGGAGCCGACGTTCCGAGGCCCAGCCGTGGACCCGTTCGACCAGCGCGCCGAGCCGGCCGGACGGGCCGAGCATCACGCGCTCGTGGTTGAGCTGGGTGGTGATGAGCCGCCAGCCCTTGTTCTCCTCACCGACCCTGCGGTTCTCCGGCACGCGGACGTCGTTGTAGTAGGTGGCGTTGACGTGGTGGGCGCCGTCGCAGGTGATGATCGGCGTCCACGAGTAGCCGGGGTCGGTGGTGTCGACGATCAGGATCGTGATGCCCTTGTGCCGCGAGTCCGCTGCTCCGGTGCGGCAGGCCAGCCACACGTAGTCGGCGTCGTGGCCACCCGTCGTGAACGTCTTCTGCCCGTTGACGACGTAGTGATCGCCTTCACGGATCGCCTTGGTGCGCAACGCGGCCAGGTCGGTGCCGGCGTCCGGTTCGGTGTAGCCGATGGCGAAGTGGAGGTCGCCGCTGAGGATCCTGGGCAGGAAGAAGTCCTTCTGTTCCTGGGTTCCGTACGTCTGGAGGGTCGGGCCGACGGTCTGCAGCGTCACGTACGGCAGCGGGACGTCCGCGCGAGCGGCCTCGTTGACGAAGATCTGCTGCTCGATCGGCCCGAACCCCAGCCCGCCGTACTCCTTCGGCCAGCCGACGCCGAGCCTGCCGTCGCGGCCGAGTCTTCTGACCAGCTCGCGATAGGTGGCGCCGTGCCGTTCGGTCAGCATCGCCTCGCGTTCGGCGTCGGACATGACGGTCGCGAAGTACTCGCGGAGCTCGTCGCGCAGCTTGAGTTGCTCGGCGGTGAGGTCAATGAACATCGATGGCTCCCAAGCGGTGCTCCACTCCGCCGACCAACCGCGTCAGCTCCTTGGCCATGCCGTAGTAGCGGTGCATCGGGTAGGTGATGTCGAGCCCGAGGCCGCCGTGCAGGTGATGGCAGGTGTGCACGGCCGGCAGGGCTTCCGCGGCCAACCAGTACGCGGCTGTGTCGAGGTCGTTGTCGTCGAGGCTCCAGGCGGCGGTCAGCGCGGCGAGGTGCAGGGTGCGGGAGGCGATGTAGACGTCCGCGACCAGGCACGCCGCTGTCTGGAAGGTGGCGAGGGGCTTGCCGAACTGGTGCCGGGTGCCGACGTGCTTGACGGTGAGGTCGAGGGCTCCGGCCAGGACGCCGTCGGCCATCGCCACCGCTCCGGCCAGTGCGAACCGGTGGATGCCCTCCTCCGCGCCTTCCAGCAGTTCACCTCGAGCGCCGTCGAAACGCACAGTTCCGTCCGATGTGGACACACCGGGCTGCGCCGGATCGACGACGAAGATTCCGTTGTTCGTGCTGACGAGGATTCGTCGCGCCTCGGCGGCGTACGGCACGTTGATCTTCACGCCGGAGATGCCGTCCGGCCCTGCCGTGGTTTCCGGCGCGGAAGGAAGAGGTCTCGATGGTTCGCTCAACGCCGCTGTCAGCACGCCGTGCTGTTCGGTCACCAACGGCAGCAAGGCGTCCTGCTGCTCGGGGGTGCCGTAACGGACGATCGGCAACACGCCCAGCGCGAGCGTGGCCAGCGCCGGGACGTCCACCGCCCGCCGGCCGACCTCGGTGAGCAGCACGGCCGTCTCCAGCACGCCGAGCCCGTCGCCACCGAGCCGTTCCGGAACGGCCAGGGCCAGCAGTCCCGCCTCCCCCAGGGCTTTCCAGGGGGTCGCGCTCTCCCTGCCCAGCACGTCGGCCGCCAGGGTGGCGATCTCGCGCTGGGTCTCGTCGAGCTGGAAATCCATCAGGGCTCCCTCGGTAGACCGAGAATTCGCTCGCCTGCCAGGTTCATCAGCACTTGCGTCGTTCCGCCCGCGATGCTCAGGCACCTCGTGAGCAGGAACTCGTAGATCAGCTCACCTTCGGCCGCGGCGTCCGGACCGAGCAGCTCGACCGCGAACTCGGCGACGTCCTGCCGTTGCCGCACCCCGGCCAGCTTGCGCACGCTGGACTCCGCGCCCGGCTCCTGTCCGCTCAGCACCCGCAGGCTCGCCCGCAGGTCCAGCACGGACACCGCCAATCCCTGAGCCACCAGGGCACCCAGCCGTTCTGCGTGGTCCGGAGCCGAAGGTGACTTCAGGACCTGTTCCAGAGGCTCGCCGAGTGCCGAGCCCATCGCGACGCGTTCGTTCGCGAGGGTGGTGCGGGCCAGCCGCCAGCCGTCGTTCACCGCGCCGACCACGCAGTCGTCCGGCACGAACACGTCGTCCAGGAAGACCTCGTTGAACCGCGCGTCGCCGGTGATCTCCCGCAACGGCCGCACGTCCACCCCGGTCGCGCGCATGTCGACCAGGAAGTACGTGATGCCCTTGTGCTTCGGGACGCTGGAATCCGTGCGGGCCAGGCAGATCGCCCAGTCGGCCTGGTGCGCGAGCGACGTCCACACCTTCTGCCCGGTGAGCTTCCAGCCGCCCTCGACGCGCACGGCCTTGGTGCGCAACGAGGCCAGATCCGAGCCGGCCTCGGGTTCGCTGAACAGCTGGCACCAGGTCAGCTCGCCGTTCAACGTCGGTGGCACGAACCGTTCCTGCTGCTCCGGCGTGCCGTGCCGGAGGATCGTCGGTCCCGCCCAGCCGCCGATGATCAGGTCCGGCCTGCGCACCCCGGCGCGGACGAACTCGCTGTCGATGACCATCTGCCTGGCCTGGTCGGCGTCCTGCCCGTACGGACTGGGCCAGTGCGGCACGAGAAAGCCGCTCTCCGCCAGCCGTTCCCGTTGGGCGGCGGCGTCGAGTCCGGCGATCTCCTCCGCGAACTTCCGCACTTCCGGATCCGGCTCGACCTGGACGGTGAGCGACCGGCGTGCTCCCGCCAGCGCCAGCTCGGCGACCCGTCGCCGCCAGAAAGCCACACCACCCGCGAGTTGCTGCAGCGCCAACGCCCGCCGCAGGTAGCGGTGCGCGTCGTGCTCCCAGGTGAAGCCGATGCCGCCGAGCACCTGGATGCAGTCCTTGGCGTTGCGGACGGCCGCGTCGAACGCCACCGCCGCCGCGACCGCCGCCGCCAGCGGGTGTTCCTCCTCGCCGACCGACCGCGCCGCGTCCCAGGCCACCGACGACGCCTGCTCGGCGCGGCACAGCATCTCCACGCAGAGGTGCTTCACGGCCTGGAACGACCCGATGACACGCCCGAACTGCTGACGCTGTTTCGCGTACTCCACAGCGGTGTTCAGGCACCACGCCGCGACCCCGCTCGCCTCGGCGGCCATCAACGTCATCGCGAGGTCGGTCGGGTCGTCCACGGTCCGCCCGGGCTCGTTGACCACCACCGATCCCAGCGAACGTGAGTGGTCCACGGCTTCCAGTGCGGTGAGCGACACCTGCTCGACCGGCACGAGCATCCAACTGTCCGTTTTGAGCAACAGGTGCGTCGCCTCGGCGGCACCGGCCACGTGCCGGGACGAGAACCCGAACCCGGCGATCCCCTCGAAGTCCGGGAACAGCACCGACACGAGCGCCGTGGGCAGCAACGGCCCCGGCACCAGGTTCTCGGCCGCCCGTTCCAGCATGACCGCGAGATCGGCGACCGTGCCGCCCTCCCGCGTCACCTCGAAGAACCCGACCTTGACGAGATCGGCCCACTCACCCTTGGCGGCGTCCACACTGTCGCGCAGGGCGCGTTGTTCCCCGGTCGTGGCGATCGGCATGCGGCCTCCTCCAGTACATGAAGAAGTTTATAGAACGTGTTCTATTTCCGGCAACAGATCATGGCTGGGAAACCGATCGAGTATGATGCGAAGGCAGCTGCAACACGTTCCAGGAGGATCATCTCCGTGTCACCTTCGAAGTCGCGCACGGACGCGCTCATGGCGGGCGACGAGCTCAGCTCGGCCGCCCAGCGCGAGCGTCGCAAGCGGATCGTCGACGCGACCATCGCGCTGGCGTCGAAGGGCGGGTTCGACGCCGTCCAGATGCGCGCCGTGGCCGACCGCGCGGACGTCGCGCTGGGCACGTTGTACCGCTACTTCCCCTCGAAGGTCCACCTGCTCGTGTCGAGCCTCGCGGTGGAACTGGAACGCGCCCAGGAGAAGATGGACCGCACCACCGTCCCCGGCGAGAGCCCGTACGAGCGCGTGCTGTTCGTGCTCGGCCGCATCACCAGGGGCCTGCAGCGCAACCCGCACCTCACCGAGGCGATGACACGCGCGTTCACGTTCGCCGACGCCTCCGCGGGCGCCGAGATCGACCGGGTCTCGCTGCTCATGGAGAGCATGTTCACCAAGGCCATGAGCGACGACGCGCCGACCGAGGAGCAGAAGGCCATCGCCCGCGTCATCGGCGACGTGTGGCTGTCGAACCTGGTCGCCTGGGTCACGCGCCGCGCCACCGCCACGGACGTCGCGAACCGCCTCGAACTCACGGTGCGCCTGCTGCTCAAGTGAGTCGTCCCGTGGGATGACCCGCGAGTCACACCGCCGAACGATGCCGGTGCACGGCGTTCACCCCTACCGTCTGTCCTATGAAGACGCTCGTGGTGGTCCTCGTCGTGCTGGCCGTGCTCGGCGGCGGAACCGTTGCCCTGGTGAACCACTTCGGCGGCTGGACGACGCTCACCGGCAAGGCCTGGGCGATCACCTACGAGGTCTCGTCCCAGCCCGCCGAGTCGCTCGTGGACGTGACGTACACCGAGTCGCCCACCCGCTACCGCAAGGAGACGCCGCAGAACGTCAGCGTCTCGAAGCCGCTGCCGTGGACGTCCGAGGTCGTGATCAACGCCGGCGAGAAGGCGCAGGTCACCGCCACGCCCAAGGGCGACCAGGTGCTGACGTGCCGCATCCTGCTCGACGGGGTCAAGGAGCTCGCGACCGCGACGGCGTCGGCCGGCCAGAAGGTCAGCTGCGAGGCCGTGACCGCGTCCTGAGCGGTGAGCGGGCGCCCCGGGAGTCCGGGACGCCCGCCAGGGGTCACACGTTGTCGACGTGCGCGACGCCCGCGGTGCGGTAGTCCTGCACCGCCGTCTTCACCTGGGCCGGGCTGAGCACCTGGTCCTTGGCGAAGTACACGTAGTCGACCTCCTGCTGGTAGGCGCGTTCGGCACTGCTGCCCTGCAGGCCGCCCGAGATGAACCAGAGGTTGAAGTTGATCGACATCGGCGTCTCCGGGTAGTACTTGTCGCCGTGGTCGGCGACCAGGTTGCCGTCGATGTAGTACTTCACGCGGCCGTTCGCCACCTGGAAAACGAGGTCGTGCCAGCCGTTGTAGCTGACGCGCTGCTCGTTGTGGATGTTGTCGGCGACCCACGGCTCGTTCTGGTAGGTCTCCCAGGTGGTCTCGTACATGACGTTGGCCGGTTCGCCCCACCCGCCGTTGGGCAGGTACTCGAAGTCGATCTCGCCGTAGTTCGGTGCCATCGGCGCGTCGAGCGGGGTGATGGTGAAGAACGTCTGCACGACGTGGTCACCGTCCGGGCCGAAAACGGGCGCGTCGCTGAACTTCACGCGTGACGCGTAGGTGCCCTCGAAGAACTTCCGCTGGTGGTACAGCTCGGTCTGCCTGGCGGCGGAACCGTTGTTCCACGAGTCGAGACGCATGACCTGCTGGCCGTCGACGGTCGGGAACGTGATGCGCGACGGGTCCCAGGTCGCGCCCGGCACACCGGGGCCGCCACCGCCCGAGCGGACGGTCCAGCCGCGCTGGCTGATCCGCGAGTCGCCCGAGTTGGTGTAGGCGAAGTCGTCGAACATCTTGGGGCCGTTGGGGTTCGACGGCGTCGTCGTGGTCGTCGTGGTGGTGGGCGGGCTGCCACCGGGCGGGGTGCCCCACAGCAGCGTGCTGCCGCGATAGACCGTGACGCGGTTCCACGCCGAGTAAGTGCTCTCACCGCGGAACGAGTAGTCGTCGGACTGGGAGATCGGGCCCCAGTTGGTGCGGTAGAAGCGGAGTTGGAGATCTCCGGAGTCGGCGCCGGGGTTCAGCGTGCCGGCGCCGGAGGTGAAGCCGACCTCCAGGTAGCGGTCGGCCGGACCGCCGGTCAGGGTGCCGAACTGGCCGGTCACGTTGCCGCAGCCGCGCACGGCCCACGAGCAGGCGAACCGGTAGCCGACGTCCGGGGTGTCGCTCTTGAAGTAGTAGCGGACCTTGAGGTCGGACAGCGGCACGCTCGTGGTACCCGAGTTGACCAGTTTGAACCACGGTTCGGCCTGGTCGGTCGTCGCACCGGACGCGCTGGTCCGGTACTGGGCGGTGATCGCGTCGGCGGCGAACGCGCTGGGCGCCACGGCCAGTGCTGCCACCGCCAGGGCCGCGCAGGACGCGGCTAGGAGTGCTCGCAACGTTCTCTCCTCATTTCGGCAGGGATGGACAGGGCGGCGAGCCTTGACGAGTGGAGGCGCATCCTGGTGGTGAAGCCCTCCCACTCGGGGCGCTGGGACCAGAGGGTGTCGGCCAGCGCGGCAAGACGGGGAAATGCCAGGTATTCCAGGTGGTCACGGGAACGGGCGTGCTCGGTCCACAGCTGGCACTGGGCGCCGAGCACGCCGTCGGGCAGCGGCACGTGGTAGACGTCGCGGGCGGTCACGACGTACCCGGGCTGGCCGGGCGGTTCGTGCGGGGCGTCCGACTGCGGGTAGTCGAGGTAGGTGGAGGTGTGCGGGGCCATCACGACGGGCCGGCCTTGCTCCAGCGCTGTGGCTGCCTGGGTTTCGTCCTTCCAAGGCATGACGACGGAACGTGGGTCGCCCGTCGGTTCCCAGGCGGCCGGGACGCGGCCGCGGTCGAGCAGGTACTTGCTCGCCTGGCGGAGGAACTGGCCGTGCACGTCCTCCGGCAGCAGGCATTCGTCGCCGCCGAGGTGGACGTGCTCGCAGGGGAACACCTCCAGCACCTCCGCCAGGACCTCGCGGACGAAGCCCATCGCGTGCAGACCGAACGCCGCGTCGCTGATGCCCCAGCGCGTCCAGACGGGCAGCGGCTCCGGGACGACGCCGAGGTCGGGATAGGCAGCCAGATCGGGATAGGCAGCCAGTGCCGCACGGGCGTGGCCGGGCATCTCGATCTCCGGCATGACCCGGACGCCGCGCTCGGCGGCGAACGCCACCAGGCTCTCCAACTCGGCACGGGTGTAGGTGCCGCCGTGCGGGACGCCGTCACCGTTCGTCTCGGTGCGCCAGCCGCCGATCGAGGTCAGCAACGGGTGGGCGGGCACGGGCATGCGCCAGCCCTGGTCGTCGGTCAGGTGCAGGTGCAGGACGTTGAGCTTGTGGAACGCCATCAGGTCGATGAACCTGCGCAGCACGTGCACCGGCTGGAAGTGCCTGGCGACGTCGAGCATGAACCCGCGCCACGGCAGCCTGGGCACGTCGCGGATGTCGACGCCCGGCAGCGTCCAGTCCACTTCGGACGCCCGGGACGGCTTCAGCGCTTCGACCGGCAGGAGCTGGCGGATCGTCTGGACTCCGTGCGTCAGGCCTTCTCTGGTTCCCGCGCGCAGCAGGACGCCGTGTTCGTTGACGGTCAGCGCGTACCCTTCCGCGCCGAGTCCGACGAGCTTGGCATCCAGCGCGATGACGATCTGGCCGTGGTCCGCGATCGGCAACGGCAGTCCCGTGGCGGGCCTGAGGAGCGAGCGCAGGAGCCTGGCCACGGGCTCGGCGCCGGGCGTGACGCGCACGCTCGTGCCGCAGTCCAGCGTGAACCCCTTGCTACGCCGCACGATCCTGGTCGGGAGTGGAACGATCACCCCTTCACCGCCCCTCCGACGATGCCGGTGGTCACCCGGCCCTGCAACACGACGAAGATCAGCAGCACCGGCAGCATGAACAGCGTCGAGGCCGCCATCGTGGCTCCCCAGTCGGTGCCGAAGGTGTTGTTGAACGAGGACAGCCAGACCGGCAGCGTGCGGTCGTCCTGATTCTTGATGATCAGCACGTTGGCGAAGGCGAACTCGTTCCACGCGGTGATGAACCCGAACAGCGACGTCGCGAGCAGACCCGGCGCCAGCAGGGGGAACACGACCTTGCGGAACGCCTGCTCGCGCGTGCAGCCGTCGACCTGCGCCGCCTCCTCCAGGTCCACCGGGATGGCGGCGAGGAACCCGCGCAACGTCACGATGGTGAACGGCAGCGTCATCATGAAGTAGACCAGCGTGAGGATCCACAGCGTGTCGAGCATGCCGGTGTCCCTGGCGATCACGTAGATCGGGATGAGCAGCGCCTCCCACGGCGTCATCTGCGCGACGAACACCATCAGCACGAACGCCCTGCGGCCTTTCCACTGCAACCGCGCGATCGCGAACGCCGCGAGCAGGGCCACCAGCAACGCCAGGACCACCGCGCCGCCCGCCACCAGGAGACTGTTGCGCCAGAACGAGAAGAACCCCTTCGCGGCGATCGCCGTGCCGAAGTGGTCGAACGTGATCGGCAGCGGCAGGAACGTCGGTGTCGCGCTCTGGATGTCCTTGGTGGGCTTGAAGGCCGTGAGCACCATCCAGTACACGGGGAAGACCGAGATCACGAAGACCGTCAACGCCGCCGTGATCCGGGAGATCCGTCCGATCATGCGTCCCGCTCCTGCCGGTAGAGCTGGCGGAAGTACGCCAGCAGTGCGAGCACGAGCAGCACCACCATGAGCATCGACACGGCCGCGCCCAGGTCGTAGCGCTGCAACGACTGCGCGACCTGGAAGGCGTAGACCGGCAGCGTCGTCGTGGCCTGGCCGGGACCGCCCTGGCTGATCACCCAGATCTGCACGAACGCCTTGACGACCCAGATCACCTCCAGGCACGTGATCAGCCCGAACATGGCGCGCAGCATGGGAAAGGTGATGGTCGAGAACACCCGCCACGCGCCCGCGCCGTCGATGCGCGCGGCCTCGTACAGCTCCTGCGGGACGGTGATCATCGCCGCGTACAGCGACAGCGCGGCGAACGGGATCGACTGCCAGACGATCAGCGTGATGAGGATGCCGAACGTCGCCTCGCCGTTCGCGAACCAGGTGTAGTCGCGGTACTCGTCGAAGCCCAGCGCGACCAGCGCCCAGTTCACGACGCCGAGCCTGGACTGGAAGAGCCACTGGAACACCGTGGTCGCCGCGATGATCGGCGTCGCCCAGGTGAGCACGAGCCCGCCCATCACCAGCAGGCGCAACCACTTCCCGAGCTTGACGAGCAACAGGGCGACCAAAGTGGACAGAACCATGATGAGCACGACGTTGATCGCGGTGAACCAGAGCGTGCGCTTGACCACGCCCCAGAACTCGGGATCGGACAGCACCTTCACGTAGTTCGCGAGACCCACGAACTTCGCGTCGCCGCGCACGAGCTGCGGCAGCCCGAACTCCTGCAGCGAGATGATCACGTTGCGGATCAGCGGGTACACCAGCAGGTAGGCGGTGGTGATCAGGGTGGGCGCGATCAACAGGTACGGCAGCACCGGACGTTTGCGGCGCTTCGGGGCGGCCGGCGCGGTCTCCCGCACCGGCCTTTCAGCCAGGAGCGTCATTTGCCCGAGTTGAGCGCTTGGGTGATCACTTCGTCGGCGGTCTTGGCCGCTGCCGCGGGATCGGCGCCGGTCAGGACCGCGGTCTGGAACTCCTTGATCGGGTTGCGGGCCTCGACCGCCGCCCAGTTCGGCGAGTTCGGGGTGGCGTGCCCGTTGGCAGCGCCCTGCGCCATCGCCGCCGTGCCGGGATCGCCGCCCACCGCCTGCGCGAGCGACTTGCGGTTCGGCACGTAGTTCATCGCCTTCGCGAGCTCGACCTGCCACTTCTCGCCGGCGAGCGCCTTGACGACCTCGTACGCGCCGTCCTGCCTGCTCGACGCCATCGGGATGATGAGGTCGGAGCCGCCGGTGAACACCGCGCCGGGCTTGTCCGCGGTCTTGCCGGGGATCGGGAAGAAGCCGATCTTGCCTTCGAGCTCCGGGTTGGCCTTCGTGACGAGCTTCGCCGCACCGGGCACCGCGATGAACTGCGCGACCTTGCCGCCCGCGACCACGTCCGTCTGCTGCGGCTTGGCTTCGTCGGAGTCCTTCGGCCCGTCGCCGAGCGCCTGGAGCTTCTTGTAGAAGTCCATGCCCGCCAACGCCTGCGGCGTGTTCAGCGAGCCGCTCCACTTGTCGCCGCTCTGCTTGGCGAGGTCGCCGCCCTCGTCCCAGACGAAGCCCGACAACGTGTACCAGTTCTGGCCGGGCAGGTAGATCCCCTGCTGGTCGCCCTGGTCGAGCTTGGCCGTGGCGGTGAGCCACTCCTCGCGGGTCTTGGGCGGCGTGACCTGGGCGGCCTCGAACAGGTCCTTGCGGTAGATGACGACCCGGTTGGCCGCGTAGAACGGGACGCCGAACTGCTTGCCGTCCACCGCACCCGGTTCGCTCAGGCCAGGAATCCAGTCGTCGCCCTGAAGCTCGCTCTTCTTGGCGGACAGGTCCGTGACGCCCTTGCTGGCCACGTACTGGGCGACCTGGGTGTTGCCGACCTCGATCACGTCCGGCGGATCAGTGCTGGCCAAGGCACTGGTCACCTTCTGCGTGATGCCGTTCCACTCCTGAATCTGGATCTTCAGATCGAGATCGGCGTGATCACGTTCGAACTCGCTCTCGAACTTCGACACGAACTCCTCGGTGGCCGTGTCCTTCATGAGCCACACGGTGATCTCCTGCTTCCCACCGCCGCCGCCCGCGGACGTACCGCAGGCCGACAACGTGAGCGCCAGGACTAACAAGGCAGCGGAGCGCGACACGACTCACCTCTCGCTGGGATGTGACCAATTGGTCAGGTCCGATGGGAGTGGGTAGAAAGTGGCATAGACCACTTCTCAGGTCAATCCCCTGGTTGGCTGCGTGAGAGCGCTCCCGATCTTCAACAGGCTGGTTACTTACCAGTGGTATGCCATACTGGCCGCCGACCGAGCGGAGGGGCATGGCCGAAGCGATCCTCAAGCGCGAGCAGGTCCGCGACTACCTGCTCGAGCTCATCGAGACCCACCCCGCGGGCGCCCCGATCCCCGCCGAACGCGTGCTGTGCCAGCAACTCTCGGTCTCGCGCCCCACTGTCCGCTCCGCCGTGGAGGAACTGGTCAACACCGGCCTGCTCGTCCGCCAGCACGGCCGGGGCACCTTCGTGGCACGCGCCAAGATCACCCAGGAGATGGTCTCCGACACCGGATCCATGTCCCTGCCCCAGGCAGGCGGCACGTGGTCGTCCCGGGTGCTCGAACACGCCCGCATCCCGGCCGGCGCCCGAGTGGGCCGCCGCCTGCACCTCTCCCCCGCCGCCGACATCCACTACATCGCCCGCCTGCGCCTGGTCGACGGCGAGCCGATGGCGTTGGAGTACCTGCACGTGCCCGCACTGATCGCGCCCTCGTTGACGTTGCACGACATGGAGTCCGGCGACTTCTACGAACGGCTGCGCGAGCACGGCGTCCACGTTTCCGAGGCTGTGCAGTCGATCGAGCCGACAGTGGTCAACGAGTCCGAGGCCGCTCTGCTCGGTGTACCGGTGTTCGCGCCCGCTCTGCTGTTCGAGCGCCTGACCACCGATGCCGAAGGGCGGCAAGTGGAGTACGTGCACTCGATCTATCGGGGGGACCGGTATCGGATCGTGTCGCGGTTGACGCTCGGGGCTTCGCCGCGCAACACCGTGGATGTTCAGGCGAAGGTCGGGAACGACCTGTTCCAGTAACACCGGACTGCCTCGGCACGACGTGAGATCACGTGCAGGGACCGAGAGTCGTCCGGGTGGTTGCGGCAACGTTGGCCGCTATCGCGTTCGTCGCCGGGTTCAGGAACCTGTTGCCATACGCGGACCTCGACCACGCCGAGTCATCCATCTACCTCGACCTCTTCAATCACAAGTACGACGCGCCGATACCAGCGCTGCGCTTCGTCGTCACCGTGACCAGTCTGAATCCGGCAGAACGGCGACTCCAGGCCACGTTGGCTCTCGTGCCGGTCTCACGAGACCACTTGCCGAGGCTCGTCGACTCGAACGGAGGGTCCATTGTCCAGGAGTCCGGCGTCATCAAGCCGGAGTTCGCCGATGCGAAGCTGATCATGCACCTGCGTTCAGGCATGTCGGTGAGTGCCACCACGGTGCACTTTCCTGTCGCAAAGGTCGTGGACCCGCTCGGCAACGAGGACCCTTCAATTGTCACCGCCTCCATTCCCGTCGATGTCGACCCGACCCAGTTCCCCAACGACGTGTACTCCCTCATTCTGGGCGTCAACGCCTATCTGCCGTCCGGCCTCAATGCTGTGATGCCGCAGAACACGAGCGACAACGCCCCCGTGACACCGGAGGCAACACGCGAACTTCCGGTAGCTTTCGGCATCGCGGTCGACCACCGGCTCGGGCGGTGGAACCTCTACACCAACGAGACCGTCTCCGGAGGCATCGAGACCAGTCCCTACATAGGCGAGCGCAGCTACAAGGCGCGCATTGAGGCGAGGTTCGCCCGGGATTGGACCTACTGGGCGTTCATCTACGCGGTCAGCCTCATGCCGGCGGTGATCGGGCTGAGCTTCTTCGTCCGCACCAGACGAAGGCGTGGCGTGAGTGCCGGAGACACCTCTGCGGCCATGGAACTCGCGGCCGCCCTGCTCGCACTCATCGCACTGCGCCAGGTCTTCGTGCCCACCGACATCACCGGACTGACGAGGCTCGACTTCGTGCTCGGCGTGCAGTTGCTCGCCGTCTGCTGGCTGATGGCCGTCACCTACGTTTCCGAGCCGCCCGCTTCTCCGCCGCCAGCGCGCAAGCCGGCGGTACGCCGGCGGCGCCTGACCCCGCGACTACCCGACGGGGCCGTCCGCCGGATCACATGAACCGGGTGCTCTGGCTGTCGACGAAGTTCTGCGCGCGTTCCAGGGTGTGCGAGGCATAGGTTCCCCCGGCACGCGCGTCCAGCAGGGCGTTCTGCTGCGCGTCCGTCATCATCCGCTGCAGCTCGAAACGCTGGTGCAGCGACTTGTCCGGGTCCTGCTCCAGGAACTTCTTCTCGATGCCCTCGCTCATCGCGATCGTGCGTTCCAGCGTCTGCTCCAGCAGGTGCTCGTCGAACGGCTCACCGTTCTCGCGGCACAACGTCGAGCTCTCCAGCAACGTCCGGCTCGCCGTCACCAGTTCGCCCGCCAGCCGGGCGTACTCGCGGCGTTCGTGGTCCTCGTCGTTGCCCCGGATGCCCAGCCACCTGATCACCAGCGGCAACGAGCCGCCCTGCACGACCAGGGTGAGGATCGCGACCGTGAAGGCGATCAGGATCAGCTCGTTGCGGAACGGCAGATCCTCCGGCAGCGTCTGGGCGGCCGCCACCGTCACCACGCCGCGCATGCCCGACCAGGCGAGCACCGCGCCGCCGCGCCAGCTCAGGCCCTCGGTGGCGTAGAAGGCCACGTCGGCCTGTTTGCGTTGCAGCATCCGGATTCCGCGGTCGTACCGCTTCTCCTCGCCGGGCTTGGGGCCGCGTGCGACGAACCGGTCGGCGAAGGCCTCGAGCTTGCCGGTGAACGCGTCCGCGCGGCGTTGCTGGCGGCGCAGCAGGGCGATCACCGGAATGGTGAACGCCACGCGCAGCAGGACCAGCGCCACGGTGGCCAGCGCGCCGATCACCAGCGTCCGCGCCAGATCGTCGTCCGCCACGGTGGCGACGACCGACGTGAGTTCGAAGCCCACCAGCAGGAAGACGCCGTTCTCCAGGATCAGCTGGATCGTGCGCCAGTTGGTGCGTTCGGAGATGCGGTCGTGCGCGGTGAACCGCTTGGCGCTCTGGTGACCGGTGATCAGGCCGGCCACGACGACGGCGATCACGCCGGACGCGTGCACCTCCTCGGCCGGGATGAACGCCAGGAACGGGACGACGTACGAGATCGCGGTCGTGAGCACCGGCTGGCCCTGGATCTTCGACCGCGCCCACACCGACACGATGCCGACCGCGGCGCCGATCACCACACCCACCGACACGGCGTACGCGAAGTCGCCCACCGCGCTGCCGAACGACACGCTCGCCGTGATCGCGACGATGGCCGTGCGCAGGAGCACGAGCGCGGTCGCGTCGTTGACCAGGCCTTCGCCCTCGAGGATCGTGACGAGCCTGGGCGGCAGGCCGAGCTTCTTGCCGATCGACGTGGCGGCGACCGCGTCCGGCGGGCTGATCACCGCGCCCAGCGCGAGCGCCGCCGCGAACCCGATCTCCGGCAGCAGCCACCAGATCAGCAGGCCGGTGCCGAACGCGGACACGACCACGAGCAGCACCGACAGCGCGCCGATGGTCGCGAAGTTGCGCCTGAAGTCGACCACCGGCACGTTCACCGCCGCCGAGTACAGGATCGGCGGCAGCACGATCACGAGAATCCACTCGGGTTCAACGACCAGGTGCGGCGCGCCGGGCAGCTGGCTGCAGCCCATGCCGACGAGCACGAGCAGCACGGGTGCGGCCACGCCCATTTTGGGCGCGGCGTACGACACCACCACGATGATCAGCACGGCCGCGACGGCGAGCAAGGCCCATTCCTGCATGACGTGCAGTTTGCTTGATCGGAACGGACCTCGCCCGGGCAGCCACGCCGGTCAGGAAGCAGGAAGCACGTGGCGGCCGTCACGGTCGGTGCTCAGGCACAGCGAGCAGATCTCGCCGCCGAGAGCACTGGCCGTCATGTCGGGTCGCTCGTACGACTCCGTGCAGACCACGCACTCGTACCGCGTCCCGCTCGGGTTGCCGTCCTCGTCGAGCACCGGTTCCGCGATGCCGTCATCGGTGCGGCGCAGGTAGAACCGGCCGCGCGTGAGCACCGCGAGCAACGGCGTCAGCACGATCGGGATCCCGACGGCCACCAGCGGCGAGTAGGGCTGGATCGCCGCGCCGAACAGTCCGAAGTAGACCGAGATGGAGAAGATCGACGAGGCGAGGAACGACCCGACGCCCACCGGGTTGACCGCGAACAGCATGCCGCGGCGGAACTCCGGCTGCTTGGGCGAGATCTTCAGCAGGTACTTGTTGATCGCGATGTCCGCCGCGACCGTGACGACCCACGCCATCGCGCAGTTCGAGTAGAAGCTCAGCAGGTTGTTGAGGAAGCTGAACATGTCCGCTTCCATCAGCACCAGCGCGATCACGAGGTTGACCAGCACGAACACCAAGCGTCCCGGATAGTGCTTCGTGACGCGGGTGAACGAGTTCGTCCACGCCAGCGACCCCGAGTAGGCGTTGGTGACGTTGATCTTCACCTGGCTCAGCACCACGAGCACCAGCGCCAGCGGCACCACCAGCCACGCCGGCATGAACTGCTTGAACACCCCGGTGAACTGCTCGATCGGCTCCACGGCCGCGACCTTGCCGACCGCGTCGAGCACGTAGACCGCCATGAACGCGCCGATGGCCTGCTTCAGCGCGCCGAACACGACCCAGCCCGGTCCGGCCATGATCATCGACGTCCACCACGCCCGCCGGTTCTCCGCGGTACGGGGCGGCATGAACCGCAGGTAGTCGATCTGCTCGCCGATCTGCCCCATCAACGACAGGCACACGCCCGCGCCGAGCATCACCGCCGCGGTGTTCACGCCGGTGTCCCCGTAGGCGAGCCAGCGGCTGACCGAGTCCGGATCCGCGATCACCAGGTACAGCAGCGGCGCCACCATCAGCAGCAGCCACAACGGGTTCGTCCAGCTCTGCAGCTTCGCGAGCACCTTCATCCCGTAGATCACCAGCGGGATGATCACGAGTGTCGACGCGAGATACCCCAGCCACAGCGGCAGACCCAGCGCGTACCGCAGACCCTGCGCCATGATCGAGCCTTCGAGCGCGAAGAAGATGAACGTGAAGCTCGCGAAGATCACGCTCGTGATGACCGAGCCGTAGTAGCCGAACCCTGATCCGCGCGTGATCAGGTCGAGGTCGATGTTGTACCGCGCCGCGTAGTAGGCCAGCGGGAACCCGGTCACGAAGATGACGATCGCCGCGAACGCGATGGCCAGCAACGCGTTCCCGGTGCCGTGCGCGAGCCCGATGCCCGCGCCGATCGAGAAGTCCGCCATGTAGGCGATCCCGCCCAGCGCGGACGCCCCGACGACGGCGGGCGTCCAGCGCCGGTACGTCCGGGGTGCGAACCGAAGGGTGTAGTCCTCAAGCGTCTCTTTGGACGCCGCACGAACCGGCGCGGGCTCCACAACCTCGTCAAGGGTCATGGATCTCGACGCTAGGAACTGCGCGTTTCGTTCAGTCGCACCACTTGTGACGAGCGCATCACGCTCCGCGCACTCACAACTTCCAGATCCTGACGGTCTTGTCGTCGCCACCCGCCGCGATCCGCTTGCCGTCCGGCGAGAACGCCACCGTCTGGATCTGCCCGGCCGCACCGATCACCGTCGCGCGGATCTTCTTCGTCTCCACGTCCCACAGCTGGACGAAGTTGCCCTGCCCCCAGACCGCGATCGTGTCGCCGTCGGGGTGGAACAGCGCGCTCGACACCGTCAGACCGTCGTCCGCGCGCAGGAACACCGCCTTGCTCTGGCCCGACTCGACGTCCCAGAGCTGCATCGCGTTCTTGCCGTCGCCGTCGATGACCGCGAGTGACTTGCCGTCGGGCGAGAACGTGCCGCCGTCGCCCGTCGAGTCGTTGATGGTCTTGACCGTCTTGCCGGTGGCCGGATCGACGATCTTGATCTCCTGGTACTTGGTGCCCGCGTAGGCGAGGAGTTTTCCGTCCGGGCTGAAGGAGAGCTCGCTGCTGCCCTGGGCCTCGGTCAGGCCGATCTTGACCTTGCGCGTCGCGACGTCCCAGACCTGCAGGCGGCCACCGTGGGTGATGCCGGCGAGGGTCTTGCCGTCCGGGTGGAAGCGCAGGTTCTTCATGATCGAACGGCTCTCGTCGAGGCCGCCGATCATGGTGCGGTCGGCGAGGTTCCACAGGTACGTGGTGAAGTCGCCGGTGCGGTTGCCGCCCGCCGCGAGGATCTTGCCGTCCGGGCTGATCGCGACAGCGGTGGCCGCCGCGCCGCCGGGACCGGCCGGGAGCTGGACGGTGCCGACGACCTTGTTGGTCGTGGTGTCCCAGATCCGGACGGTGTCACCGCCGTCACCCAGGCCGTCCTGGGCGCTGGCCAGGAACTTGCCGTCCGGGCTCCAGGCGACGGAGGCGATCGCGTACGTGTGGTCGACGAGCTGGACGTGCTCGGTGAACTCCTCCGGGCGTCCCGGCTGGGCCTTCGAGGACGTCGTCGACTGCTCGGAGCCGCCCTCCTTGTCGGAGGCCGCCTTGGTGTCGTTGCTGGACGGCAGCTGGGCCTCCCCGCCGTCTTTGTTCCTCGTGCCGATCCACCACGCGGTTCCGCCGCCGATCAGCGCGACCGCACCGACACCGGCGAACAACGCCGTGCGTCTGCTGACACCGCCGGACCTCGCCACGACCGGCAGTACGACGGGTGCGCCCGCGAGCATCGCCAGCGCCTGGTCGACCGAGGCGCGGTCGGCGGGGTTCTTGCGCAGCAGCCCGCCCAGCAGCGACGCG
Organism: Lentzea sokolovensis; assembly: GCF_033949975.1. NCBI lineage: Bacteria > Bacillati > Actinomycetota > Actinomycetes > Pseudonocardiales > Pseudonocardiaceae > Lentzea > Lentzea sokolovensis. The sequence goes on from NZ_JAXAVU010000004.1 coordinate 755,682, forward strand.
AGGTGCCCTGCGCGTTGCGGGGGCGGCGGATCCTGGGTGAGCAGCATCGACAGGGTCGTCATGAAGTCCTTGCCCTGGTACGGCGGCCGGCCTTCCACGGCGGCGTACAGGGTGGCGCCGAGCGACCACATGTCGGTCGCCGGGGTGATCGGCGCGCCGGTGCCCTGCTCGGGCGCCATGTAGGCGGGCGTGCCGACGATCGAGCCGTCGGTGGTCAGCGGGACGTCGCCGGTGAGCCGCGCGATGCCGAAGTCGGTGATGACGACCCGGTCGCCGGACAGCAACACGTTGGCGGGCTTGAGATCGCGGTGCACGATCCCTGCCTGGTGCGCCACCCGCAGCGCGCTCAGCATCGACGTGGCGACGTAGGCGACCTGGTCCGGTGGCAGCGCGCCCTGCGCCTTGACGGCGTCGGACAGCGAACCGCCCCGGACGTACTCCATCACGATCATCGGGGTGCCGTTGTACTCGACGACGTCGTGCACGGTGACGATGCCGGGGTGGTTGAGCTGGCCGGCGAGCTGCGCCTCCCGCATGGCGCGCTGGCACAGCAACGCCCGCTGCTGCGGGTCGAGTCCGACCGGCAGCAGCAGCTCCTTGATGGCCACCTCACGGCCGATGACCTCGTCCCGGCCGAGCCACACCCGGCCCATGCCGCCGACGCCGATCACCTGAACGAGCCGGTAGCGCTGCGCCACCAGACTTCCCGTCGCATCTGTCACGGCGCGCAGCTTAGATGGGAGAACACGCTCCCACGACGGTAACCGGCAAGTTCGCTTACTGATGAACCTGTTGGTAGCGAAGAAACATCATGTGCGTTCAATCGGTCGACAATGGACCTGTCCCTAGTGGACTCTCGCGACCTCGATCCCGATCTCCCCGAACATCCGCAACTTCCGCGTCCTCGTCGGTTCCGTCGTGAAGCCGGCCTCGCCGATCCCCTTCGCCGCGTGACCGTGATGCACGATGTCGGCGAGCACGAGCAGGCCGCCCGGCCGCAGCACGCGGCGCACCTCGGCGAGCATCTCCCCCTTCGAGGGCCCGTCGAGGTGGTGCAGCATCAGGCTGGAGAAGACGACGTCGAACGAGGCGTCCGGGAACGCCAGTTCCTGCGCGAACCCCCGGTCCAGCTTCACCTTCAACCCGGCCCGCCGCAGCTTGCGCTCCGCCCGCGCCAGCATCTTCAGATCGGGGTCCACGCCGGTGAGCTCGATGTCGCGATGACGCTTTCCGGTGGAGCGCAACAGGTTCCCGGTGCCGCAGCCGACGTCGAGCACTCGTTGCCCGGCACTCAGTCCGGCCACCTCGACCATCTCCTGGTGGATCGCGGCCAAGCCGGACACCCGGTGCAGCACGTCGTAGAACGGCAGCAGGTAGTGCTTGCCCATCCCGGGCAGGTAGTCCCGCTCTTGGGACGATGTTTCGGCCATGTACTCATTCTGACTGGCTTCAGACCAGGATTTCTGTGCCGATCCACGGTTTGAGTGGGACGATTTGACGGTGCGCGCCATCCGAACACCGATGAAGGGCTCCGGGCCCGCGAAGTACGCCTGGCAACCCGCTCCCGGCGACCTGCCCGTCATGGCCCTGCGGCTCGGGCACGGCGCGGACTTCGACGGTTCGCACGAGGCCCACTCCCACGACTTCCCCGGCCTGGCCTACTTCGAGACGGCCGGTGGCGTGGTCCGCCACGGCCGGCAGGTGAGGCAGGTCGAGGCAGGCGACCTGTTCGTCATCGCGCCCGGCGACGTGATGGGCCAGGCCCGCAGCGACGACCTCCTCGGCGCACGGGGCTGGGGCGTCTTCTTCACCGCCGACGCGCTCGGCCCGGACACTCCCGGCGCGCACCTGGCGTGGCGCACGCACCCGCTGCTGTTCCCGTTCGTCCACGGCGGCGCGACGGGTGCGTTGCGGCTCAAGGTCCCCGTCGAGCACCGCACCGAGTGGACCGCCCGCGTGGAGGCACTGCACGCGGAACTCGTGCGACGCCAGGACGGCTACCGGGAAGCCGTGTCGGCGCACCTGACGCTGTTGCTGGTCGGGGTGTCGAGGCTGGCCGCGGACGTCGTCGGCGACCTGCGCGAGAACGCCGAACCGCTGCTGGCCGAGGTGTTCGACGTGATCGAACGGCGCTACCCGGAGCCGTTGTCGCTGCGCGAGGTCGCCGCCGCGGTCAGCATCTCCCCCGGCCACCTGACCTCGACGGTGCGCAGGCGGACCGGGCGCACGGTGCAGGAGTGGATCACCGAACGCCGGATGGTCCAGGCACGGCGGCTGCTCGCCGGGACGGATCTGCCGGTCGGCGACATCGGGCGAGAGGTGGGCATCCCGGACGCCGGCTACTTCGCGCGGACGTTCGGCAAGGTGCACGGGATGAGCCCCACGCGTTGGCGGCGGTTCAACCACCTGAACGCCCGCTGAACTCCTGTGGACGCCCTGTCGATCAAGGGCCGTTTCGTCGCTTTCGTCCCTCCCGGCCGTGGCACTGTCGTGCCATGACCGGCACCACCCTGAACGACGGCAGAGACCTCGGCGCGAGGTTCCACGACCGGATGGAAGTCGTGGTGAGGTGGCTGCCGTTCGGACTCTCCCGCGTCGTCGCGCCGAGCTTCCTCGGGTTCGCCGTGATCAACGGGTTCACGTTCGGCGTCGACCTGCTGCTGCTCACGCTGTTCCGCGGTGGCCTCGGCCTGCCGGTGCCGATCGCGTTCACGATCGCCTACGTGCTCGCGTTCGGTCTGAGCTTCGTGCTCAACCGGGCGCTGAACTTCCGCTCGCACGCGCCGGTCGGCCCGCAGGCGGGCCTGTACGCCGTCGCGATCGGAATCAACTACCTGGCGTTCATCCTCGGGGTCGGCAGCGCGCTGACCGAGATCGGCCTGCAGTACCACCTGTCCCGCATCGTCGCCGGCGCGTGCGAGGCCGCGTTCATGTACAGCGCGATGCGCTGGATCATCTTCCGCGACACCAAGAACTGACCTACTGCAGGTAGCCCTCGACCTCGCCGACCGAGCGGGCGGGGACGTCCTCCGCGTCGCCACCGAGCGACCGGGCCGACCGGCGCCGCCGCAGCAGGTCCCAGCACTGGTCGAGGGCTTCCTCCAGCGACCGCAGCCGGGCGTGCTCCTCGTCCGTGGAGATCTCCCCGGACGCGAGCTGCTCGCGCAGCTTGTGCTCCTCGTCGACCAGCTCGTTGATGCGGCCCAGCACGTTCTCGTCGCTCATCTCTCCGACTCTACGACGTACCCGAAGGCAGCGCCGCCAGCGACAGGCTGTTGCCGTCCGGATCCAGCACCTCGACGTGCCGGACGCCGTTGGAGTACGTCTCGACGGGCTCGTGGCCGACACCAGAAGCCGCGAGCCTGGCCAGTGCCTCGTCGAACTCGTTCAGCGCCACCCCGAACGTGATCATCGAGCCGCCCACGCGCGACGACCGCACGTCACGGGCGTCGAGCACGACGTACGCGCCCTCCCCGACCTGCCAGAGGTGTTCCTCGCCGATGACCTCGTCCGCCTCGCGGCCGAAGAACACGCCGTACCACTTCAGCGACCTGGCCAGGTCGCTCACACACATCACGCTGTGCAGATCCACGCGGTCCGCCCTTCCCAATCGTCTTGGAAGGGTGGACCGGTCGCGCGACGAGAACTCATCGCTCGTCGAGCGAGCGCACGTCGGGTCTCGGACGGGACAGGGCACGGGCGATTCGTCCGGTTGGTCCAACGAAATGGTTCAACCACTTGTTTACACTCGTGAACAGGGCCGCCGACCCGTCACGCGAACCACCTCCCCCGCGGAAGTGCTTCGCCACCTCCGCCTGCCAGGAGGCGTTGTGAAGTCACGTACTCGGCTTGCCCTAGCGAGCCTCACGTCCACCGCCGTGGTGGTCGTCGCGTTCCTCGTCCCCACGACGCCCGCGATCGCCCACGGCACGATGTCCGATCCGGCCAGCCGGGTCTACACGTGCAAGAACGAGGGCCCGGAGACCCCGAAGTCCGACGCGTGCAAGGCGGCCGTCGCCGCCGGTGGCACGCAGGCGTACTACGACTGGAACGAGGTCTCGCTGCTCGAAGCCGGTGGGCGCCACCGCCAGCTCATCCCGGACGGCAAGCTGTGCAGCGCCGGCCGCGACAAGTACCGCGGACTCGACCTGCAACGCGCCGACTGGCCCGCCAAGCGGGTCACCGCCGGGCCGTTGACGGTGACGTACCACGCGTCGGCGCCGCACTCGAACAGCAACTTCGAGTTCTACCTCACCAGGGACGGGTGGGACCCGACGCAGCCGCTGCGCTGGTCGGACCTCGTGCACCTGCAGACGTTCAACGGCCAGAACCCCAGCACGTTCACGAACTGGACGCTGAACCTCCCCGGTCGTTCCGGACGGCACATCCTCTACTCGATCTGGCAGCGCGTGGTCGGCAGCAACGAGGCCTTCTACACGTGCTCGGACGTCGACTTCGGCGGCGGCAGCACGCCTCCCCCGACCACGACGACCACCACGCCCCCGCCGACCACGACCACCACGACTCCCCCGCCGGTGGGCGGAACGTGGGCCGCGGGCACGACCTACTCGATCGGCAACCGCGTCACCTACAACGGTGTGAACTACGAGTGCCAGCTCGCGCACACCGCCCTCGCCGGGTGGGAGCCGCCGAACACGCCCGCCCTGTGGCGACGCCTCTGATGCGGTTCCTGGTGCTGGCGCTCGCCTTCGTGGTGTCCGGCTGCGCGACCACGCAGCCGGACGCCGTGTTGCGCGGCGATCCGCTGGACGTGATGTTCCTGCAGATGATGCTCCCGCATCACCAGCAGGGAGTGGAGATGGTCGCGCTCGCCGAAGACCGTGCCCAGAACGAGGAACTGCGCATGCTCGCGGCCGCGATCGAGCAGACCCAGGCGACCGAGGCCGGCACGATGCGGGACTGGCTGACGTCGTGGGGCGAGCCTTTGACGGCACCGCCGGACTCCCATTCGGGCCACGGCGGCATGCGGCAGTCCGATCCCGAGGAGGTCGCGAGGTTGTCCGCGCTGCGCGGCCCGGAGTTCGACAAGCGGCTGCTCAACGTCATGATCGCCCACCAGGACGACGCCGTGCAGATGGCGCGGTGGGAGACGGGCAGCGGCGCCGACCGGGAGGTGAAGAATCTCGCGGACCGGATCGACAAGTCGCGCACCGCGCAGATCGGCATGATGAAGAAGTTCCTCGACAGGGCGTAGCGGGGTACCCCATGCCGGACTGAAGGAGGCCGACATGCAACCCGTCCCGTTCATGCCGTGGGTGTGGCGCGATCCGTCGTGGGCCGACGAGCCGGACCAGGACCTCGCGGATCGCCCCGACACCGGACTGATCGGCTACGACGTCGAGGCGACCGACGGCGGCATCGGCAAGATCGACCAGGACAACGCCAAGGTGCCGCACGACTGTCTGATGGTCGACACCGGACCGTGGATCTTCGGCCACCGGGTCGTGCTCCCGGTCGGCACGGTGCGGCACGTGGACCACGAGGAACGCAAGGTCCACGTCGACCGCACCAAGGAGCAGATCAAGAACGCGCCGGAGTACGACCCGGACGACCACGAGGGCTATCGCAGTCGGACCGACGACTACTACGCCGAGAGCTACCGCCTGATGCCGCCGATGCTCTAGCCGCGGCAATAGGCTGGCGCGCATGACATCTGTGTTGCAGAACGTGGCGATCGACTGCGCGAACGCCTACGAGCTGGCGTTGTTCTGGAGCAAGGTCACCGGTCGCCCGATGCACCCCGACGACAAGCCGGGCGACCGGGAGACCGAGGTGCTGCTGGCCGAGGGCCCGGTGCTCTTCTTCAACGAGGTGCCCGAGCCCAAGACCGTCAAGAACCGCCTGCACCTGTGCCTGCGCCCCGAGACCTCGCGGGACGAGGAGGTCGAACGGCTGCTGGGCCTGGGCGCGACGTTCGTCGGCGATCACCGCAACCCCGACGGGACCGGATGGGCGATCCTGGCCGATCCCGAGGGCAACGAGTTCTGCGTGCTGCGCAGCGAGTCCGAGCGCGCCTAGGCCGGCGCCATCGCCTCCAGCACGCTGGACCGCACGCCCAGCACGCTCATCAGTTCCAGCGCCTGCAACGGCCGCAGCACCGCGGCGGTGTTCGCGACGATCACGAGCGCACTGCCGCGGCGCAGGCAGAGGTCCTGGTGGTCGAGCAGCAGGCCGATGCCCTGGGCACCGAGGAATCGCACGCCGCTCAGGTCCAGCACGACGGACGCGGGTGGGGTGACCATCCGGACGGCCTCACCGAGACAGTCGGCCAGGTTCTGGGCGGTCGAGACGTCGATCTCGCCGGCGACGCGTACGAGAACGGTGTCGCCTACTCTCTCGCGGGCGGAGCGGAAGGGAACTTGACCGTTGGGGAGCACGCGGCAACCTCCAGTAAGGACGGCACGAACGACCGTCACAGGGCTGGCTGCTCAACCCAACTAGAACGGTATCGCAGTTCACGGCCATCGGCGCGCGTAGCATCAGTTCTCGTGACCGGTTTCTTCCACGAGACCGCCTTCTACGGCTCAGACGACGACTTCCTCGCGCACGCCGTGCCGTTCCTCGAGAACGGCCTGCGCGCCGGTGAGCCGTCTGTGGTGGCGTGCAACGAGCAGAACACCGCTCTGCTGCTCGGAGCGCTCGGCCGCGGCACCGCGGTGACGTACATGCCCGGCGCGGACCAGTACGCCCGGCCGTCCGAGGCCATCGCCAGCTACCGGGAACTGTTCGCGGAGCACACCTCGTCCGGCGCACAGCAGATGCGTGTGGTCGGCGACGTGCCGCATCCCGGCATGGGCGCGCCGTGGGACTGGTGGGCCCGTTACGAGGCCGCTGTGAACCTGGCCTACGCCGAGTTCCCCGTGTGGGGCCTGTGCCCGTACGACACCAGGACGACGCCCGCCGAGGTGCTGGCCGACGTGGTCCGCACGCACCCCAACATCTCCACCGCACCCGGCACGCACGAGCCGAACCCCGGCTACCGCGAGGGTCTCGCGGCATCGGCGCAGGTCCCGGACGTGCTGGAACAAGGCGTCCCGCTGGTCGAACTCGTCGATCCGACCGCCCGCTGCGTGCGCGAGGCCGTGGGGACGGTGATCGGCGCGATGGGTCTGACCGAGGACGACGCGCACGACGTGGTCTACGCGGCCAGCGAGATCGTCACGAACGGCCTGACGCACGGCATCGCGCCGGTCCGGTTCCGGTTGTGGTCGGACGACTCGCGCGTGGTGGTGACGGTGACCGATCGGGGCACCGGACCGTCGGACCCGCTGGCAGGTCTGATGCCGACCGCCGAGACCCTGTCCGCAGGACTCGGGCTGTGGATCCTGCACCGCACGTGCGACTACGTGTCGATGTGCCGGGACGACGACGGGTTCACGGTGCGGGTGAGCATCGGCGGCCAGACGTAGGGCAGGTCGTCGGGCACGTCGGGGAAGAACCGGCGGTAGTGCGCGGGAAACTTGCGCACCAGAGCCGACCGGTGGCTGCGGTGGAAGTCGTCGTCGCCGAGCCAGCCGGGCAGGTCGCCGGCCTCGGCCAGTTCCCGCTGGGTGCGCACCACCACGACGTTCCTGGCGTGCGCCAGGTCCGACCGCATCATCTCTTCGCGCGTGTCGGGGAACCCCAGCTCACGCCACGCCGCGCAGACCTCCAGGCCATACCGCACGAGCGCTTCCTCGTGGCCGGCCCACATCCTCACCGCCGGGTGGTGGCGCCAGCCGTAGCCGGGCACCACCAGCCCGCGCTGGACCTGGATCGTCTCGACGCGCTGCTTGCCGAGCCTGCTCCGGTCCAGCACGCGGGCCGACTCGGCGAAGTCCGGGTACGGCAGGAAGGTCTGCATCGGCTCAGAGCACGTACTTCGCCGCCCGCGCGGCCTGCTCTTTGTCGACGTGCACCTCGTACCGCCGCGCCTGCAGCGTCATGACGCTCGCGAAGTCACGGCGCCCGCGCGTGCTCCAGTGCGCGACGAACCCGAAGACCGCGCCCCAGAAGGCACCGACCACGAGGCTGATGAACACGAACCAGGCCCAGGTCTGGCCGGCGGTGAACAGGCCGAAGAGCAGGCCGATGAACACACCGAACCAGGCGCCGCTGGCCGCGCCCGTCACCGCGGCGCGGGCTCGCGTCATGCGCCCGGTCACCTGTTCGACCGTCCGGACACCGTCGCCGATGATCCGCACGCTCTCCACCGGGAAGCCGTCGTCGGACATCCGGTCCACCAGCCGCTGGGCGTCGAGGTAGTCCGGGTAGCTCGCCAGCAGGGAAGACTCGGTCTGGGTCACTTCGTGCTTGATGTCCACGTCATCCGGTTACCCGCGGGCGCCGCGTCCAACACGATCAACTTCCCCGGCCGGTCTTCTCCTGGAGCCGGTCGATGAGCTGCGACGCCTCCACCTTGGTGAGTTCGGCCGGCACCTCCTCGCCCGCTTCCTGGGCGAGGGTGTGCAGGTACGACTCCTGTGGACCGGTCATCGGCTCGTCACCGGTCGTCCAGTCCTGCGGGTCCTTCTCCGGCGTGCGGTTCACCGCGATCCCCTTCCACTCGAACGTGCGTTCGAGGTACCCAGGGCGTCACGGGTCCAATCACCGGTGGAGGACGGCATCACCAGGAGTCGAGGGAGCCGGTACGGCCGTCGCGCGCAACGCACGGCCGAGCAGGCGGTGAGCGACGGTCAGCAGCGTCCGGGCTTCCATCCGCTCGCCGTAGCGCAGGTGCTCGCTCGCGGCTTCGACATACCCCATGAGCTGCGGCGACACCGTGGCGTCCGCGGCCGAGCACGCTGCCAGCGCCTCCTTGAGTCCTCTGCGGGCCTCGTCTTCGTCAATGCCCGCCAACGCGGTGCAGACCGCGTTGTCCAGCTTCTCCAGAGCGGTCGCGCACTGTTGCCGCGACGACGGTTCGTCGAGTTCGGTGGTCATGGTCATCGCCTGCCTTCACAGCCGGATATTCCGCGCCGACTGCTTGACGCGCACGCGCCCGTGTACCCGGTTCGAGCGCCGTCAAACCGTCGCTTCACCGGGCGCGGCTACGGTGTCGGGATGCGTGTGACCTGGCGCGAGAAGAACGCGCGACAGTGGATCTCCGACCTCTCCGACCGGATCGGTGCGGCCGGGTGGGCGACGCTCGCCCTCACCCCCGCTCTCGCCGCCGAGGTCGACCAGCACGGCGCCGCGGTGCGCGACATCCTCCTGCTCGGTGTCGAAGGCGCCGGCACGGTGGGCGCGGTCGTGCTCCTCGCCGCGTACGGGCGAGGCCTGCTCGACAACGCGCTCGAATCGGACTGGACGCCCACGTCGTGGCTCGGCGTCCGCCTGATGGCCGTCTGTCAGCTCGCGCACCTGCACGACGCGAAGCCGCTGACCGACGACGTGTCCGCGCTTCCGAAGCTCACATGAGAAACGAGGCGCACCCGGGCGGGTGCGCCTCGTCGACGTTCCTCGTTCAGCGGTCTTCCGGCCTCCGCTCGCCGAGCACCGGGTCCTCCGGTCGCGCGGCGGTCGGCACCGGCGCGGTGACGGGCTCCGCCGGAGCGGAGGTGCCGGTGCGCACGGCGTCCTCACGCCCGCGCTGGTACGCCTCCGCCTGAGCCTGGGCCTGCGGCAGCTCCTGCTCCGCGCGCCCCAGCCAGCCCTCCCACCGCTGCTGCATCGGCCTCACCAGGCCACCGCCCACACCGACGACGAGGATGCCGCCGACCGTGGCGAGCACCGCGATCAGGACCGGCGTGGTGACCGTGGTGGCGACGCCGATCTGGTTCAGCGCGGCGATGATGCCCAGCGCCCAGATGAAGATCGACGCGATGTTCGCGAGAACGCGGCCGTAGGACAGGCCGCCCAACGCGCCACCGATGAAGTCCTTGACCGCGTTGGCGACCGCGCCCGCCACGACGACGATGATGATCGCGACCGCAGCCTTCGGCAGCCACGACACGATGCCGGTCAGCAGCTCGGAGACGGGGTTCGGGCCCCAGACGCCGAACGCGAACTGCAGCGTGATCAGCAACAACGCGTAGTAGACCAGTTTGGCGAGAAGGTCAGAGGCGTCGTACTTGCTGTTCGCGAGCATCCGGCTGATGCCGCCGCGCTCCACGAGCCGGTCGAACCCGACGCGTTCGAGCACCTTGTCGACGAGCTTCGCCACCGCCTTGGCGATGAACCAGCCGATCAGCAGGATCAACAGGAACGCCGCGAGCTTGGGCACGAACGTGGCCACGGCGCGCCAGGCGTCGGTCAGCCCTTGTCCGAAGTCCATGTCGAACTCCCTTCGCACGGGCGCCCGACCGGGCCACCCGCACCTGGCAGTACCCGGTGCGGGCTCACTTCACACGGAATTCACACAACCTGACGCAGCTCGCGATCGCAGGCGATCAGGTGTTCCCACGTGCGGCCGCGCTGACTCGGTGGTGCCGAACCGTCCGCGGTGCAGATCGGATACACCAGACCGAACGGGACGGGTTGATCGAACTCGTCTCCGGTGTGGACGTCGACCAGATGACGCACGTGTGCCATCGCGACCACTCCTTCGCATGGATTGCGGAGCCAGCGGGTTTGGGATCACCGAATACCCCGTGAGCTGCACGAACATGCCTGTTACCACTGCGACATAAGGGTGAACCATTCCGTCCTCAGTGGACTAACGCGCCGTGATCGTGAGAGTGAACGTGCCGTCGTGCGGCACGGTGAGGATCTCCATGCGACGGCCGGGGTAGGTGATCGTGGACGCCGGCCGCAGTCGCGGATCCAGTGGCCGCGCCCAGTCGAACCGGATCACGGTCCGGCCGCGGGTGAGCGTGAGGCCGCGCGAGTCGAGCGCCACCGTGTCGGAATCCCTTACCACCAAAGGAATCTGCTCGGTGGCAGCGGACTGGGCGCGCACCGACCGCACGATCCGGTCCCCCACCGTCACCTCGGTCACCACCGAGCCGGACGGCGTGCGGTAGCGGAACCGGTACGGCTCGCCGCCGGGGAACTCCGCCTGCTGCGGGCCGTTCGAGTCCGGCGCCTGGCCGGGGAACACGGTGGCCCAGCACGCGTGGTTGTTGTTGTTCATCGACTGCACGAGCGTGCCCGCCACCGGGTGCCACAGGAACGTCAACCCGGTGCGGGCCAACGAGGTCGCGCGGCGGGCACCGAAGTAGCCGCCGACGTACCACCGTGGACGCCGCACGAACAGGAAGTCCTGCCCTTGATCGCTGCGCCGCTCGGTGAAGTGCGCGCGGCGGTACGGCAACCGCGCGATCGCGGCTGTCCGCTCGGCACGGCTCGGGTAGCGCTCGCCGTAGATGGCGTGCGCGAGGATGCGCGGTGACGTGTCGGGCTTGACCAACGCGGGCACCGGGGCCGAGGAGGCTGCCCACGCGGCCCGTGCGGCGGCCAGGTCCTCACGGCTGGACACGAACGCGGCGAGGTTCGGCACCTCCGACACGAACTGGGCGTTGAGCGCCGTCCGTTCGGGATCGGGCCGCACGTCGGCGTAGAACTTCGAAGACGTGCGCGAGTTCGTGGCGATGTTCGCGAACCAGCCGGAACCGTCCGGTTCGCGCAGCAGGTTGTAGCCGAGCCAGTCGGTGTACTTCCGGGTCATGGCGACGAGGTTCGGGTCGCCGGACTGCCGCCACGCGTCGGCCAGTTCGGGCAGCATGACCTCGAAGTTGTAGTTGGTGTCCGCGCCCGACTCCTCGTAGAAGAACCCGGCGGGGCTCTGGCCGACGGTGGTCAGCCGCCGGAACGCCTCGGTGAGTCGCTGTCGCAGCGCGGGATCGGGGTCCTGCTTCAGCGCGAGCGCCGACCCCGCGAGCCCGGAGGTGGTCTGGTTCGCCCAGGTGAGCGGTGACTGCCAGACCGTGCCGTTCGACGGGTCGAGGAACCAGGTCATGGCCCTGCGCAGCGCGGCGGTGATCTGGGCCTGCCGGGACGGCAGCGCCGCGGCCCGCTTGAGCAACGCGTTCGTCTTGCTCAGGTAGCCCATGGCGAACCCGGTCGCCGCGAGCGAGTGCTGGTCCGCCGAGTACTCCGGCCACGACCCGTCGGCGTGCTGCAGGCCGAGGTAGTGGCCGAGCCCCGCGTCCAGCGCGGTGAGGACCAAGCTGTTGCCGCGGTACGGGTTCCACGAGCGGGACTGCGTCGCGAACCACGCCAGCGTGTAGACGTGCTCCTGGACGCGGGCGTTGTACGAGACGTTGGGGCTGCGCCACCAGCCACCGCCGAAGAAGCCGCTGGAGTTCATGTCGGCGACCATCGGCGAGACGAGCATCAGGTACTGCGCGAACCGCTGTTCGCCAGGCGCGAAGGCGCGGCGGTCCGGGGTGACGGGTGGGGGCGCGGGCAGGGCGTGCGCCGGCGTGGGCAGGGTGGCGAGCAGTCCGATCGCGGTGGCACCGGTGATCAGGCTGCGTCGGCTGAATGCGTTCACGGGGCTACCTCCTTGGCGGAGGACCCTCGCGCGGCCAGGCGCGGCCCGTCAAGATGCTAATTCGAATTATTACAGGGTTGACGGCGAGCCGGGTGCTGACGCAGACTCCCTGCCAATTCGAATTGGCAGGTGCTCATGGCCAAGCGGCTCACCCAGCAGGACATCGCGCGGATGGCAGGCGTCAGCCAGGCCACGGTGTCGCTGGTGCTCAACAACCGGACCGACGGCGGTGTCCGCATCGCGCCGGAGACCCGCGCACGCGTTCTGGAGGTCATCCGCAGAACGGGCTACGTCGCGAACCCCATCGCGCGCCGGCTGCACGACCAGCGCAACCGGATCCTCGGCGTCTTCACCTACGAGGCGGTGTTCCCGAGCACCCGTGCGGACTTCTACCAGCCGTTCCTCGAAGGGATCGAGGAGCAGGCCGAGGTGGCCGGCTGCGATCTGCTGCTGTTCACCAGCGCCAAGGCGGCGGAGGGGAAGCGGCGGATCTTCAGCGACGACAGCAGGATCCGGCTCGCCGACGGCTGCGTGCTGCTCGGTCGTTCGATCGACCGCGACGACCTCGCGCAGCTCGTGGCGGAGGCCGTCCCGTTCGTCTCGATCGGCCGGCGCGACGACGCGGGCGGTCCGGTGCCGCACATCGGCGCCGACTACCCCGCGGCCGTGCGGAACCTCGTGGACCGCGCGGTCGCCCTGGGCCACCGCAAGTTCGCGTACGTGGGTGCCGGGACGGGTGCGGAGTCGTCGGCCGACAGGCTGCGCGGGTTCAAGCAAGCCGTTGCGGCACACGGAGTCGAAGGCACGCACGTGCAGTTCGCCGGGCTCGGCCAACTGCTCGACGCGGGCATCACGGCCGTGCTCGCCGAGGAGGTCTCCGACGGCGCCGCACTCGTGCTCGCCGCCCGCGAGCGCGGCCTGTCGGTCCCCGGCGACCTCTCCGTGCTCATGCTCGGCGCCGCGACCCGTCCGGCACCGGACGACGTCCAGCTCACCGGATTCCGCATCCCCCGGCGCGAGATGGGCCGCCGGGCGGTGCAGGCGCTGACCGAGGTGCTCGAACACGGCACCACCCCGCGGGAGCTGCTGGCCTGCGAGTTCGTCGAAGGCACCACCCTCGGCCCGTGCAGGGCCCAGGGTTGATCAGGAGGAACCTGTTGCCGCACAACACAGATGTCGTCGTCGTGGGCGGCGGACTGGGCGGGGTCGCCGCCGCGCTCGCGCTGCTGCGCGCCGGTCGCCGGGTCGTGCTGACCGAGGAGTTCGAGTGGCTCGGCGGGCAGCTCACCAGTCAGGCCGTGCCGCCGGACGAGCACAGCTGGGTCGAGCGCTTCGGCGTCACCGCTTCGTATCGCGCGCTGCGTGACGGCATCCGCGACCACTACCGCCGCCACTACCCGCTGACCCCGCGGGCACGGGCGTGGCGCGAGCTCAACCCCGGTGCGGGCAACGTGAGCAGGCTCTGCCACGAGCCCCGCGTGGCCGTCGCCGTGATCGACGAGATGCTGGCGCCGTACCGGGGCAGCGGCAGGCTGACGGTCCTCCAGCCCGCCAGGCCGGTCTCCGCGCGCACCGACGGCGACCGCATTGTGTCGGTCACCGTCGAGCACAACGGCTCCGAGATCGAACTCGCCGCGCCGTACGTCCTCGACGCGACCGAGACCGGCGAGCTGCTCCCGTTGTCCGGCACCGAGTACGTGACGGGCTTCGAGTCCACCCTGGACACCGGCGAGCCCAGCGCACCGGAAACGGCACAGCCGGCGAACATGCAGGCGATGTCGGTGTGCTTCGCGATCGACCACGTCGACGGCGACCACACGATCGACAAGCCGGCGCGCTACGACTTCTGGCGCGAGTACCAGCCGGACTACTGGGGCGACCGCATGCTGTCGTTCCGCTCCCCCGACCCGCGCACGCTGACCATCGCCGAGCGCACCTTCACCCCGAACCCGGACGACGACCCGCTCTCGGTCCTGTCCGACCAGCGGCTCAGCGCGGGCGACAGCAACCTGTGGACGTTCCGCCGCATCGCCGCCCGCCGCAACTTCGTCGAAGGCGCCTACGACAGCGACATCTGCCTGGTCAACTGGCCGATGATCGACTACTTCGAGTCGCCGGTGATCGACGTGCCGGACGCGGACGAGCACATCGCGGCGGCACGGGAGCTGTCGAAGTCGGTCCTGTACTGGTTGCAGACCGAGGCACCGCGCGCCGACGGCGGCACGGGCTTCCCCGGCCTGCGGTTGCGCGGCGACGTCACCGGCAGCGCGGACGGCCTGGCGCAGGCCCCGTACATCCGCGAGTCGCGGCGGATGAGGACCGAGTACACGATCGTCGAGCAGGACCTCTCGCTCGCCGTGCGCGGCGACAAGGGCGCGGTGCAGCACGCCGACGCCGTGGGTGTCGGCATGTACCGCATCGACCTGCACCCCTCGACCGGCGGCGACAACTACCTCGACGTCGCCAGCTGCCCGTTCGAGATCCCGCTCGGCGCGCTCATCCCCCAGCGCGTCGAGAACCTGCTCCCGGCGGGCAAGAACATCGGCACCACCCACATCACCAACGGTTCCCACCGGCTGCACCCGGTCGAGTGGAACGTCGGCGAGGTCGCGGGCGCGCTCGCGGACTTCTGCCTGGCGCACCGAGTCACCCCTCGCGCGGTGCGCAACACCCCCGGCCTGCTCGCGGACTTCCAGCACCGGCTGGAACGCGACGGGGTCGAGCTCCGCTGGCCGGACGTGTCCGGCTACTAGTACTGGGAGACAACGATGTCGCGCCTGACAGCTCTGATCGTCGCCGCACTGCTCGCCCTCACCGCCTGCAGCGGATCCGCCGCGCAGTCCGGTCCCAAGTCGCTGCGCATGACCGTGTGGACCGCCAACGAGGCGCATCTCAAGCTGCTCAACGAGATCGCGTCCGAGTACAAGGCCTCGCACCCCGACGTCACCGAGATCAAGTTCGACTCGATCCCGGCCGACGGCTACACCACCACGCTCACCACCCAGATCGCCGGTGGCAACGCACCGGACCTGGCGTGGATCCTGGAGGAGTCCGCACCGGACTTCGTCTCCTCCGGTGCCCTCGCGCCGATCAAGGGCAAGGTCGAGAAGGCCGACGAACTCGTGCCGTCCGCCACCAAGCTGTGGGAGAAGGACGGCGAGCTCTACGCCTACCCGTTCTCCACCTCGCCGTTCGGCCTGTTCGTCAACACCGACCTGGTCAAGGACCTGCCGAAGACCTGGGACCAGGCGGTCGCGGCGTCGGCGGGCAAGAACCTGGTGCTGCCGGACTTCAAGTACCAGAACTGGGCGGTGCTCTCGGCGATCTGGCGCGGGTGGGGCGCGAACGCGTGGAGCGAGGACGGCAGGTCCTGCGGCTTCGGAAGCCAGGAGATGAAGGACGCCATGACGTTCGTCCACAAGGCGATCTTCACGGACAAGGCGATCCCCGGCCCCGGCACGACCGTGGACTTCTTCGCGGGCGACGCGGCCATGGCCATCAGTCAGATCTCGCGCGCGGGTGCGTTGAAGGACGCCAAGTTCGGCTGGACGCTGCTGCCGTTGCCGCAGGGCCCGAAGGGTGACTACGCGGTGATCGGCCAGGCCGGCGTCGGTGTGCTGAAGCGCTCGAAGAACGCCGACGCCGCCGCGGACTTCCTCGGCTTCTTCACCAACGCCGCCAACTCGGCCAAGCTCGCCCAGTTCTTCCCGCCGGTCCGCCAGTCGCTGCTCAACGCGGAGACCCTGGCCAAGAGCAACCCGCTGATCAAGCCGGAGCAGCTGCAGTCGGTCGTGATCGACGGCATCAGCAAGGGCGTGGTGAAGCCGAGCCACCAGGGCCAGGAGGAGCTGAACCAGACGATCCGCGCGGCGCTCGACCCGTTGTGGAAGCCGGACGCGAACGTCGGCCAGGTGCTCGACGGCGTGTGCGCGAAGATCAAGCCGCTGCTGGAGCGCCAGTGACGTTCTGGACGTATCGCAGGCGCGACAACCTGGTCGGCTACCTGTTCGTCGCGCCTGCTCTGCTCGGCAGCCTCGCGTTCGTGCTCATCCCGTTGGGGCTGGTCGCCTGGTACAGCCTCAACGAGTGGAACGTGCTCGGCGGGACGTTCGAGTTCATCGGCGGTGAGAACTACAAGCAGCTCCTCGCCGACGAGAAGCTGCGCGAGTCGCTCGTCGCCACGGCCTGGTTCGCCGCCGGGCTGGTGGTGCTGAACCTGTCGCTGGCCCTGCTGCTCGCGGTGCTGCTCAACCAGAAACTGCGCGGCACCACGCTGTTCAGGACGTTGTTCTTCTCCCCCGTGCTGGTGTCGCTGGTGGCGTGGACGCTGGTCTGGCAGCTCATGCTGCAGCCGGACGGCAGCGTGAACGGCCTGCTGAGCGTGTTCGGCGTCGACGGACCGAACTGGCTGCGGGGCGAGACCACCGCGATGGTGTCGGTGGTCGTCGTGCAGGTGATCAAGAACGTCGGCCTGAACATGGTGCTGTTCCTCGCGGCGCTGCAAGGGGTTCCGGCACCGCTGTACGAGGCCGCGAAGATCGACGGCGCGGGCGCGTGGAGGCGGTTCCGGAGCATCACGATCCCGTTGATCAGCCCGACGATCCTGCTCACGTCGATCATCACGATCGTCGGCTCGTTGCAGGTGTTCGCGCAGATCGCGGTGCTCACCCAGGGCGGTCCCGGCACGTCCACGACCGTGTTGATCTACTACCTGTACCAGCAGGCGTTCCAGTTCCACCACTTCGGCTACGGCGCGACGATCTCGGTGCTGTTGTTCGTCATCGTCGCCGCTCTGACGTTGCTGCAGTGGCGGATGCGCCGGAAGTGGGTGCTCCATGAGTCGTAACGTCTCCAAGCGGAACGTCGCGCTCTACGGGTTGTTGTGCGTGCTGTGCGTGCCGTTCGTGTTCCCGACGTGGTGGATGGTCACCTCGTCGATGAAGCCGATCAGCGAGATCTTCTCCGAGTCGCTGCTGCCATCGGAGTGGACGTTCTCCACGTACTCCCAGGTGTTCCGGATGCAGCCGTTCGGGCAGCAGTACTGGAACAGCCTCTACATCGCGGTGATCGTCACGGTCGGCACGATGGCCGTCGCGGCGCTCGCGGGCTACGCGTTCGCGCGCATCAGGTTTCCTGGGCAGAACGCGCTGTTCGTGGTGGTGCTGACCGGTCTGCTCATCCCGAGCGAGGTGACGATCGTCCCGTTGTTCCAGCTCTTCCAGTCGCTCGGGCTGACGAACACGCACTGGCCGTTGATCATCGTGCCGATCTTCGGGGCGCCGTGCGTGCTGGCGATCTTCATCATGCGCCAGTTCTTCATCGCGCTGCCGCCGGAGCTGGAGGAGGCCGCCCGCATGGACGGCCTGGGTCGCGCCGGGATCTTCTACCGGATCGCGCTGCCGCTCTCCCGCCCGGCGCTGGGCGCGGTCGCGATCTTCACGTTCCTGCACTCGTGGAACCTCTACCTGGAACCGATCGTGTACCTGTCCACGCCGGACATGTTCACACTGCCGCAGGCGCTGACCCAGTTCGTCGACATCTACGGTGGTCCGATGTTCAACGTCCAGCTGGCCGCCGCGACGATGACGGCGGTGCCGATCCTGGTGGTGTTCGTGCTGGCCCAGCGGCAGTTCATCGAGGGTCTCGCGCACACGGGCGTGAAGGGATGATCGATCCGGAGCTCGCGGCGGCGATCGACCTCTCCCGGCCACCGCTGACGGCGGACGGGATCGCGGCGAGGCGGGCCGCCAACCGGGTCGTCACCGACGCCGAACTGACGCGCGGCGGCTCGGTCACGTTCACCGAGGAGGACGCGGACGGTGTGCCCGTGCTCGTGTTGCGTCCCGCCGGGGTTCCGGAGGGCCCGCCGGTCCTGCACGTGCACGGCGGCGGGATGGTCGCGGGCACCCGCCGCTCCGACCTGCACGTGCTGGCGGAGTGGGTGTCGGAGCTCGGCGTCACGCTGTTCTCCCCCGAGTACCGCCTGGCACCCGAGAACCCGCATCCGGCGCCCGTGCAGGACTGCTACCGGACGCTGACGTGGATGGAGCGCAACGGTTTCAGCTCGCCGGTCGTCGCGGGCACGTCCGCAGGCGGTGGACTGGCGGCGGCGGTGACGCTCATGGCCCGCGACCACGGCGGCCCTGCCGTCCGCGGCCAGCTGCTGATCTACCCGATGCTCGACGACAGGTGCGAAACCCCGTCCAGTCACCAGTTCCTCGACGGCACGATCTGGGTCCGCTCGTCGAACATCACCGGCTGGACGGCGTTGCTGGGTGACGCGCGGGGCGGTCCGGACGTGTCGCCGTTCGCCGCTCCCGCACGCGCCACCGACCTCTCCGGGCTACCGCCGACGTACGTCGACGTCGGCTCGGTGGACGTGTTCCGCGACGAGGCCGTCGACTACGCGTCCCGGATCTGGCAGACCGGTGGGGACGCGGAACTGCACGTGTGGCCCGGTGGCTGCCACGGCTTCGACCACCTCGCACCGGAAGCGGCACTGTCCCGGCGTGCCCGAGCCACGCGGATGGAGTGGCTGAGCAGGGTGATCGGCTGAGGTCCTCGCGGCGGTGGGGAGGGAGGGTCACCGCACGCGAGGAGGTCCTGCGGTTACCGGTATCGCGGATGCGTGGTGTGCCATTCGAAGCCGCCGCCCATCCAGGCCTTGGTGCCCTTCAGGAACCGGTGCAGCTCCACCGACGGCACCGCGAGCAACGCCTTGTGCCCGGCCTCGAAATCGCGCACCAGCTGGTTGTGCAGCTCCACGGTCCGTGCGGTGGCCTCGGCGATCGAGCACTCCCGGTCGGCGGCGATCTGCAGCACCATGTTGCAGACCGGCTGCTCGTCGGCGGCGTCCTTCTCCACCGACACCAGGTCGTTCACCATCACCGCCGCCGTGCCCGCGGACGTGAGCAGCTGCCGCACGCGCGGGTCGTAGTACAGCGGCGCGGGCAGTTCGTAGCCTCCAACGGCGTCGATCAGCGTCATCGACGTGTAGAAGGTGTCGTGCTGCCGAGTCGCGAGGTACTGCCACGCGGGCGGGTAGTTGCCGGTGTGCCGCCACGCCGCATAGGCGCCCCACGACACGAACATCGCGAACGTCGAGTAGCAGACCCGTTGCACCACGGTCGCTGTGGTGCGGGACGTCAGGTGCGCGATGCCCGAACGCAGGCCGACGAGCACCGGGTCGGCGGCGAGCGTCTCCTCCAGTTCCGCGGTGAACTCGGCGGCGGGCGCGACCGGGTCCATCGCGGCCATCGCCAGCGCCAGGCGCGGCGGCAGTTCGGCCGGGACCGCGCCCATCTCGGTGCTGTCGGCGTACAGGTCGTCGGCGGCCCACCACGCCGCGTTCAGCTTCGCCGCGATCAGCAGCTGGTCGACGTCGTCGGTGTCCACGTGGGTCAGCACCGCGAGCCGGCCGAACATGCCGCCCAGGAACCGTTCCGGCTCCTCGAAACCGCACTCCCCCGCCCACGCGACCAGGCGTTCGTCGACAGCGGCCGCCAGCACGGCGTCCTCGCGTTCGAGCACCGGCACGTACAGCGGTGGCGCGGTGCCGTCACCCCACGGGCGTTCGGCATAACCGGGTTCGGGCGGCAGGGCAACGGCCTCGGGCCGCCCGAGACGGGCAGCAGAAGTGCCCAGCCCGGACGGCCCAGTGAGGAGATCCCTCATCAGACGCGGTCCGCGACGATCAACAGGTAGTGGAACGACCCTTCCTTGTAGGCGGTGAGGAACGGGTCCTCGACTCCGGTCGCGACCGACGACTTGGCGCGCAGCTCCCAGTACGGGATGGTGTCCGGCGTCAGGTCGACCACGCTGATCGGCACGAAACCGTTGTCCGCCAACGCCCTGAAGTACTCGCTGCGCGGGTGGATGTTGCAGATGTAGTGCTGGTCGATCTGGCTGACCGCCCGCGAACGGCCGCCCGTCAGGTCGTTGTAGCAGCCGGTGATGCAGACGTACCGGCCGCCGGGCGCGATCAGCCGCGCGAACTCGCCGTACAGCTGCTGGAGGTCCACGTACATCGTGGTCTCGTTGGTCCAGATGCCGTTGAACGAGCCGGTCTCGAAGCCGGTGTCGAGCATGTTCTTGAAGTGGAAGCGGACCTGGTCCGCGACATCGCGTTCCACGGCCTGGTCGTTGGCGAACGCCACCTGCTGCTCGGAGATGCTGACGCCGTCGACCAGGGCGCCGAACCGGGCGTTGGCCATGAAGCTGGTGCCGCCGCGGCCGGAACCGCCGTCCATCAGGTGGCCGCGCACGGGAACGTCGCCGAACGCGTCCAGCAGCACCTCTGCCTGGGCGGTCTCCAGCCGGTGCATCTCGGCGATGATCGCCTGGTCGCGCACCGCGAGCGGCGCCTCCAGCACCGCCGGGTCGTACTGGCCGAGCCCGTAGTGGTGGTGGTAGAGACCGTCCACCTCACCGAGCTTGATGTTGACCGGGTCCTTCTCCTTGTTCCAGTAGTCCGCGACGGAACGCTGGTAGTCGGTGCGCAGAACCGGCTTCACAGTGGGGCTCGCCATGGTCTGGGTGGCTCCTGTTCGTTGGAACGCTCACTGCCGAACAGGAACTGACCTTTGCAGCTGATGGCCCAGTCAGCGATCCGCCGTTCAGGCTTGGTTCGGACACGAACGGGTGGGCCGGCAACCAACCGGATGACAGAAGGAAGCAGGATTCCACGCCGCCTGGCAGACATCCCGTACTCACACGATTCAGATGCGTGAGCTGCTCCGCGCGCTGCCGATCGGGCAAGAACCGTCATTGAAAACCATTGCATCATTATCTATTTCATGAATGTGAAAGTTTGACAGAGGCCTACACCTCTACTACAAAGAAATGGCCCCGCCCTGCCAAACGAGGGTAATCAATGATGCGAACCTCCCTGCCTCTGCTATCCCTGCTTCTAATAGGTTCCTTGGCCGTTCCCACTGCCACGGCGATCGCCGCACCTGCTCTGACGGGCCTGGACGTCTCGTCAGGCAACCGGCGCGCGCCTGTTTCCGGCCTGTACGACTGGTCGAAATCCGGGTATCGCGGCAATGGCGTGCTACCGGGAAACAATGAGGTGAACCCGAGCGCCGCCTGTCAGATCACGGCGGCGGAACTCGCTTCCCAGTTCTCCGTGCGTCCCGATGACGCGGCCGACGACACGGCAGGGCTCCAGGCCGCGATCGACGCCATCAAGACGCAGTGTTCGCCCAGTGCGAGCTACACGAAGCTCAGCACCATCACGCTGCCGGCGGGCCAGTTGAAGGTGTCGAAGGAACTGCACGTCGACGCCGACTACCTGATCATCAGGGGTGCCGGAGCGACGGCGACGAAGATCGTCTACACGCCCGACGCCAACACCCGGTACGACTCCCTGACACCGGACGGTTCGGACTGGGACGAGGACGCGATGACGTCCGGGCAGGGCAAGGGCGGCTGGCTGTGGCCGGGCCGCGGCCTGTTCCGGGTCCAGTCGCGCGGCGTGCACCCGAGCTACGCGAGCGACCACGCGGCGGCGCCGGAGAACCGCAAGGACATCTTCGAGGGCACGATCAACGTGCACTGGAAGGCCGGCACGAAGGTGAGCACCGCCGCCAAGGCCGGTGACCGCACCATCAAGGTCGCCTCCGCCAGTGCGATCAAGGCGGGCATGTTCGTCAACGTCCGTGCCGCGAACTCGGTCAAGTTCTACGAGCAGCAGTTCGCCACGGGCACCCCGTACCCGATGCTGAACATGCACATGCGGCAGCAGATCTTCACCGTCGCGTCGGTGTCGGGCACCACGGTCACGCTCGACAAGCCGCTGGAGTTCGACGTTCCGGTCAACTCCACCTCGGACGGTTCACCGGCCATCGGCGGAGCGACGTACGACTCGAAGATGTCGCCGCTGGTGGACCCTGTCCTCGGCGTCGGGTTCGAGAACTTCGGCTTCACGCAGGCGATGCCGAACCTCGACCCCGCCGAGGCCACCAACAACTACGGCAACATGGCTCCCGCGGACGAGATGCACGGCATCGTCTTCAAGTGGGCGGCGAACTCGTGGGTGAAGGGCATTCGCGCGGAGATGACCGGGTCGCACCCGATCGTCACCGAGGAGGCCAAGAACCTGCAGATCGTCGACAACTATCTGGACGGTTCGTGGAACAAGGGCAAGGGCGGCAACGGTTACTTCCGCGGCTCGCGGGTGTGGGACTCGCTCTACGCCGGCAACACGTCGCGCAACCTGCGGCACTTCACGTTCCAGTGGTCGGCGTCGGGCAACGTGGTGGTCGGCAACGACTTCGACTCCGATCTGAACCTGCACGGCGGCTGGGAGCGCAACAACCTGTTCGAGAACAACAGCGTGAAGGTCTCCTACGCACACCGTTCCGGCAACTGCCGCGCGAACTGCGGTGAGGAGGGCGGCGGCGGGCCCGACGACTCGAACTGGTTCCCGATCTGGTGGGGCGCGGGCAAGAAGGCCGTCAAGTGGTCGGGAGCCTCCGGCCCGCGCAACGTGTTCTTCAACAACGCCATGACGAAGCAGCTGTCGACCGGTGGCACCTACGACGCCTTCTACAGCGAGAAGTCGCGGATCTACCAGTTCGGCTGGAACGGCAGTGCGTACAAGCACCTCGACGTCGGCGGCGCCCCGATCGCGGACTGGGCGAAGAACGAGCAGCGCGACTACACCGGCGGTCACGGCGTCGACGCGACGAAGACCGACTCGGCGAAGTCGTTGTTCCTCAAGAACATCCCGGCCACCTTCGGCGTGCAGGCCACCATCCCGGTGTCGAACGCCGAGCAGCTCAAGGCGGCGCTGACCAACGCCAAGGCCGGTGACGTCGTCCAGCTCGCGTCCGGCACCTACCGCGGGTCGTTCGTCTCGCAGAAGGCCGGCACGTCGAGCAACCCGATCACGCTCACCGGGCCCTCGTCCGCGGTGCTGGTCAACGACGGCCCGTCCGGCACGGCACCGTCCTGCCCGGTGCCGACCGCGGGCTGGGACTCGGGTTACGGCCTGTGGCTGTACAACGCGCCCTACTGGAACATCAAGGGCATCACGGTGGCGGAGTCGAAGAAGGGCATCGTCCTCGACAACTCCCACCACGTCACGATCGACGGCGTGACCGTGCGCAGGACGGACGAGGAAGGCGTGCACTTCCGGCGTTCGTCCGCGGACGGCGTGATCAGGAACTCGACGATCACGGACGCCGGCGTCGTGACGAAGGACTACGGCGAGGGCGTGTACATCGGCTCCGCGAACTCGAACTGGAAGTGCCACGGCAACTCCGGCGGCGTCGACAAGTCCGACCGCGTGCAGGTGCTCAACAACAAGATCGGCCCTGGGGTGTCTGCGGAGCACATCGACGTCAAGGAAGGCACGCAGGGCGGCCTTATCAGCGGCAACACGTTCAACGGCACCGGGATCTCCGGCGCCAACTCCGCCGACTCGTGGATCGACGTGAAGGGCTTCGACTACCGGATCGAGAACAACACCGGCACCTTCGCCTCTCCCGGCACGTTCAAGAACGGCTACGAGACGCACAACCCGAGCACCACGCCCGCGTTCGGCAACGGCTGCGGGAACGTGTGGCGCGGCAACAGGTCCGATCTCGGCGACGTCGGCGAGTACGCGGTGTACGTGTCGTCCACGTCGAAGTGCAAGGCCAACCCGAATGTCGTGCACGCCTCGAACACGGCCACCAGGGCCAAGAAGGGCGTGTCGAACATCCCGGTCACCCCGTAGAAGGCGGGGGTTGCAGGGGTCCCGATCGGTGTACGGCGGCGTCGCCGATCGGGATCCCTGGCTTGCTCTCAGGCGTTCTGACGCATCGCCCGCACTTCTTCCTTGAGTGCGCGAACCTCCTGCAGCAGCAGGTCGTCGTGACTCGCGGAACGGGGTGCGGGGACGGTCACCTCCTCCTGCATCGCGCTGCACACGACCGCGATGAACAGGTTGAGCATCGTGAACGTGCCGACCAGCAGGTAGATCAGGAAGAAGATCCACGCGTAGGGCTTCTGCACCATCAGGTCGCGCATGACGTCCGACCAGCCGTCGCCCGTGGTGATCTGGAACAGCGTCAGCAACGTCGGGCCCAGACCGGTGAAGCGCGGGTCTCCGGTGTCGCCGAACAGGTTGCTCGCGATCACGCCGCCGATGTAGACGAGCAGCACCAGCAGGCCCGACAACGACACCAGGCCGGGAATCGACCGCACCAGCGCCGTGACGACCCGGCGCATGCTCGGCACCATCGCCACGAGCCGCAGCGCGCGCAGGATCCGGAGACTGCGCAGCACGGACAGCGGTCCCGCGGCCGGGATCAGCGCGATGCCCACGATGATGAAGTCGAAGACGTTCCACGGGTCTTTGAAGAACTTCCAGCCGAACGCGTACAGCCGGGCCGCGAGCTCGGCCGTGAAGATCGCCAGCGCCAGGTGGTCGATCGTCGTCAACAGAGGGCCGAACTTCGCTTCCAGGACGGTCGACGTCTCGGCTCCCAGGGTGATCGCGTTGATCACGATCACGCCGACGATGAACATCTGGAACCGGTTGCTCTCCACGAGCTGGCCGGTCCGGGCACGCGCCATCTTCACTTGCTGCTCCTACTACAGGGGTTGTAACTGTTTGGTGGAACGTGAACAAACGCGGAGTTGTGTGAGTTTTCGTGGAGCGGGGCCAGGGCGGTGTTGTCGGTGTCGGCCGCTACGGTGTCGGTGAAATGGTCACGGTGATCCAGGCGTATCGGTTCGCGCTCGATCCGACCGCGGGGCAGCATTCGGCTCTGCGGTCGCATTGTGGTGCGCAGCGGTACGCGTTCAACTGGGGCTTGGCGCGAATCAGGGTGAACCT
The DNA here is from genome assembly GCF_033949975.1 of Lentzea sokolovensis. Classification (NCBI taxonomy): domain Bacteria; kingdom Bacillati; phylum Actinomycetota; class Actinomycetes; order Pseudonocardiales; family Pseudonocardiaceae; genus Lentzea; species Lentzea sokolovensis. Next base: position 780,944 of record NZ_JAXAVU010000004.1, read on the forward strand.
GGACCAGCGTGCCGCCGAGAAGACCTACGACATTCCCGAGGATCAGCTCACCCCGCCGGTGTCGTGGTCGGCTTACAGCCTGCGCAAGGGCTGGAACCAGGGCAAGGACGAGGTCGCGCCGTGGTGGGCTGAGAACTCGAAGGAGGCCTATTCGTCCGGCTTGGCCAACCTCGCGGCCGCGCTCGGTAACTGGGTCGGTTCCACAAGGGGGAAGCGGCGCGGCCAAGGGGTTCGGTTCCCCCGGTTCAAGGGCCGCCGGTCCGGGTTGTCGTGCCGGTTCACCACCGGCGCGTTCGGCCTCGCCGACGACCGACGGCACGTGAAACTGCCCCGTATCGGTGTGGTGCGCACCCACGAGTCGACCCGCAAGCTCGCCCGGCACGTCGAGCGTGGTACAGCGCGCATCCGCTCTGCGACCGTCTCCTTCCGGGCCGGCCGCTGGTTCGTGGCGTTCTCCGTGGAGATCACCCGCGCCGATCCCGTGCCCACCCGGCCGGAGAGCGTTGTGGGTGTGGACCTGGGCGTGAAGTCCCTGGCCGTGCTGTCGACCGGCGAGATCATCCCGAACCCGCGGCATCTGGAGACCGCTCAGCGGGAGTTGCGTCGCCTGCAACGCCAAGCCGCGCGCCGCACTGGCCCGGACCGGCGCACCCGCCGGGAACCCTCCGCCCGATGGCGCAAGACCCAGGCGCGCATCACGCGGCTGCACGCCGCGATCACCAACGTCCGGAGCGACGGGCTGCACACGCTGTCCACCCGGCTCGTGCGCACCCACGGAACGGTCGTGATCGAGGACCTGAACGTGGCCGGCATGACCCGCAACCGCAGGCTTGCCCGGCACATCGCCGGTGTCGGTATGGCCGAGCTGCGCCGCCAGATCGAGTACAAGGCCACATGGGCGGGCGTGCATGTGCATGTCGCCGACCGGTGGTATCCCTCCTCCAAGACGTGTTCGGCCTGTGGCACAGTGAAAGCCAAACTGCGCCTGGGCGAACGCGTGTACCGCTGCGACGCGTGCGGTCTGGTCCTGGACCGTGATCTCAACGCCGCGTGCAACCTCGCCGCGCTCGTGCGCTGCGAGATGTCCTCCCCGAGTTGCGGGGCGACGGTAAACGAGCCCGCTGGAAACCTGCGTAAGACCCGCGCTGCGCGGGCGACGGGTACTGCCACGGGAAGACCCGCACAGACCAGTACGGGTCAACGCCGACGCCGCAAGGCGACGGCTGTCTGAACACAGTGGACTCACACTCGCTCACAATTCAGGCAACGGTTGTGCTACCTATCGGCGGTGGAGGCGACCCAACTGTTCACCCGGTCGTGTTGATCAGCTCCAGCCTGCTGGCGGTGCGGGCGAGGTCGCGCGTGTCGCCGCCGACGATCTCCCCGAGCGCGTGGTCGCTCACGAGCGTCAGCCGGACGTCCTTGTCCACCAACACGTCCACGACGTTCGCGAACCGCTGCCTGGTCTCCCGGCCGCGGGTGCCCAACCGTGGGACGTCCGTGATCACCCAGTCGTCGAAGCGGTCCGCGAGCACCAGGTAGTCCTGCGTCGAGGTCGGTTTCTCGCACAGGTCGCCGAAGTCGAACCAGATCCTGGCGCCTTCGGTGCCCAGCGCGGTGAACGCGCGGCCGTTGACCTCGAGGACGACCGGCGTGTCCGGCAGGGTCGCGGTCCTGGTGATCTCGCCGGTCTCGAACCGCGAGCGCGGCTCGGTGTGCAGGTGCCGGTAGTCGGTGGCGCCGTTGAGGTCCACCGCGTCCATCAGTTCCTTGATCAGCGCGATGCCGGGCAGGAAGTGGTCGTGGTAGAGCGGGTCGGGCAGCAGGCCGTCCGGCGGGTAGTTGGACGTGGCGATGATCATCACGTTGCGCGCTTGGAGCTCCTCCAACAACCGCGTCATCAGCATCGCGTCGCCGACGTCGTGCACGTGCAGCTCGTCGAACGCCAGCACCTTCGCCCGGCCGATCAGCTCCTTCACCGCCCTGGCGACGGCGCCGCGCTCGCGCAGCCGTTCGGAGATCCTCCGGTGCAGTTCCTGGAAGAACGCGTGGAAGTGCACGCGCTTCTTGGGCTCCGGCAGCACGTCGAACAGTGCGTCCGCCAGAAAGCTCTTCCCACGGCCGACCGGCCCGTGCAGGTAGACACCCCTGCGTTGGCTTGCGAGCTCGTTGAGCCTCGTGATGGCTTCCAGTTGTGCGTCGTCGAGCTCGTACCCGCTGCCCGACACGTGCGCGCGAAGATCCACTGCTGCCCCCGCGCCAGCTTACGATCGACCCCGTGAGCAATGTCGAGGCCGAGCCCGCAGAAGTGACGTGCACCTCCTCCCCCGGCGACGTGGAAGTCCTGACCCCGCGCGACGTCCCCCTGGGCGGCCCGCGAGCGATGTCGGTCCGCCGGACGCTCCCCCAGAAACAACGGTCGCTGATCGGCGCGTGGTGCTTCTGCGATCACTACGGCCCGGACGACGTCAGCATGGATGTGGCCCCGCATCCCCACACGGGCCTGCAGACCGTCAGCTGGCTGTTCACCGGCGAGATCGAGCACCGCGACAGCCACGGCGTCCACGCCTTCGTACGCCCCGGCGAACTCAACCTGATGACCGGCGGCCGCGGCATCGCGCACTCCGAGGTGTCCACCGCCGCGTCCTCCGTGCTCCACGGCGTGCAGCTCTGGCTGGCCCTGCCCGACGCCCACCGCGACGCGCCACGCGACTTCCAGCACTACGTCCCACTGACCGTTGCCGCTGATGGTGCCGCTGTGCGCGTGTTCCTCGGCTCGCTGGCCGGGTCGACGTCGCCGGTGCGCACCTTCACCCCGTTGCTCGGCGCCGAGATCGTGCTGCCCGCCGGTGCGTCGCTGACGTTGGACGTGGCGCCGTCGTTCGAGCACGGCGTCCTGCTCGACACCGGTGACGTGACGCTGGGTGCGACCGCGCTGTCTCCCGGGGCGCTCGGGTACGTCGGCACCGGCCGGTCGACGCTGACTCTCTCGTCGGTTGACGGTGCGCGGGTCGTGCTGCTGGGCGGGGAGCCGTTCGGCGAGGAGATCGTCATGTGGTGGAACTTCGTCGGGCGCACGCACGACGAGATCGCCGGGTTCCGGGAGGAGTGGCAGGCGGAGGCGGACCGGTTCGGGCGGGTCGAGGGCTATCCCGGTGATCGCCTGCCGGCGCCGCCGCTGCCGGGTGGGCGGTTGCGGCCGCGCGGCAACCCGGCATGACCGCCACCGACGACGACGCGCGGCAGGCCGCCGTGACCGCACTGGTCCGGCTGGCCGCCAGTCCTCACCATCGGGACAGGGCCGACGCGGGCCGCGGTCTCGCGAGTCTCGCCGACGTGTCCGCGGCCCGCCCGGTGCTGCTGAAGCTGGTGCTCGACCCCGCGGACACGTTCGTCACCCAGGAGACGGCCGAGGCGCTGTTCCGCCGTGGCGACGCTCTGGGGTTCGCCGTCGTGAGCGCCGCAGTCACGGCCGCCGACGACGAGCAGGCCGACCACCTCGACGCCGCTCTGCACGCTGTGCTCGGCGTGTTCGAGCGCGAACGGGACGCCGCTGTGCGGATCTTTCGCGAGCTGACGCAGGACCCGGCCCAGCCCGCCGAGGTGCGGGACGGAGCGGCGTCGCTCGTCGCCGACCTCACCGCCCTGCGGCCATCACTTTCCGTGCTGAATTAACTACGGAAAGCACTTCCACATTTAAGTCGAATTAAGGTAACGAGCTTCCCCGTCTCAGCATCCGGGCCTTCCCATACCGCATCCAGCGCGTCCCAACTGGTGATTTCTTCCACAGATGACCGAACCCCACCAGCGCAAAGAACACAAACCCGCAGGTCAGAACAGTCAAACAAGCTCGTCTCACCTGGTGAGCCGAGCCGGTTGTCAAAAGTCATACTTCGGGACCATTGAAAATCACGTTCTGATCGCTTTTCCTGATTGAGGCATCCACGGAGGCTGCTGTACGTCTTAGGGGGCATGACGAACGTGACACGAGTGGGCGCCGAGTCCGTCTTCGCCTTCATCGCCCCCTCCGGGCGCCCCTTGCCCGTCGAGGTCGAGCTGGGCTACCGCGCCGACGACCCGCACGCCGTGACCATGACGTTCCGCATGGGACGCCAGGAGACCGTGTGGCTCGTGAGCCGCGACCTGCTCGCCGACGGACTGATCACCACCAGTGGTGCCGGCGACGTGACGCTGCGCCCCCACAACTCCACGACGGCCGTTCTCGAGCTGCGGTCCGACGTGTCGCACGCGGTGTTCCACGTGCAGTCGTCGGAGATGCAGGAGTTCCTGAACTCCACCTACGACGTGGTCGCCCCCGGTCACGAGAACGACCACGTCGACTTCGAGGCCGAGCTCCGCAAGCTGCTCGACCCGACCAGCTGACGCCGTTGCGGATCGCGGTCGCGTAGGCCGCCGCGGTGCCTTGGGCCACGCACGCCTTCATGTCGTCGTAGAGCCACATGAAGCCGCCGGTGATGCCGGCCGAACAGCCGGAACCGTGTCTACTCCACAGGCCCGGGTCCACCGTCATGCCGAGGACGCGGTTCCAGGTCGCCGGGTTGTTGCCCGCGGCTCTCCCCCACCATGGCGAGCCGCTCAAGAGCGCGTTTTCACCCGAACGAGCCCGTGGCATGGAGTCGTTCCAACCCATACGTTCGAGGTCGTGACCGTGACGACTTCCACCGCGTACAGCAGGGACATGGGCGACGAACTGCGCCGGCTCAGGCAGAGGTTCACCGGCTTGAGGGGCCGCGCGATGGCGCTGCAGCTCGGCTGGGATCCGAGCAAGGTCTCCAACCTCGAGCACGGCAAGATCAAGGGCACCGACATCGACCTCGCGCAGTACCTCACCGTGTGCGGCAAGGACATCGACTACTTCGAGGACTTCCTCCGCCGCTACCACAACGCCTTCGACCCGTACCTCGCGCAGGCGCCGGACAGCCTGCGCACCCTGGAGATGACGGAGGCGATGGCCACCGGCATCACCGCCTACGACGTCCTGACCGTCAACAGCCTGCTGCGGACGCCGAAGTACGCGCGTGCCGTGCAGGCCGCGACCGGACAGCCGATCGAAGACCTCGACCGGCAGGCGGTCATGCGCCGTCCCAATGGCCCCAAGTGCGTCTTCTACCTGCACGAGCTGGCGTTGCGGATGCGGCTCGGCGACGACCAGGTGATGGAGGAGCAGTTCGTGTGGCTGCTGGCGAACTCCTCCGTCGTCCGCATCGTGCCCGAGGAAGCGGCGTCTGCCGCGTTCCAGTCGGCGTGCACGCTGTTCGAGTTCGAGAAGGCCTCGCCGCTCGTCCACGTGGAATCCGGCCTGGCCAGGGTCTTCGCCCAGGGCGAGGCGGCCGTCGAGCGGAGCCGGAAGCTCTTCGACCTGCTCGAAGACGTCGCCCTGGACGAGAACCAGTCACGGCGCAAGCTCGCGGAGTACCGCGGGCCCACACCGCTGCGTGCCCTGGTCAAGACTCAGTAGCCGTACACCAGGTCGAACGCGAGCTGCGGGTCGAACTTGCCCGCGTCGACACCCGGCGCCTTGCCGCAGCGCCCGTCCGAGTCGCCGGGAACCTTGACCCACAACAACATCTCCGCGCCGCCACCGGTGCGGGCGGGCGTGCCGAGCTTGCGCCCGCCGGGGTTGCACCACTCGCCGTTGTGGCCGTTGCCGTTGCGGCTGGTGTCGATCACATAGGGCTTGGTGTAGCCGGGAAGCGCGCCGCTGACCGAGTTGCCGTACTCCGTCGAGGCCGCGGTGGCGTGGTAGTTGGACACGTTGATCGAGAAGCCGCGCACGTTCCGCACGCCCGCCGAGTCCAGCCGGGTGGCCATCGTCGCGGCCGGCACCCACTGCGCGTTGCCGGCGTCGAGGTAGGCCCACGTGTTGGGCGCCTTGGCCTTGAACTGCTCGGTGGCGTATTTGATCATCGCCGTCCGCTCGGCGATCTTCGCGCCGTCCATGCAGTTGAAGTCCGCCAGCGAGTCCGGCTCGATCACGACCACGGCCGGGCGCGTGCCGATGGCCGAGGCGAAGGAGGAGATCCAGGTCCGGTAGGCCTCCGGCGAACCGGCGCCGCCGCCGGAGTGGCCACCGCACGCGTCGCGGCCGGGGATGTTGTAGGCGACCAGGACGGGCAGCTTGGTGCCGGTCCTGTTCACGTAAGCCGACACCGAGGTCTTGATGTCGCCGCTCCAGGCACCGAACCAGCGGGCGATCGGCTTGGTCGAGATGTTCGCCTTGATCGCGGCCTGGCGGCCGTCGCCCGCGTGGTCGCGCACCCACACGGCGGGGTTGGAGTCAGGGTCGACGTAGAAGCCGTCGGTCATGCCGACGGGGCTGGCGGCGTGTGCGGCCGGGGCGGTCGCCACGACGGCCAGCAGGGCCAGCGCGAGTGCTCTGATCATGTCCAGCACACTCGCGCCCCGCGCTTAAGGCGTGGTTATTCGGCGGTGAACGTCCACTTCCCAGTCAGGAGTGGACAGTTCGTTGACGCACAAAACCACATCGGTGAACCATGCGGAAGTGACGTCGAGCCTCACCAAGCTGAGCAACGATCAGGTGCACGCCTACGCGGTGTACTGCGCGGCGGCGGAAGCCGTCCGGACGACCATGCTGCCGGTGGAGGTGCGGTCCGAACCACGCCGCTACCGCCTCAAGGTCGGCGGGCGGCTGGTGCAGGTGTTCGGCAAGCGCTCTGACGAGTGGCAGCTGTCCGACGCGTTGAAGCCGCTGGCGCCGGACACCGATGCCGTGGTGTTCGTCGACCTCGAAGGCGAACGTCCTGAGTTCTACCCGGTGCCCGCCGACTGGTTCCGCCAGGACGTCGAGAAGCGGTACACCGAGTACCTGGCGCGCGTCGGCACGCGTCCCAAGAACCCTGACAGCCGCCACTACGCGGTGCCCCCGTCCCACGTCGTGCGGTGGTGGGACAAGTGGGACGTGCTCAGCGGCTGAGGCCGGACTGAATCGGCAACAGCGGCGCGACGACACGAGCGAACGGCCCGCTCTGCACGACACCACCCTCAGGTCCAGCGAACGGCGCGGCGGGGTCCAGCGAGTCCGGCATCCGGGCCCACACGGCCCACCGCTCGTCCCACGCCTGGATCACGTCGAGTTGCCCGCCGGGAAGGAACCGGGCCAGGTGCACCCCTGCGACCTGCCCGGTGTTCCCGAGCAGCGGGAGCAGCCGGAAGCCGCCTTCCCGCCGCAACCTCTCGATCAGCTCCGCGCTGTCCATCTCATCTCGCCGCCAACTCCGTGCTCGTCCGATAGGACTCCACAGCAGCAACACGTTCATCAGCCGACCAGCCCAGCGGACCGGCGATCAGATCCGCCACCTCGCCCGCGACCGAAGCACCGAAGTCCAGGTGCTCCATCGCGATCCGCGTCCGCCGCGCCAGCACGTCCTCCAGCCCCAACGCGCCCTCGTGCGTCACGGCGTACACGATCTCCGCCGCCAGGTACCCCGCCACCGGCGTGGCCAGCGAGGAGTCCTGCGCGATCAACGCCAGCACGTCGGACACGGCCGAGCCGTACCGGCGCAGCAGACGCTCCACAGTGGACGTGGGCAGGCCGGACTCCGCAGCGACTCGAGCCCGGTCCGCCCACAGCTCTTGGTAACCGACGGCGCCGCACAACGGCAGCCGGGCGGTCAGAGAAGGCGCCACCGCACGCCCCAAACCAGAAACCGCGGCGTTCACGACGTCAGCGGCCATCACGCGATACGTCGTGTACTTGCCGCCGGCGATCACGAAGAACCCCGGCTCGGGCTCGGCGACGGCGTGCTCGCGAGAGAGCTTCGACGTGTCGCTGGAAGCCCCGGCGAGCAACGGCCGCAGACCCGCATACGTGCCAACGACGTCGTCCACGGTCAGCGGAGACCGCAGCACGGCGTTGACGTGGTCCAAGATGTAAGAGACGTCTTCGGAAGTAGCGGTGACGTCCTCAGGCGAACCGGAGTAAGGCGTGTCGGTGGTGCCGATGATCCAGTAGGCACCCCACGGGATCACGAACAGCACCGACTTCTCGGTCTGCGTGATCAGCCCGCCATCCAGCTGGATCTTCGACCGCTCCACCAGCACGTGCACGCCCTTGGACATCCGCACGTGGAACGGCGGGGTGCCCGGCGACATCGAGTTGAGCGAGTCGGTCCACACCCCGGTGGCGCTGATGACCCGGCGGGCCCGCACCACGTGCGTCACGCCGGACAGCTCATCGCGCACCGAAGCACCGGAAACCCGGCCGTCAACACGCAGAAGAGAAGTCACGCGAGCCCGCGACACCACCGTCGCACCGTGCTGGGCGGCCGTGCGGACCAGCGTCGACACCAGCCGGGCGTCGTCCATCTGCGCGTCGTAGTACCGAATGGCGCCCGCGAAGGCGTCAGAGTCCAGCGACGGACCCACAGCCGCCATCTTGCGGCGGGAGAGGTGCCGGTGCATCGGCACGGCCCCTGCGCCGCCGATCGAGTCGTACAACATCACGCCCGCGCCGACGTAGGCGCGTTCCCACTGCTTCTTCAACGGGAAGAGGAACGGCACCGGCCGCACCAGGTGCGGTGCGAGCCGGCGCAGCAACAGGCCGCGTTCCTTCAGAGCTTCCCGGACCAGCTTGAACTCCAGCTGCTCCAGGTACCGCAGCCCGCCGTGGACGAGCTTGCTGGACCGGCTCGACGTGCCCGCCGCCCAGTCGTCGGCCTCGACCAGCGCGACGGAGAGGCCGCGGGACGCCGCATCGAGCGCAGCTCCCGCACCGACCACACCACCTCCGACGACGAGGACGTCGAACTCCGTGCTGCCCAACGTCTCCAGAGACCGAGCACGCCGAGCCGGATCCAGCCTTGCGAACAACTTCTTCAGCTCCTAAAGAAAGAAGTCAGCGAACGTCGGCGTCGACCCAGTCGAACGACTTGGTGACGGCCTTCTTCCAGTTGCGGTACTCGCGCTCGCGCTCGTCGGAGTCGAGTTCCGGCGTCCAGCGCTTGTCCTCGGCCCAGTTGGCGCGCAGCTCGTCGAGCCCCGACCAGTAGCCGACGGCCAGACCGGCGGCGTACGCGGCACCGAGAGCGGTCGTCTCGGCGACGACGGGACGCACCACCGGCACGTCCAGAACGTCGGCCTGGAACTGCATCAGCAGCTCGTTGGCGACCATGCCGCCGTCGACCTTCAGCTCGGTCAGCGGCACTCCGGAGTCGGCGTTCATCGCGTCCAGCACCTCGCGGGTCTGGAACGCCGTCGCCTCCAGCACGGCCCGCGCCAGGTGACCCTTGTTCACGAACCGGGTCAGACCGACGACCGCGCCACGCGCGTCCGCCCGCCAGTACGGCGCGAACAGACCGGAGAACGCCGGCACGAAGTACGCGCCACCGTTGTCCTCCACCGTCTTCGCCAGCGTCTCGATCTCCGCGGCGGAGCCGATGATGCCGAGGTTGTCGCGCAGCCACTGCACCAGCGAACCGGTGACGGCGATGGAGCCTTCCAGCGCGTAGACGGGAGCCTCGTCGCCGATCTTGTAGCAGACGGTCGTGAGCAGACCGTTCTTCGAGGCGACCTTCTCGGTACCGGTGTTGAGCAACATGAAGTTGCCGGTGCCGTAGGTGTTCTTCGCGGTGCCCGGCTCGTAGCAGACCTGGCCGAACGTCGCGGCCTGCTGGTCGCCGAGGATGCCCGCGATCGGCACGCCCTTCAGCACACCGCCGGGGCCGCCGGTGCCGTAGACCTCGGAGGAGGAACGGATCTCCGGCAGCATGGACAGCGGGATGCCCATGTCGGAGGCGATCTCCGCGTCCCACTGCAGCGTGTCGAGGTCCATCAGCATGGTCCGCGACGCGTTGGTGACGTCCGTGGCGTGCACGCCGCCGTTGGGGCCGCCGGTGAGGTTCCACAGCGTCCACGTGTCGGTGTTGCCGAACAGCAGGTCGCCGGCCTCGGCACGCTCACGGGCGCCCTCGACGTTGTCGAGGATCCAGCGGATCTTGGGGCCGGAGAAGTAGGTCGCCAGCGGCAGGCCGACCTTCGCCTTGTAGCGGTCGGCGCCGCCGCCGAGAGCGCCGAGCTCCTCGACGATGGCCTGGGTGCGGGTGTCCTGCCAGACGATCGCGTTGTAGACCGGCTCGCCGGTGTTCTTGTCCCACACCACCGCGGTCTCGCGCTGGTTGGTGATGCCCACGGCGGCGAGGTCACCGGTGTTGAGGTCGGCCGTGGAGAGCGCCTGGCCGATCACGAACCGGGTGTTCTCGGAGATCTCCACCGGGTTGTGCTCGACCCAGCCGGCGCGCGGGAAGATCTGCTCGTGCTCCTTCTGGCCCACGGCGACGATGGAGCCGCTGTGGTCGAAGATGATCGCCCGCGTGCTGGTCGTGCCCTGGTCGACGGCGAGAACGTACTGCGACATCGAAGAAGTCCTTTCCGGATGGTCAGCGTCAGAACGCGAGCGAGGCGATCACACCGGCGAGCGCGCCACCGATGAGCGGGCCGACGACCGGCACCCAGGAGTAGCTCCAGTCGGAGTCCTTCTTGCCTACGGCCTCGCCGTCAGTGCCCTTGTAGGACAACGGAAGCAGCGCGTGCGCGATGCGCGGGCCGAGGTCGCGGGCCGGGTTGATCGCGTAGCCGGTGGGGCCACCGAGAGAGGCACCGATACCGACGACCAGCAGTGCGGCGGCCAGCGGGCCGATCTGGGTCGGCGTCTTGCCGAACGCGAGGATCACGAAGACCAGGACGAACGTGCCGATGATCTCGCACACGAGGTTCCAGGCGTAGCTGCGGATCGCCGGGCCGGTCGAGAAGACGGCGAGTTTGAGGCCCTCGTCGGGGGTCTCGTCGAAGTGCGGCTTGTAGGCGAGCCAGGCGAGCACGGCACCGAGGAACGCACCGAGGATCTCGCCCGCGAAGTAGATGATCGTCGAGCCGAAGCTGACCGGAACACCAGGGGCGTACTCGGCCGCACCGCTGGTGAGAATGCCCACCGTCACCGCGGGGTTGAGGTGCGCGCCCGACTTGTAGGCGACGTACACACCGGCGAAGACACCGAGGCCCCAGCCGAAGTTGATCAACAGCCAACCGCCGTCGAAACCCTTCGACTTGGCGAGCAGCACGTTGGCCACCACGCCCGCACCCAGCAACAGCAGGACGCCCGTACCGAGCACCTCGCTGAGGAACACTGACCCGAGACCCACGCTGGCCTCCCATTCGTCTTTGAACGGCTGATCACCACGTGGTGATTGAGGCGGAACGTATGACCGCCTGAACGGCTGTTCAACAGGCGCGGTTCGACAATGTCGACACCTGCGACCCCCGAAGGTGTGACCGACCGGTCACGCTGCGCGCAGACAAGGCGTTTCAGGCCCGTGTCCAGGCGTGATGGCCGCCCCAGCCGTTCGACATTGCCGACACGGGTCGTCTCAATTACGTTTCACGCGTGCCGGGACCCATTCAGTCGATCGAACGCGCCGCCGCCGTGCTGCGGCTGCTCGCGCGTGGCTCCGGCCATCACGGTCTCACGGAGATAGCCGACTCGCTGGGTCTCGCGCGGGGCACCGCGCACGGGATTCTTCGTACGCTGCAACGGGTCGAGTTCGTCGAACAGGACCAGGCGACGGGCCGCTACCGGCTCGGCGCGGCGCTCCTACACCTGGGAACGTCCTACCTCGACGCGAACGAGCTGCGTTCTCGATCGATCAACTGGGCCGACACGCTCGCCTCGCGGTCGGGCCAGGAGGTCAGGATCGGCATGCACCACGACGGCGCCGTGCTCGTCGTGCACCACGTGTTCCGGCCTGATGACTCTGTGCAAACACTCGGCATCGGCGCGATGCTGCCTTTGCACGCCACCGCGCTCGGCAAGGTCCTGCTGGCCTACGACCCGGACCTGTCTGCGGCCGCACGCCGGCGGGAGCTGACGTCGTTGACGCGCAGGACGATCACGCGCACGCAGATGCTGGAGCGCGTGCTGACCGAGGTGCGCGGGCAGGGCTGGGCCGGCGAGGCCGAGGAGTACATGCCGGGTGAGGCGAGCATCGCCGCGCCCATCCGCATCCCGGGCGGCCTCGTGATCGGCGCGATCGGCATCTCCGGTGCTGCGGACCGGCTGTGCGACTCCGCGGGCCGTCCGCGTGCGACGCTGGTGCGTCAGGTCGTGCAGGCCGCGGAATCCGTCACCACTTCGCTTGTCGACGAGAACTGAAGGGCTCGCCGTGCAACGGTTCGTAATGGCGATCGACCAGGGGACGACGTCGACGCGCTGCATCGTGTTCGACCAGAACGCCCGCCTCGTCGCGGTCGCCCAGCGCGAGCACCGCCAGTACCACCCGCGGCCCGGCTGGGTCGAGCAGGACGCCGTGGAGATCTGGCGCAACGTCGACCGGATCGTGCCGCAGGCGTTGCGGCAGGCGGGGATCACCGCCGACCAGGTCGTCGCGATGGGCATCACGAACCAGCGCGAGACGTTCGTGCTGTGGGACCGGCACACGGGTGTCCCGATGGGACGCGCGATCGTCTGGGAGGACATCCGGACCGAGGACCTCGTCACCGAACTCGGGAAGAAGCCGGGCCTCGAGGAGGTCCGCGACCGCTGCGGGTTGCCGTTGGCGACCTACTTCTCGGCGCCGTCGCTGCGGTGGATGCTCGACAACGTGGCCGGGCTGCGCGCGAAGGCCGAACGCGGCGACGTCCTGTTCGGCACCATGGACACCTGGCTCATCTGGAACCTCACCGGTGGCGTCAACGGTGGCCTGCACGTCACGGACGTCACCAACGCGTCGCGGACGATGCTGATGAACCTCTCGACGCGGCAATGGGATCCGATGCTGCTGGAGTTCTTCGGCGTGCCGCCGCAGATCCTGCCGGAGATCCGGCCGTCGACGGAGATCAGCGGTGTCACGACGCGCGTGGTGCCGGGCATCAAGATCACGGCGGCACTGGGCGACCAGCACGCGGCGCTGTTCGGGCAGACCTGTTTCGAGAAGGGCTCGATCAAGGGCACGTACGGCACCGGCGGATTCCTGTTGATGAACACGGGAAGCGAGCTGGTGCGCTCGAAGCACGGGCTGCTGACGACCATCGGCTACCAGATCGGCGGCGAGCCGGCGTACGCACTGGAGGGTTCGATCGCCGTCGCCGGGTCGCTGGTGCAGTGGTTCCGCGACAACCTCGGGCTGATCCACTCCGCGCCGGAGATCGAGACGCTGGCGCGCACGGTGAAGGACAACGGCGGCTGCTACATCGTGCCGGCGTTCTCCGGCTTGTTCGCGCCGCACTGGCTCTCGCAGGCGCGCGGGCTCGTCGTCGGGCTGACCTCGTACATCAACAAGGGCCACCTGGCGCGGGCCGTGCTGGAGGCGACGGGCTGGCAGACGCGGGAGGTCGTCGACGCGATGAACGCCGACCTCGGCGTGCCGACGCCGGTGCTGAAGGTGGACGGCGGGATGACCGCCGACCACCTGCTCATGCAGTTCATCTCGGACGTGCTGGACATCCCGGTGCAACGGCCGCTGGTCGCGGAGACGGTGTCACTGGGTGCCGCCTACGCCGCCGGGCTGGCCGCCGGGTACTGGCCGGACCTGGAGGGGCTGCGGCGCAACTGGCACCTGGCCGCCCGGTGGAACCCGGCGATGGACGCCCGGCACCGCGAGAACGAGTACGCGAACTGGAAGCGGGCCGTGGAACTCACGTTCGCCTGGGCCCGCTCCACTCCGTCCAATTAGGAACGCTGCTTGCGCACCCACGCGGCGACGTCGTCCGCGTCGATCGGCAACGAGTCCGAGAGGACGTCGGCGCCGGTCGACGTGACGACCAGGTCGTCCTCGATCCGCACGCCGATGCCACGCAGCTCCGGCGGCAGCGTCTCGTCGTTCGGGTGGAAGTACAGGCCGGGCTCGACGGTCAGCGCCATGCCGCGCTCCAGGATGCCCTGCTGGTAGGTCTCCTGGCGGGCGTCGGCGCAGTCGTGCACGTCGAGGCCGAGGAAGTGCCCGGTGCCGCAGACGATGTAGCGCCGGTGGTGCTGGCCGGACGGGTCGAGCGCCTTGTCGACGCTGACCGGCAGCAGGCCCCAGTCGTGCAGGCCCTCGGCGAGCACGCGCATGGCGGTGTGGTGGAAAGCGCTGTAGTCGTTGCCCGGCCGCACTTCCGCGAGCGCGGCGACGTGCGACTTCAGCACGAGGTCGTACACCTTGCGCTGCGGCTCGCTGAACTCGCCGCTCACCGGGAACGTGCGGGTGACGTCGGCGGTGTAGAGGGAGTTCATCTCGACGCCGGCGTCGAGCAGCAGCAGGTCGGAGTCGTTCACGCGGCCGTCGCAGCGCGTCCAGTGCAGCACCGGGGCGTGCGCGCCGGCGGCGACGATAGAGGTGTAGCCGGGGCCCTTGCCCTCGGTGCGCGCACGACGGTCGAACGTGCCCTGCAGCCAGCGCTCTCCCCCGCCGCGCACGGCCTGGCCGAGCTCCATGGCGACGTCGGCGAAGCCCTTGACGCTGGCGTCGACGGCCTGGCGGAGCTGGTCGATCTCCCAGTCGTCCTTGATCCGGCGCAGTTCGGAGAGGACGGTGCGCAGCTCGTCGCTGTGCGAGCCGGTCAGCGCGTCCAGCACCGGGTCGAGGCCCTTGGCGACGAGCGTCTCGGGGTGACGGCCGCGCAGGGCGTTCGCGAGGTCCTCGATCGGGCGGGCCGTGATGCCGAGCGCCGCGCCCCACTCCTTCGGGCCGGCGGCGGCGCCGATCCAGAACGGGCTGCGGTCGGCGTCGCCGAAGAAGTCGACGCTGTGGGTCTCCGACGGGACCGGCACGAACAGCGTGGCGTCGTCGTCGGTCAGCACCAGCACGGCGCCCTCGACCTGGCAGCCGGTCAGCCACACGAAGTCGCTGTCGGCGCGGAACTCGTGGAACGTGTCGTTGGACCGGACGTGCGCACGTCCGGCGGCCAGCGCGATCCGCTTGCCGGGCAGCGCCGCGGTGAGCCTGGCGCGGTGTGCGGCGGCCGCCTCTGCCGTGCCGTCCGGGAGGTCGACGGAGTTGTCCCACTCACCCCAGCCGTCGCGGATGTACGTGCGGAAACCGTCCGCGTCCACCAGTTTCGCCATGTCGCGGCGTGTCCGAGCCAATTCGGGTCCTTCCAGAGTTGTCCTTCCTCCCACCCTTCCTCCTGCCGGAGCGATCTCGCCAATCCCAGTTGGCCATAGCTTCACACTATGGAAGCGGCAGGTGTATCCCTCGATCGGCGGCAGGCCTCTACTTGTAAAGGAGGCATCCGCCATGATCACCCGAACCGTCCTCTGTCTCCTGGCCGCCGCCACGCTCACCGCCTGCGGCCAGCCACCATCACCCGGCACTGCCCAACCGGCGCCGAACACCGAGGTCACGGCCACGTCGACCACCGAGGCCGCCACCGCAGCTCCGCCCGAGACCACGACGACCCCGCCACCGAAACCTCCGCCACCACCGCCCCGCACCACGACGAAGCCACCCCCTCCGCCGCCGAAACCCCCGGACCGCTGGGTGCTCACCTCCGAACTGCGCGGATCCATCGAGCAGCAGACCGGGATTCCGTTCAAGTTGTCCTGGAACACCATCTCGGGCCAGCTCACGGAAGCCTGTCCCGGCAAGAAGCTGTGCGTCGGATACACCCTGGTGGTCGACGGGTCCACGGACACCGAGGGCGACTGCAAGGTCGTCCGGGGAGGTATCAAGGTGCCCGTCCCCCTGCACGAGGGCGGCAAGATCACGTTCAGGATCACCAACGACCTGTGCTCCGAGGGCTGACCCGTGCGCCCGGCCGCCGCCAGGCCGAAGGACGAGGCGCCGTCGAAGGGGCTGCGGGTCTTCGGTTCCCTGCTCGCGCCGACCACCTTGCTGACCGCGCTGCTGTTCTACTTCGGCACCCGGCACGCGACCTTCTTCTGCGATTGGTTCGGCGTGCACTACTCCGTGCTCGGCCTGACCGCGCCGGACTACCTGATCCGCAGCTCGGACGGCATGTTCGTGCCGCTGACGGTGCTGGCGGCCGGAGGGCTCGCGGCGTTGTGGGGCTACCGCTTCCTGCACTCGGCGCTGGCACCGAGGACGTGGCGCGTCCTGACCCGGCGCGCCGTTCCGGTGCTGGTGTCGCTGGGTCTCGTGTTCCTGCTGCTCGGGCTCAGCGGCCTCGCGGTGCCCCGGCTGCTCTACGCCGTGCCCGGTCTTCCCGGGGTGTGCGTGGCGCTGGGCGTGATCCTGTTCCCGGTGGCGGAGCACCTGCAGACGACGCTGTCCGGCAAGCGCGTCGCCGGCGTCGTGCCGGTGATCCAGTGGACGTTCACGTTCGTGCTCGCGAGCATCGGCCTGTTCTGGGCGGTCAACGACTACTCGGCGGCCGTCGGGGCGGCGAGGGGCTACGAGTACCAGACGAGGCTCGGCACCCTGCCCCAGGCGGTCGTGTTCAGCACCAAGGACATCGGGATCCGCGGGCCGGGCGTCACCACGACCGCGTGCACCGCCACGGACTCGGCGTACAGGTTCCGCTATGACGGGCTGGTCATGGTTCTGCAGTCGGCCAGTCAGAGCCTCCTGCTGCCGAAAGAGTGGAACCAGCGCGACGGAGTGGCCCTCGTGCTGCCCCGCTCCGGGGACACCCGCCTGGAGTTCTCGCGGCCGGAAGCCGAGCGCGACCGCTCCTGCTGATCGCGCGTATAGCCTGGCCCTATGGAACTGGAGATCCGGCACCTGAGGGCGATCTGCGCCATCGGTGACGCGGGCAGTCTCTCCCGCGCGGCGACGCAGCTCGGCATCTCTCAGCCGTCGCTCACCACCCTGCTGCAACGGGTCGAGCGCATGGTCGGCGGCACGCTCTTCGACCGCGGCCGCTCCGGCGCCGCGCCCACGCCACTGGGCGCGCAGATGCTGCAACGCGCCAGGTTGCTGCTGGTGGAGCTGGAGGCGTTCGGCTCGGACACGGCCGGTCGCGGCGGACCCGTCCGGTTCGGGTCGGTGCACATGGAGTGCGTGGCCGCCCTCTACTCGCGGCTGGAAGAGGTGCTGGACGACGTCACGCTGGTGGTCGATCCCTCGTCGACGGGCCTCGCGCTGGCGCTCGCGAACGGGCACCTGGACGCGGCGGTGATCGCCGTCGACGAGGAGGGTGACCTGGGGTTGCCGCGCGGGGTGGCGCAACGGGTCGTCGTGCCGTGGGTGCCGGTGTACATCGCCGTTCCCGCAGGTCATCGACTGGCCGAGTGCACCGAGGTGGAGCTCGCCGACCTGGCCGGCGAGGCGTGGATCGGGCCGCCGGGCGCCGAGGACGGGTCGCTGACGGCGTTGCGCGCGGCCTGCCGGGCGGCGGGGTTCGTGCCGCGGGTCCGGTTCGAGGTGCCGAGCGGCGCGGGCCGTCAGCTGATCGCGGCGGGCAAGGCCGTGCAGCTGGTCGAGCCGACGTCACAGGGTGGCCCCGGGGTGGCGGTGCGGCCGCTGGCGGGGGCACCGATGCGGATGCGGCTGGTGTTCGCGTGGCGGCGGGAGCGGCTGACCTGGAGTCAGGCCAGCCGCGTGTTCGCCGAGGTGCTGGGCGCCTACTCGGATCAGGCGCTCGCGAGTCCGGTGTTCCGGCCCTGGTGGGAGGAGCGCGGCACGGCTCTCACTTCAGCGAACTGAGCCAGCCGTACCAGTCGGAGTCGTAGCGGTTGCCGATCACCCGCGTGAGGTGGTCGCGCGCACCCGCCCAGTCGCCGACGCGGTAGTCCGCCAGCACGGCCGCGACATCCGCCGGATGCTTCTCCACGAGGTACCTGACCGCCAGATAACCCCAGTTGTAGACCCGCTTGGTGTCGTGGTCGTAGGTCGTGTCGAACAGCGTGCTCAGCGCGTAGGTCTGCTTCTTCGCCTCGGCCAGCGCGTCGGTGTAGACCTCGGCGCGGTAGCTGTACGAGAGGTACTCGGCGAAGCCCTCGATCCACCACACGGTCGGCGTGGTCACGTTCTCCTCGAAGTCGCCGTGCATGTCGAACCGGCCGTCGAGGTAGTGGGTGTACTCGTGGTTGAGGTTCCAGATCGCGAACGCCGGCAGCCAGTCGGCCTCGTGCGCGATGAACCGCGCCTGGTTCAGCGCCGGGTCGCCTTCGAGGTACATGCCGCCGTTGTTGGTGGAGATGTCGAACAGCACCCCGGCGTACGTCCGGTAGTCGTTGCCGGTGTTGAAGACCACGACCTCCAGCGCCGTGTTCTGGTCACCGGCAACGGGTCCCGGATCGCGCACGACCCGGTGGAAGGCCGCGTCCTGACCGGCGAGCGACGCGCAGGTCTGGCGGAGCTGGGTGCGCGTCAGTTGCTGGGCGCGGATCTTCAGCGTGGCACTGCAGGTGTGCCGGACGGTGAGCACGCGGCGGTCGATCTTCGCGCGGAAGTCGCAGGTGTTGTAGCGGCGGCAGTTCGCCTTGTCGTACCAGTCGGCCATCTCCGCGACGCCCACCCACAGCGGGGCGAGGCGGCCGACGACGTCCCCGCGTGCCGCCATGTCCACGAGCAACGGACGTACGCGTGGCGCGATGTCGTTGTGCTGCAAGAACCTGCCCAGTTCGCGGGTCGCGTTCTGGACGAGGTACTGGCGGTCGGTGCCGAAGAGGTCCAGGTGCCCCACCACGAACCGGTGCAGCGCCCGCAACACCTCCGGGTCGGCCTTGACCGCCGTCAGGAACTCCGGGTAGCTGTGGCCGTAGTAGAGCAGGAGCATGCCGGCGTGCACGGCCGCGTCGTCCGCGCTGGTGTAGTTGTCGAGCACGCGGGTCAACGCGCGCAGTTCGGCCGGATAGTCCGTCGCGGCCGCGTAGATCGTCGACTCGGGCGCGGGGTGAAGGACGTTCCTGGTGGTCTCGGGCGGGAGCAGCGGGCTGTTCGGTGCGCCGGGTGCAGCGGCTTGGGCTGTGGCAGGGGCGAGCAGTCCGGCTAACAGCGCCAGGACGAGCGCGAGTGATCTCATGGGGTCCTCCGCAGGGGTCTGAGGTGTCCCAGAGCGTCACATCGCCCGTCGGCCCGCGATCATCCCTTTCGCTCATAGCGCGCTGCTATGGGTTGTCCCGACGTCTACTCCGGCTTCGTCGGCTCGGCGAACAGCAGGTGCCGCACGTGCGCCGGTCCCTTGGCCAGCGCGCGTGCGGTCTCCTGGTTCTGCTGGTCCACGACGGTGCCGCGTTCGACGTGCTGGCGCAGGTGTTCCTGCCAGGTCGCCACGGTGAAGGTCTCCAGGAACGTCTCGGGCTGCTCGGTGTCCCGGAACAGTCCCCACATCGTGGCGCCCGTCCTGCGCCGGGCCCTGCCGACGCGCTGCATGGCGTCGATGAACGCGTCCTCGTTCTCCTGCGCCACCGGCCACTCCACCGTGACCAGCACCGGGCCCGCGTCGGTGTCGGTGATCTCCGGCGGTTCCTCCCAGTAGGTCGCCGGGCTGACGTCGAGCGGCCGGTCGTGCAGCGGCAGCCACCTCGTGGCACCGACGGCCAGCACGACCATCGCCACCGCGGGCACGATCATGGCGACCTTGAGGCTGTACGCGTCCGCGATCACGCCCCACACGACCGCGCCGAGCGCCTGGCCGCCCATCAGGATCAGCTGGTAGTAGGCCAACGCCCGCGCACGCGTCCACGCCGGCAGCAGCACCTGCGCGAGCGCGTTGAACGTCGACAGCGTGGCGATCCAGCAGGCACCCGTCAGCAGCATCGCGACGATCACCACCACGAAGCTCTGCGTCAGCACCGCCGTGCTGGTCGCCGCCGCGTAGACGAACGTCGCGAGCAGCACCATCCGGTTCTTGCTCATGCGCTGCAACAACTTCGGCACCACGAACGCGCCGCCGATCGCCCCCGCGCCCACGCTGCCGAGCAACACGCCGTACCCGCTCGCGTCGAGTCGCAACGGCCCGCGGGCGATCGCCGGCAGCAGCGCCCACAACCCGCTGCCGAACACGATGAACAACGTCAGCCGCGTGAGCACGCGCCGGAACAACGGCGAACTCGCCACGTATCGCGCACCGGTTCGCATGGCGGTCGCGATGTGCTCGGTCCCGAGCGGCCGGTGGTCCGACGGCCGCTTCCACCGCGAGAGCACGATCAGCACGCCGAAGAAGCTCACCGTGTTGAACGCGAACGTCGCCTCCGACCCGGCCAGCGCGATCAGCAACCCGCCCAGCGCGGGCCCGATCGCACGCCCGACGTTCATGTTGACGCCGTTGAGCAGCGCGGCCTGCGGAATCTCCTCGCGCGACACCAGTTCCGGCTGAATGGCCTGGAACGACGGCATCGACAACGCCTGCCCGATCGCCATCAGCGCCAGCAACCCCAGGAGGCTGACCGGCGTCGCCTTGTCCGTGCCCGCCAAGACCATCAACCCGCCCGCGCCCGCCAGCATCAACGCCTGCCCGGAGATCAGCACCTGCCGCCGGTCCAGGATGTCCCCGAGCGCCCCGGACGGCACGACCAGCAGGAACACCGGCAGCGTCGTGGCAGTCTGGACGAGCGCGACCTGCAGGGCGCTGCCGCCCAGGTCGCCCATGAGCCACTGGGCGCCGACCGTCTGCGCCCACGTGCCGATGTTGGAGGCGAACTGGGCGAGCCACAACGCACGGAACGCGCTGCGGCGCAGGGGCGCCCACGGGGAGACAGTCACTGCCTGATCTTCACACCTGAGGGTGTGCCCTGCCGAGCACGCGGAGCCTGTCGGTCGCGGTGACTAGAATTGAAATTGGGGGTACCCGGCCAGCGTCGTGTGTGTGGTGGGCACGCACGCCTCGAACGCTCAAGCCACCGTCACCGGATGCCGGACCACGGCCCCGAACAGGTAGCCCTGCGTGTTGTAGGGCGACTCGTCCGGCTGCCCGTCCACCCGCGCCCGCAGCACGTGCTCCCCCGGAGTCGCCTGCCACGGCACCTGCCACCGGGTCCACCCACCGCGCGACACCGGAGTGGCCCGCCGCCAGGATCGCCCGTCCGTCGACACCTCGACCTTCCGCACCCCGCCGGGCGACCAGGACCGGCCGGTGAGCACCTGACGCCCCGCCGGCACCACGGCGCCCCACCCGAGCTCGAAGGCGCTCTTGGCCACCTGCGAGGTCACCAGCGTCCCGTCCGCCGGGTACGTGGGACCGAGCAGCCGGTAGTACTGCGTGTCCCACGGCGAGTGCAGCGCCGACTCCGACACCTCCAGCGACCCCAGCCACTTGATGCTCGCGATCCCGACCCAGCCCGGCACCACCAGCCGCGCCGGGAACCCGTGGTCAGGCGGCAGCGGCTCGCCGTTCATCTCGTACGCCACCAGCACGTCGTCCAGGGCTTTCGACACGGGCAGCGGGCGCCGCACCCGGCCCAGGTTCACGCCGCCGGTCACGTACTCCGCGTCCAGGCCGGCGGGCAGCACGTCGACCGCGGAGCGGCGCAGGCCGGCCAGCCGCAGGAGCAGGCCGAGCGACACGCCGCGCCACCGGGCGTTGCCGACGGCGCCCAGCTTCCACGGCGTGCCCGACACGGTCTGGCCCTGCTGCGTGGTGAAGAAGCTGCGGCCGTTGCCCGCGCACTCGATCACCGCCTCCACCGAGCACGACGGCAGCGCGCGCAGGTCTCGCAGGGACAACGACAGCGGGCGGGCCACTCCGGAGCCGTGGATCTCCAGCCGCCAGGACGTGGCGTCTAGCAGCGGTGTCGAGGTGTGGTTGCGGACGAAGAACTTCGGGACCGGCGTCAGCGAGCCGGTGCCGCGCAGAGCCTCCCAGCGCGTCTCGGCGTTGGTGCCGTGCACGATGAAGTCCGTGTCGGGCAACGGTTTCACGATCACTGGGGCCGCCACCGCCCTGGAGGGAAGCACCGAAGGCAGCACCGAGAGTCCTGCCGCGAGGAGCACGCCGCGCCGAGAGATCATGCGTCCGAAGCTAGCTACCCACCGCAAGAGTGCGTCTCACATCGCAGGACCACCCAGGAGGCGTGATTTGGGTCACAGCCAACCGGTCGAACGACGCCCGTGAGGACGCGTGAACGGACCGCGGGCATCTGCCCAGGTCACGCATTGAGAACACTCCCGGAACCTGGGAAAACAAGCGTGCACACAGGTTCCGCTTGCCCGGAAGTGGCCCGTTTCGGGCCGCCGCGACTGATTGTGAACATTCGTCTCAACCGGGTACGTATTCGGCCGATGAGGAACGGTTGACGCATTTCTGCCCGATACTGCGCGCAAAGCAGGCAGAGCAGAAAGGTTCCGAGCACTCGTGATCACGCCCGAGTACTTGCTGTCGACCCGCGAGTTCGAGGTGCTGTGGCAGACGCTGCGGCTCGGCAGAATGCCGTACCCGCTCGACGTGCCCAGCGAAGGAGCGACCGAGCAGGACGTCAAAGCACTGCAGCACAGCACGATCGCCGGACTGCGGCGGCGCGGCATCGCCGACGACCCCCGGCTGGAGGACCTGTTGCGGGTGCTCGGCGACCACGAGGTGTCCGTGGACGCCGTCGCCGGGCTCGACCGGACCGTGCGGGCGCTGGCCGCCGCCGGCGGGACGGAGGCCGTGCTGGCCGTCATCGACGGCGACACCGTCGGCCTGTCGCAGATCAGGCCCACCTCTCTCGCACGCGAGATCGTCAGGGTGCTGCCCGACGGGGTGGCCGGGCCCGGCAGCGCGCTGTCGGTGCGACTGGAGACGTTGCAGCAGGCCGTCGCATTGCAGGAGGCCGAGCAGGAGGAGGACTCCGAGGACCCGTGGGGCGCGGCCGACGAGGAGCTCGACGACCGCGAGGCGTTGCTGAAGGCCGGGCTGTCCGCGCAGGACGCACGGCAGATGGACGAGCTCGCGCAGAACCGGGTCGCGGGTGGCCAGTTCGGTGTCACGCACGGACGACACCGCGCTGACGTGGTCATCAACTGGTTCGACACCCACCAGGGGCGCTACCTGATGGTGCGCTCCGACGGGTGGCTCAGCCTGTCACCCACCGACAACGACCGCATCGCGACGCGGATCGACGCCGTACTGGCCTGAGAGCGGTGCGTTCCAGCGCACAAGAATGATCCAAATCGGGCATCGCGGGCGTACTCTCCGGAGTGCGCCCGCGTTCTTGCGCCGGTCGGCCGATTCACCCGATCCGGTGATCGACGAACCAGGCTGTGACGGACCTCAAGAAAGCCCTAAATTCCAGAGAATCCCCTATGTGATTCGCGTCACAGTCGGCCCAGGTCAAGGGCCGTTCCAGGGATGTGAACAGAGATCGAGAGCCCGAACGGGCAGCACCCCGAGAGCGCTCCCACAACCAGGGCAAACGATCACCCCGTTACACGACGTTCACCGGTTCGTGGCCCGATTCGGTCAGTGACAACGCATTGTGAACGCGGATCTCAATTGGTAACTCGCGCGCGGCAAAGTGAGCGATACACCAAAAGACACCCGATACTGCCCGCATGTACATCGTCGGTGACAAAGACGCTGTCCCGCTCGGCGACACCGTCAGCACGGGTCAGGTGCAGATCGACCCGGAGGCAGGCGAGGAACTCCGCAAGCAGTTCCAGGCCCAGATCGACCAGGTCGACTCGTGGATCGAACGCGCCAACTCGAGCATCGCCCGCCCGGCGCCGCTTGGTGCGAACCCCGTCGGCGACAAGATGCGCGACAAGTTCACGCATCGCGCCGAGGGTGAGCAGTACTCGTTCGTCAGCGTCATGACCGCGTACCGCACGGTTCTGGAGCAGACGAAGAACTCCATCGTCGAAGCGATCGGGAACTTCACGAAGCTCGACGAGGAACAGCAGGCCGAACTGAAGAAGCACATGGGTAACAGCTGATCTTGTGGCCAGCTGATCCAACGGAGTGAGAGGCGAGCCGGTCATGCCCCCCGAGACCGACCCGAGCGAGGTCGAGAACGTCCCGGTCCTCACGGACCCGCAGAACTGGGCGTCCCGATCGCACCAAGAGCTGTATGCCGCGGTGCACAACAACAACGACCCCGGTCAAGCCGGCCAGATCAGCTCCGACTGGAGCAAGTACGGCAACGAGCTGACCGAGGCGTCCCGGACCATCAACTCGGTCATCACCGCGTCGGAGTCGAAGTGGACGGGTGGAGCCGCCGAGGCCGCCCGTGCCGCGATGAAGAAGCTCGGGGACTGGGTCGACGAGACCGCGAAGACGGCCGTCGACGTCGGCACCAAGGTCGCCGACCAGGGCCGGGTCATGGAGAACGCCAGGGCGCAGATGCCCCAGCCGGTCCAGTTCGACTGGAACAAGGCCGCGGCCGCGCTCTCCCAGCCGGGCACGCCCGCCTTCGTGCTGGCCTCCGCCGACATCGCGGCCGCCAACACCGCGTCGCGCGCGGCGCACGACCAGGCGGTCACCGTGATGACCGACATGGAGAACAACTCCCGCCAGATCGACTCGACGACGCCCGCCTTCAAGCCGCCGTTCAACCCGAACACCGGCAAGGTCGAGGAGCCGGTGATGGCGGTCCCGCGCTCCGGTGCGGCCGCGTTCACCGGCGGTGCGGACGGCCTCATGTCCACCCAGGCGGCGAGTGCCGGTGCGGCGACGGCCGCCCCTCCGGTGACCGGACAGCAGTCGGGTTCCGGTGCGGGCGCCGGAGCCGGTGGCGGCGCGGGTGCCGGCAGTGGCGTGAACCAGCCCGCCGCGGCCGCGTACAACCCGAGCGCGCCCGGCTACACCGGAGCGGGAGCCGGCGGCGGTGCGGGCGGTGGCGCCGGTGGCGGCAGCAGCTACACGCCGCAGATGGGCAACACGAACACCAACACGGCCGCGGCGTACACGCCGACCGCGCCGGGGTACAGCCCCAGCAACACGGGCAGCACGTACACCAGCGGCAGCGGCGGCAGTCCCGCGCCCTACACGCCCACCGCGCCCGGCTACACGCCTCAGATGGGTAACGGCGGCCGCACGAACACCGGCCAGAACCAGAACGTCCCGAAGACCCCGGTCGTCGGCAAGGACCTGGCCAACCCGAACTACACCCCGCAGAACCCCAAGGGTCCCGCGGCCTACAACCCCTCGGCGCCCGGTTACACCGGTCCCGGTGGTGCGGGCGGCGGTGCCGGTGGTGGCGCCGGTGGCGGTGGCGGTGGCGGTATGAAGGGCGGCCCGATGCCGTACACCCCGCAGATGGGTGCGGGTGGCGGCGGTGGCGGTGCCGGCGGCGCGTTCGGCGGCGGCGCGAGCGGTGCCGCGGGCGCGGGCGGCTCGATGCAGTCCGGCGGCGCGGCCGGTGTCCAGGGCCAGGCCGCTCGTGGCGGCATGCCGATGGGCATGGGTCCCGGTGGCGCTTCCGCGGCGGGTGCCGGCATGGGTGGCGCGCCGATGGGCGGCGCTCCCGGTGGCGGCAGGGGCGAGGACGACAAGGAACACCGTTCCGCCAGCTACATCATGGGCGGCGACCTGTTCGAGGTCCCCGGCGAGAACCTGCCCCCGTCGGTGATCGGTGCCGCGAAGGTCAAGAAGCAGAAGGGGACCGAGTCGCAGTGATCACGCCCGAGTTCCTGCTGTCGCCGCGCGAGTTCGACGTGTTGTGGCACGCCCTGCGGCTCGGCAGAGTGCCGTACCCGCTGGACGTGCCGAACGAGGGCGAGACCGAGCAGGAACGCCGCGTGCTCGTCACGAAGACGATGGACGAGCTGCGGTCACGCGGGCTCGTGGACAACCAGCGTCTCGAGGAATTCCTGCGGCTGCTCGACGACCACGAGGTGTCCGTGGACGCCGTCGCCGGTCTTGACCGCACCGTGCGCGCGCTGGCCGTTTCCAACGGCCGGCGCGCCGCGCTGGCGATCATCGACGGCGACCGGGTCGGGCTGCTGGAGATCCGCGAGACCGGGATCGCCCGCGAGATCGTCAAGGTGCTGCCCGACGCCGTGCCCGGACCGGGCACGGCGGTGAACGTCCGGGTCCAGTCCCTTCAGGACGCGGTCGCGTTGCAGGAGGCCCAGGAGGTGGACCCCTCCGACGACCTGTTCGGCGACGGCGGGGTGGACGACCAGGAGGCGCTGCAGCAGGCCGGTCTGTCCGCACAGGACGCGAAGCAGTTCGACGAACTCGCGTCGAACCGCGTCGCGGGCGGCCAGTTCGGCATCACCCACGGCCGCCAGCGGTCGGGGGTCGTGATCAACTGGTTCGACACCCACCAGGGCCGTTATCTGATGGTCAACTCGGACGGCTGGATGAGCGTCTCGCCGACCGACAACGACCGCATCGCCACCCGAATCGACGCTGTGCTCGCGTGAACTAGCGCGTCTCAGTTGAACCGCCGCCGCCGGAGGACCGTGTGAATCCCGCGAACCCCTATCAGTGGGTCGAAGAGTACGAGGCCAAGCTGGCCGACCTGAAGCAGAAGTCGGAGGACCTCACGGAGAACGTCGCGGCGGCCTCCGCCACCGTGACGTCGAAGGACGGCGCGGTGACAGTGACGGTGGGCCCCAACGGCGGCCTGCAGAACCTGCAGCTGGGACACCGCGCGATCGAGCTGGGCGGCCCCCGGCTCACCGCGCTGATCCTGGAGACGGCGCGGAAGGCCCAGAAGCAGGCCGCGACGCAGGTCCTCGAGCTCTTCAAGCCGCTCGGCGAGGGCACCGAGGCCTACCAGATGGTCTCGGACTCGATCCCGGACGACGAGGTCGACGAGGACACCGACCCGTACGACGAGATCGACGACGAGCCGGAACCCGCTCCTGCTCCTCCGGCGAGCACGCCCGCGGCGACCCCGCAGCCGGCGCCCGTCCGCGGCCGGCGCCGTGCGGACGACGACGATGACGACGACGACAACCCCTGGTAAGGAACAGCGATGACCGCGCCTGAAACTCCACTCCCGTCTCCTCCCGGGATGAAGATCACCGAGGAGAACAAGCTCAAGGGCTCGCTGTTCATCGAGGCCTACGGCAGTCTGATCGACGGCATCAGCAAGGACGCGGAGTCCGAGACCGAGAAGGCTCTCGACATCACGTTCAACGCCATCGGCGCGGCCTCGGCCACGGTGATGTTCGCGATCGACCCGCTCGGCAGCATCATCGGTGCCGGTGTCGGCTGGCTCATCGAGCACGTGTCGTTCCTGCGTGACGCCCTGAACCAGCTGATGGGCAACCCGGAGGAGATCCAGGCCAACGTCGAGGCCAACAAGGCGCGCGCGGCCGAGCTGCGGGTGCTGGCGGAGGACCACAAGAGCGGCCTCGCGACGTTCGACGGCTGGAGCGGTCAGTCGTCCGAGCGCTTCAAGGCGTCGATGGACGGCATGGGCCAGGAGCTCGACGACCTGGCGAACGCCGTCGAGTCCAAGGCCAAGATCGTCGCGATCATGGGCATGCTCGTCACCGTTCTGCGTGACATCGTCCGCGACCTGATCGCCCAGCTGATCGGTTCGCTGATCGCCGGCGCGCTCATCGCCGCCGCCATGATGATCCCGACGTTCGGCACCTCGATCGCGGTCTTCGGTGGCTTCGCGGTCGGCAAGGCGGTCGCGCTGGGCGTGAACATCGCGTCCCGCGTCGCCCGTGTCGTCGCCGCGCTCGGCCGTCAGATGAAGCGCATCGGCGACCTCGACGACATCATGAAGAAGGTCAGCAAGGGCTGGGAGCGGTTCGAGAACTCCGCTGACGTCGCCGAGATCACCTACGAGGGCTACAAGGCCCAGAAGGGTGTCGACGACAAGATCGACGAGGCGATGGCGAACCGGGGCGGCGGCGGTGGCGGCAACACCCCGCCCGGCGCCTCCGACGGCAAGACGGCCGCGGACGCGACCGGCACCGCGAGCGCGGCGACGCTGGCGAACGCCCGCGTCGGCATGGTCCAGCAGGACGGGACCGCGCAGGCCACTCTCGCCAACGCCCGCATCGGCACCGTGCAGCAGGACGGGTACGCGCAGGCGACGCTGCCGAACGCTCCTCTCAGGGCGACGGCGTCGGCCGAGCCCATGCAGGCCCTCCGGCGGACGACGGCGGCCGAGCCCATGCAGGCCCTCAGGCGGACGGAAGCGGCCGAGCCCATGCAGGCCGCCAAGCGACTGGCCTCCGAGCCGCTGCAGCCGATGCAGGCTGTCCGTGCGATGGACGCGGCCGAGCCCCTTCAGGCCCGTACCGCGGCGGTGCACGCCACCGAGCCCCTGCAGGCACGTGCGATGCACGTGACCGAACCCCTGCAGGCCCGTACCGCGGCGATGCACGCCGCCGAGCCGATGCAGCCGTTGCAGCCGATGCAGCGCGCCGAGGCGGTTCAGGCTCCGATGGCGTTCTCCCGCGTGGAGGCGGCCGAGGCTCCCGTCGCGTTCTCCCGTGCGTCGGCGCAGGACTCCACGATGGTGTCCGGCGTCAGCATGACCGCGGGGGCGCCGATGCACGAGGCCGTCCAGCCGATGCAGGCGCGTGAGATGTACTCGAGCCCCGAAACGCCTTCCGAGCCGTTGCAGGCCCAGTCGGGTTACGAGCCGCTCGCGCGCACGCAGATGTCGCACGCGTACGACGCCCTCGAGCCGTCGGAAGCGCGTGAGGTCTACGGGCGCGTCGACGCACAGCCCGTTTACGAGAGCGTCAACCCGCTCATGGCGAGTGAGCCGCTGCAGCCGACCATCGGCTACGAGGCGGCCGGCGGTGCCGCGGCCCAGCCGCTGCGTCCGACCATCGCGCACGAGCGGTCCGTCCGGCCGACAGAGTAAGTCCAGCCAACAGCCGGGATCCCCGCGATCCCGCCT
The DNA here is from genome assembly GCF_033949975.1 of Lentzea sokolovensis. Taxonomy (NCBI): domain Bacteria; kingdom Bacillati; phylum Actinomycetota; class Actinomycetes; order Pseudonocardiales; family Pseudonocardiaceae; genus Lentzea; species Lentzea sokolovensis. The sequence continues at coordinate 809,598 of NZ_JAXAVU010000004.1, forward strand.
TGTTCTGACGCAGCACTGGAGAATCGCCGCTCATGGCCAAGGGGAACGTCAATCCCAACCCAGCGCCGAACCCGGGAGCCAACCCTCCCGCCTCGGCACCGCCCACCAGCGGAACGGGCGGAGGCGGCCCCACCGGCAACAGCGGCTTCTCCATGAACGACTCCTCGATGCAGGGGTTGCAGAACAAGGCGGGTGACCTGGGGTCCCGGCTGACGAGCATCTCGTCCGGCCTGCGGGGCCTGAACTTCAGCGGCAACGCGCTCGGGCCCATTGGCCTGTTCGCGGTGCCGGCGCTCAACGCGTCCAACGACAACGCCGTCTCGCAGGCCGACCGGGGCGCCAAGGCGTTCACCGAGGTCCAGACGAACCTGAAGGCGACGCAGCAGACCGCGGTGCAGGTCGACCAGACCAACCAGACCAACATCAAGTCGATCGACTCGACCACCGGCGCGAAGAACGTGCCCGGCGCCGGCACCAACACGCCGGGCAACAAGACTCCTGGCGGCCCCAACGTCACCGGCCCGCAGGCGATCAACGGCGGCGGCGGCGCGACGGGCGGCGGCGCCAAGGGCCCCGGCGGTCCCAGCGTCACCGGTCCGCAGGCGATCAAGGGCGGCGCGGGCGCGACGCCCGGCGGCGGGAAGACCACCGGCGGTGCCGCGGCAGGCCCGGCTCCGAACATCAAGGGCGGTGCCGGCGCCACGCCCGGTGGCGCCAAAGCCCCGGCGGCCTTCACCCCGACCGCACCCGGCTACACCCCACCCGGCGGCAAGGGCGGCACGGGCGCGACGCCCGGCGGCGGGAAGACCACCGGCGGTGCCGCAGCCGGCGCGGCACCGAACATCAAGGGCGGTGCCGGTGCCACGCCCGGCGGCGGCGCCAAGGCCCCTGCGGCCTTCACCCCGACCGCGCCCGGCTACACCCCACCCGGCGGTAACGGCGCCAAGGGCGGCACGTCCGGTGCCAAGACCCCCGGCGGGCCTTCCGCAGGCGCGGCCCCGAACGTCAAGGGCGGCACCGGCGCCACGCCTGGCGGCGGCGCGAAGGCCCCCGCGGCCTTCACCCCGACCGCGCCCGGCTACACCCCACCCGGCGGCACCAACGCCAGCGGTGGCAAGGGCGGCGCGGCCGGTGGCGTCAAGAGCCCCGCGGCCTTCACCCCGACCGCGCCCGGCTACACCCCGCCCGGCGGCGCCACCGCCGCCGGCGGCGGCAAGTCGCCCGCCACGCCCGGTGGTGGCGCGAAGGGCCCGGCGCCCTACACGCCGACGGCGCCCGGCGCGACGCCTCCCGGAGGCGGAGGCAAGGGCGGGGGCGCGACGCCCGGCGGCGCGACCCCCGGTGGCGGCGCCAAGGGCCCCGCGGCCTTCACGCCGACGGCGCCCGGTTACAACGGCCCCAACACTCCCGGTGGCGCGGCCGGTACCAAGCCCGCCACGTCCGCTCCCGGCCCGCAGAACGCGGTGACGTCGCCTTCGCGTGGCGGTGCGACGCCTCCCGCGGCACCCCCCATGGCCCCGCCGATGGGCGGCGCGAACCCCGGTGGTGCCACCGGCGGTGAACGCGGCGGCAGCAAGTTCACCCCCGCCGGCGGCGGCGCGAAGGGCGTGTTCGACGCGCCCAAGCCCCCCTCGCCCGACGGCACCATCACCAAGGCCCCGCCGTCTTCCTCGCCTTCCACCCCGCCCCCGGCCCCGAAGCCGGGTGTCGGCGGCACTCCGCCCACGGGTGGCGCGACGCCGCCCGCCGGTGGTGCGACGCCGCCCGCCGGTGGTGCGACTCCTGGCTCCTCGTCGCCTGGCGGCGGTGCCAAGAGCCCCGCCGCGTTCACGCCGACGGCGCCCGGTTACAACGGCCCCGGCAACCCCGGCGGCCCGACGGCGCCCGGTTCGCAGAGCGCCGTCGCCACCCCGCCGCAGAGCGCCGGCCCTCGGGCCGGTGGAGCTCCCGGCGTGACGCCTTCCGCCTCGGCCGCTCCTCCCATGGCGCCGCCGATGGCACCTGGCGGCGGTGCGAACCCCGGTGCGACCGGTGGCGAACGCGGCGGCAGCAAGTTCACCCCCGCCGGCGGCGGCGCGAAGGGCGTGTTCGACGCGCCCAAGCCCCCCTCGCCCGACAGCACCATCACCAAGGCCCCGCCGCAGACGTCGCCCTCCACGCCGCCTCCGGCCCCGAAGCCGACGCCGCTGTCGCCGCCTCCCGCGGCCACCGCGCCTTCGACGACCTCGCCGAACACGGCACCCCCGGCACAGAACCGCCCTGGCACGCCACCGGTCTCTTCGCCGGCGCCCGCGCCGAACACGAACGTCGCGCCGCCCGCGCAGAACCGGCCCGGCACGCCGCCGGTGTCGACGCCGCCTCCCGCGGCGAACGTGCCGCCGCCCGCCGCCCAGTCGCGGCCGGCTCCGGTCGCGCCGCCGGTGACGCCCGCGCCGAACACGAACGTGTCGTCGCCCGCGCCGAGCACCAACACGCCGTCGCCAAGCACCAACGCGCCGTCGCCCGCACCGAACACGAACGTGCCGTCGCCGCGCCAGGACACAACGCCGTCGGCTCAGCCGCCGCGTGCCGACGCACCGCCCGTGCAGACGCGTCCGGCGCCGCCCGCGAACGTGCCGCCGGTCAACACGCCGTCGCCCACGCCGAACGTCAACACGCCGGCACCGAACCCGGCGACCAACACCCCGCCGGCCAACGCGCCGGCACCCAACCCGGCGACCAACGCGCCGCCGGCCAACGCGCCTTCGCCGAACCCGGCGACCAACACCCCGCCGGCCAACGCGCCTTCGCCGAACCCGGCGACCAACGCGCCGTCGACCAACGTCCCGCCGACGAACACGCCGTCTCCCCGTTCGGAGACGACGCCGTCCGCACAGCCACCGCGTGCCGACGCACCGCCCGTGCAGACGCGCCCGGCGCCGCCCGCGAACGTGCCTCCGGTGAACACGCCGCCGGCAAACGTGCCTCCGGTCAACACGCCGAACACCAACACGCCTCCGGTCAACACGCCGCCGCCGGCGAACACGCCTCCGGTCAACACGCCTCCGGCGAACACGCCCGCGCCGTCTCCGCGGCCCGAGACCAACGTTCCCCCGGCGAACACCTCGCCGAACCCGAACCCGGCTCCCAAGCCCGAGACCAACACTCCGCCGGCCAACACGCCGAACACCACCGTTCCCCCGGCCTCCACGCCGTCTCCGCGGCCCGAGACGAACGTCCCGCCGACGAACACGCCTTCGCCCACTCCGGCGACGAACGTCCCGCCCGCGAACACGCCGAAGCCCGAGACCAACGCTCCCCCTGCCGGGTCCAAGCCCACCCCGGACACGAACACGCCCAACCCCGGCGACCCGAGCGTCCAGACGCGGCCGGCTCCCCCGCCGCCCACCGGCGCGGCGCCGAACCCGAACACCACGGCGAACCCGAACACGACGGCCAACCTCACGCCCGGCCTGGTCGTGCTGCCGCCTGTGGCCGCCGGATCGAATCCCAACCCCAACGCGGAGACGGGACGTGCGTCCGACGCCGACTCGTCCACCGATGCCCAGCAGGAGGCCACGACCTCCGACGCCGCTCCGACGGTGAAGGACCTGCTGTCGGACGTCGACAATGTCGTCGTCGCGGTGGACAACGCGGCGGGGCTGGGCCACCAGGCCGCCGCGACGACGCTGGTGAAGGCGCTGCGCGACGGCGGCTACAAGGACAAGATCACCTTCGTCACCGATCCGGAGTCCGTGGCGAAGATGGACCTCCTGATCACGCCGGACCTGCAGCCGGTCGAGGTCACCAGCTCGCCGAACCATCCCGCCGACAGCAACACGTTGCTGATGTCGGCAGGCGACGACTCACTCAACGCGCATGACACGAACACCGCCACCAACTACCTCAACAAGAACAACGTCAACGAAGCTGTCATCCTCAAGCCTTACGCCTGGGACAGCAGCAAGCGGCTTCTCATCAAGCGCGACGGCCCCGGCAGCGAGGTCAAGATCATCGATCTGGACCCGCACATCAGCCCGGACGCCAGGTACGTCTACGACGTGCCGAAGATCACCAATCCGAAGGAACTGGCCGACCTCATCGACCAGGAGATGCCCGCCAACCCCGCGAAGGCGGACGGCATCAAGAAGGTCGCCGACGCGGTGCTGGGCGGCAAGGCCGACTTGATGCCGGTCTACGGCCTCGTGGCTGTCGACCCCATCAGCCGTCCCGGCGTGTCCAACCACCTCGCGATGGCTCTGCACTCGCTGAACCAGCAGCCCGCGATCATGATGGAGATCACCCCCTCGTCGGTCTGGTTCGTGCCGCAGCTCGAGGTGGACGGGATCCAGCGCGCGGACATCACCTCACCCGACCTGCAGCAGAAGATCGACGACCTGAAGCAGGGCGACGTCCTGGTGGTGAACACCGGGTCCATGCCGCAGGCGGTGTTCCAGCAGGTCTTCCAGCTCGGCACCCTGCCCGCGATCAACGAGGGCGCGAACTCCACGAACCTCGCGCACCTCGTCGAACGGCCGAACATCTCCGTTCTCACCAGCAAGACCCCTTATCCGAACGTCCCCGGTGCCGACGCCGCCACCACGAACCTGAACAACGCGAGCAACGGCTTGCGAGCGGACACCGCATGGACCGCAGCCGTCGACGCGGCCTTGCAAGCGGACTCCGACCCCAAGAACCCGTCGGCTGCAAAGCAGGCGTTCAAGGTGACCACGGCCATCGAGACCTTCTCGGCGCTCCGGGACTACGTGGTGTCGCCGGACCGCGACCCCGACGAGGCAGCCAGCTCTGTCTCCCAGATCGCCTCCATGCTCTCGCCCGCGCTCCACGGCCGGGGCGCGGAGGTAACGAACATCCTTTCCGGAATCCCCGAAGCCTCGGCCAACGAGATCAGCAGCGTCATCGACGGCAACCAGCCGTCGCCGGAGTTCCTCGACGACTCCAAATATGCGGTCGACCTCACCAAGGAGCAACTGGACCAGATCATCGATCTGCTCGAGTCGCGGAAGCCGGACCTCCAGCAACAGCTGGCCGACGACTTCCCGAGCAACAACCCGGTCGATCCGGTCGATCCCGCCGATCCGGATTCGGCTCGAAACGACGTTGCCCAGCTCGCTGACCTGCTGAAGAACCTCTCGCAGAAGGACAGTCCCGAGAGCAAGTACTTCTCCCAGGTGTTCGAGGACGCTCGCGCACCGCAGAACAACCAGGTTCTCCAGGCGCTGACCCTGCGGCTGGACCCGCCGTCCCCGCCGCCGCCTGCCCCGGCAGTGCAGACGCCGGACGCCGAGGTGCCGAGTCCGCAGACGCCGGTGGAATCGACGCCCCCGGCCCAGCAGGGCCCTGCTTCGGTGGCGCCTCCCGCCGTCACGACCCCCAGCACCAACGTCGAGACGAACACCGGCGCCAACGCCGAGAGCGATGCCGAGTCCGACGGACCCGACATGAGCGGCGGCCTCTTCGGGTTCGACAGCGACGTCGAGACCAACACCGGCGCCAACGCCGAGAGCGATGCCGAGTCCGACGGACCCGACATGAGCGGCGGCCTCTTCGGGTTCGACAGCGACGTCGAGACCAACACCGGCGCCAACGCCGAGAGCGACGTCGAGAGCGACAGCGACTCCGACAACGACGTTTACGTGGATGCCGAGTCCAACCCCGGCACCAGCAGCGACGTCGAGAGCGACACCGAATCCGACGGACCCGACATGAGCGGCGGCCTCTTCGGGTTCGACAGCGACGTCGAGACCAACACCGGCGCCAACACCAACGCCGAGTCCGACAGCGACTCCGACAGCGACTCCGACAGCGACTCCGACAACGACGCCTTCTTCGACGCCGAGTCCAACCCCGGCACCGACCCGGGGGACGGCACCCGTAGCGCGCCCCCGGCGCCCGGCAACACCGACGTCAGGCCGAACACCGACACGAACAAGTCCGCGGACACCGACGCGCCGTCCCAGAACACCCAGCAGACCCCCGGCAACGGCCCGGCGCCGACCAGGGACGCACCGGCCACCCCGCCGCCCGCGGCCCCGCCGGCCCCGCCCGCTCCCCCGGCACCGCCCGCACCGCAGTCGAACCTGAACCCCGACGGCACCCGCAAGGACGTGCCGAAGGTCGGTGCGCCGCCGGCGATGACGCCGCCGACCCCGGAGTCGCACAAGGGCAAGGAAGTCCTCACCGACCAGTCGTGGCGCCACGACCCGGCCAGGACCGCGGAGTGGTCGAACCCGAGCAACCCGGCGGACCGCAGCACCTGGGCCGACCGCCGCAACGACACCGACGTGCGGACGGTCAACCAGACCGTGCACGACGTCCGCACGGACAGCACGCCGTCGAACATCAAGTCCTACCAGGGACTCATCAACTACGACCTGCGCCGCATCGAGACCAGCCCCGGCAACTTCGTGCAGGAGTACACCGTCAAGGTGCACATCGACCCTGCCGCGAACACGACGCCGGAGGCCATCGCACAGGTCAAGGAGAACGCCACCAACGGCGTGAACTCCATGCTGAACCAGGGTTTCCGGCTGCCCAGCGGCGACCAGTTCCACCTGAACCTCGAGTTCACCGACAACAAGAACGACGCGCACACCAGCATCAAGGTCGACGACAAGACGACCAACCCGGACCAGACCCACTGGGGCACCAACACCAGCCCCGAGGTCCTCGCCCACGAGACCCTGCACTACCTGGGCATCCCGGACGAGTACAAGGACACGACCCGGGTCTTCCAGCAGCACGACACGAACTCCGGCGTGCACCAGAACGACGGCGGCATGATGGGCGCCGACATCCACCTGGACGACCCCGGCATCCGGCCTCGTCACCTGTGGCTGATCGAGAACAACGCCAACAGCCAGGTCGCGGTGCCCGACACCACGATCAACCCGGCCGGTCCGGCGACCGTGCCGCCGCCCGCAGACTGGACTCCCAAGCCCGCCGCGGACAGCACGCCCGCACCGTCCACTCCGGACACCGACAGCAACACCCCCGGCCCCGACGTGCAGACGCGGCCGATGCCCTCGGACACGCCGAACCTGCCCGGTAGCTGGGACGTCGACTCCGACGTGGACGCCGACGTCCGGCCCAACACCCAGAACCACCTGCCGAACCTCGACAAGGTCGGTCTGGTCGAGTCGGTGCTGCGCAGCGCCGCGTTCCAGAACGCGCCGGTCCCGAACGCGTCACCGGTGGTCGGCACCAGCGACGTCAAGTCCACTGTGGACGCCGTGCTGAACGACGTCGCGCAGAACCCGCAGAACCACAACCACCCCGGCCTGACGCCCAACGGCCTGTCGAGCTGGGTCGCTAGCCAGACCGATCCCGACACGCTGGCGAAGTTCCACCCCGACCTCGAACCGAACGTGCCCGGCCCCAACACCGGCGCCAAGCTCGACCAGTGGCGCGACAACCTCGCGAACGACCTCGCGAACGGCTCGTCGAAGCGCTGGGACGTCGTGAGCACCGACGGTATGAAGCCGGGCGACGCCGACGTGGTCAACCACGTGACGCAGCAGGTCAAGGAGAACGGCGCGATGCCGACCTCCGCCGACCTCGTCACCACGGGTCTGCAGACTCCGTCGTGGGCCGACTCCCAGGTCGGTGCGCACCTGCCTGACACGGTCGCGCAGTCGTTGGGCGTGCAGCTCGTCGTCGACAACAACGGCGTGCAGACCGTCCACGGCCCCGCGGGCGCGCCGCAGGTGCAGGTCTCCTCGCAGAACGGCACGTTCGGCGCTCTCGGCGGCCCGACGCCGCAGGAGGTCCGCGCCGGCATGGAGGCCTGGCTCGGCGGCAAGTCCTCCGCTGAGGTCAACCAGACCGTCGGCGACCTGTACAAGGGACGCCAGGACAAGGGCCTCTACGACGCGGCGCAGAAGACCCAGCTGATCAAGCGCGCGGCAGCGCACCCCGGCGGTCCGCAGGTCTTCACGAACGACCTGATGCAACGGTCGGCGGACCTGCAGAGCCGGATCGACGACGCGAAGTCCAAGGGCTCCTGGAAGCCCGAGGCGATGCAGAACCCGCAGGAGCTCGCGCAGACGGCAGCGATCAAGGAGCAGGTCGCGACCCTCACCGATCTGCTGAACAACACCAACAGCCAGATCGACACCCTCAACGCCGAGGGCCCGAACGTGGGCATGACCCACATCATCGACACCCAGGTCGCGGGCCCGAACGCTGACGGGCTCGCGAGCATCAAGCCGGCCACGCTCACCCAGCTCGACGCCCACCTGACCCAGCAGATCGCGGCGGCGGAGAACGCCGGCTTCGACGCGCAGAGCCTCAAGGACCTGCAGACGCGGGTGCAGAACGAGGCGGACGTCCGCAAGGTGCTCTCCCACGCCTCGACGCGCGGCCTGGACGGGTTGTCCACCCAGCTGGAAGACGCCAAGGTGGCGTTGGAGAACTACCGCAACGGCAAGTCGGCGAACACCGGCATCAACGGCCTCCTGACCCGCATGTTCGGCGGCGAGGTCGACAGCTCGGTCGACTTCGACGCGAAGATCGCCGAGGCCGAGGCCCAGGTGCAGCGGACGGAGCACAACCTGTCGTTCGTCGGCAACCCCGACTACGACAACCGCTTCGCCAAGGCCGCGGACATGTACGCGAACATCCAGGCCACCCAGGCCAAGATCGAGCAGATGAACGCGGACATCGAAGCGCGCGCGGAACGCCTGCGCGACCTCGATGCCAGGACCCGGGAGTTCAACAACCGCCAGTTCGAGCTGGAGCTGGAGCAGCGCCGCCAGGAGCTGGCGAACGAGGCCGCCCTCAACGGTCCCGGCTCCGACGTGCAGTCCGACGTCGACGTCCAGTCGGACGTGCAGTCGGACATCGACGTGCAGTCCGATCTCGACGCCCAGTCCGATCTCGACGTGCAGCCGGACAACCGCGGGCTCAACCCGCGGCAGGAGTTCGCGGCGTTCAGGGCCTCGCTCTTCGGCAAGACCCCCGCCGAGCTCGCCGACCTCGCCGTGCAGCACCGCAACGACCCGTTCCACGTGCAAGAGATCAACCAGATGTCCCGCAACCTGGAGATCGCGCAGAAGCCCGGTGGCATCCAGCAGCACCTGAGCGACCTCCAGACCGAGATCAACGACAAGCACCGCAAGGCGACCGACCTGAAGCACGTCACCGACGCGCTTCCGGACATGTTCAAGTCCGAGCTGATGCGCACGGACCAAGCCGAGCGCCAGGCCCAGCAGCAGGAGCTCAAGCAGCAACAGTCGCAGCTCTCCAACGAGCTGATGACGCTGCAGTACGACCGCAAGGACGCGCTCACGACGTACGCGCTGAACCTGCCGCCGGACGACCTGAACGCTCCCGGCTGGCAGTCGGTGACGCCGCAGGACGTCGAGGTCCTCCAGGACCACGTCACGGACCTGATCCGCGACGCACGCGTGGCCGGTCAGCCGACCCCGGAGCTGGACCAGCTCTACGGCCAGCTCCAGGACCTCCAGCTCATCGACTCGGCAGTGCCCTACCGGCCGGAGACGCCGCCGGTCCAGGCGGACGACGCCTCGTCCGTCCACTCGGACAACGACGCGCCGCCCCCACCGGCGGGCGACGTCCGTGACCGCGCGGCCGACGGGAACCCGCAGGTAGAGCAGCCCGCACCGGCGCCCGCGCCCCGTGCCGAACCGGGCCCGTTCATGCAGGACCCGGCGGCGCGGCCCGCGAACCCGGACGTGGACCTCGTCGTCCCCGGCGGTTTCGGTCCCGTCCAGGAGGGCACGCCGGCGCGGTCGTTCGCGGCGTCGTTGTACGGCCTGGACACCCCGGCGCTGCGTGAGATGCAGCAGAACCCGGCGTACAGCAACAACCCGGACCGTGCGGCCGCGATCCAGAACGCGATCGACATCTCCCGCCACGCCGGTCCCCCGCACCTCTACGACCAGCGAACGCAGATCGCCGAGCAGGGCCTCGCCAAGGCCAAGGCCGACAGCACCCGGTGGAACGCCGCCGACATGGTGCCCGACGCCCTCAAGACCCAGTCGATGCTGGACGACCAGGCAGCCCGCCGGGAGCGGGCCGGCCGCGACGTCCAGTGGCGGCAGAACCAGGTCGACCAGCTCACGGCCAACCGCGACGCGTCGCTCACCGCGTACGGGTTGCAGCTGCCCGCCGACGTCGACGCGCCCGGCTGGCGCCAGTTCAGCGACGCCGACATCGCGGCCGTGCAGAGCCATGTCGACCAGCAGATCCAGGACGCGCGGACGGGTGGGCACAACACCAGCCACCTCGAAGCGTTCCGGGACTTCACCCAGGAGATCCAGGAAGCGCGACAGGACGCGGACACGCGTCCCGCGCCTCCTGCTCCCGCCCCGGCCGACGTGCAGACCCAGCCGACGCCCGAGACCGACGTCCAGACGCGGTCGGAGCCCGACGCGGACACGAGGCCGGCCCCCGAGGTCGAGACCCGTCCCGCGCCACCGAGGCCGACGCCGAACCCGGTCATCCCGATGACCACGATGGCGCCGCAGCCGGTCGGCCAGGTCCCCGGCACGAACCTGCCGAGCTTCTTCCAGGACAACAAGGCGCTCGGCTCGATCCTCCCGACCGAGGTCAAGGGCGCCGACGCCGTCGTCGCCGAGATCCCAGGCCTCAAGCCCAACGACCAGGCCCGCATCAAGGACGCCCTCGAGAACGACTTCGAGACGTTCCTCGACGGTGGCCGCAACTTCCAGGTGAAGATCGGCAACGCCTGGTTCGAGGCGAACGTCCGCGCCGAGATGCACGCGGACGCCACGACGAACGTCCAGACCGACGCCGACACCAAGGTCGACAAGAGCTACCAGGCGGCCGCGGCCACGGGCACCTCGAACTCGATCTCCACGTCCAACGACGTCGGTGGTTCGGCCACGGCCGGTGTCCCGATGGGCCCGTACGGCTCGCTGGGCGGCAAGGCGGCCCTCGCGACGCCGGCGGTCTCCCAGTCGACCAGCAACTCGACCACCGAGGCGCGGGCGATCAAGGGATCGGACGACGGCTCGAAGAAGACGACCGTCCCGGTCTCGTACGAGGTCACGCTGACCGACGCGAGCGGCGACGTGAAGCAGTTCTCGACGCTGAGCACCGGCACCGACGTCACGCTGCAGATCCCCGCCGACCTGAGCAAGATCGTCGACTCCGGCAAGACCTCCGACGTCAAGACGCCGACCGACGCCGCTTGGGGCGCCAAGGTCGAGAACGCGGTACCGGAAGCCGTGGTGGTCAAGGACTCCGGCAAGGCGTTCACCGACGTCGCGGCCGGCCTGCACCCGTCGATCACGAAGGTCGGCTCGCCCGGCCGCGAGGTGCTGCAGAACTTCCTCAGCCCCACCTCGATCCGCAACAACCTGCCCGCGATGCTCGGCGGTTTCGTCACGTCGCCCGACCTGATGAGCCCGCACGCCAGCAAGGGCGGCGCGGTGCAGATGAAGGCGACGCTCAAGGACGCGAAGCTGGTCGGCACGCACGACACGGCGGCGCTGGACCTCAAGGACACCTCGTCCTGGGGCAGCAGTGTGTCCGCGTCCACCAAGACCGGGTTCGACGTCACCGCCGGGTTCGGCGGCAACATCGGCGTGCCCGGCCAGGTCGGCGGCACGGTCGGCGCCACCGCGACCTACTCCACGCGCACCGCCGAGGGCGTGAACGCGGGGTCGAGCAGCAGCCACAAGACCGGTATCGGTGTGAAGAACGAGACCGGCCTGTACGAGGTCACCGCCGAGGTCGAGGTGCGCACCCCGTCCGGTGAGAGCGTGATGATGGAAGTCACCACGCACATGCGCATGGGCCTCAACGAGGCCGGTGCCGTGGGACTGCCCACGCCCGACGGCACCAGGAACTCGACGACCGACCCGGCCACGGCGGACACGAAGTACCTGCCGCCGTTCGTCGCCGACACGCTCGCCGCCGGCAACGCGAAGGTCGGCGAGTTCACGCCCGCCGCCAAGGTGCAGCCCCAGGTCGAGGCCGCGCTGAAGGACATCCCCGGCATGGCCAAGTTCCTGCCGAAGTGGAACAACCCGGACGCGAACCCGCGCAGCAGCAAGGGTCAGGGCTTCGCGGACGTCGCCGAGCAGCTCGCGAACCAACGCAAGATCGCGGCGACGCTCTCCCCCGCCGCGCTCAAGGCCAACATGGACAGCCTGCTCGGACCTGGCGTCTCGGTGCAGCTGAAGAACTCCGGCACGACGACGAACACCTACGTCAACGTCACGGTCAAGGCGAAGGTCAGCAACCCCAAGCACCTCGGCCAGGCCGACGCGCGCCCGGTCAGCGACTCGACCACGACCGGCCCGAAGCTCGACGCGAACACCAGCACCACCAAGGGCTGGACCGGTGGCGTGCAGGGCCGCGTCAACATCCCGGTCAAGACCGGCGTCGCCTCGCTCACCCCCACGCCGCAGGCCGGTGTGTCCTACAGCCACTCGTGGACGGACAAGACCTCGGCGGGACCGGCCGTCTCCGGCACGTCGACGAACCCCGGCAGCCCGGACGCGCAGGTGTTCCAGCAGGACGTGGAGTTCGAGGTCGAGATCACCACGTTCACCCGGCCGCGGACGTGGGTGCGCAGCGTCGTGCCCGGCGCGCCCGGTGTCCAGGCGCCGCAGGTGACGACGGTCGCCAAGACCGGCGCGGGCCTCGACAAGATCGACGGCAAGGTCAACCTGTGGGTGTCGGACGGCTCGACGCTCAAGAACGACCCCGGCGACGGCTTCAAGCCCGGTGACCCCAAGCCCACGCAGCTCGAGAACTCCCCGACCGTCAAGGAACTGCTCGCCCCGAAGGAGGCACGGCCGAAGTCGCCGGAGTTCCTCAACGTCGAGGCGGTCGCGAACACCGCGGCGTTGCGGGAGCAGGCGATCGACGCGCTCAACCGCGCGGCGAACGGCGACTCGGCGCTCACCACGCCGGGCACCGCCTCGCGTGCCCAGATCGACAAGATGTTCTCCCCGGAGAACATCAAGGCGAACCTGCAGCGGCTCATCGAGACCGGCGTGCAGGAACAGGGCCTCAAGTACGACCGGCGCGTCACCGACCGTTCCGGCGCCATCGGCATGTCCGTGAAGCTGGGCGAAGCGAAGCTCGTGTCCATTTCGGACAACACCGGCTCCGACAACTCGGTCAGCGGCGGCTACAAGGCCGGTGAGTCGTCCACGACCAGCCGGTCCGTCGACGTCACCGCGGGCATCAACGTCCCGGTGCGCCCGAACGTCACCCCGCCGCCCGCCGGCACGCCGACGAACCCGAGCGGGTCCGGCGGCGCCGCGGTGACCGCCAAGTTCACGCCGTGGTCGGACTCGAAGACCACCTCCACCGAGGTCGGCGGCAACGTCGACCGCGGCAGGACCACGCCGGAAGAGGCGCGGACCGTCCTGGTCCAGATCGACGCGGAGTTCACGATCGTGGGCGAGAGCCGCTCCGGGAACTTCCTGTACGGCGGCACGCCGCACGCCGAGGGCGTCACGGTCGACATGCCGAAGTCGGTGTTCGTGCGGGTGTCCGAGGACGTCGCGCGTGAGCTGGGCGTGCTGCCCAAGGTCGAGTCGAACGTGCCGAAGCCGGACTTCCCGACGATGGCACCGCCGTCGACGGTCGCGGTCGGCGAACCGGGCGCGCTCGGTCTGTCCAACGTGGAGTCGGTGCCGGATCTGTCCAGTGTGGTCAACGACCTCACGACCCAGCTCGCCACGAAGACCAAGAAGTTCGGCAGCGGCTCGCTGATCCCGGACTCGGTGCTCCAGGACTCGATGAGCAACCTGCAGCGCATCGTCGACCTCAACTCGCCGACCAGCGTGAAGGCGATGATCGACAGCGCGCTCGACGGCGGTGTGCCGCTGCTCGTGCACCAGCCGGGCACGTTCGGCAAGGACTCCTACCAGGTCACGTTGCGGGCCAAGGCGGACACGCCGAAGTTCGACCAGGTCGTCAACGACGGCGTCGACATGTCCCACGGCACCGGCGGCTCCCGCAAGGACAGCGACGGCGTCGGCCGCGGCACCGGCTGGGGAGCCGGCGTCCGGGCACCGGGCCTGGCCTCGCCGGGCAGCGCGAACCCGAACGTCTCGGGCACCGCTGGTGTCGCCGCGGGCGCGAACATCGGCGCCAGCACGAGCAGTTCCGTGACGACCTCGACCACCGAGGCGTTCAGCAGCTCCCGCACGGCCAGCGGACCGGCGGCGCGCTACAACGTGCCGATCGAGTTCGAGCTCGTCGTGGAGAAGGGCAACAGCGTCGTCGCCGAGGCCAAGAGCGACAAGCAGGACATGGTCGTCCGCACCCACGCGGACAACCAGAAGGTCTCCCAGCCGACCACCGGTCACGGGAATCCGCAGCCGTACATGTCCGCGGCGAGCAGGCGCGGCAGCGAGTTCGGCACTCCCGAGGCGACGGCCGCGTTCCAGCAGGACACCCGTGCCTCGAAGCTGCCGCCGACCGCGTCGGTGGAGAACCTGCGCGGCGCCAAGGACCTGCGTGACGCCGCGGTGAAGGCGATGACGGACGCGGGCGCGGGCAAGGGCCTGACCGGCAAGGGCACGGGCTCGCTCAACGCCCTGTTCTCCACGCTCAGCCCGGAGAACCTGCAACCGCACCTTCCGTCGATGCTGTCCGGCCCGCTCGACGTGCCCGGCCTCAAGGAGGCCGCGCTGACGTTCGGGCAGGACGCCGACGTCAAGGTCTACGCGAAGCTCGTCAACCCGCAGCTGGGCTCGCTCAGCGACGACGTCAAGGTCGACACCCCGCTCACCACGAAGACCACCGAGACCTCGAGCGAGGCCAAGGTGGCCGACTCGGCCGACGTGTCGGTCGGTCTCGCCCAGGGCAGCGCCGCGGTCAAGCAGGGCGCCCCGACCGACACCGTCAACTTCGGCACCGGTGGTGTCGAGCTGCGGCACGCGAACGAGGACTCGTCGGGCGTGTCCGGCGGTCCCGCGCAGGCCCAGGGCGGCAACGTCAAGCCGAAGGACACGTCCCGCACCGGTCTGGTGCAGTACGACGTCGAGTACCGCGTGGTCGCGACGATCGGGGGCAAGACCTCCGTCGTCGACCTGTCGGTGCCCGGCTCCGCCGGTGTGCGGATGCCCGCCACCGAGGTCGAGGCCACGCTGAACCAGCCGCTCGGCGACTCGCTGAAGGACGCCCAGGCCGACGTCAAGAAGACGGCCGACGACTGGCGGACCGCGGAGAAGGACGTCGAGAAGGCCCGTCACGACGCCCAGGACGCGATCAACGAGGCCGCGGCCGTGCTGGCGCGGACCGACCAGCCGCTGAGCGACGCTTCGGCGAAGCTGAAGACGGCGACCGACGCGCACGTCGCCGCCGAGGCCGAGGTCACGCCGTTCCAGACGGCGCTCGACGACACGATCAGCGACGCGGGCCAGACCCGCGCCACGATCAAGGACCTCAACGCGCAGGTCGTGTCGCTGAGCCAGGACGCACAGGTGGCCGACAACGCGGTCAGCGACGCCTGGGCCGACGGTGCGCCGCAGACCGAGATCGACCGGCTCACGCAGGAGGCCGACGCGGCGCACACCGCGTTGGCCGACGCGCAGCAGCAGGTCGCCGACGCGCGTGCGGAGCTCGACGCCCAGCGTCAGGCCGCCACGGACGCCCGCACCGAGCTCCAGGGGCCGAAGGAGGCCGCGGCCAAGGCCGATGCCGCCCGCGCGGCCGCCCAGGACGCGCACCAGAAGATCGTGGACGAGCGGACGGCCGCGCAGAAGGCGATCACGGACGCGGAGACCAGGCTCGACGCCGCCCGGCGCGACGCGGACGCCAAGCAGCAGCTGTGGTGGGACGCCAAGGCCAAGGTGGACAACGAGGTCGACGCGTTCAACGCCACGGCGAACACCCCGCCGCCGGCGCCGCCCACGACGACCACGACCGCCTCCACCACGACCCCCGGCGTCGACCAGCGGCCGCAGGAATCCACCGTGGTGGACACCAGCCGCGGTGGCGTGGAGGCGAGCTCGTCCCGTCCCGCGCCGGCCGCGGCACCGACGGCCCCTCCCGCTCCGGGCACGGACACGAAGAGCGACGCGAAGAAGATCAAGGGTGGTGGCGCGCCGCCGAGGATGACCCCGCCGACCGCGGAGTCGCACAGGGGCAAGGACGTCTTCACCGACGAGTCGTGGCGGCACGACCCGGCCAAGACGGCCGAGTGGTCCGCTCCGAACAACCCGGCCGACCCGAGCTCCTGGGCCGACCGCCGTGCGAACGCGAACGTCCGGACCGTCGACCAGGTCGTGCACGACGTCCGCACGAACAGCACGCCGTCGAACATCAAGTCCTACCAGGGCCTGATCAACTACGACCTGCGCCGCATCGAGACCAGCCCGGGCAAGTTCGTGCAGGAGTACACCGTCAAGGTGCACATCGACCCTGCCGCGAACACGACGCCGGAGGCCATCGCACAGGTCAAGCAGAACGCGCACAACGGCGTCGACAACCTGCTGAACCAGGGTTACCGGCTGCCCAGCGGCGACCAGTTCCACCTGAACCTGGAGTTCACGGACAACAAGGCCGACGCCCACACGAGCATCAAGGTCGACGACAAGACGACCAACCCGGACCAGACGCACTGGGGCACGCAGACCAGCCCCGAGGTCCTGGCGCACGAAACGCTGCACTACCTCGGGATCCCGGACGAGTACAAGGACTCGACCCGCGTCTTCCAGCAGCACGACACCAACTCCGGCGTGCACCAGAACGACGGCGGCATGATGGGCGCCGACGTCCACCTGCCCGACGCCGGCATCCGGCCGCGCCACCTGTGGCTGATCGAGCGCACGGCGACCAGCCAGGTCATGGTCCCCGACACCAGGCTGGACTCCACCGGCCCGCTCCCGGGGTACCAGCCCACGCAGAACACCAGTCCCGACACCACCTCGGACGTCGACACCCGGCCCGCGAAGCAGAAGCGCGACCGCTCCCCCGAGAGCGACAACGGCACCCCGGCCGACAACCGGACCACCAAGAAGAAGCCCGCCGCCGACACCTGGACCAACGCCGAGGCCGGTCCGAGCAACTCCGGCGCGGACATGGAGGTCGACTCCCAGGCCGACGGCGACGTCGACATGGACACCGTCGACGACTCCGACCTCGACAACCTGGCCGGCCGCTTCGCCGGCCTGTCGCTGGGCAACGTCGACTTCTCGTACAACCCGGCGTTCGCGAGCCTCGCCAACGGCCCCGTCGAGCTGCCCACCAAGGACACCTACCTCGACCAGCTCAGGAAGAACGTCGAGCAGGACGCGCCGCCGTCGTTCGTGGTCAACATGATCGTCGGCCACAACCAGCTGGGCGAGATCGACTCGGTCATCGAGGCCGTCACCAGGGACGCCGGCGACCTCAAGGGCAACATGGTGTTCGTCATCGGCGTCAACGGTCCCATCGGGTCCGACGCCGACCTGAACGCGAACATCGCCCAGGCCAACAACAACGTGGCGACCAGGAGCGAGGCCATCGCCCTGGTGCCGTTGCCACCGTTCGACCCGAGCAAGGGCTTCCCGTACGGCACGATGCGCAACGGGACGATGCAGAGCGCCGCCACGAAGTTCGCCGTCGGCGCGATGAACGGCAAGGGCACGCACCCGTACCTGTCCATTCAGGACTTCGACGCCGGTTCGCGCCAGGTCCCGTCGGGCAAGGACGTCTTCAACCACTTCACCGAGTCGATGAACTCGCCGGAGACCGGCCCGATCCGCCCGCTGATGTACGCCGGTGGGTACCGGGTCGGCGACGCGGACGCGCTGATCGCGGACGTGCAGACGCGGATCACGAAGGAACAGCAGGCCCTCGACGCCGATCCGGACCCCAAGAAGCAGCGGCAGCTGGACCTGGCCAAGGACTACGTCAAGCCCGAGAACCGGGCCGCGTTCGTCCAGAAGTTCCAGCAGGCGATGAACGACGACATGGACGCGCGGGTCCGGCAGTCGGACACGGCGCCCCTGCTGCCGTACCTGCCCGAGCCCAACCTGTTCATCGACGCGAACGTCCCGCTGGTCGACCCTTCGGTGAAGTTCAGCGACGGCGGGGCCGAGTTCAACGGCCTCGGCAAGTCGATGAACAAGTTCGCCGGCGCCGAACTGGTGGAGATCCACAAGAACAAGCTCCCGGCACCCGAGCTCAACGCGGACCTCAGGGCCGCCAAGGCCCAGCTCGAGGCCGACCTCAGGACTCAGCCCGGCAAGCCGGAGGAGATCCAGCTCAGGACGCTGGCGCGGATCGACGCCGAGATCGAGCAGAACGAGAAGTTCGTCAGGGGCACGGAGTTCGAGGCCGCCGTCACCGCCGTCGCCGTCCAGTCCGGCATCGACGTCGACATGCAGACCAACCGCCACCCGTACCGCGGCCAGACCATCTCCACCGACTTCGTGAACGGCGCGGTGGGCACCGACCTGTCCCGCATCGCGCTCGACTTCGCGAAGGCCGACGGCAAGTCGTGGTCCCAGTCGCACGTCGACCTGAAGACCGTGCCGAACCGGACCTTCGGCGGTGAGCTCGGGCAGGCGTCCAAGGCCGCCAAGGCCGAGGCCTCGCCCGCGGACATCCGGGGCGAGGCACAGAACAAGAAGTCCAAGGCCGGTGTGCCGAACCCCGGCAACAAGCCGTTCGACAAGCGCGAGCCCCAGCAGGTCATCACGCACGAGTACAGCGTCGACGAGACCACCGGGAAGCACACGCACACCGGGTCCACCGGCGGCTGGAACCCGTCCAGGGTCGACTCGCTGAAGCTCGGCTGGGAGAACAAGAACACGCTCAACCACGCGATCTCCGCGGAGATCCCCGGCAACGGGCACATGGGCGTCCCCCCGCAGGACAACGACCCGAAGAGCTACCCGCCGCCGCGACCGGAGCTGCCCCCGCACCCGGTCACGGGCAAGAAGCAGCCGCTCCCGCCGCGCACCGAGGCCGAGCTCGGCCACATCGTCCCGACGGCCAAGCAGCAGAAGATGGCCACGGTCCTGAACATGGCGCTGTCGGACAACGACAGCAACGTGACCAGGACGTTCGTGATGCTGGAGCACGGCATCGCCCCGAACGTCGGCGCCCCGCGCACGGACGGCGTGTTCAACGCCGTGCACGCCGCGCAGACCGCCGAAGCCCAGAACCAGCCGGGGTCGAGCAAGAAGGGCAAGGGCAAGGCCGTCCCGGTCCTGTCGCCGGTGGACCTGCGGACGAGCACGATCCAGCAGGGCTCGATCGCCTCGGAGAGCGTGACCACGCAGATCGCGCGGTTCCGCCAGCAGCACGGCCTGGAGAACGGCCACCTGGTCAACGCGCTCATCGAGCCCCAGCCGGCCCCGGTGCGCACCACCGCGCACCCGGTCGACAACTCGGGCACGAGCGGCACCGAGCTGACGGCGCAGGAGCGCGCCGCGCAGGACCGGGCGGACGCGGCGCAGAAGGCCGCCGACAACGTCAAGGCGGCCAAGGCGGAGGAACTCGCCGTCAAGCTGCTCGCGACGAAGCTCAACCGTCCGATCACCGTCCACGGCCCGGACGGCACCACGACCGTCGACCCGTTCTACGACCTCAAACCGGAGGTCCTCGAGCACTCCACCGACGCGGACAAGGCCAAGGCGAAGAGGTGGAAGGAACCGAAGTTCGGGCCTGAGCTGCACATCGACAGGACGCCGAACCCGAACGGCAAGTCGACGTTCAGCCCGCACAACCCGGACGCGGGCCCGTCGCACCGCGCGGCACCGCCCGCACCCGAGGTCGAGACGCGTCCGGCCCCGCCGCCGCCCAACCCGGTCATCCCGATGACCAGGCTGGCGCCGCCGGCGGTCGGCCAGGTCATGCCGAACGCGCAGAACCTGCCGGGCTTCTTCCAGGAGAACAAGGCGCTGGGCACGATCGCGCCGACGGACGTGAACGGTGCCGAGAACGTCACGGGCGCCATCACGAACCTGAAGCCCGAGGACGCCGCCCGCATCCAGCAGGCGATCAAGGGCGACTTCGAGTCGTTCCTGGACAACGGCCGCAACTTCCAGGTCAAGATCGGCAACAACTGGTACGAGGCGAACGTCCGCGCCACCATGCAGGCGCAGACGGACGTCGCGCCGGTGGACGCTCCCGGCGTCAAGGTCGACGCGACCGCGCAGTCGGGCAACACGTCCTCGGCGACGCACACCGTCGCCACGGCCAACGACATCGGCGGCTCGGCCTCGGCCACCGGCGGGTTCGGCCCGTACGGCTCGCTGGGCGGCAAGGCGCAGTTCGCCACGCCCGCGCAGTCGCAGGGCATGTCGTCGTCGCTCACCGACCAGCGGATCATCCGCGCCGGTGAGGGCTCCACGACGGCCAAGGTGAACGTGTCCTACGACATCACGCTCACCAAGGCCGACGGCACCGTCACGAACATCGACCCGGTCACCACCGGGACCGACGTGACGCTGCAGATCCCGAACGACCTCGCGGTGATCACGGCCTCGGGCAACACGTCCGACGTGAAGACCCCCACCGACACGACGTGGGGCGCGAAGCTCGAGCACCCCGCGCCCGAGGCGGTGTCGGTCGACAACGCGCAGAAGGCGTTCGACGACGTGGCGCGCAACCTGCACCCGTCGATCGTCAAGGTCGGCTCGCCCGGCCGTGAGGCGCTGCTCAACTTCCTGAGCCCCACCGAGATCCGCAACAACCTCGGCGCGATGCTCGGCGGCGCCTACGTGACGTCGCCGGACCTCATCAGCCCGCACGCCAGCAAGGGCGCTGCGGTGCAGATGACGGCCAAGCTGCAGACCGCACAGCTGGTCGGCACGCTCGGCACCGGGCAGCTCCGCCTGCACGAGTCCTCGTCGCACAGCAGTGGCGTGTCCTCGACGACCAAGTCCGGTGGCGACCTCAACGCCGGCCTCGGTTTCAACGCCGGACTGCCCAACGTGGTCGGCGGCCAGGTCGGCGCCACCGTCGGCTACGCCGCGCGCATCGCGGAGAACGTCAACGCGGGCACCAACACCGCGCACAAGAGCGGCATCCAGCTCAAGGGCGAGACCGGTCTGTACAAGGTCACCGCCGTGGTCGAGGTCCGCACTCCCCGCGGCAAGAACGTCGAGGTCCCGGTCACCACGTACATGCGGCTCGGTCTGCCAGAGGCGGGCCAGCTCGGCCTGCCGACGCCGGACGGCACGCGCAACAACATCGTCGACGAGTCCACCAAGGGCCAGAAGTTCCCGCCGCCCTACATGGCCGACGCGATCGCCACGGGCAGCGCCAAGGTCGGCGAGTTCGAGGTGGCCTCGGAGGTCCAGACGCAGGTCGAGGAGTCGCTGCGCGGCCTGCCCGGCTTCGACAAGTTCCTGCCGACCTGGAACGACCCGAACGCGATCCCGAGCAGCAGCAAGGGCAAGGGCTTCGCGGACGTCGCCGAGCAGCTCGCGAACCAGCGCAGGCTGACCTCGCAGCTCTCCCCTGCGGCGCTGAAGACCAACATGGACAGCCTGATGGGCCCCGGCGTCCAGGTGCAGCTGAAGAACAGCGGCACGACGTCGAACACCTACGTCAACATCACCGTCAAGGCGAAGGTGACCGACCCGAAGCACCTCGGCCAGGCCGACGCGCGCAACGTCCGTGACGCGTCGTCGACCGGTCCGAAGCTGGACAGCTCCACGAGCACCACCAAGGGCTGGAGCGGTGGTGTCGAGGGCAAGGTCGTGATTCCCCGCGAGACCAGCGTCGCGAAGCTCACGCCCACGCCGCAGCTCGGCGTGAAGTACAACCACGCGTGGACCGACAAGACCTCGGCCGGTCCGACGGTCAACAGCACCTCGCTCAACGTCGGCAGCCCGAACGCCCAGGTGTTCCGCGGCGACGTGGAGTTCGAGGTCGAGATCACGACGTTCACCCGGCCGCGGGCCTGGGTGCGGCGGGTCGTGCCCGGCGCCCCCGGTTTCCACTCGCCGGAGCAGACCACGGTCGCGAAGACCGGCACCGGTGACGCGGACCTGAAGCCGATCAAGGGCGAGGTCAACCTCTGGGTGTCGGACAGCTCGACGCTCGACTCCGATCCCGGCAAGGGTTTCGAGCCGGGCAAGCCCGAGACGAGGACCCTGAAGGACGCGCCGTCGGTCAAGACGCTCCTCAGCACGCCGAAGGAGAAGTCACCGGACTTCCTGCACGTGGAAGCCGTGGCGAACACGACGGCGCTGCGCGATCAGGCCATCGACGCGCTCAACCGCGCGGCGAACGGCGACTCCGCGCTGACGGTGCCGGGCACCGCGTCGCGCGCCCAGATCGACAAGATGTTCTCCCCGGAGAACATCAAGGCGAACCTGCGCAAGCTGACCGAGACCGGCATGCAGGAGCAGGGCTTCAAGTACGACCGGCGCGTCACCGACCGCACGGGCGCGATCGGGGTCTCGTTCAAGCTGGGCAACGCGAAGCTGGTGTCCATTTCGGACAACACGGCGACCGAGAACGCCTACACCGGTGGCTACAAGGCCGGCCAGTCGTCGTCCACGAACAGGTCGGTCGACATCACCGGCGGCATCAACGTGCCGATCAAGCCGAACGACCCCGCGCCGCCGGCCGGTGAGCCCACGCCCGCCAGCGGTGCCGGTGGCTTCGCGGTGGCAGGCAAGATCACGCCGTGGTCGGACTCGAAGTCGAAGGGCACCGAGATCGGCGGCAGCCACGACCGCAACCACGTGACGCCCGCGGGCGGCCGCACCGTGCTGGTGCAGCTCGACGCCGACGTCACCGTGGTCGGCGAGAGCCGGGCGGGGAACTTCCTGCACGGCGGCACGCCGAGGGCGGAGGGCGCGACGGTCAGCCTGCCCCAGTCCGTGTTCGTGCGCGTGACCGAGGACGTGGCGCGGGAGATGGGTCTGCTGCCCGACGTGCAGCCGAACGTCCCCAAGCCCGACTTCCCGAAGATGGCGCCGCCCGCGACCGTGGGCAAGGGCGACTCGAGCGCGCTCGGCCTGTCCGTCGTGGAGGCCGTGCCGGACCTGTCCGGTGTGGTCACCGACCTGTCGAACCAGCTCGACACGAAGACCGCGAAGCGCTTCGGCAGCCCGCTGCTGCCCGGCTCGGTGCTCCAGGACTCGATGAGCAACCTGCAGCGCCTGGTCGACTTCAGCTCGCCGGCCAGCGTCAAGTCGATGATCGACAGCGCCCTGGACGGCGGCGTGCCGCTGCTGGTGCACCAGCCCGGCACGTTCGGCAAGGACTCCTACCAGGTCACCCTGCGGGCGAAGGCGGGCACGCCGGCGTTCCAGGAGGTCGTCAACGACGGCATCGAGATGGAGTCGACCATCTCCGGCTCCCACAAGGTCACCGACGGCCAGGGCCGCGGCACCGGCTGGGGCCTCGGTCTCAAGGCGCCGGGGCTCGCGGCTCCCGGCAGCGCGAACCCGAACGTGTCCGGCACCGCCGGTGTGATGGCGGCGGCGAACATCGGCGGCTCGACGAGCAGCTCGGTCTCGACGTCGACGACCGACCAGTGGGGCAGCTTCCGCGCGGGCAGCGGACCGGCGGCGCGCTACACCGTGCCGATCGAGTTCGAGCTCGTCGTGGAGAAGGGGAACAAGGTCATCGCGACCGCGCCCAGCGGCCCGCAGGAGATGACCGTCCGCCTGCACGCGGACAACCAGAAGGTCAAGGTCGACGGCGGGCTCCCGCCGCTGCCCCACCACTCGACCCAGACCCCGCAGCCGGCCTCCCAGGGCACGCCCCAGGCCGCCGCGGACTGGCAGCGGGAGGGCGGTCCGGCCACGCTGAAGCCGGGCGCGTCGGTGGAGAACCTGCGCGGCGCCAAGGACCTGCGCGAGGCGACGATCAAGGCGCTCGAGGACGCGGGCGCGGGCAAGGGCCTGACCGGCAAGGGAACGGGCGCGCTGAACAGCCTGCTGTCCACGCTGAGCCCGGAGAACCTGCAGCCGCACCTGCCGGGCATGCTGTCCGGCCCGATCACGGTTCCCGGCCTGCACGAGGCGGCGCTGACGTTCGGCCAGGACGCGGACGTCAAGGTCTACGCGAAGCTGGTCGACCCGACGCTGGGCGCGCTCAGCGACGGTGTGGCGATGGAGAACCCGAAGTCGCAGGTCACCGCGACCAGCACCGACTCCAAGGTCACCGAGAGCGGCGACCTGTCCGTCGGTCTCGCGACCGGTGGCGCGGGCGTCAAGCAGAACACCGACCCGAAGGACAACGTCGCCTTCGGCACGAGCGGTGTCGAGCTGCGCCACGCCGGCGAGGACTCCACGACGAACTCCGGCGGCCAGACCGACAACAAGGTCAACAACCTCAAGCCGAAGGCCACCACCGGACTCGTCCAGTTCGGCGTCGAGTACCGCGTGGTCGCCACCATCGGCGGCAAGACGTCCGTCATCGACCTGTCGGTGCCGAACTCGGCCGCCGTCCGGATGCCGGCGGCGGACGCGCAGGCCGTGCTGGGCCAGAACTTCAGCCAGGCGCTGACGGACGCCCAGGCCGACGTGAAGGCGGCGGCGGACGCGTGGCGCACCGCCGAGGTCGACGTCGACGCCAAGCGGCACGACGCCCAGCAGGTGATCAACACCTCGGCCACCACGCTCGCCAAGAACGACTCGGACTTCACCTCGGTCCAGATCGGCTACAACAACGCGATCCAGACGCACCTGGACGAGCAGGCCAAGATCCCGGAGCTGCAGACCAGGGCGCAGACGGCCGCGGACCAGGCCGCCCGCACGGCCGAGGCGATCACCGAGCTGTCCACCAGGGTCGACGGTCTCGGGACCGTCGCCATGGGCAAGCAGTTCGAGATCGACGACGCCAAGTCGGACGTCGAGACCAAGGCGCAGACGCTGCGGCGGCTCGAGGGCCAGGCGGCCGGCACGCCCGGCCTGCAGGGACAGATCGACACCGCACGCCAGGCGCACACCGACGCCGAGACCGCGCTGCGGACGGCGGAGGGCGAGTTCACCGCCGCGACGAAGGCGATGAACGAGGCCCAGCAGCGGCTCAACGAAGCCAACGCCGCTCTGCCCGGTCTGGAGACGGCAGCCGCGGCCCGCAAGGCCGAGCTCGTCGCGCAGCAGCAGGTCGTCGCCCAGGCGGAGACGGCCCGCACCGACGCGCGGACGCTGCACGACCAGGCGGTCGCCAAGCTCGCCGCCGACCGCGCGGCGCAGGAAGCACTGGTCAAGGACGCGGAGACGAAGCTCGACGACGCGCGCCGGACCGCGGACGGCAAGCAGCAGGAGTGGTGGGACCGCAAGGCGGTCGTCGACGACCGGATCGCCGACTTCAACAACCCGCCCGCGAACACCACCACGTCGTCCGCTCCCCCGCCGCCCCCGCCAGGGCCGGACCTGTCCAAGCCGCTGCCGCCGACCCCGCCCGCCGAGGCGTCGTCGAGCAGGGACGCGGAGACCCGTCCGGCACCGCCGAACGCCCCGGCCACCCAGACCCCGGCGCAAGGCAGTGCGGAGACCCAGGCACCGGCGAGCGTCCCGAGCGTGGTGATCGAGAGCCACCTCAAGGCGCTGACGGCGGACGCGATGCAGAACGCCTCGCCGCTCGCGAGGGACGTGGAGACCGCGCTGCGGTCGGACACCGCCACCTACCTCGACCACGAGGCGGGCCTGGACCTGCTGCGGGCGTCGGTCGTGCTCGACACCAGGACCGACGACATCGCCATGCTGATCCAGCGCCACGGCGTCGAGGCGGTCTCGAAGGCGTTCAACAAGGAGTTCGGCCGGCCGGTCATCGAGGGCGCGCAGCTGCGCCAGTTCGGGGATCTGTCCACTCCGGACAGCCGGATGGCGTTCAACGCGTGGGCGCACCAGCTGTGGGAGACGGTCAACAACACGCCGTCGTACACCTCCGACCCCGCCAAGCTCGCCTCCGACGTCTTCAACCACGAGAAGGGCTACAACCGGGGCACGAACTTCGCCCAGGAGAAGGCGCTCACGGACATGGTCGGCGCTCCGCCGCTGGCCGACACGATCGCGGGTACGCCGCAGTTCGGTCCGGGCACGGACAACCAGGCGTTCTGGGTGCAGAAGGTGCTCGGCGACGCGGAGGTCCTGCCGGAGGGCAGCGTCACCGCCGAGGTGTTCACGGACGCGGTCGCCGCCAACAGGGCCGAGCTCGGTGCGGCACTGGGCGTCGAGCTCGACGACGCGAAGATCGCGGAGCTCACGACCGCGTTGCGGGACAACGGGATGATCGACGAGCCGGAGACGACTCCGGCGAGCACCTGGACCGAGCCCGAGGGTTCGCGCTCGGTGCACGAGCCGGTCCCGCCCTCGGCTCCGGCCGCGTCCACGTCCACGGATGCCGAAGCGAACGCGGAACTGACCATCGAGACGGTGCCCGAGGTGGACGCCGCGATCGACTCGCTGAGCGCGGACGCGTGGCAGAACGCCCCGGCCTTCGCGCACGCGGTCGAGGCGGCACTGCTGGCAGATCCGGGCAGGTTCGTGCAGTCCGAGGCCGGCAGGCACCTGCTGCACGCCTCTGTCCTGCTCGACACCAGGGCGGACCAGATCGGCGCGCTGATCGAACAGCACGGTGCCGACGCGGTGTCGAAGTCGCTGAACAAGGCGTTCGCGCGGCCGGTCCTCGAGACCGTCCAGATCCAGGAGTTCGGCAACCTGGCCACGCCGGAGAGCCGCGCCAAGTACACCGAGTGGGCCCACCAGATGTGGTCCACGATCAACACCGGGCCGACGCTGGGCGCGGACGTCGGCAAGGTCGCGGACCTCTTCAACCACGACAAGGGCTACAACCGCGGCTACAACTTCGCGCAGGACGCCGCCGTCGCCGACATCACGGGCGCACCCGCGCTCAGCGACGTCGTCGGCGTCACCCCGCCGAACGGCACCGACACGACCAGCCGGGCGTTCTGGGTGGCGCAGGTGCTCGGCCAGGCCGGGATCCTGCCGGCCGAGAGCGTGAGCGCCGACGCGTTCACCAACGCCGTCACCGGCAACCGGGCCCTCCTCGGCGGCGCCATGGGCGTCGAACTCACCGACGCCAAGATCACCGAGCTCAGGACCACGCTGCAGGACAACGGCATGGTCGACGAGGACCCGCCCGCGGCCAACGAGCCCGTGCCGCCGTCGGCGCCGGCCATCCGCAGCGAGGCCTACACCGCGCTCGACGCGTTGACGACCGACGCGATGGACAACGCCACCCCGTTGATGTTGCAGGTGAAGGCCGAGCTCGAGGGAAACCCGCAGCGGTACCTCGACCACGAGTCCGGAATGGACCTGCTGCGCGCCTCGGTGGTGCTGCACACCCGTTCGGCCGAGGTCGCCGCGCTGATCGACCAGCACGGTCTGGAGGCCGTCACGACGGCGTTCAACGACCGGTTCGGGCGGCCGGTGATCGAGACCGAGCAGCTCGGCTCGTTCGCCGACGACGCGGGCCACGGGAAGTTCAGCGACTGGTCGCACCAGCTGTGGAGCACCGTCGAGAACAGCCCCACCTTCACGGCGGACCCCGGCAAGATCGCCGAGCGCGTCTTCAACCACGAGAAGGGCTACAACCGGGCGTTCAACATGGCGCAGCGGACCGCTCTCGTGGACGCCATCGGCGCGCCGCCGCTGGCCGACTCGATCGCCGGTCTGAAGGTCTACGGTCCCGACCCCTACAGCCAGTCGCTGTGGGTGCACCAGGTGCTGACCAACTCGATGCTGATCGACGAGGGCCTGCTCAGCCCGCGGGCGTTCACCGAGGCCGTCGAGGACAACCGGGCCCCGCTCGCCGAGGCGCTGGGCGTGACCCTGGACGACGCGAAGATCGCAGAGCTCAAGAAGAAGCTGCAGGACGACGGCATGGTCGACGACGACCCGGCGCCGTCCTCGCCCCCGAAGGACGCGCCGGTGTCCCACCGGCCACCGGCCGACCCGAGTCCGTTGCACAGCACCGACACGAGCGCTCCGTGGTTCGACCCGCAGACCCCCGTGTCCTCGCAGGCCATCGCGGACGCCCGCGCCACGACCCCGGCCTCCAGCTGGGTGCGCGGTGAGGACGGCGGTGTCCTCGACAACACCAAGGTCGGCCCGCACGGCATCACCATGCGGGCCTGGCGCGGCCCGATCACCTACGACAACCGCGTCCTGGACGTGGACGGCGTGCCGGTGCGCGACTTCACCGTGCGGCTGCACCTGAACGGCGGCGACGCGGCCGTCCAGGACCGCACCCGCGCGGGCGTCGAGGAGCTGTACAACCAGGGCTACAAGCTGCCCAGCGGCGAGCAGTTCCACGTCACGGTCGAGTTCACGGACAACCCCGCCGACGCGCACGCCACCGTCGAGGTCGCGGCCGCCGGAGGCAGGGCCAACCAGCTCAGCTGGCCGGTGGACACCGACTCGCGGCGCCTCGCGCACGAGGTCGGGCACTTCCTCGGGCTGCGCGACGAGTACCTGGAGACCGGCGACGTGAAGCCGATCTTCCAGCACCAGGACGGCAGGGGCCGCGTCGTCAACGACAACTCCCCCATGACCCAGGGCATCGACAAGGCCGACGCCCGGCTCAAGCCGCGCCACCTGATGCTGGTCCAGAGCAGGATGGAGGCGCTGCAGTCGCACAACCGGCCGCAGCCCGCCGTCGAGGAGCACTCGGACCTGCCCGCGCCGCAGATGCCCAAGCGCGGCAACGAACACCTCGACTCCCACCCGGCAGGGGACGCTGTCAAGCGGACCCGCGAAGATCTCGCCGAACTGTCCATCGAGGACAACGAAGACGTCGAGATGGCCGAGCAGGAAGCCGCGCCGTTCAACGAGAACGGCGTGCACAACGCGGCGTACGAGAACCTGGCCCGGGGCAATGCGCTCGCACAGGTCACCGCCGAGAACTACCTGCAGTGGACGCAGGCGAGCATCGAGGCCAACGAGAAGCCGTCGTTCGTGGTCAGCATGATCGTCCGGGCGAGCGAGCTCGGCCAGCTCGACACCGTGATCGACGGTGTCATGGCCGGCACGCAGGACATGGACGGCCGAGTGGCGTTCGTGCTCGGCGTGAACGGCGCCACGCAGGAGGAGATCGACGCCGCCATCGCCACCGCGACCCCGTCGGTCGCCGGCCGGCCGGAAGCGGTCGCGCTGGTGAGCGTTCCGCACGGGCCCCAGGGCTTCAAGTTCGGCGAGACCCGCAACGCCACGCTGGAAAGCGAGGCGCACGTGTTCGCGGTGACCGCCCTGGCCGTTGCCGGAACGCACCCGTACGTCGCGGTCATGGACTTCGACGCGGGCGACCGCACGACCCGTGACGGCGTGCACGTCTTCGACCACGTCAAGCGGCTCACGGACGCCGACGAGGTCGGGCCCGCCGACAGTCCCGACGTCCCGGCGCCGCTGCGGCCGTTGATGATCGGCGGCGGCTACCGGGTCGCCGTCACGCCGGAGCAGCTGCACGCCGACGTCCTCGACCGCATCAACAGCGACTCGAAGACCACGGACGCGCAGAAGGAGGCCTACCGGGCCAAGCTAGACGATCCGGGCTTCCACGAGCGGTTCGTGCACGTGATCGACGCGGACATGCACGCGCGCCGGACCCAGCAGGGCATCCACCCGTTGCTGCCCTACACGCCGGAGCCGAACCTGTTCGTCGACGGCCTGGTGCCGCTGGTGGACCCGAACGTGCGGTTCGGTCCTGGCCAGGCTGAGTTCGGGCAGCTCAGCCAGTCGCTCAACCGGTTCTACGCCGCGGAGCTGGCCAAGCTGCACACGCCCGCCGACGCCGCGGACATGGACGCCGCCACCGAACAGGCCAAGGTGGACGTTCAGAACAACCGGCACCCGGTGCGCGGTCAGGCGTTCACGACGGACTTCGTGGCGGGCGACACCGGCACCGACCTGTCCAGGATCGCCTACGGGCTGATCACGGACGGCAAGCTGCCGCAGTCGCACACCGCGCTGCCGAACGTGTCGGAGCGGTTCCTCGACGGCAAGCCCGCCAAGAAGGGCACGAAGTTCGCCGACGAGCGCGACCGTCTCGCCACCGGCGAGCACGCCGTGGTCGAGCCGTTCCTGCCTCCTGCCGACGGGCAGACCACGAACACGTGGAACCCGCCCAGGAAGATGGAGACCCAGCTCGGAGCGCCGCAGAAGAACCGGATGAACCCGGCGGTGTCCGCGCCGATGCCCGCGCCGTTCGACCAGATGCAGGCGGGCATCCAGAAGGACCAGAAGGTCGCCGCGGCGCACGGGCTCGTGGCGTCCGACCACGTGAGCAACACGCAGCGGCAGTTGCGGTTCCTCAACGAGGACGTGCTGGTCCGCCAGCCCACGCCGCCGGTCACCACCAACGGCCTGTACGCGGTCGTCGCGCAGGCCCGCGGCATCGACCCGGTGACGCTGCGCCAGCAGGTCGTGGGCCTCGCCGCCAGCCACCAGGCCGTCACGAAGTTCGTGGCGGAGTACACCGTCAGCCGGCCGATGCACCCGGGCCACCTGAACGGCGCGCTGGTGGAGAACGCGAACTGGCACATGAAGCCCGACGGCGCCGAGAACGTCGGCGCCGGCAACGCCCGTGACCTGGTCGGACAGCTGATCGCGACGCAGCAGGGCGTCAACATCCGGATCCACCAGGCAGGCGGCAACCCGGTGCTGCTGCGGCCGATGGGCCCGCCCTTCCCCGACACCGTCGACGTCGAGATGGTGATCGACGGACGGCAGGTCACCTACCGGCCGTACCAGCCGCCCGGAGGGGTGCAGCCGGACGTGCAGATGCATTAGCGTGACTCGCGTGGACGAGTTCGCGCAGGCGCTCCGGACGGCGATCACGAATCGCGGTCTCGGTCTGGAGCGCCTGCGCGAGCACCTCTCGCAGAACGGCGTGTCGGTCTCGATGGCGACGCTGAGCTACTGGCAGACGGGCCGAAGCCGTCCCGAGCGGCAGAAGTCGCTGCAGGCCGTCGTCCACTTGGAACACATCCTGCAGCTGCCGCCCGGCCACCTCTCGGAACTGCTGGGGCCACCGCGTCCCCGTGGCCGCTGGCTGCGTCACGCCCCGGCGCCGATGTCCGCGTTCTGGCCGTCTCCGTCACCCGTCGAGCACGCGTTGCACGACCTCGACACGCAGTGGGACGACCAGCTCCTGCGCGTGAGCCAGCAGGACTTCGTGACGATCGGGGCGGACCGCACCGAACGGGCGTTCCGGTCGCGGCAGGTGCTGTCGGCGTCGATGACCGGCCCGGACCGGTGGGTCGTGATCATGCACGTCGACTCGCACGACCGGCCGTTGCCGCTGGTCAACGCGCTGAAGAACTGCACGGTCGGGCAGGTGGTCCGGGAACCGTCCGAGGGCTTGCTGGTCGCCGAGCTGCTGTTCGAACGGCCGCTGCGCAAGGGCGAGAGCGTCGTGATCGAGCACGAGCTGGTGAACCAGGACCCGTGTCCGTTCGCGACGAACTACGAGCGCAAGTTCCGCCTGCCGACGCGGGAGTACGTGCTGGAGGTGACGTTCGAGGGCGCCGCGCCCGCGTCCGTCGTCCAGCTCGCGGACGGTTCCGCCGTGACTCCCGGCCGCACGCTGCTGGACGTGGCGCTGGACGTGCAGCCCGGTGTCCGCGGGTTCAGCTGGTCCTGGTGAACCCCCTGGAGCTCGGGACCAGTGCGGCGGCCGCGGGGGCGGCGAAGCAGATGACCGCGCAGGCGCCCAGCACGAAGCCGGCCCCGAAGTGGTCGATGGCCGGTGCGATGAAGGCCAGGCCGACCGGCGCGAGGCCGAAGGAGAGCAGGAAGTCGAGCGAGGAGACGCGGCCGAGCTTGCCCGGCTCGACCTCTCGCTGGACCGCGGTGAACCACGGGATGTTGAACAGCTCGATCCCGACACCCGCCACGACGTACACGGCGATCAGCACGGACCAGTGCACCGGCAGCAGCAGGGCCAGCGGGACCAGGCCGTAGCAGGCCATTCCGGCCAGTGCGGCCCATCCTGGGGTCTTCGGGCGCCAGCGGGCCATCAGCGCGGCTCCCGCCAGCGCACCGAGGGTGTACGCGGTCGTGCCGGCCGCCAGTATCGCTTCCGTGTCGTAGCGGTCGCGGCTCACCACCGGCAGCAGGACGGCCGTGGCGGAGTAGCCGAAGGCGACCATCATGGTCAGCGCGCCGAGTCCGGAGAGCAGCCACGGGTGCCGGCGCGCCTCGTTCAGGCCTTCGAGGAAGTCCGCCGCGAAGCTGGCCTGGGCAGTGGTCCGATCCGGTGCCCTGGTGCCCTTGGGGGGCACGAACGCGCCGACCAGCCAGAGCGCGGCGGTGATGATCAGCAGCGCCTTGGCGTCGACCAGGAGCGCGGCGAGAGCGGTGAGGCTCGGGGCGGCCAACGTGGTCACCCTGATGGCGACGGTGGTCGCGGCGTTGGCCTGCTGCCGTTGCGACTCGGGCACCACCTCGGCCACCATCGCCTGGAACGCGGGCCGGCAGCCACCCTGACCGGCACCGACGATCGCGGCCGCGGCGGCCATGAGGACCAGTGAACTGCCCATGCCGAGCGCGATCACGGGTGTCATGACCGCGCCCGTGAGGCACGACCAGAAGACGACGTTGCGTCGTGAATGGCGATCGGCGAGCACACCGGCCACAGGTACCGCCACCAGGAAGCCGACGGTTCTGGTGGCGAGGACGACGCCGAGTTCGACGGCGGTGATCGAGCGTTCGAGAACGGCCAGGCCGAGCACGAACGGCAGGGCCCACATCGCGAGCCCCGACGCGGTCGTGCCGGTCCACAGCCGCAGGAAAGCCACGTTCCGCAGGACAGATGGTGCCGTTGCTTTCTCCGTCACGACGACCAAGGTCTCACCATCGGCGGACTCCTGACCACACTATTCCCAGTGACCGCGCAACAGCCGGGTGTTCCCCCGCGCCTTGACGGGAACACCCGGCTGCCGTGGAGCGCTGTCCTGTGTGGACAGATCAGCCGATCTTCTCGATCCGCGCGTTGCGGATGAGGAACTTGCCGGGCTCGCGGACCTGTTCGAAGGCCGCGTTGTTCAGCAGCGCGCAGCTGCCGGACACCGACGCCACCTTGACGGTCGTGGACTTGTTGTTGTCCAGGTTCGTGACCTTCAGCGTGGTGCCGACCGGGAACGTGCCGCTCGACGCGGCGGGCTCGCCGCCCTCGCCGGACAGCGTCACGGTCGAGCCGTTGCAGACCTGCTGGCCGGTAGCGCCACCGGCGTTGTTGTTGCCCTGGTTCGCGTCGGGCTGCTTGGTGGGCTGCTGGGCCGGCGCCTGACCGGCGTTGTTGTTGCCCTGGTTCGCGTTGCCCTGGCCGGCGTCGGCCGCGCCACCGTCACCCTTGCAGCCCGCCGCCTTGCGTCGCTGCTGGATGAGGTCGACCACAGCCTGCCGGTTCGCGATGCGAGCCTCGGACTGGGAGTCCGGAGCGGACTTCTGCCCCGCGATGAAGGTCAGGTTGTTCTGCAACGCCTTGTCCAGCCCGCCGCAGTCCTCACCGGACGTGGCGGCCTGCCCCGCTTCGGGCTTCGCCTGGACGTTGTTGCCACAACCAGCCGCCGCACGCCGCTGGTTGATCAGGTTGACGACCGCCTGCCGGTTCGCGATGCGAGCGTCCGACTGCGCGTCGGGGTTCGCCTGCTGACCGGCGATGAAGGTCAGGTTGTTCTGCAGCGCGGTGTCGAGTCCGCCGCAGTCCTCCGCCGCGTTCGAGTTGGTGCCGCTGAAGGCGAAGATGCCACCGGCGACAGCGGCGACCGCCAGCACGGCGCCCGCGCCGATCATCGCGGGTTTGCGGTGTCGAGCGCCCATTCTGTATCTCCTCGGGGGGTCGAACGGTGTTGTACCGATGACTACGGGGAGGTCACGGACGGGGTTCAAAGCGAACAGAACCCTGTTGGTTTTAAATGCCTTTAAGGTTTTCGGAGTGATGGTGATCTTGCTGGTCAGGCGGCGTTTCCGGGACGCGAGGGGCCAGTTCGGCCTGGTGAGTGCGGTGGGGCCGGGCGATAGGACCAGTGAGGGCCGTGGTCTGGTCTCGGTGCGGATCCGCGTCCGCGGCCGAGCGGGAAAAATGAGAAAGGCGTGCCGTCCAACCGCGAAATCGGCGCTTTCCCGGGGACGAATTGACGCTCGAACAGCCGATCCCCTACATCCGCGCGGGCGGAATCTGCGACCATCAGCGGCATGGACGCGGGACACGCGCGGTACGGGGTCTTCCTGGACCCGCGGGCGCCGTCGGACGGGCGCACGGTGCTCGACGTCAGCGACGCGGACGTGCCGGCGGCCGAGGTAGCCAAGGCGCTCATCGCCCTGTACCGCGCCGAACCCGGCCTCGACCAGGTGATGCTCACCGTGGGGACGCGGCCGATCGGCGCCTGCACGCGCACGTGGTTCGCTCGGCTGTCCGGCGAGCCGCTGCACCGGCTGGGCGAGGGCGACCGCGCGGGCCAGCCCGGCGTCTCCACCCAGTTCGAACTGCTTCGCTTCGCCTGCACCGGATGCGACCGCCGGGCGGTGCGCCTGACCTACGACGACAGGGATCTGCCGAGCTGTCCCGAACACGGCGTGATGGAGCTGCGGGGATGAGGTTCGAGCAACTCGCCCGGCCGCTGAACGACGCCATGTCGGGCCGGTTCGTGCTGGTGAACTACCTGCCCACGGCGGCGGGCGCGGTCTGCGTGCTCGTGCTGGTGTGGGCCGGTGCTCCCGGTCCGCGGCTGGACTTCGGCGCGGCCTGGCGCACGGCGGGCAAGATCGGCGTCGGCGAGGCGTTCGTCCTCGTTCTCGCGGTGACCCTGCTTTCCCTGCTCGTGCAACCGTTGCAGCTCGCCCTGGTCCGGCTCCTGGAAGGTGCGTGGCCGCGCTTCACCGCCGGGCCGTTCCGGTGGTGGCAGCGGAAGCGGCGTGCCCGGCTGGCCCGCTCGGCGGAGGTCTCCTCCGAGGAACCGGCGGAGGTGCAACGGGCCGGGCAGGCCGCTGTCCTGCTGCGCCAACGATTCCCGCACGACGAGCATCTGGTCCGCCCGACCGCGCTGGGCAACGTGCTGACGGCGATGGAGGATCAGGCCGGTCGCGCGTACGGGCTCGATGCCGTCGTGGTGTGGCCGCGGCTGTACCCGGTGCTGGGCGAGCAGGTGCGGGCGGTGGTCGCGGATCGGCGAGACAGCATGGATCTGGCGGCCAGGCTGTCGGTCACGCTCGGCCTGACGGCGGTGGTCAGCGCGGCGCTGCTGCATCGAGCGGGCTGGTGGTTGCTGGTCGCGCTCGGGCTGCTGGTCGCGGCACGGCTCGCCTATCGCGGCTGCGTGCAGGCGGCGCTGGCGTACGGCGAAGCGGTCGAGACGGCGTTCGACCTGCACCGGTTCGACCTGTACCGGGCGTTGCACCTGCCGTTGCCCGACGACGTCGAGGCGGAGAAGCAGGACAACCGGCGGCTGTCGGCGTTCTGGCGGCAGGGCAGGCCGGTGAGGTTCGAGTACCGGCACGAGTCACCGGAGGATCAGGGGCCCAAGTGAAACCACTGGGCCCAGCGCATCGGGTCGAACCGATCCTCCTCACGTGCCAGCAGAGTCGCCTCGTGCACCGCGACCGCGGTCCGTGCCGGATCGAGCCCTGAACCGTCACGCAGCCGCGCGTACACCGCCGCCGTGAACTCCGCCGCCGACTGGTCCTCGACCGACCACAGCGTGCCCACCACGTGCCGGAACCCGGCCGCCTGAAACCCCGCCGCGACGTGCAACGCCTCGTCGGGCAGGTCGACCGCGCCCACACCCGTGCGGCACGCCGACAGGAACGCCAGCTGCGCACCACCCGGCACGGCGGCGATCGCGGCGAGGCCGAGTTTCCCGTCGTGCAGCACGATGCCGGACTCGGCCGGATCGGCGAGATTCTGCGTGGCGTGGCAAGCGAAGTGGGCGACGTCGTGCTCGGCGAGGGCGGCGGTCACGGCCTCCAGCGTCGCCTCGGATCCTCTTAGGACGGTCGGGGTGACGATCCGCTCGATCGCGCACACCTCCTCGTCCACGCCGTGCAACGCCGGTAGCCCTTCGGCTTCCGGCACCGCGACCACGAGAACGGGCCTGACCGGGCGTTCGTCGCCGCTCCGCGCGAACATCCGCAGACTGCCCGCGTAGGACGACACCACGCGGTCCAGCACCGACTCACCGGCGAACGCACCGGCCGCGTGCAACGGCAGCACCGACAACAGCCCCGTGGGGCTCCACCAGATCCGGGGCGGCACCGGGTCCAGCGCGTCCAGCACGGGCAACACGGCCGTCCGCCACAACCAGTCGAGCGTCTCCCGCACCTGTTCGAGCAGCGTGACCTTCTCCGGCAACGGCAACCGGCTCGTCTCCAGCCTCGCCTGCGCGCCGAGGAACACGTGGGCTCGCGCGGTGACGTCGGCGAAGGTGAGGCCCGGCAACGGAATCGCGCACACTCCGGCCGCGCTGACCAGCAGCGCGTCGCAGCGGTACCGGCTGACGTTGATCACGACGACGGTCCGCTCCCCCACGTCCACGGACACGTCCTGGCCGCCGGACAGCAGCAACCGGCTCCGTTCGACCAGGTCGAGCGCGCGTTCCGGCCTGCCCGCCGCCACCGCCCACGCCGCCGCGTCGTTGCCGCGCGACTGCCAGGCACCGAGCAGTTCCTCCCGATCGGCCCGCGCGATGCCGTTCGCGACGAGGCCGGGCAGCAGGTCGACCACGCCGCCGAACCCGGCGGCGGCCGCCTCCGCGTCCCCCGTCTCCGCACCGAGCCCGCCCAGTCGCACCGCCGCCCCGATCCGCTCGCTCACCGGCGCCGGGAGGTGCTCGACCGCCGCGTGCAGGGCGGTCACGGCATCGCCCCGGTCCCGGGGATGGTGGGTGTGGGTGAACCTGTCCAGCAACGTGGAGGCCAGGCTGCCGAGCACCCAGGCCCGTTCCGGGGCGTCCGCGGCGCACTGGTTCAGCGCTTCCCGTTGCACGCGCACGGCTTCGTTCAGCAGCGCTGGATCGTTGCGACGTTCGGCGGTCACCCGCAACGCCTCGCCCAGGTTGCACAGCCGGACGGCCTTGCGCGGCTGACCGTCCGGGGTCGCCTCCACCGCCTCGCGCAGGATGCCGACGGCCTCGTCCAGATCCCCCGACTTCCCGCGCCGGACGAGAGCGAGGGCCAGGCCTTCGCCGTGATCCAGGGCTCCCGACAACGCGGCCCGGTGCGTGTCCACCGCCTCCTCCGCGCCGTCCGGGCCGTGAAACGACAACGCCGCACCCAGGTTCGACAGCCACGCCGGACGGCCGGGGTGATCGTCCGGAGCACGTGCCGTGACCTCGCGCAGGTGCCGCAAGGCCTCCGTGAGGTCCGTCCGGCCGCGCTGGTGCTCGTACCGGCGCAGCAGAGCCAGCCCCAGGGCGGCCTGCGCGGTCAGGTCGTCTCCCAGGCCTTCTGCCTCGCGCGCGAACGAGACCGCGTCGTCCAGGTCCGCGAGATCGCCCCGATGCTCGAACCGGACGCCCAGGGCGCTGCTCAGCACCGACAACGTCCGCGCCCGCCACGGCCCCTCGACGTCCGCGGACCGCAGCAGCGCGATCGCTTCGTCGTGGTGGCCGGAGATCCGCAGCACGTCCGCCAGCGCCAGGAGGTGCAGGGGCCGGTCCGGGTGGTCGGCGGGCATCCGGTCGACGATGGCCCGTCGCACCCCGAGAACCTTCATCGGCGCGTGTGACGGCAGCACCTCGACGTAGCGCAGGAGCAACTCCAGTCCCGGCTCCGCACTCACCCTCATCGCCCTGTCCAGCACCGCGAACGTCTCGTCGGAGTCCGGCAACGCCCTGCCCAGCGCGAGCAGGTAGCTGGGCAACGCGGGGTCGTCGTCGGGTGTCCGGGAAGCCAGTCCGCGCAACAACTCCACGGCTTCGGCGGGTGGCGAGATCCTGGTCCGGGCGTCCAGCACCGCGCCGAGCGCGTAGATCCGGCCGTCGCGCAACGGGTCGTCCTCGGTCGTCAGTCCCAGCGCGCGGCGGGCTGCCGCGACCGATTCCTCCAGCAGCCACAGCTGGTCCGGCCGCGCGAGGAACTGCCGGTACACCACCGCGACGAACGCGTCGAGCAGCCGGGGATCGGGCAGCACCGAGATCCGGGCCCGCAGGTAGCCCGCGGCGGAGGCCAGTTCCTCCTGATCGCTGGACTGGTCGAACCGCGCGGCGAGGTGCCGCGCCCACTGCACGGCCGCGTCCACCGTGTCGAGCGAGGCCCGGTCTTCCCCGCCCACCTTCAGGCCGACGGTGATCTGACCGGGATCGTCGAACCCGATGGCCCGCGCCAGGGAGACGCTGCGCAGGTAGTCGCCTTCGCACTGTCCCTTGGGAAGCGCGGTGTACCGGAACCAGTGCACCAGCGCGGCGAACGCGACGGCGTCGCGGTCGAGCACCTCTGCCTGACCGTCCGGACCCGCCCGCAGCGCGACCTCCAGCACCGCCTGGGACTCGTCGATCGCGGCGTCCTCCAGCAACGGGCCGGGGTCGCCGCCCGTCGTGAACCACCAGAGCCGTTCCGCCAGCCGCGACAACGGATCCACGGGCCTCCCCCGATCGTCACCCTGCACGGGCACGAGAGCTGGTTACATGATCCCATGCCCCAAGACCTGGAGCACTGGCGTACCAAGGTCCGTGACGCCGGACTGGGCTTCGCGGACGACCCGATCACCCTTTCCCTGACCCTGGCCCTGCCCGCCCTGTTTCCCGTGCGCGACAGGCGATCGACGGAAGCGCTGCTCACCGCGTTGCCGGGCTTCCGCGCGCGGCTCTACGACGTCCAGCGCACCGCGGACGTTCTCTCCCCGGTGGAATCGGGCGACGAGCTGGTGCGAGAAGCGCTGAACGCCTACGGGGAACCGGACAGGGGCGCCGACGTGCTCGTCGACGCCCTGCGCGCCGTCGCGGCGCCAGATCGTCCAAGTGCCGTGGAATCCTTGTGTCGCTTGACATCCGTTCCGGGTATCGCCGCGGAGGCCGCGGACCTCGCGCTGTCGCAGGCGTTGACCGACGACCCGGACGCCTACCTGCCCGCGCTCGCGCAGGCGACGACCTCGGCCGAAGACCCCGCGCGGCTCGTCGACCTGCTGCACCGGGCGTTCCCCGCGGCGAGCTACGAGGTCGCCGTCGACGCCTACCTCAGGCTGCCCCGGCAGGACTCGCGGCTGGCCTCCGCCATCGCGCACATCGCGCTGGACCTGTTCGCCCGCAAGACCTTCGACACCGACCCCGATCCGGCGGACGAGCCCAGCCCCATGCTCGACCTCGACCTCGCCACCCGCATGCTCGACGGCGAGCGACCCGAACAGGCCGCCGCGTTCGCCCACCGCGCCGCAGGCAACGCACACAGCCAGGACCTCCGCGTCCGTGCGCTGGTCGTCCTGTCCCGGGCGGTGGCCCTGCTCGGCCACCACTGGTACGCCCGGGAGAAGGCCGACGAGGCCGTGGCCGTCGCCCGCGGTGTCGGTGACAAGGGCCTGCTGTTCGACGCGCTGCAGACCGTCGTGGCGAGCAACCACGCCGTGAGGGACCGCTCCCGCGCGGCGGCCGCGTCACTCGAAGCCCTGGAGCTGTCCCGGAAACTCGAGCCGGAGGACCAGGCGATCGCACTGGGTCTCGCCTGCGCGGCCCACACCGGAGAGCCGGGCCGCGCGGCCGAGTTCGCCGCCGAGTCGGTCGCGCTGCTCCGCGACATGGCCGACCGCGACCCCGGCCGGCACCTGCTTCGCTACATCGCCGCCCTCGACACGTACGCGACCGCGCTGAGCGCAGCGGGCCAGGACGCGTTCGACGTCGGTCAGCAGGCGTTGCTGCTGATCCAGGACCTGCACCGGCTCGACCCGGACCGGCACGGCCCGCAGTACGCCCAGGTGGTGCTGAACTTCTCGAACCGCCTGGCCGCCCGCGGTGATCACGCCAACGCGCTGGAGGGCTACCTGACCGCGACCCGCGTGCTGTACGCGCTGGTCCCGCAGTCACCGCACGCCTATGCCGCCAAGTGCGCCATCGCCACGTGGTCGATGGCCAACGCGTTCGCCGCCCTGCACCGCTGGAGCGAGGCGGAGCAGGCGATCCTGGGCACCATCACGCTGCAACGCGGCTGCGTCGGCGAGTCCCAGCCCTGGGTGATCCCCGACCTGCTCGACTCGCTGGAGTTCCTGAAGCTCTGCCTGTCCCGCGCCAAGCGGTTCGCGGAACTTCCCGCCCTGGAAAAGGAACAGCAGGTGTTGCGGGTCGTGCACGCGCGCTACCAGAAGCTCAGCGGGTCAGCCGCTCCCGCTCCACCCGACGGGTGACGTGGTCGAGACCGGACTTCGTGAGCGGCAGCGCGTGCAGCTTCCGCGGCTTGCTCGTGGGCCCCCACTGCCCGTCCTGCTGGAGCATCTCCCAATCCTGGGAGTC
Organism: Lentzea sokolovensis; assembly: GCF_033949975.1. Lineage (NCBI taxonomy): Bacteria > Bacillati > Actinomycetota > Actinomycetes > Pseudonocardiales > Pseudonocardiaceae > Lentzea > Lentzea sokolovensis. The sequence goes on from NZ_JAXAVU010000004.1 coordinate 849,910, forward strand.
GTCGACGCGGATCAGCGAGCGCGCGTTGTCCAGATCCATGACCTCGTGCAACACCTCGAAGACGGCGAAGTAGAAGTGGCCGTCGATCGGCTGCGCTTCCCGGCGTGCGTTGCGGAGGTGCAGGCGGGCGGTGAGGCGGGCCTTCTCCGAGGCGTTCAGCGGCACGGCGAACTCGCCCTGGGCCTCCGGTACGACGTCGTGCGCCGAGTCGAGGTCGAGGACGTCGGTCAGCCGGTGGAAGACCGCGTACCCGGCGGTCTCGCCCGCTCGCACCTCGGTCCGCCACTTCAACGAGAGCCGCGCCATCGTCTCGACGGCGGTCGCCATGGACGTCCGCACGGCGTCCATGCGCGGCTCACGGGTGGCCTGGGCGAGCAACCTCGACGGCTGCGGCTCCGGGTCGCCGGTGAACGCGAGCTCGCTGTCCGGGTCCTTGGCCACCTGGGTGACCACGGCGACCGGACGCTTGTCCACGAGGACGACGTGGTGAGTGCAGCCCTGATCCCAGTGCGCGTCGATCAGCCTCTTGACCGAAGCGGCCTCGACGAGGCTGAGCGCGACGTACTCCTCCGGCTTGTCGAGCCCGGAGTCGATGCGGTGGAGCTTCTCGCTGGGCTCCCACGTCTGATGCCCGGCGTACTCCTCCTCGGCACCGCCGTCCGGCCGGCGGAGGAGCCGGTCCGCCTCGGCCAGGTCGAGCACACCCAGCGCGTCCTTGAACGACGCGTAGTACTTGTAGTCCGTCAGCTCCGACTCGTGGTCGCGCGACCGGATCGTGCGGATCATCTCGACCAGGAATCCGTTGGCGTCGCTGACGCCCACATCGCGCACCGTCCAGTCCGGTTCGGACGGAACGCGGCCGAGCAGATCCGACGGCTCCCAGCGCAGGTCGTGCGTGAACGCTTCCTCAACGGCCCCGGTCAGCCGCACGACGGCGAGCGGAAGCCCTTGTCCTTCAACGAGAATGATGACGTAACGGGCTTCCGGGCTCATGCGGGCAGTGTACGTCTACCCGCGCATCAGCGTGCGGGCGGCCACCGTGACCCACGCGACCACCAGCACTCCGTACAGCACAACGGAAACCCCGGAGAGCATCGCCGAGGGAACCCGGACCGCGAGCGCGCTCGTCCCGGTCACCAGGGTACCGAGCGGGAAGACGAAACTCCACCACGTCAACGCGAACGGCAGCCCGCGCCGTGCGGTCCGCACGGTGACGGCGGTGGCGAGCGCCACCCACAGCAGGGCGAACCCCCACGTGATCGTGCCGTAGAGCACACCGAACGCGGCTTGGCCCGGCAGCACGGACACACCCGCGAGCAGGTTCGCGGCGGTGATCGACTGACCCAGCGGGCCGAGCACGATCCACAACGTCGGCACGGTCGAGGCCGCGCCCAGCCCGTGCTGCACCAGCCGCTGCCAGATCTGCGGCACGATCACCATCGTCGCGAACAGACTGACGCCGAACAGCGCGTAGCAGCCGAGCACCATGGTCTGCCGCGCTGATCCCTCCGGCAGGTGCTGCGCCAGCAGGGCACCGGAGGCGGCGGACACCATCGGCGGCACCACGGGCATCAGCCAGCCGGCGAACGCGCGCTCGCCGCTGCCGATCATCCGCAACGGCACCAGCACCGAGGTCGCCAGCCCGAGCAGCGTGCCCGCCGTCCACAGTGTCCAGTCGAGCGCCAGTGCGGCGGGCAGCCCGATCCAATCGGAGCCGAGCAGCAACGCGCCCGTGCCGACGGTCATCAACGCCATCGGCGGCGCACCCCAGAACTGGGCCATCACGGGATCGGCGAGCTGCGAGCGCACCGTCGACCACGTCCAGCGCCTCAGGGCGGCCGCCACGAGGAAGACCAGCAGCGCGACGTCGAGCGCCCACACGTACGTGGCGGCGGTGCGCAGACCGGGCATCGAGGCTCCGGCCGTGGCGACGATCCCCGTCCCCATCACCGAGGCGAAGAGGTTCGGGCCGAATGGTGCCGCTCGTCGCACCCCGACGGGCACGGTGTGTTGAGGTGCGAGAGCGGTCACGACATGACAATCCCCGCGCCACGCCTGGCTCGGTAGGCCCCAATCGCCGAGGTGCACATAGGCTGTCCCTATGCCTCTGCCGTCCAGGGTCACCGACCTGACCAGCTTCGACCTGCTGCGCAGCGTCGCCGAGCTGGGCAGCATCGGCCGCGCGGCCCAGGCGCACGGCATGTCCCAGCCCAGCGCCAGCGAGCGGCTCAGGACCCTCGAGGCCCGCGTCGGCGTCACGTTGCTCGAACGCACCTCGCGCGGCGCCCGGCTCACCACGGCGGGCCAGCTCGTGGCCGGCTGGGCGGCCCAGGTGCTGGAACGCGCGGCCGACCTCGACGCCGGCATCACCAGCCTGCGCGCGGACCGGCAGAGCCACCTCAGGATCGCCGCGAGCCTCACCGTGGCCGAGTACCTGCTGCCCGCGTGGCTGATCGCGCTGCGGTCCGTCAGCCCGGACACCGCGACCGTGCTGTCGGCGGGCAACTCGGTGCACGTCGCCGAGCAGGTGCTGGCCCAGAAGGCCGACCTGGGGTTCATCGAGAGCACCGACGTGCCGGCGGGCCTGGCCAGCCGCGTGGTCGCGAAGGACGAACTCGTGCTCGTCGTCGCACCCGGCCATCCCTGGGCCAGGCGTCGGCGCGTCACCGCCGCGAAGGCCGCCGCGACGCCGCTGGTCAGCAGGGAGTCGGGTTCGGGCACGCGGCAGGCGTGGGAGCACGCGCTGAAGGCAGCGGGCATCACCGAGTCCGCGGGGCCGCTGCTCGACATGTCGTCGACCACGGCGATCAAGGCTGCCGCGATCGGCGGCATCGGCCCCGCCGTCCTGAGCGTTCACACCGTGGCCGCCGACATCGCCGCCCGCACGCTCGTCCGGGTCGAGGTCTCAGGCGTCGACCTGCACCGCGCGCTCAGGGCGGTCTGGCCGTCCGGGCGGACACCCCGGGGCCCCGCCTCCGACCTGTTGACCATCGCGACGCGTAGTCTCACCGATCGTGCCGACCGGCGGTAGCAAACAGGTTCGCGCCGCGCGCAAGCGCAAGAAGCGCATGGCCCGCGTCATCAACGACCTCACCGACGAGCAGTGGGACGCCCTCAAGACGGCGTGGGGCGGTTGCGCCTACTGCACCGCTCCCGCGAGCTCGTTGCAGAAGGACTGCGTGCAGGCCCTCTCCCGCGGCGGCCGTTACACGCTCGGCAACGTCGTGCCCGCGTGCGGATCGTGCAACGCGAGCAAGTGCAACGCCGAGGTGACGGGCTGGCTGCGGCGCAAGAAGCTCGACGAGCGCACGTTCCTGGTGCGCCACTACGAGATCTCGAACGAGCTGACCGCGCGTTTCGCCGAGGTCGTCGAGGTCGCCGAGTCCACAGTGGAACCGGGTTAGGCGGAGTTGCGCACGGCGCTGTACCCGTCGAAGAGCGCGTCCCAAGCCTTCTTGCAGCGGGCGTCGAGCTGCCCGTCCGCACTCGTCCCACCGGCCGCGAACCACGGCTCGCACGGCGCGATCTCGGTGAGCTGGCGGCGCACCTCGGCAAGGGCGGTCTGACCGGCGGGTGGCAGCTTGGCCGACTGCTTCTCGACCTCGTCGATCACCCCTGTCACGTCGGGCATGACGTGCGTGCAGTTGTCGGCGGGGGCGACGGGCTCGCCTCGCAGGCGCGCCGCGCAGTCCGTGAGCAGGACGCCGATCGCGTCGAGCCTGGGCTGCAGGTCCGGCAGCGGTGAGCCGGTCGACGAGATGGGGGCCGGCTTGATCGTGGGCAGGGACGACGTCCCGGTACCGCACCCGAGCAGGAGGAAAGCCAGCGCAATGGCGGAGTAGCGCATGCGGGCAGCGTAGCGAGCCCGAAAGGCCGCCTGAGCTGGGGTGCTCCGGCGGCCTCCGCGTTCACCCGATCAGGTTCACGCGCGGATGAAGGACTTCACACCGTCGGGGAACCCGAGCGCGTCCGTGTCCGCGACGTCGTCGCTCACGACGGTGGACTTGCCCTTGCAGCCCGGCTCGGACCAGATCTTCACCGCGCCGTCCGGGGAGAGCGACTTGAAGCCGCCGCGCAGGTCGGCGCACTTGGCCTCGACCTTGACGCCGGTAGCGAAGTTGTTGCCGCTGAAGTCGTCGAAGTTCTTGCCGCTGAAGAAGGTCACGGAGTTCGCGGGCTTGGCGCCGGGAGCGGGCGGGGCGGGCTGGGTGGCGGGAGCCTCGGCGGGGGCGACAGCGCGCTTGCCCTCGGGGTTGATGACGAACCACTTGTTGCCGACGTTCTGGCCCTTGATGTCACCAGCCTTCTCGTCCTTGTTGAACAAGTAGATCGGGCGGCCGCCGATCGTCACCTGCGTCGCGCCGTCCTGGCGCTTGACGAAGCCGATGTTCTCCCGCTTGATGCCGGGGAAGAAGAGCTTGGTGCCCTTGGCGACGGTGATCGGCGGCCAGGTCTTCGCACAGTCACCGTTGCAGTTGGACACTCCGCCCTTCACCGGGTCGTCGCTGAACCAGTAGACCGAGAGTCCCTTGCCGTTGACGACGGCGGGCTCCAGGCCACCGGCGTTGGCGACGCGCAGCTCGACCCACTTCTGCTTCACCTCGGGGGACGCGGTCGCCGGAGCGCGGTCGCCGGAGTTCTGGTCGGCCTTGTTGGAGTTCGCCGATCCGCGCAGGAAGTCCACATCGGACTGTTCGGCGGACGCCTGCTGCGTCTCCTGGGCCTGTTCCGTTGCGGGAACTGCAGATCCGGGCTGCGCGGCACCCTGACCGCACGCCGTCAACGCGATGACACCGACCGCGAAAAGGGCAGCAGCGAACCCAACTTGCTTGCGACGCATTGTTTTTCTCATTCCTGAGTGGACTTTCGCCAACCTGTTCACCCCCAATCACGTACGACTCCTCGGATCGGTTCAGCCGAGTTCCAGGTGAGAGCGCGATCACACGTGTCGGGAAGCGCACCCGGTACCGTTGGGGGCGTGAACACCAGCCTGAGCAGCGACTTCGCCGACGCGGTGCCGGAGATGGCGGTCTCGTGGGAGGCCGTCCCGGTCGCCGAACCGGAACTCCTGGCCCTCAACGAGCCACTCGCGAAAGAGCTCGGACTCGACCCCAGCCGGCTGCGCGCTGACGATCTGCCATTTCTCGTGAGCGGGCGCGGTGTCGCCCAGGCCTACGCCGGACACCAGTTCGGCGGCTACTCCCCCAGGCTCGGCGACGGCCGCGCGCTGCTGCTCGGTGAGCTGACCGCCGCCGACGGACGGCTCCGCGACCTCCACCTGAAGGGCTCCGGCCGCACCCCGTTCGCCCGCGGCGGCGACGGACTGGCGGCCGTCGGCCCGATGCTGCGCGAGTACCTGATCAGCGAAGCCATGTACGCGCTCGGCATCCCGACGACCCGTGCGCTGGCCGTCGTGTCGACCGGGCACGTCGTCCAGCGCGAGGAACCGCTGGCCGGTGCCGTCCTGGCCAGGGTCGCCGCGTCGCACCTGCGCGTCGGCAGCTTCCAGTACGCCCGCAACACCGGCGACCTGGACCTGCTGCGCCGCCTCGCCGACCACGCGATCGCGCGCCACCACCCCGGCAGCACCTACCTGGAGCTGTTCGCGCACGTGGTCGCCGCCCAGGCGTCCCTCGTCGCCCGGTGGATGCTGGTCGGCTTCATCCACGGCGTCATGAACACCGACAACATGACGATCTCCGGCGAGACGATCGACTACGGCCCGTGCGCGTTCATGGAGGCCTACGACCCGACGACGAAGTACAGCTCCATCGACCACCGCGGCCGCTACGCCTACGGCAACCAGCCGATCATCGCCGAGTGGAACCTGGCCCGCCTCGCCGAGGCCCTCCTGCCGCTGTTCGCCGAGAACGAGGACGAGGCCGTCTCACTGGCCCTCGCGACGCTGCGGACGTTCGACGCGCACTTCGAGGAGACCTGGATCGGCGGCATGCGGGCGAAGCTCGGCGTGTCCGGCGACGTCAAGCCCCTGCTGCAGGACCTGCTCGCGTTGATGCACGAGAACCACGTCGACTTCACGTCGTTCTTCCACCTCCTCGGCAAGGCGGCTCGCGGCGACGCGGAACCCGCCCGCTCGCTGTTCCTCGACCTCGCGGCCGTCGACGCCTGGCTCGCGCGCTGGCGCGAACTCGGACCGGATGCCGAGACGATGGACCGCGCCAACCCCGTCTACGTCCCGCGCAACCACCTCGTGGAGGAGGCGCTGGCCGCCGGGGCGGACGGTGACATGGGCCCGTTCGACCGTTTGCTGAAAGCGGTTACCTCCCCGTTCGGCGAACGGCCCGGCCTGGAATACTTCGCCGATCCCGCGCCGCGGGACTTCAGTGCCACCTACCGGACCTACTGCGGGACTTGATGAAGCTGCAGCCGATCGGCCACGTCGAATCACCCCTCACCGACCGCTCCACCGCGCCCAAGCAGGCCGACGAGGGCGCGCCAGAGGCCTTGCTCGTGTTCGCGCCCGAGTACGCGCGGGCGATGCGGGAACTGGAAGAAGGCCAGGACGTCCTGGTCCTGACCTGGCTCGACCGCGCCGACAGGTCGGTGCTGGCCGTGCATCCCCGCAGCGACCAGGACCGGCCGGAGACAGGCGTGTTCTCGACCCGCTCGCCGGACCGCCCGAACCCGATCGGCCTGCACCACGTCCGGATCACCGCGGTGGACGGCCTCAAGATCCGGGTGGCGCACCTGGAGGCCATCGACGGCACGCCGATCGTCGACGTCAAGCCCGTGCTGGGGCCGGAACGCTGACCTACTGGGTGTCGCGCGGGCATCCCCCGTCCTGCTCCAGCCCTGCCGCCAGGTCCTCGCGGAACGGAAGCTCACCGCACAACAGCCGAGGCGTCGAGGTCGTGTCCGCGTTACCGCGCAACACCAACACGGCCTTGTTCGACGGCACGTGCGTGCTGGCCACGAACCCGATTGTCCCGGTTGCCCCCTCGATGGCGTTGTGGACGATCGGCAGCGGTACGTCGCGGGAAGGCCAGCGCGGGCGGGAGGCCCCTGTGACGTGACTTTGAACAGCGTCGTCTCCCTCACCCGTTCTGCCGGTCCCAAACAGAACCTCGACGGAGTGTCGAGCAGGACGGTCTTCGCATTAGCCGAATCGGGCTGATGCGAAGCGGATGAGAATGCGGTGAGAAGAACGTGCCCTGCGGGTACCCCGAGGAGATGAGCCAACCGATTCCGCCTGCGGAACCCGTGCCGACCACGCCGGGTCCGGACCAGCCGCAACCGACCGGGCCGGACCAGCCACATCTGCCCGGCCCGGACGCCGACCCGGTACGTCCTCCCGGGCCGGACGACGATCCGCTTCCTCCGCAGCCGAAACCGGTTTGAACCGCTGAGCCGCTGGGTATGCGGCTCTTCGGCAGGCCGGACCGACCTGGGGAGCGGACATGCTCAGTGCTCAGGAACAGCAGCAGCTCAGCGACATCGAACGGTGGCTTCGCGCCTCCGACCCGGACCTGGCTCGCGCGCTGAGCCAGGGTCCGCTCTCCCAGAGCAACCTGGGGTGGCGCGTGGCGGCGTTCTTCAGGAAGCCACCGCGATCGGCCGACTGACCGCGTTCGGCGGCGCCTCGGCCCGGTTCCAGCGCATCCGCGACCACGGCAGGTCCATGTCCGCGAGCCTGGTGATCTGGCGCGGGCGGAGGTCCTCCGGCATCGGCACCTCCGCATGCCGGGAGTAGGCGGCGTCGACGTAGCGGTGGCCGGTGTCCGGGGCCAGCACGACCACCTGCCGTTCCGGGTCCAGTCGCTGCTCCCACCGCGCCGCCAGGTACGCCGCTCCCGCCGACAGCCCGGCGAAGATCGCGTGCTCGCGCAACAGGGCCACGCTGCCGGACAGAGCCGCGTCGAAGCCGAACCAGTGCACCGTGTCGTAGAGGGTGTGGTCGACGTTGCCGAACGGGATCGAGCTGCCGATCCCGGCGATGATGATCTCCGGGTCGTGCACGTGCTCACTGCCGAACGTGACGCTGTCGAACGGTTGCACGCCGACCAGTTCGACCTGAGGCGCCGTCTCCCGCAGGAACGTGGTCAGCGCCCCGGTCGACGCTCCGGTGCCGACGCCGCCCACGACGCTCAGGTGGTCGCAGTCTGCGTGCTCGCGGATGAGGTCGGCGATCGGCCGGTAGCCGCGGTAGTGGACGTCGTCGTGGTACTGCCGCATCCAGTGGTGCCTCGGGTGATCGCGCAGGATCTCCCGCACCCGTGCCACCCGCCGGCTCTGGTCGAGCTTCAGGCTCGCGGACGCCGGCATCGGCTCCACGGTGACACCGAGGATCTCCAACTGCGTGCGCAACGTCCTGTCGACCGTCGTGGAGGCGACGATGTGGCAGTGCAGGCCGTAGCGGTGGCAGGCCAACGCGAGGGCGTGCGCGTAGATGCCGCTGGAACTGTCGACCAGCGTGTCCCCCTGCGCGATGGTGCCGCGCTCGAGGAGGTACCGGACGGCTTCGAGGGCGGAGGCGACCTTCATGGTCTCGAAGCGCAGGCAGAGGGTGCGGGAGTCGAGGCGTACCAGGGCGGGACGGCTCAGCGCGTCGGCGATGTGGTGGTCCACGTCTTCTCTCCTGCTCGGTAGCGGTACAGCGCGGACTCGTCGGCGCTGAACTGCGAGAACGGGAACGGTTCCGCGGACAGGGCCGTGACTCCCCCACCGAGGAAGTGGCGGGCGACGGCGCCGGCGGTCTGGGCGTAGACGATCAGCGGGATGTCGCGTTCGCGGCAGGCGCGCAGGATCTCGTCGAACGTGCCGTTGCCGATCGTCATGCCGGTCGCGACCACGGCGTCCGCGACTCCGAGGACGTCGCGCATGTCCGGGGTCACCGGGTCGCCCCACTGCGTCGTGCGCAACGAGAGATCGCAGGGCAGGCACTCGGCGCCGCGCTCGCGGATGGCTGCCACCAACGGGTTCACCACGCCGATCAACGCGACCTTGGCGCCTGGTTCGACGTCGAGCAGGCCGGCGACGGCCGCATCTCTTGCCCGCGCCCGCTCCTCCGGCGTTCCGGCAGGCAGCACGACCCGTTCGGCATCGGACGTCCGATGTGGACGGACGCTGCCGAGGTAGGCGTCGAGGGCCGCCACCCGCACCGGGGCCGGGGCCTCGGTGAGCAGGCGCGCCACGGGAGCGCCGGAGTAGTTCGCGGCCACGGCCGGATCGGCGTCGCCTTCCGCGAACGCGCAGGCGCCGAACGCCGTTCCGACGCGGACCAGCACGTACTGGTTGCGGTAGGTGGTGTCGCCGCCGGCCAGCCTGGTGCCGTGGTGGACCCAGAACACGCTGGTGGCAGGCAGTTCTCGCGGATCGGGACCGTGCCGGCCCGCCAGCACCTCTGCTGTCAGATCATCCACAGTGGACATTTCTCCCCCTTCTCAGCGGACCGGCTCGCGATAGCCGACGGCCAGGTGGCCCAGGCTGTCGCGGCCGATCTCGGCTTCCACGTCGAACACCTCGCGCAGCAGTGGCGCGGTCAGCACGTCGGCCGCCTGGCCGTCCGCGACGACCGTGCCGCCGTGCATCAGGACCAGCCGGTCGCAGTAGCGGGCGGCCAGCGCGAGGTCGTGCAGCGCCACGACGACGGTCTGCGGTGTGCGCCCGGCCAGTTCCATCAGTTCGAGCTGGTGGCGCACGTCCAGGTGGTTCGTGGGCTCGTCCAGCAGCAGTCCGGACGTGCGTTGGGCCAACGCCCGCGCCAGGTGGGTGCGCTGACGTTCGCCACCGGACAGCTGCTTCCACGGCCGGTCCGCGAGCCCGGTGAGGTCGAGCCTTTCCAGTGCGGCGGCGACGATCGCGTGATCACTCGCGTCCGGCCCGCGCCATCGCGACCGGTGCGCGGTGCGGCCGAGCATCGCGACCTCGGCCACCCGCAAGTCGCTGTCGGTGTCGGCGGTCTGCTCGACGAACGCCAGCCTGCGCGCTCGCTCACGGGCGGACCACGACGTGATCTCCACGCCGTCGAAGCGCACCTCTCCGTTCGTCGGGGTGCGCAGCCCGGCCAGGCACCGCAACAGCGACGACTTGCCGGAGCCGTTCGGCCCGATCAGCCCGACCGTCTCCCCCGGTTCGACCGTCAGGCTCACGTCCCTGACGATGGTCTTGCCGGGCACGCCCCAGCTCAGGTTCCGGACGTCGATCCTCACAGCTCACCCCGCTTGCGCAGCACCAGCAGGAAGAGCGGCACGCCGAGCAGCGCGGTGAACACGCCCACCGGCACCTCCAGCGGCGAGAACACCACGCGGGTGAGCGCGTCCGTCCAGACCAGGAACACCGCGCCGACGACGGCCGACAGCGGCAGGAGCTTGCGGTGCAACGGCCCGACGAGGAACCGGACGCCGTGCGGGACGATGAGCCCGACGAACCCGACCGCGCCCACGGCGGCCACCGCGACGGCCGTCAGCACCGAGGTCGTGACCAGCAGGACGATGCGCGTCGTGCGCACGTCGACCCCCAGCGAGGACGCGGTGTCGGTGCCGAACGCGAACCCGTCCAGCGCGGCCGAGCACAGCCACACCACCAGCAGCCCGGCCGCCAGGACCACCGCGCACACCACCACGGACGTCCACCGGGCCGACGCGAGCGATCCCAGCAGCCAGTTGGTGACCGCGCGGATGCTGTCGGCGTCCCCGGACGTCAGCAGGATCAACGAGGTGAGCGCGGCGAACAGCTGTCCCACGACCACACCGGTGAGCACGACGCGCGACGAGTCCAGGCCGGTGCGCCGCAGCAGCAGCATCAGCAGCCCGAACGCCACCAGCGCGCCGATCAACGCCCCACCGGTGACCCCGAGCTGCGAGCCGGCGAACCCCAGCACCACCACGACCACCGCGCCCGTCGAGGCGCCGGACGACACCCCGAGCAGGTACGGGTCGGCGAGCGAGTTCCGCGTGACGCTCTGCAGCACCGCGCCGCACACCGCCAGCGCCGCGCCGACGAGCGCCGCGAGCAGCACCCGCGGCACCCTCAGATCCCAGATCAGCGAGTCCAGCAGGCGCGGCAGCGGAACGACCGGCAGGCCGAGGCGTCCGCCCGCGGCCCTGCCGATCTCGGCCCAGCCCGCGCCCACGCCGATGCGGACGGCGAGCACCGCCGACACCACGAGGACGACGAGGCTCAGCACGATCACGAGCGTGTTCTTCCTGCGCTGAACGAGTTTCGGAGCTTCCAGGACGACCGGGTCGAGAACAGCCGCGTCAGCCACGGCCGGCGATCTCGTCGAGCCCCGCGCCGAACGCCCTGAGCGCGTCGACCGTGCGCACGGACGGGTCCATCTCGATGCCGGGCAGCTCGATCACCTTGTTCTCCCGCAACGCCTTGAGCTGCGAGACGACCGGGTGTTCGCGCATCATCGCGAGCTTCTCGCTCGCCCTGTCGCCGGGGTTGCCGCGTTCGGACAGGTCGCCGATCACGATGACGTCGGGATCGCGGCGGGCGATCTCCTCCCAGGACGCCTCTGGCCACTCCTGACTCAGGTCGTCGAAGACGTTGACCGCACCGGCGATCTTGCTCATCTGGCTCGGCATGCCGTCCTTGCCCGCCACGTACGGGACGCCCTTGAAGACCGAGTAGACCCAGACGACCTTCACCGGATCCCGTTTCACGGCCTGGACTTCCGCGACGGCCGCGCGTTGCTCGGCGGCGAGCTGGTTCGCCTTCTCGGTGATGCCGAAGATCTTCCCGAAGTTCTCGTAGTCGCGGAACAGGCGGTCGAACGGCGCGGTCGTGCCGTCCGGGCAGTTCACCGCGCTCACGAACGTGGGCACCCCAAGGGTTTCCAGCTCATCGCGCGTTCCGGCGCGGTCGGCGGTGAAGAGCTCCTTGAACGACGCCACGACGACATCGGGGTTGGCCGCCCTGAGCGGCTCCGAGGTGAGGATCTTGGGCGACAGCACCGGGATCTTCGCGTAGGCGTCGGCGAACCGGGGCGCCACCTTGGTCTTCACGTTCGCGGTGCCGGCCATCCGATCCTGCATTCCCAGCGCCAGCAACGTTTCCGTCGAGTTCTGGTCCAGCGTGACCACCCGCTGCGGCGTGCCGGTGAACGTGAGCTGCTTGCCGCAGCTGTCCACCACCACCGACTGAGCCGTCGGCGCCTGGGCGCCTCCCGGTGTGGCGCAGCCCGCGGCGAGCACCGCGACCAACGCCAGGCCGAACCGGGCGGGGTGAGACATCGGATCCTCCAGAAAGTTCACTCGAACGGTGTGCGCTACTGTAACGACAATCATTTTCATTGCAACCCTGCTGGAAGGTCGATCGCGTGGCCCACGACACAATGCGCAGCCCGTCGGTGTTGCGCAGCACCACTTTTCTCCGTCTCTGGACCGCGACGACGGCATCGGGCATCGCGACCTGGGCGCTGCCGTTCGTGCTGGGCCTGGCCGTGCTCTCGCGCTCGCTGACGGCCGTGGAACTGGGCGTCCTGCTCGCCGCGCGCACCGCGGGCTTCCTGGCCGCCGTCCCGGTCAGCGGCGTCCTGGCCGACCGCTACGCGCGCCGTCAGGTGGTCCTGTGGTCAGGGCTCGTGTCCGCCGCCGCCGCGCCCGTCCTCGCTGCCTTCGTGGGCAACTCACTGGTGTTCGCGGCCGTCGCGGCCGCGGCGATGGGAGCGGGCCAGGGCGCGTGCCGGCCGGCGTTCCAGGCGCTGACCGCCGAGGTGGTCGCGGCCGGCCAACGGCAGCAGGCCAACGCCGCGATGACCCTGTCGGTGCGCGTGACGACGTTGGTGGCGCCGGGCTTGACCGCGTTGCTGGCCCTGTTCCTGAACACGCAGGTGCTGCTGCTCGGCATCGGCGCGCTGTGGCTGGCCGCGGCGCTGGTCCCGCCCGCGGGAACCGGCAGCACGGCCCCTGGCGGCGGTTCGGGCTTCGTGGCGGACTTCTGGGACGGCGTGCGTGAAGCCCGCAGGCATCCGTGGTTCCTGGCCGGGCTCGGCGCGCTCACCGCGGTGATCGCCACCGGCTACTCGGCGACCGGTGTGGTGCTCCCCCTGGTCAGCCGCGACCGCTACGACACCGAGGCGGTGCTGGCGGGCGCGTTGACCGCCTACACGCTCGGCGCACTCGCCGGCGCCCTGCTCATCGCCCGCTGGCGGCCCCGGCACGCGGGCTGGACCGCGCTGTTCGGCCTCGCGCTGTACGGGTTCGCGCCGCTGAGCCTGCTGCTGCCGGTGCACCCGTTCGTCGTGATCGCCGCCTACGCCGTCGCGGGACTGGGCATCGAGCTGTTCAACGTGCCGTGGTTCACCGCGACCCAGCGCGAGGTCGAGCCGTCCAAGCTCGCCCGGGTGTCCTCTTTGGACTTCCTGATGTCCTACGGCCTCGCGCCGATCGGCCTGGCGCTCATCGCCCCGGCGATCTCGGCGTTCGGCGCGCCCGTGGTGCTGGCCGCCTGCGCGGTGATCTGCTTCGCCGCGCCCGCTCTGGCCGCGCTGGTGCCGTCGTCACGGGACTTCGGGCCGCGCCGATGATCGTGCCGCCTGCAGGCCCTGGATCCGGCCGCGCGCAGGACGTTGACGGAGACGGGCGCGGTAGTCCTGACCGGCCTGCCGAACTCCCCGGACTCGTTGCCGGTCGCCGCTTCCCTGCTGTTCGGCACGTCGTTGCGCGAGCTGTTCCCGTACCGCACCCGGCGATCGGTGGACGGCGAGGTCGTCGGACTGCACGCGGACAGCTTCGACGTGGTCGTCGACGTCGCCGGGAAACCCGTGCGGCGCAGGCATCCCGACGAGGACCACGTCCTGGTGCTGCTCGCTTCCCAGGCGCCGTCCGGAGGTCAGTCGTTCGTCCTCGACGCGCACGAGTTCACCGACTCGCTCGACGCGGAGCTGAAGGACTTCCTCACGGGGTCCGATGTGGACCTGTACGGACGCTGGGCACGAACACGCGGCCTGCCCGCGACACCGCGGGTGGGCCGTCACATCGAGTACACCCGTACGGGCAGGCGCATCAACCGGCGCACGGACGGGGTCGCGGCCCTGCACCGCGACCCCGCCGCCGAACACGTCATCGACATGCTCGCCCGCTTCGACGCCGAGGTCGAGCGGGTGCAGCGGACGTTGCCGAGACTCAGGCTGAACGAGGGCGAACTCCTGGTCCTCGACAACTACCGCTGCTGGCACGGCCGGGACGCGCACACCGGCGCCCGGACCGTGCACATCCAAACCGTGCGGACCGACGACGCTTAGGAGGACGCTGCCTTCTCCAGTTCCTTGCGCAGCTGCTCCTTGGTCATGTTCGACGCACCGGTGACGCCGAGGTTCTGAGCCTGGGTGAGCAGTTCCTCGCGGGTGGCCTGGCCGGGCAGCTCACCGAGGTGGTCGGCGCGGCTGCGGGCGAACGCCTCGCCGAGCTCGTAGCGGCGCTGTGCGCTCAGGCGCTTGCGCATGCCCGGCAGCACCGTCTTCTCCTCTTCCTCCACGTGGTGGGTGATGGAGTCGATGACCTCCTGCAGCGCCTTCTCGTACTTCGGCGAGTCGTACTCGCAGTCGAGGAGCTTGGCGAGCAACTGCTCGGCCTCGGCGTGCTCCTCCTGGCTGTGCTCGACCTCGTCCTGACCACCCGCGTCCTTGGCCGGCGGGTAGACCTCGGACTCCTCCGCGCGGCTGTGGGCGACGAGCAGGCCGCACATCACCGGGGTGAGCAGCGGGCGTTTCTCCGGGTGGTTCTTCAGCTCGTCGAACAGGCGCTCCACCTCGCGGTGGTCCTGCATGATGAGGTCGACGACGTCGTACTGCATGGTGGTGGTTCTCCTTCAGTTCGGGTTGTTCCTCGGAAAGCGCGTGGTGGTGGACTCGAGACCGCGCCGTCCGATCCGGCCGAGTGCCACGCCGAAAGCACTGATCACGGCGAGGGCGACGACCGCGCTGATGACGATCGACCAGGCCAGGCCCGCACCCAGCAGGCCCGACGCCGCGCCGGCGATCACACCGCCGACGAGTCCGTTCACGAGGTTCACGAGGCCGGCGACGCCCAGCGCGGTTCCGAGCGGCCGCGGCCGCCTCGTCTTGCGCCAGCCGGTCTGGCCGCCGTCCGCCTCGACACCGAGGACGTCGTCGTGGATCTGGCGCACGAAGACGTCCTTGATGGACGGTTCGAGATCGCCGTAGACGTGCCGGATGCGGTTGATCCCCAGGCCGGCCCGCACGTCCTCGATCGTGAGCTCGACCGTCCGGAACAACGTGGCGAGACCGATCAGGAACAGCGCGGTGAAGACGACCAGCATCAGCGTCAGCAACACGGTCAGCGGCACGACCTGCGCGACGAACCCGAGCGCGATCATCGACGCGGAGATCGTCGTCAGGAGATGACCCGCCCGCCCGGTCGAGTCGGTGATCGTCGCCGTGCGGATCATCTGCAGCGTGTTGTGCTCCATGGTGAGGATCGTCAGCACCGAGGCCTTGTCCACGTCTGACACGTCAATGACCGAGCGCCTTGGCGAGTTCCTTCTTCGTCATCTTGGACCGGCCCTTGACGTTGCGCTGTTTCGCCTCGTTGTACAGCTGGTCGTACGTCGGCCCCTGCGCACCGCTGTGCGACCGCTGCCCGCCGCGCTTCTGCGGTGACATGTCCTCGATGGACGACCTGCTCGCCGTCTTGGACTCACCGGCCTGCGCACGGTTCTTGTTGACCGTCCGCGCGGCGATCTCCTTGGCGCGCTTGGGCGATGCGCCGCGGTCCTCGGCGGAGTCCTTGATGTGCTCGTACTGGCGTTCACGTTTCGCGTTCGATCCTGCGGGCATCACGACCTCCTTGCCCGGCGAATACCCCCGGTCAGTGAGGTTCACACCCACCCGACCGGGTAGCCGCGAGGCATGACGATGCGTGCCGTGGTGCTGAACTGCACCCTGAAGAAGTCGCCGGAGGAGTCCAACACGGACCTGCTCGCCCAGGTCGTGATCGACGAGCTGACGAAGAAGGACGTCGAGGTCACGTCGTTCCGGCTGGCGGACCACGAGATCCCGCCGGGCGTGGAGACCGACCTCGGCGGCGGCGACGAGTGGCCGAACGTCCACCGGTTGCTGCTCGACGCCGAGATCCTGGTGTTCGCGACCCCGACGTGGGTCGGCCGCCCGTCCTCGCTGGCCCAGCGGGCGCTGGAACGGATGGACGCCATGATCTCCGAGACCGACGACGAGGACCGGCCGGTGGCCTACAACCGCGTCGCGGGCGTGGTGGTGACCGGCAACGAGGACGGCGCGCACCACGTCATCAGCGAGATCTGCGGCGGGCTCGGCGACATCGGCTACACGATCCCCGGCCAGGCCTGGACCTACTGGAACCGCGGTCCGGGGCCGGGCCCGAGCTACTCGGACACCGACGAGGGTCACGAGTGGTCGGAGAAGACCGGCCGCACCATGGCCGCCAACCTGCACGCCGTCGCCCTGGCCCTGGCGGAACGCCCGATTCCGGCCTGAGCCAGCGCCACCAGAGCGCCGATCACCAAGCCGCCCAGGACGTCCGTGGGCCAGTGCACACGGGTCCTGAGGCGGCTGTAGGCGACCAGCAGCACCACGGGCGTCACGAACACAGCGGCCTCGCGGTCCACGAGCGCGGTGGCGGTGCCGAACGCGGCCGCAGTCACCGCGTGCTTGGACGGGAACGAGGACGAGCGGGGGTGCTCCGGCAGCGCCCGGCGCGCGGGCATGGCCGGGACCTGTGGCCGTCGACGGTGCACGAAGAGGCTGACCATGTGTCCGAGCGGCATGGCGAAGATGGCCGCCGCGAGTGCGCGCTTCGCGGCCTTTTCCCTGCCTGCCAACACGAGCAGCCCGGCGACGGGCAACCAGAGCACACCACCTCGCGCGGTCAGACTCGCGGCGATGATGATCGGGTGCGGGCGTCTGGTGGGCAACTCCTCGCTGTCGTGCAGCGATTCTTCGTCCAGTTCGTTCTCACCGTTCACGCGACACCGGACAAACTGGCACAACCGTGACGAACCTCAAGAATCCTCCAGGGTGGACTCGTCGCTCGAGCGACGATCTGTCCCGAGGGGGTTCCACCGGGCCGCGGTTCGAACCCAATTGCGACGGCGAGGGGGAGCCGAAAATCGACGATCTGGTCGTTTTACCGACAATGCCTACCGGAACGGACAAAGTACTCGTATCCGTATGAGTCGACTTCATCGACATCCATTCGGCCGGCGATGCCGAACAAACGTGCATTCGCACCGTCGAGGAGCTCCGCGAGTGCTTCCACCTGCAGCGCTGCGCGCGGCGCAGCCACACCCGTGCGGAGGGCGCCGGATCACCCTTCAAGACGTGAGACCAGCACCCCGCCGCGCTCGACGAACGCCTCCGGCAGCCACGGCTGCTCGACCTTGCGGCCGTTCCACCGCGTTTCGCTCACATAGATGCCCGGCGTGCCGGCGGCCAGGATCGTGATGTACTTCTTGGTGATCCGAGCCTTCGGGAACATCGGGCTCGACACGTGCAGTTCGGCACTGCTCGGTGTGCGCGGGTACAGGCCCAGCGCGGCGAAGACGTACCAGGCCGACATCGTGCCCAGGTCGTCGTTGCCGGGCAGGCCGGACGGGCCGGTGCGGTAGACCAGCCGGGCCATCGCGCGCACGGTCTCCTGGGTCTTCCGCGGCTGGCCGAGCTCGTTGTAGATCCACGGCGTGTGGATGCCCGGCTCGTTCGTCGGGTCGTACCGCAGCGCATCGCCGCCGGTCGCCCACGAGCCGTCCGCGCGGTGGAAGAACGCGTCGAGCCTGGTCGCCGCCGCTTCGGGTCCGCCCATCTCCTCGGCGAGGCCTTGGACGTCGTGCGGCACCATCCACGTGTAGGTGGCGCTGCTGCCCTGCGCGAAGCCCTGGTCGGAGGCCGGGTTGAACGGCGTCACCCAGGTGCCGTCGGCCTTGCGGGCCTGCTGGTAGCCGGTGGCCGGGTTGAACGTGTTGCGCCACCACCCCGCGCGCTTCCGCATGTCCTCGTCGGGACGGCCGAGCTTGCGTCCCAGATCGGCGAGTGCCTGGTCGGCGACGGAGTCCTCCAGCGTCTCGGCGGCGCCGCCCCAGCAGTGGCAGGTGTCCTGCGGGGCGTAGCCGAGGCGCAGGTACTCGGCGAGGTTCGGGCGCTGGCCCTCGCACTGGCCGGGGCAGCCCTTGTCGGACAGGCCGTCCGGGTGCGGGACGGTGGCCTGGCGCAGCAGCGAGTCGTAGGCCGCCCGCACGTCGAAGTTCCGCGCGCCCATGGCGTACATGCCCGCGATGGCCGGAGCGGACGGGTCGCCGGTCATGACGTGCGTCGGGCCGGTGATGTGGACCCAGCGGTCCCACACACCGCCGTTCTTGCGTGAGATCTCCAGCAACGACTGGGCGTAGCCGCTCGCCACGTCCGGCGCCAGCAGGGCGAGCAACTGGGTGTGGGCGCGGTACTGGTCCCAGCCGGAGAAGTTGCCGTACCGCACCTCGCGGCCGACGTCGCTGATCACGTTGGGCTGCAGGAAGGCGTGGTAGAGCGCGGTGTAGAAGATCGTGCGCTCGTCCGCGGTGCCACCGTCGATCTCGACCGCACGAAGCTGCTTCGCCCAGGCTTTCCTGGCCTCCGCCGCCACGTCGGCGACGGACGCGCGCTTCGGGATCTCCGTCGCGAGGTTGCGCTTCGCGGCGTCGAGGCTGGTGTAGGAGATGCCGACGCGCATCCGCACGGAACTGTCCGCAAAGGACACGTAACCGCCGGAACCCTTGCCCGCGCGGTTGCTTCCGGTCAGGTAGCCCTCGCCGCCGGAAGCGGACGTCGTGCCGGGCCGCAGTTCGCTGTTGACCCACGTGCCATAGGCCGCGATCGGACGGTCGAACGACGCGGTGAAGTGCAGGCGGTAGTAGGTCTTCTGGTTGTTCGTGCCGCCGTTCGCACGCCGGCCGCAGAACGCGCCAGTGAGCACCGAACCTGAGACCGTATTGGTCGCCGGGTCGATCGTGATGTCGGCGTCCTCGCTGCCGTTGAGCGAGTTCGAGGTGCGGAACAGCAGCGACCCGTTGACGGGGAACGTGAACTCGCCGATGCCCGCGCGCGTCGACACCGACAGGTCCGCCGTGGCACCGGACTTCAGGCCCACCCGGTAGCGGCCGGCCTCGGCCTTCTCGTCGGAGTGGGAGAAGTCGCTCGCGAAGATCTGGTCCTTGGTGTCCGCGGTCGGCGACGAGGTGATCTCACCGACGTGCGGCATGATCGGGACGTCACCCGCCGCGCCGGGATGGCAGCCCGCGCCGTTGACGTGCGTGAGGCTGAAGCCGCGCACCCTCGTCGCGTCGTAGGCGTAACCGTTGGCGGCGCCCGTGTTCGTCTGGTCGCCGCGGGTCGACGTCGGACTCCACGAGATCATCCCGAACGGTCGCACCGCGCCGGGATAGGTGTTGCCGCCGCCCGCGGAGCCGATCAGCGGGTCGACGTAGCGCGTGTCGTCTCTCACCGCCGCACTCGCGGGAGTCGCCAGCGCGGCGGTGAGGACAGTGACCAGGAAGACCGGGAGCGCTCTCACGTCCCGGGACACTAACCGGTTGTCAGTAAACGCAGGGTGGCCGGTAGCCGTCGATCTTCAGGCTCTGGAACTCCAGGTCGTTCTTCGTGTTGCCGACGAACACCAGGCCACGGGCGTCGTCGAGGGCCTCGGCGAGCGGGTAGGACGGCTTGCCGAGCGCGGGCAGATATGTCCAGTCCTTTGTCTTGAAGCTGAAGAACCGCTTCACGAGCCTGCCGCCCGTGGACGGAATCTTCGTGACCCACTTGTCGCCGCCGCTCCAGAACTCCGCGGGTCGCAGCTGGACGTAGAGGTCGTTGGTGGCGCGGTAGGTCATCCAGAAACCGGCCGAGTCGGACAGGTCGGCCTGGGCCTCGAACCTGTTGCCCAGCCAGACGACCATGACAGCCCAGTCGTCGGCCAGGAACTTGATCTTCGCCGTGTGGTCGTGCCGTCCCTTCGGCACGAGGATGCTGCCGGTCGCGGGCTCCGTGGCACCTTCACCACTGGCGATCCACTGCTGGTACCGGTCGATGGACGGGGTGGCGCACTCGCGGCCGTGCGAGGCGTTCGCGACCGCTGTCGAGCCGAGGGTGAACAGCAGCGCGTACGCGATCACCGCGACGCGGCCGAACGTCGATTTCAGGCGCATCTCGCGGACCGTAGCGGAAATTGGTATAAACCATTTCTCTTCACGGTTGACACTGGTCTCAGTTGGCTACCTGGACAGCGGATTGTGAGGACCGTCCGCCAGGTTCACAGTGAGCCTGGTGCAGCCCGCCAGATGCATCGCATTCATAGGTGTCGTAACGGTTCTCTCCCTCCAACTGACCGCTCCGGCCGTCGCGTCGACCGACTGCTCCCCCACCGTCGACGACCGGTCGTTCGCCTCCGCCGCCCGGTTGCGCGCTCTCAACGCCACCGTCGCCGGGTTCGGCGTCCGCGCCACCGGCAGCCCCGCCCACGACCGCCTGATCTCCTGGCTGGAACGCCGCGTGGACCGGCTGCCGGGCGTGTCAGTGCGATCGGAGCCCTTCGCGATCCAGCGCTGGAAGCCAGGTCCCGGTTTCCTGCTCTCGGGCGGCGTCGTGCCGGTCGCCGGCGCCATCCCCTACTCCGAGCCCGGCCTGCGCACCGGCGAACTGGTCCGCCTGCCCACCGGCACGCCGATCACCGCCGAGAACGCCCGCGGCAAGGTCGTCCTGAGGGACTTTCCGGCCCTCGACCGCGGCTACCTCGCCGAGCCGTTGCTGGACAAGGACATGGTCGACGCGGGCAAGGCGGGTGCCACCGGGGTCGTCGTCGCCTTCCCGTTCCCGCACGAGCAGGTGAAGGGCTACTGGGACCCGCACCTCGGCACCCACTACCGCGTGCCGGGCGTGTTCGTCGGCTCCGACGCGGCTGCGCGGCTGGTTGCGGGCACGCGAACGACGATCGGCGTGCTGGCCGGGCGAGCACCGGCCGTCACGCGTTCGCTGATCGCCACGCTGCCGGGCCTGAGCAGCGAGCGGATCGTCCTCGACACCAACACCGACGGCGTGGGGTGGGTGCAGGAGAACGGCACCGTCGCGCTGCTGGCGCTGGCCGAGCACTTCGCGCGCCTGCCGTCGCGGTGCCGGCCGCGCACGATCGAGTTCGTCTTCGCGACCGGGCACCTGCACCGCCCGGCGGAGGGCAGCGAGTTCCGGGCCCGCGCGCTCGACGCCGACTACGACTCGGGTTCCGTCGCGTTCGCGTTCGTGCTGGAACACCTCGGCACGCGGGAGTTCCTGCCTCAAGGCGGTTCGCTGCGACCGACGGGCCTGGCCGAGCTGTCCGGCTGGTTCGCGGGCAGTCCGGTGCTGGCCCAGAGCGCGCTGACAGCACTGGCCGGGCGCGCGGTCGATCGCACGTTCGTCCTGCCCGGCAGCGACCCGCCGGTGCCGGGCCGGGTGCCCGCGCAGTGCTCGTTCGGCGGCATCGGCACGCACTTCCACTCGCACCTGATCCCGACGATGGCGATGATCTCCGGGCCGTGGACGCTCTGGGCGCCGTCGTTCGGCTCGGCGGCCGTCGACCACGAACGGATGCGGCGCCAGGTGCTGGCCGCGGGCGACGCGATCACGGCGCTGGCCCCGGTGCCCCGGGAGCAGATCGCCGGGCCGTACCTGGAGCAACGGCAGGCGCGTGCGGCCGGAGCACCGACCTGTTCGCACGACCTGCCACCCGAGTGGGCGCCTAGAAGGTGATGTGTGCCTGGACGGCGAGGTGGTCGGACGGGAACTGGCCATCTCGCTGGAAGGTGTTGATCGCGGCGGCCTCGACGGTGACGCCGCGGGTGAGGATCCAGTCGATGCGCGGGCCGTCCGGCACGAGCGGGCCGTAGCCGTGGAACGTCCCGTACGCAGGGGTGGTCTGCGGGCCCGCGAGCCACGTGTCGGCCAGACCGGCCGTGAGGGTGGCGTAGGGCGGCGAGCCGGGGACGTCGTTGAAGTCGCCGGTGAGCACGACCGGCAGGGTCTGGGCCTGGAGGCGGTCGCGGACGAACTCGGCGCTGCGCAGGCGGGAGTTCGCCGACTCGTGGTCGAAGTGCGTGTTGACCGCCACGAACTGTTTGCCCGTCAGGCGGTCCGCGAACCGGACCCACGTGACCATGCGGATCACGTTGTTGCCCCACGATCGGGAGCCCACGACGTTCGGAGTGGCGGACAGCCAGTGGTGGTCGAATTCGAGCGGTTCGAGCCGGAGGGTGTCGAAGAAGATCGCCATGAACTCGTCGTGGCTGCCGCCCGCGCGGCCCAGGCCGATCCAGTCGTAGTGGGCGGGCAGGTCGTGGGCGATGTCGAGGAGTTGCCCGTAGAGACCCTCCTGCGTGCCGAGGACGGCCGGCAGCTCGTTCAGCAGCATCTGGGCCATGACCGGGCGTCTGACCGCCCACGAGTTCGGCTCGGCGGCTGAGGCGTACCGCAGGTTGAAGGACATCACGCTCAACGGGTCCACTTGGCCGATCATGACACAGGCCCGCCTCTGCGTTGAATCACACAAGCCGGGGTGAGGGTTGGGGCAAGTCGACGAAAAACGTGCCGACTTGCCCCAACCCTCACGAGGCGGGCCTGCTACTTACGCGGGCGCATAACCGGTCGGAGTGGCGGTGAAGCTGCCGCGGCCTTGCGTCCGGCTGCGCAAGCGAGTCACGTAGCCGAACATCTCCGCCAACGGCACGCTCGCCGTCACCACCGTCGTGCCGGTCCTGGCCACCGAACCGAGGATCCTGCCCCGGCGCGAAGCCAGATCACCGAGCACTCCACCGAGGTACTCCTCCGGCACGGTCACCGTGACCTCGGCGATCGGTTCGAGCAACGTCATCGCGCCGGCCTTCAGCGCGTCACGCAGCCCGAGCCGTCCCGCCGTGCGGAACGCCATCTCCGACGAGTCCTTGACGTGCGTGGACCCGTCGACCAGCGTCACCCGCACACCGGCCACCGGATGCCCGAGCGGCCCTTCGGCCAGCGCGTCCCGGCAGCCCTGTTCGACCGCGCGGACGAACTCCTGCGGCACCCGCCCGCCGGTGACGGCCGAGCGGAACTCGAAACCGGTCTCCAGCGGCTCGGTGTCGAGCACGACGTGCGCGAACTGCCCCTGCCCTCCGTCCTGCTTCACGTGCCGGTAGACGAATCCCGTCACGCCTGAGGCAACGGTCTCGCGGTACGAGACGCGCGGGCGTCCCATGGTGATCTCGATGCGGTGCAGCGTGCGCGCCTTCTCCACCGAGACCTCCAGGTGCAGCTCGCCCTGGCCGGACAGCACCGTCTGGCCGGTCTCCGGGTCCGTCCCGAACCGCAGGGACGGGTCCTCGTCGACCAGGTGGGCCAACGCTTCGGTCAACCGAGCGTTGTCCGCGCTGGTCCGCGCTTCCACCGCCACCGACACGACCGGATCGGCCGACACCGCGGGTTCGAGCAACAGCGGAGCCGTTGGCGCGCACAGGGTTGTGCCCGTGCGTGCCGACTTCAGCCCCACCAGCGCCACGATGTCACCCGCGACGGCCTGGTCGACCGGCGTGTGCCGATCGGCCTGGACGCGCAGGATCCGACCGATGCGCTCGGTGCGGCCGCCGACCTGGACCGTCTCTCCCTTGTGGAGGGTGCCCGAGTAGACGCGCGCGTACGCCAGCCGTCCGGTGGCGGTGGCGTTCACCTTGAACACCAGCGCCGCGAACGGCGCGTCCGGGTCCGGCTGCCGTTCCTGGCCGTCGACGCCACGCACCGGCGGAACGTCCACAGGGGACGGCAGGTACGCGATCACCGCGTCCAGCAACGGTTCGATGCCGCGGTTGCGGTACGCCGAGCCGCACAGCACGACGGTCGCCTGACCTCGCTGGGTCAGTTCCCGCAGAGCGTTCCTCAACGTCTGCTCGGACAGGCCTTGTGCGAAGAACTCCTCCAATGCGTCGGGATGCAGTTCCGCCACCGCCTCTTCCAGGGCGCGGCGACGTCGTTGTGCCTCTGCCAGCAGCGTGTCCGGCACGGGTCCTTCGGTCATGCCGTCGTCCCAGGTCAGCGCACGCATGCGCACCAGGTCGACGACGCCGCGGAACCCGTCCTCCACGCCGATCGGCAGTTGCACGACGAGCGGAACGGTGTGCAGCCGCGTGCGGATCGACTCCACGACGGCGTCGAGGTCCGCGCCCGCCCGGTCGAGCTTGTTGACGAACGCGATCCGCGGCACGCCGTGGCGATCAGCCTGCCGCCACACGGATTCGCTCTGCGGCTCGACACCGGCGACGCCGTCGAACACCGCGACGGCCCCGTCCAGCACGCGCAGGGACCGTTCGACCTCGTCGGCGAAGTCGACGTGTCCCGGCGTGTCGATGAGGTTGATGCGGTGCCCGTCCCACGTGCAGGTCACGGCCGCGGCGAAGATCGTGATGCCGCGGTCGCGTTCCTGCGGGTCGAAGTCGGTGACGGTCGTGCCGTCGTGGACCTCGCCGCGCTTGTAGGTGCTGCCGGTCGCGAACAGGACGCGTTCGGTGAGCGTGGTCTTGCCCGCGTCGACGTGGGCGAGGATGCCGAGGTTGCGGACAGCGTTCAACGTGATCGTGCGCATGGCTGTGTGCCTTTGGTGTCAAGGACTTACGGGGTCAGCGCGATGACCCGACGAACACCTGGAACGGGCTCGTCAGACACTCCGGTACCCGGCGCGCAGCGGGCAGCCGGGGTGCGGAGACACGAGGATCACGTCGAAACGGGACGGGAGCACGGCGGTGGTGCGCATGGCCGGTCCCCTCTCGTCGTTCACTCGGTGATGATGATCGTGGAGTGTAGACAGATCAGCACTCGCACGACAGCGGTTTACTCACATCAACATCCGCTCACAGCGGATTGTTCCCAGGAACACCACCCCAGCGCCCCTCGTTCCACAAGCATGCGTCTGTGTTTGCTCGGCGACTCGATCGCCGCGGGAGTGGGCAGCACGCGCCGGGAGGACACGCTCGGCCCGTTGCTCGCCGAACGCCTTCGGGCGATGGGACACCAGGTCGACCTCAGCGTGCACGCCTTCGCGGGCGCCCGCTCGGCCGACCTGCGCGCCCAGGTTCGAGCGGCGGGCAAGGTCGACCTCGCGGTCGTGGTGATCGGCGCGAACGACCTGACGAGGTTCGTCCCGGCACACGTCGGCGCGCAGCAACTGCACGACGCGGTCGCGGACCTGCGGCGAGCGGGTGCCGCGGTCGTCGTCAGCACCGCGCCCGACCTGAGCGTCGTCGCGCACGTGCCGCCCGCCCTGCGCGACGTCGTGTCCGCCGTGAGCCGCGACTACGCCCAGGTGCAGCAGCAGGCCGTCATCCGCGCGGGTGGTGTGGTCGCCCACGTCGAACGCGCGGTGACTCCGCAGTTCGCCGCGGACCCCTCGCTCTTCGCGGCGGATCGCTTCCACCCGTCGGCCTCCGGCTACCGCGCGATCGCCGCGGCTCTCGCGCCCGCGGTCGAAGCCGTCGCCGCGGAACTTCGCGCCTGAGCGATTGCGATCAACGCCGTGGCGTCGTACTGTCCGCACTAAGTTCAAGCATTGAACGAATGAGGTGGATGATGAGCACGCCCACTCCGGCGGACAAGTTCTCCTTCGGTCTCTGGACCGTGGGCTGGCAGGGCCGTGACCCGTTCGGCGAGGCCACGCGCCCCGAACTGGACGTGGTCGAGGCGGTGCACCGGCTCGCCGAACTCGGCGCGTACGGGCTGACGTTCCACGACGACGACCTGTTCGGCTTCGAGGCCACGAACCGCGACCAGCAGATCAGCCGGCTGCAGGGCGCGCTCGCCGAAACCGGGCTCGTCATCCCGATGGTGACGACGAACCTGTTCAGCCACCCCGTGTTCAAGGACGGCGGCTTCACCAGCAACGACCGCGGCGTGCGGCGGTTCGCGCTGCAGAAGGTGCTGCGCAACGTCGAACTGGCGGCGGAGCTCGGCGCCAAGACCTTCGTGCTGTGGGGCGGGCGCGAGGGCTCCGAGTACGACGTGGCCAAGGACGTGCGGGCGGCGCTCGAGCGGTACCGCGAGGCCATGAACCTGCTGACGCAGTTCGTCACCGACCGGGGTTACGACATCCGGTTCGCGATCGAGCCGAAGCCGAACGAGCCGCGCGGCGACATCCTGCTGCCGACGGTCGGGCACGCGCTGGCGTTCATCACGTCTCTCGACAAGCCCGAGCTGGTCGGCGTGAACCCCGAGGTCGGGCACGAGCAGATGGCCGGGCTCAACTTCGTGCACGGCATCGCGCAGGCGTTGTGGCACGGCAAGCTGTTCCACATCGACCTCAACGGGCAGCGCAGCATCAAGTACGACCAGGACCTGGTGTTCGGGCACGGCGACCTGATGAACGCGTTCGCGCTGGTGGACCTGCTGGAGACGGCCGGTTACGACGGCCCGCGGCACTTCGACTACAAGCCGTCGCGCACCGAGGACATCAAGGGCGTCTGGGACTCGGCGAAAGCGAACATGGCCACCTACCTGCTGCTTCGCGACCGCGCGGCAGCCTTCCGGGCCGACCCGGAGGTGCAGGAGGCGCTCGCGACGGCGGGTGTCGCCGAGTTGTCGCAGCCCACGCTGAACGCCGGCGAGTCCTACGATGACCTGATCAAGGACACCGGTTTCGACCCCGACCAGGCGGGCGAACGCGGCTACGGCTTCGTGCAGCTCAACCAGCTCGCCATCGAGCACCTCACGGGAGCACGCTGACATGACGCTCGTCGCCGGCATCGACTCGTCCACGCAGTCGTGCAAGGTCGTGGTTCGTGACGCGGAGACCGGCAGGCTCGTCCGGGAGGGCCGCGCGGCTCACCCGGACGGCACCGAGGTGCACCCGTCGCACTGGTGGAGCGCGCTTCAGGACGCCCTGGCCGATGCCGGCGGGCTCGACGACGTCGCGGCGGTGAGCGTCGCCGGTCAGCAACACGGCATGGTCTGCCTCGACGAGGACGGCGAGGTCGTGCGCGAGGCGCTGCTGTGGAACGACACCCGTTCCGCGGCGGCCGCCGCCGCACTCACGGACGAGCTGGGCGCGGCGGAGTGGGCGGCGAGGATCGGGCTCGTGCCGGTCGCGTCGTTCACGATCACGAAGCTGCGCTGGCTCGCCCAGCACGAACCGGCCAACGCCAAGCGCACCGCCGCCGTCTGCCTGCCGCACGACTGGCTGACGTGGCGGCTGCGCGGCACCGGCGACCTGGCCGACCTGGTCACCGACCGCTCGGACGCGTCCGGCACCGGCTACTTCGACTCGGTGACGAACTCCTACGTGCCTGACCTGGTCTCGCTGGCCCTCGGCCGCTCCGACGTGGTGCTGCCGCAGGTGCTGGGGCCCGCCGAGTGGCGAGACGGACCGTCTCGTCTCGCCGCGGGTGCCGGCGACAACGCGGCGGCCATGCTCGGTGTCGGCGGCGGCACGGACATCCTGGTGTCGCTCGGCACGTCCGGCGTGGTCACGGCCACCAGCGACGTCCGGGCGCAGGACCCGTCCGGGATCGTGGCGGGGTTCGCCGACGCCACGGGCCGCTACCTGCCCCTGGCCTGCACGTTGAACGCAGCCCGCGTGCTGGACGCGACCGCCAGGATGCTGGGCGTCGACCTCACGAAGCTCAGTGAGCTCGCCCTGTCCGCCAAGCCGGGTGCGGAAGGCGTCGTGATGGTGCCTTACCTGGAGGGCGAGCGGACACCGAACCTGCCGGACGCGACGGGTGCACTGCACGGCCTGACGCTTGCCAACGCGACGCCCGCGAACATCGCGCGTGCGGCCGTGGAAGGCATGCTGTGCGGTCTCGCCGTGGGACTCGACGCACTCGCTGAGCAAGGTGCGGACGTCACGGGCGTGCGGCTCGTCGGAGGAGCGGCGGTTTCACCAGCGGTGCGGGAGATCGCGCCGGTGGTGTTCGGGGTGCCGGTGACGGTGCCAGCGCCTGGTGAGTACGTCGCCGACGGCGCCGCGAGGCAGGCCGCGTGGACGCTCACGGGCGGTGCGACGCCGCCGGAGTGGACGCTGGCGGACAGCACTCGCTACGCGGCGGAGGCGGTGCCGGAGATCCGGGCGCGGTACGGCGATGCCGCGCGGAAGTACCTGAACCGGTGACCACCTGGAGGCCGGGAGTCCGCGTGCGGACTCCCGGACCCGCGCAGCGATACTTGAGCCGATGACCACCGTCGACCACCTCCGCCAGGTCCGCCTCGGCAACCTGCGGACGGTGCTGCTCGCGCTCGTCGACCGTCCCGGCTCGCGGGCCGACCTGGCCGGGCGCACCGGCCTCACCAAGGCGACGCTGTCCAACCTCACCGAACCGTTGCTGGCCAACGGGATCCTGGTCGAGGAACCGGCCACGCTCGCCGGCATGGGCAGGCCGTCCAAACCGCTGCGCTTCCACCCGGACGGCCCGGTCGCGGTGGGCGCGGAGATCAACGTCAGCCACCTCGCCGTCGAGACCATCGGACTCGACGGCGAGACGCTCGAGCGCCGTCTCGTGCCCGCCGACATGCGCAAGGCCACGGCGGACGAGGTGCTCGACCGGATCGCCGACCTGATCCGCGAGGTCACCGGGCCGCGCCTGTTCCTCGGCGCGGGCCTGGCGATACCCGGTGTCGTCCACGACGGCGTCGTCATCCGGACCCCCAACCTGCCGAACCTCGTCGGCGTGCGGCTGGCCGAGCGACTGAGCCGGCGAACGGACCTCGACGTCCAGCTGGACAACGAGGCGAACCTCGCCGCGCTCGCCCACCTGTGGCCGCGGCACCTCGCGGGCGAGGACTTCGTGCACGTGACCGCGGACGTCGGCATCGGTGCGGGTGTCGTGCTGAACGGCGAGGTCTATCGCGGCGTCAGCGGGTTCGCGGGCGAACTCGGGCATGTCGTGATCGAACGCAACGGCGTGCTTTGCACGTGCGGCAGTCGCGGTTGTGTGGAGCGGTACGCGGGCCTCGACGTCATCTTGCGCGAGGCCGGACGGCGGCGGCTCGACTCCCTGTGCAAAGCACTGGACGCGGGCGATCTCAGGGCGCTGGAGGCCGTGCGGAACGCCGGCGAGGCGCTCGGGGTCGGGCTCGGGACCCTGATGAACCTCTTCGACGTCCCGACGGTCGTGCTCGGCGGCAGCTACGCCGTGCTGTACGACCACCTGCGCGAGGCCGTGCAGTCCGAAATGGACCGCAGGGTCCTCGCGGGCGGCGAACGGCACACCAGGCTGATCGCCTCACCCCTCGGCGAGTTCGCGGTGGCGCGGGGCGCGGCGGGACTGGTCACGAGACGCGCGGTGCAGCAGCCCGAGCGACTCTTCGCCTAGCCAGCACGCCGAGCGCCACGGCGGCGAGGCCCACCACCAGCGACACGTAGCCGCCGACGATGCCGTAGCCGGTGCCGGGACCGCCCTTCGCCATCAGCACGACCACCACGCCGAGCACCACCGCGACCCCACCGGCGATCGCGGCGACCAGGCCGCTCCGGCCTCGTCTCAGGGCCAGCACGCCCATCACCACGCCGAAAACGCCGGCGGCAGCGCCGATCAGCGACCACATGCGTCCGGCGGTCATCTCGTAAGCAGCTGAGAGCAACATGGCTCAAGCGTGTCCCGCGAACCGCGAACGGTCGTCGTGCGTGCGCAGACAGCGACTACCGCGGTCGCGGTAGTCCCGAAGTCATCCCAGCGCAGGATCTACCAGCGACGGCACCGGATTAGTGTGCACGCATGAGCAGGCGCTGGCTGGACTGGGCGATCGCCGCCGGGGTCGCCGCGAGCCTGGTGGTGGCCGGGCATCCCGCCACCGGCCCGGGCTACGCGTTGCTGGCCGCGAGCGGGCTGGCGCTCGTGGCGCGCAGGACGGCCCCGATCGCCGTGCTCGTCGCCACCGGGCTCCTCGCGCTGGGCTACCAGGCGACCGGGGCCGACGTGCCCGTGATCGCGTTCCTGTTCGCCGTGTACGCGACCATGCGGGCGGGCCATCGCGTCGTCACGCTCGCCGGTTCCGTGCTGATGCTCGCCACGCTCCCTCTCGCGGCGCTCCTGTCGCCCCGCGATCTCACGGTGTACGAGGCGTTCGGGCAGACGAGGGACGTCCTGCAGATCGCGTGGCTGATCGCCGCCGCGGCCGCCGGTGAGGCGCTCAGGCAGGCCGAGCGCAGAGCCGACGAGGCCGAACGCACCCGCGAGGAGACGGCGCGCAGGCGGGCCGGTGAGGAACGCCTGCACATCGCCCGCGAACTGCACGACTCCCTGACCCACCAGATCTCCGTGATCAAACTGCAGGCCGAGGTCGCCGTCCACCTCGCCCGCAAGCGCGGCGAGGACGTGCCCGAGCCGCTCCTGGTGATCCGCGACGCCGGCCGCGAAGCCGCGAGGGAGCTGCGGGCGACGTTGGAAGCGCTCAGGGACGACGACAAGAACCCGCCGCACGGCATGGACGACGTCCCCGCGCTCGTCGAACGCGCGAGGTCGAACGGCCTGGACGCCCGGCTCACGATCGAAGGCCGCCACGACGACGTCCCCGCCGCGGTCGGCCGGACGGCGTACCGGATCGTGCAGGAGTCGCTCACGAACATCGCCCGCCACGCCGTCGCGGCCACCGCTCAGATCCACATCGACTACCGGCCGGACGCGGTGGTCATCCAGGTGGACGACGACGGCACGGCGACGCCGAGGAACCCGGAGCCCGGCGTCGGGCTCCTCGGCATGCGGGAACGGGTCACGGCGCTCGGCGGTCACCTGCGCGCCGCTCCGCGCACTGAAGGCGGTTTCAGCGTGCAGGCCGAACTTCCCGTGGTGCAGCCATGATCCGCGTCCTGCTGGTGGACGACCAGCCGCTGATCCGCAGCGGTTTCCGCGCGTTGCTGGACGCCGAGGACGACATCGAGGTCGTCGCCGAGGCCGCGAACGGCGCGGAAGGGCTCGACCAGGCCCGTCGCCACCTCCCGGACATCGCGCTGATCGACGTCCAGATGCCCGGGATGGACGGCATCGAGGCGACCAGGCAGATCGCGGCCGACCCGGCCCTGACCGGCACGCACGTCGTGATCCTCACCAACTACGGCCTGGACGAGTACGTCTTCCACGCTCTGAAAGCGGGCGCGGCCGGGTTCCTGGTCAAGGACGTGCAGCCGGAGGACTTCCTGCACGCCGTCCGGGTCGCGGCCCGCGGCGACGCGCTGCTCGCCCCGTCGATCACCCGCCGCCTGATCGACAGGTACGTGAGCCAGCCGCCGCACCGCAACCAGAGCCTCGCCCACCTCACCAACCGCGAACGCGAGGCCGTCACGCTGGTCGCGCGCGGCCTCTCGAACGACGAGATCGCCGCCGCAATGGTGATCAGCCCGCTCACCGCGAAGACCCACGTCAACCGGGCGATGATGAAGCTGCACGCCCGCGACCGGGCCCAGCTCGTGGTGATCGCCTACGAGTCGGGCCTGGTCGTCCCGCAGGCCTCGGAACGCGGATAGCCCTCGGAGCAGATCCGCGCCTCGGCGTCCGCAGTGGACAGCGACCAGCGGATGATCCGCGAGTCGTTCGCGCCGGACACCAGCTCGTCCTCCCGCGTGAACGCGACGGCCTGCACCGGACCGGTGTGCCCGGTCAGCGTCGTGCCCGCACGGGTGCCGAGGTTCCACACGACGACCGAGTCGTCCTCTCCCCCGGACGCCAGCGCGTCGCCGGACGGGCTGAACGCCAGCGCCACCACCGCGGCGGAATGGCCGGTCAGCGTCATCAGTTCCGCACCCGTGGCCACGTCCCAGACCTTCACCGTCCGGTTGGCGCCCGCCGTCGCGAACCGCGTGCCGTCCGGGCTGACCGCGACGTCCCGCACGTCGCCCTGACCGGTGCTGACCCGTCGTTCCAGCCGGTCGCCGGCGAGGTCCCACAGCATCGCGCCGCCCGCCGGATCGGTGGAGATCAGCAGGCGGCCGTCCGGGGTGAACTCGACGGCGCTCGCGATGTACGGGCCACCGGAGAAGGCGCCCTGCGTCAGATCGGGCAGGCTCCAGCGGAACCGGCCGAGCGACGCCGTCACGATCCCGCGCCCGTCCGGCTGGTAGGCGATGCCGGTCGACGCGCCCAGACCGCTGTAGGACAACGACGACAGCCGTTCCCGCCGGGCGACGTCCCAGAGCGAGATGGTGTGGTCGCGGGTCAGCGCGGCCAGCCGGGAGCCGTCCGGGCTGAACGCCACCGACTCCACCCGGTCGGAATGACCGTCCAAAGTGGCCACCGCGACGCCGTCGAGATCCCACAACCGCACGGTTCCGTCGTCCCCGGCGGACGCGACCACACCGCCGGACACGTCGATGTCGTTGATGCCGTCGGCATGTCCGGTGAACGGCGGCACGGCGTCCTCGCGCACCGCCACGATCCGGCCGTAGCCGCCGGAGACCAGCAGCGTGCCGTCGCGGCCCAGCGCGATCGCCCTGGACTCGGTGCGGCCGCGGTCGCGGTAGGTCGTGATGGGACGGCCGGTGCGGATGTCCCAGATGGTGATGAGGCCGTCCTCGTCCGCCACCGCCATCCGGCCGCCCACCGGTCCGGACGCCTCCCACGCGTAGGCGCCCTGCTTCGGCAGCTCGGACAGCAACTTCCCGCTGACGTCCCAGAACTTGACGCCGTCGCGCAACGTCGAGGTGACGATCGCCGCGCCGTCGAAACCGACGTTGTTGACCTCCGGGGACGGGATCTCGCCGATGCGCGCGCCGGACGCGACGTCCCACACCAGCGGGCGCTCCTTGCCGTTCGCGGTGACGAGCAGCGAGCCGTCCGGGCTGAACGCCAGCGCGTTCACCTCGTTGCGGTGTCCCTGGAAGATCCTGCTGGTCTTCGTGGCCACGTCCCACACCTCGACGGTGCCACCGGCGACGCCGACCGCGAACGACGTCCCGGCCGGGTGGAACGCGAGCCCGGTGGTGATCACGTCGAACTGGTGGGAGAACACGGCGGCGCCGCTCGCCAGTTCCCAGACCACGACGTCACCGCGGCTTCCGCCCAGCGCGGGCAGTGACGCGTTCGAGGCGAGGAACCTGTCGTCGGCGCTGAACTCGGCCTGCCTGGCGTAGCCGCCGTCGGTGAACCCGTTGTGGTCGGCCAGAAGGAGCTTTCGGGACCGGGTCTGCGGGTCCCACAGCGTGACGTGGCCGTCCCGATCGGCCGTGGCGATCACGTCCCCCTTGTGCGACACGCTCACATCGAGCACCGGTGGGCCGTCCGCGTTGAGCTCGATTCGCCGTCGCGGTGCGGAAGCGGCACTCAGCAGTGCGCCTCGGGTGTCGTCATCCGCGTGCAACCGGTAGGCCGACACGGCGAGCTGTCCGGCGAGGTCGGGGGCCGTGTCGACGAGGCCACGAGCGGACAGCGCGATCTGATGGGCCTGCTCGATCCGTTGCCGCAGCTGGGCTTCCCGTGACTGCCACCACGCGACCCCACCACCGCCCGCGGCCAGCAGGAGCAGCACGCCCATGATCGAGACGAGCCTGGTCAGCAAGCGATTGCGGCGCTTCACCGTCACCTGCTCGGCCTCGTCGCGCTCGCGGCTGGCTCCGAGGAACGCCTCCTCCGCCGCGTTCAGCTCGCCGGGGTGGTCCTGCGCCCAGGCCGACGCGGTGACGAGCTGGGTGCCCCGGTAGAGCGCGCCCTCGTCCCGGTCCAGTTCGCTCCAGGTGTGCGCGGCGGCGGTCAGCCTGCGGTGGACCAGCAGCGTCGAGCGATCGTCGGACAGC
This sequence comes from Lentzea sokolovensis, assembly GCF_033949975.1. Lineage (NCBI taxonomy): Bacteria > Bacillati > Actinomycetota > Actinomycetes > Pseudonocardiales > Pseudonocardiaceae > Lentzea > Lentzea sokolovensis. The sequence goes on from NZ_JAXAVU010000004.1 coordinate 883,602, forward strand.
CAGCGCTGCAACCGGGGCCACGCGCGGATCAGCGCTTCGTGCGCGATCTCCGCGGTGTCCTCGTCCACCACGATCAGCCGCTCGGCGACCAGGCGGCTGAGCACGCCGTCGATCACCCCCGGCTCGGCGATGCCGTCGAGTTCGGCGCGGCGGATCGGCCTGCGGGTGTCCTCGGTGCCGTCGCCGAACGCGGTGAGCCGCACCAGGATCCGGCGCATGGCCTGCCGTTCGGCGTCGTCCAGGTCGTCGTAAGCGCGTTCGGCGGTCTGCGCGATCGCCCCGCGCACCCCGCCACCGGCCCGGTACGCGGCCAGCGTCAGTTCGGTGCCGGAGCGTTGCCACGTTTCGACGAGCGCGTGCGACAGCAACGGAAGCGCGCCCGGTTCAGCGTCCACGTCGGCGAGAACGGTCGCGAGCAGGTCGGCGGCGACGGACAGCCCGCTCATCGTGGCCGGGCGCAGCACGATGTCCCGCAGGTCGGCGCTGGACGGCGGTCCGACCAGCACGGTCGCCTCGTCGGCGAGCGCCTGAACCAGGCCGGGGTGCTGCGTGACGTGGGCGAGGAAGTCCGCCCGGACGCCGAGCGCGACGTGGGTGCGGCGGTGCGGTCCCTGGGCTGCGTCGAGCAGCACGCCGATGAACTGTGAGCGCTCACTTTCGTTGGTGCACAACGTGAACAGCTCTTCCAGCTGGTCCACGACGAGCAGCACGCGCACGTCGTCCGGGCCGTTCGCGAGCGCGTTGCGGACCTCGACGTCGAACGCCGCCGGGTCTGCGTCGAGGTCGGGCCGCTTGCCGGTGAACGACGCGAGCGCGTTCGTGAGCGCTGCCATCGGGTGCGCGGTCGGCGTGATGACGATCGGCCGCCAGCTCCGGTCGAGCCCGCCGACGACACCGGCGCGCAGCAACGAGGACTTGCCGCTGCCCGAAGCGCCGAACACCCCGACGACGGGATGGCGGTCGATCCGGCGCGTGACCAGGTCGACGAGGTGGTCGCGGCCGAAGAACCACGGGTGGTGCTCCGGCTGGTATGCCATCAGGCCGCGATACGGGCAGTCCGCGCGGGCGGTCTTCGGCGGCGCGGGTTCGTGCAGCGGCGCGCCCTGCAGCATCGTCTCGTGCAGGCCGCGCAGTTCGGGGCCGGGTTCGATGCCGAGGTCGCCCACGAGCCGTTCGCGGGCCCGGCGGAACACTTCTAGGGCCTCTGCCTGGCGGGACGCGCCGTAGAGGGCGGTCATCAGCTTGGCGTGCAACGGTTCGCGGTACGGATTGGCGTGCGCCAGCTCGGCCAGGCTTCCGATCACCTCGGCGTGCCGGCCGAGCGCCAGTTCGGCCGCGGCACGCGCTTCAGCCGCCCGCAGCCGGGCCTCGTCCAGTCTCGCGGCGAACTGGCCGGGCAGATCCGGGTAGGCCGGGCCGCGCCACAGGCCGAGCGCCTCGGTGAGCAGGTCGGCCGCCTTGGCCGGGTCGCCGTCCGCGAGCGCCCGTTCGCCGTCCTCGGTCAGCTGGTCGAACAGGTCCGCGTCGAGCTCGCCGGGGTCGATCCTCAGTTCGTACCCGGCCGGTTCGCGGGTGATCCGGTCGCCGAGGCCCAGCGCGCGCTTGAGCTGGTAGACGTACAACCGGACGTTCTCCTGCGCGGAGGCTGGCGGGACCTCCCAGAGCACCTCGATCAGCCGTTGCGGGGAAACGGGTGTGTTGGCGTGCCGCACCAGCATCGCGAGCAGGATCCGCTGCTTCGCCGACCGCAACGGGGTCTCTTCCTCGCCCGCCGCGACGACGATCGGACCGAGCACCCGGAACCGCACGCACCCTCCCCCGATGATCGGCGGAACGGTAACAACGACCTGGCGTTATACGCAGCCGATACGCGGAAATACGGTCCTTTCCCGACTGTTCCGGGATGTGCCGACCATCCATGTCTCCCTGTCGCTGCGCAGCACGTTGCTGGCCGACCGGATCTCGTCCCGCCTCACCGCCGTGCCGTGGGCTGTCCCAGGCACTCCCGCCGACGTGATCGTCACCGACGCCGCTGCCGCCGCCGGGCCGCGCACGGTCGCGGTGCTGTCGTCGTTCGACGCCGTGGAAGGACTGGTGCGGCTGGGCGTGACGGGGCTCGTGCTCGCCGACGACCCTCCCGATGACATCGTGCGGGCGGTGCACGATGTGCACCGGTTCGGCGGCTGGGTGTCGCCGCGGCTGGTGTCCTCGTTGCTGCCCGGTCCCCCGCCGGCGTCGCTGACAGCCCGCGAGCGGGAGACGTTGCGGCTGGTCGCCGAGGGACGGGAGAACGCGGAGATCGCCGCGGCCATGTTCATCACCGTGAGCGCGGTGAAGTACCACGTGTCGAACCTGCTGAGGAAGTTCGGGTGCCGCGACCGCACACAACTGGTCTCGCGACTAGGGCGCCCGCTGGCCGTCCGTTCCTAGCGTGCTGAGCATGAGAATCCTCGTTGCCGCCCTGATCTCGTTCGGGGTTCTGATAGGAGTCGTCAGCCCCGCACAGGCGGCGCTGCCGTCGTGGCCGAACGTCAAGGAAGGGCAGAACGGCGCGACCGTGCTGACCGCCCAGCACCTGCTGCGTCACCGCGGCTACAACATCAGCGCCGACGGCGACTTCGGCCCGGCCACCGAGGCGGCGGTCAAGCAGTTCCAGACCGCCAACGGCCTGTCGTCCGACGGCCAGATCGGCCCGAACACCTGGCCGAAGCTGATCGTCAGCGTCCAGCAGGGCAACAACAGCAACGCCGTCCGCGCCGCCCAGGTGCAGCTCAACCGCTACGGCTACGGCCTGGACGAGGACGGCGACTTCGGCGGCGGCACGCACAGCGCCGCCGTGGCGTTCCAGAAGTCGAAGAGCCTGTCGGCGGACGGCGTCGTCGGCCCGAACACCTGGCAGACCCTGGTCGGCGGATCGGGCTCCGGCGGCGGTGGCGGCGGCACCTACAGTCTGCCGCTGGCCAAGAGCGCCCTGCCGCGCAGCGAGTACGACGACCCGCACCACGACTACCCCGCCATCGACCTGCCGGTGAACAGCAAGCCGGCGTACGCGATGGTCACCGGCACCGCCTACCGCATCAACGAGCCCAGCGGCTGCGGCAACGGCCTGCGGATCGTCAAGAGCGGCGTCGACTACATCTACTGCCACTTCTCGTCGTGGTCGGTCTCGAACGGCACCGCCGTCAAGGCCGGTGACCGCGTCGGCACGACCGGCAACACCGGCAACTCGACGGGCCCGCACCTGCACATCGCGATCAAGATCAGCGGAACGTCCTACTGCCCGCAGAACTTCCTGCTCGCGCTGTACGACGGACGGACGCCGCCGGCGCCGTCGTCGCTGCCCCGCACGGGCTGCTTCTACTGACAGAAAACGGGCCTGGATCGCCGAGGCTCTCGGCGATCCAGGCCCTAGATCTCTGCCTCCCGCAGAAGACGGCCGGCCGCGTCGTAGGCGCGGACTCGCACGTTCGTGAGCTCCTGCGGGATGCGGCAGAGGTAGATCTCGCCGTACAACTCGGCTCGGAAGACCTGCCCGCCGAGCAGGAACTCGAGGACGGCGACCTCCGGGCCGACCCGCCCCACCTCGACGGTCCCGTCCTCGCTGACCAGGCCGAGGCGGCCGGCGAAGTACTCGTCACCCGGTGGACCGACCTCGGACGTCGAGACGGTCTGCGACTGAGGTTCGACGGTGCACACGACGAGCCGGCTGTCGGTGACGCCCACCTCCAGGACGCTGTCGTTCAGCCTCTGCAGGGTGTTGAGCCGGAATCCTGGTGGCCTGCGGCAACCGTCGTCCGCGAGAGCGCGCATCGACTCGATCGACAGCGGTGCCGGTGTTCCGGCGATGGCGACAGTGCCGGCCGTGTCGTGGGCAAGAGCCAGCGCGGTGGCGACCGCCAGCGCTCCCAGCACGTACCGCGTGATTCTCATGGCTCCCCCGGATCGTCAGTCTAGGCAGGCAACCGCCGCTGCCGGACGACTTTCGCGCTTAGAGGCGCGCGATCTCCGACGTGGCGAGCAGGAACGCCCCGACGGCGAAGTTCGACGTGTCGCCAGCGCGCACGGGCTGGTTGCTGCTCCACACCCTGCACGTACCCGAGCCGGCCGCCGGTCTGCAGGGCGTGCCTGGTCAGGCCGTCCCAGCCCTTCGTCAGCGTGCGGATCCAGTGGTCCGCGGCCAGCCGCCCGGAGTCGAGCGGCCCGGCCACCGCCTGGGCCGTACCAGGGCCGATGAGCGGCAGGGCTGATGCCCCGAGCAGGAACGAACGCCGCCTCACCGTCAGGTTTTCTCCAACCTGTGACAGGGGCGGCGTCATCGCCCATCAGAGCGGGGAGTCACCCCGCCAGGCCAGGGTTTCGGAGGATGCCGGTACGCGGTGAGCGACCACACAGCCCGTTCCGGAAACACTGCGGGCTTGGGGGCCGTTATACGTGTTGGTCGGTGCGATCCGTGTCCCCCGGGCCTCACCTCAACGCCTTCGCGGAAGACCGTTCGGCTGGTACCGCGTAGAGCCACTCGCCGAGAGGCGACCGATCGCATCGGCCTCACCAGCTCGTCCTCAAGGCGTCGCTCTCCCCGACAGACGTCTTGAGGGCGTCCGGTCGGCGCGGAGCTCTCCTGCCGCGCCGACCACCCGGTTTTTCTTGCCCCGGAAGGTCTTCCGCGTTCGCGACGGTGACCGGCCACACAGGTTCCCCTGGAACACAACGGATCCCCGCACCGTTGTACGGGGTGGTCGGTGCGGAACGAGTCCCCGGGCCCCAACACAAACGCCTTCGCGGCATACCGTTCGGCTGGAACCGCGTCGTGCCCACCGCCGAGAGGCGACCGCCGCACCGACCACAAGCTCGGCCCTCAGGCTGCACACCCCCCGGACAGCTTGAGGGCCTTCCCCTTCACCGGATTCCCTTGCTCCGCAAAGAATCCTGCAGCGGACGCGCTCAATCCCTTGCTAAAACAGGAACTCAGCACCCCGAGCGGTGAGCGAGCACACAGATCACCAGGAAACACAACGGAACCCCGCACCGTTGTACAAGACGGTCGGCGCGGAACGAGTCCCCGGGCCCCAACACAAACGCCTTCGCGGAACCCCGTTCACCCGGAGCCGCGTCGTGCCCACCGCCGAGAGGCGACCGCCGCACCGACCACCCCTACTCGCCCCCAGGCTGCCGTCCTCCCCCAGGCAGCGTGGGGGCTTCTCGCATCTGCGGGCCCGACGGGTCAGGCGACTCCGGCGGCGATCAGCTTCGTCCAGATCTCGCCCTGGTCGACCACCTCGACGCCGAGCTTCTCCGCCTTCGTCAGCTTGCCGGCGCCCACGCCCTCGCCCGTGATGAGCAGGTCGGTGGTGGCCGAGACCGAGGAGGCGGCGGTGGCGCCGGCGCGTTCGCACATCTTCTGGAACGTCGGGCGGGTCACCTTCTCGCCGGAGCGCGGGTCGCTGATCGAGCCCGTGATCACGACGGACTTGCCCTCCAGGGGCGCGCCGGCGACCACTACCGGCGGCAGGTCTTCCTGGCGGACTTCGAGGGAGACGCCGCGGTCCCGCAGGCGTTCGATCTCCGGGCGCAGGCGGGACAGGTGGAAGTCGATCGACTCGGCGACCTTCTGGCCGATGTCCTCGACCGCCACGAGCTTCTCGACGCCCGCGTCGGCCACCTCTTCCAGGGAGCCGAAGCCCGCGCGGCACAGGCGGGCCGCGGTGCCTTCCGAGGCCATCGGGATCGAGAGGCCGATCATGGCTCGGCGCAGGCCCACGGAGCGGCTGCGGTCGATGGACTCGATCATGCGGGTCGCGGAGATCTCGCCCACGCGGTCGAACTCCAGCAGGCGTTCCTTGGTGAGCGTGTAGAAGTCGGACGGATTCACCAGGTCGCCGGTCTCGGCGAGGCGCTCGATCCACACCTGGCCGATGGCGTCGATGTCGGCCGCGGCGCGGGACGACCAGTGGATCAGGCGGCGCACGGTCTGGGCGGGGCAGACGGCGTTCGTGCAGAACAGCTCGCGGCTGTTGCCCTGCTCGGTCAGCGGTTGCGAGCACGACGGGCAGTCGGAGGGCGGGATGATCTCCTGCTCGTCTCCGGTGCGCTTCGACTCGTCCAGGACGCCCGCGACGAACGGGATCACGTCGCCCGCTCGGCGGACCAGGACGGTGTCGCCGATCTTGATGCCTTTCGAGCGGATGACCTCCTGGTTGGCCAGCGTCGCTCGGGTGACCGTGGTGCCGCCGACGAACACCGGCTCCAGCCACGCGACCGGGGCGATCTTGCCGGTCTTGCCCACGTCCCAGACGACGTCCTTCAGCACCGTCGTCTTCTCCTCGGCCGCGAACTTGTACGCGATCGCGCCGCGCGGAGAGGACGAACGGGTGCCCGCTGCGGCGAACGCGTCACGGTTCGCGAGGCGCAGCACGGCGCCGTCGAGGTCGTAGTCGAGCTTGTTGCGAGCTTGCTCGATGCCGCCGATCAGCTCCTGCGCCTCGGCCGCGGTGGAGCAGTGCTTCATCTCCGCCACGCTGAAACCCAGCTTGCGCAGGCCCGCGTCGAGGTCGGAGTCGGCGCTCTCCGGCTCGGTCGTCAGGTCGAACGCGAAGAACTGCATGCGCCGGCCCTCGACCGCCTTCGGGTCCTTCGCGCGCAACGTGCCCGCGGCGGCGTTGCGCGGGTTGATCAGCGGCTTGTCCGGGTGCGCCGCGTTGTACGTGTCGAACGTCGAGCGCAGCATCACGCACTCGCCGCGCACCTCGACGCGACCGGGCGCCTCGACCTTGTCCGGCACGCCGTCGCACAGCGCGCGCGTGAGGAACGTGACGTCGTCCCCCGTCGTGCCGTCGCCACGGGTGACAGCGCGCGCGAGCCGGCCGTTCTCGTACACCAGCGCCAGCGACAGGCCGTCGAGCTTCGGCATGACGACCACGGGCTGACCGGGGAACCGGGAGAAGAACGACTCGACCTGCTCAGGCTTGTTCGCCTTCTCCAGCGACAGCATCGGCCGCGAGTGCCGCACGGGCGCGTGCAGCACCGACGGCGCGCCCACGTGGTCGAGCGGATTGTCCTTCGGCGCCAGCTTCGGATGCTTCGCGACCAGACCGCGGAACTCGTCCTCGATCGCGTCGTACTCCGCGTCCGCCACCAACGGCTCGCCCTGGTAGTACGCGTCCCGCAGCTCGACGATCCGCGCCGCCAGCTCCTGAATCCGATCCCCCGCAGCACTCATGGACAGGACGTTACCGGGCACCCCTGACAATTCCGTGCAGCCGCGATCGAGCACCGCTCAAGCCGTGTGCTCCACCAGTGCGCCGACGAACTCGGGCCACACCGGACGTGGCAGATCGTGCCCGACCGAGTCCAGAACCAGCAGCGACGCACCCGGCACAGCGTCACGCAGAGCTTCCCCGTGCTCCGGCGGATAGACCGGATCGAGCGAACCGTGTATCACCAAAGTGGGCGCGACGATGTCACCGAACCCACCCCCACGCGGAGCGTCGAACTCGATGCGGAAGTGGTTGGTCATCGCCGACGCCAAGTTCACCGTCCGTGCCACGTCCTGCAGGGCCAGCAGACGCACGGCCTCCTCGTCGAAGTACGGCGACGTACCCGCGTACGCCCGCAGCACCGACACGATGGACTCCACATCGGACGAAGCCTGCGCACCCGAAGCCTCCAGAAAGGCCTCGGTCATCGGCGGCAGGTCCGGGTCACCGGTCGTGGTCGCCACGAACGTCAGCGACAGCACCCGATCCGCGTGATCGACGCCCAGCGCCAGCGCGATCGCCCCGCTCATCGACCGCCCGACCACGTGAGCACGGTCCACGCCCAACGCGTCCAGGATCCCCACGGCGTCCAGCACCAGGTCCGACAGCGCATACCCCGGCTCGCCGGGCGGATAGCTCACGGACAGCCCGGTGTCGCGGTTGTCGTAACGGATCACGAACCGCCCACGCGCCGCGATCGCCGCACACAGCTCCGACTCCCACCACAACATGGACGCGCACGCACCGTGGATCAGCAGCACAGCCGGATCGGCAGGATCCCCGAACGTCTCGACGCACAACTCCACCCCGTTGACGCGCATCACCGCACCGCCGGTCCATCGCGCAGCACGCCGCGCACGTGATCCACGGACAAGGCAGCCGGGTCGAAGGCGGTCAGGCACCAGGTGGCACCGGCCGAGACATACGGCGCGACGTCCTCACCAGGAGAAACCTCGCAGACGTAGTCGAACGGCCCGTCACCGGTCCGCAGCTCCTCCACCTGCCCCACCGCGTCAGCGAACTCACCGGCCGACGACAGGTTCACCGGGAAGAAGCCGTCCAGACCGGCGGCCCGACGCATCGGCCGCACCTTCCCGGGAAAGCCGGCGGCCCACACCGGCACGCCAGGCCGCTGCACGGGCCGAGGCAGGAACGTCACACCGTCCACGGTGTAGTGCGCGCCGCGGTGATGCACGGTCTCGCCTGACCACGCCGCCCGCAGGATCTCCAGCGACTCGTCCAGCATCTGCCCGCGCACGCGGTCGTCGCACTCCTCCCCGGTCCGCGAGAACTCGCCCGCGAACCGGTCGCTCCCGAGGCCCACGCCGAGCACGAGCCGTCCACCGCCGAGCAGGTCCAGCGACGCGGTCTCGCGAGCGAGCTTCACGGGCCGCCGCCGGGCGACGGCCGACACCATCGGCCCGAACCGCAGCCGCGAGGTGGCCGAGGCGACGGCCGCCAGCGTGATCCACGGATCGGCCACGTGCGTGACCGGTTCGCGCCAGCGGACGTGGTCCCAGACGAACAGCCCCGCCCAGCCCGCCTCCTCCGCCTCCGCGGCGAGGCGGGCGACGAGCAACGGATCGGCGAGCGCGTCGAACAGCGGCAACCAGAGAGCACATCGTGGGGTCATGAGAGCAACGCTAGAAACGGACGAGCATTAACAAAAGCGATAGATTCTGCTCACAACAACAAGCCACGCTTATAGTCAGGGCCGTGATGGACCTCCGCCACCTGGCGACCCTGGACGCCGTGGCCACCGAAGGCACCTTCGGCAAGGCCGCCGACCGCCTCGGCTACACGCAGTCGGCCGTGAGTCAGCAGGTCGCCGCGCTGGAGAAGGCCGTGGGCGGCGCCGTGTTCGACCGCCCAGGCGGCCCGAAACCGGTCCGCCTCACGCCACTGGGCGAGGTCGTGCTCGCCCACGGACGCGAACTCCTGGCCAGAGCCGCCGCCACCGAGGACGCCGTCGAACGCTTCAAGGCCGGCGAGGGCCGCGTCGACATCGGCACCTTCCAGAGCGTCACCAACGTCATCCTCCCGACGGTGGTCCGCCAGCTCCTCACCGAACACCCCGCCGCCGACATCCGGCTGTTCGAGGAGGAGACCGACCAGCCCAGCGCCGACGGCCTCGACCTGGTCTTCTTCGACGGACGGGTCAAGGACGCCGACCAGGTCAAGATCCTCGACGACCCGTACGTGCTGGTCACCCGCCGCGGCCAGTTCCCACCCGGCCCGGTCCCGCTCCAGGCCCTGCACGGCGCCGCGATGGTCGCCCAGCCACCGATCTGCGACCAGGCCAGGGTCGAACGGGTCTACGCCGACGCCGGTGTCGCGCCGCTGATCGTGTTCCGCACGGCCGACAACCGGGGCGTGATCTCGATGGTCCGCGCCGGCATGGGCGTCGCCGTGATGCCGAGACTCGCGCTCGACGTGCCCTCGGACGACCTGTCCACGCACGAGCTCGAACCCGCGCTGGCCCCGAGGGAGATCTACCTGGCCTGGCAGGCGAACCGGACGCTGTCACCGCTGGCCACCCGCGTCATCGAGCTGACCAGGCAGACAACCGCGAAGCTCTAGTCACGCGGCCCGCGCAGCATCAGCACCACCCGCAGGACGTGCTCGACGGCCGCCGGGAACACCGCTCCCCGCAGTTCATCGCGGTGCACCAGGGTCTGCCCGGCGAACTCGACCATGCGTTCCGGACCGCCCCGCCGGACCACGAGCGCGGCGACCTCCTCCAGGTCGAGGCCGGGGTGGTCGAGGCGGGTCAGCGCGAACTCGACGATCAGCTCCTCGTCGCTCATCCGGCACCTCCTCCCACCCTTCGGATTCTTCCACCGATACACGTCGAGAACATGTGCTGGACCGATGATCCGCGTTACCAGCACGCTGTCGTTCATGAAGTTCTCGCGGCCAGAGGCCCGCAGCTGGCGATGCCCGCCCGCGCCCACCGAGGTGCGGGACTTCCACGCTCAGCTGCCTGACCACGCTCCCACGCCGCTGACCGAACTGCCGTCTCTCGCCGCGGAGCTCGGGATCGGCCGTCTGTTCGTCAAGGACGAATCCTCCCGGCTGGGCCTGCCCGCTTTCAAGGCCCTGGGCGCGTCGTGGGCCGTTCACCGCGTTCTTCAGCACCGAACCGGGCCGGTCACGCTCACCACCGCGACCGACGGCAACCACGGCCGCGCGGTCGCCCGCATGGCCCGGCTGCGCGGCCAGCGAGCCCACGTCTTCGTGCCGAACACCGTGCCGGCCCAGGCGATCGAGGCGATCAGGGCCGAGAACGCCGAGGTCACCGTCGTCGACGGCACGTACGACGACGCGGTCGCCAGAGCCGCCGAAGCGGACGGGATCCTCGTGCAGGACATGGGATGGCCCGGTTACGAGGAGATCCCGGCCTGGATCGTCGAGGGCTACGGCACGCTCTGCCACGAGATCGACGAACAGCTCGACTCGGAACCCGACCTGGTGGTCATCCCCGTCGGCGTCGGCTCGTTCGCCCAGGCCGTCATCACGCACTACCGCAGCCGTGACTCGCGCACGAGACTCCTCGCCGTCGAACCCGACAGTGCCGCATGTGTCCTCGAAAGCCTGCGAGCGGGCGAACGCAAGACCATCCCCACCGGCGACACGATCATGGCCGGTCTCAACTGCGGCACCCCGTCCGCGACCGCCTGGCCGTACCTGAACAACGGTCTGGACGCCGCCGTGTCCATCTCCGAAGCCGAGTGCGCCCAAGCGATGCACGACCTCCACGCGCAGAACGTCCACTCAGGACCGTGCGGCGCCGCCCCTCTCGCCGGACTGCGCGCCATCCGCAGTGAGTTCGGCGACCTCGCCACCGTTGTGCTCATCAGCACCGAAGGACGCCTGTGAACCCACGTGACCTGCTGGCCGGCCTGATCTCCATCGACTCGGTCAACCCCGACCTCGTCCCCGGCGGCCACGGCGAAGGAGCGATCGCCGACTTCTGCGCCACCTGGTTCCAGCGCAACGGCTTCGAGGTCCACCGCCTGGAGCGACGACCGGGCAGGCCGTCGCTCGTCGCCGTCAGGAAGGGCACCGGCGGTGGGAAATCGTTGATGCTCAACGGCCACCTCGACACGGTCGGTCTCGCGGGCTACGACGGCGACCCGCTCAAGCCGGAGATCAGGGACGGCAAGATGTTCGGCCGCGGCACGTTCGACATGAAGGGCGGCATCGCGGCCATGATGATCGCCGCCGCCAGGGCCACCGAACGTCCTCTGCGCGGTGACGTGATCGTCGCGTGCGTGGCCGACGAGGAGCACGGCAGCTCCGGCACGGAGGAGGTCCTGGAGCGCTTCACCGCCGACGCCGCCATCGTCACCGAACCCAGCCACCTCGAAGTCACGCTGGCGCACAAGGGTTTCGTGTGGTTCGACGTCGAGGTCCAGGGCAGGGCCGCCCACGGGTCACGGCCGGAGCTCGGCATCGACGCGATCGCCAAAGCAGGCCACTTCCTCGTCGCGCTGGAACAACTCGGCCGAGACCTCGCGGAAGGCCCGAAACATCACCTGCTCGGCACCGGCACGGTCCACGCGTCGCTGATCAGCGGCGGTGAGGAGGCCTCGACCTACCCCGCGACCTGCAGGATCACCCTCGAACGCCGCACGGTCCCCGGAGAATCCCCGCAGCAGACCGAGGACGAGCTGCGCACGATCCTCGACCACCTCACCGCGACGGTCCCGGACTTCACCGCCACGCTCACCCGAGGCCTGGCCAGGGATCCCTTCGAGGCCGACCCCGAAGCCGAGATCGTCCGCACACTGATCGCGAACCTCGGCGAGCCGCCCGTCATCCGTGCCGAGCCGTTCTGGACCGACTGCGCCCTGCTGGACCGCGCCGGCATCCCCTGCCTGCTGTTCGGCGTCGACGGCGCGGGTGCCCACGCGGCCACCGAGTACGTCGACCTGGCCTCCCTCGACCACCTGACCGAGGTGCTGACCGCCACGATCGCCGGATTCTGCGGCTAGTGGTGTGGCCCGGAATGTTGCCGGGGGGATTCGTGGTCAGACGGGTGCATCGTGGTGCCGCCCCCACGTCCTCATACTGGACCGTATGGGGGCGTGGGGGCGGTGCCGCGAGGCGCCCTGCTGAGCGTGAATGCGCTCGCCAACAGTCCGGGCCGCGCCACTAGGTTCTCTTCCCGGGAAGCACGAGGGGGAGCCGGGAATGCCACGCAAGGAAAGGCCGCTCGACGCGGGTGACTCGGCGGTGCTCACGTTCGCGCGGGAGCTCAGGTCGTTGCGGGAGAGGGCGGGCAGCCCCACCTACCGCCAGCTCAGTTCGATGACGCACTACTCGGAGGCGGCCCTGTCCCAGGCCGCCGCCGGGCGCAAGCTGCCGACGCTGCAGGTCACGCTCGCCTACGTCCGGGCGTGTGGCGGGTCGGAGGAGGAGTGGGAACGCCGCTGGTACGCCACGGCCGCCGAAGAAGCGCAGCCGGAGCAGGACATCAGCTCGCCCTACGCGGGGCTGACCGCGTTCGGGCAGCAGGACGCCGAACGGTTCTTCGGCCGCGACCGCCTGATCGACCGGCTCGCCCGCCAGGTGCGGGACGACCGGGTCGTCGTGGTCGTCGGCGCGTCCGGCGCGGGCAAGTCGTCGCTGCTCAGGGCTGGTCTTATGCCCCGGCTGGGCGATCGCGCCGTGCTGTTCACGCCTGGTTCGGCACCGCTGGAGGAGTACGCCAGGGCGGTGGAGGACGCGACGCCGGACACCGTTCTCGTCGTCGACCAGTTCGAGGAGATCTTCACCCTCTGCGAGGACCGCGACACCCGCAGACGGTTCGTCGACAGGCTGACCGCGCGGAGGGTCGTGCTGGGCGTGCGAGCCGATTTCTACGGCCACTGCACGGACTTCCCCGCGCTGGTCGAGGCCATGGGCAGCGCCCAGATCACCGTCGGCCCGATGAGCACCGACGAGCTGCGCGCCGCGATCATCCAGCCCGCCCGGCGCATCGGCCACACCGTCGAGACCGCGCTGGTCGCCGAGCTCGTGGCGAACTGCGTCGAGCAGGCGGGCGCGCTGCCGTTGCTCTCCCACGCCCTGCTGGAGACCTGGCACCGCCGCAAGGGCAACACCCTGACGCTGCAGGGCTTCCGTGCCGCGGGCGGGTTCGAGGGCGCGCTGACCCGCACGGCCGAGTCGGTGTTCGCCGGTCTGAGCGAACGGCAGCAGGAAGTCGTGCGGTCGTTGTTCATCCGGCTCACCGCGATCGGCGACGGCACCGAGGACACCAAACGCCGGATCTCCCGCAGCGAACTCGACGACGAGCCGGACGCCGCGCTCGTCCTGGAGGCGCTGACGACGCACCGGTTGATCACGGTCGACCACGACCGGATCGAGATCACGCACGAGGCGCTGATCCGCTGCTGGCCGCGCCTGCGCGAGTGGCTCGCCGCCGACCGCGACGGCCTGCGCGCCCACCGCGACCTGGCCGAATCGGCGGCGGTGTGGGAGTCGCTGCACCGCGATCCCGGCGCGCTCGTGCGCGGTGCGCGCCTGGGCTCGTTCCGTCAGTGGCTGGAGGACCCGCCACACCCCCTGACCGCCCGCGAACGCGAGTTCCTCACGACCAGCGTCAACGCCGAGTCCGCCGATCTCGCCAGCACCCGGCAGGGCCGGCGCCGGCTGCAGGTCCTCGTGGGTCTGCTGACCCTGCTCCTGATCATCACCACCGGTATCAGCGTCACGGCGATGCAGGCCACGTCCGAGGCCACCAAGCAACGCAACAGCGCGCTCTCGCAGAAGGTCGCGCAGGACGCCAAACGCCTGCGCGGCACCGATCCCGCGCAGGCCGCGCAACTCGCGCTCGCCGCCTACCGGCTCTCCCCCACGCCCGACGCCCGCAGCGCCGTGCTCAGCGCGTTCACACCGTTCTACGCCACCCGCCTGACGGGCCACCGCGACAACGTCAACGCCGTCGCGTACTCACCGCAACGGCACCTGCTCGCCAGTTCCAGCAGGGACCGCACGGTCGAGGTCGTCGATCTCGCCGACCCGCACCACCCGCGGGAGGTCTCGACGCTCACCGGCCACACCGACAACGTCGTGAAGGTCGCGTTCAACACCGACGGCGCGCTCCTCGCCACGGCCGGATGGGACCGCACGGCCCGTTTGTGGGATTCGAGCACTGGAGACGTGCTCGCCACCCTCACCCACACCGACCCGGTCAACGCCGTGGCGTTCAGCGACCGGATCCTGGCCACCGCGAGCACCGACCGGATCGTCCGGCTCTGGGACCTCACCGACCTGCGCCACCCGCGCCGGATCGCCGAACTGCCCCACCCCGACTCCGTCATCTCGCTCGCGTTCAGCCCGGACAGCGGAAAGCTCGTCGCCGGCACCTGGGACGGCACCGCGCTGCTGTGGGACCTGACCGGCACCCCCACCTCGCGCGTGCTCGCGGGGAAGGGCCCGGTGCACGCGGTCGCCATCAGCCAGGACGGACAGCAGATCGCCACCAGCCGCGACCGCGAAGTCCAGGTCTGGCCGATGAACGGCGGTGAGCCGCGAATCCTGACCGGGCACACCGACGTCGTGCGCGGACTGGCGTTCAGCACCGACGGCCTCCTCGCGAGCACCTCGGTCGACCGCACCGCCCGCGTCTGGGACCTCGGTCAGGCCGACCCGCTCGTGCTGACCGGCCACACCGCCGCGGTCGTCGCGGCCACGTTCGCCGGATCGACGCTGGCCACCGCGAGCGACGACCACACCGTCCGGCTCTGGGACCTGCCCGGTGAGCTCCTGCAGGCCCACAGCGACTCCGTCTACTCCGTCGCCACCAACGGCAAGATGATCGCGACCGGCGGCTACGACCGCACGGTGAAGCTGTGGCAGGACGGCAGGCTCCGCACCGTCCTGACCGGGCCTGCCGACGCCGTCAACACGGTCAGGTTCTCCCCGGACGGCAAGGTCCTGCTCGCCGCCGGCGCGGACCACCGCGTGCACCGGTGGGACATCAGCGGCACCCCGGTCGAGCTCCCCGACCTCGCGGGCCACGCCGACGCGGTGAACGCCCTGGCCATCAGCCCGGACGGCTCCACCATCGCCACCGCCGGCACCGACCGCACCATCGTGCTGTGGGACGCGGCGACGGGCGCCTCGCTCGGCACCCTGCTCGGCCACTCGGACACCGTGGAGACGCTCGCCTTCAGCCCGGACGGCCGCCGCCTGGCCAGCGGGTCAGGTGACTTCAGCGCCCGGATCTGGGACGTCGCACAGCGCCGGGTGACCACCCACCTCACCGGCCAGACGCACGCCGTCAAGTCGGTCGCGTTCAGCCCGGACGGCACGCTCCTCGCCACCGGCGGCACCGACTTCGCCGTCCGCGTGTGGGACGCCGCCACCGGCACCCTCGCCGCCGAACTGACCGGCCACACCGACACCGTGCACGCCGTCGCGTTCTCCCCCGACGGCGCCACCCTGGCCAGCGCGAGCGCCGACCACGACGTGCGGCTGTGGCGCGTCGCCGACCGCACGCCGTTCGCCACGCTGTCCGGTCACACCGAGCGGGTGTACGCGCTGACGTTCCTGCCCGACGGCCACACGCTGCTCAGCGCGGGTGGCGACCGGACCGTGCGAGCGTGGGAGGCCGATGCCGAGCACGCTGCCGCGCGCATCTGCGCCACGGTGTCGCCGCCCCTGTCCGCCCCCGACTGGAACCGCCACTTCCCGGGCATCGACCTCACCCCGCCCTGCCCGCGATGACGTCGTCAGAGCGACGATCGCGGCAGACCCACCTCTTCACTCATGGCGCTCCCCCTTCTCCCGCTGACTGTCTAGCGGGAGAAGGTTCTTCACGGTCGAGGCCGTGAGCTGAAGAAACAACGGTGAACAACCCCGGCGATCTTGACGCTTCCCGAACAAAGCCCGAACCACGCCCTGTTCCAGGTCCGGCACCGTATCGACCCGAACGGTTCTTGCCGATCTTGAGAGGGGACTTCTCATGAAGCTGAGACAGGCGGTTTTCGGGTTATCCACCGCGGTCGTGCTGCTGCTGGGCGGCGTGCCCGCGAGCGCGGCCGCACCGGCGCGGCTCTCGGTGTCCGGGGCGGACGTGGTCGATCCGGCCGGGAACCCGATCGTGCTGCGGGGTTACAACTGGGGACAGTGGGGCACGGTCCAGCCGCAGGACGCGGGAGACAACGTGGCCGCGGGCGCGAACTCGGTGCGCATCCCGTTGCGCTGGTGGGGTGAGTGGAAGGACGGCGTCGACAGCCGCGATCCGGACCCCGCGAACCCGAGCCACGTCAAGGCCGGTCATCTGGCGTTGCTCGACCAGACCGTCGAGCAGGCGAGCGCCGCGGGCCTGTGGATCACGCTGTTCGTGGACTCGGACCACGGGCAGGGCGCGGGTGGGCGTCCTGACAACTTCTGGACGAACGCCGCGATGAAGCAGGAGTTCAAGGAGGTCTGGCAGTTCCTCGTGCGGCGCTACAAGACCAAGGCGTTCGTGGGGGCGTTCGAGATCCTGCCGGAGCCCCAGCCCATCGGGGTGAACGACGCCGGGGTGAAGGCGTTCTACGACGAGATGATCGGCGTGATCCGCAGTGTCGACCGCCGGACCCCGATCGTCGTGGGGCCCAACGACAACTACAGCTGCGCCCACCTCGAAGGCGCGTACACGACGATCGACCCGAAGGTCATCTACACCTGCAACTACTTCATCTTCTCCGAACCGCTCAACCGGATCGGGCAGATCACCGGGTTCCGGGCCGCGCACGGCGTGCCGGTGTGGATCAACCAGGTCGGCGTCGAGAGCGGCGACGACGACGCGAAGTCGAAGGCCCGCAAGGTGCTGGGGGCCTTCGACGACAACGGCATCGGCTGGGCGTGGTGGACCTACCGGATCAGCGGCACGAACCCGGACACGCACGGCATCTACTACGCCGACCCCTCCGAACCGGACGGGTGGCACCTCAAGCCGGGCTGGCTCGCTCTGGTGAACGGCTACCTCGCCGCATGACCGGTTCCTCGACGTAACGCCAGCTGAGCGCCGCCGCCACGATCGTGAGCACCGCCGCGATCGGCCCGGCGGCGGCGCCCAGCTCCGGCCGCAGCCACAGCGTCAGCGGGTAGTTCCACAGGTAGGCGCCGTAGGACAGGGTGCCGAGCGCCACCAGCGGGCGGATCGGCGTCGCCACCTGCTCCCACTTCGACCAGACCAGCAGCAGGACGGCCGTGCAGGCGGCGATCGCCGGGCCCGCCACGAGGTAGGTCAGCGCGTGGCCTCGCAGCGGCACCACCGAGAGCACCGCCAGCCCGGTCAGGGCGATCGGCACGGCCCAGCGCGGCGCGGTGGTCAGCTTCAGCCTGGTCGCGGCGCCGATCACGAAGCACACGAACCACGACGTCGGCAGCGCGTAGGCGTTGTCGGCGTTCGGCCACAGCCAGACGAGCGTCGCCGTGCAGGCCGCGAGCGCGCCCAGTGCCGTGACGACCAGGACCGCGCCGGTCCGGTCGCGCACCCAGGCGAACGCCAGCAACGCGGGCCACAGCAGGTAGAACTGCTCCTCGGTCGCGAGCGTCCAGCCGTGGAACGCCGCCGGACTGACCCCGCCGACGGGCAGGTTGCCGGTGAACGTCACCAGCACGATCACGGTCTTGAGCAGCTTGTCGCGCTCTCCCAACGGGTCGAACACGAGGGTGACGAGGGCGAAGATCAGGGTGAGCGCCAGCAACGCGGGCAGCAGCCTTCGCGCCCGGCGCAGGTAGAACCGCTTGAAGTCGACGCGTCCGGTGTTCGTCAGTTCCCGCCGCAGGACGCCGGTGATCAGGTAGCCGCTGAGCGTGAAGAACACGACCACGCCGACCACGCCCGCACCGGGGAACACGTCAGGGAACGCGTGGCGCAGCATCACCAGCAGAATCGCGATGCCGCGCAAGACGTCCAGCCCGGCGATCCGCTTCACCGCATCGCTCCCCGGACGAGCTTGTCCAGCAGGTCCGAATAGGACAGTCCGGCGGCCGCGAACATCTTGGGCACCTGCGACTCCGCCGTCATGCCCGGCATGGTGTTGACCTCGTTGAGCACCAGGCCGTCCTGGGTGAGGAAGAAGTCGACCCGCGCGAGTCCACGGCAGCCGAGCGCCTCGTAGACCTTGAGCGCCGCGTCTTCGAGCGCCTTGAGTTCCGTGTCCGCCAACGGGGCCGGGATGACGAACTGGGCGCTGCCGTCGTACTTCACGGTCGTGTCGAAGAGTCCGGGAACCTGGATCTCCAGCGGTGGCCCGGTCCTGCGGCCCTCCTCCGGGTCGTCCAGGACGGCGATGTCGATCTCCCGGCCGTTCAGCACCTCCTCGACCAGCACGCGGTCGTCCAGCTCCAGCGCGTGGCGCACGGCGGGTTCGAGATCCTCCTCGCGTTCGACGAGCTTCACCCCGAAACTCGACCCCGCCGCCACCGGCTTCACCACGACAGGTCCGGTGAAGTCCACAGTGGACGCGTTGGTGACCAGAGCGCCCTTCGCCGTGCGGACCCCGACGGCCTCGGCGACGAGCTTGGTGGCCCACTTGTCCATCGCGAGCGCACCGGCCCGCAGCGGCGATCCCACGTACGGCACGCCCGCCAGTTCGCACAGACCCGCCAGCGTGCCGTCCTCGCCCAGCGGCCCGTGGACCAGCGGCAACACGACGTCGCAGGTCGCGATCACGTCGAGCGCGGCGGCGAGGCTGCCGGACGTCAGCGTGTCGAGCACCTGACCGTTCTGGCCGTACCACTGGCCGTCGCGGCCGATCGTGAGCGCCACGGCCTCGTACTTCGCCGGGTCGAGCGCCTCCCGCACCGACGCCGCCGACGCCACGGAGACGTCGTGCTCGCAGTTCTGCCCGCCGCCGATCACGGCGACGCGGATCCCCCTCATCGAACGCTCCTCCGCACCCTCGCCCCAATGCCCGTCACGATCTCGTGCGGGATCGTTCCGGCCCACCGAGCCCAGTCCCCCGCCGTCGGCTCGCCGTCGTCGCCCGGCCCGAACACCACCGCCTCGTCCCCCGGTTCCACCACGTCGTCCCCGACATCGACCACGACCTGGTCCATCGAGATCACCCCGGCGACCGGCCGGCGCCGTCCCGCCAGCCACACCTCAGCCCGCGTGGACGCGTTGCGCGGCAGGCCATCCGCATAGCCCACCGGCAGCAACGCCAGCGTCGTCGCGCGTTCCGTCACGTGCGCGTGCCCGTAGCCGACGCCGGTTCCGGCGGCGACCCGCCGCACCTGGACCACCGGCGCCGTGAACCGCAACGCGGAGCGCAGCCGGGTGGTCCCGGACGGGTCGATCCCCACCAGCCCGGCCCCGATCCGGACGACGTCCAGGTGGGCGCCGGGGTCCGTCAGCGCGGCGCTCGTGGCCGCGAGGTGCCGCACGGACGGCCGCAGCCCCGCCTGGCGCGCCATCGCGACTCCCCGCAGCAGTGCGCGCTTCCCGGACTCATTCGCTCCAAGAATGTCGGCGCAAGGCAGATGTCCCATCACTCCGACGACCGAGACCCTCCCGGCCAGTTCCGCACGACGTGCCGCCGACATCAGCGACAGCCAGGTCTCCGGCGCGGCCCCGTCCCGCGCCATTCCCGTGTCCAGCTGGAGGTGCACGCGCACCCCGGCCTCCATGGCCGCGAGGTGGTCGAGACTCGGCACGCTCAGGTCGATCCCGTACCGGACCGCCGTCCGCACGTCGACGTCGACGGGGTTGAGCCAGCTCAGCACCGGAACGTCCACACCGGACTCCCGCACCTGCACGGCCTCGGCCAGGGACGTGACCCCGATCCAGGTGGCGCCCGCGGCCACCGCCGTGCGGGCGACGTCGCCCAGCCCGTGCCCGAACCCGTCGGCCTTCACCACCGCCATGACGCCACCGCGGGCCAGCGAGACGAACCGCCTCGTGTTGGCGGCCACCGCGGCGAGGTCGACCGAGAGCGACGGCCCGGCCGAGACCTGGCGCAGGCTCGTCACGCGCGCGCCCACGCAGGCACCTCCACTGGTCCGTAGACGGCGTGGTCGGCCCCGGTCAGCAACGCCCAGTAGCGGTCGCCGTAGGACCAGTGCCACCACTCGGTCGGATAGTTGATCAGGCCGGCCGCACTCAGCGCGTCGGCCAGCACCGTCCGGTTGCGGCGGGCCTCGTCGTCGACCGGCGCCGCGAAGAAGCAGGCGCCGTCGCTCTCCTCGGGAGTGGCGTCGACCGCCGTGCCCATCCAGAGCTCGGCACCCGACGTCGTGACCAGCGTCAGGTCGACCGCGGCACCCGCGACGTGCGGCGCGACGGCCAGCGGAGCCACGAACCGGCTCGACAACCGGCCGAGTTCGACGGCATCGGCCGCGGGGTGCAGTTCGAGCAACTCGGCCGTGTACCGCTCGATGATCGCGCTCTGGTCGCCGATGCTGCGATGACCCTCGATCACCCGGAGGTCCACACCGGACGGAAGCAGCGCGCGGGCCACGTCGAGCCGCCGCGCGAGTCCCTCCCGCACCCACACTCCGGGTGCGTGGTCCAATGGCACCAAAGGATCCCCGTTGTCGAGCACGCGGACGGCGCGCACGACCGGATCGGCTAGCAGGATGGTCATGCAGCCAACCTAGAAACGGACGTCCACTCCGGACTCCTCCTCGCGGTCACGCCCGCCCGCCGAACGGCCGGTTCGCAGGCGTGCGGATCAGCCGTTCGGACGAGGGGCGCACGTCCGCCCGGAATTCGGCAGACTGGCGTCGTGACCCGACAGAGGACGAACTGACGTGCACGCCGCCGGCCTGGTGCTGCACCCGCAACGAGACTCCGCCGCCGCCGTCGAGGCGGTCCTCGGCTGGGCGACCCTCCGCGGTGTCGAGATCCTCGGCATCTCCGACGAGATCCAGCGCCTGCGCTGCGAGGCCACCCCGGTCAGCGCGGAGGAACTGGGCCGCCGCGCCGACCTGCTCGTGAGCCTCGGCGGCGACGGCACGATGCTGCGCGCCATGCGCATGGCCGACGGCGAACGAGCCCCGGTCCTCGGCGTCAACCTGGGCAAACTCGGCTTCCTGGCCGAGGTCGACGTCCCGGACCTGCCCGCGGCCCTGAGCGCCATCGACGCCCACGACTTCACCGTCGAACCCCGCCTCGCCGTCGACGCGCACTTCAACGACCAGAAGGTCACCGCGTTCAACGACATCGCCGTCGTCCGCATCCCCGGCGAGGGCAGCGCCCGCGTCGCCGTCCGCGTGGCAGGCCAGCCGTTCGTCAGCTACGCCGCCGACGCCGTCATCGTCGCCACCCCGACCGGCTCCACCGCCTACAGCTTCTCCGCGGGCGGCCCGATCACCAGCCCGTCCGTCGAGGCCCTGCTCGTCACCCCGGCCGCCCCGCACTCCGCCTACAGCCGGGGCATCGTGCTGTCGGTGAACGACCACGTCGAACTGGACCTGCTCCCGTCCAGCGGCCGCCTGGCCGTCGAGGTGGACGGCATGGTCGCGGGCTACGTCGAACCGGGTCAGCGGGTGTCGTTGCGCGGCCGCGCCGGCGCCGCGCGGGTGGTGCGACTCGGGATGACGACGTTCTACCAGCGGGCGCGCCGCAAGCTGCGGCTCACCGACAGCGCCGAACTCGGATGAGGCTGCGCGAGTGGACCGTCGAGGACGCGGCCTGGTACGCGGAGGCCACCAGGGACCCGGAGGTCCAGCGCTACACGACCGACCCGCCCACGATCACCGAGGCGCAGGTCGCCGACGCGATCAGGTCGTTGTCCACGAACCCCGCCACCGCGTCGTTCTGCATCGAGGAGGCGGGTGAACGCTGCGGGAACGTGGCCGTCGACTTCGAGGACGGCGTCGGCCACGTGTCGTACCTCGTGGCCGCTCACGCACGCGGCCGGGGACTGGCGACCAAGGCGCTCACCGAGTTCGTCGCGTGGATCCTCGCCCATCGCACCGTCGGCGAACTGAGGTTGTGGACGCACAGGGACAACATCGGCTCCC
Source organism: Lentzea sokolovensis (assembly GCF_033949975.1). NCBI lineage: Bacteria > Bacillati > Actinomycetota > Actinomycetes > Pseudonocardiales > Pseudonocardiaceae > Lentzea > Lentzea sokolovensis. The sequence continues at coordinate 905,828 of NZ_JAXAVU010000004.1, forward strand.
GCAAGGCCGCCGAGCGCGCCGGGTTCGTCCGCGATCCCGCCCGCGACGAGGACCGCGAGATCAAGGGCGGCATCTGGCCGACGGTCGCCTACCACCTCGTTCCCTGATCTCCAGTCGAGCTCAAGCGCCGCTTGTTCGGATGTCCGCGCCGAGCAACGGATGGGGGCAAGGGACATGGAGCTGAACAGGCGCAGAGTGTTCGCGCTGGGTGCGGGCGCCGCGCTCGCCGCGGGCGCCGGTACCGCCGGTGCCGACACCGAGCGGAAGGTCGCCGAGCCGGACCTCCCCGGTTTCAAGCACAACTACGCGCAGGTCAACGGGGTGCGCCTGCACTACGTCACGGGCGGCAGGGGCGAGCCGCTCGTGCTGCTGGCCGGATGGCCGCAGACCTGGTGGCTGTACAACAAGATCCTGCCCGCGCTCGCCGCGAAGTTCCGGGTGATCGCGGTCGACATGCGCGGGCAGGGCGGATCGGACAAGCCGGCCGGCGGGTACGACAAGAAGACGATGGCGACGGACCTGCACGAGCTCGTCAAGAAGCTCGGGTACGACAAGGTCAACGTCGTCGGGCACGACCTGGGCAGCATGGTCGCGTTCTCGTTCGCGGCCAACTTCCCCAACGCGACGAAGAAGGTCGCGTTCATGGACGTGCTGCACCCCGACGAGAGCTTCTACCAGATCCCGCTGCTGCCTCCGCCGGGCGGATTCAGCGTGTGGTGGTTCGCGTTCAACCAGGTCATGGGGCTGCCGGAGCAGCTGCTGGCCGGGCGGTTCCGGTACCTGATCGACTGGCTGTTCGCGAACACCGCGTTCACGCCGTCCGCCATCGACGAACGCTCGCGGCGGATCTACGCGCAGAACTACAACTCACCGGAGGCCATCCGCGCCAGCAACGGCTGGTACCAGGCGTTCCACCAGGACATCGCGGACGGCAAGACGTACGCCAAGCTGGTGCCGCCGGTGCTGGGGCTGGCCTCGATCTCGTCCTACGACCAGTTCCTCGGGGCGCTGCCGAACGTCGCGAACCAGTTCGAGGTCGTGCGCGTCGACGGGTCCGGCCACTGGCTCGCCGAGGAGCAGCCGGACTTCGTCGCGGGCGAGATCGTCCGGTTCTTCAGCTGACCTGCCTCACCGGACGTGCCGAGGGGATGAACGCCGCGACCACGACTGCCAGCAGCGCGGTCGCGGCGCCCAGGCCCATGATGAGCTGGAAGCTGAACGGCACCGCGACCTGTGTGAGCACGACGCCCGCCACCGCGCTCGACACCGACGTGCCGATCGCGCGCATCAACGCGTTGAGGCTGTTGGCCGCGGCGGTCTCCGACGTCGGCACGGCACCCATGATCAGCGCGGGCATGGCGCCGTAGCCGAGGCCGATGCCGGCGCCGATCACGGCCGAGATGATGACGAGCTGCCACACGGCGGTCAGCATGAAGATCCCCGCGCCGTAACCAAAGGCGACCACGAGCGTGCCGAGGATCAACGTGGTGCGCGGGCCCCGCGCGTTCGAGATCCGCGCGGCGATCGGTGACGTCGCCATCATGACCAGTCCGGACGGCACCAGCACCAGGCCCGTGACCAGCAGCGACTGTCCGAGCCCGTGCCCGGTGGAGACCGGCAGCTGCAGCACCTGCGGCAGCACCAGGGACTGCGCGAACATGGCGAACGCGAACACCAGCGACGAGATGTTGGTCAGCAGCACCTGACGCCGGGCCGTGGTGCGCAGGTCGACCAGCGGCCGCGGTGACCTCAGCTCCCACCAGCCCCACAGCCCGAGCACGACCGCCGTCACGACGAACAGGCTCGTGACCGTGCCACCGCTCCACTGGGACGCCTTCGACACCCCGAGCAGCAGGCAGACCAGCGCTACCGACAGGCCTGCCGCGCCGAGGACGTCGAACCGCCCTCCGCTGCGGACCGGCGACTCGGGCACCAAGATCAGCACCGCCGCCAGCACCAGGGTGCCCACGCCCGCCGACGTCCAGAACAGCATGTGCCAGTCGGTCTGCTCGACCAGGATCGCCGCCGCGGGCAGGCCGAGCGCGCCGCCGACGCCGAGCGAGGCGCTCATCAGCGCGGTCGCCCCCGCCAGCCGTTCCACCGGCAGTTCGTCGCGCATGATGCTGATGCCGAGCGGGATCACACCGACCGCCAGTCCCTGCACCACACGTCCGATGACGAGCGGCACCAGCGAGTAGCTCAGCGCGGCGATCACCGAGCCGGCGACCAGCAGGATCAGGCTGACGAGGAGCATGCGGCGCTTGCCGTACATGTCGCCGAGCCGGCCGACGACGGGGGTCGCGACCGCGCCGGCCAGCAGCGTCGCCGTGATCACCCAGGTGGTGTCGGCGGGCGAGGAGTTCAGCAGTGCCGGGAACCTCGGCAGAAGCGGGATGACCAGGGTCTGCATCAGCGCGACCGTGATGCCGCCCAGTGCGAGGACTGCCACGACGACGTTCGGACGGGTCACCGGAGGCGTTTCTTCGAGGAGCACGCCACCGAGTCTAAGTCAGTCACTTGACTTAATCTGGAGAGGGCGGGCATCTTGAACGGCCCGCGCGAAGGATGTCCGCGATGTCCGGAGCAGCTCCCGGTGGAAGATGGGGACGTGATGAGCAAGGTCGACAACCCGACGAGGGCCGAACGGGCGCACGCCACCCGTGAGCTGATCCTGACCGCCGCGGAGCGCCTGTTCGCCGAGCACGGCGTGCTGGCCGTGTCGAACCGCCAGGTCAGCGAGGCGGCGGGCCAGGGCAACAACACGGCCGTCGGCTACCACTTCGGCACCAAGGCCGACCTCGTCCGGGCCATCGCCCGCAAGCACCTGGCGCAGGTCGAGGAGATCCGGCAGCGCATGGTCTCCGAGCTCGGCGACTCCCCCGGCATCCGCGACTGGCTCAGCTGCCTCGTCCGCCCGGTCACCGAGCACCTGGACGCGGTCGGCAGCCCCACCTGGTTCGCCCGCTTCGGCGCGCAGGTCATGACCGACCCGACACTGCGGCCGATCATCATCGAGGAGACGCGCTCGTCGCCGTCGCAGGTGCGCATCCTGGCCGGCCTGAACGCGTGCCTGGCCGGCCTGCCGGACGACGTGCGCGCCGAACGCCACGACATGGCCCGCCAGCTGCTCGTGCACATGATCGCCGAACGCGAGCGGGCCCTGGCCGACGACACCCCGACCCCGCGCGCCAGCTGGCACGACACCGCGACGGGCCTGGTGGACGCCCTGGTGGGGCTGTGGCGGGCGCCCGTCAGCGGCTAGGAAACGCCGCGGAAGAAGGCACGGATGTCGTCCGCGAGCAGCTTCGGCTCCTCCATCGCGGGGAAGTGACCGCCCTCGGCGAACTCGCTCCAGTGGCCGATCACCTTGCCCGGATCCATCGCGCGGCGCACGAGCGGGTGGGTGTCGAACACGGCCCATCCCGACGGCACGCCGCCGGCCATGACCAGGTCGAGCCCGGAGTGCTCCGACTCGTAGTAGAACTGCGCGCTCGACGCGCCGCTGCGGGTGAACCAGTACAGGCTGACGTTCGTGAGGAGCTGGTCACGGTCGACCGACTCGTCCGGCGTCCGGTAGCCGCCGCCGGTCCTGGTCCTGAACTTCTCCGCGATCCACGCGAGCTGGCCGACCGGCGAGTCGGTGAGCGCCGCGCCGATCGTGTCGGGACGGTGGTCCTGCATCAGGAGATACCCGCGATCGGCCGCGTCTTCGGCGCGCACCGCCTCGATCTGGGCGATCTCGTCGTCGGACAGGCCGTCGGGGAACGGGAACTTGTCGCCGAGAAACCCGAGCAGCCGGGGGTCGACGCCGATGTGCGTCCCGATGACGCGTTCGGGGTGGGTCGCCGCGAGCCGGCCGGTGGTGCCCGAGCCGACATCGGTGCCGTGGGACCCGAACCTCTCGTAGCCCAGCCGCGTCATGATCTCGGCGTAGGCGTCCGTCGTCCGCGCCAGCTCCCACCCGGTCCCCGACAGCGGAGTGGAGAACCCGAAACCGGGCAGGGCCGGGATCACCACGTGGAACTCGTCGGTCAGCAGCGGGACGAGGCGCTGATAGTCGACGAACGACCCCGGCCAGCCGTGGTTCAGGACCAGCGGGGTGGCCTCCGGGTTCGCCGACCGGACGTGGACGACGTGGAACGTCTGGCCGTCGACGACCGTCGTGAACTGGTCGTGCTCGTTGAGCTTCGCCTCCTGCGCACGCCAGTCGAATCCGTCGCGCCAGTACTCGGCGAGCTCCTTCAGGTACACCAGCGGGATGCCGCGGCTGAAGTCGCTGCGATCGTCCCTGCCCGGCACGGGGATCGGCCAGCGCGTGCGCGCCAGCCGGTCGCGCAGGTCGTCGACGTCCGCCTGCGGGATGTCGACGCGGAACGGCGTGAGTGCGTTGTTCTCGTTCATGGCACTGACGTTTTCAGGTAATGCGGCAGGTTAGCTTCCGCAATTGCTGGAATGATCGAGAACATGCTGGAGACCTCGGCCCGTCTGCTCGAACTGCTGTCGTTGCTCCAGCTCAAGCGCGACTGGACGAGCACCGAACTCGCCGGCCGGCTCGACGTGAGCACGAGGACCGTGCGCGCCGACGTCGGCAAGCTGCGGTCGCTCGGCTATCCCGTGCAGGCACGCCCCGGTGTCGCGGGCGGATACCGGCTGGCTGCCGGGACCGCGATGCCCCCGCTGCTGCTCGACGACGACGAGGCCGTCGCCGTCGCGGTCGGACTGGGTGCGGTCGCGACCCAGCGGCTCGGGGTCGAGGAGACGTCGCTGACCGCGCTCGCGAAGCTGGAGCAGGTGCTGCCCTCGCGGCTGCGTCGGCGCGTGGAGGCGGTGCGCGAGGCGACGAGCGTCGTTCCTGGGGCCGGTCCGCCGCTCGACGTCTCGGTGCTCGGCGCGGTCGCCGCCGCGATCCGCGGCCACGAACGGCTCCGGTTCGGGTACACGAAGCCCGGGGGCGCCGAAGAACCACGCCACACCGAACCGCAACGGCTGGTGAGCTGGGGAGCGCTCTGGTACCTGCTCGCGTGGGATCTCGACCGTGACGACTGGCGGATCTTCCGCGTCGACCGCATGGCTCCGCACGCACCGACGGGTGCGCGGTTCCGGCCACGCGTGATCCCGGAGGACGATGCCGTCGAGTACGTCCTCGGACGCGTCAGCAAGGGGGCCTCGAAGTACCGCGCCCTGGTACTCGTGCACGCGCCCGCCGCCAAAGTCGCCGCGAAGATCCAGATCCCGGTCGGCGTCGAGGCGGTCGACGAGTCCACGTGCCGGGTCGAGGTGGGTGCCGACGACCCGGACCGGGTCGCGCTGTGGATGGCTCAGCTCGACTTCGACATCGAGGTGATCGACGGAGACGAGCTCGCGGCGGCGTTCGACCGCCTAGCGACGAGGTTCCGCCGTGCGGCGGGGACCTAGTCGTCCCGCAGGCGCCGCAACATCAACGCCAGGTGGAGCCGGAACCGCCCGGCCGAGTCGAGTTCGAACCCGAGCACCGACTCGGCGCGGGCGAGCCGGACGGTCATCGTGCTGTGGTGCCGGTGCAGCACCGCAGCCGCCTTGCGCACCGAACCGGTGGCGCACAACGCGTCCAGCATCGTGATCATGCCCGGCTCCGCGGCCAGCCGGTCGAGCGCGCGCACGTCCGGCAGCGCCGCGATGTCCGCGGTGTCGAGCTGTTCGGCGAGAAGCGCCAGCCCGCCGAGCCTTTCCCACCACACCACCGGTTCACTGTCCGATGTGTACCGCAACGCAGTCCGCGCGGCCTGCCAGGACCGCGCCGCCTCGATCGCGGGCAGCAGCGGCCCGACGCCGAGACGCCCGTCCACGTCAGGGATCTCGGTGCCCAGCACCGCCCGCACGTTCCCCAGCAACACCGACTTGCCCGGCACCTCGCCGGTCGCCGCCAGCACGCGCAACGGTGCCGTGGCGGCGATGCCGAGCAGGTGCAGGGCGCGGGATCGTTCCGCTGTACCAACGCTTTCGGACAGCACCAGTTCCACCAACGCCGGATCGCCCAGCTCCGGCAGCGGCACGCTGGAATGCTCCAGCAGCACGGCGGCGGCGATCGCGAACCGTTCCAGCAACATGTCGTCCAACGGAGCGGGCGTGCCCTCGCGCGCGACCCACACCTGCACGCCGCCTTCGAGAGCGCGGACGGCGGCCCGCGCGGGTACCGGACCCGCCGTGACGGCACCACCGGCGTCGGCGCGCAGCGCCAGGCCCTGTCCCGGCGCGCTCAGCCCGACCGGGCACCCGGCGAGTTCGGACGTGGTGCGCACCAACGCGTCCAGGCCCGCGCGCTCGGTGATCAGGCGATCGAAGAACCCGATCACCCTCACCGCGCTCTCGGCGTCGGCGTCCAGCCCGGACAACCTCAGCAGCAGGCCTCGCATCACGCCACCATAGCCCCGACAGGTGGCTGGCCGGGTGGCCGAATCGCCCGCCACGTGTCGGCTGCCCGCACCGCCGCCCAGAGCCGAGGATTGGTCCCATGAGCTACGACTTCGATCCCGAACTGCGGCCCTGGCTCGACATGCTGCCGCAGGTGGTCCTGACCGACTACGACGCGCTGGTCGCCGCCCGCGGCCAGCAGTCGGAGCTCGCCGGACTCGTGCCGGTCCACGAGCCCGCGAACGCCATCGACGTCCGCGACGAGACGGTTCCCGGTCCCTCCGGCGCTCCGGACGTGCGGGTGCGGGTCTACAGTCGTGCGGGCCGCGAGAACCCCGTGCCCGGCCTGGTCTACATCCACGGCGGCGGGTTCGTCGTCGGCAGCGTCGAGATGTTCGACGCGCACGTGCTCAAGATCGTGGACGAGCTGGACGTCGTCGTCGTGTCGGTCGACTACCGCCTGGCGCCCGAGCACCCGTTCCCGGCGCCGGTCGAGGACTGCTATGCCGCGCTGACGTGGGCGGCGGCCAAGGCCGACGAGCTGGGCATCGACCCCGCCCGGCTCGGCATCGGCGGCGAGAGCGCGGGCGGCGGGCTCACGGCGGGAACCGTGCTGGTGGCGCGGGACCGGGGCGGCCCCGCGTTGTGCTTCCAGCTGCTCGGCATTCCCGAACTGGACGACCGGCTCGACACCGAGTCGATGCGGGACTACGTCGACACCCCGCTGTGGAACCGCCCCAACGCGATCTACAGCTGGACCGCCTACCTGGGCACCGAGCCGGGCGGCGACGACGTCTCGCCGTACGCCGCCCCTGCCAGGGCCACCGACCTCTCGGGGCTACCGCCCGCGTTCGTCACGACCTGCCAGTACGACCCGCTGCGCGACGAGGGCGTCGAGTACGCCCGGCGGCTCGCGCACGCGGGTGTGCCCACCGAACTGCGCCTCTACCCCGGCACGTTCCACGGGTCCTCGCTCGTGCAGAGCGCGGAGATCACGCGCCGGATGTTCGCCGACGAGATCGAGGCGCTGCGGCGCGGGCTGAAGGTCACAAGCTCCCCGTGACCGCGCTGCCCGACCTGGTGACGTAGTAGGTGACGGTGGCGCCGCTCCAGTAGTGGAACGTCAGCGTCACCCGCGCGTTGTCGTTGACCTCGGCGAAGAACTCCGGCGTGAGCGTCGTCGCGCCGGTGGTGTAGTTCGGTGCGAACGCCCGGTCGAACTCCTTGAAGGAAGTCCAGTTGTGCGGGCCGGCGTTCGACCCGTCCGCGTACTTCGCCTCCATCGTGGCGAGCAGGTCGCCGCGGAACGTGGTCGGGATCGAGAACGCGGCGGTGGTACCGGTCGCGGCGGACAGCACCGGGACGTCGTGGGTGATCAGGTTGATCCGCCACGGCACACCCGCCGAGAAACTCGCTGTGAGGACGGCGTTCGTGCCGTAGCTCCGTGATCCGCTCAGCCTGGTCATCGCCGCCGCGGTCAGCGTGAGCTGGTCGCCCGCGATCGTGTAGTCCGTGCCGCGCACCAGTTCCGTCGTGCCCTGGCGCAGGCCGGTGAACGTGGTTCCGTTGGTGTTCAACGTGATCGTCTTGGCGGTGACGGCACTCGACCGGGCGCTGAACACCTGGTCGGTCGACGCCGTGCCGGAACGGGTGGCCCAGCTCGACTTGATCTGCGCGATCAGCTCGGGATCGCTCCACTGGAACGAGGTGCGGCCGAGGTGCTGGCCGTTGTCCCACAGCATCGTCGTGATCTTCTTGGTGCGCGCGTAGTAGCCGAGGTGCTCGAAGAACTTCAGCTTCTCGCCCTGCTCGATCGTGCCGGTGTGCCGGTCGAACCCGAGCAGGCCGTACTCACCGAGGATCACCGGGACGCCGCGTGCGACGAAGGTGTTGTGGACGCGGTCGAACGAGTCGGTCAGGTCCTTCTGCGCGGTCGCGTCGTAGCGCGTGCCGCCGGCGACGTTCACGCTGAACGGCCAGTAGCCGTAGTAGTGCACGGTCGCGATCAGGTTGGGGTCGTTGAACCCGCTGATCGACGTCGCCAGCTCGTCGAGGCGCGCCTGGTCGGACGACGTGTGCAGGGTGGGCAGCACGAGGAGACGGCTCGCGTTGTTGCCGCCGGACCGCCGCACGATGTCGCGGAACGACGAGTTCAGCTCGTGCAGCAGCTGGGCGCTCTGAGCGTCGCCAGAACTGCCGGTGAACTGAGGCTCGTTCACGCTCTCGAACACGAGCTTTCCGGGCGAGTCCTTGAAAGCGGCCGCCAGCTGCGTCCAGATCGCGTTGTAGCGGGTGAGCACGCCGGTCCTGTTGGACGGCATGGCCGAGATCCACTGCCACGAGTCGTGGTGGATGTTGATCATCACCTGGAGGTCGTCGGCCAGCGCCCAGCCGACGACCTCCTTGACACGACTCAGGTACGCCGCCTCGATCGTGTGGTCCGACGCCTGGTGCTGGCCCCACGTGACGGGGATGCGAATGCTCTTGAAGCCCTGCGCCTTCACGTTGTCCAGCAAAGCTTCCGTGACGCGCGGATTGCCCCAGGACGTCTCGTCGCTCCCGGTCGCGTCGAGCGAGTTGCCGAGGTTCCACCCCGGTTGCATCGCCGCCACCTGCGCCATCGCGTCGCCCGGCACGGGATTTCCAGTGGTGGTGGTGGTCGTAGTCGTCGTCGTGGGCGTGCCTGGACTTCCGGTGCAGGTGACCCCGTTGAGAGCGAACGACGCCGGGGCGGTGTTGGCGCCCGACCAGCTGCCGTTGAAGCCGAACGAGACCTTGGCGTTCGGCTCGATCACCTTGTTGTAGCCCGCGTCGGCGGCCGTGACCTGGCTGCCCGACGACGTGACGGTCGCGTTCCAGGCCTGCGTCACCTGCTGGCCGGACGGCCACGTCCAGGTCAGCCGCCAGCCGTCGACGCGGTCGCCGACGTTGGTCACGGACACGTTCGCGGTGAACCCGCCCTGCCACTGGCTCGGTACCGCGTAGTCCACCTTGCAGCCCGGCGCGGCCGCGGCGGGAGCCACGACCGCCAAGCCGATGCTCGCGGCCACCGACACGAACGCCGCCGTCAGCGCGACGATGCGCCTTCCGGTCATGCCACCCACCTCCACGGACTGGGAGCGTTCCCAGTTCGGAGCCGGACTGTAACCAGCATCAACACGCTCGAAAAGTGAGCCGTCGAACTGTGGTCGATGTGCCGTCGAACGAGTCCGGACTCCTGTCGGAGCGCTTTCATGACCGTTACAGTCCGAAACCTGGGAGCGCTCCCAGACACAGTCCGCACCCTGTCATCGGAGGCTGACGTGCACCGTCGCATGTCGAGAGCTGTGGCAGCCGTCCTCGTCGCGCTGCTCGCGGGGATGGCCGGCCCACTGGCGCCACCATCGGCCGCCGCACCCGCGTTCAACTACGCGGAGGCGTTGCAGAAGTCGGTCTGGTTCTACGACGCCCAGCGGTCGGGCGCACTGCCCGCGAGCAACCGCGTGAGCTGGCGCGCGGGCTCGGCCCTGCGCGACGGCTCCGACGTCGGACTCGATCTGTCCGGCGGCTTCTACGACGCCGGTGACCACGTCAAGTTCGGGCTGCCCTTCGCGTTCAGCGTGTCGATGCTCGCCTGGGGAGCCGTGGAGAACCGGGCCGCCTACGCCGGTTCCGGCCAGCTTCCGCACCTTTTGGCGAACCTGAAGCACGGCACCGACTGGATCATCAAGGCGCACCCGTCCCCGAACGTCGTCTACGGGCAGGTCGGCGCGGGCAACCCCGACCACGCCTGGTGGGGATCGGCGGAGGTCATGCCGATGGCCCGTCCGTCGTACAAAGTGGACAGTTCGTGTCCCGGCTCCGACCTCGCGGGCGAGTACGCGGCGGCGATGGCGTCGGCGTCGATGGTCTTCAAGGACACCGATCCCACCTACGCGGCGACTCTGCTCACGCACGCCAAGCAGCTCTACAGCTTCGCGGACACCTATCGCGGCAAGTACAGCTCGTGCATCACGGACGCCGCGAACTACTACAACTCCTGGAGCGGCTACCAGGACGAGCTCGTCTGGGGTGCGATCTGGCTGCACCGCGCCACCGGTGACGCGAGCTACCTGACCAAGGCGAAGACGGAGTACCAGAAGCTCGGCACCGAACCGCAGAGCTCCGAACGCTCCTACAAGTGGACCATCGCGTGGGACGACAAGTCGTACGGCGCCTACGTCCTGATGGCGAAGCTCACCGGCGAGCAGACGTACATCACCGACGCCAACCGCTGGCTGGACTTCTGGACCACCGGCTACAACGGCAACCGGGTGCGCTACTCCCCCGGCGGCCAGGCGGTGCTCGACAGCTGGGGATCGCTGCGCTACGCCGCCAACACGGCGTTCGCCGCCCTGACCTACTCCGACTGGCTGTCCACTCGCGACAGCGCCAGAGCGAGGACCTACCACGACTTCGGCGTGCGGCAGGTCAACTACGCCCTCGGCGACAACCCGCGCAACTCCAGCTACGTCGTCGGGTTCGGCACCAACCCACCGCGCAACCCGCACCACCGCACCGCGCACGGTTCGTGGGCCGACAGCATCCAGGAACCGACGACCAGCCGGCACGTGCTCTACGGCGCGTTGGTCGGCGGTCCCAGCACCAACAACGACGCCTACACCGACAGCCGCAGCGACTACGTGATGAACGAGGTCGCGCTCGACTACAACGCCGGCTTCACCGGTGCCCTCGCCCGCCTGTACGGGGAGTTCGGCGGCACCCCGCTCACGAACTTCCCGGTGACCGAGACGCCCGACGGCCCCGAACTGACCGTCCAGGCGTCGGTGAACCAGAGCGCCGCGCAGTTCACCGAGATCAAGGCGTTCGTGCTCAACAAGAGCGCGTGGCCGGCGCGGACGTTCAACGGCACGCTGCGCTACTACTTCACGCTCGACGGCGCCACCACGCCGAGCCAGATCACCGTCACCACGAACTACAACCAGTGCGGCACACCGAGTGCGCCGGCGCAGTACCGCGGCGCGGTGTACTACGTGGAGATCCCGTGCCCCGGCGTGGCTCCGGCCGGGCAGTCCGCGTTCCGCAAGGAGGTCCAGTTCCGCATCGCCACCACCGGCACGTGGGACCCGGCCAACGACTGGTCCCACACCGGTCTGGGCAGCGGCAACACCGTCGCCCAGACCGACAGGATCGTGCTGCGCCAGGACGGCAGGACGGTGTGGGGCAACGAACCCGGCGGCGTGGTCGAGGACAGCGAGGCACCGTCGGTCCCGAGTGGACTGACCGCCGCGGGCGCCACCGCCACCGGTGTCACGCTGAGCTGGACGGCGTCGACCGACAACGTCGGAGTCGCCGGATACGACGTGCTCAACGGAACCACGGTCGTCGGCACAGCGACCACGACCAGCCTGCAGGTCACCGGCCTGACGCCGGACACGCCGTACTCGTTCGCGGTGCGCGCGAAGGACGCGGCGGGCAACATCTCCGCGGCCAGCACCTCGGTCGCCACGCGCACACTCCCCGGTACCGCGAGCACGCTCTCGGTGCAGCACAAGGGATCCGGCGCGGCCACGTCGAACCAGATCGGCGCCACGCTCCAGCTGACGAACCGGGGCACCTCACCGGTCAGCCTGGCCACCACGACGATCAGGTACTGGTTCACCGGCGACGCACCGGCGGTGACGTACCAGACCTGGTGCGACTGGGCGCAGCTCGGGTGCGCCGGCGTCCAGGTGCGGGTGGTCAGGCTCACGACCGCACGTGCGGGAGCCGACGCGTACCTGGAGGTGTCCTTCGCCTCCGGCAGCCTCGCCGCGGGCGCGAGCACGGGCGAGATCCAGGTGAGGATCGCGAAGTCCGATTGGTCCACTTTCGTCCAGTCCGACGACCACAGCTACCGGATCAGCAGTGCTCTCACCGACTTCGACAGGGTGACCGCCCACACCGGTGGCGCCCTCGCGTGGGGTGCCGAGCCCTGACGACTTCGGGGCGGGACGTTCTGCGCGGCAGGCGTCCCGCCCCGACCCCAGCCGCGTTCCCGGCACAGCGTCGTGCCGTGAACGCGCTCTCACGGGCCTCTACGATGGACTCATGACGGAGATCGACCGGCAACGACGGCCCGGCCCCCGGATCGAGGAGGTCGCCCGACTGGCCGGGGTGTCCAAGTCCACGGTCTCCAGGGTGATCAACGACGAGCCGTACGTGAGCGCCAAGGCCCGGGACGCCGTGCACACGGCGATCACCCACCTGAAGTACAGCCCGAACCAGGCCGCCCGCTCCCTCGCAGGCAGCAAGGCGAACGCCATCGCGTTGATCGTCTCCGAGCAGAGCGGCCGTGTCCTCGGTGACCCGTTCTTCGCCGGGGTGCTGCGCGGGGTGCACGCCGAACTGACCGGGCGGCAGATCCAGCTGCTGCTCATGCTCAGCCAGCCGGAGGACCACGACGACCTCCTCGGCTACCTGGCGAGCGGCCACGTCGACGGCGCGTTGCTGGTGAGCCTGCACGGCGACGACCCGCTGCCGCGCCGGCTGCAGGAGATCGGCCTGCCGGTCGTCGCGGGCGGACGCCCCCTGGGCTCCGGCTCGGTCCCGTTCGTCGACTCGGACAACTTCACCGGCGGCCTGGACGCGGTGCGGCACCTGGTCTCACTGGGGCGCACCAGGATCGCGACCGTCGCGGGCCCGCGCGACATGGCGGCGGGTCTCGACCGGCTCAGCGGCTGGCGGCGCGGGCTCGGCGAGGCGAGACTGCCCGCGGACCTCGTCGCCGAGGCCGACTTCACGCCGGAGAGCGGCGCCCGCGCGATGAGCGACCTGCTCGACCGCGCACCCGACGTCGACGCGGTGTTCGTCGCCGCCGACATCATCGCTCTGGGCGTGCTGCAGGTGCTGCACGCACGCGGCAAGCGCGTTCCGGAGGACGTGGCGGTCGTCGGGTTCGACGACTCGCTGCTCGCGTCCACGGCCACTCCCCCGCTCACCACCGTCCGGCAGGACGTCGAGCAGCTCGGCCGCACGATGACGTGGCGGCTGCTGGGCGAACTGGCGGGCGAGGACGGCCTTCCGCCGTCGCTCTTGCTGCCGACTTCCCTGGTGCTTCGCGCGAGCGCTTAGGACCTGTCGAAGGCCGGTTCGCGGAGAGTCGCGCTTGCGGTGGTTGCCGGTGATGCGGCCGGACGGCCCGCACACCCGTGCCGCCGGATGCCGCCTCGCACCCGGCTGTCGCGAACCGGGCTTCGGCACGGGCTCTGACGCTTTCCGTGCCGGGATCAGCACTCAGTGTTAACCCTTCGGACATATTTCCGGGAACGCTCCCAGGTTTCCCAACCGTGACCTGAGTCATGAATGACGAGGTCACCCGGTCGAGTGACATCGAAAGCGCCTGGTGTGGGCCGAAGTGTGTCTTGACACACGTTCGAAGCCAGTACGACACTCCCCTGCATCTGGGAGCGCTCCCAGAACCGCCGCCGAGACCAGAGGAGTTCTCCCGTGCGACACCGTTGGATCAGCGTGCTGATCTGTGCCGCCGTGTCCGCCGCCGCCACCACAGCGTGCGGATCAGGCGGGGCCAGCCAGTCCGCAGACGGAAAGACCGAACTCACGATCGCCACGTTCAACGAGTTCGGCTACGAAGAGCTGTTCAAGGAGTACGAGGCGGCTCATTCGGACGTCAAGATCACCCAGCGCAAGACCGGACAGGGTCAGCCGCACCACCAGAACCTGTTCACCAAGCTGGGTGCCGGCTCCGGGCTCGCCGACATCGAGGGCGTCGAAGAGGGCTACCTCAGCCAGGTGATGTCGAAGGCCTCCCAGTTCAACGATCTCAAGGAGATCGGCCCGAAGATCGAGGACGGGCGCTGGCTGGACTGGAAGACCCAGGCGATGACCACCAAGGACGGCAAGCTCATCGGCTACGGCACCGACATCGGTCCGCTGGCCATGTGCTACCGCAAGGACCTGTTCCAGCAGGCCGGTCTGCCGTCCGACCCCGAGGGCGTCAAGGCCCTGTTCGCCACGTGGGACAGCTACTTCGCCGCCGGTGACCAGTTCGTCGCCAAGGTTCCGGGCGTCGCGTGGTTCGACAGCGCCGCGCAGGTCTACAACGCCATGCACAACCAGCTCGAGACCGGCTACTACGACAAGTCCGACACGCTGGTCGTCGACACCAACTCCGCCATCAAGGCCAACTGGACCGCGGTGACCGGGGCTGTCGCCAAGGGACAGTCGGCTCGCCTCGGTGCGTTCAGCAACGAGTGGAACACCGGCTTCAAGCTCGGCAAGTTCGCCACCAAGACCTGCCCGTCGTGGATGCTCGGCGTGGTCGAGACGCAGGCGGGACCCGAGAACAAGGACAAGTGGGCGGTCACCGACGCGTTCCCGAACGGTGGCGGCAACTGGGGTGGCTCGTACCTGAGCGTGCCGAAGCAGAGCAAGAACGCGAAGAAGGCCGCCGAGCTCGCCGCCTGGCTGACCGCGCCGGAGCAGCAGATCAAGGCGTTCAAGGCCAAGGGCACCTTCCCCAGCCAGGTCAAGGCCCTCGAGGCGCCTGAGCTGCTGGAGCAGACCAACGCCTACTTCGGCAACGTCAAGGCCGGCGAGCTGTTCGCCACGCAGGCCAAGAAGATCAAGGCCGCGCAGTACAAGGGCCCGGCCGACGGCCAGATCCAGGAGACGGTCTTCAGCCCGGCGCTGCAGTCGGTCGAGCAGGGCAAGAACGCCGACGAGGCCTGGACGACCGCCGTCGAGGGCGCGAAGAAGGCGGCCAAGTAGTGACGGCCACTCTCTCCAAGGTTGACCGCGGGCGAGCGCAGGAGGCTCGCCCGCGGCCTCCGCGGCGGTACCGGCTGTCCAATCTGGACACCAAGGTGTCGCCGTACCTCTTCGTCGCACCGTTCTTCGTGCTCTTCGGGGCCATCGGGCTGTTCCCGTTGCTCTACACGGCCTACGTCTCCCTGTTCGACTGGGAGGTCGGCGCCGACGAGCCGCTGTTCATCGGTCTGGAGAACTACCGGACGCTGTTCGAGGACGACCAGTTCTGGAACGCGCTCTTCAACACGTTCAGCATCTTCGTGCTCTCCAGCGGTCCGCAGATCGTGGTCGCCGTGGCGCTGGCGGCGCTGCTGAACGCGAACCTGCGGGCCCGCACCGGGTGGCGGATGGGCGTGCTGCTGCCCTACGTGGCGAGCCTCGTGGCGTTGACGATCATCTTCGGCAATCTGTTCGGCCCGCAGTACGGCCTGGTGAACGACGTGCTCGGGCTCGTCGGCATCGACCCGATCGACTGGCAGGCCAGCACGTTCGGCAGTCACGTCGCCATCGCGTCGATGGTCAACTGGCGGTGGACCGGCTACAACGCGCTGATCATCCTGGCCGCGATGCAGGCGATCCCCCGTGACGTCTACGAGGCCGCGCTGGTGGACGGCGCGAGCGCGCTGCGGCAGTTCTTCAGCATCACGCTCCCGTTGCTGAAGCCGACGCTGATCTTCGTGGTCGTCACCTCGACCATCGGCGGCCTGCAGATCTTCACCGAGCCGAAGCTGTTCGAGCCGTCCGGCGGCAGCGGCGGCGGCGCGGAGCACCAGTACCAGACCGTCGTGCTCTACCTGTACCAGTCGGCGTTCCAGGGCCTCGACCTCGGCTACGCCTCCGCGATCGCGTGGGTGTTGTTCATGATCGTGATCGCCGTCGCCGCCCTCAACTTCTTCCTCACCAGGAGGGCCGTGCGATGATGAGACGACCGTCCTTCGCGATCTACGGAATCCTCGGCGCGTTCGTGCTCGGTTCCGCTTTCCCGTTCTACTGGTCGTTCCTGGTCGCGAGCCGCGACAACTCGGTGCTGACGGGCGACTTCACGCTGATCCCCGGCGGCAACTTCTGGACGAACGCCACGCGCGTGTTCGACACGGTCCCGTTCTGGAAGGCCCTGGGCAACAGCTTCCTCGTGTCCGGCACCGTGACGTTCTCGGTGGTGCTGCTGTCGACGCTGGCCGGGTTCGCCTTCGCCAAGCTGAAGTTCCGCGGCCGGGGCGTGCTGTTCCTGTTCGTCGTGGCAACGTTGGCAGTGCCGACCCAGCTCGGGATCATCCCGCTGTACATGGCGATGGCCGAGTTCGGCTGGGCCGGCGAGCTCGAAGCCGTGATCGTGCCGAACCTCGTCACCGCGTTCGGCGTGTTCTGGATGCGGCAGTACCTGCTCGACGCCATTCCGGACGAGCTCGTCGAGGCGGCGCGGATGGACGGCTGCAGCCTGTGGCGTGCGTTCTGGCACGTCGCACTGCCCGCCGCCCGGCCGGCCGCCGCGATGCTCGGCGTGTTCACGTTCATGCAGTCCTGGAACGACTTCCTGTGGCCGCTGGTCGTGCTCAACGCCGACAACCCGACCCTCCAGGTCGCACTGGAGAAGCTGCAGAGCGGCTACTACGTCGACTACTCGCTCGTACTCGCCGGAACCACGCTCGCGACGGTTCCGGTGCTCATCGTGTTCCTCGTACTCGGGCGGCAGATCGTCGCCGGTGTCATGCAGGGCGCCGTCAAGGGGTGAAAATGGAGAACATTCTTTTCCCACAGGGTTTTCTGTGGGGAGCCGCGACCGCCGCGTTCCAGGTGGAAGGTGCGACCGACGTGGACGGCCGCACCGACTCCATCTGGGACGAGTTCTGCCGGCAGCCCGGCAAGGTGGTGGGCGGCGACTGCGGTGAACCCGCCGCCGACCACTACCGGCGTTTCGAGCAGGACGTCGCCATGATGGCGGACCTGGGACTGAAGGCCTACCGGTTCTCGATCGCCTGGCCGCGCGTGCGGCCGGACGGTGGGAAGGTCAACCAGGCGGGGCTCGACTTCTACAAGCGGTTGATCGACTCTCTGCTGGCGCACGACATCGCGCCGTGGCCGACGCTCTACCACTGGGACCTCCCGCAGAAGCTCGAGGAGACCGGCGGCTGGGCGAACCGCGACACCGCGTTCCGGTTCGCCGACTACGCGGCCGCCACCGTCGAGGCTCTCGGTGACCGCGTCGGCACCTGGACGACGATGAACGAGCCGTGGTGCTCGGCGTTTCTCGGGTACGCGGGCGGAATCCACGCGCCCGGCCGCACCGAGCCCGAGGCCGCCGTCGCCGCGGTGCACCACCTGCTGCTCGCGCACGGGCTCGCGGCCGACACCATCCGCGCCGCCCAGCCGGAAGCCAAGGTGGGCATCACTCTCAACATGTACCCGATCATCCCCGTGGATCCCGGCAACCCGGCCGACCTCGACGTCGCGCGCCGGCTCGACGGGCTGCAGCAGCGGATCTTCCTGGACCCGTTGCTGCGCGGCGAGTACCCGGCCGACATCCTCGCGGACCTCGAACCGTTCGGGTTCGGCGAGCACGTCAAGGACGGCGACCTCGGCGTCATCTCGGGGCCGATGGACATGCTCGGCGTCAACTACTACACCGAGCACTACGTCAGCTCCACGCCCAACGGCGAGACCGGCCCGTCGCCGTGGGTGGGTGTGCAGCACGCCTCGTTCCCGGCCAGGGACGCTCCCATGACCGACATGGGCTGGGAGGTCAGGCCGGACGGCCTCACGGCCGTGCTGATGCGGGTGCACCAGGACTACCCGCGACTTCCGTTGTACATCACGGAGAACGGCGCCGCGTTCCGCGACGACTTCTCCGGCACCGGCGCGATCGACGACGTGGACCGCACCGGTTTCATCGCCTCCCACCTTCGTGCCGCCCACGCGGCCATCGAGGCGGGCGTCGACCTGCGCGGCTACTTCTGCTGGTCGCTGCTGGACAACTTCGAGTGGGCAGAGGGGTACGCGAAGCGGTTCGGCATCGTCCACGTCGACTACGACACCCAGATTCGCACGCCGAAGATGAGTGCGAGGTGGTACAGCAGGGTGGCCCGGGACAACGCGTTGGTCGCCGTCTCATGACAGAAGGCAGGAGTCGCCGCCCCGGCCCGCGCATCGAGGAGGTCGCGCGCGTGGCCGGGGTGTCGAAGTCCACGGTCTCCAGGGTGATCAACGGCGAGAAGTACGTGAGCGAGCGGTCGCGCCAGGCGGTGCACCGCGCCATCGCGCTGCTCGGGTACAGCCCGAACCACGCCGCGCGCACCCTGGCAGGCAGCAAGGCGAACGCGATCGCCCTGGTCATCTCCGAGCAGGGCAGCCGGGTGCTCGCCGACCCGTTCTTCGCCCAGGTGCTGCGCGGGGTGCACGCCGAGCTCGCCGGACGGCACGTGCAGCTCCTGCTGATGATGAACCAACCGCTCGACGGTGAGGACCAGATCGCGTACCTCACCGGCGGGCACGTCGACGGTGCCCTCGTGGTGAGCCTGCACGGCGAGGACCCGTTGCCGCGGACGTTGCACGAGACGGGGCTGCCCATCGTGGTGGGCGGCCGTCCGCTCGCGGGCGGCTCCGTCCCGTTCGTCGACGCCGACAACTTCAACGGCGCTCTGGGGGCCGTGCGGTTCCTCATCTCGCTGGGCCGCGAGAAGATCGCCACGATCGCCGGGCCGCTCGACATGGCGGTGGGCATGGACCGCCTGAGCGGCTGGCGGTGCGGGCTCGCGGAACACGGCATGGCCGTGGAACTGGTGGTGCACAGCGACTTCACGCCCGACAGCGGCGCGCTCGCGATGGAGGAGCTGCTGCGCAGGGCGCCCGATCTCGACGCGGTCTTCGTGGCGGCGGACATCATGGCGCTCGGCGCGTTGCGGGTGCTCCAGGCGAGCGGCCGCCGGATCCCCGACGACGTCGCGGTCGTGGGGTTCGACGACTCCGTGCTCGCCGCGACGGCCGTGCCGCCGCTCACCACCGTGCGGCAGGACGTCGAGGGGTTCGGCCGCACCCTGACCTGGCGGCTGCTGGCCGAGCTGGCCGGCGAGGAGAAGCTGCCGCAGTCCATGCTGCTGCCCACGTCGCTGGTGCGCCGCGCGAGCGCCTGATCATGCTTGCACCCCAACGGTTCGATCGCCCTCGGGTCGAATCGACTCGAAACCATTCGACGCGGAAGTAATTCCTCCCGGGCCTGAACCAGAGCCAGGACCAGGCCGTATTACGACATGCGAGGGAGAGAGAGCGGGGGTTGCGATGCAGGCGGGCCGATTCTTCGACGATTCACCGGACAGTTCACCGGACAACGGTCCGGAACTGCCGGACACAGCGGTGCTGCGCGTGCTGTGGATGACCGCGCAGGGCATGGTGTGGCCGTGGCTGCTGCAGAGCATGTGCCGCGGCGATGCCATCGAACACGCCCTGAAGAGCGAGCTGATCTGGGCACCGGTCGGCGACCACCTCGGCTACCACATCACGGACGCCGGCCGACGGCGGATCATGGACTGGTACCAGGAGAACCGCCCCGGCAGGGGTGCGCAGGACGACTCGGCGCACTGGCGCGCCGTCACCATGCGCTGAAGGATCTGGTGCACGCCTACCGTTCCGATGCGAACACGCGCACGTCCCGTTCCCCGAGCGCGACGCGCCCGCCCACCGGAACGCCGTCACCGCCCAGCAGGTCGGTGAGCGCGACCGGCGCGACGACCTCGGCGCGGTCCCCGCTCCAGTTGTGCACCACGTGCAGACGACGTCCGTCCGGCGAGGTGCCGGTCGTCACGGTGACCGTCTCCGGGAGATCCGCCCAGCCCGACACCGGTGCGGGCGCGAGCCAGCTCGCGAGCGCGGCGGCGAGAACGCGGCCGGGCACCGTGCCAACGCACGTGACGCGACCGGCGCCGTGCCGCCGGGTGGTGACGGCGGGCCAGCGTCCGAAGTGGTGGTGGTCGTACTCCACCAGCACGTCCGCGTCGGTGACCTCGTACCCCTCGACCCACCTGGTGGCGACCGCGTCCGCGGGCAGGTGCAGCGCCGATCCCTCCGTGACGTGCACCCGGAGGTCACGCGACAGGTTGCTGAACTCGTCGTAGTGGACGCCCGCCGCCTCGGTGAGACGGCTGGGAGCGGGCTCGTGGCGTGCCCTGCCCTCGTGGTCGGCGTAGGCGGTGCGCGGTCCGATGACCAGGTGGCCGCCCGAGCGCGCGTACTCCGCCAGCCAGTCGATCGTCGCGTCGTCGGCGAGGTACAGGGCGGGCGCGATCAGCACGGGGTATCGGCGCGCGGCCTCCTCCAGACCGGCCAGCTGACCGGCGTGGATCATCCGCACCTGCCGTCCCGCCTCGAACGCGCCGCGGTAGAACGAATCGAAGATCCGCTGGTACGCGGCGGCGTCCGGCCCTCCGTCCGGAGTGGACAGCGGAGGGTACTTCTGCATGTACCACTTGCTGGGCAGCGAGTGGACGATCGCGATGTCGGCGTCCGGCTCGACGCCCGCGACCGCCGCGCCCGCGTTCTCGAACTCGGCTCCCAGCCGCGCGAGCTCCGCGTAGGCGCGACCGGGCCGGCCGCTGTGCGGGAGCACGCCGCCCCAGTAGGTCTCGGCGCCGAAGTGCAGCGTGTGCCAGTGCCAGTACTCGATCATCCGCGCGCCACGGGCGACGAACGCCCAGGCCGCCTGACGCCACTGGCCGTCGTAGGCGGGACGGTTGTCCCAGGGCGTGCCGATGTTCCCGGCGTTGGTCTCGGTGACCAGGAACGGTTCCTGACGGGAGGAGAAGATCCAGTCTGCACCGCGGTAGAACGCCCAGACTCCCCTGGTCTTCCAGCCCTGCTCGTGCTCGTCCGGCGTGGGATCGGGCAACGTGAGGCCGTCCTGCATGTCGTAGTAAGGATTTCCGGCGGTGACGTCCACGTGGCCGGTCAGCCCGTCGTCGTCCAGAGCCACGTGCGGGTAGTGCAGGCAGGTGGTGACGAACTGCTCCGGCCGCGCGTACTCGCGAACGATGCCGGCCTGCCACGCGACGAACTCCGTGGTCTGCCGCGCCTGGAACGCCCGCCACGCGATGTCGTACTGCGGCTGGGCGTTGCCCTCCGGCGTCCACAGGTCGGCCCAGTCGGACAACCGGTGGGACCAGTACGCCAGGCCCCACGCGCGGTTCAGGTTCTCGACGTCGCCGTAGGTGGTGCGCAGGTGGTCGACGAACCGCTGGAACACGCCGTGGTTGTGCAGCAGGTGCACGCCTGGTTCGTTGTCCACCTGGAACCCGATGACCGAGGGGTGGCCCGCATACCGCTCGGCGATCCTGCGCGCGACGCGTTCGGCGTGGAAGCGGAAGGCGGGGTGGGTGAAGTCAGCCTCCTGCCGGGCGCCCCAGCCGACGCGCCGGCCGTCGGCCCGCTGCGCCGCGATCTCCGGGTACTGCCGGGCGAGCCACGGCGGCACCGCGTACGTCGGTGTGCCGAGCACGACGGAGATCCCGCGTTCGTGCGCGCCGTCGAGCACCGGCTGGAGCCAGTCCAGCTCGAACCGGCCGTTCTCCGGCTCCCACGTGGACCACACCGACTCGCCGACCCTGATGACGGTGAAACCGGCCTGCGCCATGAGGTCCAGGTCGGTTTCGAGCCGCTCGTACGGCTGGTACTCGTGGTAGTACGCGGCGCCGAACAGCACCCGCTCGGGCAGGACAGCCATCAGGAGACCTCCGTGGTGAGCGGGACGCTCACGTGATCATCGGAGGCTTTTCCGGACGGCGCAACGGAAGTCGGCGCTTCCGTTGCGCCGCTGGGCCTTTCGGGGCACGTTCGACTCGAATCGACAGTCGAACGTGGACGGTCAGACGGTGGCGGCGACGCGGGCGGCGAGGCCTTCGACCACGCCGGCCAGCTTCTCGGTGACCTCGGGGTCGTCGACCGGGTGGAGGTCGGCGAAGCGCACCACCGAGGAGGGGATCGAGAGGGTCAGGTCCTCGGCGACCGCGCCACCGGCGATCTTGACCGCCTTGCGGGCCTCGTCCTGCGCCCACACGCCGCCGTACTGGCCGAACGCGGTGCCCACGACGGCGACCGGCTTGCCGGACAGGGCGCCGGCGCCGTAGGGACGGGACAGCCAGTCGATGGCGTTCTTCAGCACGGCGGGGATGGTGCCGTTGTACTCGGGCGACACCAGGAGCAGGGCGTCCGCCTCAGCGGCGGCCTCCCGCAGCCGGGCGGCGGGGGCGGGCACGGCGCCCTCGGCGTCGAGGTCCTCGTTGTAGAACGGCACGGTGTCCAGGCCCTCGAACAGACCGACCTCGACGTGTTCGGGCGCGATCTGCACCGCGGCCTCGGCGAGCCTGCGGTTGTGCGAACCCGAACGGAGGCTGCCGACGAGC
Organism: Lentzea sokolovensis; assembly: GCF_033949975.1. Classification (NCBI taxonomy): domain Bacteria; kingdom Bacillati; phylum Actinomycetota; class Actinomycetes; order Pseudonocardiales; family Pseudonocardiaceae; genus Lentzea; species Lentzea sokolovensis. Next base: position 928,390 of record NZ_JAXAVU010000004.1, read on the forward strand.
GTGAGGATGCGGACGGCCATGAAGTGACTCCCAGGTGCGGTGTGTGCTTGAACGACTACACCCTAAACGGGACGCGGCCCGGTTATCTTCCGGCTACGCTGCCGAGGTGATCGACAGCACATCCCTGCCCCTCGCCGGCGCGGAGCCGCCCCTGCGTGCGGACGCGGTGCGCAACCGGGCGTTGCTGCTGGAAGCGGCCGCCCGGCTGGCGGCGCGACGGGGTGCGGCGGCGATCACGATGGAGGCGGTCGCCGCGGAGGCCGGCGTCGGCAAGGGCACGGTGTCGCGACGCTTCGGTGACCGCAACGGACTGCTCCAGGCCCTGCTGGACCGCTCGGAGAGCCTGTTCCAGGAGGCGTTCCTCAGCGGACCGCCGCCGCTCGGACCGCGGGCCGATCCGGCCACGAGACTCAGGGCGTTCGGCCCGGCCCTGCTGCGCCACGAGCACGCCGACCTGGAGCTCTACCTGGCGGCCGAGCCGTCGCCGAGCCGCCGGTTCGCGGTCCCGGCCCGGCGGTTGCGCCACCGGCACGTGGCCCTGCTGGTGCGCGCGCTCCTGCCCGGCGCCGACGCCGACCTGCTCGCCCACACCCTGCTGGCGTCGGTGGACGTCGTGCTGACCGACCACCTCGTCCGCGGCCACGGCATGCCGTTGGCACGGGTGGAGGCCGGGTGGCACGACCTCGTCGACCGGCTCCTGACCTGACCGCTACCGCTCCAGGCGGCTGGGATCGCCCACGTCGCTGCGGCGGACCAGCCAGGCTTCGGTGATGTGCGTGAACATCGCCTCGGCGGCACCGGCGGGGTCGTGCGCGGCGATCCGTTCACAGACCCGGCGGTGGCCCTCGTTGGACGCGGCGCACAGGGCGCGGTCGCTGCGGCCCGTGTAGCGAGCGGTGTTGATCACCTGGCTCTCCAGCGCCCGCACCACACCCCTGGCGATGCGGTTGCCGGACGCGCGCATGATCCGGTCGTGGAAGAGCCGGTCCTGCTCCCGGTAGGCGTCCGGATCGCCGACCAGCCGGTCCATCAGGTCCACGAGGTCGCGCAACGCGGCGACGGTGGCCTCGTCAGCGGTGCGGGCGGCGGCCTGGGCCATGTCCGACTCGAGCAGCCGCCGGGTGACCACCAGGTCGTCGAGCACCGCGAGGGTCTCGTCCTCGGCGACGACCGCCCCGAGGACGAGTTCGTCGAGCACGTTCCACGAGGACGGCGGGGTCACCTGGGTGCCCGCGCCCTGGCGGACCTGCACCAAACCCTTCTCCTGCAGGACTTTCACCGCTTCACGGATGACGGTCCTGCTCACCGAGAAGGCCTCGCACAACGCGGGCTCGGGAGGCAGCGACGTCCCGGAGGGGTGGTCGCCGCGCACGATCCGGCTCACGAGCTCGGCGGTCACCGCACTGGCCAGGCTCGCCGGCCTGCGCACCCAGCCAGGGGCGGCGGCGGCCGTTCTCCGGCCTGTTGCGGTCATCGTTCCTCCGGTCACGTCCTCGCGCCGTCGTGCGAGGACGTGCGGCGAGAGTACTGCAGAACGGGCGATTGACGTAATACGTCATACGACTTACGTTCACCGCACCCGTCGGGAACGACGCAGCCCGGCACCCTCTCGGGAAGAGAAGTGAGCGAGCGATGAAGCAGCGCACACTCTTGTCCGCCGCCCTGGTCCTGGGGCTGACGCTGACGGCAGGATGCGGCAGCGCGTCCGGGCCGGGCACCTCGTCCGGCGGCTCCGGCGACAAGCTCGTGGTCTGGGACTGGAAGTCCGGTGACGCCAAGGCGGCCGCCTACGTGGAGAAGGCGAAGGCCGACTTCGCGAAGAACCACCCCGGCGTGAACGTCGAGTTCGTGGCCCAGCCGTTCGACCAGTACTACACCCTGCTCGGCGCGGCCATCCAGGCCGGCAAGGGTCCGGACGTCGTGCTCTTCAACGGCGGCGGGCAGATTCGCGACCGTGCCGACGCGCTCGCCCCGCTCGACACCTACGTCGCCGACGACCGGAAGCGGCTGGCCGGCTGGGACGCGTTCACCAAGGACGGCAAGACCTACGCCGCACCGGTGACGCTGCAGGGGCATCCCGTCTACTACAACAAGGACCTCTACCAGAAGGCAGGCCTCGACCCGGACTCCCCGCCGAAGACCTGGGACGACTTCGTCCGCGACTGCGGTGTGATCGCCCAGAAGACCGGCGCGAAGTGCCTGGCGCAGGGCAACAAGGAGGGCTACGGCATCCAGTTCTTCCTGTCCGCCATGGGTTCGGCGGTCCTGACGCCACAGGAGTACGACGACTGGATCGCCGGCAAGCGGGACTGGTCCTCCGCGAACGTCAAGCGGATCTTCGAGCTGTGGAAGCAGACCGCCGACGCCGGGCTGAACACCGACGGCGCCAATTCCACGGCGATGTTCAACGACGCGTTCGCGCTCTTCAACTCCGGCAAGGTGGCCAACGTCATCGGCCTGATGTCGGACGTGGGGCACTGGAAGGACTTCGCCGAGTTCCTCACCCCGGAGAAGCTCGGCGTGATGCGCGCACCCGTGGTGAACCCCGCGGCGAAGCCGAGCCTGCCGTTCGACGGCGGCATCGGCTACGCGGTCGCGAAGTGGACCAAGGACCCGAAGCTGGCCGCGGACCTGGTGCGCTCGCTGACCTCCGCCGACGCGCTGAAGGCGTTCTACGCCGACGGTGGCGCCATCGCGTCCGACGCGACGATCGACGTGTCCTCCGGCGGCCCCGCGGTCAAAGCGATCGTCGCGGAGGTCAAGTCGGGCAAGCCCGCGCTGCACGTCGCCCTGTCGTCGAAAACCCTTGACCTGATGGGACGTCTGTCGCAGCAACTGCTGAGCGGATCGGCCGCGGTGGACGACGCGGTGGCGCAGCTGGCCGCCTCCGACAAGACCGGCTGACCGCCGTGGCGGCACCCACGCTCTCCCCCGCGCGCCCGGCTCCGGCCGGGCCCGCGAGGCGGCGCCGGTCCGGCTCACGGGCCGAGCGCCTGGCTCCCCTCGTCCTCGTGGCGCCGGCCGTCCTGATCATCATCGGGCTGCGCCTGTGGCCGTTGGTGCTGGGCGTCAACTTCTCCTTCACCGGCGACGGTGACCGAGACGGCGTGATGGTCGGCCTCGACAACTACGTGACCCTGTTCGCCGATCCGCTGTTCCGCACGGCCCTGCGCAACGTCGGGCTGCTCGTCCTGCTGCTCCCGGTGGCGGTGGCGATCCCCGGCCTCCTCGCCACGTTCATCTACCTGCGTGTGCCGGGACATCGGCTCTACCGCGGCGTCTACTTCTTCCCCGCGGTGCTCTCGCCGGTGATCGTCGGCGCGATCTTCACGCTGCTGCTGGCGTTCGACGGGCCGTTCAACGGGCTCCTCGGCGGCCTCGGGATCGGGCCGGTGGACTGGCTCGGCGATCCCGGCGTGGCGTTCTTCGTGGTCGTCGCGGTGCACGTCTGGGCGACGTTCGGCATGGCTCTCGTCGTCTTCCTGGCCGGGTTCGCCACCCTCGACCAGTCGCTGCTCGACGCCGCGAAGATGGACGGCGCGTCGTTCCCGCAGACGGTCCGGCACGTGATCGTCCCGAGCCTGACACGCACGATCCAGTTCGTCTTCGTCACCACCATGATCGGCATGCTGACCTCGATGTTCGGCCTGCTCTACGTGATGACGAGCGGCGGGCCGGAGGGGTCGACGTACCTGCCCGAGTACTACATCTGGATCCAGCAGGGGCGCCTGAACCAGCCCGCGCTCGCCTCCGCGGCGTCGACCGCGCTGTTCCTGATCATGCTCGTGGTGGGGCTGGCCCAGATCGCGATCCTGCGCCGCGCCGCCGGCAAGGAGGACTGATGCCCGGCTCCCGTCCCGTCAGGTGGGTCGCCGCCGTCCCGATGGCCGCGCTCGCCCTGGCCACGATCTACCCGCTGGTGTTCACCACCAACGTCGCCATGAAGACCCGGCGCGAGTACGTGCTCGACCGGTTCTCCCCTGCCGACTCGTTCAGCCTCGACAACGTCGTCAAGGCCTGGACGAGCGTCGGGATGTCCCGGTACTTCCTGAACTCGGTGGTCGTCGTGGCCTGCTCGGTCGCGCTGCTGCTGTTGTTCGGCTCGATGGCGGGCTTCGCGCTCGGGCGGCTGCGGTTCCGCGGCTCGTCCGCGCTCTTCCTGGGGATCCTCGCGGCGCTGTTCGTGCCGTTCCAGGTGATCATGGTGCCGCTGGCGCGGACGATGGCGGACACGGGTCTCATCGACACCTATCCCGGCCTGGTCCTCGCGTACGTGGCGCAGTTCCTGCCGTTCACGATCTTCCTGCTGACGACCTACTACGCCAGTGTGCCGTCCGAGATCGTCGACGCCGCGCGGATCGACGGGAACTCGGTGTACGGGGTCTACTGGCGGATCATGCTCCCGATCGGCGCGCCCGCGCTGTTGTCGGTCGGTGTGCTCAACGCGCTGTTCTGCTGGAACGACGTCCTCGTCGCGTTGCTGATGATGCCGTCCGCGGAGCACCGCACGCTCATGGTCGGTGTCACGTCGTTGCGCGGCCAGTACTCCGACGACATCCCCACGTTCGCCGCGGGAGTGCTGATCGCCGCGGTCCCCGTCCTGGTCGTCTACCTGTTCCTGCAACGCCAGATCGCCGACGGTGTCACCGCCGGGTCCACGAAGGGCTGACATGCGCATCACTGGCTACCGGACGCTCACCACGGTCCAGGACTGGGGCCGTCCTGTCGGCGACGCCAACGGCGTGATCCCCGACGGCCTCGTCCGGGTCCCGATCGTCGTCGTCGAGACCGACGCGGGTCTCACCGGCGTCGGACTCGGCCCGCACGTGGAGATCGAGGCCGTCTTCGCCGCCATCGAGGGCGAGGACCCGCGCTGCGTCACCGCCCTGTACGACCGGATGCTGCGCCGGATGTTCAAGGCGGGCCACGCCGGTGCGGTGTTCGGCACGATCGGCGCGTTCGACAGCGCGTTGTGGGACATCAAGGCCCAGGCGGCCGGGGAACCGCTGTGGCGGTTGCTCGGCGGCCGCGACCGCCGCGTGCCCGCCTACGCCTCGGCGCTGGACATCGCGCTGACCGACGACGAACTCGTTGCCGTGTACCAGGGCTATGCCGATCGCGGACTGCGCGCGGCGAAGCTCAAGGGCGGCCTGGACGTGGACCGCGACCGGCATCGCCTCGCCCTCGTGCGGGACGTCCTGACCGAGGCGGGCGACGGCGCGCGGCCGAGCCTGATGCTCGACGTCAACGAGACGTGGACGCGCAAGCAGGCGGTCCGGTACGTCAGCGAACTCGAACGGACCTTCGACCTCACGTGGGTCGAGGAACCCGTCCGCCGCTGGGACGTGGAGGGCCACGCGGCGGTCGGCCGTGGAATCCGGGCTTCCGTCGCCACCGGCGAGAACCTGACCGGGCTCGAACAGCACCGTCCGCTCATGGCGGCCGGCGCCGTCGACATCGTGCAGACGGCCGGGGTCTGGGGCATCACCCACTTCCTCCGGGTCGCCACCCTCGCCCACGCCCACGACCTGCCCGTGAGTCCCATCGGCACCAGTCCGATCGGCCTGCTGCACGGCGCCGCGTCGGTGCCCAACCACCTGGTCAGCGAACTGCAGGACCTGCGGCCCGCGGTGGGCGTCTCGCTCGACCTGCACGTCGAGGACGGCGCCTACGTCCTCGGCGACAGCCCGGGGCTGGGCGTGCGGCTCGACGAGCAGACCATCGCCGCGTCGAGCCACCTGCTCCCCCACCCGTCGGCCGGCGGCACGCACATCCGGCCCGAGCGTGCGGGACGGCGCCTGCACGCGGTGGAGGCGGGTGAGGAGAGCCCCGTTCTCAACGCCGGGGTGTAGCGCTGCGTCCGACCTCCCCGGCGAGCACGAGGTAAGCCCCGGCCGTCCACGTGTAGGCGCGGTCGCGCAGCCCTTCCCCGGTAAGGGCGTCGAAGTTCTCCGCGAACCCGGACTTCTCGCAGGTGGCCAGGAACCGCGCGCTCACCTGGTCGGCCAGCTCCACCGCGCCGCCGCGGCGCAGGCCGTCCTCGATCAGCACGGTGGCGGGCGCCCACACCGGTCCGCGCCAGTAACCGTCGGGCTCGTAGTAGGGCGAGCCCGGCTCCTCCGTGGCCAGGCCGACGGGCGTGAGGTGCGCGGCGACACCGGCGCACAGGGCGTCGAAGACCTCCCGCGGCAGGTGCTCCCCCAGCACCACGGGCATGAGGTCGAGCAGGCTCGCGCTGCGCCGTTTCGTCCCGCTGGCCACGCCCTGGCTGACGAAGTGGTCGCCCCGCCACAGCTCGTCGAGCAGTTCGTCGAGCAGCGCGTCCGCCTGCTCCGACCACCGCGCCGGCTCGTCCCCTGCCTCGGCGGCGAGCCGGGCGAGCTCCTTCAGCTGCAACACGAGAAAGGCGGCGAGGTCGGGCGAGCGGACGAGGCGTTCCTCCCGGAACACCGTCGAGTTGTCCCACCCGCTGTCGTTGCCGTGCTCGTAGTGCGGCAACAGGCTGCCGGGGGCCGTTCGGTGCTCCAGCCAGAACGAGGTCCACGCGCGGAGCTGCCGATACGTCGGCCCCGCGTCGGGCAGTCCGCCCGGAAGTCGTTGCCGCAGCAGGGAGAGCGCCCATCCGTGCACCGGCGGTTTGACGAAGTTGCGCAGCACCTCGGAATGGGTGACCGAGTCCGGCAGCGCGCCGTGCTCGTCCTGGTGGTCGAACACGACCTGGAACTGCTGCCAGGCGAGCCCCGGCGCGCCGGGCGCCAGTGCCAGCGCGGTGAAGCAGTGGTCCCAGCTCCACACCTTGTCCATCCAGTGCTTGGACATCAGCACGGCGGGCCGGTGGACGAACCCGGCGGGCCGCACGGTGGCCGACCACAGCACGTAGCAGGCGAGCTCGGCGGCCGGGGTGCGGTCGCCGCGCCAGGGCGCCACGGCCTCGGCGAAGCAGCCGAACTCCTCCCGCACGTCCGCCACGGCGTCGTCGAAGTCGTTCGCGGGCCGGGACGGCGGACGGGTCGTGCCGAGTTCCTCGATCGTCAGTTCCCAGGGTTCGTCGTCCAGCACGATCCCGCGCTCCGCGTCCCCGAGCTCCTGGTCGCCACACGGCCGCCACTGTCCGGACTGGACGGTGAGACGTAGGCGGTGCCCGGTCTCGTAGGAGGTGAAGACGAGCCCACCGGCGGGATCGGCGAAGAGGTAGGTGCCGGTGAACGGCGTCAGCGTCCTCTGCACGGCACTGATCCGCAGGCCCAGGCCGGTACCGCGCAGCCGCACCGCGTCCGGTGACGAGAACACCGCCGTGACGCTGCCACTTCCGGTCCGCCAGCGCAGTGCCGAGGGGTCGGCGGTCACCTCGACCGGAACGCGTTCGCCGCCGAGCAGCGGAACGAACGAGAGCACCGGGTGCATGCCGTTGCGGTGCGACACGAGGTGCACGTCGTCGGCGTACTCGGCGAGTCCTACCACCGGGGAGAGGCAGAACCACGCGCCGTACCGGCTGAAGGGGATCTCACGCACGGAGAACTCGGTTGTCACGCCGGACCCCTCTCAGTCCTTCACGGCGCCGGAGGTCAGTCCGGCGGCGACGAAGCGTTGTGCCACCACGAGCAGCACGGACGCCGGTACGGACGCGACCACGGCGGTGGCCATGATGGAGTTCCACTCCTGGTTGTTGTTGCCGATGTAGCGGTAGATGCCGAGCGTCAGCGGTTGCAGTGCCCCGCCGGAGTCGAGCGTGGCGGCGAACAGGAAGTCCGACCACGCCCACAGGAACGAGAACAGCGCCGCCGTGATCACGCCGTTGCGGCTCGCGGGCAGCACGACCGAGACGAACGCGCGCCACGGTCCCGCGCCGTCGATCCGCGCGGCCTGCAGCAGTTCGTCCGGCACCGAGGCCATGAACGCGGTCAGCACCAGCACGGCGAACGGCACCGCGACCGTCGAGTCCGCCAGGATCAGGCCCCACACGGTGTTCGTGATGCCGAGGCGGACGTAGATGCCGTAGAAGCCGAGCGCCATGATGATCCCCGGGATCATCTGCGCGACGAGCAGGACGAACCCGAACGCGCGCCGCCCCGCCGGCCACAGCTTCGCGAGCGCGTACGCGGCGGGCGCGGCCAGTGCGAGGGTGAGCACGACGGTTCCCAGTGCCACCAGCAGGCTCGTGCCGAAGTACGGCAACTGTTCGCGCAGAACCCTTTCGTAGCCCTCCAGCGTGGGCGAGGCCGGGAACAGGCTCGGCGGCGACTTCCGCATGTCCCGCGCCGGCGTGAGCGACACGACGACCATCCAGTAGACCGGGAACAGCATCACCGCGGTCATCAGCAGTCCGGCCGCGGTGCGCCAGTACCGGGTCCTCATGTGCGCTCCTGCGCGCGGATGTGGACCAGGCCCGCCGCGAGTGCCATCAGGATCAGCACGTTGCCCACCGCGGCACTCGGCCCGAACCGGGGCAGCGCCCCGCCGAAGCCGAGCTCGTAGGACCAGGTGGCGAGCGTGGAGGACGATCCGCTCGGCCCGCCCCTCGTCATGATCCAGATGATGTCGAACACCTTGAGCGTGTAGACCAGGCCGAGCAGCAGGGTGATCGCCGATACCGGGCGCAGCAACGGGAACGTGACGTGGCGGAACATCTGCCAGCCGCTCGCTCCGTCCAACGAGGACGCTTCGTGCACTTCGGGCGGCAGGCCGCGCAACCCGCTGTGCAGCAGCACGAGGTTGAACGGCACGCCGATCCAGATGTTGGCGATGACGACGGACACCAGCGACCACGACGGTGAGGTCAGCCAGTTGACCGGCCCGATGCCCACGGCCACCAGCGCCGCGTTGACCAGCCCGGACTCGCTGTTGAGCAACCACGCCCAGGTCGACGCGGACACGATGAGCGGCAGCAGCCAGGGCACCAGGAACAACGCGCGCAGGGTCGCGGACAGCGGGAAGTGGCGGGCGAAGAACACCGCCAGCGCGAAGCCGATGGTGTACTGGAACAACAGCGACACCGCGGTGAACACCACCGTGTGCAGCAGGGCCGTCCGGAAGGCCGGGTCGGCGAACACGGTGGCGTAGTTGGCGAATCCGGCGAACGGAGCACCGCCGTGGACGAACGTCCGCACCGTGTGGTTCCGCAGACTCAGATCGACGTTGGTGTACAACGGATACGCGTAACACACCAGCAGGTACACCACGAGCGGGAGCACGAACGCCCACCCCGTGAGTCGCGTGCGCACCGGCGGCTACTTCGCGGACGCCGCGGCGGCCTGGGCGTCCTTCAACGCCGCCTCCGGTGTCTTCGCACCGGTGAGCGCGGCCTGCACGGCGCCCCACAGCGGTTGCGAGATCCGGGGATAGCGGGTGCCGAGGTTGTCACCGGTGCGGCCCTTGGCGTTCTGCACGGCGTCCACCCAGACCTTGAGCTCCGGCGCCGCGGCCACCTGCTGCTCCCGCACCGAGGGCACCGCCGAGACGTACGTCAGCGCGGTGACGGTGGCGAGCACCCGGTCCGGCGCTGTCAGGCAGGTCGCGATCTGTGCAGCCTTGGTCTCCGTGCCGTTGTCTTCCTGCGCCGGAACGGTGACGAACTCGCCTCCCGTGGGCGCGGGCGCGGTGCCCCCGGTGCGGCCGGGGATCGCGATCACGCCGTACTCGAAGCCGGCCTTCTTCGCGTTCTGCAGCTGCCAGGTGCCGTTCTCGGCGAACGCGTACTCCCCGGTGGCGAACTCCTGCCAGCTGGTGGTCTGGGTGTTGCCGACCACGGAGTTGGGCGCAAATCCGTTGTCCAGCCAGGACTTCCACAACGTCAGCGCGCTGACCGCGTCGGCGGACGACAGGTCGGTGAGCGTGGCGCCCGACCCCCAGAACCACGGCAGGAACTGGAAGCTGCCCTCCTCGGTGCCGATCGCGGAGAACGTGATGCCCTTCTTGCCCGCGGCCTTCACCTTGCCGAGAGCGGCGTCCAGCGAGGCCCAGTCCGTGACGGACGCGGGGTCGACGCCGGCGGCGCCGAGCACCGCCTTGTTGTAGTAGAGGGCGAGCGTGTTCGCGCCGATCGGCGTGCCGTAGGTCTGGCCGTTCGACGTTCCCGCGGCCACGAGGTTCGGCGAGGCCGACGAGGCGTCGAGACCGACGTCGGAGTTCGGCCTGAGCACCCCGGCCTCGGCGAGCGTGGAGACCACGGGGTTGTCGACCACCAGCACCTGCGGGGCGGTGCGCTGCTGCGCGGCGAGCAGCACCTTGCCGGTGAGGTCCGTGGTGTCGTAGGCCTGGCGCTGCACCTTCACCCCCGCCTGAGCCGCGCACCCCTCGATCGTCCGCACCCAGTCGGAGCCGGCGGCGAACTGCGGGTACGGGTCCCACACGGAGAACGTGTCGGGCGAGGAGCCGCCCGGTGCGGAGGAGCAGGCCGTCGCGGAGACGGCCAGACAGGCCGCGGTCAGGAGCCTCGGAACAGCCGCGCGTCGCATCTTGGTCCTTCCTGCCGACTTCGTTGACGACATTCATCGAACCGGTTCGATTTGGAGGAATCGCGCCAACGTAGCCGTGTCGAACGAAACGTCGCAAGAGCCAGTGGCCTACGATTGTCGATGGTCGAACCGGTTCATTCGACGGACCGGAGACGGGAACGGGCATGAACATCGGAGAGATCGCCAAACGGGTCGGCGTGTCGCGCAGCACCGTGTCGTACGCGTTGAGCGGCAAGCGACCGGTCTCCGCGGCGACCGTGCGGCGGATCAACGACGTCATCGCCGAGCTCGGCTATCGCCCGAACGCCAGCGCCCGCGCGCTCGCCGAGGGGCGCACCAGGACGCTCGGGCTCGTGATCCCGCCCGCGAGCACCCGGCTGACCGACGTCCAGCTGAGCTTCGTCGCCAGCGTCGTCGAGGTGGCCGCCGCGTACGACCACGACGTGCTGCTGTCGCCGAGCGGCGGCGACCACGACAGGTCGTTCGACCGCGTCGTGACCGGCCGCAGGGTCGACGGGGTGATCCTGATGGAGATCCTCCTGCGGGACCCGCGGGTCGACCGCCTCACCACCTCCGGCCTGCCGTTCGTCACGATCGGCCACGTCGTGGACTCCGCCGCGTCCCGGTGGGTCGACGTCGACTACGCGGGCCTGATCAGCCGCTGCGTGCGGCACCTGGCCGACCTGGGGCACGAGCACGTCGTCCTCATCAACCGCTCCGACGAGCTGGTCGCGTCGGGCTACGGCCCCGCCATGCGCGCGTCGGCCGGCTTCCTCGAGACCGCGGAGGGGTTCGGCATGACGGCGCACGACGTGTGCTGCGCCGACGACCCGGCGGCCGGTCTCGCCTGCTTCGAGCAGATCCTCGAGCGCCGCCCGGAGGTGACGGCGGCCGTGACGATCAACGAGTCAGCGCTGCCCGGCGTGCAGCGCGCGTTGCACCGCGCCGGGCTCGACGTGCCCCGCGACTTCTCGCTCACCGGCGTGATCGCCGACCGGCTGGCCCTGGACTTCCACCCGCCGCTGACGGCGGCGGACGTTCCCGCCGGGCAGATGGCGCAGCTCGCCGTCGACCTGCTGATGGAGCAGATCGCCGACCCGTCCGCGCCGCCGCGGCACGCGCTGCTCGCTCCCCCGATCACCTTGCGCTCCAGCACCGGAGCCCGCCGCAGGAGCTGACCGGAGACGAATCGGTTCGACCCTCCGGTCCATTGCTGTCCCTCGTCGCTCGGGCGTACCTTCATTTCTCGATCGAACCGGTTCGATTCTCCGTCACCCCTGACCCGTTACGGAGTCCCACATGGTTCAGCGACGAACCAGCACAGTCCTCCTGGCCGTCGTGGCGTCGGCACTCGCCTTCACCACCCCCGCCCAGGCCGCGAACGAGTCCATCAGCGTCGACTTCTCCGTCACCAGAGGCACACCGGCCTACCGCGCGTCCGGCTGGATCTACGGCATGACGGAGAACGCCGCGGGCCCCGCCGACCACTTCTTCCGCGACGTGAAGTTCCGCTACATGAGGGCGGGCGGCGCGCAGCTCGACGGCCCAGGTGGCTGGGTGTCGGGGAAGTACGACCGACGCTGGAACGCCACGAGGGCCCAGCTCCTGCGCACCCGCTCGCTGGGCGGCGAGTTCGTCCTGCTGCCCCACGACCTCTGGGGTGCCGACGGCTACCCGATCTCGCGCTTCCCCGGCGACAACGGCGACTGGACCGACTACGACAACTTCCTCACCCGCCTGATCGCGGACGTCCGGGCGACGGGCGCGCCGGTGCAGTGGGACATCTGGAACGAGCCCAACATCACGCTGTTCTGGAACCGGCCGCAGTCCCAGTACTTCGAGCTCTGGCGCCGCACCTACCAGCGCGTCCGTGCCGCCTTCCCCACTCAGCTGATCGTCGGGCCGAGCCATGCCGGGGTGCCGTCGACCGGCGGCTGGTGGACCCAGTACCTGGACTTCGTGCGAGCGAACAACGTCGTGCCCGACATCTTCAGCTGGCACGCGCTGCCGAGCGATCCGGTGGCGAACGTGGCGGTGGCGAACTCGACGCTCGACGCGCGCGGCATCCCGCACCCCAGGCCGTACCAGATCAACGAGTACGGCGCGTCCAGCGAGCAGAACCCCGGCGACGGCGCGTGGTACATCGCGCGGCTCGAACGGGCGGGCGCCGACGGCCTGCGCGCCAACTGGGCCAGTGCCGGCAACCTGCACAACGACCTGGGCAACCTGCTGGTGCGCAACTCCGCTGGACAGCACCAGCCGAAGGGCGAGTGGTGGGCCTACCGGTTCTACGGCTCGCAGACCGGCCAAATCGTCTCCACGACACCGAGCCAGTCGTACGACTCCTTCGCCACCAAGGCCGGCGGCGTGGCGAAGGTCCTCGTCGGCGGCGGCAGCACGACCGGCAACGTCGCGATCACGTTGCAGCGCCTGGACACCACGACCGGTCTCGTGCAGAACAACCAGGTGCGGGTGCTCGTGCAGCGCATCCCGTACAACAACGGCGGCGCCGTGCAGGGGCCGGTCACCGTGCAGAACTCCGTGGTGTCGTTGTCCGGCAACAACATCACGGTCACCGTGCCGCACAACAGCGTCGACGAGACGTTCACCGTCACGCTGCTGCCGCCCGGTGACAGCGGCTTCCAGTCCGTCGCTGCCGCGCAGCACTCCCAGCAGTGCCTGGACAACACCAACCTGGGCACCGCCGACGGCAATCCGCAGCAGCAGTTCCACTGCGAGGGCGGGGACCAGCAGCTGTGGAACTTCACGCCCGTGCAGGGCGTCGCCGACACCTACACCGTCGTGAACCAGCAGTCGGGCAAGTGCCTCGACGTCCCCTCGGCCGCGGACGGTGCCGCCGTCGTGCAGCAGACCTGCTCCCCCGGTTCGGCGAGCCAGCAGTACGCGTTGCGCAAGGTCACCTACAGCGGCAACGACCCGCACGACTACCAGCTCGTCGCGCGGCACAGCGGCAAGTGCCTGGACGTCAACGGGATCTCCACCGCCGCGGGCGCCCGGATCATCCAGTGGGCGTGCAAGTCCGCCGCCCAGGGCAGTGAGCTCAACCAGACCTGGCGTCTCTGGGGCCGGTAGTCCCGAGGCGAGTCATGTCCGTCCACAACGCAGTGGAGCACCTCATGACAGTGAAGGCTCAAAGCAAGGTGCGTCGCCGTCTGGCCGCCGCACTGGGGATGTGCCTCGCGGCGGCACTGGCCGTCGCACCGGACAGCGCGCCGGCGTCAGCGGCCGGCACCGGACCGTGTGACATCTACGCCGCCGGCGGCACACCCTGCGTCGCCGCGCACAGCACCGTGCGGGCGCTCTACGGCTCGTACGGCGGCAACCTCTACCAAGTCCGGCGATCATCGGACAACACCACGCGCGACATCGCCGTGGTGGCCGCAGGCGGCACGGCCAACGCGGCGACGCAGGACACGTTCTGCGCGGGCACCTCCTGCGTCATCACCGTGGTCTACGACCAGTCCGGACGCGGGAACGACCTGTGGTACCAGGGTTCCAGCGTCGTTCCCGGCTCCAGCCAGAGCAGGCCCGCCACCGCCACCTCCGAGTCGCTGACCGTCGGTGGTGGCAAGGCCTACTCGCTCTACATCAACCCCGGCAACAGCTACTGGCGCGACGGCCACCTGACGGGTGTCCCGACCGGCAGTGCGCCGGAGGGCATGTACATGGTCACCAGCGGCACGCACGTCAACGGCGGCTGCTGCTTCGACTACGGCAACAGCGAGACGACCCGCAGCGCGGACGCCGCCGGGGCGATGGACGCCATCAACTTCAGCACGCAGTGCTGGTTCGGCGGGTGCTCCGGCACCGGCCCGTGGGTGCAGGCCGACCTCGAATGGGGACTCTTCTCCGGCGGCAGCCAGTCCTGGAACCCCAACCAGCGGGCATTCCCGAACAGGTTCGTCACGGCGATGCTCAAGAACAACGGGACCTCGCGGTTCGCCATCAAGGGAGCCAACGCGCAGTCCGGTGGCGTGACGACGTTGTGGGACGGCTCGCTCCCACCCGGCTACAGCCCGATGAGGAAGCAGGGCGCCATCATCCTCGGCAGCGGCGGCGACTGCTGCAAACCGGGCGGTGGGGCCAACCTGAGCGCGGGCACCTTCTACGAGGGCGCGATGGTGTCGGGCTACCCGTCCGACGCGACCGAGAACGCGGTGCAGGCGAACATCATCGCGGCCGGGTACAGCAGCGGGGGTTCCGGTGCCACCGGAGCGGTGCGTTCGGTCGCCGCCGGTCGGTGCCTGGACGTCAACGCGGGCAGCACCGCGGCGGGAACACCACTGCAGATCTGGGACTGCAACGGCGGCACGAACCAGACGTGGACGCGCACCGCCTCCGGCCAGCTGACCGTCTACAGTGGAGATTCGACCCGGTGTGCGGCCGCGTCGGGCTCCCAGACCGGCGCCGCGGTGGTGATCGCGGCCTGCGACGGCGGAGCCGGACAACGCTGGCAGTTCAACGCCAACGGCACCGTCAGCAGCGCGCAGTCGGGCCTCTGCCTCGACGTCAACGGGGCCGCCACCGCCAACGGCACGAAGACGATCCTGTGGACGTGTCACGGCGGCGGCAACCAGCAGTGGACGACCGGGTGACGTGCCCACGCCGGTGGCGCCCGGCGGTTCGAGTCGAATCGACCGTCGAAAGCGTTCGGTGACCGAACGGGGCTTGTAGCCGCCGCCGGACTCCGCCTACGGTCGGCCTGGGAGCGCTCCCAGGCCGATCATCGACGCGAGGACGGAGAACCTCACAGCTTGACCTCTCTCCCAGCTGTAGCAGGGAGATTCTTCCCTCGCGGGTCGAGTTTCTGCTTCACAGCCCGTTGCCGCCTGGGGTCTCCAGCGAAGGGACGGTGTACCGCCCACGGTCTTACACAAGCTCCACAGACCTGACATCCCGCCAGCCCGGCGGTAGCCCCGGCCGACTTGGTAACCGCCGACCAGGCGCGACAACTCTACAAGCCGCTCCACCAACCACCCAACCTGGGGGTCAGAGCATGGACTTTCGCCCTAGAGGCGAAATCCCGTCCTTGTCCTACTCCGCAGGGGTCCGTTTCCTCCCCAGCCTGAAGGCCGGGGTATCCACGGAGGAATCCCGATGAGATCGCAATCCCCACGTCTCCTCGCCGCGACCCTGCTCGCGGTGCTGACGGCGACCTCACTCCAGACCGCGGGCGCAGCCGCGGCGGCGGACTACGAACGCGTGCTCAACGGCACGTTCGACAGCGGCGCCGCCGATCCCTGGTGGAGCGGCGCCGGAGTGACCAACCGGGTCACCGGCGGCGAGTTGTGCGCGGCGGTCACCGGTGGGACCACGAACCCGTGGGACGCCCTGATCGGCCAGAACGGCGTTCCGTTCGAGACCGGCCAGTCCTACACGTTCTCGTTCGACGCCCGCGCCACCACTGCGCAGCCGATCACGGCCGCCGCGGGCGAGAGCGTGAGCCCGTACCGCGGGATCGCGAGCCAGCAGTTCGCGCTCTCCACCGCCAAGCAGCGCTTCACGTTCACCTTCACGTCCACTTTGGACTTCCCGGACGCGGGCAACGGCCAGGTCGCGTTCCAGCTGGGCGGACAGGCCGCCGACAACACGATCTGCGTGGACAACGTCTCCGTGGTCGGCGGCGTGAAGCCGCCCGGTGGCGTCAATCCCAACCCCACCAAGAAGGTCCAGGTCGACCTGGTCGGGTACGTGCCGGGTCTGCCCAAGCGCGCGACCCTCGTCTCCACGGCGACGACTCCGCAGACGTGGACTCTCAAGAACTCCGCGGGCACGGCCGTCGCCACCGGCCAGAGCACGCCGAAGGGCGCGGACGCCACGTCCGGCGACTCGGTGCACCAGATCGACTTCTCGTCGTTCGACACGGCCGGCACCGGATACACGCTTTCCGTCGGTGAGGACAGCAGTTTCCCGTTCGACATCTCCGCCGACCCGATCAAGCGGCTGCGCTACGACTCGCTCGCGTTCTTCTACCACCAGCGCAGCGGAACGCCGATCGAGGCGCAGTACGTCGGGGACGAGTACTCCCGGCCCGCCGGGCACATCAACGTCGCACCCAACCAGGGTGACGACAACGTGCCGTGCCGGGCCGACCTCGCCTGCGGCTACACGCTCGACGTGCGCGGCGGCTGGTACGACGCGGGCGACCACGGCAAGTACGTGGTCAACGGCGGCATCGCGGCCTGGCAGCTGCTCAACTCCTACGAGCGGGCCACCCGCGTCGGCGACGCGTCCGCGTTCCGCGACGGCACCCTCGCCATCCCGGAGAAGACCAACGGCGTGCCCGACCTGCTCGACGAGGCGCGCTGGGAGGTCGACTTCCTGCTGAAGATGCAGGCACCTGACGGCATGGCACACCACAAGATCCACGACGCGAACTGGACGGCGTTGCCGACCCGGCCCGAACTGGACGACCAGCCGCGCAGGCTGTCCGCGACCAGCACCGCCGCGACGCTGAACCTCGCCGCGGTCGCCGCGCAGGCGTCCCGGCTGTGGAAGGGCATCGACGCGACGTATTCCGCCACACTGCTCACGGCGGCGCGCAAGGCCTACACGGCGGCCAAGGCGAACCCGGCCAAGATCGCCGATCCGAACGACGGCACCGGCGGTGGCGCCTACAGCGACAGCACCGTCAGCGACGAGTTCTACTGGGCAGCGTCGGAGCTGTACGCGACCACCGGTGACAACACGTACCGGACCGACGTGACCGCCTCGCCGCACTACAAGGCGGCCGGTCTGACCAGGGCGGGCTTCTACTGGGGCGGCACCGCGCCGCTGGGTGACATCACGCTCGCCCTGGCGCCCA
Source organism: Lentzea sokolovensis (assembly GCF_033949975.1). Lineage (NCBI taxonomy): Bacteria > Bacillati > Actinomycetota > Actinomycetes > Pseudonocardiales > Pseudonocardiaceae > Lentzea > Lentzea sokolovensis. The sequence goes on from NZ_JAXAVU010000004.1 coordinate 945,670, forward strand.
ACGGCCTGCCGGCGGCGGACGTCGCGGCGATCAAGTCCGCGTTCGCGACTGTCGCGGACCAGCACCTGACCGCCATGGCGGGAATGGGCTACGCCGCGCCGTACGACAACAGCGTGGACGGGTACGTCTGGGGCTCGAACTCCGCGGTTCTGAACAACGCCCAGGTGCTCGCGCTCGCCCACGACTTCACCGGCGCGGCCAAGTACCGCGACGGCGTGTTCGAGACACTGCACTACGTCCTCGGCCGCAACCCGCTGAGCACCTCGTACGTGGCGGGCTACGGCGACCAGGCGATGCGCAACGCGCACCACCGGTTCTGGGCCAACCAGAACGACCCAACCCTGCCGATCGCGCCGGCCGGTTCGCTGTCCGGCGGCCCGAACAGCGCTCTGCAGGACCCGGTGGCGCAGCGACTGCTCGCCGGCTGCCCGCAGCAGAAGTGCTGGGTCGACGACATCGGCGCCTACTCGGTCAACGAGGTGGCGGTGAACTGGAACTCCGCGCTCGCCTGGGTCTCGGGCTGGGCAGCGGAGAAGTCCGGGACGTCCGCGCCGAAGCCGGACTGCGAGGTCGGCTTCACCGCCGGCAGGTGGAACGACGGCCTCTCCGCGCAGGTGAAGCTCACCAACACCGGCACGACCGCGTGGACCTCGTGGAAGCTCGGGTTCGCGTTCCCCGGCACCCAGAAGGTCACCGCCGGGTGGTCGGCGACGTGGAGCCAGACCGGGCGGGACGTGACGGCGACCAGCATGCCGTGGAACGGGCAGGTCAGACCCGGCCAGACGGTCCACATCGGATTCAACGGCTCCGGCACCGGAACCGACCCGACCGCCTTCACCATCAACGGGAAGGCCTGCAAGATCGCCTGACCCGCACCAGGGATGCGCCCGCTGTCACTCCGGTGGCAGCGGGCGCTTTGCGTTCGTGGTGTGGACACGGCTTCCCAGCTGCGCCAGTATCGCCTGATCACGATGCCCGACCACGCGGCCTCCGGCACGAGGGCGGGCCCGGAAGCGGCATGCGACACCAGCTCGAACATCCGGCTCGGCGACCCACCAAGCCCCTGGCACCAGGCACTGCCCGCCGGCGGGGCCGAGGCCGCCAGAAACGCGTCCGTCGACCTCGGCAACCCGAGGCTGGCGCTCGGCGTTTGTGGCATCTGTGAGCGCTAACAGGAACTACCTGCTGTTATCCAGATGAAACTTGACGAGCCTGTTGTTAGCGATAACACTCGCCGCCTACAGCATTTGTTGCCTGTCGGTGACATCGAGGAGAAGCAATGAGGCTTGCCAGGATCGCGGCCACCACCGCACTCGCCGTCACCCTCGCCGCCTGCGGTTCGGCGGAGAAGACGGTCGACCAGCAGACCGGCTCCAGCGAGGGTGCGCTGGTGGGCGTCACCATGCCGACGCGGTCGTCCGAACGCTGGATCCACGACGGTGACAACATCAAGAAGGCCCTGGAGGGCAAGGGGTACAAGGTCGACCTCCAGTACGCGGAGAACGACATCCCCACCCAGGCCAACCAGATCGAGAACCAGATCACCAAGGGCGCCAAGCTCCTGATCGTCGCCTCGATCGACGGCACCGCGATCACGTCGCAGCTGCAGCAGGCCGCCGACGCGAAGATCCCGGTGATCGCCTACGACCGGCTGATCCGCAAGAGCCCGAACGTCGACTACTACGCGACGTTCGACAACTTCAAGGTCGGCGTGGAACAGGCGAACTCGCTGCTGGCCGGCCTGAAGACGAAGGGCGAGGGCCCGTTCAACGTCGAGCTGTTCGCCGGGTCGCCGGACGACAACAACGCCACGTTCTTCTTCAACGGCGCCATGTCCGTGCTCCAGCCGCTCGTCGACCAGGGCAAGCTCGTCGTGAAGTCGGGCCAGAAGGACTTCAAGACCGTCGCGATCCTGCGCTGGGACCCCGCGACCGCGCAGAAGCGCATGGAGGACCTGCTCACCTCGACCTACGGCGGTGCCAAGGTCGACGGCGTCCTGTCCCCCTACGACGGCATCTCGATCGGCATCCTCTCCGCCCTCAAGAGCGGTGGCTACGGCACGGCCGGCCAGGCCTACCCGATCGTCACCGGTCAGGACGCCGAGGTCGCCTCGGTGAAGTCGATCATCGCCGGTGAGCAGTACTCCACGATCCACAAGGACACCCGCCTGCTCGCCGACGTCACGGTGAAGATGGCCGACGCGGTGCTCAAGGGCGGCAAGCCCGAGGTCAACAACACCAAGGACTACGACAACGGCAACAAGGTCGTGCCGTCCTTCCTGCTCCAGCCCGTTCCCGTGGACAAGGCGAACTACCAGAAAGAGCTGATCGACTCCGGTTACTACACCGCCGACCAGCTCAAGTAGGTCCTGTGTCCGACGACATCCTGGTGATGCGCGGCATCACCAAGAGGTTCGCGGGTGTCACCGCGCTGCACGAGGTCTCGTTGACCGTGCGGCGCGGTGAGATCCACGCGATCTGCGGAGAGAACGGCGCGGGCAAGTCCACGCTGATGAAGGTGCTGTCCGGGGTCCACCCGCACGGCACGTACGACGGTGACATCCTCTTCGAGGGCGAGCCGTGCGCGTTCGACGGCATTCGCGACAGCGAGCGCCGCGGCATCGTGATCATCCACCAGGAGCTGGCGCTGTGCGGCCAGCTCTCCGTCGCGGAGAACCTGTTCCTGGGCAACGAGAGGTCCCGGCGCGGGTTCATCGACTGGAACCGCACCAACCACGAGGCCCAGGCACTGCTCGACCGCGTGGGACTGCAGGCGAACCCGACGGCAGCGGTGAACGACCTCGGCGTCGGCAAGCAGCAGCTCGTCGAGATCGCCAAGGCGCTGTCCAAGGAGGTCAGCCTCCTGATCCTGGACGAGCCGACGGCCGCGTTGAACGACGACGACTCGCAGCACCTGCTGGACCTGCTCGACGGTCTGCGGGACGAGGGCATCACCTCGGTGATCATCTCCCACAAGCTGGGCGAGGTCACCAGGATCGCCGACACCGTCACCGTCCTGCGGGACGGCAGGACGATCGAGACGTTGCCCGCCAAGGGGCTCAGCGAGGAACGCATCATCTCCGGCATGGTCGGCCGCGACCTGGAACACCGGTTCCCGCCGCGCACGCCCGACATCGGCGAGGAGGTGCTGCGCATCGAGGACTGGACGGTGCACAGCCCCGCCCAGCCGGACCGGGTGGTCGTCGACAACGCCACGTTGTCGTTGCGGCGCGGGGAGATCGTCGGTCTCGCCGGCCTGATGGGCGCCGGCCGCACCGAGCTCGCGATGAGCGTCTTCGGCCGTTCGTACGGCGTCGGCATCTCCGGGCGCGTGGTCAAGGACGGCCAGGAGATCGACACGCGCACCGTGCGCGGCGCGATCCGGCACGGCCTCGCGTACGTGAGCGAGGACCGCAAGAAGTACGGGCTCAACCTGATCGAGGGCGTGCAGCGCAACGTCTCCGCCGCGGCGCTGGGCAAGCTCGCGAACCGCGGGTGGGTGAACGAGAACGAGGAGTTCACCGTCGCGGAACGGTTCCGGAAGTCGATGGGCATCAGGACGGCCGCCGTGTCGACGCCGACCGGCACGCTGTCCGGCGGCAACCAGCAGAAGGTCGTGCTGGCGAAGTGGATGTTCACCGACCCGGACGTGCTGATCCTCGACGAACCGACGCGCGGCATCGACGTCGGCGCGAAGTACGAGATCTACTCGATCATCAACGAGCTCGCCGCCCAGGGCCGCGCGGTGCTGGTGATCTCCTCGGAGCTGCCGGAACTCCTCGGCCTGTGCGACCGCGTGTACGCGCTGTCGGAGGGCCGCATCACCGGCGAGGTCAGTCGCGAAGAGGCCACGCAGGAACGCTTGATGCAGTACATGACGCGAGGACAGAGCTGATGACCACGAAGACCGCGCCCGCTCCCGCCGCCGCCCCACCGGCCCAGCCACGGCGGTTCTCGATCAACCCGCGGCAGTCGGGCATCTACGTCGCGTTCGCGTTGATCGTCGTCCTGTTCGCGGTGCTGACCGACGGCGCCCTGCTGCAGCCGCAGAACATCTCGAACATCATCGTGCAGAACTCCTACGTGCTGATCCTCGCGATCGGCATGATCCTGGTGATCATCGGCGGGCACATCGACCTCTCGGTCGGCTCGACGGTGGCGCTGACCGGGGCGATCTGCGCGGTGCTCACCGTCCAATGGGGACTGCCGTGGCCGGTGGCGGTGCTGCTGACGCTGCTCTCGGGCGCGTTGATCGGCGCGGCGCAGGGCTACTGGATCGCGTACTTCGGCATCCCGGCGTTCATCGTCACGCTGGCCGGCATGCTGGTGTTCCGCGCGCTCACCCTGACGACGCTGGGCAACCAGGGCATCGGGCCGTTCCCCGACGAGATCCGGTCGCTGGCGAACGGCTTCACGGGCGGCTACCTCGGCAACATCGCGCTCGGCCCGCTCGGCGGCGCCGACCTCGTGAGCCTGCTCGCCGGACTCACGTTCGTGGCGGGGTTCGCGTTGTCGCAGTGGCGCAAGCGCGCGGCCCGGCTCGGCTACGGCCAGGTCGTCGAGCCGATGCCGGTGTTCGTTCTCAAGATCGTCGGCGTCGGTGTCGTCGTGATGGCCGTCGTGGTGCAGCTCGCCCGGTTCCGCAACCTGCCGTGGGTGCTGGTGCTGCTCGCGGCGCTCGCGCTCGGCTACTCGCTGATGGCCGGCAACTCCGTGTTCGGACGGCACATCTACTCGATCGGCGGCAACCTGCAGGCCGCCACGCTGTCCGGCGTGAAGGTCAAGGCCGTCACGTTCTGGGTGTTCGTGAACATGGGCGCGCTGGCCGCGCTGGCCGGCGTGATCTTCGCCGGCCGGCTCAACCAGGCGGGCCCGACGGCGGGCATGTCGTTCGAGCTGGACGCCATCGCGGCCGCGTTCATCGGTGGCGCCGCGGTCCAGGGCGGTGTCGGCAAGGTCGTCGGCGCCATCACCGGCGGCCTGATCATGGGCGTGATCAACAACGGCATGTCCCTGATCGGCGCGCCCAGTGAGCGCGTCATGCTCGTGAAGGGCCTCGTCCTGCTCGCGGCAGTCGCCTACGACGTCTGGACCAAGCGACGCGCCTGAAGTCCCCTCTCTCCACCCCGGAAGGCGAACAACAACGATGTTGTCATCCCTGCGCCGTTTCGGTCTGGTGGTGGCCGTGACGGCCGCCCTGGTCCCCATCACCCCTGCCGCCGCCGAACCGCTCGTGCGGACAGCGGCGAACGCGCTCGAAGTCCCGAACATCGACGACGTCCGCGGACATCTCACCCTGCCCGCCACCGGCGCGCACGACACGACCGTCACGTGGAAGTCGTCCAACGGCAAGGTGATCACGCCGACCGGTGAGGTGAGCCGCCCTCCTGCGGGCGGCAAACCCGCCAAGGTCGTGCTGACGGCGAAGGTGAGCCGCGGGCAGCAGAGCGTCACCCGCGCGCTCACCGCCACCGTCACCCCGTTGCCCGTCAAGGAACCGCTGGCGGGCTACAGCTTCTTCTACTTCACCGGCGAGGGCAGCCCGATCGGCGAGCAGATCTACGCCGCCGCCAGCAACGGGAACAACCCGCTCGACTTCTCCGAGGTCAACGGCGGCCAGCCGGTCCTGAAGTCCAGCCTCGGTGAACTGGGCGTGCGCGACCCGTTCATCCTGCGCTCCCCCGAAGGGGACAAGTTCTTCCTGCTGGCCACGGATCTGAAGATCAACGGCGGGCGCGGCTGGGACGCGGCGCAGCGCAGCGGCAGCCGGTCGCTGATGGTCTGGGAGTCGACGGACCTGCGGAACTGGTCACGCCAGCGCAGCGTCCAGGTCTCGCCGCCGACCGCGGGCAACACGTGGGCACCGGAGGCGTTCTGGGACGCCAAGCGCGGCCACTACGTCGTCTACTGGGCGTCGAAGCTCTACGCGGAGACCGATCCCGGCCACACCGGCGACAGCTACAACCGGATGATGTACGCGACCACGCGCGACTTCGTGACGTTCAGCCCGGCGAAGGTGTGGATCGACCCCGGCTACTCGGTGATCGACTCGACCGTCATCGAGCACAACGGCACCTACTACCGCTACACCAAGGACGAGCGGAACAACTCGTCGTCCTCGCCGTGCAGCAAGTACATCACCGCGGAGAAGTCGGCGGACCTGCTGAACCCGAAGTACGACTTCGTCTCCGAGTGCATCGGCAAGGCCACCTCGACCAGCCCCGGCCTGAGCGCCGGTGAGGGCCCGACCGGGTTCAAGTCCAACACCGAGAACAAGTGGTACCTGTTCATCGACGAGTACGGCGGCCGCGGCTACGTGCCGTTCGAGACGACCGACCTCGCCTCCGGCAAGTGGACCATGTCCACGGGCGCCCGCCTGCCCACGTCTCCGCGGCACGGCACGGTGCTCCCGGTGACCCAGGCCGAGCTGTCCCGGCTCACCGCTCCCCCGGCTCCGGTGAAGGCCGACTCGAAGGGCCTCGTCGCGCACTGGCCGCTCAACGGGTCCGCCGCCGACGCCACCGGCCACGGCTACGACGGCGTGCTCGCCGGCGACGCCACGTGGTCCGAGGGCTCCCTGTCGCTCAAGGGCGGGCACGTCCAGCTGCCGAACAACATGCTGACCGGTGCCCCTGCCGCGACGATCTCCGCCGACGTGCTGGTGGATCCGGCCCAGCAGACGCCGTACTTCCTCTACGGGTTCGGCAACACCGCGCCCAACGGCGTCGGCAACGGCTACCTGTTCAGCACCGGTGACGGGTATCGCGGCGCGATCGCGACCGGCAACTGGACGACCGAGCAGGGCGTGAACTCCGGCAAGGCGCTGCCGCGCGGGGTCTGGAAGAACGTGACGCTGACCGTCGGCAACGGCGTGGAGGTGCTCTACCTCGACGGCGTCGAAGTGGCGCGCAACAACGCCGTCACCATCAAGCCGTCCGACCTCGGCGGTGGGATCACGGCAGCCAACTACCTCGGCAGATCGGTGTACGCGGCGGACAGGACGTTCCAGGGCAGGATGAAGGACGTCCGGCTCTACAACCGGGCGCTCGCGAGCACCGAGGTGGCCGCGCTGCCGTTCAACGCGACCCTGATCCGGTCGGTCGCGCACGACTCGCTCAAGGCACCGGCGGTCATCGAACCCGGCAGCGTGGTGCTCCCCGTGCGACCGGGTACCGACCTGCGGCGGGTCCAGCTCGACTTCGGCCTGGCTCCCGGCGCGACCATCACGCCCAGCGGCCCGGTCGACCTGCGCAAGCCGCGGCAGTTCACCGTGAGGCTGGGCCGCGAGAGTCGCGTGTGGACGGTCGAGGCCCACGAGATGCGCAGCCCCGTGCTGCCGGGCCTCAACGCCGATCCGAACGTCGTCGCGTTCGGCGACACCTACTACATCTACGCGACCACCGACGGCTTCGACGGCTGGAGCGGCACGAAGTTCTCCGCCTGGTCGTCGAAGAACCTGGTCGACTGGAAGGACGAGGGCGTCATCCTCGACCTCGGTCCCGGCGTCAGCTGGGCGGACCGCAACGCGTGGGCACCGACGATCGTCGAACGCGGCGGGAAGTACTACTTCTACTTCTGCGCCGAGGCCAAGATCGGCGTCGCGGTGAGCGACTCCCCGACCGGCCCGTTCGTCGACTCCGGTCAGCCGCTGATCGCCCGCAACCCCACCGGCGGCGGCCAGGCCATCGACCCCGCCGTCTTCGTCGATCGCTCCGGACAGCCCTATCTGTACTGGGGCAACGGTGAGGCCTACGTCGTTCCGCTCAACAGTGACATGATCTCCTACGACCCGGCCAAGATCACCCGCCTCACCGGGCTGACGGACTTCCGGGAGGGCCTGTTCATGGTGGAGCGCAAGGGCACGTACTACCTGAGCTGGTCGATCGACGACACCCGCAGCGAGGACTACCGCGTCGCCTACGCGACCGCGCCCAGCCCCACCGGCCCGTTCACGAACCGCGGCCTGATTCTGAGCAAGGACCTGAAGCTCGGCGTCAAGGGCACCGGGCACAGCTCGATGCTGCAGGTGCCGGGCACCGACGACTGGTACCTCGTGTACCACCGCTTCGCCATCCCCGGCGGGGACGGCACGCACCGCGAGACCACGATCGACAGGATGAGGTTCGGCCGCGACGGCTCCATCGTCCCGGTCACGCCGACCCTGGAGAGCGTCGCACCACAACGGATCCGGCCGCAGCACTGCCGGGCCCTGATCAACTGATACGAGGAGTTCGATGTCGCAGCGGGAACCCGAGCTACGCCGGGAGCAGTTCGGCCGGGTCGGTGACACCGACGTCCACCGGTACGTGCTGGCGTGGCCGGGCGGCCTCACCGTGCGGGTGCTGGACTACGGCGGGGTGATCCAGTCGCTGGAGGCACCCGACCGCCACGGCGTTCCCGCCAACGTGGTGCTCGGGTTCCCCACGCTCGACGACTACGTCGCGAACACCCGGCCCGGCGCGACCAGGGTGTTCTTCGGCGCCGTGATCGGCCGGTACGCCAACCGGATCGCGCGCGGCGCCTTCACCCTCGACGACGTCCAGCACCAGCTCCCGCTCAACAACGGCCCGAACAGCCTGCACGGCGGACCGGCCGGCTTCGACACGCGGGTGTGGTCCGCGACCGAACTGCACGAGACGGACAGCGTGGGCGTGCGGCTCGAACTGGTGAGCCCGCACGGCGACGGCGGCTTCCCAGGAGCCGTGGAGGCGCAGGTGACGTACCGGCTCGACCGGCACAACCGCCTGAGCATCACCTACCGCGCGACCACGGACGCGCCCACCGTTCTCAACATGACCAACCACACCTACTGGAACCTGGCCGGGGAAGGCAGCGGCGACGTGCACCGCCAGTCGCTGATGCTCAACGCGAGCCGGTTCTGCGCCGTCGACGAGGCCCTGATCCCGGTGGGCGCTCCCGTGCCGGTCGAGGCGAGCCCGTTCGACTTCCGGCTGCCGACCGCGATCGGCGCCCGCATCCGCGCGGCCCACCCGCAGTTGCGGATCGCGGGAGGGTACGACCACAACTGGGTGCTGGACTCCTCCGGCGCCTCGTTCGCCGCGCAGGCCTGCGACCCGGTCTCCGGACGACTGCTGACCCTGTGGACCAGCGAGCCCGGCCTGCAGTTCTACTCGGGCAACTTCCTGACCGACGACCTGGTCGGCACCGGCGGCCGCGCGTACGGCCGTGGCGCCGGCTTCGCCCTGGAGGCACAGCACTTCCCGGACTCGCCGAACCGCCAGGACTTCCCCAGCACGGTGCTGCGGCCCGGCGACGTCTACCACCAGGAGACGGTCTTCCAACTGTCCACTGCGGACTAGGGTCTGTGTCGAAGTCTGGTTCGATGAGAGTCGTGCTTGAGGTGGTTCCTGTTGGTGCGGCCGGATGGCCCGCGTACCGGTGTTGTACGTGGGTCGTCCGGCCGTGCCGCCAGGGGCCGTCTCGGGCCCGGCTATCGCGGACCAGACTTCGACACAGGCCCTAGCTCACGCCGCGTGACTGCACGTGGGGCAGCTGCATTCGGCACACGTGCAGTTGGCGCACGAGTCAGCGCATCCGTCACACGCGCACTGGGCGTGGTTGCAAGTCGGGCAGTCGCATTCTGAGCAGTCGCATTGCGCGCACGAGTCCGTGCAGTGCGCGCACCGGCACTTGTCGCACTCGTCGTAGTGCACACCGCGATCCGTCACGTGTTCGCGGTGCAGGTGCCCGTCGTGCAGGTAGTCGACGTGATCCCGGTGCACGACGGCATCGTGGCCGCAGCCAGGGCCGTGGGTGTGGCGGTGCAGTTCCGCGGGAGCGTGCTCGACAGTCGTCATAGGACAGATGCTCATATGCGCAGACGACTATGACAAACGCAGGAACCCGGGATCATCCGTCTGGGTGACGGGACAGTCCCGCCCACGCGCGAAGAAAAGCTTTGCAGGACAAGGACTTTTCGAATTCGACGGGCGATTCGACACGACGTGAACCTCCCGGCGGGCTGTCTCGTTCAAGCGGTTGCCCACGCACCGCTCACGAAAGGGCACCTGTCGTGACAGCCCTGTTCCAGGAATCCGCCCTGTGCGATCTGTCCCCCGCCGACCGCGAACTGTTCCAGGCGTTCGGCGCCGGTCCAGTCCGGACCCCTCCGTCCGACCACGTCCACCACGCCTTCGAGACGCACGCGACGCGTCGCCCGCACCTGACCGCGGTGGAACACCTCGGTGAGTCCCTGACCTACGGGGAGCTCGACGCCAGGGCCTCGACGCTGGCCGAGATCCTGGTCCGCGGCGGCGTGCGCCCCGGCGACCACGTAGGACTGTTCCTGACGCGGTCGATCTCCATGGTGGTGGGCGTTCTCGCGGTGCTCAAGGCCGGTGCTGCCTACGTGCCGCAGGACGTGCGCATCACCCCCGAGGCCCATCTGCGGCACATCGTCCGGGTCGCACGGGTGAACGTGGTGCTCACCACGACCGCGGACGCGGCCTCCCTGCCCCCTCACCTCGCCACGATCATCACGATCGACACGCTGCCCGCGGCCGGCGCGTTCCGCCGCACCATCACCGCGGAGTCGGACATCGCCGCCGTCATCTTCACCTCCGGCACCACCGGGCGGCCCAACGGGGTGCGGGTCTCCCACGCCAACCTGTGCAACGTCCTGCTCACCGCACCCGGCTCCCTCGGTGTCGCGCCGGGGATCAGGGTGTCGCAGCTGCTCAACATCGCGTTCGACATGGCGATGTGGGAGATCCTCGGCACGCTCGCGAACGGCGGCACGCTCGTGATCCGCGGCGACGACCTCGCGCGGACGGCGAGCACGGTCGACGTCGTGATCGCCACGCCCAGCGTGCTGGCGACACTGGATCCCGCCGCGTGCCAACGAGTGCGCACGGTCGCGGTCGCCGGCGAGCGCTGTCCGCAGGCCCTCGCGGACGTGTGGGCGGGCCGCGTGGCGTTCCACAACGCCTGCGGTCCCACCGAGGTCACCATCGTCAACACGGTGCAGCGCTACGAACCGGGCTCCGGGCAGCTCACCATCGGCAGGCCCGTGCCGAACACGACCGTGTACGTGCTCGACGACGACCTGCGGCCGTGCCCCATCGGCGCGGTCGGTGAGATGTGGGCCGGCGGGGCGTGCGTGACGGCGGGCTACCTGGGCGACCTCGACCTCACGGCGGAGCGGTACCGCCCCGATCCGTTCCTCGGCGGCGACCACCTGATGTTCCGGACGCGCGACCTCGGCCGGTGGACGCGCGAAGGCCGGCTGGAGCACCGCGGCCGCACCGACGACCAGGTCAAGGTGCGCGGGTTCCGGGTCGAGCTGGACGCGGTCACCGCGGCGCTGGAGCGCGCAGAGGACTGCGACCGCGCCACGACCGTCGTGCACGACGGGAAGCTCGTCGGTTTCATCAGTCCCGGCACCGCGACACCGGAGCAGGCGAGGCGGGCGGTCTCGCAACGGCTGCCGTACTACTGCGTGCCGACGTTGATCGTCCCGGTCGACACGCTGCCGACGACCGACCGCGGCAAGGTCGACCGGCGCGCGCTTCTGTCGCGTGTGGACGGACTGCGGCGGGAGCCCGTGGCATGACGGTGCACGATCTGGTCCTGCCACCGGCCGAACGATCCCTGCGCGCGGTCCTGCGCCGCCGCCCGTTCACCCACCACAACCGGCTCGCGGCGGGCGTCGTCCTCGCGAACCTCGTCTTCGCGCTCGTCGGCGACTGGTGGGGCGACCAGGACGTGCTGACCACACTCGTGGTCGTCAACGTGGCGCTCGCCGCGTTGGTCCGGCAGCAGCTGGTGATCAACCTGCTGTTCCGGCTCGCCACCAGCGCGCCGGCACACTGGCCGTTGCGGGTGCGGTGGACGCTGGGCAAGGTCTACCACTTCGGTGGCCTGCACGTCGGCGGCGCAGTCTGTGCCGTGGCCTGGTTCGTCCCGCTCGCCGTCATCACGCGCGGCGTGCTGCCGATCGCGTTGAGCTGGACGATCTTCGCTCTGCTCGTCGCGATGACCGTGCTCGCGCTCCCCCGGTTCCGTGCCCGCCACCACGACCTCTTCGAACGGTCGCACCGGTTCGGCGGCTGGACCGTGCTCGTGCTGTTCGGCGCGCTGGCCGGGGTGTCCAACCCGGTGTTCCTCTGGCCCCTCGCCCTCGTGGTGGTCAGCGTGGCGCTGCCGTGGCTTCGGCTGCGGCGCGTGCCGGTGCGGATCGTCAGCCCGTCACCGCACGTCGCGCTCGTCTCGTTCGACCACGGCGTCACACCGTTCGCGGGTTCCTCGACAGCGGTGAGCCGCAATCCGTTGCTCGAATGGCACTCGTTCGCGAACGTGCCCGCCCCGGGACGTTCCGGCTTCCGGCTCACCATCTCCCGCGCGGGCGACTGGACGGCCAAGCTGATCGCCGACCAGCCGAGCCACCTGTGGGTCAAGGGGATCCCGACCGCGGGCGTCGGCAACATCGACAAGCTGTTCCGCCGGGTGGTGTGGGTCGCCACCGGCAGCGGCATCGGCCCCTGCCTGCCGCACCTGCTCGCCCGCACCGCGCCGGCCACGCTGGTGTGGTCGACCCGCGACCCGCGCCGCACCTACGGCGACGCGCTGGTCGACGAGATCCTCGACGCGCAACCGGACGCCGTCGTCTGGGACACCGCCGGTCAGGGCAAGCCTGATCTCGTCGCGCTCGCGCACGACGCCTGCCGCCGGTTCGACGCGGAGGCGGTCATCTGCATCTCCAACAAACAGACCACCTGGCACGTCGTCGAAGAGCTGGAGGCCAGGGGAATCCCCGCCTACGGCGCCATCTGGGACTCGTGAGGAGACCACTGTGGACTATCAGGACCTCGTGCTCGACGAGCAGGGCGGCGTGCTGACGGTGACCGTGCACCGGCCACACGCCCGCAACGCCCTGTCCCAGCGGACCCTCACCGAGCTGCGCCACCTGCTGTCTACCCTCTCCGGTCCGCGCGCGGTCCTGCTCACGGGATCGGAGGGACCCGCGTTCATCGCCGGCGCCGACATCCGCGAGATGGCGGCCATGACCGCCGAGGAGGGCGAGGCGTTCGGCGCGCTGGGCCAGGAGGTGACGTGCCTGCTCGAACGGCTCCCCGTTCCCGTGGTGGCCTGCGTCGACGGCTACGCGCTCGGCGGCGGCTGTGAGATGGCGCTGGCGTGCGACTTCGTCTACGCCACCCGCAAGGCCGTGTTCGGGCAGCCGGAGGTGCTCCTCGGCCTGATCCCCGGTTTCGGCGGCTGCGTCAGGCTGTTCCGGCGGGTCGGGGTGGCGCGGGCCCGCGAGATGATCTACTCCGGCCGGCGGGTGGACGCGGCAGAGGCGCACCGCACCGGCCTGGTGAACCAGGTCTTCGACACCCGCGAGGAGATGTTCGCCGCCGCACGGCTGGTGCTCGCCGACATCGCCGCCAACTCGCCCGCCGCGGTGGCCGCGTGCAAGTCGGTGATCAACGCCGCGGACGGCGTGCCCGTCGGCCTGGGGCTGCACGCCGAACTGGAGGCGTTCCGGCACGCCTTCACCACGGACGACATGCGCGAGGGCACAGCGGCGTTCCTCGGCAAGCGCTCCCCGGCGTTCCGCACCTAGGCGGGGTGCGTCATCAACGACGACCACATCGCCCTGTTGCGCGCGCTGCACGACGGCCACGCCGCCGCCCTGTGGCGCTACGCCCTGCGACTGACCGGGGACGAGCAACTCGCCGAGGACGTCGTCCAGGAGGCGCTGCTGCGCGCCTGGCGGCATCCCGAGGTGCTGGAGCAGGGTTCGTCGGCGTCCAAGGCGTGGCTCTACGCCGTGGCGCGCAACTACGCCATCGACGAACGCCGCAGCGCCCGTGCCCGGTGGGAGGTCGACTCGGAGAGCCTGCCCGAACGGTCGCGGGCCGACCACACCGACTCCACGCTCGACGCGTGGCTCGTCGCCGACGCGCTGTCCACGCTCAAACCCGAGCACCGGCAGGTGATCGTGCGGGCCTACTACCGAGGTGAGTCCATCGCGGAGCTCGCCGACGCGCTGGAAGTACCGCAGGGCACGGTGAAGTCGCGGCTGCACTACGGCCTGCGGGCGTTGAGGCTGGCGCTGCAGGAGAACGGGGTCACGGGGCGGTGAACACACCGGATCCGTTCCGGGAGTGGGACGGCGCCTACGTCCTGGGCTCGCTGTCGACCGCGGACCGGCTGGCCTACGAGCAGCACCTCGCGCAGTGCGCCTCGTGCGAGCAGGAGGTCTGCCGGCTCGCGGGGGTGACGGGCCTGCTGTCGCGCGTGCCGACGGAGTGGGCGGTGCAGTCCCTGGACACCGACCCGGAGGTACCTGCCACCGTCCTGCCCCGGCTCGTCCGGGCCGTGCGGCGGCGTCGCCTCGTGGTCACGGCGGCGACGGTTCTCGTCGCCGCCGTGACCGGTGTGGTGCTCGGCGTGCTGTTCTGCTGCTAGTGGTGTGGCTCGGAAGGGTGCCGGGCGAATTCGCGGTCAGACGGGTGCACGTGAATCACCCAGCCGACGTTCCGGGCCACTCCACTGGCTCTGACCTGTCAGGGAGTGGTCAGCTCGAAGCGCTGCACCCCCACCGAGCCGCCGAGCGCCTGCGTGGCGTGGTTGAAGACGCCGAACCGGTAGCCCATGAAGAACTGCCAGTCGCTCTTCAGCGTGAAGCCGCTGCCCAGCGACGTGAAGTTCACGCCGTCGGTGCTGTAGGAGAACCGGGCCTGGCGCCCACTGCCGGGACGGATGTCGGCGTTGGCGCGCAACCAGATCCGGGTGCCGGTGAGGTTCGCGCTCGCGACCTCGGTGCCGGTGCCGGTGGTGTTCCAGCTGCTGTCCATGGTGAGGCCGTTGACCATGACCACGCGGTTGCGGCCGCTGTCGCGCTTGACCCCGATCCACGCCGAGGAGTCGCGCAGCATCGCCAGGCCGGTGCGGTCGCCGTCGCGCATCGACGCGAGGTCGAGGGTGACGGTGGCCGTGGAGGTCGGGCCCTGTATTCGGTGGGTGAGGGTGTTGCGGGCGTTGTACAGGTCGTTGGTGACGGTCGCGGTGGACAGCCGCAATCCGTTGTTGACGCTGTACTTCGTGGTGTCCGGGTTGTGGTTCCACTCCCACTGCGGCCCGAGTTTCGTGCCCTCGAAGGTGTCCACCCCGATCATGGGTTTGACCTGGCGTGGTGGTGCGGGCAGGTTCGGCATCGGGTAGTTCGCGCCCCAGCCTCCGTTGACGGTGGTGATGCGCGGCCAGCCGTCGGAGGTCCAGGTGATCGGCGCGAGCACCGGCACGCGGCCGCCGGGGTAGGCGTCCACGAACGCCATGTAGTACCAGTCGCCGTTCTGCGTCTGGACCATGCCGCCCTGGTGCGGGACTCCCCCGCCCTGGATCGGCGTGGGCATGTTCAGCAGCACCTGCTGGACGGTGTAGGGGCCCCACGGGCTCGACGACTTGAGCACGTACTGGCCGTTCGCGGGCCTGGTCAGCCAGATGTAGTAACTGCCGTTGCGCTTGTAGAACCGGGCGCCTTCCAAGGTGCCGATGTTGGACGGCGTCTGGAAGACCTGCTGCGAACGGACTTCCGACTTCCCGTCCGCCGACAGCTGCGCGACGCTGATCGTGGTGTTGCCGTAGGCGACGTACATCGTGTCGTTGTCGTCGACCAGCATTCCCGCGTCGTAGTAGCACTTGTTGATCGTGGACAGCTTCGACCACTGCCCGTCCACGGCCGCGGCGGTGTAGATGTGGGTCTGAGCGAAATCGACGCACCCGCCCCAGTAGAAGGTGTTGTTGCTCTTGCGGTGGTTGAGGAACGAAGCCCAGATCCCCCGCACGTACCCTCGGCCACCGTTGAGGTCGTACTTGGAGCCGAAGTCCAGTCGTGGCACGGAGTGCCCGGCGAACTCCCAGTTCACCAGGTCGTAGGAGCGCAGGATCGGCGCGCCCGGCGAGTAGTGCATGGTCGACGCCGAGTAGTAGTACGCGTCACCGACGCGGATGATGTCGATGTCCGCGAAGTCCTGCCACAGCACCGGGTTGGTGAACGACGCCGGCCGGGGTGTCGACGTCGTCGTGGTGGTCGTCGTCGTGGTGGTGGTCGGATCCGTGCCGCCGTTGCAGGTGGTTCCGTTGAGGCGGAACGACACCGGGTCGGGGTTGGCGGAGCCGGACGTGGCGTTGAACCCGAACTCGACCTTGCCGCCGGCCGGCACCGACCCGTTGTAGGAGGCGTTGCGCGCGCTGACCTCGCCGCCGCTCTGCGTGATCACCGCGTTCCAGTGCTGCCCGACCTGCTGGCCGGAGGCGTACGCCCACTCGAGGGTCCAGCCGGTGATCGCGTCACCGGTGTTGGTGATGGACACGGAGGCGCCGAAGCCGCCCTGCCACTCGGAGGTCTTGGTGTAGGTGACCGAACAGCCGGGAGCGGCCTGCGCGGTCGTGCTCGCGGCAAGTCCCGCGGCCACCAGCGTGAGGGCGGACACCGCCGCCGCGGCGGGAGCCCACCTCATGATCGTGACCACCTCTGGTTGGTCTGACCGTTGCAGGTCCACAGCACCAGCTTCGAACCGTTGGCGGTCGCGGCCCGTTCGACGTCCAGGCACAGACCGGCGTTCGTGTTGCGCAGCGTCCCGTCCGAGCCCAGCGTCCAGCGCTGGTTCGCCTGGCCGTTGCACTGCCAGACGATGACCCTCGTGCCGGTGGCGGTGCCCTGGTCGTACGCGTCGAGGCACTTGTCGCCGAACACGCGGACCTCGCCGTTGGTCCAGGAGGTCCACCGCTGGGAGGCCGGCGTGAGGCAGTCCTGGATCACGACCGCGGCCCCTGCCGCCGTGGACCCGTTCTCGACGTCGAGGCAGCGGTTCGAGCCGGCACCGCGCAGCCGGGAGGTGGTGTTCTCCAGCGGGCTGCCGCCGGTCACCCGGAACGCGGTGACGCCGTGTGCGGGAACGGACGCGGAGATCGCACCCGACGTGGTGGACGTACCACCGGTCCACAGGTCGGTCAGCGTGAAGCTGCCGCCGGACAGGCCGATCTGAGCGGCTGTGGTGGCGATGGTCGCGGTGCCGCCGCCCCGGTTGAACAGGCCGACGGCGACCGAGCCGTCCGCGAGCGGTTTGGCGAACACCTCGGTGGCGCCGTCGTCACGCACCCGCCGCCCGCCCGCGCCGAGGCTGTCCTGGTTCACGGTGATCAGGCGCTGGTTGCGCAGGACGGCGCTGACGTCGGCGGACATGGTGCGGATGTCGTTGCCCGCCATGAGGGGCGCCGCCATCAGCGACCACAGGGTGAAGTGCGACCGCGACTCGGTGAGCGTGAGGCCTGGACGTCCGACGACCAGCATGTCCGGGTCGTTCCAGTGGCCGGGACCGGCCTGCACGGCGAGCGGGGCGGTGATGTCGACGACGTTGCCCACGCCCATCGGGTAGCTGTTGGTGTTGCCGTTCTGCCAGATGTCCAGCAGGTCCTCGGTGGTGCGCCACAGGTCGGCGATCTCGCTCCAGTCGTACCTGTCGCCGGTGGGAGCGTGGAAGCTGTTGGAGTTGATGCTGTAGACGATCGGGCGGCCGGTGGCGCGCAGGGCGTCGCGCATGATCGTGAACCGGGCGATCTGCTCGTCCCGGGTGCCGGCGCCGGAGCACCAGTCGTACTTCAGGTAGTCGACGCCCCACGACGCGAAGATCCGCGCGTCCTGGACCTCGTGGCCCTTGCTGCCCGTCGAACCGGGGTGGGCGCCGGTGCCCTGCGCGCACGTCTTCTCGTTCGGCGCCTGGTAGATGCCGAACTTCAGGCCGCGGCCGTGGATGTAGTCGCCCAGCGCCTTCATCCCGCTCGGGAACTTCGACGGGTGCGCCCGCAGGTTGCCGGCGGAGTCGCGCTGCGGGTCGAACCAGCAGTCGTCCACGACCACGTACTGGTAGCCGGCGTCGCGCATGCCCGACGACACCATCGCGTCGGCGGCCTGGCGGACCTGGCCCTCGGTGATGCCGCAGCCGAAGCTGTTCCAGCTGTTCCAGCCGAGCGGCGGGGTCAGCGCCGGGCTGCCGGGAGCGGCAGGAGCGGCGGCGGGGTTCGCGGTGACGGTCGCCATCGCCGCCAGCAGGACGGCGGCGAGACGCGTGAGTTTCCTGGACCAGGAGGGCATCGTTGCCCCTTTCTCGCAGGGGGACGCCGCCGGTGCGCGTGCCCGGCGGCGTCGGTCCTGCACTCAGCAGGTCGAGTTGGTCTGGGTCAGCAGGCCGAGCCGCCAGGGCAGCCGGTTGTAGTCACCTCCGGCGTTCGGGTCCATGCCCTGGTAGAGATAGCTGAGCTTGCAGGGACTGATCTCCATCGTCTGGTCGACGTTCGTGCGCACCATCTCGCCGTGGCTGATGTCGCGCGTCCACTGTCCACCTGGGAACGTCACGTTGTTCGCGCGGGCGAACGGGTTCGACTCGCTCTCGGCCAGCCCCGTCCACGGACCGGTGATCGAGGGCGCGGTCCAGGAGCGGAACCAGCGGCGGCCGTCCGAGCCGATCGCCTCGTGCACCAGGAACCACTGGTTCTTGCCGGCGATCTTGTAGACGTTCGACGCCTCGAACAACCGGTTGCGGTTGCTGTCCTGCATGGCGATCACCGTGTTGGTGAAGCCGTTCGGGAACTGCGCGAGACTGGTCTCCGACCGGTAGAGGTGGCCGTTGTCGTCAGAGGAGAACAGGTAGCACTTCCCGGTGTCGCACACCATCCAGAAGTCGACCCAGTAGCCGTTGCCGATGTTGTCGCGGATGATCTGCGGCATTCCGTTGGCGTAGAAGTTCTTCGGCGTGGACCACGAGGCCGGGTTGGAGATGTCGGTGGTCGTGGAGTACGACGCGTTGGACCCGGTCTGGTAGACGAGATACCAGAGGCGTTGCGGCGCGAAGTAGAACACCTGCGGCGCGGCCCGGTACCCGGCACCGACGCCGGAGCGGTCGAGGTAGTAGTGCGGTGCCGACGACGCCTGGGACCAGTCGCTGAAACTGGTGTACATCAGGTTGTAGCCGTTGGTGTAGGTGAACGCGAAGACGTGGTACTTGCCGTTGTAGTACACGACGCTCGGGTCTTTCACCGCGACGTTCGCGTGCGTGGCGTCCGGCTTCGGGCTGATCAGCACGCCGCTGGAGTTCCAGCGGAAGCTCGACGGCAGGTTGCCCACCGGTGGGTTGCCCGTCGTGGTCGTGGTGGTCGTCGTCGTAGTGGTGGTGGTGGGGCCGACGTCGCCGGTGCACAGGGTGCCGTTGAGCGTGAACGCCGTGGGGTTCGGGTTCGTCGAACCGGTGGAGGAACCGTTGAACCCGAACTCGACCTTGCCGCCGGTGGGGATCGTCGCGTTGTACGAGACGTTGCGCACCGTCACCTGGGTGCCCGACTGGGTCGCCTCGGCGTTCCAGGCCTGCTTCACCTGCTGGCCGGCGGAGAAGCTCCACGTGAGCGTCCAGCCGTCGACGGCGTCACCGAGGTTGGTGACGCTGACGTTCGCCGTGAAGCCACCGTCCCATTGCGACGGTGCGGAGTAGGTCACCGAACAGCCCGGCGCGGCGGCGGCGGGAGGCACCGCCACCGCGGCGAGCGCGGACACCGCGATGAGCGGCACGGCGGCGACGGCCGTGAGCCGGGCTCGTCGTGATGTGAACAATCGTGCGAAGAACATGATCACCCTTCGTCGTCGGAGGGAGCGGAGAAGCAGGGATCACGCGCTGGCGCAGGTGGCGGTTCCGACCGCCGCCGCACCGGAACCGGACGCGAGGAAGCCGAACGTCGTCGAGGCGCCGGGGTTGATCGAGCCGTTGTACGGCGCGTTGGTGACCGTGACCGAACCGCTGGCGACGCCGCCCCAGATCTGCGACACGGTGTGCCCGTTGGGAAGCGTGAACTTGACGGTCCAGCCGGTGAGGGCGGACGCGGTGGGGTTCGCGACGGTGACCTCGGCCTGGAAACCGCCGTTCCAGTGGCCCGTGACGCTCGACGTGGCGGTGCAGGTGCCGCCGGGTGCGGGAGGATCGCCGATGCTGCCGGGAACCGAGGAGAGCGCGGTGAACCAGACGGTCGCCATCTTGCTGTAGCCGGCGGCGTTCGGGTGAATGCCGTCGGGCAGGTCGGAGATCGGTACCGCCGGGTACATGTCCACGACGTGCACCCGCTTGCCCGCCGCGGCTTTTGCCCGCAGCAGCGGGACGATGGCGGCGTTGTAGCCGCGCACGGTGGCGTCGGCGAACCGGATCGGGATGATGGTCGAGACGAACACCTCGGCGTTCGGCGCCTGCGCGGTGATCTTGTCCACCAGCGCGGAGAGCCGGCGTGGCGCCCCCGCGGGGTCGCTGCCGTACATGTCGTTGGTGCCTATGTGCAGCAGGATCGTGCGCGGGGTGTAGGTCCTCAGCCAGTTCACGACGTTCGCGTCGACCTGCGCGATGGTCCAGCCGGGGTGCCCCTCGTGGTTGCGGTCGGGCATGGAGCCCGGCCCGTCTGCGAGCGAACCCACGAAGTCGACGGCGCGTCCGGCGGCACGCAGCTTCGTGCCGAGATCGAGGCGGTAGCCACCGATGGAGCCGCCCTGGGTGATGGAGTCGCCCAGCGGCATCACCCGCACCGGGTCGGCGGCGGCAGCCGGAAAATCCACAGTGGACTGGTCGGCGAGGGCGGGCGACGCGGCCAGCAGGGTGGCGATCAACGCACCGCACAGCGCTTTGAGCGGGCTCGGCATGATGAGCCTTTCGACGAGCGGTCAGCGGCGGGGCGGCTTCCAGCAATGTAGAAGACCCCGTCACGCCGGGTCAAAGCTAAATGTGAGCGCTAACTTTTAGCAAAGTGACGTGCACAGGCGTTCAACCCGAAACCACTCGCCTTCGCGCTGTTAACGCGAACAAAGCCGCTCACCGCTGCGGCGGCGCGACCGAACCGCCCTCGCGCACCGGCATCGGCACCCGGCGGACCAGCGGGGGCCGGACGCCGCGCCCCCGTCGTCCCAGCATGTCGACCAGGACCTCGACCGCCTGCACGCCGAGCTCGTGGTGGGGCAGGGCGATGGTGGTCAGCCTGGGCCGCATCCACGAGGCGACGGGGTGGTCGTCGAACCCCAGCACGGAGACGTCGCCCGGCACCGAGAGCCCGGCCTCCCCGAGCGCCTGGTAGGCCCCGAACGCCAGGCGGTCGTCGAAGCACACCAGCGCCCTGGGCAGGTGGTGCCGCAGCAGTTCCCTCGTCGCGTCGTACCCGTCCTCCGGCGTCCAGGTGGGACAGCGGTGCGCGCTGACCACCTCGACGCCCGCGGTCGCGAACACCTCGCGCATCCCGATGAGGCGCTGCACGGCCGCGATGCTGTGGGGCGGGACGTCGTAGGGACCCGGTCCCGCGCCGATCAGGTGAACGCCGTGGCGGTGCCCGGCCTCGACGAGGACACGTGCCGCCGAGCGACCGCCCTGCACCTCGTCGGACACCACCGACGGAATGCTCGAACGGGCCCCTGCGGTGGCGTTGAGAAGCACGGTGGGGCCGTGGTGCAGGCCTTCCGGCACCGCGATGGCCCTCGTGTGCGTGGTGGCGTAGACGATGCCATCCGCACGCCGGTCGCGCATCGCCTCGACCAGCGACCGCTCGAGTCCCGCGTCGCCGCCGGTCTCGCCGGCGAACAGCATGAACCCGTGCCGGTAGGCGGCTTCCACCGCGCCTTTCACCACCTCGCCCGCCAGTCCGGACGAGGTGACGGTGTCGAGCACGAACCCGATCGTCCGCGACGGTCCCGGACGGGGGCCGCCCACCAGGGCGGCGCGCCGGTAGCCCAGCTCCCTGGCCGTGGAACGGACCCTCTGCTCGGCGTCCTCGGAGATGCGCAGTTCGCGGGCGCGTCCGGTCAGCACGAGCGACGCCGTCGTCACCGACACCCCGCTCGCCGCCGCGACGTCGGCCAGGGTCACGCGAGTTCGTCCCACCGCAGATCCGCCTCCCGTGCTGTACGGGCCCGACCGCGTTCCAGTCGGATGTTCCACGAAATGGTTGTGGTCACACGCCTTCCGCCGAACGGCCCTGGCGGAGGGGGCCGTCGCACGACGAGCGGTCTACCGCTTCAGGCGACCGGGGTCCCCCGCCTCTCCTCGGCGCACGAGCCACGCCTCGGTGATGTGGGTGAACATGGCTTGTGCGGCACCGATCTCGTCGCGGGCGGCGATGCGTTCGCAGATGCGGCGGTGCCCCTGGTTGGACGCCTTGCACATGTCCCGGCCGCTGCGGCCGTGATAGCCGGCGCTGTTGAGCACCTGTCTCTCCAGCGAGCGCACCACGCCACGGGCGATGCGGTTCCCCGAGGCCTGCATGATCGTGTCGTGGAACAGGCGGTCGTGCTCCTCGTAGGTGGTGGTGTCGCCGACGAGCTCGTCCATCCGGTCCACCAACGCGCGCAACCGGTCCAGGGTCTCCTCGCCGGCCGTGCGCGCGGCGACCTGTGCCATGTCCGACTCGAGCAACCGGCGGGTCACCACCACGTCGTCGAGGATCGCGAGGCTCTCGTCCTCGTCGACCGCGGCGGCGAGCACCAGCTCGTCGAGCATGTTCCACTGCGCCATCGGGGTGACTGTGGTGCCCGCGCCCTGGCGCACCCGCACCAACCCCTTCTCCTGCAGGACCTTCACCGCCTCGCGGATCACCGTCCTGCTCACCGAGAAGGTCTCGCACAGCACGGGCTCGGGCGGCAGTGTGGTTCCAGGGGCGTAAGTGCCGCGCACGACGCGTTGCACCAGCTCGGCGGTGACCGCGGCGGCCAGGTTCACCGGTCTCCGCGTCCATCCGGGGATCGCGGCCGCACCCTGCTCCGGACGTGTCACCGACATCTCGCCTCCGTTGCGCCGCAACCTGTTGCCAGGACCCGACAGTATACGTAACACCATTGACGTCACACGTCATACGAGTTACGTTCGCGTTGTTCTTGGGCCGGCCGGGACGCCGGTCCTCCCGTCCACGGGGACCCGTCCGCACGCCCTGTTCCACGGTGCCGCCGCCGCGAAGTCCTCCGTCCCGCCGGGGTGTTCCCCGGCGGACTCGACGAATCCGACCGTCCACACAGGACACGAGCTGTCCCGTCCGCCGCAGCGGGAGAGGTGATCAGGCCACACCCACCAGGAGGTCACTTGTCCACGTCCTCGTTCCCCGCTGTGCGCGGGCGGATCGCACTCGCCGCCTCCGCGGCGGTGATCGCCTCCCTAGCCCTCGCTCCCCCCGCCTCCGCGGCCACCACGACCCTCCACGCCTCTCCCTCGGGCACCGGCACGGCCTGCTCCGCCGCGGCGCCGTGCTCGTTGACCGGCGCACAGGCCGCGGTGCGGTCCCTCAACACATCGATGTCCGGTGACATCGTGGTGGAGCTGGCCGGCGGGACCTACCGGCTCACCGCGCCGTTCCGGCTCACCGCGGCGGACTCCGGCGGCAACGGGTACCGCGTGCGCTGGCAGGCGGCCCCGTCGGCGCGTCCCGTCATCAGCGGCGCCAGGGCGGTCACCGGGTGGTCGCTGGCCGACGCCGGCAAGAACATCTGGCGGGCCAACGTCGGCACCGGTGCCGAAAGCCGCCAGCTGTACGTCAACGGCGCTGTCGCGACCCGCGCGCGGACCCAGGTGAACCGCGCCGACTTCACGTTCACCGACACCGGCATGCGCTTCTCGAACAGTGCGCTGAACTACCTGAACAACCTGGCGAACCAGAACCGCGTCGAGGTGGAGAGCGTCAACTCGTTCACCGACCGCTACTCGCCGGTGCAGAGCATCGCCGGGAACTTCCTCACGATGCAGCAACCCGCGTGGAACAACAACACCTTCGGCTACGACACGCTCAGCAAACCGCACCGGGCCGGGCCCCTGTACCTGGCGAACGCGTACGAGTTCCTCGACGCGCAGGGCGAGTGGTACGTCAACCCCGGCGCGGGCGCGCTCTACTACATCCCGCTCGCCGGGCAGAACATGAGCAACGTCAACGTGGAACTGCCGGTGCTGCAGTCGCTGGTCAACGTCGGCGGCACCTACGACGCTCCGGCGCGCGACATCACGTTCGGCGGCATCACCTTCACCGGTACCTCGTGGCTCGGCCCCAGCAGCAACCAGGGATTCGCCGACCAGCAGACCGGCGCCTACATGGCGGGCAACCAGAACTGGCCCGCCGACCGGATCAACTCGTGCCAGCAGGGTTGCGCGCAGTTCGAGGCGGTGCGGCCGCACTGGTCCCAGATGCCCGCGGCGGTCCAGGTCTCGGCGGCGAGCGGCATCACCTTCACCGACTCGCAGTTCGTCAACCTCGGCCAGACCGCGATCGGCATCGGCAACGACGCCAACGCGCACGCCAGCGGTGTGGGACTGGGCGCGTCCGGCATCACGATCACCAGGTCGGAGATCGCCCGCAACTCGGCGGGCGGCGTCGTGGTCGGTGGCGTGCGCGCCGACGCGCACCACCCGAGCGACCAGCGGATGGTCAACCGGGACATCACGGTCAGCCACAACCGCATCCACGACCTCGCCGTCGAGTACCGCGGCAACGTGTCGGTGCTCAACACCTACGTCGCCACGGCGACCGTGTCCCACAACGAGATCTACAACATGCCGTACTCCGGCCTGTCCCTCGGATACGGCTGGGGCGCCAACGACGCGGGTGGCAGCAACCACTACGCCAACCGCGGTCTGTACAACTACCAGCCGCGGTACTCCACTCCCACCACCGCGTCGAACAACAAGCTCATCAACAACTACGTCCACGACGTGATGCAGCAGATGACCGACGGCGGCTGCATCTACACGCTCGGCTGGAACCCGAACGCGGAGATCAGCGGCAACCACTGCCTGCGCACCAACGGGTGGTTCGGGCTCTACTTCGACGAGGGCTCCAAGTACTACCGCGCGACCGGCAACGTCTTCTCCTCCACCGGAACCTGGGCCACCGCCAACTACTGGGGCGGCGAGAACATGGGCAACTGGACGCTCACCGGCAACTGGTCGACCAACAACAGCACCAACGTGACCAACGGCGACCGCGGCAACGTGGTCAACGGCAACGTCGTGGTCTCAGGCGGAAACTGGCCGTCCGGTGCGCAGGCCGTCATCGCCAACGCCGGACCGGGCGGCAGCGGGGGCGGCGGCCGCGAGAACGTCACGGTCGTCGGAAGCCAGTCGAGTCGCTGCCTCGACGTCGCCGGCACCGGCAACAACACCCAGGCAAGGCTCTGGGACTGCAACGGCGGCGCGAACCAGCGCTGGAACCACACGGCGAGCAGGCAACTCACCGTGCAGGGCAAGTGTCTCGACGCCAGCGGCGGAGGAACCGCCAACGGCACCGCGGCGATCCTCTGGGACTGCCACGGCGGCGTGAACCAACAGTGGAACGTCAACGCCGACGGCACCATCACCGGTGCGCAGTCGGGGCTGTGTCTCGATGCCAGCGGCAACGGCACCGCGAACGGCACGCTCATCCACCTCTGGGCCTGCCACGGCGGGACGAACCAGCAGTGGAGCCTGCGCGGCTGAGCACAGCCAGTGGTGTGGCTTGGAAGGTTGCCGGGTGAGTTCGCGGGCAGACGGGTGCGTCGCGGCGCCGCGAGGCGCTCCCCTGAGCGTGAATCGCCCAACCATCCTTCCGAGCCACACCACCAGGTCCCCGCACCGGCCGGTGCGGGGACCCGTCCACGTCACCTCAGGAGCAGGCGACGCCGTTCAGCACCGCTGACGAGAACGGAGGCGTGCCACCGTTGTAGTTCGCGTTGAACCCGATGCTCAGCTGCGCACCGGCGCCCAGCGAGCCGTTCCAGGACGTGTTCGCCACGCGGACCTCGTCGCCCGTGTCGGTCCACGTCCCGTTCCAGCCCTGCGTGACGGACACGCCGGGAGCGGAGAACGAGAACGTCCAGCCGTTGATCGCCTGGCCGCGGTTCTCGATCACGATCTCGCCGGTGTAGCCGCCCTGCCACTGGCTGACGACGCGGTGGGTCGCCTTGCAGCCGCCGCCGGGGTTGCCGCCACTCGTGGTGGTGGTCGTCGTGGTGGTCGTGGTGGTCGTCGTCGTGGTGATCGGACCCGCCGCCATCGCGAGTTCGTAGGCGCGCTGCGGCACGAACTGACCGGCCGGCGCGATGCAGCCGTCGGACTCACCCGGCAGCTTGACCCACAGGAACGCCTCGATCTTCGAGTCGCCCGTGTTCGTCGTGCTGGGCGTGCCGATCGCGCGTCCCGCCGGGTCGCACCACTCGCTGCCGGCCGGGCCGTTGCCGTTGCGACTCGTGTCGACCACGGCCTTGAGACGGCTGTCGCCGACGGCGTTGAGCACGTTCTTGGCGAAGTTGACCGAGTCGGACGTGGAACGGTAGTTCGACACGTTCGTCGAGATGCCGTCGGCGCTGTTGGAGATGTCCGCGGCGCGCAACCGGTTCGCGGCCTCGGACGGGCTCAGCCACGCGGAGTGCCCGATGTCGAAGTACACCTTCGCCTGCCCGGAGCCGGACTTGAGCTTCTTGCCGGCGTAGGCCATGGACGCTCTGGTCTGGTTCTGCTGGTCCGCGTTCTGGCAGCTGGTCATCAGCGGCAGCACGTCCGGCTCGAGCACGATCGTCGCCGGACGCCCGGCCAGTCCCGCGGCCACCTCGTCCACCCACGCCCGGTAGGCCTCGTGGGAGGAGGCACCGCCGCCGCTGGCTCCTCCGCAGTCGCGGTTGGGGATGTTGTAGACCACCAGGATCGGGATCTTGCCGGCGGAGGCCGCCGCGCCGACGAACGAGCTGATCTCCGACCGCACCGTCGAGGTGTTGGTCGTGGTGTACCAGCGCGCCTGCGGAACCGACGCGATGCGGTCGCGGATGACCGCCGCGCGCGAGTCTCCCGGGTTGGAGGCGACCCACCTGGCACCGGAGCTCGACGGGTCGACGTAGAACGCCGACTCCGCCGCGTTGACGGCCGTGCCGCCGCTGACCACCAGGGCGGTGACCCCGGCGACGAGCGCGGACGCGAACAGGCACGCGCCCGCCGCCCGCCTCCTCGGTGCCGTCGTGACTTCTCGGGACGGAACAGTTGCTGACATTCAGGTCCTCGCAGCGTCGTTGCCATGGGGAAAAGGGGGACGATGCGTGAGAGCGCTCTCACAGGCAGTGCGCGAAACGTGCGGCGCACAGCCGAGCACTCGGTCCGTCTCGGACCGGCATCGCGGAAAAGCGAATACGAGTTCGGGCCAACGTAGCCTCGGAACACCAGTCCGTCAACGCTAAAAATGTTAGCGCTAACTTTAGCAGAATGCGGTTTCAATGCCGTTCGACGGTCGTGTTCAAACGATTTGACGTTCAGACTGGGAGCGCTCCCCTACATTTGTGCGCCGATCGAGTCAACCTGCTGTCGAATTCGACAGTGCGTTCTTGTGAGCGTGAACATGGAGCTGAGACACTCCTTGTCGCTCAAGGGATCCGGCACTGGCGCACCGGACCCCGCGAGCTGCCCCTGCCCGTCACACCCCGCAACGGGTGTTCCTGCGAAAGCGTGAATGATGAGACTGACATCGAAGTCAGCGGCTCTGATCCCGATCATTGCCACGGCCGCGACAGTGGTAATCGGCGCCACCCTGATCGCACCTCCCGTCGCGAACGCGGCGACCACCCTCGGCGCGGCCGCCCAGCAGAGCGGTCGTTACTTCGGCACCGCAGTCGCCGCGGGCAGACTCGGTGACTCGACCTACACCGGGATCCTGAACCGCGAGTTCGACATGGTCACGGCCGAGAACGAGATGAAGATGGACGCGACCGAGCCGAACCAGAACCAGTTCAGCTACGGCAACGGCGACCGGATCCTGAACCAGGCCCGCAACCAGGGAAAGCGGGTCCGCGGGCACGCACTGGCGTGGCACTCGCAGCAGCCCGGCTGGATGCAGAACATGTCCGGCACGGCGCTGCGCAACGCGATGCTGAACCACGTCACGCAGGTCGCGACCTACTACCGCGGCAAGATCTACGCCTGGGACGTCGTCAACGAGGCCTTCGCCGACGGCAGCAGCGGCGGACGTCGCGACTCCAACCTCCAGCGCACCGGCAACGACTGGATCGAGGCCGCCTTCCGCGCGGCACGGGCGGCCGACCCGGGCGCGAAGCTCTGCTACAACGACTACAACACCGACGACTGGTCGCACGCCAAGACCCAGGGCGTGTACCGGATGGTGCAGGACTTCAAGTCCCGCGGCGTGCCGATCGACTGCGTCGGCTTCCAGTCCCACTTCAACTCGCAGAGCCCGGTTCCCTCCAACTACCAGACCACCCTGCAGAACTTCGCCAACCTCGGCGTGGACGTGCAGATCACCGAACTGGACATCGAGGGCTCCGGTAGTTCCCAGGCGTCGAACTACGACCGCGTGACGCGGGCATGCCTCGCCGTGACGCGGTGCACCGGCATCACCGTGTGGGGCATCCGCGACACCGACTCGTGGCGCGCCTCCGGCACCCCGTTGTTGTTCGACGGCAACGGCAACAAGAAGGCCGCCTACACCTCGGTCCTCAACGCGCTCAACGCGGGTGGTCCCGGCCCGACGACGTCCACCACGACGACGACCACGACCACCACGAGCAACGATCCGGGTACCGGCGGCTGCACGGCGTCGGTGTCGCTGAACCAGTGGAACGGTGGTTTCGTCGCGACGATCAAGGTGACGGCCGGCTCCAGCGCCCTGCGCGGCTGGAGGGTCACCACCACGCTGTCGAACGGCACGGTCACCAGTTCGTGGAGTGCCAACGGAAGTGGCACCAGCGGAACCGTCAACTGGTCCAACGTGGACTACAACGCCAACGTGCCTGCCGGCCAGTCCACCGAGTTCGGCTTCCAGGGCAACGGCAGCGGATCAGGGCTGAACCCGTCCTGCGCCGCGAGCTGACTCCCGCACCACACGAACGGCAAGCTCCGGCGGACGATCGATCGTCCGCCGGAGCGGCCCTGCCCCGGGAGACGACAATGGTCACGAGAAGAAGGCTTTGGACGAGCATCGCCCTGGTGGTGGGCACGATCCTGACGGTGGTCTCGCCGGTAAGAGCGGACAACCCGATCGTGCAGCACATCTACACCGCCGACCCCGCGCCGTTGGTCCACAACGGACGGGTCTATCTCTACACCGGGCACGACGAGGACGGCTCGACCTGGTTCACCATGAAGGAGTGGCGGGTCTGGTCCTCGGCCGACATGGTGAACTGGACCGACCACGGCTCTCCCCTGAACCTCGCCTCGTTCAGCTGGGCGAAGCAGGACGCGTGGGCGGGCCAGGCCGTGGAACGCAACGGCAAGTTCTACTGGTACGTCCCCGTGGTCACGAAGGCCACCGGACGCCCGGCCATCGGGGTCGCCGTCGCCGACAGCCCCACCGGCCCGTTCCGCGACGCCCTCGGCCGTCCCCTGGTGGAGAACGGCGAGATCGACCCCACCGTCATGATCGACGACGGCGGTCAGGCGTACCTGTACTGGGGCAACCCCAACCTCTCCTACGTCCGCCTCAACACGGACATGATCTCCTACTCCGGCGGCATCAACAGGATCGCGCTCACCACGGCGGGCTTCGGCACTCGCACCGGTGACCCCAACCGGCCCACCCTCTACGAGGAGGGTCCCTGGGTCTACAAGCGCAACGGCCTGTACTACAACGTCTACGCGGCCAAGTGCTGCTCGGAGTTCATCGCCTACTCCACCTCCCCAGGACCGACGGGGCCGTGGACCTACCGCGGCACGGTGATGTCCACGCAGGGCAGCAGTTTCACCAACCACCCCGGCATCATCGACTTCAAGGGCGGCTCGTACTTCTTCTACCACAACGGCGCCCTGCCCGGCGGTGGCGGCTTCACCCGCTCCGTCGCCGTCGAGAAGTTCACCTACAACGCCGACGGCACCATCCCGTCCCTCACCATGACGACGGCAGGACCACCGGCGGCGGACACGCTCAACCCCTATGCGCGCCAGGAAGCCGAGACCATCGCGTGGGGCAACGGCATCGAGACCGAGGCCTCCAGCGAAGGCGGCATGAACGTCGGCTTCATCAACAACGGTGACAACATCAAGGTGAAGAACGTCGCGTTCGGCAACGGCGCCTCGACGTTCACCGCCCGCGTCTCGTCGACCGTCGCGGGAAGCTCCGTCGAGGTGCGCAGCGGTAGCCCGACCGGCGCTCTCGCGGGCACCTGCTCCGTGCCCAACACCGGCGGCTGGCAGACGTGGACCACGGTCTCCTGCCCGGTGAACGGGCTGACCGGCACACGTGATCTCTACCTGAGGTTCAGCGGTGGCGGCGGTTATCTGCTCAACATGAACTGGTGGCAGTTCACCGGGGGGAGCTCGTCATGAGCAACGTGAATCCCAGCGGCCGGACAGGCCTCGACGGGCTCAGTCTCGTCGGCATCATCGCGGCCGTGCTGGTGCTGATCGCGGCGGTCGCGCTCTCACTGGTGCCCCAGCCGGCCCAGGCCGCGTCCCTGGTGCGGGTCACGAACTTCGGCACGAACCCGACCGGCCTGAACATGTACGTCTACGCGCCGGACCGGCTCGCGGAACGCCCCGCGCTGCTCGTGATGGTGCACTACTGCACGGGTACCGCGAGCGCGGTGCACAACGGCGGCGGGCGCGACTACGTGACCGCCGCGGACCGAAACGGGTACGTGATCATCTACCCGGAGGCGACGCGGGACGGGCGCTGCTTCGACGTGTCGACCCAGAACGCGTTGCGGCGCAACGGAGGCAGCGACTCCACCGGAATCATGTCGATGGTGTCGTACGCGCGGCAGCGCTACAACGTGGACCCGGAGCGCATCGTCGTCTCCGGCATCTCGTCCGGCGCGATGATGACCAACGTGCTGGCCGCCGAGTACCCGGACGTGTTCAGCGCCGGCGCGGCCTTCGCCGGTGTTCCGGCGGGCTGCTTCGCGACGACGGACGGGTCGATGTGGAACAGCCAGTGCTCTGGCGGGAACCTGCTGAAGACCCCGCAGCAGTGGGGTGACCAGGCGAGGGCGATGTACCCCGGCTACACCGGCCGCTACCCGCGGATGCAGCTGTGGCACGGCACCGCCGACACGACGCTGGCGTACCCGAACTTCGGTGAGGCGCTCGACCAGTGGACGAACCTGCACGGGGTGAGCAGGACGCCGACGTTCACCGACCAGCCCCAGTCGAACTGGACCCGCACCCGTTACGGCACCGGCACGCCGGCCGTCGTCGAGGGGATCAGCGCCCAGGGCACCGGCCACGACGTGCCGACCGCGGGAATGGTCGCGCAGGCCATCACCTTCCTCGGCCTGGACCGCCCACCGACGACGACAACCACCACAACGACCACGACAACCACGACGACGACCACCACGACACCGCCGCCGTCCCAGGGCTGCTCGGTCAAGGTCGTGGTCAACGCCTGGAACACCGGCCTGACCGAGACGATCACCATCACCAACACGTCCTCGGCACCGGTGAACGGCTGGACGCTGCAGTTCACGCTGCCCGGCGGACAGACCGTCACGGGCGGCTGGAGCGCCACCTACTCCCCCGCCACCGGCCAGGTGACGGCCAGGAACGTGGACTACAACGCGCAGATCCAGCCCTCAGCGCAGGTGTCGATCGGCTTCCAGGCCACGCACACGGGCAACAGCGCACCCGCGGACGGCTTCACGCTCAACGGCGTGCGTTGCGCCGTGGCCTGACCGCGCACACCACTGGAGGACCGGCATGTCCGAACTGAACCGCCGGCAGCTCATGAAGCTCAGCGCGGGAGTCGCGCTGACGCAGGCGGGGTGGATCGCGAGCCCCGCCTCCGCGGACGTGCGCGCACCCGGCGACCTCTCGCTCTGGTACGGCGGACCAGCCGGGAGTGACTGGTTGCGCGCACTTCCGATCGGCAACGGGCGGCTCGGCGCGATGGTGTTCGGCAACACCGACACCGAACGCCTTCAGCTCAACGAGGACACGGTCTGGGCGGGCGGGCCGCACGACTACACCAACCCGCGTGGCGCCGGGGCTCTCGCCGAGATCCGGCGGCTCGTGTTCGCCGGCCAGTGGACGCAGGCGCAGTCGCTGATCGACCAGACCATGCTCGGCAGTCCCGCCGGGCAGCTGGCCTACCAGCCGGTCGGCGACCTGCGCCTGACGTTCCCCTCCGCGACCGCGTCGTCCTACCAGCGGTCGCTCGACCTCACCACGGCGACGACGGTGGTGACCTACACGGCGAACAACGTGCGCCACCAGCGCGAGGTGTTCGCCAGCGCGCCGGACCAGGTGATCGTGATGCGCCTGACGGCCCAGACGCCCGGCTCGATCTCGTTCACCGCGTCGTTCGGCTCACCGCAGCGCACGACCACGTCCACAGTGGACGGCACGACGATCGGGCTGGACGGGATCTCCGGCACGCAACGCGGCATCGCGGGCACCGTCCGGTTCCTCGCGCTCGCCAGGGCGGTCGCCGACGGCGGCACCGTCAGCAGCTCCGGCGGGACGTTGCGCGTCACCGGCGCGAACGCGGTGACGGTGCTGATCTCCATCGGCAGCGGCTACGTCGACTTCCGCACGGTCAACGGGGACTACCAGGGCATCGCCCGCGCTCGCCTGAACGCGGTGCAGGGCATCGGCTTCGACACCCTGCGAGCCCGGCACGTCGCGGACTACCAGGCGTTGTTCGGGCGCGTGTCACTCGACCTCGGGCGGACGGCGGCGGCCGACCAGCCGACCGACGTCCGGATCTCCCGGCACGCGAGCACGAGCGACCCGCAGTTCGCGGCGCTGCTCTTCCAGTACGGCCGCTACCTGCTGATCTCGTCGTCGCGCCCCGGCACGCAACCGGCGAACCTGCAGGGCATCTGGAACGACCAGATGGCGCCTTCGTGGGACTCGAAGTACACCATCAACGCGAACCTGCCGATGAACTACTGGCCGGCGGACACCACCAACCTCGGCGAGTGCCTCCAGCCGGTGTTCCGCATGATCAACGACCTGACCGTCACCGGGGCGCGCACCGCGCAGTTGCAGTACAACGCGCGCGGCTGGGTCACCCACCACAACACCGACGCCTGGCGCGGTTCCTCGGTCGTCGACTTCGCCGCCGCGGGCATGTGGCAGACCGGCGGGGCGTGGCTCTCGACGCTGGTCTGGGACCACTACCTGTTCACCGGCGACCTCGACTTCCTGCGCACGTACTACCCGGCGCTGAAGGGCTGCGCGCAGTTCTTCCTGGACACGCTCGTCACCGAACCGAGCCTGGGCTACCTCGTCACCAACCCGTCGAACTCGCCGGAGCTCAACCACCACACGAACGCCAGCGTCTGCGCCGGGCCGACGATGGACGTGCAGATCCTGCGCGACCTGTTCGACGGCTGTGCGAGCGCCTCCGAGGTGCTCGGCGTCGACGCCGACTTCCGCACCCGGGTGCGCACCGCGCGGCAGCGGCTGGCGCCGACGAGGGTCGGGTCGCGGGGCAACGTGATGGAGTGGTTGTACGACTGGACCGAGACCGAGCGCAACCACCGGCACGTCTCGCACCTGTACGGCCTGCACCCGAGCAACCAGATCACCAAGCGCGGCACTCCCCAGCTGCACGCCGCGGCCCTGCGCACCCTGGAACTGCGGGGTGACGCGGGCACCGGGTGGTCGCTCGCCTGGAAGATCAATTTCTGGGCGCGGCTGGAGGAGGGTGCCAGGGCGCACGACCTCCTCCGGTCCCTGGTGACGACCGACCGCCTCGCGCCCAACATGTTCGACCTGCACCCGCCGTTCCAGATCGACGGCAACTTCGGCGCCACCTCCGGCGTCGCGGAAATGCTGCTGCACAGCCACAACGGCGAACTGCACGTGCTGCCCGCGCTGCCACCGGCCTGGTCCGCCGGCAGTTTCGCGGGGCTGCGCGGGCGTGGTGGGCACACCGTCGGCGCGACCTGGGGGGCCGACGGTGCCACCACCCTGTCCGTGAAGCCGGACCGCGACGGCACGGTGAGGATCCGCAACCGGGTCTTCGCCGGCACGTTCGAGCTGCGCGACACGACGAACGGTGCCGTGGTCGAGCACACCAAGCCGGAAGCGGACGTCGTCACGTTCTCCGTCCAACGTGGACACACCTATCGCGTGACGGGTCAGGCTTCGGGTCCAGGTGTGCGGCCTGGCGTCCACTACCGGCTCGTCGCACGGCACAGCGGGAAGTACGCCGACGTCAGCGGTGGGTCCACCGCGGCAGGAGCGTTGCTGCAGCAGTGGTCCGCGACCAGCGGGCTGAACCAGCAGTTCGACTTCCTGGACTCCGGCAGCGGCTACTACCGCGTCCGGGCCCGGCACAGCGGGCTGGTGCTGCAGGTCGCGAGCTCCAGCAGCGGCGCGGACATCACCCAGCAGCCCGACACCGGTGCGACGAGCCAGCAGTGGCAGGTCGTCGACCACGGTGGCGGCGTGATCAGCCTGGTCAACCGGCAGAGCGGGCTCGCCGTGGACGTCTGGGAGGCGTCGGCCGCCGACGGCGCCCGGCTGTCCCAGTGGAGTCCGACCGGCTCCACCAACCAGCGGTTCCAACTCCAGCAAGCCTGATGAGCGAAGGGACGACGATGTTCCACCTGCACAAGGGGTTCTGCCATGTCGCGGCATAGGGCCGTGCTCGCGGCGGCCGTCGCGAGCGCCGTGGCCTTCCTGGGCGCGGCGGGGATCGCGCTGGGCGGCCAGGCCGCCGGGGAGACCGGCACGGCGGCGGCGACGGCGGGGTGCGGCAAGCCGCCGGCACTGACGAGCGGCCAGCACACGATCAACAGCGGTGGCCAGAACCGCTCGTACATCCTGCGGCTGCCGACCAACTACGACAGCAACCGCCAGTACCGGCTGTTCGTCGGCTTCCACTGGCGGGGCGGCACCGCGAACGACGTCGACTCCGGTGGCACCGACGGCTACAACTGGTCCTACTACGGGTTGCGACGGCTCGCCGACGCCGAGAACAACGGCACGATCTTCGTGGCACCGCAGGGCAACGGCAACGGCTGGGCCAACCCCGGCGGTCAGGATCTGAGGTTCGTCGACGACCTGGTCAAACTCCTCGACAACGGGCTGTGCATCGACACGACCCAGCGGTTCGCCGGTGGCTTCAGCTACGGCGGCGGCATGTCGTACGCGGTGGCCTGCGCCCGCGCCAACGTCTTCCGCGCCGTGGTCGCCTACTCGGGCGCGCAGCTCAGTGGTTGCGACGGCGGCAACCAGCCCATCGGGTACATGGGCATCCACGGTGTGAGCGACAACGTGCTCGGCATCGGACTGGGCCGCGGCCTGCGCGACACGTTCGTGCGCAACAACGGCTGCACCCCGCAGAACGCTCCCGAGCCCGCGGCGGGCAGCCGCCGGCACATCGTCACGAACTACAGCGGCTGCCGGGCGGGGTATCCCGTGGTGTGGGCCGCGTTCGACGGCGGACACACGCCCGGCCCGATCGACTCGGGCGGCGACGGCTGGCGGACCTGGACGTCCGGTGAGGCGTGGAAGTTCCTCACCCAGTTCGCGGGCGGCGGCGGCCCGACGAGCACCACCACGACGACCACGACCACCACGACCACCTCGCCTCCCGGCGGCGCGGCCTGCCGCGTCGGCAACGTGATCAGCGCCTGGAACAACGGCCTGACGTCGAACATCACCATCACCAACACCGGTTCCTCACCGATCAGCGGATGGTCGCTGGTCTTCACCCTGCCCGGCGGGCAGACGATCACGTCCGGCTGGAGCGCCACCTACTCCCCCGCCTCCGGGCAGGTGACCGCGAAGAACGTCCAGTACAACGGCGACATCGCGCCGAACGCGTCGATCACCGTCGGCTTCCAGGCCACGCACACCGGCAACAACTCGGCGCCGGCCTCGTACAGCCTCAACGGCAACACGTGCTCAGTCGCCTGACCGTCACTACAGGGAGCGCGAACAAACCCATGCACCAGCACAAGAAGTGGTGGCTCACCGCGGTGGCCGTCGCCGCACTCGTCCTCTCCGGCGTCAGCACCGGCACCGCTGCCGCCGGCCCGCAGACACCTCTCGCCGCGACCCCGGGCTGCGGCAAGGCCCCGACCCTGCGCAGCGGCACGCAGACCATCCAGAGCGGGGGCAAGAGCCGGTCGTTCGTCCTGAGCGTCCCGGACAACTACGACAACACCCGGCAGTACCGCCTGGTCTTCGGCTTCCACTGGTGGGGCGGCACGATGAACGACGTCGCCTCCGGCGGCAGCGACGGCGACGTCTACGCCCACTACGGACTCCGGCGGCTGGCGAACAACAGCGCGATCTTCGTGGCACCGCAGGGCATCGGCAACGGCTGGGCCAACTCCGGCGGCGAGGACGTCACGTTCGTCGACGACATGCGCAGCCGGATCGAGAACGACCTCTGCGTCGACACGACGCAGCGCTTCGCTCTCGGCTTCAGCTACGGCGGCGCGATGAGCATCTCGCTCGCGTGCTCGCGGCCGACCGTCTTCCGCGCGATCGCGGCCATCGCGAGCCCCGGCGAGATCAGCGGATGCGCGGGCGGCACCGCGCCCGTCGCGTTCATGGGGATCCACGGCAACGGCGACAACATCGGCTCCGGCCGCGGCCAGCGGGACAGGTGGGTCCGCAACAACGGCTGCCAGCCTCAGAACGCACCGGAACCGTCGGCAGGCAGCCGCACGCACATCACCACCACCTACGCGGGCTGCCGGGCCGGGTATCCGGTGGTGTGGGCACCGTTCGACGGAGGTCACCAGCAGGGACCGGTGGACGGCTGCGCCGGTTGTGAGAGCGGAGCCCGCAGCTGGGTGAAGACCGAGGTTTGGAAGTTCTTCACCGGCGACACCACTCCCGCCCCGACCACGTTCCGGCTGCGCGGCGAGGCCTCCGGTCGCTGCCTGGACGTCAGCGGCGCCAGTTCGGCCAACGGCGCCCCGATGGTCGTGTGGGACTGCCACACCAACGCCAACCAGCAGTTCACCCGCACCGGCCAGACCCTGCAGGTCCTGGGCAAGTGCCTGGACGCCCCCGCGAACGCCACCGCGGGCACCGCAGTGCGACTCTGGGACTGCCAGGGCGGCGCGAACCAGCAGTGGAACGTCAACGCCAACGGCACGATAGGCAACGCCCAGACCGGGCTGTGCCTCGACGTCAACGGCGCCGGCACCGCCAACGGCACGACCGCGATCGTGTGGACGTGCCACGCAGGCGCGAACCAGCGCTGGTCGCAGGTGTAGGCCGCGTCCCGCGGGCCTCGTTCGACGTGACTCACGGGCGAGCGGCCCGGAGGCGGTGCCGCCGAGACGACCTCATACGGGCGTGTCTGGTCGTTCGGCGGTGCCGCCGCCGGGTCCCTCGCCCGTGGCCGTCGTTGACGAGGCCGCGGGACGTCGTTCGGCCGAACGGAGGGCTTTCGCCGACCTGGAGCCGGCGAAAGCCCTCTCACCGTGAGCGCCTGCGCCAGATCCCTCGTTCATCACCACCGCGAACGGTCGGTCGGAGACCCTCTCGTCTTGCCGCGGCAAGCCCTCCTCCGGCGCGGCCACGTCTGGCCCCGACCCACCGCCCGGTCGTTTCAGCGGTGCCGCCCCCAGGCCACTCATCCGTGACCATCGTGAACGAGACCCGCTCGACCCCGTTCGACCGAACGAGACCGCTCTCCTCAGCGCCGCAAACCCTCCGCCAGCACCGCGATCGCGTCCGGCCCGGTCCGGCAGCAGCCGCCGACCAACCGGGCACCACCGTCGACCCACCCCTCGGCCAACGCGGCGAAGCCGGCCCCGTCCCCCGACCACGACCGCGCCGCCGCGTCCCACTGCTCACCGCTGTTCGGGTACACCACGACCGGCAGCCCGCTCACCCGGCGCGCCACGGCGACCGCGTTCGCCACGTCCTGCGGTGCGCAGCAGTTCACGCCGACGGCGATGACCTCGTCCACACCGGCCGCGACCGCGAACGCCTCTTCGAGCGGCTGGCCCGCGCAGGTCCGGTCGCCGCGCACGGTGTAGGAGAGCCAGACCGGCACCCCGCCGCCGCGCACCACCTCCAGCACGGCCTCGGCCTCCTCGACGTCGGGAATCGTCTCGATCGCGAGCACGTCCGGGCTCGCCTCGCAGAGCGTCGAGATGCGAGGCGCGTGGAAGCCGATCAGCTCCTGCCGGCTCAGGCCGTAGCGGCCGCGGTACTCCGAGCCGTCCGCCAGCACCGCGCCGTACGGGCCCACCGACGCCGCGACCCAGCGCGTTCCGTCCACTTCGGACGCGGCGGAGCGGGCGAGCTCCACGCTGGACCGCAGCAGCCGTGCCGTCTCCGCCTCGCTGATGCCGCGGTCGGCGAAACCCGAGAAACTCGCCTGGTAGCTCGCGGTGATGGCCACCTCGGCGCCCGCCCGGTAGTAGGCGAGGTGCGCGGCGCGCACGGCGTCCGGGTCGGTGAGCAGCAACCGGGCCGACCAGAGCTCGTCGGACAGGTCGTGCCCGGCGAGTTCCAGGGCCGTCGACATCCCGCCGTCGAGCACGACCGCCCCGCGCGCCAAAGCCTCTGCCAGTTCCACCCCGGCGAGTCTACGGCCGCCGAACGCAAGGGGAGGGGTGCGCGACGGCCGCTCCGCCGTGGTGTCGCGCACCCCTCCGGGACGATCTTCGGGGGCCTCCGCGTGTGCGCGCCGCATTTCCGCACGCGCGGAGGCCGTCCCAGTGACCGCCCGCATTGCCCCGGCCCGCCGACGGCGGGCCGGTCAGCCTGTCGCGCCGCGGTGTGCGGCGTGGTCCGGCGTGCTCGCCCGGCGGGAGAGCCTGGGCGGCAACAACATCAGCGGCGGTGGCTGCTTGCCCTCCAGCTTGGCGACGAGCAGGTCGACGGCGTGCCTGCCGAGCTCCTCCGCGGGCAGGCGCACCGAGGTGAGCAGCGGTGAGGTCTGCTCGGCCAGCTCGTCCGGGCAGATCGCGACCACCGCCACGTCGCCGGGGACCTGCCGGCCGGCCGCACGCAGGCAGGTGGTGATCCAGCCGAGCGCCGCCTCGTTGTGCACGACGAGCGCTGTCATGGACGGGTGTGCGCGGATCAGGGCCTTGGTCGCCCTGAGCACCGAGTCGTGGTCGCCCTCGACGGCCAGCGCCGTCGCGGCGACTCCCCTGCGCATCGCGGCCGCGCTGAACCCGTTCATGGTGCGGTGGGCGAAACCGGTGCTGCGCCGGTAGACGGCACTCGGCGCGCCGAGGAAGCCGATGGACCGGTGACCCAGGTCGGCGAGGTGGTCGACGCACTTCGCGCCCGCGGCCTCGAAGTCCAGGTCCACGCAGGTGAGTCCGCGCGCGGCCGCCGGGTGTCCGATGAGGACGGACGGTTTGGACAGCTGCCGCAGCAGCGGCACGCGGTCGTCGTCCATCTCCACGTCCATCACGAGGAACCCGTCGACCTGGGCGCTGTTCGCGGCTCGGCGCAGGCCTGCCGCGCCGTCGTCCGCGGTCATGAGCAGCAGGTCCATGTCGTAACGGCGGGCGGTCGTCACCGCGGCGGTGACGAAGCGCATCACCGCGGGCAGGTGGGTGCCCGCCCGCAGCGGGAGCACCAGCCCGATCACGTTCGTCCGGCCCGCCGACATCGTGCGGTCCGAGGCGTGCGGCTGGTAGCCCAACGCCCTGATGCTCTCGCGGACTCTCGACTTCGTGTCCGCGGAGATCGACCGCTTGCCCGTGAGGACGTAGGAGACCGTGCTCGGGGCTACCCCGGCGTGCCTTGCGACGTCGGCGATGGTGACCACACAGCCTCCTTTCGCGCTTGCGCTCAGTGAGCGTGTCGACACCATAGGGAGCACCTTCTGATGACATCAAGGGTTATGTGTGCGTTAACATTGCGCAATTCGGGTGGTCCAGACGAATTCCGCACTGTCTGGAAACTTGCCCGACAGAAACCGAGGCCAGGTAGGAAGAGCGCGCCCACACGGCGCGGCCCCGAACGACAGGGCCGGCCGCATGGGCACGTTCACATCCAGTTGCTCACAGCGCCGGGTAGGCGTTGCGCATGAGCTCCTGGAACTGGGCGGAGAACCACTTGCCGGAAAGCGGGGCGTTCCCCAGCGATCCCGACATGTTGTTGCCGTTGCGCACGTTCCCGGTGTAGGTCGGGTCGCACATCCGGTCGAAGCCCTTGCCCTCGTTGTTCGGGATCTCCTCGCTCGCGCCGTCGGACTCGCCAGGAGGCTTCACCCACACGTACGCGTCGATACCCGACTCCGGTGCCGCCTTCGGACGCTCACCGAGGCCCGCACCCGACTGGTTGCACCAGTTGCCGAGGTGGATGCGGCGGTCGATCTTGCCGCCGTTGACGTAGGCGTCGACGCCGGTCGTCGGGCCGGGGCCCGTCGGCCGGGCGCTGCCGCCCCAGCCGTTGCGGCTGGTGTCGATCAGCATGCCGACGTTGGCGTCGAAGCCCGCCTGCACGGCCCGCTGCCGGAACGCCTGCGCGTAGGACAGCTCGTCGACGTAGCGGTTCCAGTCCACCCACTTCGACTGGCGCACCGACGTGCCGTTCACCGAGTCCTCGATCTTGAAGTAGGGCTCCTTCAACGCGCCGTAGTTCGCGGTGTTGGCGATGAAGCCCTGCACGTTCGCCTTCGTGCTGCCGGAGGCGTTCGCCGCCTGGAACAGCAGCTCGGCGGTGGCGCCGAAGTTGTCGTCCCAGCCGATCCAGCCGTGGTGGCCGATGTCGAGGTAGTTGTAGACGTTCGGCACCGCACCCAGCTTCGCGAGCGCGTAGCCGACACCGGTGACGTAGTTGCCGTTCGCCTTCATCACGTCGCACGCCGCCACAGCGGTCGGGCGCGGCGTCACGTTGGTGACCAGGTTCGGGAGGGAGTCGATCTCCACCGTCGTGACGATCCGCAGGCCGGCGTACGCGGGCCTGGCGAGGATCGCCGCGATCGGGTCGATGTACTCCGACTTGTAGCGGTCGATCTCCGTCGCCTTGAGCTCACCGTTGGAGGCGAGCGCCGAGCAGTCGCGACCGGGCAGGTTGTAGATCACCAGCTGGATGACGAGTGGTGAGCCCGCCGCCTGGCGCACCGCCTCGTCCAGGTGTCCGACCAGGCCGCGGGAGTCGGCCGTCCCGGCGATCGCCGCGATGCGGTCCAGCCACACCGCCGTCGGCTGGTTCGCGACCCGGCTGCCGCCCGGTTCCGCGTTCGCCTTGGCCGCCCAGTCAGGGTTGATGTACTGCTTCGCGCCCACGTACGCGTTGTCGACGCGGTTACCCGGGTTCGGGTTGCCGCTCGTCGTCGTGGTGGTCGTGGTGGTCGTCGTGGTGGTGGTCGTCGGCGCACCGGTGCAGACCGTGCCGTTCAAGGTGAACGTCGTCGGGTTCACGTCACCGCTGGCGGCACCGGAACCGTTGAAACCGATGTCGATGGACGCGTTGGTGCCCAGGCTACCGTTCCACGACATGCTCGCCGCCGTCACGTCGGCGCCCGACTGCGTCCAGTTCGCACTCCAGCCCTGCGCCACGCGCTGGCTGCCGGGCAACGCGAACTTCAGCGTCCAGCCGCCCGTCACCGCGTCGCCGAGATTGGTGATCTTCACCGAGGCGCCGAACCCTCCGCCGCCCCAGTTGTTCGCCGTGTAGTCCACACGGCAGCCGGGTGCGGCGCCCGCGGGAGGCGCTGCCAGCGCCACCGCGATCGTCGCCGCGGTGGTGGCGACCACGACTCCCGCCGCGGCCCACCGCCTCTGTCCGTTGAGCTTCATTGCTCCGGATCTCCTGTCTTTCAATGGTGTTTGATCTCCATGAGCGAACACGCCGTGGGCGTGCACTCAAGTCTTTTGAGGCCGAGGTACTCCATGCCGATCGAGCCGGTGAGCGCGAACCCGTCCCCGAAGGCGAGGTCCGGGTCGCCCCGGACCTCGCCGTTCGCGAGCGCCGTCCGCCAGGCCTGTTCCAGGCCCGGCTTGAGGACCAGCAGCCCGAGCCGCTCGTAAGGCGGCTTGGCGCAGGTCCCCCACTCCGCGATGAACGGCGCGTAGACCTTCGACCGCACCGGACCTGCGAAGTCGGTGAAGTCGTTGTCCCGCTTGACGGTCGCGCACTCGTCGGTCAGGTCGTTCAGCCATGCCGCGATGCCGTCGACGCCCCTGCTGAGATCTGGGGTGGGTTCGGCGCGTCCTACGAGGAGGGCGAACGCGACCGAACCCACCACCAGGAGGGCGACCAGGGCCCTCATCACCGGATGGCGCACGCGGATCCGTTGAGCGTGAAGGACGTCGGATCAGCAGGTGTGGACGTCGTCGTGGCGTTGAACCCGAACGTGACCGAACCTCCGGCCGGGATGTCCGCGTTGTACGACACGCCCTTCGCGGTCGCCTGCCCGCTCGCGACGGTGACCGTCGACGACCAGGCCTGCGAGAGCTGTTGTCCGGAAGGGAAGTCCCACACGAGCTGCCACGCGCTGATCGCGCTGGTGCCGCTGTTCGACACCGTCACGTTCGCGGTGAATCCGCCGTTCCACGTGCTCGGCCGCGAGTACGCCACCGAACAGGAACCGGTGCTGCCACCACTCGATGTTCTGACCGCGACGGCCGACGACGCCGAGGAGGTGTTGCCCGCCGAGTCCGTCGCGACCACCGTCAGCGAGTACTGGGTGTCCGCGGTCAGACCCGTGACGGTCACCGAGTTCGTCGCGGAGGTCGCGACCACCTGGCTTCCGTTGTAGACGCGGTAACCCGTCACGCCGATGTTGTCCGTCGACGCGCTCCAGTCCAGTTTCACCGTGCTGCTGGTGACGCTGGACGCGACAGGGGTGCCGGGCGCAGACGGCGCGGTGGTGTCCGGCGTGCCGGTGCCGCCACCGAACACGACGTCCGAACAGCTGTAGAACGCCTCCGGGCTGTCCGAGCGCTGCCAGAGCGAGTAGATGATGTGCCGGCCGGACTTGTTGGGCAGCCGGGCCTGCCAGGCGTACTCGCCGTTCGCCAGCGGCGGGTTCGTCACCTTGTCGAACGGTGCCGACTCCAGGTCGGACCACTTGAGCGGCTTCGTCACGTCGAAGCCGTCCTTGGTGACGTACTGCTCCCACGTGCCGGGGTGCGGCGCCCACGCGTTGTACCGGAAGGTGACCGAGCTGTTCGCCTGCACCTGAGTCGTGGGCCAGTCGGCGCGCGTCAGGTTGTAGGCGGAGTACTTCGTGGTGGGGCCGCAGAGGTTGCCGTCGGGAATGATCTCCCGGTGGCGTCCGGCGGCGTTGCTGATCAGGTTGCCGAACCAGTCCCACAACGGTTGCTTCCCGCCCTGGGCCACCGCGGCGACGCACGCCGGGTTGGTGGGCTGGATGTCTCCGCCGCCACTGCCGGCGCGGCCGTCCTCGTAGCAGAGATAGGTGCGGCTGCCGGGCCAGACCATCGACCCGTGCGCGACAGCCGTGCCACCGGTCTGCACCAACAAGGCGCCGACCGCGGCTGCGACTGCCAGCAACGCTATGCGTTTCCTCATCTCGGGACTCCTCACCCGTAGATCTCGGCGTGCAGGGAGAACGCCGTCGCGATCTCGGCTTGCGCCCAGAAGCGGTGGTAGGTGAACGTCGGTGCCGGTCCACCGGCCAGATAGGACTGCACCTTCGGCCACTGCGGGTCGTTGCGGAACATCGACCGCATCGACAGGAACGACGAGCCCTGCCCGATCTGGTCACCGTTCGGCATCTTCCCGGTCCAGCCCGGCGGCACGTACGGGCCTTCCGCGGTGGAGGTGTTGTAGACGTCGTCGAACCGGTTGTAGTCCGAGCGGGTCTCCGGCGTCGCGATGCCCAGGCTGTCCTGGTGCGAGAGCAACGACGTCAGCAGGGACTCACCCGTGGTCTTGGCCGAGGCGTTGCCCGACCTCGCCGCGTAGTTGAGCAGCACCTTGGCGTACGACGCGGCCACACCGACGTCCTGGTTGTGGTTGAGCACGCTGACCCGCAGGTTCGCGTTCGAGCCGGGGTTGGTGGCGTTCCACGTGTCCGGTGCTCCCGACCACTGCAGGTCGGCCGGGATCTGGAAGTTCGTGCCCGTGGTGGTGTTCGCGATCGCCCACGGCACCCACTTGTCGAGGATCTTCTTGGCCCGCGCGTCCCCGGTCAGCCGGTACAGCGCCGCCGTGCGCTCGATGCCCCACACCTGGAAGCCGAACCACCGGTTGCTCGGCGGGTCGCGCCACACCGGGTGGGCGTCGTAGTACATGCCGTAGAACGTCGGCGTGCCGGCGGGAGGTGAGGCGTACTGGCCCTCCCAGCTGTTCGTGACGCCGCCGGCGAGACCGCCGTCGGCAG
The DNA here is from genome assembly GCF_033949975.1 of Lentzea sokolovensis. NCBI lineage: Bacteria > Bacillati > Actinomycetota > Actinomycetes > Pseudonocardiales > Pseudonocardiaceae > Lentzea > Lentzea sokolovensis. The sequence continues at coordinate 989,898 of NZ_JAXAVU010000004.1, forward strand.
ACTGCAGCCACTGCAGCATCTCGAGCTGCCTGCTCAGCGACGTCGCCCAGTCCTGCTGCCCGGTGGCGGACAACGGCTTGAGCGCGGGCACGTTCGCGAGAGCGTGTGCCGCCAACGGGTTCTGGTAGCCCTGGTGCGAGGCACCGTCACCGATGCGCCACGCCCAGCCGGCGGACGTGTCGGTCGCGCCGCCCCACGCGTAGTACCAGGACATCAGGTAGTGCGCGCTGTTCTTGCCGGTCGCGCCGGGGCACGACGACGGGCTGCTGCAGTTGCCGATGCGCTTGAAGTACTTGTCGAACATGGCGTACCGCAGGTAGTCGCCCATCTTCGCGGACTTGCCGATCTCACTGGAGATGTCCCCGGCCTTGCCCTGCGCCGTCGCCCACTGCTGGGCGAGCAGCGCCACCTGCACCACGCGGGCGTCCGCGTCCGGCGCGTTGGTGTACTTCCACTGCTTGGCGTAGGACGAGTCCTTGGTGAACAGGTCCAGGAAGCCGTTCGGGCCACCGTGCTTGAACGTGTCGCACGAGGGCTGCGGGATGGTCTCCCACACCGACTCCGACGAGCCGCGCTGGTAGGTGTTGATGTACGCGGGGGCCGTCGTGCCGTCACCGCACCGGCCGAAGCCGTAGGTGTTGTCGACGTCGATGAGCCAGTGCATGCCGTAGACGTCCGAGTTGCCGTACGCGGACTTGAGCTCCGCCGCGATCGGGTCCTGGCCCACGGGAACGGTGCCGTCCAGCGTCGACGGGTAGGCGTCCATCCTCGGGTGCTCGGGCGCGTAGGTGGCCGGCTTCGACGGGTCGTACTTGTCGTTGGTCGGCTGGTCGGCCTTCGCCGGGATGATGTACTTCTCCATCGACGCGAACGCGGACTTGAACGGCGCCCAGTCACCGGTGACCCGGCCGTAGCTCGCCTCCAGCCACAGGTAGTAGCTGAACGCCTCGGACGTGGTCTGGTGACCGTGGTCCGGTGCCTCCACCATCAGCGTCTCGACCGAGTGGTACGGCACGAGCAGGTCGCCGAACTTGCGGAAGTAGCCGCTCGCCGGGTCCTTGATCTTGTTGTACTGGTCGAGGAACGCCTTGTTGAAGTCCGATGTGGACGGATCGATCTCGTTGACCGTGACGCTCGCCGGGCTGTACCCGGTGGCCGACGCCGTGAACGTCGCGGTGCCGAACGCGCCGCCGTTGTTCGCCGACGTCACCGTCACCGTCTGCTTCGCGGTGCCGGAGAACGTGAGCGTCGTGGGGGTCGCCGTCAGGTCGGCGCTGCCGCTGCGGGCGAGCGTGACCGTGACGGGCTGGCTCGGTGCCGTGGCCAGGGAGACGTCGAACGTCGCCGTCTGGCCCTGCTTGACCGAGACCGTGCTCGGCGAGGCCACCACTGCCGGTCCGGACAGGACCTTGACCGCGGCCGGTGCCGAGGCCGCGGTGGCGCCGCGGTTGTCCGTCGCCCGCGCGGTGATGCTGTGGTCACCGGCCGGTGCCGACGTCCACGTGCCGGTGAACGGCGCGCTGGTGTCGGTGGCGATCAGGGTGTCACCCGCGTAGAAGTCGACCTTGGCCACCGTGCCGTCGGTGTCCTGCGCGGTCGCCGCCAGCGGGATCGACGCTGGCAGGGTGTAGCTGCTGCCCGCGGTCGGCGCCGTCAGTGCCACGGATGGTGCCTGGTTGGGGCCGGTGCAGGACACGCCGTTCACGGCGAAGTCCGTCGGTGGCCGGTTCGCCGAGCCCTTGCTGCCGTTGAAGCCGACCTGCGCCGTGGCGCCCGACCCCAGAGTGGGGGCCCAGGCGGGGTTGGTCACGCTCACAACGGCGCCGGTCTGGGTGAAGTTGCCGCTCCAGCCCTGCGTGACGCGCTGGCCGTCCGGGAACGTCCAGGTCAGGTTCCAGCCGTTGAGCGCCTCCCCGTCGTTGCGGATCGACACAGCAGCGCCGAATCCGGTGTTCCACTCGTTGGTGATCTGGTAGTTGACGGTGCAGGCCACCGCGAGTGGTGCGGCGACGGCGGGTACCCCGCCGATCAACACCACCGCCGTGACCGCCAACGCCATTGTTCGTCGAGTCATGCCGCCGCCCTCTCGACAACTGGGAGCGCTCCCAGAGTTCACGGCACTGTAACGTGGAGCACATCGGCCAACTGGCCGCCGGTGCAGCCGATGATCCACCGAAGAGCCCTGGCCCTTGCCCTGAACGGCACAATGACAATTCGTCTGCCGGTTCCTCTTACTGCTCTCTTCGAGTGGAATTCTGGGAGCGGTCCCAGACGAGGGCGGGGGCGCCCACGCCACTTCGGGCGCCCCCTGGTCTCGTCAGCCGCGTCCGGCCCCCGCACCGGCCGTGACCACGCTCTTCACGCTGCTCGCGCCGTCCAGCGGGTACGAGTAGGGAATGCTCTTCACCGAGCCGCCCTGGTCGCCCGTGCCCGAGTTGACGAAGTGGTTGCCGCGCGCCACCAGCGAGCCACCGGGCGAACTGCCCTCACCGCGGTGGAACGGGTCCTCGGTGTTCTCGAAGTAGTTGCCTTCGACCAGGACCCCGGCCTCGACGGTCGACGCGACGCCGTAGTCGGTCACACCGCCGTAATAGTTGTTGTAGACGTGCACCGGGTTGCCGAACCGCACGCGCGGGTGCCGCTGTTGCGTGCCGGCGAACCAGTTGTGGTGGTAGGTCACCCGGAGCTTGCCGCGGTCCTCCGAGCCGTTGTCGTCGCTGTGACCCAGCAGCATCGCCTTGTTGTGGCTGCTGAACTTGTTCCAGGACACCGTGACGTAGTCCGAGGCCCGCTTGACGTCAACCGCTCCGTCGTACCCGCTGGAGAAGGAGTTGTGGTCGATCCACACGCGGGTGGAGTACTGCACGTTGACCGCGTCGTCACCCCAGCTTCGGAAGTTGAGGTTGCGCACGATCACGTTCGAGGCGTTGGCGATGTTCAGGCCCTGCCCGGTGATCGTCGCGGTCGAGCCGACGCCCTCGATGGTCTTGTTCGAGGCGACCTTGGTCATGCTCGACAACGAGATCGTTCCGGAGACCCGGATCACCGCCGCGCCCGACGCCTTGGCGGCCGCGACGAACGCGGACGCCGTGGTGACGGTGACCGGAGAGGCGCTGCCGCCACCCGTCGTGCCACCACCCTGAGTGGCCCAGCCGACCAGCCCGAACGGAGCGGCGGCCGCCTGGGGAACTGATATCGCACCCAGGACCAGCGCGACGGCGGAAATCAATGCTGTGCGCTTTGGAATCATTTACTCGCTCCCAATGAGAGTGAGCGGCGGTAGAACTCACACAACCAGCACGGGACAGGACGGTCAACCAATTCGAAGATATTCGATTCGAACATTCGAATAGAGGTTGACAGAAAAGATCTCCGCTCTACCATCGAATTACCGCCGCGCATCCCCCTGCAAGCGGAGCGCACATGAAGAAAATGGCACCACTGGTGTTGGCCGCGGCTCTGGCCGCGTTTCTCGCACCTCAGGCACAGGCAGCGGGCAGCACCTTCCCCACGCCGTCCGGATCGAAACCGGTCGGCACGACCATCAAGGTCGGATCGAGCGGTTACGACGGTGGCATGCAACGTTTCTACGGCACCGGCGAACTCGGATCCGGCGGACAGGGCGAGGACCAGGGCCCGATCTTCCAGCTGGCCGACGGCGCGACGCTCAAGAACGTCGTGCTCGGCGCGCCGGCCGCGGACGGGGTCCACTGCCTCGGTACCTGCACGCTCACCAACGTGTGGTGGGAGGACGTCGGCGAGGACGCGGCCACGTTCAAGGGCACGTCGTCGTCGCAGACCATGACCATCAGCGGTGGTGGGGCGCGCAAGGCGTCGGACAAGGTGTTCCAGCACAACGGGCCGGGCACGATGATCATCCGCAACTTCCAGGTGGACGACTTCGGCAAGCTCTACCGGTCCTGCGGCAACTGCAAGACCCAGCACAAGCGCAACGTCGTGCTGGAGAACATCACCGCGTTCTCCCCCGGCAAGTCGCTGGTCGGCATCAACACCAACTACGGCGACACCGCGCGGTTCTCGAGGATCACCATCGTCGGGGACAGCAGCAAGAAGATCGCGATCTGCGACAAGTACCAGGGTGTCACGAGCGGTGAACCGAAGAAAATCGGGACCGGGGCGGACAGCACGAACTGCCTGTTCAAGTCCTCGGACATCACCTACCGATAGCACCGATAGCGGAAATGCCCCGGCCACTGGCCGGGGCATTTCTCACCACACTTCAAGAGTGTGAACTCCGATGTGTTCGAAATTCCAGTCGTCGCCAATTCCGGGAATCACCGGCAGCGCCACGTGCCCGTTCTCGTCCAGCGGATCGGCGATGGCGTTCCGGTGCGGCGGGACGCGGTCGAAGTCGACCTGCGGGTGCAGCAGACCGCGTTCGTACCAGCGGCCCGCGTCGGTCGCCCCGAGCACGGTGAGGCTGCCCGACCCGTTGCCGTGGATCTCGCAGTCCATGTTGAACGACTCCGCCAGGTGCACGGTCTTGAGCACCGGGGTGATCCCGCCACTGCCCGCGGGGCCTGCCCGCAGGATGTCGCAGGCCCCGGCGGCGATCCACTCGGCGCGGGTGAGGTGCTTGCCCCACGCCACCTCCGGGCCGATCACCGGGATGTCGAGCTGCTCGGTCAGCCACCGGTAGGAGCTGATCGACGCCTCCTCCATCGGCTCCTCGAACCAGTAGAAGTCCAGCTCCTGCAGCGCCCTGCCGAGCCGCAACGCCTCGGTCCGCGAGTACCAGTGGCTCGCGTCGAGCATCAGCGCGACGTCCGGCCCCACCGCGTCCCGCACCGCCTGACACGCCTCGACGTCACGGGAGACGCTGGGCGCGCCGGGCACCGGTGGCATCCACGTGTGCAGCTTGATCGCCCGGTAGCCCACCGACACGAGGTGCTTCGCGAAGTCCGCGTAGTCACCCGGTGTCGCGAGGCCGTCCGTGTCACCGCACATCGTGCTGGCGTAGGCGGGAATCCGGTCACGGGCGCCCCCGGCGAGCTTCCACGCGGGCAGCTCGACCCGGCGGGCGACGAGGTCCCACAGCGCCTGGTCGACGAACCCGAGCGCGCGGTCGGTGAACCCGCCGTGCGCGCCCCGCTGACGGCGCGCGAGCAGCCGCCACAACCGTTCGCGGTCCCACGGGTCCTGGCCCAGCAGCACCGGCCGCACGTGCTTGTCCAGCACGGCGGGCCGCAGCTGGTCGGGCTGCACCTGGCAGTAGCCGGTGGCGCCGTCGGCGTCGGTGATCTCCAGCAGTGCCTCGACCACCTCGTGCTCCGGCGCCGGGTGCCGGTGTCCCTCCGGGTCGACGGACGTGGCCGCCGTGGTCTTGAACGTCCGCACCACCACCCGTTCGATCACTTTCGCTTCTCCCAGTCCTGCTGGGCGGTGGTGAGCTTGGCCGCGAGCTGGTCGAGGAACTCCTGCGCGGACATCTGGCCCAGCAACACCTTCTGGTACAGCGGTTCGGTGTCGGTCTTGGTGATCGAGGAGTACTCGGGCAGGTAGACCGGCGCAGGCACGAGCACGGTCGCCGGGTCCTCCAGCACCCCAAGCGCCATCTTCACGGCCGGGTTCTTCTGGATCCACTCGGCCCCGCGCACGTCGGTGTTCGCCGGGATCTGGCCGACCTTCTCGTTCCAGTAGCCGTTGCTCTCGGCCGACGTCAGGAACTCGACGAACTTCCAGGACGCGTCCCGGTTCTTGCTTCCCTTGAACACCGCGAAGCCGTCGGTCGGGTTCGGCACCACCGTGCGCTTGCCGGACGGCCCCTTCGGCAACGGCATGGCGGCCACGCGCTCAGGGCCGAGCGCCTTCATCACGTCCGCGGTCGAGCCGAGGTTGTGGTGCATCATCGCCACCGTGCCGCCGGTGAACTGCGCGACCATCTGCGTGTAGCTGTTGCTCACGTCGGCCTCGGGCGTGGCCTTCTTGTACAGCTCGGCCACCTTGCGCACGAGCTCGGCGTTGCGCGGGTCGGCGACCGTGCTCTTGCCGCCGTCGTAGAACTTCTCGACACCTGAGTAGGAGTAGGCCTCGGACAGCAGCTGGAAGACCGATCCGGCACCGCCGCGAATCGTGAAGCCGTACTGGTTGTCCGCCGGCTTCGTCAGCTGGGTCGCGGCCTTGGCCAGATCGTCCCAGGTGGACGGTTCCGGGATCTTGTTCTCCTCGAACCGGTCCGACCGGTACCAGATGACGTCCATGTTGCCCGACGCGGGAACGGCGTAGAGCTTGCCGTCGGGTGCGGTCTGCCGCACGGTCTCCAGCAGGCCGTTCAGCAGCTTTCCCTTGAGCGGGCCGTTCTCCACCCGATCGTCGGCCGGCTCGAGCGCGTCCTGCCCGACGAGGTGCGCGAGGTAGGACGTCGTGACGCCGCCGACGTCCGGGGTGGACCCGCCGGCGATGGCCGTGTCGTACTTCTGCTGCACCGAAGCGCTGGGAATGCCGACGTACTCGACCTTGACATCCGGGTTGGCCGCCTCGAACCGCTTGATCAGCTCCTGGTAGATGGGTGTGCGGCCGGGGCCGCCGTTGTTGTCCCAGAACGTGATCGTCGTGGGCCCGTCCTGTCCCGCGGAACACGCGCTCAGCACCAGTGCCAGCGCGACCAGCAGTCTCCTCATGTCTCCCTCATCCCTTGACCGCACCGGCGCTGAGTCCCTGCACCAGGAACCGTTGCACCACGGCGAAAACCAGAACGACCGGCACCGCGGCGACGACGCCGCCCGCCGCGAGCGCCCCGAAGTCGGTGTTGAACTCCCCCAGCGCGTAGCTGAGTCCGACCGGCAGCGTGAACTTGTCCTGTCTGCTCGCGAACATCAGCGCGAACAGGAAGTTGTTCCAGGCACCGATGAACGCGAACGACCCGACGGCCACGATCGCGGGCTTGAGCTGTGGCAGCGTCACCGCGAAGAACGCGCGCAGCCGCGAACAGCCGTCGACCATCGCGGCCTCTTCGAGCTCGATCGGAACGTTGCGCACGAACCCGCTCATCAGGATCAGCGCGAGTGGCAGCTGGAACGCGGTGTCCGCGATCACCAGGCCGGTGAGGCTGTTCAGCAGCCCGGCGGACTTGAAGATCACGAACAACGGGATCAGCATCATCGCGCCGGGGATGAACTGCGTGCACAGCAACGCCAGCAGGAACACCCGCTGGCCGCGGAACTTGAAGCGCGCCAGCGCGTAGCCGCCCATGAGCGCGAACACGGTGACCACGACGAGCGTGCCGACCCCGATGATCAGGCTGTTCTGGAAGAAGAGCCCGAACCCGATGCCGTTCCACACCGTGTCGAAGTGCTCGAACGTGATCGGCCACGGCACGAGCGAGGTCTCCCCCGCCGGCCTCACCGCGAAGACCACCATCCAGTAGAACGGGATGAGCGTGAACAGCAGGTAGAGCACCAGCGGCAGGTGCAGCCGGAAGTACCGGCTCGGATCGCGGTGCCTCTTGCGGCGAGGTGGCGCCGGCGGCGGTGTCAGGACCGTGGCCGGGCGGGTGAGCGTCTGGGTCATGCCCTGCTCCCGAACTTGGACAGCCTCAGGTAGAGGACGGAGAAGAACAGCAGGATCACGAAGCCGGCCATCGTGAGCGCCGATCCGTAGCCGAAGTCGTGCGAGTCCACGGCTTTTCGTGCCACGTAGAGCGGCAGCGTGGTTGTCTGGTTCGCCGGTCCGCCGCCGGTGAGCGTGTAGATGAGGTCGACGTTGTTGAACTCCCACACCGCGCGCAGCAACGTGGACAGCACGATTGCGTCCCGCAGGTGCGGCAGGGTGACGCTGACGAACCGGCGCCATCTCCCGGCGCCGTCGACCGCCGCGGCCTCGTACAGGTCGTTCGGGATGGTCTGCAGGTCGGCGAGCAGCAGGATCGCGAAGAACGGCACCCCGCGCCACAGTTCGGTGACGACGGTCGCGGGGAACACGGTCGCCGGATCACCGAGCACCGACGTGCCGGGATCGCCGATGCCCCACTGCGCGAGCTGCTGGAAGATCCCCGTCGACGGGTTGTAGAGCAGGATCCAGATGCCGGTCGTGAGCACTCCGGACACCGCCCACGGCGAGAACACCAGCGACCGGGCGAGCGCACGGCCGACGAACGTCTCGTTGACGATCAGCGCGAGGACGAGTCCCAGCACCAGTTGCAGTCCCACTTCGACGGCGACCCACTTGGCGCTGAACGCGAGGCTCTGCCAGAACAGCTGGTCCTCGAACAGCATCCGCCGGAAGTTCTCGAACCCGATGAAGCCGTTCTTCCAGGGCTGGGTGACGGTGTGCTGGCGCAGGCTGAACCACCCGACGCTGGCGATCGGGTAGACCAGGAACACGGCCATCAGCACGAGCGTCGGGGCGATCAGGGCGTACGGCGCCCAGGTGCGGGTCCTCACGCGGGGTTCCACCCGCCCAGGTAGGCGGCCTTCGTGTGCTGCCGCGCCTGCTCGTCGGTGAGCTGCGGGCGGTCGGTTCCGGTGCCCGCGCCGGGCCCGGTGTTGCGGTACTCCGCGAACCTGGCTCCACGCCACGGGAATCCGGACATGTCGGTCCACGGCGCGCGCTTGATCGCGGCGGGCAGCACGGTGTCGCGGATGACGACCTGCGCGATCGCGTCCGGGTCACCGCCGGGATGCCACGGCCTGCCGAGGAAGTACGTGCCGGCCGGGGCGTCGCTGAGGATCTTCGAGTTGACGATCAGGAACCCGTGCGGGTTGTCCTTGCGGGTGCTGGCGGCGGTCACGTAGCCGTTGGGGTCGCCGCCGCGGTTCAGCGCGGTGATGGTCGCCCGTTCGAAGACGGCCGTCGCCCGGCCGAAGAGGAAGTCGACGTCGCCGGTGATCGCGCAGTCCCGGTAGTACTGCCGCGACCGCGTGGCCACGTCCGGGGTGTCGGCGTACAGCGTGTCCTGGTGGCCTTCGAAGCGCACGCGGTCGAACAGCATCCGATCGCCGGTGGCCTTGACCGCGACGGCCTGCGTGGCCGTGATCTCCGGGTGCTGCTTGCGGTCGAACGAGTTGCGGAAGGTGACGTCGCGGGCGGTGAACCCGTTGGCCGCGATCGTGGCCGTGGCGCTGCCGGTCGTGCCGTAGGTGGTGCCGTCGGGCTTCTTGGTGCCGCTGGCGTTGTCGAAGTCGATCACCACGTCCTGGGCGCGTCCGGTGGCGCCTCGCAGCGTGAGGTTCTGCTTGGTGGCCGGGATCTTGACGACTTCCCGGTACACGCCCTTCGGCAGCGTGATCACACCTCCTGCCGGTGCCGCGTCGATAGCGGACTGCACGGTGGCGAAACCCTGGCCCACCACGAGGTGGTGTCCTGCCGGTGGCGCGCCCGCCTGGAGGTGCCTGATCTGGTGCGCCGGTTCCAGACCGCGGTTCAGCGTCGGCGTCCACCCGGCGTCCGTGCCGAGGGCCTTGTCCGGGAACGCCGCGTTGTGCGCGTTCACCAGGCTGACCGGCCTGCCGTCCACCAGGTTGCCGGTGTCGGTGATCGCCGTGCCGCCCCAGTTGTAGACGATCTCCTCGGGTGCGATGCCCCTGACGAAGTTGTTCTGCGCGTAGATCTGGGACTTGACGCCGACGCCCCAGCTGTACGTCTGGGCGCCTTCGTACAGGTTGTTGTAGACGTGCACCTGGCCGAACCGCACGCGGGGCGCGCGTTCCAGCACGTTGCGGAAGACGTTGTGGTGCACCGAGACCCGCAGCTTGCCCGGGTCGGTCGTGGACGAGTTCGACGACCCGATCAGCATGGTCTTGCCGTGCTCGGCGAAGACGTTGCGGGACACGGTGACGAGGTCGGACCCGTTCGTGATGTCGAGCTGGCCGTCGTGCACCTGGTACGGCCGTCCGAAGTGGAGCGGCTGGGTGCTGTCGATGTTCGGCTCGTCGGTGAACGTGCTGTGGTCGACCCACACGTTCTCGGACCGCTGCAGCGACACCGAGTCGTAGAGCGAGTTCCAGTTGCCGGGCGGGGAGGCGGGGCTGTTGTCGGTGGGATCCCACTGCGGGAAGCAGTCACGGGTGTCGCGGAAGGTCAGGTCGCGCACGATCACGTTGCGCACGCCGTGGATCCGCAGGCTGCCACCGGTGATACCGGCGCCACGGCCGACCCCGACGATCGTCGTGTCCGCCTGGACGTTCAGCCCGATGACCGCTTCCTGCTTCTTCGCCGACGCGGCCCGCGCGTCCTCCAGCGCCCCTTCGGGTTCGCGCTCCCATCCCCAGACGGCCGGGTCGTACGCCGCGAGGTAGCCGGCCAGTGTGTAGCCGTCGGCCGCGTAGTCCTCACACCGCAACGGTTTCCCGTCGTCAGCGGTGTTCGCGTCGATCACGCCCCTGACCTTGATGATCCGCGGTCCCGGCGAGGCCAGGGCCGCGACGAGCTGGGCCCGCGTGCGCACCTCGTGCACGTGAGCGGCGGGCGCCGCCGCTCCCCCGGTGGTGCCCGGCCCGGCCGACGCCCAGCCGTCCCCTGCGGGCAGCACCTGCCTCGCCGGGTCGTGTCCTGCGTGCGCGGAAGGGCTCACCACCCCGGCGGATGCGCAGGCCAGAACCAGCGCGCCAACGAAAAGCCGCATGACGGAATACCCTTCGGAAGGGAGGATTCACATTCTTGAACAAGGTCCACGATCGTGAACCGAGTATTACGAATGCTTCCGGCATGCGTCAACGAAGTGAATTCATTCGACGATTCAGCACGGCGTTCGAAGATTCTTCGAATCGAATACCGTCGATTGTTCAAGGGTGTGGATCAGCGGTTGATCGATTCTCGCACCCCTGCTTGCGGCAAACAGACGAACGCCGCGATCGGAAGTCGATCGCGGCGTTCGTCATTCGACGGCCCGGCGCAGGGCCCAGAAGGACTTAGCGCTTGACCTGCCGCAGCGAAGGCACCAGCACCAGCGCGGGCAGCAACAACAACGGCACCACCATCAAGGCCCGCAACACCCCCCACTGGTTGCCGAGCAGCCCGACCAGCGGCGGCCCCGCCAGGAACGCGGTGTAGCCGATCACCGCGACGACGCTGACCCGCGCCGCCGCGCGTTCGGGATCGTCGGCGGCCGCGCTCATGCCCACCGGGAAGCCCAGCGCGGTCCCGAGTCCCCAGACGGCCACACCGGCGACCGCCAGCCCGAACGACCCGGCGAACACCGCCAGCGTCACGCCGGAGACAGCCAGCAGCATCGAGAGGACGACCGCGGGGACACGGCCCCAGCGGTCCAGCGCGATGGTGCCGAAGATCCGGCCGAACGTCATCGTCGTGACGAACACGCCGAACACCAGGGCGCCCAGTGCCGGGTCGACCTGGTAGCCGTCGATGAACGCCACCGCCACCCAGTCGTTCGCGGTGCCCTCGGTGAACGCCAGCACCAGCACCAGCAGCCCGATCAGCAACGTGCGGGGTTCCCGCCACGCCGCCATGACCCCGCTGCCGCTGCCCTGCTCCGCCTCGGCGGCCAGGCTGTACGTGCGCGCGGCCACCAGCGTGCCGCCGGCGACGATCACGGCCACCACGGCCAGGTGCGCGGTCACGGGCAGGACCGCCCACGCCGCGAACGACGCCAGCCCGGCGGCGGCCACCGTGCCGAGGCTCCACATGGCGTGGAAGCGCGGCATCACCGTCTTGCCGAGAGCGCGTTCCACCTCCGCGGCCTCGACGTTCATCGCCACGTCGCACAGCCCCGAGCCGTAGCCGAGCACGAAGATCCCGATAGCCGTCACCACCGGCGACGGGTAGGCGCCGATGCCGACGCCCGCCACCGCGAGTCCCAGCGCGACCGTCACGGCCGACAGGCTCACCGTCCGCTTCGGCCTGAGCCGGTGCGTGACCTCGCCCGCGGTGAGCATCGCCAGGCACGCGCCCACGGACATCGACAGCAGCAGCAACCCCAGCGCGCCCGGTGTGAGGCTCAGCGCGTCACGGGCGGCGGGCACGCGGGCGAACCACGTCGCCACGGCCACGCCGTTGAGCCCGAAGGTGACCGCGACCCCCGCGGCGGCGGCTCGGACCTGATTGCGTGGCACCGTGACCGACATCCCGGTCCTCCTTTCTCGATACACGAAGTAACTACCCCATACATGGAAGCGCTTCCACCGCAATACTGCTGAGATGACGGGAGAACGCACCGCGACACTCGACGACGTGGCACGGGCCGCAGGCGTGTCCCGGGCCACCGCCTCGCGGGTGGTCACCGGACAGGGTCCTGCGTCGCCGCGGGCACGCGACAGGGTGGCCGCCGCCGTGGCCGCGCTGGGGTACGTGCCGGACGCCTCCGCCCGCGCACTGGTCACCCGCACCGGCACGCGCCTCGCCATCGCGGTCATCGGCCACACCGCCGCCGTGCTCGACGATCCGTACGTCGGTCGTGTCCTGACGTCGGCGGCGCACGTCGCCGCCGAGCGCGAGGTCGGCGTCTCCCTGCACTGGCTGCCGCTGGACGACCCCGGCTCGCTCGCCCGGCTCGCCGACGGGCGCGGGCTCGGCGGCCTGGTGGTGGTGAACCCGACGCGACCGGCGCTGGAGACCGTGCCGCGAGGCCTGCGCGGCCGGGTCGCCGCGGTCGGGGTCGGCACGCGGCACGTGCCGTCGTTCGACGTCGACAACCGCGCCGGCACGGACGGGGTCGTGCGGCACCTCGTGCGCACCGGCAGGCGCCGGATCGCGATGATCACCGGGCCGTCGTGGCTGCCCTGCGGCGACCGCGCCGTCGACGCCTACCGGAAGGTGCTGCGCGACAGCGGCGGCGAGCCCAGGGTCGTCACCGGTGACTTCACCGCCGCCCGCGGTGCCGAGGCGGCCGCCGAGATCATGGTGCGGTGGCCGGACACCGACGCGGTGTTCGCGCTCAGCGACCTCACCGCGCTGGGTGTCCTCGACGGACTTCACGCACTGGGTGTGCGGGTGCCGGGGGACGTGGCCGTCGCCGGGTTCGACGACATCGCGTTCGCCGGGCTCAGCCGCCCCGCCCTCACGACGAGCACGCACCCGGTGGAGGACATCGCCGCCGCCGCAGCGCAGGCCGTCCTCGACCGTCGCGACACGTCCGGGGCGACGTTCTACCCCTCCGCGCTCGTCGTGCGGGACAGCGCGTGATCACTCGACCGAACAGGTCTGACCGTTGAGCGTGAACGCGCCGGGAGCGGAGTTCGCGCCCCGCACGGAACCGTTGAATCCGATCGACACCGAACCGCCCGGCTGGATCTGCGGGTTGTAGTCGGCGTTCGCGGCGTTGACGGTCGCACCGGACTGCCGCGCTTTCGCGTTCCACATGTCGGTGACGGTCTGCCCGTTCGCGAAACTCCACTTCAGCGTCCAGCCGTTGACGGACGAGGAACCGGTGTTGCGCACGCTCACATTCGCCTGGAAACCGCCCGGCCATTGACCGGAGATGCGATAAGCGACCGCGCACGTCCGCGCGGGAGGCTTCGGCGACGTGGTCGTGGGCGCGGGCGCGGGACGGGGTGGCGTCGTGGTCGTGATGGCCGGAGCCGGTCGCGGTGGCGGCGCCGCGGTCGTGCCCGGCGCCGGAAGACCCGTGGTGGCGGCGGGAGGCGGGGCCGCGTCTAGACCGTCACACGGCGGTCCCCACAGGCCCCTGTCGGCACCGGCCGCCTCGGACTCCGCCGTGAGCAGCGCGCCGCCGTCGACCCCCTCCGCCCGCAGCACGCCCTGCCGCACCGCGAGCAACGCGTAGTCGGTGCCGTCCTCCAGCATCAGGTTCACGTCGCCGGAGACGACGGGACTGATGCGGACGGCGCTGGCCAGCAGCGTCGTCCTGGCGAACGACAGCGCGCCCTCCGCCCAGCAGGCAGGAGGCTCCGCCAGCTGCGCGATGCGGGCCTTCGTGCCGTCCGCCAGTTCGACGGTGCGGCCGTCGATCACGTCGCGCACGAAGTGCAGCACGCCCTGGTACCGCGCCTCCTCGTTGATGAGGGAGGGCGGTTTCCAGGGCGTGCGGGTGGACGGCGCCGGCGACGGCGGCCCTGCCGTGCATGCTCCGGTGAGCAGGACCAGAACGACGAGCCAAAGCTTGCGCGACACCGTTACCCCAATTGTCATTGAACTCTCAACAACCCTAGAGGGTCGCGGGCCCGGCTCAATCGACCGTTCGGAGTGGACTACCTGCGCGGAACGGCGGTCATCGACCAACGCTGATTGGCACCGGAAGTCGCTTGGTACAAACCAATTCTGGCACCGTCCTCACGCGACTCGCCGACGACGTCGAGCAGACTTCCGTTCTCCTGGTTGACGAAAGTCCACGTGCCGTCCCCGGTGGACGAGAGCACCCATCTCGCGGCCGGACCGTCGGACGAGGTCAGCACGACGTTCCCACCGGCCGCCGCGATCCGCTGACCTGTGGCGGCGTTGACGACGGAGAACTGCGCGCGGTTGTCGTAGCCGCCGGATCGGCGTTCCACCCGCCACATCTGGTCGGCCGCGGTCGTGCTGGTGGTGCGCTGCACTAGCGAGGTGCCGGACGGAGCAAGGGACTTGCCGCTCTGCGCACCGGTGAGCCGGTACTGCCCGCCCAGAGCCGCGTCGCGGTTCACTCCGCTGACACCGCTCACCTCGAACGTGACGACCGACTTCGCCGGCACGGAAAGCGTTGCCTTGCGGTCCTTGACCCGCACGGCGGCGCCCTTCATCAACGCGCCGTGCTGGTCCGTCACGACCGGACGGACGGACGCGTTCTGCCGCACCGTCGCGAACGCCGACAGGTCCAGCGTCACGGACTGCGCCTGATCGCTCTTGTTGAGGTGCACCAACGACTTCAGCTCGGTGTTGCGCACCGCCGCCACGTCGGTCGTGGTGTTGACCTTCACCAGGCGGTCACCGGGCTTGACGAAGTGCGTGAAGTTGCGCAGCGCGTGGAACTTCGTGTTGACCCGCGCCGGGCACGTCGCGAGCGTGTCCTGGGCCCCGCAGTTGAACGGGATCTGGATCACGCCCCAGTTCATGCCGTCCGGGGACTCGGCTCCGGGCGTCATGTTGTTGTAGTCCTCGACCGCCTGCCACAGCAGCCACGCACGCGGTTCCAGCTCGCGCAGGTCGTCGATCACGCGCTCCGCGATGCCGAGGCCCGGCTCCATGCTGGTGAAGCTCTGACCGGAGCCCCAGTGCCCGTCAACCTCGCTCATCCACAACGGCTTGCCCGCGCCCTTGGCGATGTCACGGGCCGACGTGCGGCGTGCCGTGCCGTACGTGTGCACGTTCAGCTGGCTGACCTGCGCGCGCGTCGAGGCGGGATAACCCGCCCAGTCGTCAGCGAAGATGCCGGGGTTGGTCTCGTCCGGCGCGGACACGGTGGCCTTGAGCTTGTTGGCGCGCAACGCCTGCGCCATCGCGGGCACGACCTTCGCCTGCAGGGCGGGCCCGATGTGGGCGCCTTCCTGCCGCCCGCCGGTCGGGTTGCCGTCCGGGCCGAGCGTCGTGCGCCAGTAGGAGGTGTTGGGCTCGTTGAACGGGTCGACCGTGGCGAACTTGATGCCGTGCGCCCGTTCCAGTTCCGCCGTCGCCTGCGCCAGGTAGGCGGCGAAGTCACCGATTCGATCCTCCCGCAGCTGGTCCGCGTTCGCGTCGAAGCCGCCGGACACGTACCCGCTGACGGTCTGGAACCACGGTGGCGAGTTGCTGAACGACTCCCACCGGGTCACGTCCTGCTTGATCCGGTCGACCCACCACCGCTGCCGCGGATCCGCGGCAGCGTCGAAGAAACGCGCGTCGCCCGGCTTCCACCAGTCGGTGTCCGTGCGGGTGGTGCCGGCCGGCGCCTTCCACCACCCCGGGACCGCGGCACCCGCTCGCAGGTACTCCGGCACGTCCGGGGCGTTGCCGCCGCCGATGTTGTACCGCGCGATGTTGAGGTTCAGTCCGTCCTCACCGAACAGCAGCTCCGCCAGCTGGTTGCGGATCTCGTCCGGATAACCACCCGTGGCGTTGGCGAACCACACCAGGCTCGTGCCCCAGCCCTGGAACGGCTCCTGCTGATAGGTCGGATCCGGTCTCACCGTGACGGCTTCCACGGCGGCCGTCGCAGGGGCCGCGGTGGACAGTGCCAGCGCCGAAACGGCAAGCAGAGCAAGAAGTCTGGTCATCGGTTCTCCGTTGAACGCGCGATGTTCACGCTAACATCTATCGAGAACCTACTCGCGCGTCAAGGTCCTGCCGGACGGAGGCGCGTCCGTCCGGCAGGCCCCCTTGGAACGCTCGCCCCCGAGGAGACGGGCCCGCACGCTCGAACCCCGAGGAGAGTTACTTGAGCGAGCAGGTGGCGAAGCGTTCCAGTCCCTGAGGCCGCGCCCCCACGCGGCCGATGGCGATCGCGATGCGGTCCAGCGCCGAGGCGCGCTTGCCTGCCAGCGGACCGAGGATCGCGTTCTGCACGAAGTTCGGCCCGCCCTGACCGGCCGACGTGCGCAGCCGCTCGTTCGCCTCGGCCAGCTGCTTGCCGAGGTTGGCGAACTCGCGGTCGACCTCGGCCTTCGCAGCCGCGGGAACGTTCTGCACCACCGGCAGCGGGCACTCGATCACCTGCCCGGCCGCCGAACCCGTACCGGCGTTCGCACTCGTCGAGGCCGGTCGTGACGTCGTCGGCGGCGCGGACACGGCGGGCGCCTGACCAAGTCCGCAGGTCGCGAACCTTTCCAGGCCTTCTGGCTTCTCCGCGACCCGGCCGATGGCGGTCTCGATGCGGTTCAGCGCCGCGACCCGCTTGCTCGCCAGCGGGCCGAGAATCGCGTTCTGCACGAAGTTCGGCCCTCCTTCACCGGCCGACGTGCTCAGCCGGTTGTTGGCCTCCGCGATCTGCTTGTCGAGGTTGGCCAGCTCTCGCTGGACCTCGGCCTGCGCCGCGGCCGGCACCGCCGGTACGACAGGCTGCGGACACGCGATCGCGCCGGTGGCGGTCTCCCCGCCCGCGAAGGCGACGGCCGCGGTCACCGCTGTCAGCGTTGCGGCGACGGCGACTCCGGCCACGAGCACCCGCTTGCTCCGCTGGGGTCGTGCATGCGCTCTCGACATATTCGAACCTCACGACTAGGGGACGTTTTGTGCCGGCACAACGGGATACGGACCGGGAAAGCAAAAAGTTCAACCACTTGTGAGCGTTCACAGCTGCTGGCATGCTCACGGTTCATTCCGCAGCACCGCACCTGCGAAGAACCGGGGAACAGCCATGCCATCGGCAGACAGAGTCGTCCACGAGCAGATCCCGTTGCGCATCCACGGGGTGAACCTCAAGGTCGCGTCGGTGCGTCGCGCGGGCGTCGACGCTCCCGTCGTCTTCCTGCACGGGTTCGGCACGAGCAAGGAGGACTACCTGGACGTCCTCCAGCGACACGAGTTCGCCGGGCGTCCGTTCCTCGCCTACGACGCGCCCGGTGCGGGCGCCACGGAGTGCTCCGGCCTGGGCGAGGTCGACGTGCCGTTCCTGGCGGAGACCGCGCGGGCGATGCTCGACCGCGCGGGCATCGGCCGGTTCCACGTGGTCGGACACCTGACGGGAGCACTCGCGGCGCTTCTCCTGGCTCACCAGGAACCGGGCCGGGTGCTGAGCTTCGTGAACATCAAGGGTGTGCTCGCACCCGAGGACTGCGTGCTGAGCAGGGAAGCGCTGAACCACCGCGATCCCAGTGACTACCTCTTCAGGCTCGCGGAACGCAGCCGGGAGACCCCCTGTTACGGCGGCGGGCTGTACGCGGCGAACCTCCCGAACAAGGTCCAGCGCGGTGCCGTGCCCACCCTGTTCCGGTCGATGGTCGAGCTCGCCGACCACGGGAACCTGCTGCAGAAGTTCCTGTCACTGCCCTGTCCGAAGATGTACCTCTACGGCGAGCAGTGCGCGAGCCTCTCGTACCTGCCGATCCTCGACGCGAACGGGGTGGAGCTCGCGGAGATCCCGCACAGCGGGCATCTCCCCATGTACTCCAACCCCGTCGCGGTGTGGCGGCAGATCGCCGAGTTCCACGCGCGTCAGCTGATTCCCAGCGCCAGGCGGTGGTAGGCGGAGTTCCAGCGCAGCCGGTCGATGAACGAGGCCGGGGTCGTCTCGGAGTCGATGAGCACGAGCTCCGTGGCGGCCATCTGCGCGAAGTCGCGCAGCACCTCGGCCCCGACGGCCTGGGTCATCACCGTGTGGTGCGGACCGCCCGCGGTGAGCCAGCACTCCGCTGACGTCGACAGCGACGGCGCCGGCTGCCACACGGCCCGTGCGACCGGCAGCTTCGGCAGCGGCTCGTCCGGTTCGACCACCGTGACCTCGTTGGCCACCAGGCGGAACCGGTCACCCATGTCGGCCAGTCCGACCACCACGGCGGGACCGGGTGCCGCGTCGAACACCAGCCGCACCGGGTCCTCCCGGTCGCCGATGCCCAGCGGGTGGACCTCGCAGGACGGCTGGGCCGCGGCGATCGTCGGGCAGACCTCCAGCATGTGCGCGCCGAGGATCTTCGGCGTGCCCGGCCCGAAGTGGTAGGTGTAGTCCTCCATGAACGACGTGCCGCGGCCGGTGCCGGTGCCCATGGCCTTCACGGCCGCGAGCAGTGCGGAGGTCTTCCAGTCGCCCTCGCCGCCGAAGCCGTAGCCGTCGGCCATCAGGCGTTGCACGGCAAGACCCGGCAGCTGCCGCAACCCGCCGAGGTCCTGGAAGTTCGTGGTGAACGCGCCGAACCCGCCGTCGTCCAGGAAGGACCGCAGGCCGATCTCGATGCGGGCCGCGTAGCGCAGCGAGTCGTGCCGCTCTCCCCCGCGCGCCAGCTCCGGTGCGAGCCGGTAGGTCTCGGCGTAGTCGGCGACGAGCAGGTCGATGCCGGCGTCGGGCACCGCGTCGACCACGGCGACGAGATCGTTGACGCCGTAGGTGTTGACCGAGACGCCGAACCGCAGTTCCGCCTCGACCTTGTCGCCCTCGGTCACGGCGACGTCGCGCATGTTGTCGCCGAACCGGGCCAGCTTCAGGCCGCGCAGGTGCGCGCGACCGGCGGCGGCACGGGCCCAGCCGTCGATCCGCTCGGCCACCACGGGATCACTCGCGTGACCGGCGACCGTCTTGCGCGCCACCCCGATCCGGGTCTGCACGTAGGCGAACTCTCGGTCGCCGTGCGCGGCCTGGTTGAGGTTCATGAAGTCCATGTCGATGGTGGACCACGGCAGCGCCTCGTTGAGCTGCGTGTGCAGGTGCAGCAACGGCTTGCGCAGCAGGTCCAGCCCGGTGATCCACATCTTCGCCGGCGAGAACGTGTGCATCCACGCGATCACGCCGACGCACGACGGGTCGTTGTTCGCCTCCTGCATGATCGCCCGGATGGCGCCGGAGTCGGTGAGCACCGGCTTCCACACGATCTCCGCGCTGATCCGGCCGGACTCGCTGAGCATCCGCTGGATCTGCTGGGACTGGGCCGCGACCTGGTCGAGCGTCTCGGGGCCGTAGAGGTGCTGGCTGCCGGTGAGGAACCAGATCTGGGGCTTGTCCGGCATGTGCTCTCCTTCTGGGCTCACTGGCCGTAAACGTTCTGGTAGCGCTCGTAGAGCCGGTCGACGTGTTCCTGCTCGATCACGTCGGGCTTGCCGAGCTGGAGTGCGAAGTGGACGGTGCGGGCGACGTCTTCCACCAGCACCGCGGCTTTCACGGCGGCGAGGGCGGTCGCGCCGACGGTGAACGGGCCGTGGTTGCGCATCAGCACGGCGGGAGACCTGCTGGCGCTGAGGGTGTCCACGATCCCCTTGCCGATCGAGTCGTCGCCGATCAACGCGAACGGCCCGACCGGGATGTCGCCGCCGAACTCGTCCGCGATCATGGTGAGCACGCACGGGATGGGCTCACCGCGCGCCGCCCACGCTGTCGCGTAAGGAGAATGCGTGTGCACGACACCGCCGACGTGAGGCATGTGCCGGTAGACGTACGCGTGGGCCGCGGTGTCGGAGGACGGCGCGAGCTCGCCCTCGACGAGGGTGCCGTGCAGGTCCGTCACGACCATCGCGTGTGGACCCAGTTCGTCGTAGGACACCCCGGACGGCTTGATCACCATCAGGTCCTGATCGGGCACCCGCGCCGACACGTTGCCCGCCGTCCAGCTCACCAGCTCGTAGCGGGTCAGCTCGCGGTGCAGTTCGGCGACCGTGCGGCGGAGTTCTGTCGTCGCGGACATCAGCTCTTCCCCTCCAGGGCGGCGCGGCGGTACTCGCGCAGCCGGTGCATGACATCGTTGGCACCGCGGCCGAAGTAGTCGTGCAGCTCCAGGTAGTCGTGGAAAAGTCGTTCGTACGCCTCGACGTTCTCCGGCACGGGCGTGAAGACGTTGTGGCGCACCGATCCCATCTCGGCCGCGGCCGCGCGGATGTCCTGGTACGCGCCCGCCGCCACCGCCGCGTGCATCGCGGAGCCGAGCGCGGGCGCCTGTGCCGAGCCGCTCACCGACAGCGGCAGGTTCACGACGTCGGCGTAGATCTGCATCATCAGCGTGTTCTTGACCAGCCCGCCGGCGATCACGAGCTCGGTCACCGGCACGCCCGCGTCGGTGAAGGTGTCGACGATGACGCGCGTGCCGAACGCGGTGGCCTCCAGCAGCGCGCGGTAGACGTCCTCCGCCTTGGTGGCGAGCGTCTGACCGACGATCACACCGGAGAGTTCGTGGTCGACCAGCACGGACCTGTTGCCGCTGTGCCAGTCGAGCGCGACGAGCCCGTGCTCGCCGACCCCTTGTCGTGCCGCCAGCTCGGAAAGCAGCTCGTGCACGGTGATACCGCGCTCGCTCGCCTCATCGTGATAGGCGGGCGGCACCTGGTTGCGCAGGAACCACGCGAAGATGTCGCCGACGCCGCTCTGCCCGGCCTCGTAGCCCCAGAGCCCCGGCACGATGCCGCCGTCGACGACGCCGCACATGCCCGGCACGTCGCGCAGCACGTCGCCGCTCATCACGTGGCAGGTGGAGGTGCCCATGATCGCGACCATCTGGCCGGGGCCGACGGCCTGCGCGGCGGGCGCCGTGACGTGCGCGTCGACGTTGCCGACCGCCACCGCGATGCCCTGGGGCAGCCCGGTCCACTCGGAGGCCTGCGCGGTCAGCTCGCCTGCCCGGTCGCCGAGCGCGGACAGCGGGTGGTCGAGCTTGTCGGCCACGAACGTCGCGAACTCGGGGTTGAGCTCCTTGAGGAAGTCCTCGCCGGGGTACTGGCCGTCCTGGTGGATGCCCTTGTAGCCGGCGGTGCAGGCGTTGCGCGTGTAGGTGCCGGTGAGCTGCCAGATGATCCAGTCCGCGGCCTCGACCCACCGCGCCATCGCCGCGTAGACCTCGGGCGCCTCCTCCAGCACCTGCAGGCCCTTCGCGAACTCCCACTCCGAGGAGATCAGTCCGCCGTACCGCGGGAGCCACGGCTCCTTGCGCTGGCGGGCCAGCTCGTTGATGCGGTCGGCCTGCGGCTGGGCGGCGTGGTGGCGCCAGAGCTTCACGTAGGCGTGCGGGTTCTCCGCGAACTCCGGCAGATCGCACAACGGTGTGCCGTCAGCCGTGACCGGCACCATCGTGCAGGCGGTGAAGTCGGTCCCGATGCCGATCACCTGCTCTGCGGAGATCCCGGCCGCCTCGACCGCCTGCGGGACGGCGGTGCGCAGGACGTCGAGGTAGTCGGCCGGGACCTGCAGCGCCCACTCCGGCGGCAGCGGCCGGCCGGTCGCGGGCAGCACCTGGTCCGCCACTCCGTGGCGGTACTCGTGCACAGCGGTGCCGAGCTCCGCGCCATCGCGGACGCGCACGACCACGGCGCGGCCGGACAGCGTGCCGAAGTCGACACCCACCACGCACGCGTCGCGGTCGATCGTCATGTCAGTCACGACCTGAGTGTTATCGCTAACAATCAGGGAGTCAAGATGTGCCCGATACATCGTGATTTCCCTGCGAGCGAGGGAAATGCGCAGAGACGTGAGCGCACGACAAACAGGCCCGCGTCAGTACCGGTACGGGCCGGGCCGCGTCCAGCCCCGACCGCAGCCGCTTCCCCGCGTGCCGCCAGGGATCGCCCACGCGACGGCCAAGCCGCGGACCCGCCGAGATCCCGATGTCACGCGAGGACCCGCGCCTCTGAAGCACGCTCGATCACCGCGCCCCGGCGACAGCCCACGCACCGACCAGCGGCACCGCCAAGGCCCCGCCCGATGTCACGTGGGGGCCCACACCCGAAGTGCGAACCTTCTCCGCGCCTGCGGGCCACAATCCCTACAACAGCCAGCGGAACGGCCAAGGCCTCGATGTCACGCGAGGACCCGCGCTCCTGACAACAGCCCACGCACCAATCAGCGGGACCGCCGAGGCCTCGACTCACTCGAGAGCCCGCACCTCCGAAGTGCGAAAGATCCCCCGCGCCTCCGGGCCACAGCCCCCTACAACAACCAGAGGAACCGCCAAGGCCCCGATGGCACACGAGGACCCTCGCTCCCGATGCGCGAACGTTCCCCGCGCATCCCTGAAGACAGAGACGCGAGCCGCCGAAGCCTCCGGCCGGGACTACCGGGGCGGCGGGCCCACGCTATTGCGCTTCACCAGCATCGGCGCGACCGTCCGGCGCGGCCGGGTGGTCTCGCCGTCGCTGATCTGTTCCAGCAGCAGGCCGAGCGTCTCGTGCGCCACCGCGGCGAAGTCCGGGCGCACGGTGGTGAGCGGCGGGATGAAGTAGGCGGCCTCGGGCACGTCGTCGAAACCCACGACGCTCACGTCGTGCGGCACGTTCCTGCCGCGCTCGCTCATCGCCCGCAGCACGCCGAGGGCGAGGTGGTCGTTCGAGCAGAACACGGCCGTCACCTCCGGCATCCTGGCCAGCATCTGGCCTGCCCGGTAGCCGGACGCCGCGCTCCAGTCGGCCGCCACCACCGGCGGCACCTCGGCGCTGGTGGCGTCGAGCGCCGCTCGCCAGCCCTCCACGCGGCCCGCCGCGTCGAACCAGTCGGCGGGCCCGGACACGTGCCAGACCGTCTCGTGGCCCGCGTCGATCAGGTGCTTCGTGGCCTCGAACGCGCCCTTGGCCTGGTCCACGGTGACCAGCGGCGTCGACCTGTCGGGGTCGCCGTCCACGGTCACCAGCGGCACGCCTGCGGGCACGTCGGCCAGGGCGTCGGCCGCCGACGAGTTCGGCGCGATGACCACGATGCCGGCCACGCGCTGGTCCCGGTGCCGTTCGACGGCGGCAGCGATGGAGTCGCGGTCGAGGATCTTCACCCTGCCCACACTGACCGCGAACCCGGCCTCGCCCGCCGCCTCCTCGAAGGCGGACAGCAACGAGGCCGGGCCGTACAGCGTCGAGTTCTGCGCGACCACGCCGATGAGCTGCGTCTTGCCGGTGACGAGCGCGCGGGCCGCCCGGTTGGGCCGGTAGTCGAGCTCCTTGATGGCCGCCTTCACCCGGAGCCGGGTCTGCTCGCGGACGTTCGGGTGGTTGTTGAGCACACGCGAGACCGTCTGGTGCGACACCCCGGCAAGTCGTGCCACATCGGTCATCGCGGGGTCACGCGACGTCTTCTCCACGAGCGGTCTCCGATCTTCGATCTGCGCCGGTGATGTTAGCGATAACACCAGGTCGGCTTCGATGCAGTGCTCATTGTCCACTTATTCGAGACGGAATGTGGCACGTCGGCGCGCGTCGCGGGCGCTTCCTGGTCTGGACAACACGACGCGACCGTTGTCGTGGGCGAGATACGTGTCCGCGCCGGCACGCAGCGACACCGCGCCACCGTCCGCAAGTCCCGGCACACGAACGAAACTCGCCGCGCGGCCGTACCCGTCGGTGTCCTCGAACGGATCGATGCGGACCACGTCCCCGTCCACCCGCACGTACCGGTCCGGGAAGTTCATCGACTGCAGCGCGACCGTGCCGGCACCCAGGAATCCCGGCACGAAACGGAACTGGCTGTCGCCGACGTCGCGGACGTTGCCGTCGACCCGCAGCCGGTACTCGTAGTGCCGCACCACCAGCGAAGGCGCGTCCAAAGGCGACAGCCGCACGATCGGCCCGCCACGGCCGACGGGAACGCCGAACGACGGCGTGCCGTCCGCGTTCCAGTGCAGCTTCTGGACGCGGGTGTGCCGGTTCGGGTCGAACAGCGGGTCGCCGGTGATGTCGCGGTAGTCGCGGGCGTGGTAGACGAGCACGTCGGTGGAACCCACCGTGGTGAACGAGTTGTGCCCCGGCCCGTACTGCGACGTCGGCACATGAGTCGCGAACACCGGGTTCGGCGACTTCGTCCACGACCGCGCGTCCAGCAGGTTCGCGTTCTCATCGGCGGTCAGCAGGCCCATGCAGTAACGGGCATCCGTCGCGCTCGCGGAGAACGTCACGAACACCCGGCCGTTGCGGATCAGCACCGCGGGCCCCTCGTTCACCTTGAAGCCCTGCACCTCCCACGGCAGCGTCGGCGTCGCGATGCGCACCGGCGCGGTCTTCAGCGCGAGCGGCGAGGCCATCTCGGCGATGTAGAGGTTCGTGTTGGTGGCGATGCCGGGTTCGCTCTGCGCCCACAGGAAGTAGCGCTTGCCGCGGTGCGCGAAGGTGGTCGCGTCCAGTGTGAACGTGTCCCACGCCGTCACCATCTGCCCGCGCAGGACCCAGCCGCCCTCGCGCGGGTCCGCGTTCGGCGACTCCAGCACGTAGGTGCGGATGCGGAACGGTTCGTCCTTGTCACCGGCGGCGAAGTAGACGTACCACTTCCCGTCGATGCGGTGCAGTTCCGGCGCCCAGATGTAGCCACCCATCTTGCCGGACGCGGGACGCCGCCAGATGGTGCGCTCACGGGCGGCGGACAGACCGTCCAGAGTGGACGCGCCGCGGATGACGACCCGGTCGTACTCGGGCACGGACCCGGTCAGGTAGTACATGCCGTCGGTCGGCGGCGTGATGAACGGGTCGGCGCGCTGCTCGACGAGCGGGCTGCGGGTCGGCACCTCCGCGGCGGGCTCGGCGGCGGTGGCGACGGGCGCGGCGGAGGCGAGTGCCCCGGTCGCGGCGAGCACACCGCCCGTGGCCAGCAGAGATCGTCGGGTGATCACGAGCGGCTCCTGATCCGGAGGAACGTGACGGAGTTCGGCGGGAACGTGTGCGTGAAGCTGCTCGCCACCCGGACCTGTTCGGCACGGGGGCGGATCGGCTGGGCGAACTCGGTGTTCATGTCGTCAGGGCGGCCCTGCAGCACGGTCGCCCGCGCCGTCGACGCCACCGGAACGCCGAGGTCGACGCGCGTGCGGGCGGCGTTGTCCTGGGCGTTGACCACCTTGACGATCAGCTCGCCGGTGGCGAGGTCGCGGGTGACGACCTGCCGGAACGGCTCGGCGAGCTTGTCGTCGGTGAACTCGCCCCACTTCTGGCCGTCGAGGAACAATGCGACATGCCGTCCGCGGACCTCGACGCGCACGTCGTACGTGCGACCGGTGTCGATGCGGGTGCCGTTGGTCATCAACGTGCTCTTGGCGCCGCCGACGGCCTTTTCGACCGCGGACTGGGTGTTGTTCCAGCCGCCGAGGTTCCACCAGTAGTAGTTGCCGGTGTCCTGCACGCCGAACGCGACGAGGAAGCCCTCGCGCCCGGCCTGCTTGGTGGCCTTGAGGTTCAGCGTGTAGTCACGCCACGACTTGTCCCCAGCCGTGACGAGCGTGTCCTCGGCGGCCGCGTCGGACTGGACGTAGGCGCCGTTCACGACGTTCCACGCGCCACGGCCCGACTTCGTCCACTGCGCGTCGGTGCCGGAGAAGTCGTCGCTGAACAACGCCTGACCGGCCGCACTGGTGACGTTCACATCGTCGTACGTGGCGGCGGTCGCCCAGGTGGACAGCCCGATCGCGCCGGTGATGGGCGCCTGGGTGGACGGCGTGGCGGACGCGGTGCTCGGCACGACGTGGTCGCCCACGTTGGTCATGAAGAGCTTCTGCATCTCGTAGCTGGCCGAGCCCCACGACGCGTGGTTGTTGAACCAGATCATGTCCGGACGCCACTGGACGTAGTCCTCGTTGGCCAGCAGCGGCGCGTACGAGGCGAGCTTCACGACGTCGGCGTTGCGTTCGAGGCCGGTCATGAACGCCGCTTCGCTCAGCGCGTTGAAGTACCTGTTGTCCTGCGAGGCGTACTCACCGAGGAACACCTTGGGACCGTTGCGGTCGTAGGAGTCGTAGCGGTTGTTGTTCTCCAGGAACCAGCTCGGGCTGTTGTAGTAGTGCTCGTCGATCATCTTCACGCCGGCCTGCTTGTTCAGCTGCCACAGGCGGTCGAACGTGCCACCGGTGTCGTCGGGGCCGGAGTTGCTGACGACGGTGATGTCCGGGTACTTCGCGTTGATGGCGTCGCGGAACTTCGTGAAGCGGGCCATGAACTCGTCGGGCAGGTTCTCCTCGTTGCCGACCGCGAGGTGGGTCAGCTTGAACGGCTTGGGGTGCCCCATCTCGGCGCGCTTGCGACCCCAGGTGGAGTCGGCGGGGCCGTTCGCGAACTCGATCAGGTCGAGCGTGTCCTGGACGTGCCTGGCCAGCAACGCCGGGTCGTCCGTGACGCGGTTCTGGCCGCAGCCGGTGACCAGCGCGGGCACGACGGGCAGCGGCATGGCGCCGACGTCCTCGGAGAACTGGAAGTACTCGAAGTAGCCGAGGCCGTAGGACTGGTTGTAGCCCCAGAAGTTCCAGTTGGTGGCGCGCTGCTCGACCGGGCCGATGGTGTCCTTCCACTGGTACGAACGGCGGCGCTCGAAGTTCGGCGCGTCGTAGCCGTAGTGGCTGCCGGTGTTGACCAGGCAGCCGCCGGGGAACCGGACGAAGCCCGGCTTGAGCGCGGCGATCTTCTCGGCGAGGTCGCGGCGCAGGCCGTGGCCCTTGAAGGTGTCCTGTGGCAGCAGCGAGATCATGTCGAGGCGCAAGGTTCCGGCTCCGCCGCCGGTGACCAGCAGCCTGCCGGTCGTCGAGGTCTTCTGCGCGCGGACGGTGCCGGTGTAGCGGGTCCAGCCGTCGCCGCGGACCTGGATCTTCACCGGGTCGCCCAGCGGGGTTCCGGCGGGGTCGGTGACGGCGGCGGTCAGCGGGGTGCTCGCCTGGTCGGTGCGGGCCCAGACGGAGAAGTCGTAGCGCTGGCCGCTCTGAACCGCGATCCCGCTGTTGTAGCCGGAGTTGATGACGCCGGCGGGCAGGCCCAGCTTCAGGTAGCGGCGGTTGCGCTCGTTCATCCGGCCGGTGTCGTCGGCGACGTCCACTGTGCCGCTGTGCGGCGCCCACGACGTCAGGCCGTGGTAGCTCGCGTTGTCGGCGGGGTCGTACTCGAACGACCGGTTCTGCACGAGCTCGGCGTACAGGCCGCCGTCGGCGGCGCGGTTGATGTCCTCGAAGAACACGCCGTACATCGAGTCGTCGATCGACGCACCCTTCTTCGTGGCGTCGATCTTGAGCGTGTAGTCGGTTTCGGCGGCCGCTCCCGATCCGGGAACGGCGACCAGCAGGCTGGCAGCGAGAGCGGCGCTCAACAGGACGTGCTTGCGGGGCACGGGATTCCTCCCCAGGCTCGGAAGTGAGCGTTAACATAGGGCTGCGAACTCGTTACGAGCAAGCCCTTGACGCGACAGTTGTGAGCGTTCACTCTTGTCCACCTGACAACCGCGGACACGCGGTCGAGCTCCGCGACACCGTCGTCACCCCGGAGGAACCCCAGTGCTGAAGAAGATCACGACAGTCGCCAGCGTGGTCCTGCTGAGCGCGCTCACCGCGTGCGGTTCAGGAGGTGGTGCGAACACCGGCACGTCCGGTGGTGACACCATCACGATGGGCTTCGCCCAGGTGGGTGCCGAAAGCGGCTGGCGCACGGCCAACACCAAGTCGATCCAGGACGAGGCCAAGGCCGCCGGGATCGACCTGAAGTTCTCCGACGCGCAGCAGAAGCAGGAGAACCAGATCAAGGCGATCCGCTCCTACATCCAGCAGAAGGTGTCGGTGATCGCGTTCAGCCCGGTCGTCGAGACCGGCTGGGACACCGTGCTGCTGGAAGCCAAGCGCGCCAACATCCCCGTGATCCTCACCGACCGTTCGATCGACTCCGACGACACGTCGCTGTACAAGACGTTCCTCGGATCCGACTTCGTCGAGGAGGGCCGCAAGGCCGGTGACTGGCTGGTGGCCAACGCCTCCGGCCCGACGAACGTGGTGGAGCTGCAGGGCACCACCGGCGCCGCGCCCGCGATCGACCGCAAGACGGGCTTCGAGGAGAAGATCGCCACCAAGCCCGACATCAAGGTCGTCGCGTCGCAGTCCGGTGACTTCACCCGGTCCGGCGGCAAGCAGGTCATGGAGGCGTTCCTCAAGTCCCAGCCGAAGATCGACGTGGTGTACGCGCACAACGACGACATGGGCCTGGGCGCGATCGAGGCGATCAAGGCAGCGGGCAAGGTGCCCGGCAAGGACATCAAGATCATCACCGTGGACGCGGTGAAGGACGGCATGCAGGCACTGGCCAACGGCGAGATCAACTTCATCGTCGAGTGCAACCCGTTGCTGGGCAAGCAGTTGATGGACCTCACGAAGAAGGTCGTCAAGGGCGAGCAGGTGCCGGAGCGGGTCGTGACCGAAGAGGGCACGTTCACGCAGGAGCAGGCCAAGGCCGCACTCCCGCAGCGCCAGTACTGAGCCTTTCCTCCCAGAGGGAAGTACCGTCACCCCCGACCCCGAAGGGCCCGTCACTCCCGCGCATCGGGTGACGGGCCCCTCGGCCAGAACGACGAGAGCCAGGGCCCATGACCGAGTCACCGCCACCTGTCGTCGAGATGCGGGGCATCAGCCTCGCGTTTCCCGGCGTGAAGGCGTTGCAGGACGTCGACTTCCGGCTCTTCCCAGGTGAAGTGCACGCCCTCATGGGCGAGAACGGCGCCGGGAAGTCCACCCTGATCAAGACTTTGACCGGCGTGCACCGCCCCGATGCCGGGCAGGTCGTGCTGGCCGGCGACGACGTGGCGTTCTCCTCCCCAGGCGAGGCCCAGCACGCCGGGATCAGCACGGTGTACCAGGAGGTCAACCTCTGCGCGAACCTCACGGTCGCGGAGAACATCCTGCTGGGCCGCGAACCTCGCAGGTTCGGCGGCATCGACTTCCCGGCGATGCGGCGGCGTGCCGCGGAGGTGCTGGCGCGCATCGGCGTGCACATCGACCCGGCGTCGAGTCTCGGCGAACACCCGATCGCGGTGCAGCAGCTGGTCGCCATCGCCCGTGCGATCGCGGTCGACTGCCGCGTGCTCGTGCTCGACGAACCGACGTCCAGTTTGGACGCCGGCGAGGTCGCCGAGCTGTTCCGGATCATGCGCGTGCTGCGCGACGAGGGCGTCGCGATCCTGTTCGTGTCGCACTTCCTCGACCAGGTCTACGAGATCTCCGACCGGATGACGGTGCTGCGCAACGGAACCCTCGTCGGCGAGCACCTCACCGCGGACGTGGACCGGCGCACGCTCATCGCGCAGATGATCGGCCGCGACCTCGGCACGCTGGAGGCGATCGAGCACGCGGCCGAGGAGCGCCAGGCCCAGGGCCCGGTGCTGGTGGAGGCGACGGGCCTGGGCAGGCGCGGCGCGATCGAACCGTTCGACCTGGAGATCCGCGCGGGCCAGGTCGTCGGCCTCGCCGGTCTGCTCGGATCGGGCCGCACCGAACTCGCCCGGCTGCTCTTCGGCGCCGACCGCGCGGACTCCGGCAGGCTGCTCGTGGACGGCAAGCCGCTGCGGTTGCGCGGCCCCCGGTCCGCGATCGCGGCGGGCATCGCGTTCAGCTCGGAGGACCGCAAGGGCGAGGGCCTCGTCGCGGACCTCTCGATCCGCGACAACCTGGTGCTCGCGATGCAGGCGGCCCGCGGCTGGACCCGGCCGCTGCCGCGCAGGACCAAGGACCAGCTCGTCGACAAGTACCTGAAGGCACTGGACATCCGGCCCGCCAACCCGGACGCGCTGGTGCGCACGCTGTCCGGCGGCAACCAGCAGAAGGTCCTCCTGGCCCGCTGGCTCGTCACCGAACCGCGGTTGCTGATCCTGGACGAGCCGACCAGGGGCATCGACATCGGCGCGAAGGCCCAGATCCAGCAACTCGTCACCGCGCTCGCCGCGGAGGGCACCGCGATCCTGTTCATCTCCGCGGAACTGGAGGAGGTCGTGCGCATCGCGGACCGCATCGTCGTGCTGCGAGACCGGCGCAAGATCGCCGAGCTGGACGGTTCGGTGACCGGCGTGGACGAGGTCGTCGAACTGATCGCGGGCGGGGCAACGCCGGAGAAGGTGGTGTCGTGAAGGCATCAACTGACCGCAGCCCCGCACGCACCCACCAAGGCGAGACCGCGCCGGAAGGAGCGACCTCATGAAGAACAAGCTGCTGTGGCCGCTGCTGGCGCTGGTCGCGCTGTTGCTGCTCAACCTGATCGTGACGCCGTCCTTCTTCGCGTTGCGCATCCAGGACGGTCACCTCTACGGCGGCCTGGTCGACGTCCTGAAGAACGGCGCCCCGACCCTGCTGATCGCCCTGGGCATGACGCTGGTGATCGCCACCCGCGGCATCGACCTCTCGGTCGGCGCGGTGGCGGCCATCGCGGGCGCCGTGACGTGTGTCCACATCGGAACGTCCGGGAGTGCCGCCACGGCGTTCGCGGGCATGGCGATCGCGCTGGTGCTCTGCGCGGTTCTGGGTCTGTGGAACGGGTTCCTGGTGGCGGGGCTGGGCATCCAGCCGATCATCGCGACCCTGGTGCTGATGACCGCGGGACGCGGCGTGGCCATGCTGGTGACCGAGGGGCAGATCGTCACGGTCAACAACACCGCCTACCGCCAGGTCGGCGCCGGGTTCGTGGTGCTGCCGATCTCGATCCTGATCGCCCTGCTGGTGCTGGGGCTGGTGGCGTTCGTGACCCGGCGGACCGCGCTCGGCATGCTGATCGAGGCCGTCGGCGTGAACCCGGAGGCGTCGCGGCTGGCCGGGGTGCGCTCCCGCACGATCATCTGGACCGTCTACGTGTTCGCCGCGGTGTGCGCGGGCATCGCCGGGCTGATGATCAGCTCCAACGTGAGCGCGGCCGACGCCAACAACGCCGGTCTGTGGATCGAGATGGACGCGATCCTCGCCGTCGTCATCGGGGGCACCTCGCTGGCCGGTGGGCGGTACTCGCTCGCCGGCACGCTGCTCGGCGCGCTGATCATCCAGACCCTCACCACCACCGTCTACACGATCGGCGTCGCCCCGGAGGTGACGCTGGTCTTCAAGGCGATCGTCGTCATCGCCGTGTGCCTGGTCCAGGCGCCGAAGGCCCGCGCCGCACTGAGCTTCCGGAAGGTGGCCGTCTCATGACCACTCTCGCCCCTCGGGTGCCGACGCGGTTCCTGCCGGCGCTCGCGACCGTCGCGCTGTTCGTCCTCGCGTTCGGTGTCGGCTCTGCGCGCTACGACGGGTTCGCGTCCGGCCAGGTGATCGCGAACCTGTTCATCGACAACGCCTTCCTGATCGTGCTCGCCGCCGGCATGACGTTCGTGATCCTCAGCGGCGGCATCGACCTGTCCGTCGGCTCGGTCGTCGCACTGTCCACAATGGTCACGGCATCGGGTCTGCAGGCGGGATGGCCGGTGCCGCTCGTCATCGTCGCCGTCCTGCTCACCGGTTCGACGCTGGGTCTGCTGATGGGCCTGGTGATCCACAAGTTCGACATCCAGCCGTTCATCGTCACGCTCGCCGGCATGTTCCTCGCCCGCGGCCTGTGCTTCCTGATCAGCGTGGAGTCGGTGTCCATCAAGGACAGGACGTTCCGCGACGTCGCCACCGCCGCGATCGAGCTGCCCGGCGGCATGACCATCACCTACAACGTCGTGATCGCGCTGCTGGTCGTCGCCGCGGCGATGTACGTGCTGCACCGCACCCGCTTCGGCCGCACGGTCTACGCGGTCGGCGGCAGCGAGTCGTCCGCGTTGCTCATGGGCCTGCCGACCACCCGCGTCAAGGTGGGCGTCTACGTCATCAGCGGCCTGTGCTCGTCGCTGGCCGGTCTGCTGTTCAGCCTCTACATGCTGTCCGGCTACGGCCTGCACGCCGTCGGCATGGAGCTCGACGCCATCGCCGCGGTCGTCATCGGCGGAACGCTGCTGGCGGGCGGGGTCGGGTACGTGCTCGGAGGGCTGGCCGGGGTGCTGGTGCTCGGCACGATCCAGACGCTGATCTCGTTCCAGGGCACGCTCAGCTCGTGGTGGACGAAGATCGTGATCGGTGTGCTGCTGCTGGTGTTCATCGCGGTGCAGCGGACTATGGTTCGGCGGTGAGACGCACTCGCCCACTGCTGTTCGTCCTGCTCGCGGTACTGGTGGCGGTCGTCGGCGTGGTGGTGCTGCGTGAACCTCGGGGCGTCGCGGGCACACCCGTGGCCGGCCGGAGCAGCGCGCCTGTGACCACTCCGCCCACGACCACCACGGCCGTGACCACGTCGGTCCCGAGCCCGACGACGACCACCACGACGGCACCGACCCCGGCCGGCACTCCCCTGGCCGGGAAGATCAAGCCTGGTGAGCCGCGCCAGGGCGTCGCGACGTTCTACAACTCCGACGGCGGCGGCGCGTGCTCGTACGATCCGGGCCCCGATCCGCTGACCGCCGCGATGAACGAGGCCGACTACGAGGGCTCGGCCGCGTGCGGCGCGTACGTCCTGGTCCAGGCCGGTGGGAAGAGCATCACGGTGCGGATCACGAACCTCTGTCCCGCGCCGTGCCGTCCGGGGCAGCTGGACCTCAGCGCGCAGGCGTTCGCGATGCTGGCAGCGCCCGTGAAGGGCGAGATCCCGGTCACCTGGACCCTCGTCAGCCCGGAGACGTCCAAGACTATCGCGATCCGCTACAAGACCGGCTCCAGCCAGTACTGGTGCGGAATCCAGGTCCTCGACCACCGCAACCCCGTGGCCCGGCTGGAGGTCCAGGCGGGCGGGCAGTGGCGGCAGCTCAAACGCGCCGAGTACAACTACTTCCTCTCCGAGAACGGCGCCGGGTGCGGCGGGGCCATCGCGGTCACCGACGTCCACGGCGAACGTCTGGTGGTGAACGCGCTGCCGGTCAGGCCGGACGCGGTCCAGGCCACGACCCTGCAGTTCGCCCGCGCCGGGGAATGAGACCGGCGCGCGAGTTGTTGATCGCAGACATGGCAGATGTGAAGCTCAGCCCGACCGAGTGGGTCCAGAACCAGACGAAGCAGATCCTCGAGACCGGGACGACCGAGGGCATCAAGGTCGTCGGCAGGCCGATCGTGCTGCTGACCGTGCGCGGCGCGAAGAGCGGTGCCCTGCGCTACACCCCGGTCATGCGCGTGGAGCACGACGGCAGCTACGCGGTCGTCGCGTCCAAGGGCGGCGCGCCGGAGCACCCCACCTGGTATTTCAACATCAAGGCCCACCCGGAGATCGCCCTTCAGGACGGCACCGAGGTGAAGGACTACGTCGCCCGTGAGGTCGACGGCGCCGAACGGGCCGAGTGGTGGGAGCGCGCCGTCGCGGCCTTCCCCAACTACGCCGAGTACCAGGAGAAGACCGACCGGCTGATCCCGCTGTTCGTGCTCGACCCGAAGTAGGCGTCACCAGGCCAGGGGAAGCGTGGCGAGGTAGTCGCCGAGCTTCCCCGCGATCAGCCGGTGGTCACGCGCCGAGAAGTGCCAGTCGCACCCGAGGCGGTCCAGCGCCGGGTCGCTGTAGTTCCAGTGGCGGACCCGGCTGTCGCCCTGGCTGTTGCGGTCCTGCACGACCTGGCGGACGGCGTCGGCGAACGTGCCGGAGGCCTCGGGGACGCTCACGACGATCGTCGTGGCCGGGCCGTACCGGGTGCGCAGCTTGTCGAGGAAGCCGTGGTACGCGGACTTGTACGCGGTGACCAGGCTGTCCTGCGTCGGCCACTGCTCACCGGGGTTGAGGGCGGTGGAGAAGTCGTTGGTGCCCAGGCCGACCACGACCAGCTGCGGGCGCCACGTGCCTGGGTTGCGCCACACGTCGCCGTCGACGTGCAGCAGTGCCCGGTCGTAGTAGGTGCGGTAGCTGGTGCCGGGCTCGCCACCGTTGTAGTTGCGCACCATGCCGCGGCCGGAGAACGCGTTGACCTGGTAGTCGGCGTTCAGCGTCTTCGCGGCGAGCGCTCCGAAGCTGATATCGGTGTTGGTGTTGCGGGCGACGCCGCCGTTCGCGGAGCAGTCACGGGTGGTCGAGAGGTTGCCGTAGCCCGCGGTCAGGGAGTCGCCGATGAACTCGATCTGCCGGGTCCGTGCGGCCGGCCTGGCGAGAACCGCCCCGCCGTTCGCGGCGACGAATCCGCCGAACTCGCCCGCAGCCCAGGTGCTCTCGGTCCGCTTGACCAGGCGCACGCGGTGCTCGGTGTCGCTCAGGCCGCGGACCCAGTAAGTGGTCCTGCCCGGCATCACCAGCGACGCGACGGTCGCGCCGTCGACCTGCACGTCGTAGTCGTTCACCGAGTCGTTGAGGACGATCCCGACGCCCGTGCCCCGGAACCGGCCCTCGAAGTAGACCCCGGGCCAGGTGTACTGCCCGGACGCGGTGACCCGGCCCGCGGTGTGCGCCTGCTCCAGCGGGTCCGGTGCGGGCGCCGTGCCCGTGCACGCCGTGCCGTTGAGCGTGAAGCCGGCGGGCACGGGATTGCCGGAGCCGTTCGTGGTGCCGATGAAACCGAATCCGGCGCTGGTGCCGGTGCCGAGCGAGCCGTTGTACCCCGCGTCGTCGACGGTGACCTGCGCGCCGGACTGGCGCACCTCGCCGTTCCAGAGCTGGCCGACCGTCTGGCCGGCGCCGAACGACCACGCCAGCTGCCAGCCGGTGACCGGATCACCGAGGTTCGTGACGCTCACGTCCGCGCTGAAGCCGCCCTGCCACTCGTGGGTCACCTGGTAGGAGACCCGGCAGCCCGCGGCCGCTCCGGCCTGCGGGGCGCTGCTGATCGTGACCGCCGCGGTCAGCGCGGCGGTGAGGACGGCGGCTGCCGTCCGCTCGAACCGGTACACCTGTGCTCCTTGAGTCCACTGTGGATGGCTGCGGCGAACACGGAACCTCGTTGGAGGTCAACGGTAGTGTCGAACGGCGTCGAACGGGAGAACGATCCCGTTCGACGCCGTCCGGTCAGGCCGTCGTGCCGGTCACCGAACTGCCCGACCTGACGACGAAGTAGGTGACCTTGAGGCCGCTCCAGTAGTGGAACGTCAACGTCACCCGCGCGTTCTCCCGGACAGCGGCGAAGAAGTCCGGCGTCAGGATCGTGCGCCCGTCGGTGTAGTTGGGCAGGAAGGTCCGGTCGTACTCCTTGAACGAGGTCCAGTCGTTCGGCCCCGCGTTGGTGCCGTCGTCGTACTTGGCCTCCATCGTGGCGAGCTGGTCACCGCGGAAGACCGTCGGGATCTCGAACTTCTCCGTCGTCCCGGAGGCGTTGGACAACACCGGCGTGTCGTAGGTGATGACGTGGAGCCGCCACGGCACACCTTGGGAGAAGCGGGCCGTCAGCACCGCGTTCGTGCCGTAGCCCCGGGAACCGCTCAGCCTCGTCAGCGCGGACACCGTCAGGGTGAGCTGGTCGCCCGCGATCGTGTAGTCGCGGCCGCGCGTCAGTTTCGTGGAGCCGTGGTAGAGGTCCGTGAACTTCGTGCCGTTGAGGTTGAGCGCGATGGTCTTGGCCGTGATGGGGCTCGACTTCTCGCTGAACACCTGGTCGGTGTAGGCGGTGCCGGAGCGGGTGGTCCAGCTCGACCTGATCTGCGCGTAGAGCTCGGGATCGTTCCACTGCCCCGAGGTGCGATTCAGGTGCTGGCCGTTGTCCCACAACATGGTGGTGACCTTCTTGGTGCGGGCGTAGTAGCCGAGGTGCTCGAAGAACTTGAGCTTCTCGCCCTGTTCGATGGTGCCGGTGTGCCGGTCGAAGCCGAGCAGGCCGTACTCGCCGATGATCACCGGGATGCCGCGCGCGACGAAGCTGTCGTGCACGCGGTCGAACATGTCGGTCAGGTCCTTCTGCGCGGTCGCGTCGTAGCGCGTGCCGCCGGCGACGTTGACGCTGAACGGCCAGTAGCCGTAGTAGTGCACCGTCGCGATCAGGTTGGGGTCGGCGAACCCGCGGATCTGCTCCACCAACGGGTCGATGTACCCCTGTTCGGACGAGGTGTGCAGGGTCGGCAGGACCAGCAGGCGGGTGGCGTTGTTGCCGCCCGACCGCCGCACGATGTCGTGGAACGACGCGTTGAGCTCGCTGTTGAGCGCGATCTCCTGCGGCTTGCCGGTGCTCCCGGTGAACTGCGGCTCGTTCCAGCTCTCGAACGTCAGCTTGGGCCCGAACTCCGCGAAGGCGCCCGTCAGCTGCGTCCAGATCGCGTTGAACCGGGCGAGCACGTCGTCGTGCTCCGCCGGCATGGTCCAGATCCACTGCCACGAGTCGTGGTGGATGTTGACCATCACGTACAGGTCGCGGGCCAGCGCCCAGCGCACGACCTCCTTGACGCGGGCGAGGTACGCAGGCTCGATCACGTGGTCAGGCCCCAGGTGCGCGCTCCACGTGACAGGCAGGCGCACGCTCTTGAAGCCCTGCGCCTTCACGTTGTCCAGCAAGGCTTCCGTGATGCGAGGGTTGCCCCACGACGTCTCGTCGCTGCCCGTCGAGTCGAGCGTGTTGCCCAGGTTCCACCCCGGCTGCATCGCCGCGGTGTGCTGCGTCGCGCTCAGGCGTGGGCCGCCGTGGACGCACGTGACTCCGTTGAGGGAGAACGACAACGGCGCCGTGTTGGCCTCCTCCCAGGTGCCGTTGAAGCCGAACTTCACCGTCGCGTTCGTCGCGATCTTCGCGTTGTGGCCGGCGTTTTCGGCCGTGACCTGCTGATCGGACTCGGTGATCTTCGCGTTCCAGCCGTGGCCGGTCTGCTGGCCGGACGGCCAGTCCCAGCTCAACTTCCAGCCGTCGAGGGCCGCACCGCGGTTGGTCACGGCAACCTCGGCGACGAAGCCGCCCTGCCATTGGCCCGTCGTCGAGTAGGTGATCTCGCAGCCGGTCTCTGCGGCCGCGGACGCTGTCGCCGGCACGACGGTGGCCACCAGGGCCATCACCGCGCCGAGCACTGCCCTGCGTGATCCGTTCATGAACCCTCGCATTCAGTGGAGCTGCTGGTACTCGAACCAGTCGAAGTGGACGGTGCCCGCGGCGGCGTACAGGCCGATGACGCGGCCGGTGAACCCACCGGCGACCTCGGTCGAGAGGTA
The DNA here is from genome assembly GCF_033949975.1 of Lentzea sokolovensis. Lineage (NCBI taxonomy): Bacteria > Bacillati > Actinomycetota > Actinomycetes > Pseudonocardiales > Pseudonocardiaceae > Lentzea > Lentzea sokolovensis. Next base: position 1,027,134 of record NZ_JAXAVU010000004.1, read on the forward strand.
CTTGCCGTCGAGCGTGGCGAGTGCGGTGAAGGTGCCGCCGGGCTCCTCCACGCCGAACGACAGGGTGTCGGGCCCGGAACGCGCGTCTCGCAGGTCCCTGGCCTCCTCCACGCGCACGGCCAGGACCACCGGCCCCTCCGGCACCGGGCGGGAGGTGATGACGGTGCTCACCGGTCCGATGCGGGCAAGGACCCGCACCTCCCCGTACGCGACCTCGATCTCGTAGTGGTGTTCCTCGTCGAGCCGGACCGCCAGGCCGCCACGGCCCTCCGACGGGTCCAGCACCGTGCGGGCGAGGCAGGACAGGTGTTGCTGGCGCCGCCCGGCGAACACGACGGCGGGATCGTCCATTCCGGACCCGCGGGCGTGCAGCGTGAGCCAGCCCGGGCGTTCCTTCGTGGTGCAGTGCTGCTCCGAGCGGTCGCGCAGGGAGACCCAGCACGGCCGCAGCTCGGTGAGGTCGAAGTCGTCCCGTTCCGGCACGGGGGAACCGGGTGCGCCCGGCGTCAGCTCCCCGACCATCGGCCAGCCGTCGGTCCACGTCACCGGTGCCAGGAACGTCTCCCGGCCGAGCACGTGCCAGCCGGGGGTCCCGCCGCCGGGCCGGACACCGAGCAGCACCATCCACCACGCACCGTCCGGCGCCTGCACCAGATCGGCGTGACCGGTGTTCTGAACGCGCTCGTCGGTGCTGCGGTGGCTCAGGATCGGGTTGGCGGGGCACGGCTCGAACGGGCCGTCCGGTGACGAGGCGCGGGCGATCGAGACGCCGTGGCCCCGTTCGGTGCCGCCCTCGGCGATCAGCAGGTACCAGTGGTCGCCGATCCGGTACAGGTGCGGCGCTTCCGGTGCCTTGGCGCCGGGAGTGCCGGACCACAAGCGTCGCGGCTCACCGAACGTCTCGCCGGTGGCCGGGTCGACGCGGTACTGCCGCACCCCCGCGACCGTGCACCAGCAGGTGCCCTCGTCGTCCCAGGCGAGGTCCGGGTCGATGCCGCCGACGCCGGGCAGCGGGACCGGGTCGGACCACGGCCCGGCCGGATCGGTGGCGGTGAACACCATGTTGCCGCCGCCGTGGCTCACGCTCGTGACGATCAGCCAGAACCGGCCGTCGTGATGGCGCAACGTCGGCGCGTAGATCCCCGCCGACGACGGTGTCTCCGCAGTCAGCCGCAGTTGACTCGGTCGCTCCAGCGCGTTGCCGATCTGGGTCCAGCTCTTCAGGTCCCGGCTGTGGAAGACCGGGATTCCGGGGAAGTACTCGAAGCTGGAGCACACCAGGTAGTAGTCCTCCCCCACCCGGCACACGCTCGGGTCGGGGTGCGTTCCCGGGATCACGGGAATCGTCACCGGCCGGCTCCTGTCAGCACAGCGCACCCGCCGGGTGGCAGCTCCCGCACCGATCCGCCCGTCAGCACGTCGTGGGCGGCATCGGGCAGGGACACGGGTTCGGCGCGGTGGTTGAGCACGAACTGCCAGCGGCGGCCGTCCTCACCTTGGCGCACAACGACTTCGACACCGGACGGCAGGCCGGGCAGGACCGGGCCGACGCCGGCGGAGTCCAGCAGCCGGGACAGCAGTGCCGTGTAGTCCGCGTCGTCGAGCCGCGTCGACAGGTACCAGGCGTCTCCCGCACCACAACGGTTCCGGGTCAGCGCGGGAGAACCGGCGAGCGCGCCGTGGGTGTACGCGGCGACCGTCTCCGCGCCCTGTGCGCGCACCGTCTCGCTCCAGACCGTGCCGTGCGAGGAGTCCGAGAGGAGGATCCGTTCCTCGTGCCGCAGCGGCCGGTACTCCTCGACCCGGATGCCCAGCGCCTCGCGCAGCGGGGCGGCCGGATAGCCGCCGAGCCGAGCGTGCGCGCGGCTGTCGACGACCCCGCTGAAGTACTGGACCAGCAACGTTCCGCCGTTGACGACGTAGCGGCGCAGGTTCTCCGCGCCCGCGTCGGAGAGCAGGTACAACGCCGGGGCGACGACCAGCCGGTACCGGCTCAGGTCCGCCTCCGGGTGCGCGAAGTCGGTGACGACCCCGTTGTCCCACAACGCCCGGTGCGCGTCGCGCAGTGCCGAGTGGTAGCCGAGCTCGGACGAAGGCAGGCCGTCCGAGTTCAACGCCCACCAGGCGTCCGAGTCGTGCAGCACGGCCACGTCGGCGGTCACGGTCGAGCCCGCGAGCTCGCCGAGCCGGGACACGGCCTCGCCCATCTCCTTCACCTCGGCGAAGACGCGGCTGTCCGGACCGGCGTGCGGGACCATCGCCGAGTGCCACTGCTCGGCACCCGCCTTCGACTGGCGCCACTGGAAGAACAGCGCACCTTCGGAGCCGCGCGCGATGTGGCCTAGCGAGTGGCGCAGGATCTCGCCGGGTTCCTTGGCCAGCGTCCGGCCCTGGTCGTAGACCGTGCTGGTGCCCTGTTCCATCAGCAGCCACGGCCTGCCGCCGCCGAACGAGCGGGCCCGGTCCGCGGCGAACGCGACGTCCGCCGCCGCGTCGAGACCCGGCCGGTCCGGGTAGTGGTCGATCGCGACCAGGTCGACCTCACGGCTCAGCGCCCACAGGTCGACGTTCTGGTAGCCGGGCTGCATCATGTTCGTCGTCACCGGCCGGTCGCTGTGCGCGCGGATCGCGTCCCGCTGCTCGGTGTAGGCGGCGACCACCTCGTCGGAGAAGAACCGGCTGAAGTCCAGCGTGAGACCGGGGTTGCGGTGCCACTGGGTGGCGCGCGGCGGCAGGACCTGCTCCCAGCTGCCGTACCGCTGGCTCCAGAACGCCGTGCCCCACGCCTCGTTGAGCGCGTCCAGCGAACCGTGCCGGGCGCGCAGCCAGACCCGGAACGCGGCGGCGGTGTGCTCGCACCAGCACAACGTCACGTACTCGTTGTGCACGTGCCACAACGCGACCGCGGGATGGTCGCCGTAGCGTTGCGCGAGCGCGGAGGCGATGCGCCGGGACGCCGCGCGGTAGGCCGGGGCGCTGACGCAGTAGGTGTCACGGCTGCCGTGGACCAGCCTGGTGCCCTCACGGGTGACCGGCATGGCGTCCGGGTGAGCCAGGGTGAACCACGGCGGCGGCGAGGCGGTCGGCGTGGCCAGGTCGACCGCGACCCCGTTGGCGTGCAGGCGGTTCAGATGCGCGTCGAGCCACCCGAAGTCGTAGCGGCCCTCCTCCGGCTCGAGCAGGGCCCAGGAGAAGACGCCGACCGTGGCCAGGTTGACCCTGGCCTCGCGCATCAGCTCGTCGTCCTCCTTCCACACCCGCTCGTCCCACTGCTCGGGGTTGTAGTCGCCGCCGAAGGCCAGGCCGCCCAGCCGGTTCGCGATCACGCCTCCTCCCGCACGGGCAGCCGGGCGCCGTCGCGCAGGAACAGCGGGATGCGGTCGAGCGGCGCGGCGACGGTGACCGTCCGCCCGCCCTCGTGCTCCTCGCCGGTCCACGCGTCGGTCCACCGCGCGCCGGCGGGCAGGTGGACGTCGCGCTCGCGGTCACCCGCCTCGGTGATCGGGGCCACGAGCAGGTCGGGGCCGAGCAGGAAGGCGTCCTCGACCCGCCACGCCGCCGGGTCGTCCGGGAACTCCAGGAACACCGGCCGCATCGGCGGCACACCGGTCTCGGAGGCCGTGCGCATCTGCTCCATCACGTAGGGGCGCAGACGTTCCCGCAGCCGCAGGTGCCCGGCGAGGATCTCGTACGCCTCCTCGCCGTAGGACCAGACCTCGTTGGCCAGTCCCGTCATCGCGGGCTCCAGCACCTGCTCGTCGCCGCGGAAGCCGTGCAGGCGGAACAGCGGGCAGAAGGTGCCGTACTGGAACCAGCGCACGAGGACCTCGCGGTAGGCGGGGTCGTCGGGGTCGCCGCCGTGGAATCCGCCGATGTCCGTCGTCCACCAGGGGATGCCGGACATCATGACGTTCAGCCCGGCCTTGATCTGCGTGCGCAGCGTGGCGAAGTCCGTGCCGATGTCCCCCGACCACAGCGCGGCGCCGTACCGTTGCGCGCCCGCCCATGACGAGCGGTTGAGCGAGATGATCTCGGTCTCCCCCGCCGCGCGCAGTCCGTCGTGGACGGTGCGGGCGTTCTCGCGCGGGTAGAGGTTGCCGACCTCCAGGCCGGGACCCGCGTGGTAGCGCAGGTTGTACTGGTGGCCGGGTTTGAGCTCGGGTTCGCCCGCGTCCAGCCAGTACACGGAGATGCCGAGGTCGTGGTAGCCGCGCCGGATCCGTTCCCAGACGTACTCGCGCGCCTCGGGGTTGGTGGCGTCGTAGAAGGCGACCTGAGCGGAGTAGGCGCCGAGCCCCTTGTCCGGCCAGTCGGCGTGCGCCATCGGCCCGAACTCGGTCCCGACGAACAGGCCCTGGTTCAGCATGGGGTGGTAGTTCTCGCTGGCCGGGCTGACCGAGGGCCAGACCGAGACCATCAGCTTGACGCCCATCTCGTCCAGCTCGCGGACCATCGCCGCCGGGTCGGGCCACTCGGCGAGGTCGAACTTCCACTCGCCGAGATGGGTCCAGTGGAAGAAGTCGCAGACGATCACGGACAACGGCAGCCCGCGCCGCTCGTACTCGCGGGCGACGCCGAGCAGCTCGTCCTGGGTGCGGTAGCGCAGCTTGCACTGCCAGAAACCGGACGCCCACTCGGGAAGCTCCGGCGAATGCCCGGTCACGTCGGCGTAGCGGCGCAGCACGTCGGCCGGCCGGCCCGCGGTGAACCAGTAGTCGATCTGACGGGCGCTGTCGGACACCCAGCGGGTGCCGGTCTCCGCGAGCTCCACCCGCCCGATCGCGGGCGAGTTCCACAGCAGGCCGTAGCCGCGGTCGGAGACCAGCAACGGGATGGTGACCTCGGCGTTGCGCTGGACGAGGTCGATGACCGCGCCCTTCTGGTCGAGCATGCCGTGGGTGTGCTGGCCGAGGCCGTAGAGCCGTTCCCCTTTGTAGGCGCGGAAACGCTGCTCCAGCCGGTGATGGCCGTTGCCCGTCGCGGTGGCCAGACGCGGGCCCGGCCACCAGAAGTGGGCCGGTTCCTCCGCGAGGAGCTCGGTGCCGTCCTCGGTTCTGCTGAACGTCAGAGTTCCCGCGAGCGCCCCCAGTTCCGGGGTCAGGGCGCCTTCGGTTCCGGCGTCGATCCGGACGGTGAGCGCGCCGTGCACGAGCGTGGCGTGGTGCTCGGAGATCTTGATCTCCACCGGGCCGCCGTCCGGTGGCGTGCCGAGCAACGCGCCGGGGAGGTCGTCGAGCAGCGGACCGGCGGGGGTGGCGCGCACGCGGACCGCGTCGGAGCCCCACGCCTCGACTCGGAGCGTCTCGCCCCTGGCCCGCCATTCGAGCGCGGTGCCGAGGTCTCGGAAGTGCTGGGGCATGCGGAAGCTCCTCACGTTCCTGGATGAGTGCGGGAGAAGGTCAGGGAAGCAGTGGCGCGGGTCCCGTGCTCTCGCGCACGGTCAAGGCCGGGGTGAGCAGAGCCCGGTCGTCGTCAGGACGGCCGCCGTCGCTCGACGTGGCGAGCCTGCCGACGATCTGCTCCACGGCGACCCGGCCGAGCTCCTGCGCGGACCCGGTCACCGCCGTGAGCCTCGGCGCGAACTGCTCGGCGAGCTGGTCCTGGCACAACGCGATCACCGAGACGTCCTCGGGGACCGTCCGCCCGCTGGTGCGCAGCAGGGTCAGCAACGGGCCGATCGCGCCCTCGTTCTGCACCACGAACCCGGTGGTGCCGGGACGGTCCGCGAGCACGCGGGCGAGGGTGCCCGCGGTGCTCTCGTAGGTGCCCTCGCAGGTCCTGTGCAGAAAGCGCAGACCTCGCTGCCCCGCCCGGTCGCGGAACCCGGCGAGCGTGCGCTCGGCGTACCCGGCGTGCCGGTGGTAGACCCCGGACCCGTAGCCGATGAACGCGATCTCGCGGTGACCGAGATCGGCGAGGTGGTCCGCGCACAACGCCCCTGCCGCCACGAAGTCGTGGTCCACACAGGACACTCCGCGCGCGTCGTCGGCCAGCCCGATGAGCGTGGCCTGGGTGCCCTGCGCGCGCAGCACCGGGATGCGTTCGTCGTCGAGCTCGACGTCCATCAGGATCAGGCCGTCCGCCAGACCGCTGGCGGCGATCCTGCGGACCCCGTCCGGTCCCTCGTCGTTGGTGATCAGCAGGACGTCGTACCCGTGCTGACGGGCCGCCGTGGTCACCGCGATCGCGATCTCCATCATGACCGGGACGTAGACGTCGGTGCGCAACGGCACCATCAACGCGATGATGTGCGACCGCCGCGCGGCCAGCGCACGCGCACCGGCGTTGGGGTGGTACCCGAGCACCTGCACGGAACTCCGCACCCGGCGGCGGGTCTCCTCGGAGATCGCGCGCTTGCCGCTGAGCACGTAGCTCACCGTGCTGGACGACACGCCCGCGTGCCTGGCCACGTCGGCAATGGTCACCATGAATGTTCAGCCCTTGATCGCGCCGGTCAGGACGCCCGTGCGGAAGTGCTTCTGCACGAACGGATAAACGATGAGCAACGGCACGAGAGTCAGCACCACGACAGCCATCTGCAGCGACAGCGGCGCCGTCTGGGAGAACGCCGTGCCGAAGCCCGAGTTCACCGAGCCCGGCATGCCGTTGCCCCGGTTGACGTACGTGTACAGCACGTACTGCAGCGGCCACTTCTCACTGTCCGTCGGCATGTACAACATGACGTTGAAGAAGGAGTTCCAGTAGCCGACGCCGTAGAAGAGCGCCATCACCGCCGTCACCGCCCGCGAGGTCGGCAGCACGATGGACCACAGGATCCGCCAGTCCCCCGCGCCGTCGATCCGCGCCGCCTCGATCAGGTCGGCCGAGGTGCTGGAGTAGAACGACCGCAGGATCAGGATGTTGAAGACGGAGATCGCGCTTGGCAGGATCAGCGACCACCACTGGCCGTAGCCGCCCAGCCCGGTGACGACCAGGAAGGTCGGGATCAGGCCGCCGTTGACGAACATGGTGACGATCAACAGGGTCAGCAGGAAGCGGTGCGCGAACGACCGCGACCGGGACAGGCCGTAGGCGCACATGACCGAGACCGCCATCGACACGGCGGTGCCGGCCGCGGTGATGCCGAGACTCACCAGCAGCGCGGTGCGCACCGTGGTGTCCTCCAGCATCACCCGGTAGGCCTCGAAGGTCAGCCCGTCGGGCCAGATCACGAGACCACCGGCGCGGTTGACCGCGCCCTGGGTGGACAGGCTGGTCACCACGATGATCCACAACGGCACCAGCATCACCAGCAGCACGCCGCCGAGGGTGATGCCCTTGGCCGCCTCGCCGGCGATCGTCGGCGGTTCCTCCCACGCCGGCCGCGTGTTCCGCTTCTTCCTGCGCACCGGCTGCGGCGCAAGCGTTTTCGCGACCTCAGGTGTGCGTTCGATCGTGAGCATGTCGGTCACCTCCGATACAACCCGTCTTCGCCGAAGGTGTGCGCCAGCTTGTTCGCACCCCAGATGAGCAACAGCGAGATCACGCTCTTGAACAGACCCGCCGCCGCGCCGTAGCTGTAGTCACCGGTCGCGATGCCGTAGTAGAACGAGAAGGTGTCCAGCACGTCCGCCGTGTCGTAGCCCACGGCGTTGCGCTGGATCAGGAACTGCTCGAAGCCGACGGTCAGCGCGTTTCCCAGTCGCAGCACCAGCATCAGCACGATGACGCCGCGCAGGCCGGGCAGGGTGATGTGCCACAGTCGCCGCCACCGCCCGGCACCGTCCGCCGCCGCGGCCTCGTAGAGGTCGGTGTTGACGGCGGCGAGCGCGGCCAGGAACACGATGATCCCCCAGCCTGCCTCCTTCCAGATCACCTGGGCGGAGATCAGCAACGCGAAGGTGTCCGGGTTCGTCATGACGTCCCAGGTGCCGATGTCGTTGTTGCGCAGGAAGTGGTTGAGCGCTCCCGCACCGCCGAGCATCTGCTGGAAGATCGTGATGGCCAGCACCCACGAGAAGAAGTGCGGCAGGTAGACGACCGACTGGATGAAGTTGCGGATCCTCAGCGACAGCACCGAGTTGAGCAGCAGGGCCAGCGCGATCGGGACCGGGAAGAACAGGATCAGCTGGACGAAGCTCAGGTACAGCGTGTTCTGCACCGCGTTCCAGAACAGCGCGTCGCCGAAGAGCCGCTGGAACTGGTCGAGACCCGCCCACGTGCTGTACCAGATCCCGGCCAGCGGGTCGTACTCCTGGAACGCGGTGACGAGCCCGAACAGCGGGACGTAGTTGAAGACCAGCAGCAGGACGACGGCGGGCAGCGTCATCAGGATCAGCGACCGGTCGCGGCGCAGTCTCACCCGCCAGTTCTGCCGCGCCGGTCGCGTCGCGCGGTCCGGCCGCGTCGGGGCCGCCGTGGTCACTGCCCGGTGCCGTGCTTCTGCAGGACGTTGTCGTTCGTCCACTGGATGAGCTTGTCCCCGCCACCGCTGGTCTTCCAGCTCGCCACGGCGTCCTTCACCGCGGCCACCGTCTTCTTGCCGTGGATGCAGTCCTTGATCGCGTCCTCGACCTGCTGTGCGGCGTCCGCCGTGGCCTGCGCCTGGGGCATGCTGATGTTCATGTTCCAGAAGACCGGCTTGGTCAGCGCCTTCACGTTGGCGGCCTGCCAGGCGAGGTAGTCCTGGGTGACCTGCGGCGCGCCGGGGCTGTTGGTCGCGGCGGCCGGCGAGGCCAGGAACGGGTAGGTCTGCGCCTGGACCTCCTTCTTGCCTGCCTCGGTGGCCGTCGGCACACCGTCGACCATGGTGAAGTGGGTGCCCTCGACGCCGAAGTTGACCATCGTGAACTCGGCGGAGCCGAACGGCGCGGCCAGGTAGTTCGCGATCGCCAGGCACTCCTCGATCTGTTCCGGCTTCAGGTTGATGTTGAGGTAGCTCATGATGTCGGCGCCCGCGCCCATGTAGACCCGCGGCGTGCTCTTGCCGTCGGCGGCGATGACGTTGAACGCCCCGCGCCGGTAGTTCGGGTCGGCGGCCCTGCCGGACTGGAGGTCGGCGAGGTTCCACGCCCCCGTACCGCTGCTGGAGATCAGCGTCTTGCCGCCGTAGAACCGCGTGTTGCCGTTGGCGTTGTCGCCCGCCAGCGCGTCGGGGTGCACGTAGCCCGCGGCGGCGAGCCGGTTGTTCCAGTCGAGCGCCGCGTAGAACTCCTCGGTCTCGAACAGGTGGACCAGCTTCCCGTTGTCCACCCGCCACTTCAGCGGTGCGCCGAAGGAGGTGTAGAGGTAGCGGTAGACGTCGTCGAAGGCCCACACGCCGCTCTTGGCGTCGGTCAGCTCCTTGCCGAGCCTCATCAGGTCGTCGGCGGACTTCACCTGGTCGGCGGTGATTCCCTTGGCGTCGAAGATGTCGCGGCGGTAGTAGAGCGTGCCCGCGATCTGGAAGCCGGTGGCGAACGAGGGGATTCCGTAGAGCTTCTCGCCCCAGGCGCCGGTGCGCCACGCGGAGGTCGGGATGGCCGCGAGGTTGGGGTACTTCTTGATGTTGTCGCCGGACAGGTGGGGCGTCAGGTCCGCGAGCTGGTTCCCCACCAGCCCGCCGACGTTCATCTGGGAGTTCCACCAGGCCGGCAGCTGGATCCAGTCCGGCAGCCGCTTCGAGGCGGTCATCGTCGGGATGATGGTGTTGTAGGTGTTGCCGTCCGCGGGCTTCATCTCCAGCTGGACGCCCAGAGCCTTGTTCATGGCCGCGTAGAACGCGTTGTCGGCGGGCGGGATGGTCCCCCACAGCGGCGTGACCGCCGAGTACTTCCCGCCCTTGCCCGGGATGCCGGACACGGTGGCGACCCGGTTCGCCGGGTAGCTGAGGAAGCCGGGGTTCGTCATCACGTCGGGGCCGCCCGCGATGGACGGGATGTCCGGTTTGATCGACGTGTTCGGCACGTAGGCCGGCAACACGGCCTTGAGCGCCGCTTCGGAACCCACTCCGGCCCGCTGCGCCGGGCCACTGCCGCAGGCGGACAGCAGCGGTCCCATCGCGACGAGCCCTGCTGCCGAGACGGCGGCGTTGAGGAAGCTTCTGCGGTTCAACTCGTTGCCCATGGCGGGACCGATCCTTCATCGTCGAAGTGTCGAAGCGCTTAAACAGATGTCGGGGAGGTTAGTGACGCAGGTCGCATCAGACAAGACCGTTGACAGCAGAAACCTCTGCGTGACACCGTCGAAACGCTTCAACGCTAGCTCTGAACTGAGGGGTTACCACGTGGTTTCCGAGTCCGTGCCCGCCGTCGATCGGCTGCCTTTCCGCGACTCCGCGCTGTCGACGCGCAAGCGCATCGACGATCTCCTGGCGCGGCTCACGCTCGACGAGCGGATCGCGATGCTGCACCAGTACTCGCCGGCGGTGCCCCGCCTCGGCGTGGACGTGTTCCGCACCGGGTCGGAGGCGCTGCACGGCGTCGCGTGGCTGGGCCCCGCCACGGTGTTCCCCCAGGCGGTCGGGCTGGGCGCGACCTGGGACGAGGAACTGGTGCGCCGCGTCGCCGAGGCCACCTCGGTCGAGTTGAGGGCGTTCCACTACCACCGCCCGGCCGCCATCGGCGTGGGCAGGAACAGCCTGCAGGCGTGGGCCCCGGTGCTGAACCTGCTGCGCGACCCCCGCTGGGGCCGCAACGAGGAGGGCTACTCCGAGGACCCGGTGCACACCGCGCGGATCGGCACGGCGTTCTGCCGCGGCCTCGCGGGCGAGCACCACCGGTTCCTGCGCACGGCCCCGGTGCTCAAGCACTTCCTGGCCTACAACAACGAGGACGACCGCTGCGTCACCTCGTCCGGCCTGCGCCCGCGCGTGCTGCAGGAGTACGACCTCGCGGCCTTCCGCCCCGTGGTCGCCTCGGGCGCCGCCACCGGCGCCATGGCCGGCTACAACCTGGTCAACGGCCGCCCGTGCCACGTCACGCCGCTCATCGGGACGGAACTGCGCCGCTGGGCCGAGCCGACCGGGCACGAGCTGTTCGTGGTCAGCGACGCGGAGGCGCCGTCCAACCTGGTGGACCCGGAGCACTACTTCGACGACCACGCCGAGTCCCACGCGGCCGCGCTCAAGGCGGGCATCGACAGCTTCACGGACCACGGCGAGGACAGCGCCGTCCCGATCGGCAGGCTCCGCGAGGCGTTGGAGCGCGGCCTGATCGACGAGGAGGACGTGGACCGCGCCGTGCGCCGGCAGCTGGAGATCCGCTTCCGCCTCGGCGAGTTCGACCCCGATCTCGACCCGTACGCCACCATCGGCCCCGAGGTCATCGGCTGCGCCGAGCACCGCGCCCTCGCGCTGCGGTCCGCGACCGAGTCGGTCGTGCTGCTGCGCAACGAAGGACTGCTCCCGCTCGACGCGGGCAGCACGTCGCGGATCGCCGTGATCGGTCCGCTCGCCGACATGGTGTGCGAGGACTGGTACAGCGGCACGCTTCCGTACCAGGTGACCGTCGCGAGTGGACTCCAGGCCGTGCTGGGCGAAGGCGGCGAGGTGGTCGTCGCGGACGGCTCGGACCGGATCGCGCTGCGCTCGCGCACCAGCGGCGAACTGCTGGGCAAGGCGCCGTTCGACGTCGTCGACTGGGGCGGCGGCGTGCTGACGCTGCGGTCGGCGGAGTCCGGGCGCTACCTGAGCCTCCAGGACACCTCGCTGGCCGCCGACCAGGAGCTGATCAAGAGCTGGGACGTCCGCGAGACGTTCCGCCTCGTGCCCGCCGAGGACTCGGTGTTGCTGCAGAACGTGCTCACGGGCCGGTACGCCGTCGTCGATCCCGTCGACGGCACGGTGAGCGTCACCGCGGAGACCGCCGATGCCGCCGAACGCTGGGAGCGCGAGGTCCTGCGCGACGGCACCGCGGAGGCGCTGGCCGCCGCGCTGTCGGCGGACGTCGCGGTGGTCGTCCTCGGCAACCACCCGCTGATCCACGGACGGGAGACCGAGGACCGCGCGGGAATCGCGCTCCCGGCCGCCCAGGACGCGCTGCTGCGCGCGGTCGCGGGAGTCCGGCCGGACACGGCGCTGGTCGTGATGAGCAGCTACCCCTACGCCCTGGACTGGGCGGACGAGCACCTGCCCACCGTGGTGTGGACGTCCCACGGCGGGCAGGAGACCGGCCGGGCGCTGGCCGCCGTCCTGCTCGGCGAGGCCGAACCCGCCGGACGCCTGCCGCAGACGTGGTACCGCGGTGACGACGCGCTGCCGCACCCGCTCGACTACGACATCATCAAGGCGGGCTGGACCTACCAGTACCACCGCGCCGCGCCGCTGTACCCCTTCGGCCACGGCCTCTCCTACACCGGCTTCGCCCACCGCGACCTGATCCTGTCGTCGGACACCGCCACCCGGGACAGCGCGATCGACCTCTCGGTGACGCTGGCCAACACCGGAGCAAGGACCGGCAGCGACGTCGTCCAGCTCTACGTCCGCGCGCTGCACGCGCGGTACGAGGCCCCGCTGCTGCGGCTCGCCGACTTCCGCAAGATCACGCTGGCTCCCGGCGAGAGCCGGGTCCTGTCCTTCCGGCTGCCCGTCGACAAGCTCGCCCACTGGGACGTCGCGACCGGTGCGTTCGCGGTGGATCCCGGCGCCTACGAGGTTCTCGTCGCCCGTTCGGCCGGGGACGTCGTGCTCACCGCCCCGCTCACGGTCGCAGGACCGGCCCCCTCCCCTCGCGCGGGCGCCGGGCGTCTTCTCGCCGCCGACTTCGACGACCACGACAACGTGACCCTCGTCGACGCCACGCGCGTGACCGGTGACGCGGTCACCGCCACCGACGCCGATCGACCGGCCACCCTGTGGTTCGGGCGGACCGACCTGTCCGGCGCGCTCCGCGTCGAGGCGGAGGTCTCCTCGGAGAACTCCTCGGCACGACTGGAGTTCAGGACGGACGAGGGAGTTCTGGCGGAGCTGCCGGTGCCGGCCACCGGAGGCCGTTACGAGTGGACGACCGTCTCGGCGGCGCTGCCTTCGGCGGTGACCGGGGTCCACGACCTGCGAGTGGTCCTGCACGGCTCCTTCCGGCTCACGTCCTTCCGCTTCTCCACCGCAGAATGAGATCCGCACGCAGACCCGCCTGAAGGAGCCCCGATGCCGCTGACGGACGCCCCGCTCGACGAACTCGTCGTCTACCGCCCGGAGATGCAGGCACCACCGGACTTCGACGAGTTCTGGGACCGGACGCTCGGCGAGGCCCGTTCGGCCGGTGGCGCGGTGGAGGCCACCGACGTCACCGACCGGCACCTGCTGCGCACCGTCGAGGTCGCCGACGTCCGCTTCCCCGGCTTCGGCGGCGACCCGGTGGCCGCCTGGCTGCTGCGCCCGCGCGGCAGCCACGGCCCACTGCCCGTCGTCGTCACGTACCTGGGCTACAGCTGCGGTCGCGGCCTGCCCACCGACCACCTGCTGTGGTCCGCCGCCGGGTACGCCCAGCTCGTGGTCGACAGCCGCGGTCAGGGCCACGACACCCCGGACCGCGTGGCGAGCGGGGGCACCCAGTGGGTCAAGGGCTTCATGACCAGCGGCATCGACTCACCGGACGACCACTACTACCGGCGTCTCGTCACCGACTGCGTCCGCGCCGTGGACGCAGTCGGGCACCTGCCCGGGTTGGATCCGGAGCAGGTGGTCGTCGCGGGTGGCAGCCAGGGCGGAGGGCTGAGCATCGCCGTCGCCGGGCTGGCGCGCGACCGCGTCGCGGCCGCGCTGCCGGACGTGCCGTTCCTGTGCCACTACCGGCGGGCGGCCGAGATGGCGGGCGAGGGTCCGTACGTGGAGATCGCGGAGTACCTGCGCTGGCACAGCAGGCACGGGGTGGAGCCGGCCTTCCGCACGCTGTCCTACTTCGACGGTGTCAACTTCGCGCAACGGGCGACGGCGCCGGCGTTGTTCAGCGTCGGGCTGATGGACCCCGTCTGCCCACCGTCCACTGTGTACGCCGCGTTCAACCACTACGCGGGCGAGGACCGGACCATGACCGTGTGGCCGTTCGCCGACCACGGTGGCGGATACGGGTCCAACCCGGTCGCGCAGCTGGAGTGGCTGCGCGACCGGGCCCTGACGCCGTGATCCCCTCTGTCCGGCGTCAGCCGAAGGAGACGGAGTAGCTGTTGGTGGTGAAGTTCAGGCCGCCGCTGGACGACGTGATCTCGTAGCCGAACTGGACGGAGCCGACGGTGACGTCACCGAACCAGCCGCGGTTGCGGATCCAGTCCATGACCGCCTTGACGTTGATCGTGCCGGACCCGGTGTTGGACGTGCGGACGAACGAGAACACCTGGTTCGAGCCGTTCGAGCCGCGGTGGACGTCCCAGGTGTGGCCGCCCACCGACACCGTCGTCTCGCGCGCCCCGATCGGGCCGACGGGGCCGACCTTGTTCATCCACAGCATGATCTCGTAGGCGTTGTTGTCGGCCCAGATGTCGTAGGCGGTCGTGTAGGCGCCGGAGTTCGGATAGGAGACGTTGAAGCTGCTCGACAGACTCCCGAGCGAGCTGAGCCGCCGGTTCACCTGCCGTTCGGAGTGCGGGTAGGCCTTGATCCCGCCGGTGTTGGGGTGGTTCGCCCAGACGCCCCAGTTGCTGTAGGAGTTGGCCCAGATCGTCTGCGGCCCGTACCCGTTGCCCCAGATGTTGTTGCGGACCGTGTAGCCGCCGTTCGACCACGTTCCCCACCTGTCGGAGGAACTCCAGGTCGCGGCGGACGCGGTGCCGGCCCCCAGGGAGACCGTCAGGGCAGCCGCCATCACGACAACAAATGCACGCACGATTTTCATCTTCGATTTTCCCTTCCGCACACCATTGAACGGAATTCGCGCCGCCCGAGAAGCCGAAGCGATTCGCTGAATTCAACCTAACATCGAAATCATCGAACACAACCGAGCGAAAAAATTCGATGAGGATTCACGGACAGATGCGCGGCGAATCCCATTCACGCCTCATCCCGTCCGGCTGAACAGCTTCGGCGGCAGCAACGTGAGCGCCGGCGGCTGCTGTCCGTTCAGCTTGGCCATCAGCAGCTCGACCGCGCGCCGCCCCAGCACGTCGGCGGGCAGCCGCACCGAGGTCAGCCGCAGCTGCTCGGCCAGTTCGTCCGGGCAGATCGCGACCACGGCGACGTCCTCCGGCACGCGGCGTCCCTCGGCCCGCAGGCACTCGACGACCAGGCCCAGCACCGCCTCGTTGTGCACGACCAGCGCGGTCATCCGCGAGAGCTCTCTGAGCAGCGTCCCGACCACGGCGCGCACGGCGTCACGGTGCCGTTCGGCGGGCAGGGCGGTCGACGCGACACCGCGCCGCATCGCCGCGGCGCTGAACCCCGCGAGCGTGCGCTGCGCGAACCCCGTGTTGCGCGCGTAGACCGCTCCCGGCGCCCCGAGGAAGCCGATGGTGCGGTGCCCGAGTTCGACGAGGTGGTCGACGCACCGCGCGCCGGCCGCCTCGAAGTCAAGATCGACGCAGGTCAGGCCGTTCGCCACGGTCGGATGCCCGAGCAGGACGGCCGGGCGGCCGAGCTCGCGCAGCACCGGCACGCGCTCGTCCTCCAGCCCCACGTCCATCACGAGGAACCCGTCCACCCTGGCGGTGCCGGCGACTCGGCGGAGTCCGGCGGCGCCCTCGTCCGCGGTCACCAGCAGCACGTCCATGTCGTGCTCGCGGGCGGTGGTGACGACCGAGGAGGCGAACCGCATCACCACCGGCAGGTGCACGCCCTCCCGCAGCGGCAGGACGAGGGCCAGCACGTTCGTCCGGCTCCCGGCCAGCGCCTTCGCCCCCGCGTGCGGCTGGTAGCCGAGCAGCCGAATGCTCTCCCCCACCCGCATTCGGGTTTCGGCCGAAACCGGGCGTTTGCCGGTCAGCACGTAGGAAACCGTGCTGGGCGCGACACCCGCGTGCCTCGCCACGTCCACAATGGTGACCACGCCGACACCTCCGGTTCCGCAGCGCCTGAGCAGAATTGAATCGAAGCGCTTCGAACGTGGTTTCAGAATGTGACACAGGCGAAACCCGCACGTCAAGCGCAGTGCACCTGTTCGACGAGTTCGACCATTGTCGTGCCGGCGTTCGACAGCTGTTCGACCACACCGGTCCCACGCACTACGATGCTCGCGACGAACCGGCGCGACCCGAAGGGCGGGCATGATCACGATCAAGGAGGTCGCCCACCACGCCGGCGTCTCGATGAGCACGGTCTCGTACGTGCTCAGCGGCAAGCGCAGCATCTCCGAGGAGACCAAGCGCCGCGTCGAGCAGAGCATCGTGGCCCTGGGCTACCACCCGAACGCCGGTGCGCGGGCGCTCGCCTCGAACCGGTCGCGCGTGGTCGGCCTGGTCGTGCCGCTGCACTCCGACCAGAACATGCCGATCATCATGCGGTTCGTGTCGTCGATCGTGGCGCGCGCCCGTGACCACGACTACGACGTGCTGCTGCTGACCAAGGAGGCGGGTCCCGGCGAGGCCCACCGCGTCATCGCGCGGTCCATGGCGGACGCGATCGTCGTGATGGACGTCGAGAGCGCGGATCCCCGCGTCCCGGAACTGCGCGACGTCGACGCGCCGGTGGTCCTGCTCGGCATGCCCGACGACCACGAGGGTCTGAGCTGCGTCGACCTCGACTTCGCCACCGCGGGCCGGCAGATGGCGAGCCACCTGGCGGAGCGCGGCCACCGCTCGATCGCGCTGATCGGCTCGCCTCCCTCGGTCTACCAGCGCGGCACGAGCTACGCCGCGCGGCTGCTGTCCGGGTTCCAGGGCGAGACCACCAAACGCGGTCTGCTCGCCTCGGTCCACTCGTGCGCGCCCGGCTTCGCCGCGGTGTCCGAATGCCTGGACGACGTGCTGCACCCGGACCGCGGCACCACCGGACTGGTGGTGCACAACGAGGCGGTCCTCGGCCCGTTGCTGCTCGAACTGCGGCGCCGGTCGCTGGACGTCCCCCGCGACCTGTCGGTGATCACGCTGTGCCCCGACGACGTCGCGGAGACCCTGCCCGTCCCGCTCACCTCGATCGCCGTTCCCGCACAGGAGCTGGGCGCGATCGCCGTCGAGATGGTGATGGCGCGTCTGGGCCGCGAGCTCGCGCCGGAGGTCCGTCTCCTCCAGCCGCTGCTCACCGATCGCGGCAGCACCGCCGCCCGCTGAACCCGCGCCGATCAAAGTCGGCAACGTTGTTCACCATTTTTTCCGCGAGCCCCGCGTTCGACAGGAATTCGACTCGAAAGCGTCGAAGAACACTTTTCGTTGATGCGAAAGATCTTCCGTGTTCCACCGAAAGGTCGTAGCCTCCCGGGATCACATCGACCGTTCGGGCGAACTCCTCCTGGTGTTCGCCGCATCCCGGCAGAGGAACAATGACACGATCACGAGGCGACGCGCGGACCGCTCCGGGGACCAGATCTGGCAGGTGGCCGGCGATCGCCGTGGTACTGCTGATCGGCGTCGCCGGCTGCGGCGGGGAGCCGGCGCCACCGGCCGTCACCTCGACGCCGCCCGCGTTCCCCTCGATCATCGAGCCTCCGCTCAAGACCGCGTACTCCGCGACCGTCCAGACCGTCGTGGACGTGCGGACCGTGCGGCTCTCCGACGGTGAGGAGGTGCGCGTCAAGGGACTCGCCGTGCCGGACGCGTGCTGGACCGAGGCGTCCACGACGTTCGCGAAGACGATGCTGCTCGAAAAGCCCGTCGAGCGGACACCGGACGGCGAACCCGTGGTGTCGCTGCGCCTCGCGGACGGCACCGACTACGCGCTGCTCGCCGTCGAGATGGGCATGGCGCGCAACGAGAACCCCGACGACCGCGTGATGAAGGAGGCGGAGGCGTCCGCGACCTCCAAGCGGCTCGGGCAGTGGGGCCCGCCCTGCGTCGCCCCCAGCACCACCGCGGCCCCTGCGCCCACCGCACCGGCCGCGTCCACGCCCGCCGCACCGCAGGCGCCGAAGCCGGTGACCGGGTGTTCGGTCGCCTACGTCGTCACCCACACCTGGCCCGGCGGGTTCCGCACCGACGTCACCCTGCGCAACACCGGTGCCGCGGAGATCAACGGCTGGACGTTGCAGTGGACGTTCGCCGGCACGCAGACGGTGTCCGAGATGTGGAACGCGACGCCGAAGCAGTCGGGCAGGGACATCTCCGCCACCGCCGTGCCGTACAACGTCGCGATCCCCGCCGGAGAGTCGTTGCTGCTGGGCTTCACCGCGTCCGGTGCCAGCACCACTCCCCGGGCCTTCACCCTCAACGGGCACGCCTGTTCGCTCGCCTGAGGCGTGCGCCGGTCAGCCCGCCGCGACGATCCGCCACTGCTGGTTGACGCTGTTGCTGTCACTCCACTGGCCGAGGTTCGCGGAGGTCGACGCACGTCCCATGCCGTCGAGGTACAGGCCGGTGGCGCGGTTTCTGATGCGCACGTCGTTGCCCCTGCTGGTGCCGGTCACCACCGTCCACTGCTGACTGGTGGCGGTGTTGCCGGCGCGCTGGACCGCGTCGGAGCCGTTGGCCGTGCGGCCCAGGCCGTCGAGGTACAGGCCGGTGGTCGCGTTCTTGATCCGGACGTAGGCGCCGGAGTTCTCGACCACCCACCGCTGACCGGGGCTCGCACCGCCGGTTCCCTGTCCTGCCGGGGACTCGGTGGTCCTACCGAGACCGTCGACGTACCAGCCTGTTCCGACGTTGCGGATCCCGGCGACCTCGGTGCCGGCGTCGCCCAGACCCCAGGAGTAGCGCAGCCGTTGCAGCCCCGAGCGGTTCGTCAGTGACAGCGTCGTGCCGGAACCGCTGCCGCTCCTGGTGGTCAGGCTGTACCAGTCGCCGTCGCGCAGGCCGGGCCAGTACACGCCACCCATCCCGAGGCTGCGCAGCTTGGCGCTGACCCCGCGGATGTAGTCGGCCATGTACGACCCGCTCGGGACGCTGTAGTCGACCGCGTCGAAGTACACGCCGTTCTTGGTGCCCGGACCCATCGCGCCGCCCCACTCGGTGGCGATGGTGCGGCTCGCGTAGGCGCCGATGTAGCTCGCGATGTGGTCCGCCCACTGGGTTTCGCTCTCGAACCCGGCGAAGAACGAATAGTCGTGCACCGCGAGAAGGGTGCCGTTCAGCCTGCTGTCGCCGCCGACCGCGGGAACGTTCTGGGCGAGGCCCGCGCCGTCGAGGACCACCCTGCCGCGCGGGACGGACGAGTACCTGGTCAGCCAGGAGTTGTACATGTTGTTGAGGTCGGTCGTGCTGTAGCCGTGCGGCTCGTTGATGACCTCGAAGTACGCGTTGGGGTGGGAGCCGTACTTGGCGATGACGGTGTCCCACATCCTCTCGAAGGCGGCCTGGTTCTGCGGCCTGCCACCGGTGTGCGCCCAGTACGCGAAGATCACGTTGCCCTTGCCGAGCGCGGTGTCGATGGCGCCGGTGTAGGTACCCCAGTAGTTCGTGACGGTCGGCTCGTTGATCGGGATCCGCACGGTGTTGGCGCCGGTGAGCGAGTACAGCTGTCCCACCACGCGGTCCGCGACGACGGCCGCCGAGGAGTAGGTGTCCGACGCGCTGAGCCCGGACGGGTAGAGCACGCCGTTGACGAAGTTGTCCCTCTGGTCGGCCCAGTTCACGCCCCGGAACTGGCTCGTGGACGCCTGCGCGGTGGCCTGGGTGACGATCGCCAGGGATGTGGCGAGGAGGAGAGACATCAGCAACCGCAAGGCGGTAAGCGCTTTCCAGCGACGACTCATCGGCTGCTCCACTACGTCGTGTGTCACCCGTGCCCGCTGGACCATGGCAGCCTGAACGAGCCGACGTCAAGAAAATGAGCATGCTTATCTTGGCTGTCGATCGTGTGCACGATCATGGCTCTGGGCAGCGACGATGTCGCGTTCGACGGGTTGCCCTGCACGTTCGATTCCGCATGTATCCTCGTTCGACGGAGAAAAAGTCGTACTCACGAAGGAGCCGGTCGGTGGATGCAGATGCCACGTTCGCACCGCCCGCCTACCGGCCCGGCTACGAGGTCGTGGCGGAGAAGATCCTGGAACTCATCGCCGAGCTGGAGCTGCGTCCCGGCGACCGCATGCCGACGGAGAACGAGCTGGCCGGCCGGATGGGGACCAGCCGGACCGTCGTGCGGGAGGCCGTGAAGATCCTCTCGGCGCTCGGCAGGGTGCGTGCCCACAAAGGCCGCGGTCTCTACGTGGCCGACGACGAGGGGATGCTCGGAGCGTCCCGCTGGGGCGGCTTCTTCCTGCCCACCGACCTCGACCACGTGTACATGCTCTTCGAGTTCCGCCGGGTCCAGGAGACCGCGGCCGCGCGGTACGCCGCGACCCGCGCCACCCCCGCTGAGCTGCACACCATCGAGGCAGCCGCCGAGATGTGCCGGCAGGGCCACCTCACCGGTGAGGCCGCGCTGTTCGACCAGGGCGACGAGGACTTCCACCTGGCCGTCGCGGCCGCCTCGCACAACCAGTTCCTCGTCGCGGCGGTGCGCGAGGCGCGCCGCCTGCAGCGCCAGTCCAACATCATCGGGATGCACGGCGCGGTGGGCAGCCACACCGCCGAGGCGGTCGAGGAGCACGCCGCGATCTACCAGGCCATCCGGCGGGGCGACCCCGAGGCCGCGGCCGATGCGGCCGCCGTGCACGTGGACCGGACCCTCGAGGACTACCGGCGGGAGATCCAGCGCCGCGTGTTCGGCTGACCTGGACCCGTCTTCTGGATGTGTGCTACAACCTTCTCGATTGTCAGTGTGATGTGTCGCACTGAATCCGGTGCAGCGAGGCATCGAGGGAGGGACGCATGTCCGCCACCGAACGCAGGCACCTGACGCCGTGAGCGCGACCCTGCCGGTCACTCACGGATCCATCCCGGCGCTGCCGGCCCACCGCCGCACGCGGAGAACCAGCCACCCGCCGGAACACCCGGTCGCCGAGCCGTGCCCGCACGGCGGGAGACCGTCCACCGTCCACTGAGGACTTTCCGGATCGCCGCACCGCCGCCGGCACCGGGACTCGGCCGGCGTGAGCCGTGCCGTGAGCTCGAACAACCCTTTCTCCCCTGGGGGAACGAGGGTCGCGATGTTCGGCAGACCACCCCCGCGGCGGCGCGTCAGATCGCTCGCCACCGCCCTGACCGGCTAGGAGAGCACCTTGTCCCCCACCCCTGACGAGAGTCTGCCGCCGCACCGGCGCAGGATCCGCCGGCGCACGCTGCTCGGCGGAGGACTCGCGGCGTTCGCCGTGCCGGGCCTGACCACGACGGCGGCAGCGGCCGCCTCACCGGCGCTCGCCGCGGCGGCGTGGCCCGATCCGCCCAACGGTTTCCCCGAGTGGAACAACAACATGGGGATCTTCGCGGTCAACGCCCAACCGGCACACGCCACGCTGATGCCCTACGCCGACCTGCAGCAGGCGCTCGCGCTGGATCGCACGAACTCGCCGTACAGACTGGACATCAGCGGCACGTGGCGGTTCAAGTACGCCAACCGACCGGCGGACCGCGACCTCAACTTCTGGCGCACCGACGTCAACGACAGCGGCTGGGCGACCATCCCGGTGCCGTCCAACTGGCAGCTGCACGGCTACGACTTCCCGATCTACCTCAACGTCACCTACCCGTGGTGGGGCGCCAACGGCCAGAACGAGAACACGCAGCCACCGTTCGCGCCGTCGCGGGTCAACCCGGTCGGCCAGTACCGCACCACGTTCACGCTCCCGTCCTCGTGGCAGGGGCGGCGGGTCCTGCTGCACTTCGAGGGCGTGAAGTCCGGTTTCTACCTGTGGATCAACGGAACGAAGGTGGGCTACCGCGAGGGGTCGTACACGCCGTCCGAGTTCGACGTCACCGACCACGTCCGCGCGGGGTCGAACCTGGTCGCCGTCGAGGTCTTCAAGTACCCGGACGGGGAGTGGCTGGAGGACCAGGACATGATCCGGCTGTCCGGGATCTTCCGGCCGGTGTTCCTCTACTCCCTGCCGGCCGTGCACCTGCGCGACTTCACGATCACCACCCCGTTGCGGGACAACTACACCAACGCCGACCTCGCGGTGGCGGTGAGCCTGCGCAACAGCGGCGGGCAGCAGGCGGGCACGTTCACCGTGGAAACGCAGCTGTACGACCAGAACCGGCAGCCGGTGTGGCCGGAACCGTTGCGCACGAGCGTGAACTCCCCCTCCCCCGGCCAGGAGGCGACCGCGCGGGGCTCGAAGGCGGTGGCGGGGCCGAGGCTCTGGTCGGCCGAGCACCCGAACCTCTACACCGCCGTGCTCACGGTGCGCGATCCGGCGGGCGCGGTGACCCAGACGGTGTCGGCGCGCGTCGGGTTCCGCGAGTTCGTCCTCAGGAACGGCCTCATGCGGATCAACGGCCAGCCCGTGTCGTTGCGCGGCACCAACCGGCACGAGATGCACCCGGACCGCGGGACGGCCCTGACCCGTGCGGACCTCATCCGCGACATCACGGTGATGAAGCAGCTCAACATCAACTCGGTGCGCACGTCGCACTACCCCAACAACACCGTCTGGTACGACCTCGCGGACGAGTACGGCCTCTACGTCGTGGACGAGGCCAACCTGGAGACCCACGGGATCCGCGACAACTACCCGGACTCGAAGGCCGACTGGACGGCGGCCGTGCTCGACCGGGCGGCCCAGATGGTGCACCGGGACAAGAACCACCCCTCGGTGATCATGTGGTCGCTCGGCAACGAGGCGGGCGGCGGCAGCAACTTCGTGGCCATGCGCGACTGGATCCGCGCGGCCGACCCGACCAGGATCATCCAGTACGAGGGCGACAACCGCCCGCAGGTCAGCGACATCCGGTCCGCGATGTACGAAAGCCCGGCGGGAGTGCAGAACCGGGCGAGGGACACGAACGACACCCGGCCGTACGTGATGATCGAGTACTCCCACAGCATGGGCAACTCCACCGGCAACTTCAAGGAGTACTGGGACATCATCCGTGCCAACCCCGTTCTGCAGGGCGGCTGGATCTGGGACTTCGTCGACCAGGGCCTGACGTGGCGGACGCAGTCCGGCACCACCTACCTCGCGTACGGCGGCGACTGGGGCGACAACCCGAACGACGGGGCGTTCTGCGCCGACGGCATCGTCACGGCCGACCGGCGGATCAGCGGCAAGGCCGTGGAGGTCAAACAGGTCTACCAGGCGATCAACGTCGCGAACGCCGGTGCCGCCGGCACCGTCCGGATCACCAACGAGAACCTGTTCACCAACGTCAACGAGTTCACCGGCACCTGGTCGCTGCTCGCCGACGGTGTCGTCGTCCAAAGTGGACAGCTCACGGCGGCGCAGCTCGACGTCCCGCCGTTGTCGAACAGGACCGTGCAGCTGCCCGTCCAGCGCCCGGCCGATCCCGCGCCGGGTGAGGAGCACTTCCTCCAGCTGTCCTTCCGGCTGCGGACCGCGACGCCGTGGGCGGAGGCGGGTTTCGAGGTGGCCAAACAGCAGTTGCCGATCGACCTCGGCAGCCCTCCGGTCGTGCCAACGCCCGTCACGTCGGTGCCGGTGGTGACGGCGACCGAGACCGGCGACCGCATCACCGTGTCCGGTCAGGACTTCAGCGTGGTCATCGCGAAGGCGACCGGCCTGATCACCTCCTACGACGCGATGGGCATGCGGCTGCTGAACTCCGGTCCCCAGCCCAACTTCTGGCGGGCGCCGACCGACAACGACGTGGGCAACGGCCATCCGAACCGCAACGGCACGTGGCGCAACGCCGGCGCCAACCGGACGGTCTCGCGCGTGACGCTCGACCGGCCGTCCGACCGGGCAGCGCGGATCACCGTCAGCGGTACCCTGCCCACCACCGCGGTGTCGACCTACTCGACGACGTACACGATCTACGGCAACGGCGAGATCAAGGTCGACAGCACGCTGCACCCCGGATCGTCGAGCCTGCCGTACATCCCGGAGGTGGGCACGATGCTGTTCCTGCCGGGTGACCTCTCCCGGATCCGCTTCCTCGGCAGAGGTCCGCACGAGAACCACTGGGACCGCAAGACCGGTTCCGACGTCGGCGTGCACTCCTCGACCGTCGCCGAGCAGTGGACCGGCTACATCCGGCCGCAGGAGAACGGCAACAAGACCGACGTCCGGTGGATCGCCCTCGTCAACGGCAGCGGCCGCGGCCTGCTCGCGTACGGCGAACCGCTGCTGGAGGTGAACGCGTCGTACTTCACGCCGGAGGACCTCTCGAAGGGCGTCCGGCACGACTACCAGCTCACCCGGCGCCAGGACGTGGTGCTGCGGCTGAACCTGCGGCAGACCGGCATCGGCGGCAACGACAGCTGGGGCGCCCATCCCCTCGACACCTACAAGCTCTTCCCCAACCGGGACTACACGTACACCTACCGGTTGCGGCCGCTGCCGGCCCTCGCCGAGGCGCAGGCGCTGTCCCGCAAGCCGGTCGGCACCGCGGGAGGCGGCACCGGTCCGGTGCAGACCGGGGTGGACTACCGGCTCGTCGCCCAGCACAGCTCCAAGCTGGTCGACATCAACGGTGGGTCCGCGTCCGCCGGTGCCGCCGCCATCCAGTGGACGGCCACGGGCGGGCTGAACCAGGTGTTCGACTTCCTCGACTCCGGCAGCGGTTATTACCGCGTCCGGGCCCGGCACAGCGGCCTGGTGCTCCAGGTCGCGAGCTCCAGCACCGGCGCGGACATCACGCAGCAACCCGACTCCAACTCGGCCGCCCAGCAGTGGCAGGTGGTGGACCACGGCCTCGGCGTGATCAGTCTGGTGAACCGGCAGAGCGGGCTCGCCATGGACGTGTGGGAGGCCTCGACCGCCGACGGCGCCCGCGTCTCGCAGTGGACCACCGGAAGCGGGCTCAACCAGCGCTTCGGGCTCCAGCGGCTCTAGAACCTCGGAGGCGGTGGCCCGCCGGCCACCGCCTCTCCCGTCACTCCCGGCACTTCCTCCCGGTGTTCACGCAGTCGACGAGCCTGTTCATGATCTGCTGGGACATCACGTTGGCGAAGTCGTCGTGGTCGGAGAAGGGGTTGTGCTTCTCCTCCGGGAACGAGTCGACCGCGTACCGCCCCTGCTTCTGGACGTCCAGCGGGATGTTGTAGGTCAGGGAGATCCGCAACTGGGGAACGGCCTTGAAGCCGTCCTTGCACTTGCCGGTGCCGGGGTCGGGGAAGGCGATGTGGTCGCGGTGGTTCTTCGAGTCGGTGTTCTTGCCGTCCCAGCAGCTCGGGAAGTCGTGGATCCGCTTGACCTTGGAGCCCTTCGGGCAGACCGGGTACTTGTTGATCAGCACCTTGTCCTCGAAGCCGGTACAGGTCCACGAGTCGCGGGCGTTCTTCGTGCCGTTGGCCGTGACCTTGGCGTCGCCGTACAGGACGCGCAGGAACTTGGGCATCGCCACGACCTTGCCCGCGGGGGAACCGCGGAAGGTCAGGTCCACGGTCTCCGGGCGCTGGATGTCGCCCTCGTTGCCGGGCAGTTCGTTCTCGCCGCCGCCCTCGCCGCCCTCGAGCTTGCACGGCGCCAGCTTCTCGAGCCCCTGCGGCCGCTCAGCGTTGCGGCCGATCGCGATGGCCATGCGGTCGATGGTGGCGACCCTCTTGTCCTTCAACGGTCCCACGATCGCGTTCTGGTTGAAGTTGAGGTCGCGGGGGTTCTCGTTCTTGGCCAGGCGCGTGTTCGCCTCGTCGATCTGCGTCTTGAGCAGCGCCAGGTTCCGGTCGACCTCGGCCTTCGCCTGGTCGGGGACCTTGGGCAGCTTGCTG
Organism: Lentzea sokolovensis; assembly: GCF_033949975.1. Classification (NCBI taxonomy): domain Bacteria; kingdom Bacillati; phylum Actinomycetota; class Actinomycetes; order Pseudonocardiales; family Pseudonocardiaceae; genus Lentzea; species Lentzea sokolovensis. Next base: position 1,052,836 of record NZ_JAXAVU010000004.1, read on the forward strand.
GCGACGTCGGGGCAGCTCACCGTCTTCGCCTCGTCCTCGTCGCCGTCGTTGATCCGCACCACCGGCCAGAAGTAGGCCGACCTGTCGCCGTTGCGGCAGGTGGTGCCCGCCCGTTCCAGCGAGCCGTCGGTCGAGTCGGCGTCGGTGGACAGGTTGCCGACGTAGTCGTGCAGGTGCTGGGCGCCGTTGCGGACACCCGGCTGTGCGATGAAGTTGTCCGGGTTGAAGTGCCCGTTCTCGTTGCGGCCGCAGTCCACTGTGAACGTGCCGGTCGTCGCCCCCTTCCCCGGTCTGGGTATCTGGACGTTCGGTTTCACCTTCGTGATGTCGGTGAACTGGGACTTGTCGGCGCCGTCGGCCAGGGCGGACACCTCGCCACCGGTCGAGGCGGCGACCGCGAGCGCGCCCAGGGCGGTCAGGCCGAGCAGACCCGCGGTGAGCTTCACCGCGAGAGAACGTCCTTTGTAGAGGCTCATGTCACGGGGTACGTGCCGGTGGCGGAAAACGATCATTTCGACTCCGTTCGAGTCGAACGGTCGTCGAACAACGTCTTCGCGGAGCCGATTCCGTTCGGTCCTGAACGGACTGTGCACTTCGCACGTTGCTCCGAACGGGCCTGTCCCGCGCCCCGCCGTGGCGACGTAGGGTGATTCGATCACGGGGTCTGCCAGCGAATTTCGGTGAAGTTCCGGCAGATCGTCGCCGCGCGTGACCGGTCGGGTACGAGGAGAAGCAGTCGCATGAACATCGACACAGCGCTCAAGGAAGCAATGACGATCACCGGCGCCGTGGGAGCCGCGCTCGTCGACTACGACAGCGGCATGTCACTGGGCTCGATCGGTGGTGGCGACTGGCTGAACCTGGAGGTGGCCGCGGCCGGCAACACCGAGGTCGTGCGCGCCAAGCAGCGGGTGATCTCCGCGCTCAAGCTGAACGACGAGATCGAGGACATCCTCATCACCCTGCACCGCCAGTACCACCTGATCCGTCTGCTCACGACGGGCAAGCGGAGCGACTCGAAGCTGTTCCTCTACCTCGTGCTGGACCGGGAGCGCGCCAACCTCGCGATGGCCAGGCACAGCCTCAAGTCCATCGAAACCGACCTCACGGTGTGAACGAGATGTCCACCCAGTCGACGCAGACGCACGGCGGACTGCCCCTGCGCCGGCGCGGACCGTTGTCGGAGGCACCTCCCGCACCGGAACGACAGGTACCGGCGAGTGCCGTCGCGAAGCTGATGACCGAGGCGCTGGAAGAGGTCCACGGCAGCATCGACTCCGTGGCGATCAACGGCGTGCTGGTCGCGACACGGGACGGCCTCGTGCTGTGCGGAGTCACGCGCGGCATCGAGGACGACGGCGTCGCGGCGATGGCCTCGGCTGCAGCGGGGCTCGCGACCCAGTTCACCTCGCAGGCCGGGGTCGGCAGCCCACGGGCGGTGTTCTTCGAGGGCGAGTCCGGGCAGGTCGGCGTGTTCGGGGTCGACGCCGACACGCTGCTGGTGGTGCTCGGCGAGCGCGACACCACGATGGGCATGTTCAACGTCGTGGCCAAACAGGCGTTGACCCTGCTGCAGCAGGCGGTCGCGGCTCGCCGGTGATCGGTCAGCCGTCCAGGCTCCGGTAGGTGAAGCTGTCGAAGTCGGCCCAGTTCCCACCGGGGCCGGTCGCGTGCAGTCCGATGTGGACTCCGGTGAACCCGCCCGCCGCCTGGGTGCTGAGCACCCGTCCGTCGAAGGGCTCGCCGAGCGGCCGCCACTCCTGCGCCGCACCGGCGACCAGTGCCCGGTACTCCTGCCCGGTCGCCTCGAAGCCCAGCCGCACCACACCGCCGGGCAGTCGCGTCGTGGCCAGCAGTTCGTCGCGTCCGCCCGCGCGGCGCACGAGGGTGACCTCGCGGTCGGCGCCGAGCAGGAGCCGGACGTGGTGGTCGTTGTTCTGCAACAGCACCAGTCCCGCCGCGTCGTCCGGGTGTGCCGGCGTGAACTCCAGTGCGCAGGACGCGTGGAAGTCCTGGTGCTGCTGGCGACGCAGAACGAGGCTCGGCGTGACCAGGTCGGTGATCGACTCCGGGCGCACGCGCAGCCGGAGGTGACCCGGCCGGTCGGTCAGCGACCAGAACGCCTCGTCCGGCGTGCGCAGGAACATCCAGGCGGGATCGAGCACCGGTGCGTCGAAGTCGTCGGTCGGCCCGTTCTCGGGCCACGGGTGTGCGGGCAGCACGGGAACGTCGTACCGGGCCTCGACACGACCGGTGCCCGGACTGAACACGGGGCCGCCCGCCTCCCAGGACACCGGCACGAGGAACGTCTCGCGGCCGAGGTTGTAGTAGTAGCCGCCGTACGGCCGGGTCGCGAGCAGCACCGCGAACCACTGGTCTTCCTGCGTGCACACCAGGTCGGCGTGCCCGACGGCCGCGATCGGATGGTCCCGGCCGAGGTGGCGGTGGGTCAGCACCGGGTTGAGCGGTGAACCGCGGTACGGCCCGGTGATCTCGTCCGCCGTCGCCACGACGACCGAGTGCTCGAAGTCGGTGCCGCCCTCCGCGCACAGCAGCACGTACTTCCCGTCCACTTTGTACACATGCGGTGCTTCGAGCCACACGGAGTCGCGCAGCGAGCCGCTCCACAACACGTGTTCCTCGCCGATGAGCTCGAACTCCACGGGGTCGAACTCGCGCAACCAGACCTCGGTCTGACCGGACCGGCCACCGGGCACTTCCCGGGTCGCCGTCCACCACGCGCGGCCGGTGTCGTCGAAGAAGAGCGACGGGTCGAAGCCGTCCGCCTCCGGCAGCCACCGCGGTTCCGACCACTCCCCGGCCGGATCGGTGGCGGTGACCACGAAGTTGCCGCTCTTCGCCGCACCGTCGACGAGCGTGCACACCACGTAGAACACGCCTTCGTGGTACCGGATCGTCGGCGCGTACAGGCCGCCGGAGGCCCGGACGCCCTGCAGCGGCAGCTGGGACGGTCTGTCCAGCACGTGCCCGAGCAGCCGCCAGTGCACCAGGTCCCTGCTGTGGTAGATCGGCAGGCCGGGGAAGTACTCGAAGGTCGAGGTGACGAGGTAGTAGTCCGATCCCGCCCGGCACACCGACGGATCGGGGTGCGAGCCGGGCAGGATCGGGTTCTCGAACTGTGTCAAGTGGACACTCCCGCTAGGGGTTGAGCCTTGCGTACGCAGGCTTGGGCCTCAGGTTCTCGTCGAACAGGCAGGCCGCGCCCTCGCCGGGGAACACGTCGGGCACCCACGAGTGCCGGTCGGTGAAGCCCCAGGTGGTGAACTCGACGCACCGCCGCACCGCGTGGCAGGCGTCCCAGACCTGGCCGAAGTAGCTCGCCTGCGCGTCCAGCTTCTCGGGCGTGACGGGCAACGGGATCCGCACGTCGGCCTCGGTGATCGCGACGTCCAGACCGAGCGCGGCGAAGCGGGCGATGTTCTCCTTCATGCCCGACGGGAAGCCGTACATCAGCGAGAGGTGTCCCTGGATGCCGACGCCGTGGATCGGCACGCCCTGCCGCTTCAACGACTTCACCAGCTCGTAGGTCGCGTCGCTCTTGGGGTTGAGTCCCTCGATGTTGTAGTCGTTGATGTAGAGCTTGGCCTTCGGGTCGGCCGCGTGGGCCCAGCGGAACGCGTCGGCGATGTAGCGGTCGCCGAGCTTCTCCTGGAACACCGTCTGCCTGCGCGTGCCGTCCTCGTTGAACGCCTCGTTGACGACGTCCCACGCGCGGATCTTGCCGCGGTAGCGGCCTGCCTCGGTCCTGATGTGGTCCTTGACCACACCGCGCAGCTCCGCCGCTTCCAGCCCGCCCACCCAGTCCGGCAGCTGGCTGTGCCACACGAGCGTGTGCCCGCGCACGGACTTCCCGGTCTTCTTGGCGTAGGCGACGATCGCGTCCGCCCCTGACCAGTCGTACTGGCCGCGAACGGCTTCGACGACGCCCCACTTCATCTCGTTCTCGGGCGTGACGCTGTCGAACTCCCGCGTCAGCACTTTCTTGTAGTCGGCTTCGGCGTCGAGGTGCTGGACGGCCACCGCGCTGCCCACGTACCTGTTCGTGACGGTCTTCAACGGCCCTGAAGCCGAGGCAGGAACCGGCAACGCCAGCAGCAGCACGGCGACGCCGGCCACTAATCGGGTTCGCATGAATCACTCCCTTGTGAGTCAGCCCTTCACAGAACCGGTGAGTCCCCCGACCATGCGGCGTTCGGCGAGCACGAAGAACGTGAGCGCGGGGATCATGGACAACGCGGTGAAGGCGAGGATTTTCGCGGTGTCCTGGGAGTGCTCGGACTGGAACATTGCCACGCCGAGCGGAAGCGTGAAGTTCGTGGAGTCGTTGAACACCAGCAACGGCAACAGGTAGAAGTTCCAGCTGGTGACGAACGCGAGCACGGACACCGTGATCAGCGCCGGCCGCGAGAGCGGGAGCAGGATCCGCCAGAAGAACCCGAGCTTGGCCGCGCCGTCGAGCAGCGCGGCGTCCTCCAGCTCACCGGGGATCGCGTTCATGAACGGCCGCAGGATCACGATCGTGACGGGCAACGAGAAGGCCGCCTCCGGGATCGCGACACCGAGCGGGTTCTCCAGCAGGTTCAGCTGACGCAGCCACAGGTACAGCGGCAGTGTCGCCACGCCGAGCGGGAACAGCAGGCCCAGCGTGAACAGCGTGTAGAACGCCTCGCGGCCCTTGAAGGCGTAGCGGGACAACGCGAACGCCGCCATCGACCCGAGCACGACCGCCAGCGTCGTGGCGATCACCGCGATCAGCGCGCTGTTGCCGAGCAGCCGCCAGAACTGCGGTGAGGTCACCACTTCCCGGTAGTTGTCCCACACGAACGGGCCCGGCAACCCGGCCGGCGACGAGTTGATCTGGGCCGTGGTGCGGAAACCGCCCAGCACCACGAACAACAGCGGCACCACCGTCATGCCGATGACGGCGAACGCGGCGAGGTAGCCGACGGTGTTACGACGTGACATCTCAGCGCACTCCCGTCAACGCGCCCTGGGTGTCGCGACGCAGAGCGAACCTCTGGTACAGCAACGCGAACAGGAAGCAGATGATGAACAGGATCACCGCGACCGCGCTGCCGAAACCGAACTCGTAGCGCTTGAAGCCGTGGTCGACCAGGTAGGTGGCCATGGTCGTCGACGCGTTGGCGGGACCGCCGAGCGTCATGATCCAGACCAGGTCGAAGAGCTGGAGCGACCCGATCACGGACAGGAACACCCAGATCCTGATCGTCGGTCCCAGCAACGGGAGCACGACGTGCCGGGTGGTCTGCCAGGCGGTCGCACCGTCGAGCGCCGCGGCCTCCCGCAGCTCTGGAGGAACGCCCTGCAGGCCGGCCAGCAGCAGGATCACGCCGAAACCGATGTACTTCCACGTGATCACCACGAAGAGCGTGTAGAGCACGAGCGACTGGTCGGCGAGCCACAGCTGCACGAGGCTGCCCAGGCCGATGCCGCGCAGGATCTCGTCGATGAACCCGCCCGGCTGCAACATGAGCAGCCAGATCACCGCGGTCACGGCCTCGGACAGCACGTACGGCGCGAAGACCACCATCCGCAGGAACGTCCGGCCGCGCAGCTTCCGGTTGAGCAGCAACGCCAGCCCGATGCTCAACGGCAGCTGCACGACGACCGACAGCGTGGCGATGATCAGGTTGTGCCCGATGGCGCTCTGGAAGACGTCACCGGAGAAGGCGTCGACGTAGTTGTCCAGCCCCACGAAGTCCGTGAGCGGGCCGAAGCCGTTCCACGAGTAGAGGCTGTAGTACCCGGCGACGCCGATCGGGATCAGCACGAACCCGATGAACAGCAGCAGGGCCGGGGTCAGCAGGAACGCGAGCTCGAGACGGGGGCGGAGGCGGGAACGCCGCCGGGTGCCCCCGGCCGCTGGCGCGTGCGGCACGGGGGCGGTCGGCGGCCGCGTGGTGATCGCGGCACTCATCATTTGTTCCCGGCTGCTGCTTCGCTCACCGATTTCACGATGGTGTCGGGTCCGCCCTGACCCGCGAAGAAGTTCGCGATGGTGTCGTTGAGGGCCTGACCGACCTTGGTCGGGAACGCGGTGTCGAAGTACAACTGGACGTGCGACGCCTTGGTCATGACCTCGGCGATCGCCTTGTGCGGCTCGCTCTTCAGCGCGGCCACTCCGGCAGGGGTCACCGGCAGACCGGAGTTGGTCTCGGCGAGGATCTTCTGCACGTCGTCGCCGACGAGGTGACCGAGGAACTCCGCGCACGCCTTGGCCGCGCGGGTGGTGCAGGAGAACCCGTCACCGCCGCCGAGCAGCACGCTCGGATCGCCCTGCCCGCCCGGCACGCTCGGGAACGGGAACCAGCCGATCTTCGAGCCGAGTTCCTTGTCCTCGGTGAGCGCCTGCATCACGTCGGGGTTCCAGTCGCCCTGCAGCTCCATGGCCGCCTTGCCGTTGGCCACCAGGCCCGCCGAGCTGCCCGCCCCCTGCTGAGCGGGCGTCCCGACGAACCCGTCCTGGAACGGTTTCGTGTCCAGGAAGCTCTTGAGGTTCTCGCCCGCCTTGAGGAAGCACGGGTCGGTGAGCTCGGTCTTCTCGACCGCCTTCTTCAGCGTGTCGACCGAGCACTGGCGGACCGCGAAGTAGGCCCAGTAGAACGCGTCGGGCCAGCGATCCTTGCCGCCGAGCGCGATGGGCGTCACGCCCGCCGTCTTCAGCTTGGCCACCGCGGCGTTCAGCTCGTCCACAGTGGTCGGTGTCGAGGTGATCCCCGCCGTGGCGAAGACGTCCTTGCGGTACCAGAACCCGACCGCGTGCATCAGGTACGGCGCACCGTACTGCTTGCCGCCGACCTTCCAGCCGTCGGCGTTCTTGGCCAGCGGGCCGATCCAGCCCGACGAGGCCTGCGTGATGTCGGCGATCTTGCCGGACTTCAGCTGGTCGGCGAGCGCTCCGCCGCCCCACTGCTGGAAGAGGTCCGGCGGGGTGCTGCCCTGCAGGGCCAGCGGCACCTTGGTCTGGAACTGCTCGTTCTGCAGCGGTTCGATCGTGAACGAGGTGTTCGGGTGGGTCTTGTGGAAGTCGTCGGCGATCTGCTGCCACTTCGACTTCATCGGCTCGGTGGTCCGGTTGTGCCACCAGGTGAGCGTGACGGGACCTTCGGTGGAGGCGTCAGTGCCGCCACCGCTGCACCCTGCCAGCGCGAGTGCCGCGGCGGCGAAGAGGGCAAGGGGCTTTCTGGAACGCATTGGGGTCCACTCCTGACGACGTCGGCCGAGTTGGACTGCCTGTGTTGGGGCCAGAGACTCCCGCCAAATCGGCTCCGTGTCAATCGTTGTCGATAACGTTTTACACGGCTAGCCTGACCCCCGTGCCTCCACGCTCTCGCGTCACGATCAAGGACGTCGCCGCTCAGGCCGGCGTCTCGGTAGCCACCGTGTCCAAGGTGCTCAACCAGCGGTACGGCGTCTCCGCGGAGACGTTCGCGCGGGTCACGGCCGTGATCAAGGATCTGGGGTACGAGGCGAGCCTGGTCGCGCAGAGCCTGCGCAACCACCGCACGAACGTCATCGGGATCCTGGTCGCCGACATCGAGCCGTTCAGCACCGAACTGCTCAAGGGAGCGGCGGATGCCATCCGCGGCACCGGCTTCGAGCTGGTGGTGTACTCGGCGGGCGGCCGCACCGGCGACCCTGAGGGCTGGGAACAGCGCTACCTCACCCGGCTGAGCGGCACCCTCGTCGACGGCGCCGTGCTGGTCACGCCGGCCGTCGACCTCGAAGGCCTGCCCGGCACACCCGTCGTCGCCGTCGACCCGCACACCGGGCGCGCGGCGCTGCCGACCGTCGACTCCGACAACCTGCACGGCGGACGGCTCGCGACCGAGCACCTGCTCGCGCTCGGCCACCGCCGGATCGGACTGCTCACCGGCCGCGCGGACCTGAAGTCCGCTCAGCAGCGCGAAACCGGCTACCGGGGAGCTCTCGCCAGCGCGGGCGTCGAGGTGGACGAGAGCCTGGTCTGCCGCGGCGACTACGACGCGGACGTGGCCGCCGCGTCCACGCGTTCCCTGCTGAGCCGGCCCCAGCGGCCGACCGCCATCTTCGCCGCCAACGACACCACCGCCATCGCGGCCATCGACGCCGCCCGCGAGATGGGCCTGCGGGTGCCGGAGGACCTGTCGGTGGTCGGTTTCGACAACATCCCCGAGTCCGCGCTGTGCACGCCGCCGATCACGACGGTGCAGCAGCCGATCCGCGAGATGGGCCACCGCGCCGTCGAGTTGCTGGTGCGGCTCATCAACGGCACCGAGCCCGGCGACACCCACATCACCCTGGGCACCGAACTGGTCGTCCGGCAGTCGACCCGCCCACTGACCCCCTGAGGTTGTCGTGACGACAGAAGCCACCACGCCGGACGAAATCTGGCGGAATCCGCACGCCCCCGTGGCCGACCGTGTGAGCGACCTCGTCGCACGGATGACGCCACAGGAGAAGATCGCGCAGTTGCAAGGGATCTGGGCCGGCATCGACGCCGCCGGCGAGATGGCCCCGCACCAGCACGAGTTCGCCGTGGCGCCGCAGGACTTCGCCGAACTGACCCGCCACGGCATCGGCCAGCTCACCCGCGTCTTCGGCACCCGGCCGATCGCGCCGGACGTCGGCGCGCACACGCTCGCCCGCACCCAGCGGCAGATCATCGAGGCGAGCCGCTTCGGGATTCCCGCGGTGGCGCACGAGGAGTGCCTGACCGGACTGGCCGCGTGGCAGGCCACCGTGTACCCGTCACCGCTGTGCTGGGGCGCGACCTTCGAACCGGACCTGGTGCGGCGCATGGCCGTCCGGGTCGGCGACTCGATGCGCCGCCTCGGAATCCACCAGGGCCTGGCCCCTGTGCTGGACGTCGCGCGCGACCTGCGCTGGGGCCGGATCGAGGAGACCATCGGCGAGGACCCGCACCTGGTGGGCACCATCGGTTCCGCCTACGTGGCGGGCCTGGAATCGGCCGGGATCGTGGCCACGCTCAAGCACTTCGCCGGCTACTCGGCCTCGCGTGCGGGACGCAACCACGCGCCGGTGTCGATCGGGCCGCGCGAGTTCGCGGACGTGATCCTGCCCCCGTTCGAGATGGCGCTGCGGACCGGCGTCAGGTCGGTCATGAACTCCTACGCCGACAACGACGGCGTTCCCGCCGCCGCGGACGCCGGGCTGTTCACGGACCGGCTTCGCGGCGAGTACGGCTTCACCGGGACCGTGGTGTCCGACTACTTCTCGGTCGCGTTCCTGCACAAGCTGCACGGGGTCGCCGCCGGTCGTGAGGACGCTGCCGCACTGGCGCTGACCGCGGGCATCGACGTCGAACTGCCCACTGTGGACTGTTACGGCGAACCCCTGCTGGAGGGCCTCTACTTCGAACGGGTGGACGCGGCGCTCGTCGACAGGGCGCTGACCCGCGTGCTGACGCAGAAGGTGGAGCTGGGCCTGCTCGACCCCGGCTACTCCCCCGCGCCCGGCGCGGATCTCGACCTGGACGACCCGGAGTCCCGCGCGCTCGCCCGCGAGGTGGCCGAACGCTCGATCGTGTTGCTGCAGAACGACGGCGTCCTGCCGTTGGCGGGCAAGCGCCTGGCCGTCGTGGGACCGCGAGCCGACGAGCGCGGCGCGATGATGGGCTGCTACTCGTTCCCGATGCACGTAGGCGTGCACCACCCGGACGTGGAGATGGGCGTCGAGGTCACCACGGTGCTGGAGGCGTTGCGCGCGGACCACGAGGTGGTGTTCGCGCTCGGATGTCCCGTGCTCGGCGGAACCGACGACGAGATCGCCGAGGCCGTCGAGGCCGCGCGGCAGGCGGACGTCTGCGTCGTCGTGCTGGGTGACAAGGCGGGGCTGTTCGGCAACGGCACGTCCGGCGAGGGCTGCGACGCCACGGACCTGAGGCTGCCAGGACGGCAGGAGGAACTGCTGGAGGCGGTGCTCGGCACCGGCATGCCGGTGGTGCTCGTGCTGCTGTCCGGCCGGCCCTACGACCTGTCGCGGCAGGCCGACCGGCTCGCCGCCGTCGTCTGCGGCTTCTACCCCGGTCAGGAGGGCGGGCCCGCGCTCGCGGGTGTCCTCAGTGGACGCGTCAACCCGTCCGGCAGGCTTCCGATCAGCTTCCCCGGCGCCGGCTCGAGCCAGCCCTCGACCTACCTCAGCGCCCCGCTCGGGAAGGTCACCGAGATCAGCAACGTGGACCCGACCCCGCTGTTCCCGTTCGGCCACGGCCTCTCCTACGCCCCCGCCACCTGGGTGACGGCGGGCTGCGAAGAACGCGAGTGGCCGACCGACGGCATCTGCACCGTGCACGTGGTCGTGCGCAACGACCTGGATGTTCCGACCACCGAGGTCGTCCAGGTCTACCTGCACGACCCGGTCGCGGAGGTCGCCCGGCCCGTCCGGCAGCTGATCGGCGCGCTGAAGGTCGATCTGACTCCCGGCCAGACCCGCACCGTCACCGCCCGGCTGCACGCGGACCTCACCTCCTACACCGGCCGCGCGGGCCACCGCCAGGTCGACGCCGGTGACGTCGAACTGCACGTCGGCACGTCCAGCGCGAACATCCACACGGCGCTGAAGCTCACGATGACCGGGCCCACCCGGCGCGTAGGGTTCGACCGCACCGTGACACCGGAGTTCACCGCGAGTTCATAGCTTTCCGGGCCGCGCCGCTGGCGCTCTTACCCCTGGCCGCCCGGTAACGTCCACTGCGGACGGATCGGGCGGCCGAGGGGTGTTCCTGTGCTGGAGATCAGCGGACTGACGTGGGCGACGACGATCGGGGTGATCGTCCTGCTGCTGGCGGCCGACCTCGTGATCGCGGCGTGGCGGCCGCACCGGATCGGCTTCCGCGAGGCCAGTCTGTGGTCGGTGTTCTACATCCTCGTCGCCATCGGCTTCGGTGTGTGGTTCGCGAGCGCGCACGGCGGCGGGTTCGGTGCGGAGTACTTCGCCGGCTACATCGTCGAGAAGAGCCTGTCGGTCGACAACCTCTTCGTCTTCGTGATCATCATGACCACGTTCCTCGTGCCGGAGGAGCACCAGCACAAGGTGCTGACGTTCGGCATCGTGCTCGCGCTGATCATGCGCGGCATCTTCATCGCGGTCGGCGCGACGCTGCTGTCGTTGTTCTCGTTCATGTTCCTGCTGTTCGGGCTGCTGCTGATCTTCACGGCCGTGCAGCTGTTCCGGCATCGCGACGAGGATCCCGACGTCGAGAACAACATCGTGGTGAAGACCGCGCGCAAGCTCCTGCCCGTCACGGACGACTACGTCGGCGGCAAGATCTTCACCCGCGTCGACGGCAAGCGGTTCGCCACTCCCCTGTTCGTCGTGCTGGTCGCGATCGGCGGCGTCGACCTGCTCTTCGCGCTCGACTCGATCCCCGCGGTGTTCGGCGTGACCGAGGAGCCCTACATCGTCTTCACCGCCAACGCGTTCGCGCTGCTCGGCCTGCGGGCGTTGTTCTTCCTAGTCAAGGGCCTGCTCGACCGGCTGGTGTACCTGTCGGCCGGGCTCGCGATCATCCTCGCGTTCATCGGCGTGAAGCTGATCCTGCACTGGGCGCACGTGGACATCTCCGCGAGCGTCCCCGAGGTGCCGACGCCGCTCAGCCTCGGCGTGATCATCGCGATCCTCGTGATCGTGACCGTCGCCAGCCTGATCAAGACGCGCAACGACCCGTCGGCCAAGGCCCATCCCGGTTCGCTGCGCGGCCACCGCGACGAAGATAAGTAACACTTGACTACTTAGTAACAGCTGTTACACGATCTGGCGCATGGATCTGCGCGAGGTCGAGCCCGCACGCGACCGCCGGGTGCGCCGCACTCGCGCGGCCGTGCTGCGGGCCGTGATCGACCTGGTCACCGAGCGGGGCACGGCGGCGATCACCGTGTCCGAGATCGCCGAGGCCGCCGACGTCAGCAGGCGCGTCGTCTACCAGCACTTCGGCGACCTCGACTCGCTGCTGCTGGAGGCGGGGCTCGACCTCGCCCGGCGCGAGCTGCTGCCCTGTCTCACCGACTTCAGCCAGGCGGCGGACCCGCGGGCCGAGACCCTCGCCATGGCCCGGCACTTCGCCGGCCACATGGTGTTCTACCGCGCCCTGCTCACCGGTTCGTGTGCGTTCGCGCTGGACCGCGGGCTCATCAGCCTGCTGCTGCCGATCAACCGGCAGGCCATCGAGCACCTGTACCGCGACCGGCTCTCCGAGCAGGCAGTCGACGACCTCGCCGCGTTCTTCACGGGCGGCGCCGGATCGTTCGTCACGTCCTGGGTGGTCGCGGGAGCGCCCGATCCGGAGACGTTCACCGACCGGCTGATGAGCCTGATCTCACTACTCCTGGAGCCCCGATGATCAGCCGTCTTCTTCAGCGTGGACTGAAGCTCTCGCCGCCCCTGACCCGCGACGTCGTGGTGCAGCGAGATCTGCGCGTCCCCATGCCCGACGGCGTGGACCTGCTCGCGGACCGGTGGATGCCGCGCTCCGGCGGCGACGGACTGCCGACGGCGTTGATCCGCTCCCCGTACGGCCGGCGCATGTTCGGCGCGGTCATGGCGAGGCCGCTGGCCGAGCGCGGCTACCAGGTGGTGATCCAGAGCGTGCGCGGCGGGTTCGGCTCCGGCGGCGCGTTCGACCCGATGCGCCAGGAACGCGCGGACGGCCTCGCGACGCTCGACTGGCTGGTGGAGCAGTCGTGGAGCGACGCGATCGTGCTCTACGGGCTGAGCTACCTCGGCCACGTGCAGTGGGCGGTCGCCGACCAGCTGCCGCCCCAGGTCAAGGCGATGATCCCGGTGGTGACGGAATCTGCTTTGACGCTGGAGTTCCTGCGCTCCGACGGCATGTCGCTGGAGACGCCGTTCGAGTGGGGTGTGCTGGTCGGCACCCAGCAGCGTCCGTTGGCACTGCTGCGCAAGACGTTCCAGGACAAGAAGACCGCACGAGCGCTGCGGACGCTGCCGTTGCGGGAAGGGGACGTCGCGGCGTTCGGCTCGCGCTCCGCCTACATCCAGGACATCCTCACCCACGACGCCGATTCTCCGCGCTGGCAGGGGTTCGACCACAGCCACCGGGTCGCCGGCGTGACCGTGCCGGTCAGTTCCATCGGCGGCTGGTACGACATCTTCCTGCCCGGTCAGCTGCGCGACTTCCAGGCGCTGCAGGACAACGGCCGTTCCGCGCGGCTGACCGTCGGGCCGTGGACCCACACTCAGGTCATGGCCCCGCCGATCAACGAAGCCTTGGAGTTCGGTCTCGCGCACGCACGCGGTGAAGAACCACCCGAGCGCGCCGCGGTCCGGCTGTACGTGATGGGCGAGGACGCGTGGCGCTCGTTCGACTCCTGGCCGCCCTCCGGCTACTCGCCCACGCGCTTTCACCTGGGCTCGGGCGGCGCACTCGGTACAGCGGCGCCTGAAGAGTCCTCAGTGGACACCTTCCACCACGACCCGGCCGATCCCACTCCGGCATCCGGCGGTGTGCGCCTGGCGCGGGACGGCGGCCGTGTCGACAACACCTCGCTGGAAGCCCGGCCGGACGTGCTCACCTACACCACGCCCGTCCTCGACCAGGACGTCGAGGTGATCGGCGAGGTCAGCGCGGAGATCTGGTTCTCGTCCTCGCTCGCGCACGCCGACGTGTTCGTCCGGCTGTGCGACGTCGATCCTGCCGGGCGTTCGTGGAACGTGTGCGACGGCCTGGTGAGCCTGACATCGGCGGACGAGCCGCAGTGCGCGACTGTCCGATTGTGGCCGACGGCGTACCGCTTCCGCCGCGGGCACCGCATCCGCGTGCAGGTCTCCAGCGGCGCGTTCCCCCGCTACGCCCGCAATCCCGGCACCGGCGAACCGCGGTCGACGGCCGCGACGATGATCGCGGCGGACCAAACGGTCCACTGTGGACCGGCACGGCCGTCCGCGATCATTCTTCCGGTGCGCTGACTCAGGTCCCGTCCCCCTTGCCCTTTCCCTTGCCGGGCTTGCCCTTGCCGCTGTTGTCCGACCCGGCCGGACCGGCCGGCTTGCCCTTGTTCACGGCCTGGATCGGCGGCGCGACGGCCGGAGTGGTCGGCTGCACCGCGACGGGCGCGGGGGTGATCTCCGCGGTGCGCGGCACGGTCGAGGCGGGGGCGGTGGGCGCGGTGGTCTCCTGCGGCTCCGAACCCGTTGACGTGACGCTGTTCCAGGCACTGATCCCCGTGCCGATCGCCGAGATCAGCACCACGATCGAGGCGGCCGCGATCAGTCCGCGCGGCCGGCGTTGCGGAGGCTCCACCACGAGGGTCGGCGGATCTGCCGCAGGCGTGAGCAGAGCCTCGGCGCACTCGCGAGCGGACGGACGGCGAGCCGCGCTCAGGGACGTCATCCTGGACAGCAACCGCACGAGGTCGAACGGCAGGTCGTCCGGCAGCTCCGGGGGCCGGTGCAGGCGAGCGACGGCGGCCTCGACCTCCGCGCCCTCGTACACACGGCGTCCGGTCAGGCACTCCAGCAGCACCAGCCCCAGCGCGTAGACGTCGGCCGCGGCGGAGACCTCCTCGTTGCGCACCTGCTCCGGTGAGAGGTAGGCGGCCGTGCCGACGACGAGTCCGGTCCTGGTGACGCCGGCGTCACCCATGATGCGCACGAGACCGAAGTCGGCGAGGCGCGGGCGGTCGTCGTCATCGAGAAGGATGTTGGAGGGTTTGACGTCACGGTGGACGAAGCCGCGTTCATGCACGTGAGCGAGCGCGTCGGCCAGTGCGGCACCGAGGCGGCGCACGTCCTCGACGGCCATCGGACCGTCCTGGACGCGGTCGCGCAACGTCCTGCCCTCGATCAGCTCCAGCACCACGTACGGCGTCTCGCTGCCCGGATCCGCGTCGTAGACGGTGACCAGGCCCGGATGCGACAGCCCCGCGAGCGCGCAGATCTCGTTGTCGATCCGGCGCGCGTCCGCGAGGTCCTCACCCGGCCGGAACAACTTGACCGCTACGTCGCGCGCGAGCAGGACGTCCCTGGCCCGGCGCACCTGCGCCACGCCACCCGTACCGAGCACCTCGCCCAGCCGGTACCGGTCGGCGAGCAGAAGAGTGTCCGACGGCATGGCTGAGACCTTTCGGTTCGGGCGGGTCCACCCGTGGGTGCCCACCCGGCGGGTGATCCAACCGTGGAGCAGGCTCCACCTGAGAACACCAGCTGCCCCGATCGATCATTTCGCGCCTGGCGACCATTCTGATCAGGACAGATGTCCGGCGAACGAAAGAAGATCATGCCCAGCCTGAAACCGGCCCTCGTCTCACTGGCAGGGGCCTTGTGCGCCATGGCGATGACCGGAACCGCCAGTGCTGTCGTCAACGGGAACGATTCCACCGAGCGCTACGAGTTCATGGCGTCGATCCCGGAGACCGTGCCCGCCGCGGGTGGCGCGAAAGGAGTGTGCGGGGCGTCGCTGATCCACCCCCGGTGGGTCGTCACGGCCGCGCACTGCGCCGACCCGGAAGGAACCGGAGCGGTGCCGGACGGGACCGTCCGCATCGGCAGCGACCGCAGGACGTCCGGCGGCACCGTGCGCGCCATCGACCGCGTGGTGCGACATCCGGGATATCGGCTCGGACAGCCCAACCAGCACGACATCGCGTTGATCCGGCTCGACCGCCCGGTGCGCGAGCAGCCGATCCGCATCGCCACCCGGCCCGGCCGGACGGGAACGCCCACCCGGCTGCTCGGTTTCGGCACCACAGTGGACACGGTCGACATCACCGAGGCCGTGTTCCCCGAACGGCTCCAGCAGCTCGACACCCGGCGTGGCGCGGTGTCCGAGTGCGCGCCGGGCTACGCGGACGCGACGCGGTTGTGCACGATCAGCCGCAAGCCGGGCGCCATGGCGTGCGTCGGCGATTCGGGCGGCCCGCAGATCCAGCGCGGGAAGCACGGCCGGTGGGAGCTGATCGGCACGACCTCCGGCCCCGGCGACACGGACAGCCTCTGTGCGAACGGGCCGGGCCTCTACACGAACGTGCCGGCGCACGCGGAGTGGATTCGCGCGACGATCAATGGCCCCTCGCACCGCTGAACACCTCGTGGCTAATGTCGGCGTGCGGCCGCATTCCGCCCTTCCACGAGAACGAGGAGAAATCGTGCGTGCAATTTCGGCGTTCGTGCTGACCGCGACCGCGGTATTGGCCACCGCATTGCCGGCATCGGCGGCACAGGTCGATGCCGCCGTGGCTCTCCAGTCGCAGGCCAGGCTGGAGGCGCGGGGCGTCGCCGTGGTCGTGCCGACCCGCGTGATGTGCCAGAACGGCGCCACCGGGTCGTTGTGGGTGCAGGTCACCCAGAACGTGCGGGGTGACCTCGCGATCGGCGACAAGTACACGTCGAGCGTTCCGTGCACCGGCGCTTACCACAAGGTCGACGTGACCGTGGTGTCGCGCACGAAAGCATTCCGGCAGGGCGTCGCATTCACTTCCGCGTCGCTGAACGTCTACCTTCCGCCGGACAGTTCGAGCATTGTGGAAAGCGACAGGGAAATGATGCTCGTCAGGTAGTCGTCGCCCGCCGTTTGATAGCGGTGGAGGCGCGGACCACGAGCTCCGGCTGGAACTTCACGTGCCGGTGCTCGTGGTCCGGCTCGTTCTCCGTCAGCAGCAGCTGGGCGGCGGTGCGGCCCAGCTGCTCACGCGGCTGGCGCACGGACGTCAACGGCACGGCGGCGGCCGCGGCGAACTCGATGTCGTCGTAGCCGACGACGGCCAGGTCGTCCGGCACGCGCAGACCCTGCTGCGTCATCGACTGCAGCAGGCCCAGGGCGAGCAGGTCGTTGGCGCAGAACGCCGCCGTGGGACGGCGCGAGGCGGGCAGGCCGACCAGTCTCTCCCCCGCCTCCCGGCCTTCCGCCACCTGCAGGCTCCTGGTTTCGAGGAACGTGAGCGCGTCCGCGGGCAGCCCGGCGTTTGTCAGCGCTCGCATCGCACCCTCGCGCCGGTCGCGCACCTGCTGGATGGACAGGGGGCCGCCGACCATCGCGATGCGGGTGTGGCCGCTCTCGATCAGGTGGGTGACCGCCAGTTCGCCGCCGAGCACGTCGTCCACGGCCACCGAGCAGCGCGTGCCGTCCACCGCCTCGCGGTCGACCAGCACCACGGGCGTGCCGCGTTCGGCGATCTGCGCGCTCTCCGCGTCGACCGGGGTGATCAAGATGCCCTCGACGCGTTGTTCGTGCAGCAGCTCCAAGTACTCGCGTTCACGGCCGTCGTCCGACGCGCTGTTGCACAGGAACAGGGCGAGGCCGGCCTCTCGCGCCGCGTCCTCGACACCGCGTGCCACGTCCGTGAAGAACGGGTTCGCCGCGTCGAGCACGACGTAGGCGATCACCCTGCTGCGACCCGCGCGCAACTGGCGCGCGGACTCGTTGCGCACGAAGCCGAGTTGCTCGATGGCGGCCAGCACCCGCTGGCGCGTGGCCGGGGCGACGACGTCGGGACGGTTCAGCACGTTCGAGACGGTCGCGTTGGACACGCCGGCGTGCTGCGCGACGTCGCGGATGCCCACTGACGGCTTCACCGGCGGCTCCTTTGTTGAAACGTGACAACGAATCGTACCCCGCAACCCTTGACATGGTGCCGTAACACACCCAGAGTGCTCGTAACTCAGGCGTTAAAACGTTTCAACATCGAGGAGACGGACGTGGACCGACCTCCCGTGGTGACACTGGACGAGGTGAGCAAGTCCTTCGGCGCCGTCCGCGCGTTGTCCGGGGTGTCGCTGCGACTGCTGCCCGGCGAGGCCCACGCGTTGCTCGGGGAGAACGGCGCCGGCAAGTCGACGCTGATCAAGACACTCGCCGGAGTCCACCGCCCGGACGCCGGCCAGGTGCTCGTCGACGGGGCCGCGCAACGGTTCTCCGGTCCCGCCGACGCGCTCGCCGCGGGCATCGCGATCATCTACCAGGAACCGACGCTGTTCGGCGACCTGTCAGTGGCCGAGAACGTGTTCATGGGCCGCCAGCCGCTCGGGTTCGGCCGCCGCATCGACGTCGCCACGATGCACTCCCGCACGTCGGAGTTGTTCTCCCGCCTGGGGGTCAAGCTCGACCCGGCCCGTCCGGCACGCGGACTGTCCATCGCGGACCAGCAACTCGTCGAGATCGCCAAGGCGTTGTCGTTCGACGCCCGCGTGATCGTCATGGACGAACCGACCGCGGCCCTGTCCGAGCACGAGGTCCAACGGCTTTTCGGTGTGGTGCAGGCATTGCGCGCACAGGACGCCGCCGTGCTGTTCGTCTCGCACCGGCTGGGCGAGGTGTTCGAACTGTGCCAGCGCGCCACCGTGCTGCGCGACGGCGAGTTCGTGTGGTCCGGCGAACTGTCCGACGAGACTCCGGACTCGTTGGTGCGCCGCATGGTCGGCCGCGAGCTGTCCCAGCTCTTCCCCAAACAGGACACGACCGCCGGCGAAGTGCTGCTCTCGGTGCAACGACTGACCCGTGAAGGCGTGTTCACCGACGTTTCGTTCGACGTCCGGGCGGGCGAGATCGTCGCCCTGTCAGGGCTGGTCGGCGCCGGACGCAGCGAGGTGGCGCGGGCGATCTTCGGCATCGACCGTCCCGACGCGGGTTCTGTGCACGTGAACAACCGGAAGCTGAAGTACGGCTCCCCCACCGCCGCGATGGCCGCGGGCATCGGGTTCGTGCCGGAAGACCGCCGCCAGCAAGGACTCGTGATGGACGCGTCCATCGAACGCAACACCGCGCTCGCCTCACTGGGCAGGCTGTCGAAGTTCGGGTTGCTGCGCCGCCGCAGTGAACGTGCTCTCGCCCAGGACTGGGCGGTGAAGCTGCGGCTGAAGTTCTCCCGGCTGAGCGACCCGGTCGGCGTGCTGTCCGGCGGCAACCAGCAGAAGGTCGTGCTGGCGAAGTGGCTGGCGCGCAACCCGTCGGTGCTGATCGTCGACGAACCGACGCGGGGCATCGACGTCGGCACGAAGGCCGAGGTGCACCGGCTGCTGTCGGAACTGGCCGGGCAGGGCGTGGCGGTGCTGATGATCTCGTCGGAACTGCCCGAGGTGCTCGGCATGGCCGACCGCGTGCTGGTGATGCACGAAGGCCGTCTGGTCGAGGAACTCTCGCGGGCCGAGGCGACCGAGGAACGGGTGGCGATGGCAGCCGCGGGACAGGTGATGGCGCCATGACCACCCAACTCACCCCAGCGGTCGCCCCTGCCCGTCGCACCGCCGCCCGCCGCCTCACCACCCGCGTCGGACGGGTCCGCGAACTCGGCATCGTCGTGGCGCTGGCCCTCGTGGTCATCCCCACCGCGATCGTCAACCCGCGGTTCATCCAGGCCCAAAGCCTGCGCGACCTCCTCCTCAACGCCTCGATCGTCGCGCTTCTCGCGGTGGGCCAGACCCTCGTCGTCATCACCCGCAACGTCGACCTGTCCGTCGGCTCGGTCCTGGGCCTGTCCGCGTTCCTCACGGCCCAGCACTTCGCCGACAACCCCGGCACCCCACTGGTCCTGGGCATCGGTTTCGGCGTGGCGGTCGGTCTCGCCTGCGGACTGCTCAACGGCCTGCTGGTCGCACTCGGCAACGTCCCCAGCCTCGTGGTCACCCTCGGCACGCTGTACGTGTTCCGCGGCGTCGACTACGCGCTGGCGCAAGGCAAGCAGGTCAACGCCTCCAACCTCCCCGACGCCCTGCTGAACCTCGGCAGCAGCCGCGTCCTCGGCATTCCGATCCTGGTGCTGGTCGCCGTCGTCGTGATCGTGGTGGCCGCCGTCTACCTGCGCTCCTACCGGTCCGGCCGCGAGCTGTACGCGATCGGCTCGAACCCGGAGGCCGCCACGCTCGCCGGCATCCCGGTCGCGAAGCGCACGCTCACAACATTCGCCGTCTCCGGACTCATCGCCGGGCTCGCGGGCGCGCTCTGGGTGGCCCGCTACGGCACGGTCGACGCGGCCGCGGGCACCGGCCTCGAACTCCAGGTCGTCGCGGCGGTCGTGGTCGGCGGCGTCGCGATCTTCGGCGGATCCGGCACGGTCACCGGCGCGGCGCTCGGCGCGCTCCTGCTGGGCACGATCACCAGCTGCCTGGTGGTGTTGCAGATCCCCGCGTTCTGGCAGCAGGCGATCGCGGGCGCGCTCCTGCTCAGCGCGCTCACCGTCGACCGGCTCCTGGCACTGCGACTGGCGAAAGCCCTGCGCACCTCCGAAGGGACCAGCCATGCGTAACCTCCTGCGGTGGGAGACCGCGCTGGTGTTCCTGCTGATCGTGGTGGCGCTGACAGGTCAGGTGAGCACCGACGGCTCGTTCCTGTCCGGTGGCAACCTCTTCTACCTCGGCCTCGACATCGGCGAGATCGCGCTGATCGCCCTCCCGCTCACGCTGGTGATCGTCGCGGGCGAGATCGACCTGTCCGTCGCGTCGGTGCTCGGCCTGTCCAGCGCGCTGATCGGCTGGCTGTGGAACGCGGGCTGGTCACTGGAGACGATCCTGCCCACGGTGATCGTCGTGGGCGCCGTGTGCGGCGCGGTCAACGGCCTGCTCGTCACGCGGCTCGGACTGCCCTCGCTCGCCGTCACCATCGGCACGCTCGCGCTCTACCGCGGCCTCGCGCTGGTCGTCCTGGGCGACACCGCGGTCGCCGACTTCCCGGCGAGCTACACCTCGTTCGGCACGACCCCGTTGCCCGGCACCGACATCCCCTATCCGATCGTGCTGGCCGCGATCCTCGCCGTCCTGTTCGGCGTGGCCCTGCACGCCAGTTCGTTCGGCAGGTCCGTCTTCGCGATCGGCGCCAACGAAGAGGGCGCGCGCTTCTCCGGCATCAGGGTCAAGCGCATCAAGCTGTCCTTGTTCGTGCTCGCCGGGGCCGTCGCCGCGATCGCGGGCATCGTCTACACGTTCCGCTTCTCCAGTGCCCGCGCGGACAACGGCGTCGGGCTCGAACTCGCCGTCGTCGCCGCGGTGCTGCTCGGCGGCGTGTCCATCTTCGGCGGCAAGGGATCGCTCTTCGGCGTGCTCGCGGGCGTGCTGTTGCTGGGCGGCCTGCGCAACCTCCTGATCCTGCAGGACACCTCGACCGAGGTCCTCACCATCGTCACCGGCCTCCTGCTGCTGGTGAGCGTTCTCGCCCCGTCCGTCACCCGTCGCGTTGGAAGTCTGAGGAAGGCCGCGCCATGAAGACACGTCTAGTGCTTGCCCTGGTGATGTCCGGGGCAGTCGCGCTCACCGCCTGCGGTGGCACCACGAAGGACAGCGCCGGTGATCAGACCGGTGGTGCCACCAACGCCGCCAAGGGTGATCCCAACGCGGCGCTCAAAGAGGGCCTGAAGATCACGTTCCTGCCCAAGCAGGTCAACAACCCGTACTTCACGGTGGCGCAGAAGGGTGCCGAGCAGGCGGGCACGGCGATCAAGGCCGAGCTCAAGGCCACCGGACCGTCCGACGCGGCCGCGTCCTCGCAGGTCACCTACATCAACACCGCCGCGCAGCAGAAGCAGGACGCGCTGGTGATCTCCGCGAACGACGCCAACGCCGTGGCACCGGCGTTGAAGAGCGCACGGTCACAAGGACTCAAGGTCGTCACGTTCGACTCCGACGCGGCGCCGGACGCGCGCGACGTCTTCATCAACCAGGCCAGGTCGACCGAGATCGCCGCCGGGCAGGTGAAGCTGATCTCCGAGGCGGTCGGCGGGTCCGGTGAGATCGCGATCCTGTCCGCGACTCCCAACGCCACCAACCAGAACGCGTGGATCGAGGTCATGAAGACCGAGCTCACGAAGCCCGAGTACGCCGGTCTCAAGCTCGTGGAGACCGCGTACGGCAACGACGACGACCAGACGTCGTTCCAGAAGACGCAGGGTCTGCTGCAGGCGCACCCGAACCTCAAGGGCATCATCTCGCCGACCACCGTCGGTGTCGCGGCGGCCGCCCGGTACCTCAGCTCGTCGGAGTACAAGGGCAAGGTGCAGCTGACCGGTCTCGGCACGCCGAACCAGATGCGCAAGTTCGTCCAGGACGACACCGTGAAGTCGTTCGCCCTGTGGGACC
This sequence comes from Lentzea sokolovensis, assembly GCF_033949975.1. Taxonomy (NCBI): domain Bacteria; kingdom Bacillati; phylum Actinomycetota; class Actinomycetes; order Pseudonocardiales; family Pseudonocardiaceae; genus Lentzea; species Lentzea sokolovensis. The sequence continues at coordinate 1,074,895 of NZ_JAXAVU010000004.1, forward strand.
CGAGCAAGCTCGGCTACCTCGCCACCTACACCGCGGCCGCACTCGCGTCCGGGCAGATCACCGGTGCCGAGGGCGAGAAGTACAAGGCCGGTGAACTCGGCGACTACACGATCGGTGCCAAGGGCGAGGTCGTGCTCGGCCCGCCGACCGTGTTCACCAAGGACAACATCGACAAGTTCGACTTCTGACGTGCGCGTCTGCTTCACCTTGCGGGTCCGCCCCGGTCGTCTCGACGACTACCGGGCGCGGCACCGCGAGGTGTGGCCGGAGATGCGGGCCGCCCTCAGCGAAGCGGGATGGCGCAACTACTCCCTCTTCCTCGCTGAGGACGGCCTGCTGATCGGCTACCTCGAGTGCGACGACTTCGACTCGGCGCTCGCGGAGATGGCGCGCACCGAGGTCAACGCGCGCTGGCAAGCCGAGATGGCGGAGTTCTTCGACGGCGACGGCAACGCCGACGAACGGATGCGGCCGCTCGACGAGGTCTTCCACCTCGACTGAAATGCTTTGGGGAGAACCATGAGTGTGAAGGACGCGCTGCGCGAGCAGCGGATCGAGACGCCGTCGTGGGCGTACGGCAACTCCGGCACCCGGTTCAAGGTGTTCGCGCAGCAGGGAGTTCCGCGCACGCCGTACGAGAAGATCGACGACGCCGCGGTGGTGCACCGGCTCACGGGCATCGCGCCGACCGTCGCGTTGCACATCCCGTGGGACAGGGTCGACGACTACGGGAAGCTGTCCGAGTACGCGCGGGACCGCGGTGTCGCGCTCGGGGCCATCAACTCCAACGTGTTCCAGGACGACGACTACAAGCTCGGCAGCGTCTGCCATCCAGACGCGACGGTGCGACGCAAGGCGATCGGGCACCTGTTGGACTGCATCGACATCATGGACCAGACGGGGTCACGGGATCTCAAGCTCTGGTTCGCCGACGGCCTGAACTACCCCGGTCAGGACAACCTCCGTGCCCGTCAGGACCGGCTCGCCGAAGCGTTGGCCGAGACCTGCGAACGGCTCGGCGCGGATCAGCGGATGTTGCTGGAGTACAAGCTCTTCGAGCCCGCCTTCTACGCCACGGACGTGCCGGACTGGGGCACGGCGTTCGCGCACTGCCTGCAGCTGGGCGAACGGGCGCAGGTCGTGATCGACACCGGGCACCACGCCCCCGGCACGAACATCGAGTTCATCGTGTCGTTCCTGCTGCGGGCGGACAAGCTCGGCGCGTTCGACTTCAACTCGCGCTTCTACGCCGACGACGACCTGATGGCCGGGGCCGCCGACCCGTTCCAGCTGTTCCGGATCATGCACGAGATCGTGTTGGCCGACGCGCTGAAGCCCGCCGCCGGCATCGCGTTCATGCTCGACCAGTGCCACAACCTGGAGCCGAAGATCCCGGCGATCATCCGGTCGGTGCTCAACGTCCAGGAGGCGACGGCCAAGGCCCTCCTGGTCGACCAGGAGGCGTTGTCGGAGGCCCAGCGGGCCGGTGACGTGCTGGGAGCCAATGCCGCGGTGATGGACGCCTACAACACCGACGTGCGGCCACTTCTGCGGGAGCTGCGCGAGGACATGGGCCTCGATCCCGATCCGATGGCCGCGTACCGGCGGTCCGGGTACGCCGAGCAGATCGTCAGGGAACGAGTCGGTGGCGAGGCCGCCGGGTGGGGTGCGTGATGGAGCAGGTCCAAGCGCTGCTGGGGCGGAGCAACCGGCTCGGCGCCGATCCGCGCAACACCAACTACGCGGGTGGCAACACCTCGGCCAAGGGATCCGAGACGGATCCGGTGACCGGGCAGCCCGTGGACCTGATGTGGGTCAAGGGATCCGGCGGGGACCTGGGCACGTTGCGAGAGGCCGGGCTGGCGGTCCTGAGGCTCGACCGGCTCCGCGCGCTGACCGAGGTCTATCCGGGCGTGGAGCGCGAGGACGAGATGGTCGCCGCGTTCGACTTCTGCCTGCACGGCAAGGGAGGCGCGGCACCGTCGATCGACACGGCCATGCACGGCCTCGTCGACGCCGCCCACGTCGACCACCTGCATCCGGACGCGGGCATCGCGTTCGCGACGGCCGCGGACGGAGAGGCGCTGGTCAAGGCCTGCTTCGGCGAGCGCGTGGCGTGGGTCCCGTGGCGGCGGCCCGGTTTCCAGCTGGGGCTGGACATCGCGGCGATCAGGCGCGACCACCCGCAGGCGATCGGTGTCGTCCTGGGCGGGCACGGCATCACCGCGTGGGGCGCGACCAGCGAGGAGTGCGAGGCTCATTCGCTGGAGATCATCGAGACCGCCCAGCGCCACCTCGACGAGCACGGCCGCGCCGAGCCGTTCGGGCCGGTGGTCCACGCACCGCTGTCCTCGGAGGAGCGACGGGTGCGGGCCGCCGAGTTGGCGCCGGTGATCCGCGGTCTGGCCTCCACCGACAGCCCCCAGATCGGTCACTTCACCGACTCCGGCGTGGTGCTCGACTTCCTGTCGCGGGAACGGCATCCGGAGCTGGCCGCGCTCGGCACGTCGTGTCCCGACCACTTCCTGCGCACCAAGGTCCGGCCGCTGGTGCTCGACCTGCCACCGGCCGCGCCGCTGGAAGACGTGGTGGAGCGCCTGAAACTCCTGCACGCCGCCTATCGCGAGGACTACCGGGCGTACTACGAGCGGCACGCTGAGCCGGACAGCCCGCCGATGCGCGGCGCCGACCCGGCGATCGTGCTCGTGCCGGGCGTCGGGATGTTCAGCTTCGGCCGCGACAAGCAGACCGCGCGCGTAGCCGCGGAGTTCTACGTGAACGCCATCAACGTCATGCGGGGCGCCGAATCCGTCTCGCGGTACGCACCGATCGACGAGCGTGAGAAGTTCCGCATCGAGTACTGGTCGCTCGAAGAGGCCAAGCTCCAGCGGATGCCGAAACCCAAACCGCTCGCCACCCGCGTCGCGCTCGTCACCGGCGGTGGTTCGGGCATCGGTCGCGCGGTCGCTCAGAGGCTGGCCGCCGAGGGCGCGTGCGTCGTGGTGGCCGACCGGGACGGCGACAGCGCGCGTGAGGTCGCTTCAGGCCTGGGTTCCTCGGACGTGGCGGTGCCGGTGACGGTCGACGTCACCTCCGCCGCGGGCATCGCCGAGGCGTTCCGCGTGGCCGCGCTCGCGTTCGGCGGCGTGGACCTGGTGGTCAACAACGCGGGCCTGTCGATCTCCAAGCCGCTCGAACTGACCACCGAGGCCGACTGGGACCTCCAGCACGACGTGATGGCCAAGGGGTCGTTCCTGGTCTCGCAGCAGGCGGCCAAGGTCATGCGCGCCCAGGGCATGGGAGGCGATCTCATCTACATCTCCAGCAAGAACGCGGTCTTCGCCGGCCCGAACAACGTCGCGTACGGGGCGGCCAAGGCCGACCAGGCGCACCAGGTCCGGTTGCTGGCGGCCGAACTCGGCGAGGACGGCATCCGCGTCAACGGCATCAACCCGGACGGCGTGGTCCGCGGCTCCGGGATCTTCGCCGGCGGCTGGGGCGCCCAACGTGCCGCCGTCTACGGCGTGCCCGAGGAGAAGCTCGGCGAGTTCTACGCCCAGCGCACGCTGCTCAAGCGCGAGGTGCTGCCCTCCCACGTGGCAGCGGCGGTGTTCGCGCTGACAGCAGGCGACCTGTCCCTCACGACCGGCCTGCACGTGCCGGTCGACGCCGGTGTCGCAGCGGCGTTCCTGCGATGACCGCGGTCGCCGCGATCGACCTCGGCGCGTCCAGCGGCCGCGTGGTGCGAGGGGTCTTCACCGACGGCGACGTTCACCTCGAGGAGGTGCACCGGTTCGCCAACGGGCCGGTGCGCCACCGCGACCGGCTGCACTGGGACCTGCCCCACCTCTACCACGAGGTTCTCACTGGGCTGAGACTCGCGGGTGGTCTGGCCAGCATCGGCATCGACAGCTGGGCGGTCGACTACGGCCTGCTCGACGCGTCCGGCGAGTTGCTGGGCAATCCCGTTTGTTATCGCGACTCCCGCACCGACGGCATCACGCCCGCCGATGGCCTGTACGAGATCAACGGGCTGCAGTTCCAGCCGTTCAACACGATGTTCCAGCTCATGGCCGAACCCCTGCTCCCCCAGGCCTCCCAGCTCCTGCTGATCCCCGACCTGCTCTCGTACTGGCTGACCGGGCAACGCGGCACCGAGTACACCAACGCCACCACGACGGGCCTGATCGACGTCCGAACAGGACAGTGGTCACCCGAGCTGACGCGTGACCTCCCACCCGGTCTGCTGCCGGCCCTGCGTCACCCCGGCGACCCCGCGGGCACCTTCAAGGGCATTCCCGTCACCGCGGTCGGTTCGCACGACACCGCGTCCGCCGTCGTAGCGGTGCCCGCCGAGACGGACCGGTTCGCCTACATCTCGTGCGGTACCTGGTCCCTGGTCGGCGTCGAGCTCGACCTCCCGGTGCTCACCGCCGAGAGCCGCGCCGCCAATTTCACCAACGAGGGCGGCGTGGACGGCACGATCCGCTACCTCCGCAACGTGATGGGCCTCTGGCTCCTGCAGGAATGCTTGCGTGCCTGGAACACCGAGCTGGAACCGTTGCTGCGGGAAGCCGAGCAGGTGGCCGGATCGGTGTTCGACCCCAACGACCCCGTGTTCCTCCCGCCCGGCGACATGCCCGCCCGGATCGAACGAGCCTGCGGGAAGACGATGACGCGAGCGGAAGTCGTCCGGTCCATTCTGGACAGTCTCGCGCTCGCCCACCGCGACGCCATCGCGGACGCGCAGCGGTTGTCCGGCAAGGAGGTCGACGTCGTGCACATCGTCGGTGGCGGCTCGCGCAACGAGTTGCTCTGCCAGCTCACCGCCGACGCGTGCGGACTGCCCGTCGTGGCGGGTCCGGCGGAGGCGACCGCGCTGGGCAACGTCCTGGTGCAGGCTCGTGCCGTGGGCGCGGCCCACGGCACTCTCGCCGATCTCAGGAAGCTGGTGCGGCAGTCGCTGCCGCTACGGCGTTACCTCCCGCGATGATTTTTCGAGAGAAGTTTCGAAAATTATTCGTCTGTCCGTGCGGATTGACTCTCGTTCGCGCGCAGCCCTAGGTTCGTTGCAGGTTCGTCTTTTCACTCCTTTTCGAAAGGAACGTGAGAGATGCGCAGGCGTTCGTTCCTCGGCCTGGCCGCCACCGGTGCACTCGTCCCCACCGTCGCCCAGGCTGATGCCAGGGGCGAACGCTGGGTCACCACGTGGACTTCGATGCCCCAGCTGACGGAACCGCACAACATGCCACCGCCGCCGTTCACCCAGGAGAACCTCGTGCTGGCGGACGCCACGCTGCGCCAGACCGTCCAGGTCTCGGTGGGCGGCCGGCGGATGCGGTTGCGGTTCTCCAACGCGTTCGGCGGGGCGGTGCTGCCGATCACCGCGGTCACCGTCGCACTGCCGGTGGACGGCCGCGCGGGCGTCAGTGCGGTCCAGCCGGGGACGGTCCGCCGGGTGACGTTCGGCGGCAGGGCCTCGGCGAACGTTCCGGTCGGCGCGCTGGTCCTGTCCGACCCGCTCGGCTTCACCCTCGCTCCGGGCACGAACCTCACCGTGACCGCCTACTTCGCGAGCGGCCAGGCGTCCACGGCGATCACCTCGCACCCCGGCTCCCGCACCACGTCGCACCTGGTGGCGGGCAACCACGTCGACTCCCCGGATCTGCCGAGCGCGACCCCCACCGACCACTGGTACTTCGTCAGCGGCGTCGAGGTGCGCGCGGACGCCGCCAGCGTGGTCGTGATCGGCGACTCGCTGACCGACGGCCGCGGCTCGACCACCAACGGCAACGACCGCTGGCCCAACCAGCTCTTCGACCGGTTGCGGGGCAAGGACATCGCGGTCCTCAACCAGGCCGCGGGCGGCAACCGCGTGCTCAACGACGGCCTCGGTCCCAGCGTGCTGGCCCGGCTGGACCGCGACCTCCTCGCGCAGAGCGCCGTCCGGTGGCTGATCCTCTTCGAGGGCGTCAACGACATCGGTACCGCCGCGCCGGACGAAACCGCCCAGAAGCAGGTGTCCGACGACCTGATCGCCGCCTACCAGCAGATCGTCGACCGCGCCCACGCACACGACATCCGGGTCTACGGCGCCACACTGCTTCCGTTCGGCGGCAGCGGCTACGACGATCCAGGCGGCATGCGCGAGTCGGCCAGGCAGACCGTCAACCGCTGGATCCGCACGAGCCACCGCTTCGACGCGGTCATCGACTTCGACGCTGCTGTGCGCGATCCGGCCGATCCGCGGCGACTCCTCGCCGCCGCGGACGTCGGTGACCACCTGCACCTGAACCCGACCGGTAACCGAATGCTCGCGGAGGCGGTGCCGATCCGCCTGTTCCGGTAGTCGATCCTCCACCGGAGCAGAGGAAAGGGCGGACGGCACTTTGCGGTGCCGCCGGCCTCAGAAAGCAGCCGGGTAGGTGAACCGCACCCAAACGGCTGCCGCGCCGCGGAAGTGTGCGACGGTGTGCACGTGCCTGTTTCAAATCCAAATGCACCGATTCTTTCGCTGCCGCGGCCGATGCAACGTGTGCTCGACCTGGCCTCGTCCTTTTCCAAGGACGCCACGCCCGCCATGAGCGATCGTGACAACGCCACCGCTGAGCTGGCCGCCAGCCTCGAAAGCGCGCTCGTCCCGATGATCGAGGTGCTCGGCCTGGAAGACCTGGACATCAGGGTCAAGCCTGGCGGCAGGCAAACCAACTACAGCCCCGTGGCGTGGGTGCGGGTGTTCTCGAAGGAGTGCTCGCCGAGGGCCTTGGAGGGCTTCTACCTGGTCTACCTGTTCGCGGCGGACGGCAGCCGGGTCTACCTGTCCCTCAACCAGGGAACCAGCGAATGGCGCTCGGGTGCGATGCGGCCGATCAACGACAGGCGTGTGCTGGTGGGACGCGCGGCGGAGGCACGCGGCGCTCTGGCTGACTTCGCGGAGTCGCCCGTCGTCCAGAACGGTCAGGTGGCGATCGACCTGACCTGGGCATCCGTCGCGTCCGTGGGCATCGAGAGCAAGAGGCGGATGCGGAACTACGAGGACGGAAACATCTTCGCCTACGAGTACCGGACCCACGAGATTCCTTCTCACGACCAACTGGTCGAGGACCTCGCCGACATGCTTCCGCTGCTGGCCGAGCTCTACGGGACGCCGGTGGGCCCTGGTGATCTGCCGGTTCTGGTTCGCACTCCGGCCGACCAGGAACCGGTGGCGAAGGCCCGCGGCGCAGCTGCCCGCGCCCAGGGGCGACAGCTGGATTCCGCAGCCAGGAAGGCCATTGAGCTCCACGCGGAGGACCTCGCTGTGAGGTATTTCGAGGGATCCGGCTGGACCGTCAAGCGCGTTGGTCATCTCAAACTGGGCTATGACCTCGAGTGCACGAAGGATGAAGAGAATCCGCTGCACGTCGAGGTCAAGGGAACACAAACGCTGGGCGAAGAGGTGTTTCTGACGCCCGGCGAGGTGCGTCACGTCCGAGACACGGAGAAGTGCGACGCCGCGCATGCGCTGTACGTCGTCTCGCAGATCACCCTCGACCGCACTCATGGCGTGCGATGTTCTGGAGGACACGAGCGTCTCCTGTGGCCGTGGGGCATTGACACGACGCACCTCACACCGACCCAGTACTCCTACCGAGTACCGCCGTCCTGAGCAGGTACTCGCGGTGTCACTACTTGTCGCGGCGAGCCGGCCGGGGACGGATCTGACCGGCACGGGCGGCCCGGCGCAGCAGCAGCACGGTCGTCGCGAGGCAGACCAGGAGCGCGATCAGGCTGGCCTCCGGGCCGAACGTGCCGCCCGTGAGCACTGACGGGCCGGACAAGGTGGTGCGCAGCAGCCCGTTGGGCACGTCGTTCGACCCGGACACCGCGATGCCGAATAGACCGGCGTGGGTGAAGTTCCAGGCGAAGTGCAGGCCGATCGGGAACCACAGCGACCGGGTCAGGACGTAGGCGGAGGCGAGCATGGCGCCGCCGGTGAGCCCGATCGCCAGCGCTCCCCACAGCGTCGCGTTGACGTTGACCAGGTGCGTCGCGCCGAACAGCAGTGAGGACACGACCAGCGAGATCACGGTTCCCGCTCGTTCCTCGAGGATGCGGAAGAGCACCCCGCGGAACAGCACCTCCTCCATGACCGCGACGCTCGCCATCATTCCCGCGAGGCCCAGGAAACCGAAGAACGAGCCCCAGGACAGTCCGTCCACGCCGCCGAACACCAGGATCACCAGCATCATCGCGCAGAACAGGCCGAACCCGAGCAGCGCGCCCCTGCCCAGCCCGCGCCACCGGTCCCGCGACTCCAGTTCCGGTACGTCGTCCCGCACCTCGACGGTCTGGGACAGCCTGCGGTAGCAGACGATCCCCGCCACGGCCAGGCCGACACCGATCGGCAGTGCGAGCAGCGGCAGCGGTGCGACGAGGGTGTCGATGCCGACCACCGCGAGCATCACGACGAACAGCGAGACGAAGAGAACCGGGAACCTGAACGTGCGCAACCGACGCCTGCGCACGGACAACTCGACGGCTGAACGACTGTCGTCCGGGAAAGCACTTCGCTCCATGATTCCGACTTCCTGGTTGTCTGCGGGAACACCGCGAACACTAGGAAGATCGGTGACCGGGCAAATCCCACCGGAGAGGACACTCGGAAGTAGCTCTCACGGGGGACAGCGGCCTCAGGAAGCCGGTTCGGCGGTCGCCGCCGCTGTGGCACTACCTCCCCCGGTGAACCTCCACCGCCCGTGCGGCACCTTGACCACCGCGACACCGCTGGAATGCGGCACGTGCACCTCCGCGGTAGACCCGACCGGAACTTCGACGGTCAATCGCAGCACGCCGTCGACCTTCGCCCATCCCACGCTGATGCGGCCGCGCACGCTCTCGAACTCCATCCGTGCCCACGCCAAGGCGGTCGCGGCGGGCCGGACCGTGAACGTCCGGTAGCCCGCGTCGCCCGGCCGCAGACCGGCCACGTGCTCGTACAGCCATTGTGCGACGGTGCCCTTGAAGTAGTGGTTGCGGGAACGGGTGCCGGTGTCCCACATCTCCCACATGGTGTCGGCGCCGTTCGAGAACCAGTGGCCCCAGCTCGGGTACGAGCGTTCGGTGGCCATGGCGTGGGCGACGTCGGCGTGACCGTTGTCGCCCAACGCCTGGAGCAGCACGCTGGCGCCGAGACAGCCGACGTTGACGTGGTTGCCGTTCGCGCGGACCTCGGCGGCCAGTTTGTCCGCGACCGCCTGGACGGAGCCCGCGGGCACCATGCCGAACGCGAGCGGGATCGCGTTGGACGTCTGGCGGTAGTCGGTGTCCTTGGCGGTGCGGTAGTAGCCGTCCAGGAACGTGTTGTTGAACGCTGACAACAGGTTCGCGGCGACTTCGCGGTAGCGCGGGACGGGCTTGCCGATCACGTCACCGAGTTCGGCGGTGTGCACCAATGCGCGGTAGAGGTACGCGGTGGCGGTGAGCCTGGTGTCCTCGGGCGGGATGCCGCCCGAGTCGGGCGGCAGGAAGTCGCCGAGCGCGGTGACCGCGAGGCCGTCGCGCAGCCTGCCGATCTCCCAGTCCAGGTACCGGGTGAGCACCGGCCAGTGCTGCGCGGGCAGCCGGTCGTCGCCGTAGATCCGGTACATCTCCCTGAGCACGAACGGGTACACGGTCGTCCACTCGGGAGCGGGCGCCAGTTCGCGGTAGCCCCAGCCGCCGCTCGGCACGATCACCGGGAGCTGGCCTGCCGTGTCCTGGCTGTCCGCGAGGTCGCCGAGCCACTTGGTGAAGAACTTCGCCATGCCGAACTCGGCGAGCATCGACGGTGCGCCGACCTGCGCGTCGCCGGTCCAGCCGTTCTTCTCGTAGGTCGGGGTGTCGGTGGGGATGCCGTGCAGGTTGTTCGCGACGGTGCGGCGCATCGCGGCGTCGTACTGCTCGAACAACGGTTCGGAGCAGCGAAAGGTGCTGGCCCGCGGCACGTCCGAGTGCACCAGGCGGCCGACGAGCTTCGGCGCCGCCGTCAGTCCGGTCACCTCGACGTAGCGGAAACCCTTGTAGGAGAACTTCGGTTCCCACGTCTCCGCACCGCCGGCGCAGACGTACTCGTCGAGCTGGATGCGGTTGCCGCTGACGTGCCCGTTGTCCATGTGAACGCTGCCATCGGAGTTCAGCGTCTCGCCGTGCTTGAGCCGCACGACAGTGCCCGCGGGGGCGGTGACGGTGAGCTGCGTCCAGCCGGACATCGTGCGGCCCATGTCAGCGACGAACACGCCCGGCCTGAGCACGCTCACAGTCGGCGTGACCGACTCGATCACGCGGATCGGTTCGTGTTCCTGGGCCTTCAGCGTGCCCTTGGGCGCCGGCCTGACGGAAGTGCGCTGCCACGCGCCGTCGTCGAAGCCCGGTTTCGTCCAGTCGCGCGGGGCGAGGCGGGCGTCGTAGGTCTCGCCGGTGTAGAGCGAGTTCGAGACCGTGGGGCCGTCGGTGAGGCGCCACTCCTCGTCCGACGTGATGGTCGTGCGGGTGCCGTCCGGGTGGTCGATCTCCAGCTGTGCCAGCAGTTTCGGTTCGTCGTGCCACGGCGGGCGCTCCCATCGCCACACGTTCGGCGTCTTCATGCCGTAGAAGCCGCGGCCCAGCGTCACGCCGATCGCGTTGCGGCCACTGCGAACCAGACTCGTGACGTCGTGCGTCGCGTACAGAACGGTGTTGTCGTAGTCGGTGAATCCGGGATCCAGCACCCGGTCGCCGACGCGCCGGCCGTTGATCTCGGTCTCGTGGTAGGCGAGGCCACTGACGTACAGCCGGGCGCGCTTCACCGGCTTGGCCAGCGCGAACTCCCTGCGCAGCAACGGCGCGGGCTGCTCCTTGACCGTGACGTTCGCTCCCCACGGGCCCTGGCCGTACGGTTCGAGCACGGTCGCCGCGGTCCACGCCGAGTCGTCGAAGTCCGCGGTCTGCCAGCCGGGTTGCTCGGTCTGCGCCACCTTCCAGCCGGGGCCGGTGACGATCTCGCGCTGACCGCCGGGCAGATCGACCACCAGTCGCAGCAGGAGTCCGGCCGGCCCCGGCGACCTGTTGGTGGCACGGGCGGCCAGCACGATCCGCCGGCCGGCCAGGCGGGTCACGTCGGCGCGTTGCCCGACCTTCCACACGTCGACCTGCTCCGGGACGTGCAGGACCTCGGAACCGTTGACGTACAACGTGAAGTCGTCGTCCGCGGTCGCGACGAGCCTGGCCCTGACCGCGTCCGCCGGAAGGTCGATCGACGTCCGGAACCACCGGCTCTCCACCGGTGCCGTCGCCGACCAGATCCACGAGGCGCCCGCGAAGGTGATCGACGTGTCCGCGGCGCCGATCCACCGCGCCTGCCACGGCGTGCCGAGCAGGGCGGTCTCCCACCAGTTCGTCGTGCTCCACGCTGACACCCGGCCGGAGCCGTCCCACACGCGCACCCGCCAGTGGTACCGCGTGCGCGGCTTCAGTTCCTTGCCCGCGAACGGAACCCCGACGGTGCGGTCGGAACCGACCTTCCCGGACTGCCAGACGTCCGACCGTCCGGGAGCGGTGCCGACCTCGACCTGGTAGGCGGTCTGCCGTGCGCCGGTACCGTCCGCCGCCAGCACCCAGCCGAGCCGAGGTGCCGTGACATCGGTGCCCAGCAGCGTTTCCGCGTACTCGACCGTCGTACGCACGACCCGCACCCCACCGGCCTTCTCGCCCGGCTCGGCGTGCGCCACCCCGACCGGGAGCGCCGTCGCGGACAGCCCGACGGCCGATGTCCTGAGGAACTCACGTCTGCGCACGTCGTCTCCACCTTCGTCGCTGGATGAAACGTTTCAATCGCGGCGTCGAGGGCCAGAGTGTTGTGGGCGGAGCGGGGTGTCAAGGACTGCGGGAGCAGGCTGTCCGCAATCGGACATCACCGGTTGAATCGTTTAAACGTCAACCGGTCGTGCAGGTGCTTCCGTTGAGGGTGAACGAGGTGGGCGCGGGGTTCGACCCGCTGTACGTGCCGTTGAATCCGATGCCCACCGACGCGTTCGGCGCCAGCGTGCGGTTCCAGGTCAGGTTCGTCGCGGTGACGGCGGCGCCCGACTGGGCGAACGTCGCACCCCAGCCCGGCAGCGTGACCTTCTGGCCGCCCGCGTAGCTGAAGGCCAGCGTCCAGCCGTCGACCGCGGAGGTGCCCGTGTTGGTGATGGTCACGTTGGCCGTGAACCCGTTGCCACCGCCCCAGTTCTGGCCGGAATACCCGACCTTGCAGGCACCGGTGCCGCCACCCGCGGCGGTCGTCGCCGACACGATGCCGGAACTCGCCGACACGTTGCCGGCGGCGTCCTTGGCCCGCACCTGGTAGCGGTAGGTGGTCGACGGCGTGAGACCGGAGTCGGCGTACGTGGTGGTCGCCGTCGAGCCGACCGCGGTGAACGAGCCGCTGCCCACTGCGCGCAGCACGTCGTAGCCGGTGACGCCGACGTTGTCGGTCGACGCGGTCCAGTTCAGCGTGAGGCCCGTGGAGGTGACTCCGGAAGCAGCCGGAGTGCCCGGCGTGGAGGGCGCCACGGTGTCGCCGGGATTGCCACCGCCGTAGATCGTCGCCTCCTTCGAGGTCTGCCGGACACCGTTGGCGCCGTTGAGGAACCGCTCACCCCAGGAGGTGAGGCTCGCCGGGTTGAAGGAGTTCGTCATGTCGAGGTAGCCGACGTCGCTGCTGTTGCCGCTCCACGACCAGCCGAGGTAACCGAGGCCGCGCGACTGGGCCTGCGCCATGATCGTGTCCTCGTCCGGGTCGCCGTCGCTGTGGTTGTGCCCGAACTCCCCCACCACCAGCGGCAGGCCGGCGGTCCGGAACGCGTCGAAGTAGGCGTTGATCTCGGCCGCGGTGTCGTAGACGCCGTACATGTGGATGGAGAACACGGTGTTGCGCAACGGATCGGCGTTGAACACCGACGCCGCGTTGTCGCGCATGATGTTGCCCCAGTCCTGGCCCCACATCGGCGCGTCGGCCATGATCAGGTGTTGCAACCCCGCACCGCGCAGCCTGCTGATCGCGCTGCTCGTGGCGCTGGCCCACGTCGCGCTCACCGAGGCGTTGTTGCCGAACGGCTCGTTGCCCAGGTTGACGACGACGTAGTTCTCCTGCCCCTTCAGGGCGTCGGCCACGCCGATCCAGTAGGTCGCCGCCTGGTCCAGGCTCGCGGCACCGCTCTGCTCGCCGAAGCCGGTGGTGTCATGCACCTCCAGCACGCAGATCAGCTTGTTCTGCTTGCACAGCGAGATGACGCTCGAGACCTCCGCCGCCGGAGTAGGTCCCCACCGCTGCCCGCTGCCCAGCACGACGCGCACCGTGTTGGTGCCGAAGGACTTCATGTCCGCGAACGCCCTGGTCTGACCCTGGTACCAGACGTGCGCGTGGTTCACGCCGCGCATGACGAACGTGGCGCCGTTGCCCTCGACGACCCGCGTGCCCTCGACGTGCAGGCCCACCGCCGTCGGCTGGGACCGCAGTGCCGCCACGACAGCCGGGTACCAGCGGGCCTCGATCTTCTGGATGCCGGTGGTGCTGTTGGGGTGAACGCCGTCGCCGGTGTCGGCGGCGGTGTCGAACCCGGTCCACTGGTCCACCACCGTGATCGGGGACGCCGTGGTGCTGTTCGCCCGCGCCCAGCCGGGAATCGCGGCGTTCAGGTCGGCCACCCGCTGTCCGCACGCCGAGCAGTTCGACGGGTTCATCGGGATGATCTGCGCGACGACCAGCTTGATCGCGGGATTGCTCGCCCGCATCTGGCCGAGCAACGCGGTGTAGGCGTTGAGGATCGTGCTCGCCGGGATGTTGTTCCAGACGTCGTTGGTGCCGAGGTGCATGAGCACGACGTCCGGCCGTGCCGAGGAGAGCCAGCCTGGGAGCTGGTTGTCCCGCACGATGTTGGTCGCGAGGAACCCGCCGTGGCCCTCGTTGTCACCGTCGTGGGCGAAGCCACAGCCCTGTGCCGGCAGCGAGCCGACGAAGTCGACGTCGGTGTACCCGGTGTCCTGCAGGTGTTTCCACAGCAGCGCCCGCCAGCACCCCGGGGAGCCGGTGATGGAGTCACCGAGCGCCATCACGCGCGCGGGTGCGGCGGCGTTCACCGCGGTGGGAGCGATGACGACACAGGCGGCCAGCAGCAGCCCGGTCACCACCGCCCGAAGGAATCGCAAGGTCACGACGACCTCCTGGGAAATGTTCGATTGTTCTCGGGGAATTCTGGGAGCGCTCCCAGAATTCGGACACTAGCCAGCCGATCACCGGCAGACACCGCCGAGTGGCCCACCGGCGGAGCCTGTCCGGTGCGGACATCCGGCTGACCTCGGGTTTGTCCGGCCGGGCGGCCTCTGTCATACCGTCGAACGCATTCGTCGAATCGACCGCGAACATTCGCCGAACCGTTGACGGACCCCGTTCTCGACTAGATCATGGCAGCGCTCACATCCCGTCGGAATTCTCTTTCCCCGAATCCCCCCGCAAAAGCGGAAAGCGAGTCACAACCCCCGATGTTAACGTTCACACGACTACTCGCTCTGATAGTCGCCCTGAGCACCGTCACCGCGATCGGCGGCGCACCGGCCTCCGCCGGGCCCGCGATCTCCGGGAACCAGGTCCGGGTGCCCGCCGCGCCGATGGGCTGGGCCTCGTGGAACACGTTCTTCGAGAACATCGACCACAACGTGATCAAGGCGCAGGCCGACGCGCTGGTGTCGTCCGGGCTCGCGTCCGCCGGCTACCGCTACGTCAACATCGACTCCGGCTGGTGGAAGGGCACCCGCGACGGCGCGGGCGACATCACCGTCGACGAGGCCCAGTGGCCAGGCGGTATGAAGGCGATCGCCGACTACATCCACAGCAAGGGGCTCAAGGCGGGGATCTACACCGACGCGGGCAAGAACGGCTGCGGCTACTACTTCCCCACTCCCGGCCCGCCGCACGCCGGCACCGGCAGCGAGGGGCACTACGAGCAGGACATGCTGCGGTTCTCCCGTTGGGGCTTCGACTACGTCAAGGTCGACTGGTGCGGCGCCGACGTCGAGAAGCTCGACGCTCCCAGCACCTACCGGGCGCTCAGCGACGCCGCGGCCAAGGCGAGCGCCACCACCGGGCGTGAGCTGGTGCTGTCCATCTGCGAGTGGGGCAAGAACGACCCGTGGAACTGGGCGCCGGGCATGGCCCCGTTGTGGCGCACCGGCACGGACATCATCTTCGCGCACGAGACGCCGTCGATCGGCATGGTCCACGAGAACTTCGACAAGAACCAGCGGCCGACCGCGCAGCACACCGGCTACTACAACGACCCGGACATGATGATGATCGGCATGCCCGGTCTGTCCGCCACGGCGAGCCGGGTGCACATGAGCCTGTGGGCAGCCGGCGGTTCGCCGATGCTGCTCGGCAACGACCTGACGAGGATGGACGACAACGCGATCTCGGTGCTGACCAACCGCGAGGTGCTCGCCGTGGGCCAGGACCCGCGCGGCCTGCCCGCCGTCGAGATCGCGGAGGACGTCCGCGATCAGCAGGTCTACGCGAAGGTGTTGTCCGGCACCGGACGCAGGGCGGTGGCCCTGCTCAACCGGACGTCCTCGGCGGCCACCATGACGGTCAGGCTGGCAGACCTCGGCCTGACCGGCCGGATGGCGGCCGCACGCGACCTGTGGAGCGGCGTCGCCACGCCGATCACCAACGGCAGCCACAGCGTCACGGTTCCCGCGGGCGACGCGGTGCTGCTGTCCGTCGCCGGTGCGGAGGCGAGCGCCGCCACCTACCCCGTCGTGAACTCCAGCGCCACCGGCATCGCCGCCAAAACCGGCGGGCTGGCGGTCGCCACGTTCGAGTACACCAACAGCGATCGCGTCGCCCGCCAGACCACCCTGCAGGTCAACGGCGGCCAGATCCCCACCACGCTCGCGCTTCCGCCGACGCCCAAGGGCACCGTGTCCGCGATCGTGTCCCTGGCGAAGGGAACCAACTCCCTCACGGTGTCGGGAACCGGGGTGACAGCCGTCGAGGTGCGCGAACTGCCCGGCACGGCGGGCACCGAGGTGATCGGCTCGCAGTCCGGCCGGTGCGCCGACATCAACGGCAACACCATCACCAACGGCACACAGGCCCAGTTGTGGGACTGCAACGGCGGCGAGCAGCAGACGTTCACGCACACCACACGCAAGGAACTAGTGGTCTACGGCAACAAGTGCCTCGACGCCTGGGACCACGGCACCACCAACGGCACGAAGGTGGCCATCTACGACTGCACCGGTGGCACCAACCAGCAGTGGAATCTCAACCCGGACGGCACCATCACCGGCGTGCAGTCCGGTCTCTGCCTCGACGCCAACAACGCGGCGACGACCAACGGCACGAAACTCGTGCTGTGGACGTGCAACGGCGCCGCCAACCAGAAGTGGACGCGCAACTGATGATCAGACCCCTGCTCCTGATCCCCGTGGTGCTGGCGGCGCTCGCCACACCGGCCCACGCCACCACCGGTGGCAGCTTCGAGGTGCTGACCTACAACGTGGCGGGCCTGCCGGAGCCGCTGTCGTCCGGCGACCCCGCGGTGAACACCCCGTTGATCAGCCCGCGTCTCGCGCCCTACGACATCATCAACGTCCAGGAGGACTTCAACTACCACGCGGCGCTGTACGCGGGCGACAACCACGCCCACCGCACGCCGACGACCGGTGGCGTTCCGTTCGGCAGCGGCCTGAACACGCTGTCGCACCGGCCCTACAGCGACCTCCAGCGCACGAAGTGGTCGTCCTGCAACGGCACGGACTGCCTCACGCCCAAGGGCTTCTCGTACAAACGGGTCGAGCTGGCCGCGGGGGTGTACGTCGACGTCTACAACCTGCACCCCAACGCTGGTACCGAGAACGCGGACCTCGCCGCGCGCCGGTCGAACATCACCCAGCTGTCCCGTTTCATCGCCGCGAACTCGGCGGGCAACGCGGTCATCGTCATGGGAGACACCAACACCCGCTACACCCGTGCCGACGACAACATCCGCGAACTGGCCGGCACCAACGGCCTCACCGACGCGTGGGTGCAGCTCGAACGCGGCGGCCGGGCACCGGCGGCGGGCGACCCGGCGCTGGTGTGCGACCCGGCGGCGCTGACCGACTCGTGCGAGGTGGTCGACAAGATCCTCTACCGGGGCAACCGGCAGATCACGCTGACCGCTCGGGACTACCGCAACGACAACGCCGCGTTCGTGGACGCACAGGGCAAACCGCTGTCCGACCACTACCCGATCGCCGCGCGGTTCGACTGGACGGCGGACGACGGCATCAAGCTCAGCGCCGAAGCCGGCGGTCCGCACGGAAGCCCGTTCACCGACGTCGCGTCGGTCGACCTGGGCGCGGTGCGCACGCTCACATTGCGCGGTGCCAGCAGGTTGGACCAGATCTCGGCCACGCTCACGAACGGCACGACGCTCACCCACGGTGGCTCAGGCGGCACGGCCACGTCCCTCACGCTCGAACCGGGTGAGCACTTCGTGTCCGCGAAACTGACCCAGAGCAAGTACAACGGCCACACGCGGGTGTTCTCGGCCGCCTTCACCACCAACCGGGGGCGCACGCTCTCGGCGGGTCAGCCGACCGGGGAGACGCTCACCGTCACGGCACCCGCGGGCTGGCGCATCGCCGGGTTCACCGGCCGGTCGGGCACCGAGATCGACCGGCTCGGCGCGATCTTCATGCCCGCCTGAGCGAGGAGAGGACGTCCGCGCCCATGGCACTGCCTGGGCGCGGACGTCCGTCACCGCGGGACGAGCTTCTCGCCGAGCATCAGCTGAACGTCCGGCCGGATCGTCACTTCCGCCGCATGTCCCTGGCACGTCACGACAACTGCCTTCGCACCCTGGAGAGTGCGCAGCGCGACGGCCTTCAACTCCCCTCCGTCCCACCACAGGTCGACCACCACGCCGCCCCGCGCCCGCAGTCCGCGCACCACCCCGGTCGGCCACGCCGAGGGCAGTGCGGGCAGCAGGCGCAGCTCACCGGTGTGGCTCTGCAGCAGCATTTCCGCGATCGCGGCGGTGGCGCCGAAGTTGCCGTCGATCTGGAACGGAGGGTGTGCGCACAGCAGGTTGCGGTACACGCCTCCCCCGTGCGGGCTGCCGTCCGTGGCCTCCGTCAGCAACATCGAGAGCAACGTGTGCGCGCGGTCGCCGTCACCGAGCCGTGCCCACAGCGCGGCTTTCCAGGCCAGCGACCAGCCCGTGCCCGCGTCTCCCCTGGCTACCAGCGCACGCCGGGCGGCCTCGGCCAGTTCCGGGGTGCGCACGGGATCGATCTGATCACCGGGGTACAGGCCGTACAGGTGCGACACGTGCCGATGGTCCGGCTCCGCGTCGGGCACCTCGTCGGCCCACTCCAGCAGCCCGCCGTGCGATCCGATCGGCGGTGGCGGCAACTCGATCCTCCGCACCTCGTCGACCACGTCGTCGCGCAGCCCCAGCACCTTCGCGACCTCGGCCAGACCGGCGAACAGGTCCGCTGTCAACGCCAGGTCCATGGTGGACCCGACGCCGGCCGCGACCGGCTCTCCCGCGGCCAGGTAGTGGTTCTCAGGTGACGTCGACGGCGCCGTCGTGAGCACGCCGTCGCGCGGGACCAGCCAGTGCAGGCAGAACTCGGCCGCGCCGCGCAGCACCGGCCACGCGCGGTCACGCAGCCAGTCGACGTCACCGGTGAAGGCGTAGTGGTCCAGGAGGTGCCGGCACAGCCACGCCGCGGCCATCGGCCAGTTCGCCCACGCCGGGTCGCCACCGCCGTCGCCGACCGGGGTGGTGAGGCACCACGGGTCGCTGTTGTGGTGCGCCACCCAGCCCGGCGCGCCGTAGAGCGCCTTCGCCGTCTCCGCACCGGGTCCGGACAGCTGCTCGACGAACTCGAGCAGCGGCTCGTGGCACTCGGGCAACGCGGTGACCTCGGCCGGCCAGTAGTTCATCTGCAGGTTGATGTTGAGCGTGTAGTTGCCGCGCCACGGCGGGTCGGTGTGCGGGTTCCAGATGCCCTGCAGGTTCGCGGGCAGCGTGCCCGGCCGGGAACTGGTGATCAGCAGGTAGCGGCCGTACTGGAACAGCAACGCCGGCAACGCCCGGTCTGGCCGCGCGATCCGTTCGTCCGTCGGCGCGTCCGGCACCGGGCCCAGCTGGAGGCTCACCCGGTCGAACAACGCCTGGTGGGTCTGGACGGCCTGGTCGCGGAACGTCGCCCAGCCCAGCCCACGTGCCCGTTCGACCCGGTCGAGCGCCACGCGGGAGCATTCGGCGGGATCGTCCACCGGCGCGGCACCAGGCCCGCGGTAGCCGGTCTCGGTGGCGACGTAGACCGTGTCGCCGTCCACCGCCACGACCGCCGCCCAGGCCATTCCGCCCGGCACCACGCCCCGCACCCCCACGATCCCGCCGGACGAGGTGAAGTGCTCGCCGGGCAACGACCCGCGCAGCACCGGACTGACAGCGGTACCGGTCACCCGCAACGCCAGTACGTGCAGGCCCGCATGACACACGGCCTCCCGCCGCACCACCGTCTCCCCGGTCCGGTAGGAGACCGAGTACGTGCCGGTGCGCAGGTCGAGCTCACGGCGGTAGGCCTCAGCCTGCTCGGGTCCACCGCCGAGCAGGACGTCGGCCAGCGGCAGGTACTTCGCGGTGTCGGGGCCCTGCAGGCGGCGCAACACCTCTTCCGCCGCACGAGGCGAGCCGGACAGCACGTGCGAACGGGCCTGCTCCACCAGTTCCGGATCACCGGACGGCGCCGGCAGCGGCGACCCCGTCCACAGCCGGTCGTCGTTGAGCTGCACCAGCTCGGTGCCGATACCGCCGAAGCACATCGCACCGAGCCTGCCGGTGCCCAGCGGCAACGCTTCCTCCCACGCCCTCGCAGGGGCCTCGAACCACAGGCGGGTCACCGCGGCACCTCCGAGTGTTGAAGCGTTTCGATGACATTACGGACCGGGCGCGTCTTCTGTTCACGACTGGCCGCGTGAACGCTCACATTGACGGTTGACGGAAGCGGCGACCTCGATTCGACTCGTTCGACGCCTCTCCCGTCGAACGGCACGCTCGATTCGACAGCGAGCCGCGGAAAACGCTTTCCACATTATGCCGCAACGCATCCAGCCTCTTGCCTCAAGAGTTGAAACGGTTCATCGTAGCCGTCGTGGATCTGCGACGAGGGGTTCTGCTGCCGTTCGTGATCACAGCCGTCCTGGCAGGGCAACTGCCCGCTGCCGCGCACGCCTCACCCGGTGAGCACCTCGACCGCGGGCTCGTCGCGGCCTCCGTCGCGGGCGGCGTGCACCTGAGCTGGCGCCTGCTCGGCAAGGAGGCCACCGGCGCGACCGCCACCGGCCTCTCGGGGCCCGACTTCGCGGTCTACCGGGACGGGAAGCGCATCGCGACCGTCACCGACAGCACCACGTACGTCGACACCGGCGCGGCACCTGGCGCGCGGTACCAGGTCGCTCCCGTGCGACGCGGTGTCCCGCTGGGGCGCAGCAGGTCCGTGACGGCGTGGGCGGCGTCCCACCACGACCTGCCGCTGCGCAAGCCCGCGGACGGCGTGACACCGGCCGGTGAGCACTACACCTACTCCGCCAACGATGTGAGCGTCGGCGACGTGGACGGCGACGGCCAGTACGAGTACGTCGTCAAGTGGGATCCCAGCAACTCCAAGGACGTCTCGCAGGTCGGCTACACCGGGCCGGTGTACCTCGACACGTACCGCCTCGACGGCACGCTGCTGCACCGGATCGACCTCGGCGTGAACATCCGGGCGGGCGCGCACTACACCCAGTTCCTGGTCTACGACTTCGACGGCGACGGCCGCGCGGAGCTGATGACGAAGACCGCGCCGGGCACTCGTGACGGCCGCGAGCGGTTCATCACGATGCCGCGCGAGGACGTGCGTGCCGGGTACCGGAACACCGACGACTACCGGCTCAGCCCGGAGGGATACCGCGACCACCTCATCGGCGTGTTCCGCGGCTGGGACTCCCATCCCGAGGTGATCTCCGGTAGGTGGCCCGCGACGCTGGAACAGGCGTTCGGCATCGAGCCGCGGTACGCCTACCCGCTGTCCACAGAGGACGCTGCCGCGCTGGCCGACCACTTCGTCGACGTGTATGCGCCGTCCCGCAGCGCCAACAACAAACTGCGCCAGTTCGCCGGTTTCATCGTCGACGGCCCGGAGTACCTGACAGTCTTCGACGGCGCCACGGGACGTGAGCTGCAGACCGTCCGCTACGAACCCGGCCGCACCGACGACGGCCTGATGTGGGGCGACTACGCGATGTCCCGCATCGAACCGGGCAACCGCGTCGACCGGTTCCTGTCCGGAGTCGCCTACCTGGACGGCAGGCGCCCGTCCGCGATCTTCGCCCGCGGCTACTACACCCGTTCCACGGTAGCGACCTACGACTGGGACGGACGGCGGCTCAAGAAGCGCTGGCTCGTCGACAGCGGCTGGGTGCCGATGACGAACCCGTTCCGCGACACCCCGCACGGCCGCGACGGCACGAACCCCAGTCACGCCAAGCTCACGACGCAGGGCTCGCACTCCTTGAGCGTCGCCGACGTGGACGGCGACGGCAAACAGGAGATCATCTACGGCGGCGCGACGCTCGACGACAACGGCTCGTTGCTGTATAGCTCGGTCGGCGTGCTGCCGCCGGGCAGTGTGGAACCGGGAGCCGAGGCACGGGTCGGGCACGGAGACGCCCTGCACGTCACCGACATCGACCCGAACCGTGCCGGGCTTGAGATCTACATGGTCCACGAGGGCGCCCGCTCCGCCCCGTACGGCTACGCGCTGCGCGACGCCCGCACCGGCGCGACGATCTACGGCGCCTACTCCGGAATGGACACCGGCCGCGGCATGATCGGCGACGTCCGCCCGGACGTGCCCGGCCTCGAAACCTGGTCGTCCATGCCGAACGGATCGGACTCCGCGGGCACCTGGAGCGCGGACGGCCGCCGGCTCGAGAACCGTTCTCCTGGAACGAACATGAGCATCCGCTGGGCCGGCGACCTGACCACCCAGATCGTGAACGGCGCCCAGGACGTCACGCCGTCCATCGACGACTGGCGGCGCGGCACGCTGCTCACCGCCACCGGGACGCGCACCAACAACGGCACCAAGGGAAACCCGTCGCTCGTGGCCGACGTGCTCGGCGACTGGCGCGAGGAACTGGTCGTGCGCACGCAGGACAGCACGGCCCTGCGCTTCTACCTCAGCACCGAACCGACGAACCACAAGATGTACACGCTCATGCACGACCGCCAGTACCGCGTCGAGGTCGCCCGCCAGCAGACCACCTACAACCAGCCGTCCTATCCGAGCTTCTACTTCGCCTCGGACGTCGACTGGTCGCGCGTTCCCCTGCCCTCGCACCGATTGGCCGGATCATGATCACACGACTTCTCGTCACGGCAGCGGTGCTCATGAGCACCGCCGTCGTGGCCCCGGCGGCGTCCGCCGCCACCACGAGCTCGCCCACCGACCCGAACGTCAGGTACTTCGGCCGCTGGAACACGAGTTCGTCGAGCGCCTACGTCTCCGAGTGGGCCGGCGCCTACCTCGTCGTCGGCTTCACCGGCCGGACGGTGAAGCTCAAGCAGCGCCGCGCGATCGACTTGTTCGTGAGCATCGACGGCGGTCCTGACGTGTCCTACGTGAACCGGACCGGCACGGTGGACCTCACCCCGGCGCCACTGGCCGCGGGCAACCACACCCTCCGCGTCTCCTACCGCCCGATCGCGGGCTCCTACAAGGGCGACGCGGTGTACCAGGGCATCGAGATCGACACCGGCGCGCGCACGTTCGCGCCCACCGCGCCGTCGAAGATCATCGAGTTCGTCGGTGACTCGATCACCGTCGGCCAGCTGTCGTCGAAGCAGGCGCTCACCGCGTACGGCTGGCTGACCGGCGAGAAGCTCAAGGCAGGCCACACGCAGATCGCGGTGGGCGGCGCGTGCCTGCACCCGGCGGCGGACGGCTGTCTGAGCATGCGCGAGGGCTTCCTGCGCACCGGCCTGGCACTGACCGCGCCCGCGTGGAACTTCGGCCGCTACAAGGCGAACGCCGTCGTGATCAACCTCGGCACGAACGACGTCGGCCACAGCGTCACCAAGGACGAGTTCCGCGCCTCCTACGTCACGCTTCTGCGGCGTGCGCGGGAGAAGTACCCGACGGCGGCGATCTTCGCTCTCGCCACGTTCCGCAAGCGGTACGTCCCGGAGACCCAGGCGGCGGTGAAGACGCTCACCGACGGCGGCGACCGCAACGTGCACTTCGTCGACACGCTGGGCTGGATCGACGAGGCCACCGACACGTCGGACAACGTGCACCCGAACGACCAGGGCCACCGCAAGATCGCCGACAGGCTGGCACCGATCGTGGCGGCCAGGATCTAGTGGTGCGGTGAGGGTTCGGGGTTTCACACCCCGAACCCTCGACTGGAGCACTAGCCGATCCGGCGCAGGTCCCGCACCTCGGGCCGGGCCTGGAATCCGGCAGCGCGGTAGGTGGCAACGGCCCCGGTGTTGGCGCCTTCGGCACACACGGTCGCGCTGGACGCACCCATGTCCTGCAGGGCCGCCGCGGCGGCGAGCGCGATCGCCCTGCCGTAGCCGTGTCCCTGATGATCGCGGTGCACGCCGAGAGGTTCGAGCAGACCGGGTTTCCCGGGGCCCGCCGACCAGACGGTCGTGGCCGCGACCGCATCGCCCGGTCGTCGTACCCGACCAGGCATCGGGCATCGGCGTACGGCGTCCCGGCGGCCATGGCCCGCCACCGCTCCGCGCTGAACTTCGATCCGGCGAACGCCCCGCGGTGCACCGCGACCCGG
Source organism: Lentzea sokolovensis (assembly GCF_033949975.1). Classification (NCBI taxonomy): domain Bacteria; kingdom Bacillati; phylum Actinomycetota; class Actinomycetes; order Pseudonocardiales; family Pseudonocardiaceae; genus Lentzea; species Lentzea sokolovensis. The sequence goes on from NZ_JAXAVU010000004.1 coordinate 1,098,773, forward strand.
TCCTCGACCCGTTCGGGGCCGACCACCTCGATCCGCACGCCGCTGTCCGCCACGGGCGCGCTCAGGTCGCGCACCATCGGGATCCACGGCTCATCCGGTTCCCAGCCGTCCTCTTGCAGCACTTCCCGGAATCGGCCCTCCCAGAGCGCTTCGACGTGGGCCTTGTCCGCCGGCAGGACGCCGCGTTCGCAACGCCGCGGCGGTCACCTCCGGGCCGAACTGCCAGTAGAACCCGACGTCCCCCGAATGCAGCTGCATCGGGGCTCCTTCGCGCCGCCACTCCGCCAAGCGCAATTCACGAACCAGTCCGAAATGCCGAATTCGCGGACGGGCGATCCCCGTCCGCGAATTCGGCATTCAGTCAATTCAGGGTGAGGTGAAACTCGGGTGCGGCGGCTGGTTGTAGGCCGTGTTCTGCCACGCCACCGCCTCCCGGTACTGCCGGTCCTCCATCAGCGAGGCCCGCCGGATCGTCGTCGGCTCGGTGGTCGAGTAGATCCGCAACGCCCGGCTGTCCGAGGTCCGCCAGATGACCTCCTCGCGCCAGTCGCCGAGGATGTCCGCCTGCAACGCCGGCGTGGACTTGGTGCCGTTGTTGGAGGCCACGCCCGAACCGGTGAGCAGCCGCGTGTCGCCGTTGGGGCCGTACTTGTCGATCGTGGTGCCGTTGAGCAGCTCGCGCTGCGCGTCACCGTCCCACCAGATCACGAAGTTGATCGACCCCGGCTTGCGCGCCGCGACCTGGGCTCCCGTGGCGGCGCTGCGCAGCCCTCCCACGGACGCCGACCACGCCTCCGCGCCGGGGTTGCCGGCCCAGATGTCCGCGGCGACCGCACGGCCGTTGTCGCAGCCGCACGACGGCGCGCTCCAGATGATCTGACCGGTGCGCGCGTCGCCCATCCAGTGCGTGACCTCGGTGGTCCACTCCGACGGCTTGAAGACCTCCAGTCCCGGCCTTCCCGGGATGAAGTCGCCGACGTGCAGGGCGTCGCCGTGGTGGGTGCTGTTCTGCCACAGGCCGCGGCCGTTGTCGTCGATGGCCATGGAGCCGTAGACGACCTCGTCGCGGCCGTCGGCGTCCACGTCGGCGATCGAGAGGTTGTGGTTGCCCTTGCCCTCCCAGGCCGAGCGGTTCGACTGGGACGCCGAGTCGAACGTCCAGCGCTGGGTCAGCTGCCCGTTCCGGAAGTCCCACGCCGAGATCACGCTGCGGGTGTAGTACCCGCGGGCCATCACGATGCTCGGCCGCGAGCCGTCCAGGTACGCGGTGGCGGCCAGGAAGCGGTCGACCCGGTTGCCGTAGTTGTCACCCCACGACGAGACGGTTCCGCGTGGTGGCACGTAGTTCTCGGTGTCGAGCACCGCGCCGTCCGTGCCGCGGAACACCGAGAGGAACTCCGGTCCGGTCAGGATGTAACCGTCGCTGTTGCGGTGGTCGGCGTTCGCGTTGCCGATCACCTGCCCGGTGCCCGACCGCGTGCCGTCCGCGGTCTTCACGGCGATCTCGGCCCTGCCGTCGCCGTCGTAGTCGAAGACCTGGAACTGCGTGTAGTGCGCGCCCGCCCGGATGTTGCGGCCGAGGTCGACGCGCCACAACCGGGTGCCGCTGAGCTCGTACGCGTCCAGGTACACGTTGCCCGTGCGGCCTGCCTGCGAGTTGTCCTTGGCGTCGGCGGGATCCCACTTCAGGACGATCTCGTACTCGCCGTCGCCGTCCAGGTCGCCGACCGACGCGTCGTTCGCCACGTAACCGGATCCCGGACTCTGGATCGGGACGTCCCTGCTCGTCTCCAGGGTGCCGACGGAACGCGTGGCCGCCGCCGATTCCACGCCTCCGCTCACCTGGCGCACCGAGTAGGACGCGGTCGCGGGCGCACCCGCGTCGAGATAGCTCGTCGCCGTCGTCACCGGCGCGCGGTTGACCTTCACCCCGTCGCGGTAGACGTTGAACGCCACATCGGCGGCGTCACCACCGAGCAGCCGCCACGACACGAAGTTGCCGTCGCCGCGCACCGACCGAATGCTGACCAGCCCGCGTTCGGCGGCACCCGCCGGTTCAGCCGCGACCGCGGGAACACCGCCCGCGACGAGCATCGCCGCGAGCAGTGCCGACATCGTTGTCCTTCTCATCGTCGATCACCCTCCTGACACCGAACAATTGTCCCTCGCAAAATTGAAACGTTTCACACGAGAAACAGTAGCGTCGAACAACTCGAATGCGCGGAGGGCAATTCTTCGACCCGGATTCGACACCACTCACAAAGCAGGTGCTTTCGCCAGCACCTCGATCTCGCCGAGGGTGAGATATCCGGACGGACGCGCGGTGAGGACGACTCGGACGGCGGTCGCCGGGGGCGAGGGGTTCAGCACGACCTCTGTCCGCAGTGCGTTGACTTCGACGTCACCGCTCGCGTCGACCCACGCGCCGTCGACCGTGCGCACCTGGACCTTGAGACTCTGGGCGATGCCACCCTCGCCGTCGCGGTGGGAGTGCACGGCCACCCGCGTGAGATCACGGGTTCCGGGCAGGGTGAAGGTGATCGTGTCGGACGGGTTCTTGGCGCCGGACCTCCAGTTCGACCACGCCTTTTCCTCCGTGACGCCGTTGCGCAGCCGGTCCGCGGAGTAGCCGGACTCGGTGTAGGTCGCTGCGACAGCCGCGTCGAGCGCCGCGTTGACCTCGACGGGCTCGGTCACCTGCACCACGGCTGTGGCGGCCACCGTGCTGCCGTCGACGACCTGGGCACGACCGGTCACCGTCACCGTCCCCACGTGGTCGAACACCGCGGTGTCCCACACCACGGGGAGTTCGGCCTTGCCGCCCCGTTTGCCCACACCCGTGACGGTGGCCGGCAACTCGGGCCGCCCGCCGACGTAGGTCTTCGCGCGAGCGGGCAGGGTCGAGGCGATCGTGTCGACGGTGACCACGGCCTGTGCGGGCAACTTCCGCCCGAGCACGTCCGTCGCCGTGCCATGAACGCGCACGGTTCCAGGGTGCTGCCACTGCCAGTCCGGCGGGAGGTTCCAGACCACGGGAAGAGCTCCGCGCGCGCCGTCCGGGTACACCGGTGTCACGGTCTGCGGCAGCACGGGCCGAAGCTTCGGAACCGTGAACACGGCGGCGTCCTGAACCCGTTGCACGGTCTCGTCGACCGGTGTCCAGCGCTGGCTCGCGCCGGAGGTCGGGGTCCTGGCCGACACGGTCTCCCCGGTCGCGTCGATCAGCGTGCCGGTGGCGGCGTTGACGAACGTCCAGCCGCCGTCCCCGGTCGTCGACATGATCCACTGAGCCGCTGTGTCACCTGCCGACTGGAGCACGACGGCGTCACCGGATGCGGCCAGCCGGGTTCCGGTCACGGCGCTGACGATCTCGTACCGCTCGCGTTTTCCGTTGCCGAGCCCCAGTTTCCGCACCGCCCACAGCTGTCGCGCACTCGCGGGGTCGGTGGTCCGCAGGACCGCTTTCGCCCAGTCGTCGGACGGCTGCAAGGACTTCCCGCCCGTGGCGATCCGGTACACGTGATCGGGCTGGACGAGCGCGGCGTCGCCGGACACCCCCGCCACGCCGTCGACGAGGAACGTGGTGACCGACTTCGCCGGCACCGTGAGCGTCGCCGACTTCCCCGCCACCCGCACCGGTTTGCCGCGCACGAGGGCACCGGACGCGTCGGTGACCACGGGCGTCACCTTGGCCAGCGGCGAGACGACCCCGAACCGGGACAGGTCCAGCGTCACCGCGCGATCGGTGGTGCCGCTGTTGACGTGGACGACCGTCGCGTCCAGACCGAACCGCTTCACCGCGGCGACGCTCGACGGGTCGTCGGTCTTGACGAACCGGTCGCCCGGCCGGACGAAGTGGGTGAAGTTGCGGATGGTGTGGAACTTGGTGTTGGTCCTGACAGGACAGGTCCCCAGTGTGTCGTTCGCCTTGCAGTCGAACGGGATGTGGACGCTGCCCCAGTTCTTCCCAGCGGCCGTCTGCGGAGCCGTGTCCTCGATCGGCTGCCAGAACACCCAGGCGGACGGTTCGAGCTCGCGGATGTCCTCAAGCATTCTGGTCGCCATGCCCAGGCCGGGTTCCATGCTCGTGTAGTCGGTGGTGCCGTTGCCCCAGGTTCCCTCGACCTCGCTCATCCAGAGCTTCTCACCGGCGCCCTTGGCGATGTCGCGGACGCTGGTGCGCTGGCCCGTGCCGTAGGTGTGCACGTTGAGCTGGTCGACCACGTCCCGCGCCGGACCGTAGCCGTTCCAGTTGCGCACGAACGTGCCCGGGTTCGTCTCGTCCATCGCGGACACCTTCACCCGCGACCGCAGCTCGTCGAGCGCGCGGCGCGTGGCGAGCAGAACCTCCTGCTGCAACTCGGGTCCGGCGTGCGCGCCCTCCTGACGTCCGCCGGTCGGCTGGCCGTCAGGGCCGATCTGCGTGCCCCAGTAGTTCGTGTTGGGCTCGTTCAACGGGGCGAGCGTGTCGAACTTGATGCCGTGCGCGCGTTCGATCTCCTGGGTCACGCGCGCCAGGTACGTGGCGAAGTCCTCGACGCGGTCGCGGCGGATCTGGTCGGTGTTCGCGTCGAACCCGCCGGAGACGTAGCCGCTGACGGTCTGGAACCACGGCGGCGAGTTGCTGAACGCCTCCCACTTCGTGACCTTGCGCTTGACCTGGTCGACCCACCAACGCTGGTTGGCGTCCGCGGAGAAGTCCCAGTGGTCGGGGTTGTCCGGCTGCCACCAGTCCACGTCCTCGCGCGTGGTGCCGGGAGGGGCTTTCCAGAAGCCCTCCATCGTCGCGCCCTTCTTCATGTAGTCCTCGCGGACGTCGGGCGCGTTGCCGCCACCGATGTTGTACCGCGCGATGTTCAGCCGCAGTCCGTCCTCACCGAACAGCAGGTCGACGAGCTTGCGGCGGATCGGCTCCGGATAGCCGCCGGTGACGTTCGCGAACCACACCAGGCTGGTGCCCCAGCCCTCGAACTCCGGTTGCTGGTACGACGGGTCGATGCGGACGGTGACCCCGTTCTGCGGCAACGGGTCCGCGGCAGCCGGCGTGGCAAGGCCGGCGGCGACGAGGGTGAGGGCCAGCAAAAGCCTCGCCACGTCAGGCCCCCAGCCGGAAGTCGGCGACGCGGATCGGCGACGGCGTGGTGCCGCTGGAGTTCTGCTGGTACTGCACCGAAAGGATTCCCTGGGACGCGACGCGCGACGCGTCCACGTTCACCTCTCCGAACGCCTGCAGCGACGGGCGGTCGAACAACGTCGTCCAGTCCGTCCAGCCGCTGGCCTTGCTCGCCGCCACGATCTTCCCGCGAGGCAGCACGAGGTACGCGTTGTCGTCCCGGTCGAACACGATCTTCGTGCGCTGCGTGTGGTTCGGCGGGATCGGCACCTCCATCTTGGTCCACCTGCCGTCCGCTCCGCGGAAGACGTGGAAGGTGCGGCCGTACTGCGTGCGCTGCTGCGCGTAGTTCGACACGCACTGGGTGAACCGGCCGGGGACGTAGCTGATCACCACGTGCGGCCGGCCCTGGGCGTCCACGGCCTGACTCTCCTGGTTCATCAGGCCGTGGTTCGGGTCGAGCGGATCGGCCACCAGGCCCGGCGAGTTGACGTGCACGGGTGTGCCACCGGTGGTGCCCACCACGGTTCCCGCACCGTTGCGCCACGTGCGGCCGCGGTCGTCGCTGTAGACGTAGCCGGTGTCGTGGTTGGTCAGGCCGCCTGGGTTGCACAGCACACCGGCATTGCCTTCACGCCAGGTGAAAGCGGCGTGCAACCGTCCACTTCGGTCATAGGTCAGGCCGTGCAGGTACATGTTGCGGGTGGTGGACACCACGCCGTTCGGGCCGGTGTACGAACCGGTGGCGGACGACCAGCCGCCGAGCTTGCGCCACGTGCCGCCGGAGTACTCCGCCAGCTCGTTGACGCCGTTGCCGGAGCCACCGGTGCGGTAGCTGAACTGCAGCCTGCCCTCGGGAGTCACCACGAACTGCGGGTACGTCATGGAACCGAGCTCGACGCCGCCGAGCGTGCGCTGCACCGAGCCGAACGCGGCGGCGTTCCACTGCTGGGCACCGGTCGCGAGGCCTGGCAGGGAACGGAAGTAGAACAAGCGCGTGTTGTGCGTGTCCAGCGCGACGTGAATCGCGTTGTCCTGCGGGGAGATTCCGAGCGAGATCACGTTGTGCGAGTCGTCGGCGCTGAGCTTGTGCGGAAGGATCACGGTCTCCCACCGCGTACCGCCCACGGTCCGCCGCGCGACCACGGCCTCGCGGGTCGCCGTGTACCAGGTGGCGTACTGACGTCCCTGATAGGTCAGGATCGCGTCCTGCTGGAACGAGTTGTTGTTCACCACTCCGTCGTAGGACACGAAGTACAGCGCGGAAGGATCGAGCAGCGTGTCGCCCACGAGGCTGACCGCCGGCGCCGCCGCGGGCGCACCGACCGCAGGCCATGGCGACGCCAGCAGCATCGCGGTCACCAAGCACAGCACTGTCCTCTTCACGGTTCCCCCGGCTGGTCGCGGTTCGGCTTGTTCCCCGGAGCGTGAAGTCGAACAAAATCGAACGCAAGCGTCGACCTGTTCGATAACAGCCGGTGCCCTGTGAACGGCCCGGACCTCGCGGCCCCTTGTCGCCCTTCCGCCCCGACTGTTCACTTGTGTTCAGTTCTGTCTGAACATGGAGGTTCAGCGTGCGGCGCGCGATTGTTCTTGCCACGGTGCTGTTAGTTGCGGTGGGTTCGACGACACCGATCGCCTCCGCGGCCGATCCACCTCCGGACGTGCACACCTACCTCGAAGATCCGCGCAAGATCGCCGAAGGACAGGAGCCGCACCACGCACTGCTGCTCCCGCAGGCGGATGTCGCCTCGGCCGTGCGCCGCGACGAGCGCACTCCGTTCACGCGGTCGCTGGACGGCCAGTGGCGGATCTCCGTGGCGGACAAGCCGGCCGACGTCCCGGCGCGGTTCTACGCCGACGACCACGACACGTCCGGCTGGCGCACGGTGACCGTGCCGCACACCTGGCAGACCGACGGCCTGGACCACCCGATCTTCCGCAACATCGCCACCGAGGTGCAGCCGGACGATCCGCCCCGCGTTCCCCGCGACGTGAACCCGACCGGCGCGTACGTCCGCGACTTCGAGGTGCCCGCCGACTGGACGAAGCGCGCCACGTTCGTGCGCTTCGAAGGCGTGACGTCCGGCTACTTCGTGTGGGTCAACGGCAAGTACATCGGCTACGACCAGGGTGGCTACACCCCGGCGGAGTTCGACATCTCCTCCGCGCTGCGACCGGGCCGCAACAAGATCGCCGTCCAGGTGCACCGGTGGAGCGCCGGGTCCTACCTGGAGGACTACGACCAGTGGCGGTACTCGGGCATCTTCCGCTCGGTGTCGCTGTACTCGACGCCCGCCACGTTCATCCAGGACGTCACCCTGAAGACCGACCTCGACGCCACCTACACCGACGCGACCCTCACCGCGGACGTCGAACTCGGCCACAAACCCGGTGGCACCACCGGCACGCACCGCGTCACCGCCAGCCTGCGCGACTCCCGCGGCGCCGAAGTCGGTGCGGTGAGCCAGGAAACCGACAGCAACACCGCACGCCTGACGTTGCCCGTGCGCAACCCGGCCAAGTGGACCGACGAGACGCCGAACCTCTACACCGTCGTGCTGACGCTCACCGCGCCAGACGGCAAGATCACGCACATCACCAGTGACACCACCGGTTTCCGCGAGATCGAGATTCGCGACAGGACGTTGCTGGTCAACGGCAAGCGCGTGCTGTTCAAGGGCGTCAACCGCGCGGAGACCGACCCGGACCACGGCCGGCACGTCCCGCGTGCGGCGCAGGAACGCGACGTGGCGCTGATGGAGCAGCTCAACGTCAACGCCGTGCGCACCTCGCACTACCCGAGCGACCCGTACTTCTACGACCTCGCCGACCAGCACGGCATCTGGATCGACGACGAGGTCGACATCGAGACCCACAACCACGAGAACTGCGCCCGGTGGTGCCAGGCGAACCAGCCGGAGTGGCGCGACACCTTCCTGGACCGGCTGATCGGCATGGTCGAGCGCGACAAGAACCACCCGAGCGTCTTCCTGTGGGACAGCGGCAACGAGGCGGGGCTCGGCGCGCACCACTACGAGATGGCGAAGTGGCTCAAGGCCAACGACCCGTCGCGGCCGATCTACCACCAGTCCAACAACCCCGACGGCGACGCGCCGTTCGCCGACGTGTGGGGGCCGCGCTACCCGTCTCCGGAGCGGTTCGCCGAGCAGGCGAAGAGCACGACCAAGCCGTTGATCTTCGGCGAGTACGCCCACGCGATGGGCAACAGCCTGGGCAACTTCCACGAGTTCTGGGACATCATCCGGGCCAACCCGCAGACCCAGGGCGGCTTCATCTGGGACTGGGCCGAGCAGAACATCAAGCAGAAGACCCGCATCGCACCCGACAGTTCGGGCAACGACATCACGGCGTTGTTGTCGGGCGCACCGAAGCTCGTCGACGGCCACCGCGGCAAGGCGTTGTCGCTGTCCGGGCTCGACGACTTCGTCGAGGTCTACCGCGATCGCAAGCTCGACATCACCGGCACCGCGCTGACGCTGGACGCGTGGGTCAAGCCCGGCAAGTGGACCGGCCAGTTCCCCATCATCGCCAAGGGCGACCACCAGTGGACGCTCAAGATGAAGAACGAGACCACGCTCGAGTTCTTCATCCACAGCGGCACGTGGCGCGCGGTGCAGGCGAAGGTGCCCGCCGACTTCTACGGCAAGTGGCACCGGGTCAGCGGCACGTACGATGGCACCGCGCTGCGGCTGTACATCGACGGCGCCGAAGTGGGCACCCTGCCGTTCACCGGTGCGATCGACTACTCGGCGGCGGACGTGAACATCGGCCGCGACTTCGAGATGTCGTGGAACGACCCGTCGACCGTCGGCTGGATGGCCCGCGGCGAGGTGGACGACGTGCGCGTCTACGACCGGGTGTTGCCCGCCGCCGAACTCGGTGTCTCCTCCGCCCCGGCCGGCGGCGCCGTGCTGGCGCTCGACTTCGACAGCGTGCGGGAACGCGGCACGCACTTCGCGCACGGGTCGACGCTGTCCGGTGTGGACGGTCTGATCGGCACGGACCGCAAGCCGCAGCCGGAGACCACGCAGATGGCGTGGGCACACCAGCCGATCCGGTTCGGCTACTCCGGCGGCGTGCTGTCGGTGACCAACGAACGGCAGTTCACCGGAACCGACGACCTCACCCTGCGCTGGCGGGTCACCGAAGGCTCACGGGTGGTCAAGAGCGGCGAACAGCCGTTGCGCGTCGCCGCCGCCTCGACCGCGCCGATCTCGCTGCCGATGCCGGTCAACGACGCGGATCGGGAACGGTTCCTGACGGTCGAGACGGTCACGTCGGCCAAGGCACCGCTGCTGCCCGCCGGGCACGTCCTCGCCCACGACCAGTTCTCGCTGGGCGGCAGCCGCGTTCCCGGCCTGGACAAGGCACCGCTCGACTGGGCCGTCGTGTTCACCCACGAGGACGCCCAGAAGGTCACCGCCACGGCAGCAGGCGCTGCTTACACGGTGGACAAGAAGTCCGGTGCGCTGACGTCCATGAAGTCGTGGGGCCGGGAGTTGCTCACCAGCGGTCCGAAGCTCGACGCGTGGCGTGCGCCGATCAGCAACGAGACCTACACGTGGGGCCGCGCCGAGGGTGAGGACTGGCGCAAGGCCGGCCTCGACCGGCTGGAGACCACGGTGTCCGGTGTGCGGGTGGAGAAGGACGGGCACAAGACCACCCGGATCATCGTGGACAGCAAGGTCGCCGCACCCGGCGTCGGCGGGGCGTGGTTCGACCAGACGATGGTCTACTCGGTGGACTCGGCCGGTGTGCTGCGACTCGGGCACCGGGTGACGCCGCAGGGTTCGATGCGGACGCTGCCGTACCTGCCGCGCATCGGTGTCCAGCTGTCCGTGCCCGACCGCTTCTCCGAGTTCTCCTGGTACGGCAGGAAGGCGGAGAGCTACGTCGACCGCAAGGACGGCACGCCGATCGGGGTGCACTCCAGCTCGGTGGCCGACCAGTACGTCGAGTACCACCGTCCGCAGGACCACGGCAACCACACCGACACACGGTGGGCGCTGCTCACCGACGGACGCACGTCCGGTCTGCTGGTGTCGGGTGCGCGCGAGGTCAGCGTGACGCAGTACGACGACATCGAGCGCGCCGCGTACCCGTTCATGTTGCAGCGCAACAAGGGGTACTTCACGCTGCACGCCGATCATGCCGTGACCGGTGTCGGTGACACGCCGAACCCGGTGCGGCAGCGCAGCCAGGTCCGTCCTGACAGCACCTACGAGTACACGATCACGATGCGACCGCTGACGTCGCAGGAAGCCTGGTCGGGCCTTCCGGCGGGGGCCTGACCGGAGGAGGTGGCCCCGGTGTTCGCCGGGGCCACCTCCTTTTTCACGCCCGCGTGCGTCCGATGTGGACGTTCGACTCACTCGGCGATCTGGTACCTGCCGAGCACCATCTGGACCAGCTCGTCCGCGACTTCGTCCAGCGTCGCATCGACCCACCCGACGACCCAGTCGTGCATGAGTCCGTTGATGGCGCCGATGATGGCCGCGGCGGTGATGCGGTAGTTGCCGGGAGGGATCTCACCCCGTGCGGCGGCGTCCGCGGCCAGCCGGTTGATCATCTCGACCCAGATGGCGCGGCGTTCGAGGCGCTGACGGTCCATGCGGGGGCTGACTCCGACGACCTCGACGTAGGCGATGCGGGCGTGCCGCGGGTCGGCGCAGGCGCCCTTCACGTAGGCGTGCACCAAGCGGGGCAGCAGCTCCGGCAGACTCAGGTGCGCGGTGCCGGGCAGCACCTCGGCGACGGCCTTCCCCGCCACGTCGTTGACGTGGAGGTGCAGATCGGCCAGCAGGTCCTCCAGGGCGCGGTACTCCTCGTAGAACTGGCGGCTCGACAGACCGGCGGCCTTGCACAGATCGCCCAGACGGGTCCCCCGGAAACCCTGTGCGGTGCCGAAGGTCTCCAGGCCCGCTTCCCGGAACCGCCCGCGCCGTTCGTCGCGGCGCTCGGCCGCGTCCCTGCCGCCGTAACGGCCCTCCGCCGGGGTGATCCTGCCTGCCACTGTGCCTCCAACGGACGTGTGCGGTGGTTGCCTCCACTGGCTCTTGTGGCCGGGATCACGTCAGCCTACTATCCAGTAGGTAAAATCTGAACTCGGCCAAGTTCAGATCTCCCTGCGGCATGCGCCCCCTTGCCGGCGCCCACTTCATTCGGAGATGCAACGATGCACGCTTCGTCGACCCCTGCACGGAAACCTTCCGGAAGCGCTCTCACGCGCCGCCGCCTCACCCACGCCGTCGCCGCGGCGGCGGTGCTCGCCGCCTGCGTCACCAGTCCGGCCGCCTCCGCGGCGCCGCTGCGTGAGGTGATGTTCGTCGGCAACAACTGGGACGGCACCGCCGACGTGATCTCCTCCACCGGCGACTTCGCCAAGATCGGCCGGATCAACGTCATCCCCGACAAGGACCAGCGACTCACCGAGATCTACCTCAACCCGATCAAGCTGGCCTTCTTCCTCGGTATCCGCTCAGGCCCCGGCGAGGGGCACGACCAGTTCGTCGACGACATGTACTCCACCCCCGACGGCACGGCCATGGTCGTCTCGCGACCCAGCTTCGCCGACGTCGTCTCCCTCGACCTGGCCACCGGGAACATCAAGTGGCGGTTCCCCGTGTCGGGCTTCCGCGCCGACCACATGGCCGTCTCCCCCGACGGCACCAAGATCGCGGTCTCGGCGTCGACGTCCAACACCGTGCACGTGCTGGACATCAACACCGGCCGGCAGCTCGGCTCCTTCAAGACCGGTGACAAGCCGCACGAGAACGTCTTCACCAACGGCGGCAGGTACCTCTGGAACATGTCGATCGGCGAGGTCAACAACAACTTCGACGCACCGTGGCAGGACTTCCTGAAGGGCGACCGGCACATCACCGTCGTCGACGCCGCCACCTACCAGATCGTCCGCACCATCGACATGCGCGGCAAGCTGGACGCCTTCGGCCGCAAGGACCTGTCCAACGCGGTGCGGCCCGCGACGTTCAGCCCCGACTTCTCGAAGCTGTACTTCCAGGTGTCGTACTTCAACGGCTTCATCGAGTACGACGTCGCCACCGACAGGATCACCCAGCTGAAGACGCTGCCGAAGAACCCGGACACCAGCGACGACCGCACCACCTTCGTCAACGACTCACGCCACCACGGCCTGTCCATGAACCCGGACGGCAGCAAGCTGTGCGTCGCCGGAACCATGGACGACTACGCCACCGTCGTCGACCGCGCCACCCTGCAGGAAGGCCCGCTCGTCACCGCCTCCAAGCCCTACTGGGCCACCGTCAGCGGCGACGGCCGCCAGTGCGTCATCTCCGAGAGCGGCGCCGACCAGGTCACCGCGATCGACTTCGGCACCGGCCGGAAAGTCGTCTCCGTACCCGTCGGCGACCACCCGCAACGCGTCCGCGTCGCCCACATCTCCGCCGGCTGGACCAGCCCCACCAACTGACCACCGGTCCAGGGAGGTGGCCCCGGTGTTCGCCGGGGCCACCTCTTTTCACGCCCGCGTGCGTCCGATGTAGACGTTGCGGGCCCGGTAGACGGTCTCCGCGGTCGGACCGGGGCTGCCGGAAGAGCCCTCCATCTGCAGGTTGATGATCACCCAGAGCGGCTTGCCGACGAAGTTCTTCGCGGTGTGCTGGGCGATCCACTTGCCGTCGAGGTAGTAGTGGATGACGACGTCGGTGCCGTTCACCTTGGTCATCCAGGCCCGGTAGGTGTGCCACGAGCCCGGCGAGGAGACACCGACGATCGAGCTCGACACGTCACTGGACGTCCGGAAGGTGTTGAACCAGTTCCGGTTGTCCCCCTTGAACTCCAGGACGTCGCTCTCGGGCGGCCAGCTGTTGACGCCGGTCAGCCAGAACGCGGGCCAGGTGCCGCGGGTCGACGGCGCCTGGAAGTCGCCCTTCACCTCCCAGTTCGGGAACTGGTCGTTCACGACGACGTGCTCCCTGGCGTGGATCGCGCCGGAGTGGTAGCGGATGGGCAGGTGCGGATCGGCCCCGCTGTTGCCCTCGTCCCACGAGATGCGCGTCGCCTTCACCGTCAGCACGCCGCCCGACAGCGACACGTGGTTGTGGTCGCTGGAACTCGCGTACATCCTGGCCGTGCCGTTGTGGTCGGATCCCCACGGGTAGCGGTAGTTCCATTCCGACTCCAGCGCGCCGTAGCCGCTGAAGGATCCCGTCCCGATCACCTCTTCCCACGCCGCCGCGTTCGCGGGGGTCGTGGACGCGGCGGTGAGGACGACGACGAGTGCGCCTGCTGCGATTCTCATCGCCTCACTGTCCAGCACGGACTTGTTGCCGCACAACAGTTCCGTCGATTCGACGAACGGTTCGACTCGACGGTTCAGTCGTGCGGCGAGCTGCCCTGGGCCGGGTCGTGGACGTCGAGCCGGCCGCACATGCCGAACCGCTGCGGCCCTTCCGCGCGCATCACGTGCACGTCCGCCTCCGCGAGGTGGCCGATGTCGCCTTCCCGCAACCGGTTCAGCTGATCACCGGTGCGCTCGGCCGAGGCCAGGGCGCCGGCCCGCCACCGCTTCTCCCAGTCGTCCAGAACGTCCTGCTTCAGCCGCACGGCGGATCGGTAGAAGTCGTCCAGTGCCGCGTCCTCGCCTTCCTCGACGCGTCGCCGCAACTCCTGGAATCCCTCGACGGCGAGATCCCTGCGCCGCCTGGCCGACTCCTCGTCACCGGCCTGAGCGTGCGCGGGGTAGTTCTCCGCGTCGGCCAGCACCTCGGCGGGGAACGTGAACACCGCGTCCCCCGCCTCAGGCAGGCCGCTGTTCTGCATCACGACGAGGATCCGCAGGTCATCGTCGTTGACCAGGCGGTGGATCGTGCCGGGCGTGAACCAGGCGACGGTGCCTTCGCGCAACGGCGTCTCGGCGAACCCGCGCCGGGTCAGGGTCTGGACGCTGCCCCGCCCGCCGATCACGTAGTAGCACTCCGCACAGGCGAGGTGGACGTGCGGCGAGCCGCCGCAGACCCCGTCCACCGCCGGCCAGTCGTACACCCTCAGACCGGAGATCCCCACCCCACCGGGAAACGGCGTCACCACGGATGTTCCTCCACATAGGATTCCAGTCGGGCCCTGTCCCACTCGCCGTCGGCCACGACGAGCCGGTAGCGCAGGTTCAGCGCGTCGCCAGGAGCCAGCTCCACCGTGTCGTGGAAGGCGAACGACGGGTTGACCGCGGCGAACGGTGTGCTGCGCACGAACCAGTGCGTGCCCTTGTTGTCCGGGTGGTCCAGGAACAGCAGCGTCGACGAGCGGTCCACCTCGTCGTGACGGCCGATGAACGCCAGCCACCGCGCGGTCTCGCCCATCATCTCCTGGCCCACTCCCCCGTCCGCCGCGACGACCTGGCCGTCGGTGAACGAACGCGGGCCGCGCCAGAAGAAACCGGTGTAGCCGGCCAGCTCACGGCCGTTGGTCGTAGGGCTGCCGAAGACCAGCGGTTCCAGGCGGAGGTTCGTCAGCGTGGTGGCGAACTCCAACGTCCACGAGTCGTCCTCGACGTCATGCACCGAGAACGAGCGCGTCTCCCCGACCCAGCGCTCTCCCGCCTCGGTGAACCAGGACAGCCGCTCGGTGAACCGGGCACCGTCGACCTCGAAGTCCTCGTGCCGCATGGTCCCGACGTTGGGCAGCACCACGTACCCCTGGTCGCGCACGTACGTCACGCCACCCCAGAAGTTCTCCCCCGACACGTCGGTCGCGGTCATCTGCACGCCCTTGTGCCAGCGGTGGTCGTGCGGCCGGAACGCCGTCACCACGTCACCGGCCAGCGTGCGCACGGGATGCAGGTAGGGCTTCGGGCCCTCGAACGCCGGCGTCGACGGCCGGTGCACGTACCGGAAGAGCTCGACGTCGCCCACCGACACGGCGAGCACCTCGTCGTCCTGCCTCGTGATCACCGGGGATCCGCCCACGGGGCACCGATTCCTTCCATCGTCGCGTAGAACGGGCTGTCCGGGCCGATCTCGCCCGCCTTCACGACGGCACCGGTGAACGCGGAGGCGTAAAGCGCCGCGACGAACTCCATCGTGTTCCTGGTGTCCGCCAGGGTCACCGGTGGCGTCTCGCCGCTGTCCAGCGCGTCCAGCAACGCCGTCAGCTGGCACCGGTGGCCGCTCACGACCAGCGGCTGCTCGCCACGCCAGGCACCGACGACCTCGTCATGGCCGGGCGCGGGAGTCATGGTCCAATGCGCGTCGGTGTAGCCGTAGAGGTGCTCGACCTCGACCGTGGCTCGCTCGAAGTCGAACCTCAGCTGCGAGGTCTCCCTCGGCGACAGCAAGGAGTTGATCACCGAGGCGACCGTGCCGTCGGCGAAGGTCACCAGCGCCATCGAGACGTCCTCGGTCTGCACGTCCCGCGCCTGCCGGACCGCCACCGCCCGGATCTCCTGCCACGGCCCCAGAACCGACAGCAGCAGGTCGAACTGGTGGATGCCGTGACCCATCGTCGGCCCGCCGCCCTCGCTCTCCCACGTGCCGCGCCACGGCACGTCGAAGTAGGCGTCGCCGCGATACCAGAGCGTGTCGCACTTGGCGACGAACGACCGTCCGAGCACCCCCTCGGAGACCAGCCGGCGCAACCGGATCGCGGCGGGCCCGAAGCGGTGCTGGAACACCGTCGCGACCCGGCCGGTCGAGCCGTGCTCGGCCGCGATCAGCATGTCGATCTCGCTCAGCGACAACGCCGGCGGCTTCTCCACCAGCACGTTCACGTTCCCGGCGAGGCACTCCAGCGCGAGCGGCACGTGGGAGCGCGGCGGTGTGCAGATGTGCACCAGGTCCAGGTCCTCCGCGTCGAGCAACGCGGCCGGAGTGAGGTGTGTGCGCGGCACACCCCACTCCTCGGCGAACGCCGTCGCACGACCGGCGTCCACGTCCACGACCGCGACCAGTTCGACGCGTCCTCCCGCCGCCCGCAGCGCTTCGGCGTGGGCGGCCGCGATGGCGCCCGTGCCGATGATGGCGGCACGCCTCACTTCGCCGCGTCCACTTCGGCCTGGACTTCCTTGATGAACGCCGCGGCGGCGGCGTCGGGCGTGGTCCGGCCGAACAGCACGTCCTCGGTGTGCCGCTTGAGGATGGTGTCGAGGGTGCTGGCGCCGTTCGGCGTGATCCTGGGCGGGTCGCTGACCGGGACCGTGTCGAGGTACTCCTTGGCGGCCTTGTCGGTGTCCTTGAGCTGTCCCGCGATCGCCTCGCGGATCTTCTGGTTGGCGGGCACGCCGCGTTCGGTCAGCAGGATCTTCGCGGCCTCCTCGTCGTTGGCGAGGAAGCTCACGAACGCGGCGGCCTCGGCCGGGTACTTCGACCGCGAGGACACCGACCAGAACATCGACGGCTTGTAGTAGGCGCCGGGTGCCTTGCCCTGCGTCTCGCCGGGCAGCCGCAGCAGCTTCAGCTTGGCGCCACTGGCGGCGGTCAGCGCGGTGAGCTGGGTGTTCCACCACAGGCCGAACGCCGCGGTGCCGGTCGCGGTGGCGGACTGGTTCAGCCCGGCGGAGGCCTTCTCGACGGTCACCGACGGCGGCGCCGCGACACCGGACTTCGACAGGTCGAGGATGTACTGCCAGTAGTCGCGCGCGATCTCCTGCGGCAGCACGACCTTGGCGTCGGCGTCGAACATCGCCTTGCCCTGCTGCCGCGCCCGGATGCTCAGCCCGGCCGCGTCGTTGATGCCGGGCGACTGCACGCCGAACACCTGACCGCCACCGGCCTTCGACACCTGGTCGCCGATCTTCTTCAGGTCGTCCCAGGACCACTTCGTGTCGTCGGGCACCGGGATGTTGTACTTCGCCAGCACGTCGAGGTTGACCATGATCGAGTACATGCCCAGGCCGACCGGCAACCCGTACTGCTTGCCCGCGATCGCACCGGTCGCGAGCGCCTTCTGGTCGAAGTTCGCGGTGTCCAGGTGCTTCTTGGCCTCGTTCAGATCGAACAACGCGCCGCGCTCGGCGTAGGAGGCGATGTAGAGCTCGTCCATCTGCATGATGTCCGGCGCGTCGTTGGCCGCCATCGTGGTGGCGAGGCTGTCCCAGTAGCCGTTCCACTCCTTGAACTCGCCCTTGACGGTGATGTTCGGGTGCTTCTTCTGGAACATGTCGATGACCTGCTGGGTCCGCTTGTGCCGGTCGTCGGCGCCCCACCAGGTGAAGCGCAGCGTGACCTTCTCCGTCGTCAGGTCGCCACCCGCGTCGGACCCGGACCCGCACCCGGCCAGGGACGCGGTCAGCGACAGCAGAACCGCCCACGCGGCACCGCGGCGAACACCTCTGAACATGAGCTGTCCTTTCGGCTACTTGCCCCCGGTCGTGGCGATCCCCTGGACGAGGTACCGCTGGCCGACCAGGAACGCGAGGAAGATCGGGAGGAGCGACACGACGCTCATCGCGAACTGCGAGCCCCACGACGTGGCGACCGTCGAGTCGACGAACGAGCGCAGAGCGACGGGGACCGTGTACATGTCCGGATCCGTCAGGTAGATCAGCTGGCTGAAGAAGTCGTTCCACGTCCAGATGAACGTGAAGATCGTGGTGGTCGCGAGCGCCGGTTTCATCAGCGGCAGCACGATCTGCGCGAAGATCCGCGGGTGACCGCACCCGTCGATGCGCGCCGCCTCGTCGAGCTCGCGCGGCAGGCCCCGGATGAACTGCACCATCAGGAAGACGAAGAACGCGTCGGTGGCGAGGATCTTCGGCACGATCAGCGGCAGGAACGTGTTGACCCAGCCGATGTTCGAGAACAGCACGTACTGCGGCACGATGATCACGTGGATCGGCAGCATGATCGTGCCGAGCATGAGGCCGAACCACCACCGCTTGCCGGTGAACTGCAACCGGGCGAAGGCGTAGGCCGCCATCGAGCACGACACCAGGTTGCCGACGATGCAGCCCAGCACCAGGATCGCCGAGTTGAGCAGGTAGGTCCCGAACGACGGCGTGAGCGCGTTCCAGCCCTCGGTGTAGTTCTCGGTCTGGAAGCTGTCGAGGATCAGCCCGGGGCTGCGGAAGATCTCGTCACCCGGCCGCAACGAGCTCACGACCATCCACAGCACCGGGTACAGCATCACGAACCCGAACAGGACCAGACCGGCGTGCTTGGCCAGCCGGGAAAGCCGCTCAGTCGTCATAGAACACCCAGTACTTCGCCGCCCAGAAGTTGATCGCCGTGAACGCCGCGATGATCAGCAGCAGGAACCAGGCCAGTGCCGACGCGTAACCCATGTCGAACCGGCTGAAACCCTGCTGGTACAGGTAGAGCGTGTAGAACATGGTCGAGTCGGACGGCCCGCCGGTGCCGCCGGAGACGACGAACGCCTGCGTGAACGACTGGAACGCGTGGATGATCTGCAGCACCAGGTTGAAGAACAGGATCGGCGACAGCAGCGGCAGGGTGATCCGCCAGAACCGCGACCACTTACCGGCCCCGTCGATCGCCGCGGCCTCGTAGTAGACCTCGGGGATCTGCCGCAGCCCGGCCAGGAAGATGATCATCGGCGAGCCGAACGTCCACACGTTCAGCACGATCAGCGTCGACAGCGCGGTGTCCGGGTCGGAGATCCACCCCTTGCCCTCGACCCCGAAGAAGCCCAGCACGCGGTTCACCAGGCCCTCGGTACCGAAGACCTGCGTCCACAGCACCGCGATCGCCACGCTCGACCCGAGCAGTGACGGCAGGTAGAACGCCGAGCGGTAGAACGCGAGTCCGCGCAGCCCGCGGTTGAGCAGCAGCGCGACGCCCAGCGCGCACGCCAGCTGCAGGGGAACGGACACGAGCACGTACGTGAACGTGACCCGAAGCGCGTTGTGCAGGCGCGTGTCGCTGAGGATGCGCGCGAAGTTGTCGAATCCGATGAGCTTCGGCGGCTGGATCAGGTTGTACCTGGTGAAGCCCAGTCCGAAGGACGCGAGCACCGGACCGACCGTGACGAGGAGCAGTCCGGCGAACCAGGGCGCCAGGAACCAGAACGCGGCCTTGTTGTCCCGTTTGCGCACCTGCGTGCCGCTGCGACGCAGCCCGCGCAGTTCGTCGAGGGCGCTCATGAACTCCTGACCCCGTCGTCTGGAAAACGCTTTCCGGAGTCTGCATCGGTGCACCACGAGCGTCAAGCAAGGCTGTCGAATGCAGTCGAACGGGTCGTCGAACAGCCGCGTCACCGTTCGACGACCCGTTCGACACAGGTCCTTTGTGGACCTGGTCGCTACGCGTAGGGGTTGCGGCCGGAGAGCCCGCCCACCTTGCACGGGCCGTTCGACGCGTCACGGCAGACGACGACGCCCATGTAGGTGATCGAGTCGCCGCTGATCGACCACGTCAGGTTGTTGTAGGACGAGTAGTCCTCCTTGTCACAACCGGAGTAGTCGTACCGGCGCGTCGGCGTCGTGTCCGGGTGCAGCGACCCGTTGTAGAACAGGAAGTAGGCGTAGACCGGCTTGGCGTCACAGCCCCAGTCCGACACGAGCAGGTCGATGTTGCCCACCGAACTGCGCCCGGTCCAGTCGAACGTCGCCCCGGCGTACCCGTAGTCCTGCCCCGAGTAGATGAACTCCTGGTCGGCGGCAGCGGCCGAGGGCGCGTTGACGACGACCGCCGAGAGCGCGACCACGGCGGCGGCCGCGACCCGGCCGGCGATCTTGCTGAAGGTTCTCGAAACCATGACGGCAGTTAACAGCGCTCACCCGCGTGTGCTGAAGCTATTGCTTCTCAACGCAAAGCCTCACCAGCGCCGGCCGAGCCGGTCAGACGGACTTGCCGGGCGGCGCGGAGCAGAACACCCGCGGGGTCCCCCAGGCGTTGGCGGCGTCGCGGCCGCCGCGCACGTCCAGCAACGTCAGCCGGTCGACGTCCGAGATGTCGACCTCGACGTGCTGGGGAGCGTCGGCGATGCTCGCCTGCCGGGTGACGGCCTCCGCCTTGTCGGCCCTGATCACGAACTGGCCGACCCCCTCCGTCTGGGCCGAGGCCGCGTCCTTGCCGATCCACACCGACAGCCGGGTGCACCTGCCCGCGGTGGACCAGGTGCGGAAGTTGGCCGACTGAGTCGCCGAGGAGCCGCCCGAACCCCGGATGCCGCGGGCGAACGGCTCCTTGCCCACCCCGATGCTGATCGACTCCAGGGTCTCGTGCCCGGCGCCGGACTCGATCGTCTGGTAGGTGGTGAGGTCGTACCAGTCCTCGACGGGCCGCGGAGGCGCGGCCGGTGACGTGGTGAGGACGGTGGCCGCCGGCTCTTCGCCGCTCAACACTCCGCTGACGAGCAGGGATATTCCGACGACCAGCACGATGGCCACGGCCGCCGTGCCCGCGATCCATCGCCTGGGTTTGTGACCTGCGCCACCGTCTTGCCTAGTCATGCCCGGCATTGTCTGGGACGGACACCTCTTTGTTACAGGGTCAGCTCCTTTTGAGACAAAAAGAAACTCCATTCAGCGCAATACCTGGAACACCGGCGGCTCCTCCGCCGCCAGGTCGTCCGGCAGCCGAAGCGCCTGCCGGCGCGGCACCAGTTCCGACTGCAGCACGATCGCCGCGGCGCCGATCGCCGGTGCCGACGCGGCCGACGGCGACAACCGCACGGAGATCGGGTGCACGTCGCGGGCGATGAACGCGCTGTCGAGCTCGGCGCGCAGCACGGGCAGGTAGATCGAGCCCGCGATGGCGAAGCTCGGGCCGGTGAGCACCAGCACCTCCAGGTCCAGCACGTTCGCGAGCGTGCGGGCCGCGGCCGCGACGTAGCGGGCGGACCGTTCCAGCAACGCCACCGCGCGGGCGTTGCCCTGCCGGGCCGCCCTGCTGATCGCCGCGAAGTCCGCCGCGACCGGCGTGGCCGCGCGGGTCCTGCCGCCGACCAGGCCCGCCGCACGGGTGAGCGCCCGGTCCGCCCGTGCCTGCTCGACGACGGCGGCGGGACCGGCCAGCACCTCCAGGCATCCCCTGGCACCGCACCAGCACCGCGGGCCGTCGACGTCGAGGCAGGCGTGGCCGATCTCGCCGGTGTGCCCGCTCGGGCCGCGGTAGGTCGTGCCGCCGAGCACGATCCCCGCACCGATCCCGGTGCCCATGAACAACGCGGCGAACGTCGACGTGGCGCCCACGCCGCCGGACCAGTGCTCGCCTATCGCCGCCGCGGTCGCGTCGTGGTCGAGCACCACGGGCAGGCCCGTCGCACGTTCCAGTGCCCGGCCGAACTCGTGGTGCTCCGCCGGGCGGGCCGCGACGAGTCCCAGCCCCAGGATTCGATCGCGTTCGACGCCGACGCTGTCGATCAGCGCGTCGGCCTCGCGGGCCACCCTGGCGACCACGGCCGCCGGCTCGTCGGTGCCGGCACCGGCGCGCGAGATCCTGGCGACGACCGCCCCGCCGAGGTTGGTCAGCACGTAGGTGATCCGCGCGCCGTCGAGGTGCACGCCGACGGCGTAGCGCGCGAAGTGGTTGAGCTGCAGCATGACCCGGCGCTTGCCACCGGTCGACTCGGCGTGCCCGGTCTCGGCGACCAGGCCCTCGTCGATCAGGCCGCGCACGACCGTGGAGATCGTTCCGCCGGTCAGGCCGGTGGCGTTGACCAGGCCGACCCGGCTGATCATGCCCGCCGCCCTGACCAGGTCCAGCACCGCCGCCCTGGTGCTCGCGTGGGTCACCCGCGCCGGTCCGCTCACCGCACTCCTCCGTCGAACGACGAACTTGGCACATCGACAAGCTCGGGATCAGTAAAGCATCCCGAGCCGTTGACTTTCTTTGTTTAGTAACTGAAGAATCCTCGCCGCGAACCACCCAGCCCACGGGAGGATCAACGATGTTCCTGCACAAGAGGCTCTGCTCACTCGGTCTGGCCGCGGTCGTCGCCGCCACCGCCGCCTGCTCCGGATCCGGCGGAGCGAGCCGGTCCCGCGACACCCTCGTCGTCTACACCGGGCAGGCCGGCGACTACCAGCTGAACTTCAACCCGTACGCCCCCACCCTGATCGAGGGGCCCGGCACGATCTACGAGCCGCTGTTCTTCTTCAACATCGCGAAGGACCAGCCGCCGAAACCCCTGCTCGGCACCGAGTTCCAGTGGAACCCGGACGGCACCGAGCTCTCCGTCACGCTCAGAAACGACGTGACCTGGTCCGACGGCGAGAAGTTCACCGCGGAGGACGTCAAGTTCACGCTCGACATGGTCGCGAAGACCCCCGCTGTCAACAAGACGGGGTTCAAGGGCACGACGACCGCGGTCGACGACACGCACGTGGTCGTCAAGTTCCCCGAACCGTCCTACATGGACGGACCGCAGGTGCTCGGCCAGCTGTGGATCATGCCCGAGCACATCTGGAAGAACTACCCCACGCCCGCGACCGAGGTGAACCAGAACCCGGTCGGCACCGGGCCGTTCCAGCTCGGCGAGTTCAAGGCGCAGTCGTTCACCCTCAAGGCCAATCCGAAGTACTGGGGCGGAGAGCCCGCGCTGAAGCAGATCCGCTACCTGTCCCTGTCGGGCAACCAGGCGGGCGTGGACGCCCTCAAGGCCGGGTCGATCGACTGGCAGACCGGGCCGGTCCCGGACATCAAGGACGTCGAGAAGAACTACCCCGGCTACAAGGTCGTCACGCTGCCGCTCAACCAGGTCGCGTTGTTCACCTGCTCCAACGCACAGCTCGGCTGCCAGGGCGCGCAGACCGATCCGGCCGTGCGCCAGGCGATCTACCACGGCATGAACCGCACGCAGATCAACTCGCTGGCGTTCCAGAACACCGCCGCCGCGATGTCGCCCGGCTACACCCTCCAGCCGCGCGACGAGTCGCTGATCTCCAGCAAGCTCACCGACCGCATGGCGCCGATGAACGCCGACACCGCCAAGTCCGACCAGATCCTCACCGCCGCCGGTTATGCCAAGGGCCCCGACGGCATCTACGCCAAGGACGGCAAGCCGCTGGCGCTGACCGTGAAGGTGGTCGCCGGCTGGACTGACTACATCACCGCGCTGGAGACCCTGAGCCAGCAGCTGCTCAAGATCGGCATCAAGATCACGCCGCAGCAGCTGTCGTGGAACGAGTGGGCGGACGCGCGCGGTCGCGGCCAGTTCGAGCTGCTGATCGACTCGGTGGAGCAGGGTCCGGCGCCGGACCCGTACTACACCTACAGCTACTTCTTCTCGACCGCGACGACCGCGCCGGTCGGCGAGGCGGCCAACCCGAACTTCGCCCGGTTCAGCAACCCGGTCGTGGACGCCGCGCTGGCCGAGCTCAAGAAGACCGACCGCGGCAACCCCGCGCGGCAGCAGCACTACGACGCCATCCAGGTCGAGCTCGAGAAGTCCATGCCGTACATCCCGGTGCTGACCGGCGGCGTCCCGAACGAGTACAACGACAAGGCCTTCACCGGCTGGCCCACCAAGGACGACCTGTACGCGTTCCCCGCCGTGTGGAAGCGGCCGGACGCCTCGCAGGTGTACGCGAAGCTCAAGCCCGCCGGGTCCTGACGATGGGCTACCACCTGCGCAAGGTCGCCTTCTACCTGGCGGCGCTGTGGGCGGCGGTGACGTTGAACTTCGTCATCCCGCGGCTGCTGCCGGGCAACCCGGTGGACATCCTGATGGCCAAGCTCCAGCAGCGCGGCGGGTCCGTCGACCCCGCCGCCCGGCAGGCCTACGAGACACTGCTCGGCACCGGCGGGCGGGAGTCGTTCGCGCAGGAGTACCTGGCGTACCTGGGCAGTCTGCTGCGCGGTGATCTCGGGGTGTCGGTCAGCGCGTTCCCGGCGAAGGTCTCCGACGTGATCGGCGCGTCGCTGCCGTGGACCGTCGTGCTGGTCGGCCTCGCAACGCTGATCTCGTTCGTGCTGGGCATCGGGCTCGGCGCGCTCGTCGGCTGGAGGCGCGGCACCTGGCTCGACTCGCTGGTGCCCGCGACCACGATGCTGGCCGCGGTGCCGTACTTCTGGCTGGCGCTGATCCTGGTCGCGCTGCTCTCGTCGGGGCTCGGCTGGTTCCCGCTCAACGGCGGCTACGACGTGGTCCTGGATCCCGGCTGGAGTCCGGAGTTCCTCGGATCGGCGCTCTACCACGGCATCCTGCCCGCGCTGACGATCGTCGTCTCGTCCGTCGGCGGCTGGCTGCTCGGCATGCGCAACATGATGGTCTCGGCCATGTCGGAGGACTACGTGCTGACCGCGCGGGCCAAGGGCCTGACCGGCAGCCGGGTGATGATCCGGTACGCGGCCCGCAACGCCGTGCTGCCGTCGGTCGCCGGGTTCGCGATCTCGCTCGGGTTCGTGGTGTCCGGGTCGATCGTCACCGAGCAGGTGTTCTCCTACCCCGGCATCGGGTCGAAGCTGCTGCAGGCCGTGCAGAACAACGACTACGCGCTGATGCAGGGGATCTTCCTGGTGATCACGGTCGCGGTGCTCGGCGCGAACCTGGTCGTCGACCTGCTGTACGGGCTGATCGACGCCCGCACGAGGGATCGGAGCACGGTGTCATGACCTGGTCAGGGAAACTCGGCGCCGGGCTCGGCCTGGCCGCTTTGATCGTCCTCTTCGGACTGCTCGGCCCGCTGCTCACCGGCGATCCGGCCACCATCAGGGACATCGGGCTCACCTCACCCGGCGGTGACCACCTGCTCGGCACCACGATCATCGGCCAGGACGTCCTCGCCCAGCTCACGCACGCCACTCGCGGCTCGCTGTGGATCGGCGTGCTCGTCGGGGTCATGGCGACCGTCCTGTCCGGGATCTTCGGCATCGTCGGCGCCTACGCGGGTGGCGTCGTGGACGAGGCGTTCTCGTTGTTCTCCAACGTGATGCTGGTGATCCCAGGACTGCCGCTGGTCATCGTCATCGCCGGTTTCGTGCCCGCCGACCAGCGCGGCACGTGGACGATCTCGCTGGTGCTCGCGATCACCGGGTGGGCCGCGGCGGCGCGGGTGCTGCGCGCGCAAACGTTGTCGTTGCGCAACCGGGACTACGTGGCCGCGGCACGGGTGTCCGGCGAGAAGACCTGGCGGGTGATCTGCGTGGAGATCCTGCCGAACCTGCTGCCGATCCTGGCCTCCCAGTTCGTGTTCGCCGTCGTTCTCGCGATCCTGAGCGAGGCGGGCCTGTCGTTCCTCGGGCTCGGCGCGGCCGACTCCTCGACGCTCGGCACGATGCTCTACTACGCGCAGAACGGGTTCGCGCTGCAACGGGAAGCGTGGTGGTGGTTCGTCCCGCCGGGGTTGATCATCGCGTTGTTCGGGGGCGCGCTGTCGCTCATCAACTTCAGCATCGACGAGATCATCAACCCCGCGTTGCGCGAACGGCCCAGGCGCAAACGCGATGTCGTTGCCACCACACCCGCGGTGGCCCCCGCGGACCAGGACGCCGTCCTGACGGTCACGAACCTCAACGTCGTGTACCAGGGCGCCACACCCGTGCACGCGGTCAAGGACGTGTCGCTGACGTTGCGGCGGGGCGAGATCCTCGGCCTGGCCGGCGAGTCCGGCTGCGGCAAGACCACGCTCGCCTACGCGATCAACCGCCTGCACCGGCCACCGGCGGAGGTCACCTCCGGCTCGGTCGTCTTCGAGGGCGTCGACGTGCTGGCACTGGGTCCGGAGGAGCTCCGCGAGTTCCGCTGGGTGAAGTTGTCCATGGTCTTCCAGGGCGCCATGAACTCCCTGAACCCGGTCACCCCGATCCGCGCGCAACTGCAGGACGTCCTGCGCACGCACCGCCCGTCGACGTCCACTTCGGACCGTGAGGCCCGGTGCGCGGAGGTGCTCCGGCTCGTCGGCGTCGACCCGGCCAGGCTCGGCTCGTATCCGCACGAGCTGTCCGGCGGCATGCGGCAGCGGGTCATGATCGCCATGGCGCTGCTGCTCGAACCGCAGGTCATGATCATGGATGAACCCACCACCGCGCTCGACGTGCTGGTGCAGCGCGAGATCCTGAACGAGATCAAGCGCTTGCGCGACGAGCTGGGGTTCGCGGTCGTGTTCATCACGCACGACCTGCCGTTGCTGCTGGAGCTGAGCGACCGGATCGCGGTGATGCGCGACGGGGAGGTCGTCGAGTACGCGGCGGCCGAGGAGATGTACCTGCGGCCGCGGCACCCGTACACCCGTCAGCTGCTGGCGTCGTTCCCCAGCCTGACCGGCGAGCGAGGAGCCCTGATCCGATGACCACGCTCGAAGTCCGCGACCTCGGCAAGACGTTCCACCGGCACCGCGCGGTCGACGGTGTCTCGTTCACGCTCACCGCCGGGCGGACCGTCGCGCTGGTCGGCGAGTCCGGATCGGGGAAGTCGACGATCGCGAGGATGATCGCCCGGCTGGTCCGGCCCACCTCCGGCGAGATCACGCTGACCGGTCCGGACGGCGACCCGGTGCCGTCGCGCCGGTACCGGGACCACGTGCAGATGATCTTCCAGGACCCGTTCGCGTCGCTCAACCCGTTCCACACCGTCGAACACCACCTCGCCCGGCCCCTGCTGCTGCACGGCCGCTCCCGGACGGAGGTGCCCCACCTGCTGGAGCGGGTGAGCCTCTCCCCGGACCTCGCGCGGCGGCGTCCGCACGAACTGTCCGGCGGGCAACGGCAGCGCGTGGCCATCGCCCGCGCGCTCGCACCGGGCGCCACGGTGATCGTCGCGGACGAGCCGGTGTCCATGCTCGACGTCTCGATCCGGCTCGGCGTGCTCAAGCTGCTCGACCGGCTGCAACGCGAGGAGGACCTCGCGGTCCTCTACATCACGCACGACCTGGCCACCGCCCGGCACTTCTCCGACGAGGTGCTGGTGATGCACCGGGGCCGCATCGTCGAACGCGGGCCGGGCGACGACGTGCTGCTGCACCCCCAGGACCCGTACACCCGGCAGCTGGCCGCCGCCGCGCCCGACCCCGAAACCCGTTTCCTCCAGGGAGGTCCGTCTTGATCCGGCAGTACCTGCACGACGGCTGGCAGCTGACCGCGACCACGAACGAGGTACCGGACAACGTCCGGGGCAGGACGGTGCCCGCGAGCGTGCCCGGCAGCACCCACCTCGACCTGCTCGCGTCCGGGCTGATCACCGACCCGTTCCTCGACCGCGCCGAGGAGGAGCTGGCCTGGACGCACCGCGCGGACTGGCGGTACAGCACCCAGTTCCTCGCCGCCGCCGTCACGTCCGGGCAGCAGGCCGACCTCGTCTTCGACGGGCTGGACACGATCGCCTCCGTCGAGCTCAACGGCCACCTGCTCGGCCACACCGCGAACATGCACCGGAGCCACCGCTTCGACGTCCGGCCGTTCCTCTTGGACGGCGCCAACGACCTCACCGTGTCGTTCTCCTCCGCGCTGTCCCACGCGGAGAAGGTCGAGGCGGCCTTGGGCCGGCGCGAGCACGTCAACGCGCACCCGTTCAACATGATCCGCAAGATGGCCTGCAGCTTCGGCTGGGACTGGGGACCGGACCTGCAGACCGCGGGGATCTGGCGACCGGTCCGGCTGGAGCGCTGGCACACCGCGCGCCTGGCCCTAGTCCGTCCGATCGTGACGGTGGCACCGGACGGGACCGGCCAGGTCGAGCTGCACGTCGACGTCGAGTGGGCGCAGGACGCCACCGAGACTCTGACACTGCTGATCACCGTGGGCGCGCACAAGCGCACCGTCGTCGTCCCGGCCGGTCAGACGACCGTGGTCGCCCGCGTGGACGTGCCCGGCGCCGAACTCTGGTGGCCTGCCGGGTACGGCGGACAACCGCTCTACAACCTCGACGTCGTGCTGCGCGGCGGATCGGAGCAGCTCGACAGCACGGCCAAGCGGATCGGGTTCCGCACGATCACCGTCGACACGACCCCCGACGAGCACGGCACCCCGTTCACGATCGTCGTGAACGACAAGCCCGTCTTCGTCAAGGGCGCCAATTGGATCCCGGACGACCACTTCCTCACCCGGATCACCCGCGACCGGCTGGCACGGCGGGTCGGCCAGGCCGTGGCCGCGCACGTCAACCTGCTGCGAGTCTGGGGCGGTGGGATCTACGAGTCCGACGACTTCTACGACGTCTGCGACGAACGCGGAGTCCTGGTGTGGCAGGACTTCCCGCTCGCGTGCGCCGCGTACCCGGAGGAGGAACCGGTGCGCGGCGAGCTGGAGGCCGAGGCCCGCGAGAACGTCGTGCGCCTGATGTCCCACGCCTCGCTGGCGCTGTGGAACGGCGGCAACGAGAACCTGTGGGGATTCGCCGACTGGGGCTGGCCGGAGCAGCTCGACGGCCGGACGTGGGGGCTGGGCTACTACGACGACCTGCTGCCGGGGATCGTGGCCGAGCTCGACCCGACCCGGTTCTACTGCCCCAGCAGCCCGTACAGCCCGGTCGACGGCGTGCACCCGAACGACGAGAACCACGGCACGCGCCACGACTGGCACGTCTGGAACCAGGCCCCCTACGAGCACTACCGCGACCACGTGCCGCGGTTCTGCTCGGAGTTCGGGTTCCAGGGCCCGCCGGCGTGGTCGACGCTCACCCGGTGGATCCACGACCAGCCGCTGACCCCGGACTCGCCGAGCTTCCTGACGCACCAGAAAGCGGAGGACGGCAACGGAAAGCTCGCGCGCGGCCTGGCGGCGCACCTGCCGGTGCAGTCGGCCTTCGAGGACTGGCACTGGGCGACGCAGCTCAACCAGGCGCGGGCGGTGAGCTTCGGCGTCGAGCACTTCCGCTCGTGGTGGCCGCGCACGGCCGGTGCGATCGTCTGGCAGCTCAACGACTGCTGGCCGGTCACGTCCTGGGCGGCGATCGACAGCGAGGAACGGGTGAAGCCGCTGTGGTTCGGGCTGCGGCACGCGTACGCGCCCCGGCTCCTCACCTTCCAGCCGCGCGGCGACCGGCTCGTGCTCGTCGCCGTCAACGACCACGACGAACCGTGGGACGCGCACCTCACCCTGGAGCGCCAGACGTTCCGGGGTGTCACCCTGCACCTGACTAGACTGCGCCGGACGGTGCCGCCCCGCTCGATCCTCGAACTGGATCTGGACGAGGCGTTGCCGCGGCCGGTGAACGACGACGCGGAGGTGATGGTGGCGACCACCGCCGAAGCCCGCGCGATCCTGCCGTTCCGGGAGGACGTCGACCTGGCGTACGACCCGCGTCCCCTCTCCGCCCAGGCGCATGCCGTGCCCGGCGGGTACGAGGTCGAGGTGCGCGCCGGTTCGTTCGCGCGGGACGTCACGATCCTGGCCGACCGGGTCGCGCCGGACGCCGTCGCCGACGACTCGCTCGTGCCGATGCTGGCAGGAGAGGTGCGCGTGTTCCACATCCGCACGGACGCTTTCGTCGATCCCGCGGCCTTCACCGATCCACTGGTCCTGCGCTGTGCCAACGACCTCCGCGCCACCGACCTCCGCGCGGTGCCCGATGCCCGCTGAACCGACCGGCGCGATCGGGCTGGTGCTCGCGCGGCCCGCGCGCCTGCTCGGCGTCGAGCCGTTCTTCATGGAGTTCATCGCGGGGATCGAGGAACGGCTCGCCGAGCGCGACCTGTCCGTTCTGCTGCACGTCGTCGCGGACCACGAGGCCGAGATCGCCGCGTACCGCCGCTGGGCGGGCCGCGGTCTGGTCGACGCCGTCGTGGTGGTGAACCCGGTGGCGGACGATCCCCGCCCCGCGGTGCTCGCCGAGATCGCACTGCCCGCGGTCGTCGTCGGCGACGACCCGGTGCTGCCCTCGGTCCGCACCGACCACGCCGGCCCGGTCGCCGAAGCGCTCGGGCACCTGCTCTCGCTGGGGCACCGGCGGATCGCCAGGGTCACCGGCCCGTCGGCGTTGCAGCACACGCGGGCCCGCACCGACGCGCTGCTGGCCGGATGCGCGCAGGCCGGCGTCGACCCGGTGATCGTCGAGGGCGACTACTCGGAGGAGGCGGGCGCCAAGCTCACCGCCTCGCTCCTGAGTGGACCGGAGCCGCCCACCGCGATCCTCTACGACAACGACGTGATGGCGGTCGCCGGACTCGCCGCGGCCGCCGAACTCGGTGTCGCGGTGCCGGATCGGCTCAGCCTGGTGGCGTGGGACGACTCGACGCTGTGCCGGCTCGCCTCCCCCGCGCTCACGACGATGAGCGTCGACGTCCACCAGTTCGGCGTGTCGGTGGCGGAGTCGGTGCTGGAACGGATCGACGGCGGCCCGGTCACGCCGCGCTGGTCGCCGACCGCCCGCTACCTGCCGCGCGGCACGACGGCACCCGCGTCCACTTAGGACACCGGGGCGCCGGGGACCTGGGGTGCCGGCGGTTGCGAGAAGAGGTCTCGCCCCGTCGGCCCGCCCGGGCGCGAACCTTGGCATGATGGCCGGGTGGCCACCGACGCGGATGCCCGTTCGATCGTTCTCCGCCGCTACTGGCAGCACGTCATCGAGTTCGCCCTGCTGGCCGTCGCCGCCGTCCTGAGCGTGTTCCTCGGCGTCCTGCTGTCGGTGCCGCTCATCAAGCTCGGCGTGACGCCGAAGGTGTTCTCGGTGCTGCCGTGGGCGATGGTGGTGGCGGTGTCGTTGCTCGGGGTGCTGTGGATCGAGATCTGGTACCCGTACCGGCACGGCGGTTCGACGCCGGCGATGCGCTGGCTGGGGCTGCGGATCACCACGCTGCGCGGCGGCGAGCCGTCGTTGCGGGACTACTTCGTGCGGTGGCTGCTGATGGCCGTGGACGGCCTGCTGATGGGCCTGGTCGGCGCGGTGCTGATCGCGGTGACACCCCGCAACCAGAGGCTCGGGGACATCGTCGCCGGCACGGTGGTGGTGCGACGCCCCTCCCCCGCGGACCCCGTCACCTGAGCAGGCCGCTGCGCCACGCCCAGATCGCGATCTCGGTGCGGTTGCGCGCGCCGAGCTTGCCCTGGACGTTGGTCAGGTGCGACTTCACCGTCGACAACGAGACGTGCAGCCGGTCGGCGATCTCGGCGTTGGTCCAGCCGCGTGCCACCGCCAGCACGACGTCGAGCTCGCGGCCGGTCAGCGGCTCGCCGGGCCGGTCGGGCCCGGAGCCGCCGGTGAAGTGCGCGAGCAGCCGCACCGTCACGGCGGGCGAGACCAGCGCTTCGCCTCGCACCGCGGCGTGCACGGCCTCCACCAGCAGCCGCGGCCGGGCGTCCTTGAGCAGGAACCCGCAGGCCCCGGCGAGCAACGCGGCGTAGACGTTCTCGTCGACGTCGTAGGTGGTGACGACCAGCACCCGCAGCGGGTCCTCGACGCCAGGTCCGGCCAGCAGCCGGGTCGCCCGCAACCCGTCCAGCTTCGGCATGCGGATGTCCATCAGCGTCACGTCGGGACGCAGCTGCCGCGCCAGCCTCACCGCCGCCTCCCCGTCGGCGGCCTCGCTGATCACCTCGATGCCGGGCTCGGCGTCGAGGACCAGCCGGAAACCGGTGCGCACGAGGGTCTGGTCGTCGGCGATCAGCACGCGGATCGTCATCAGATCCCCCTCGGCACGGTGTCGGACGGATCGTCGTCCGGTCCCAGCGGCAGCCGTGCGGTGACCCGCCAGCCGTCGTGGCCGTGCGGACCCGCGGCGAGCTCGCCACCCAGCTCGGCCATCCGCTCGGTCATGCCGAGGACGCCATGTCCGCCTTGTGCCGCAACGCCGTCCGGCACACCGTCGTTGTCGATCTCCAGCACCAGGCCGTCCTCGTCGGATCGCGCCGTGACCCGCACGACGGTGGCACGCGCGTGCCGGCGGGAGTTGGTCAGCGCTTCGAGCAGCACCCGGTGCAGAGCGACGGAAACCCTTGGCGGCAACGGAAGTGCTTCGACGTCGTCACCCACGTGCACCGCCACCTCCTCCCCCGCCGCGGCGCGCACGACGTCGCCCAGCACGAGGCTCGGTGACGGCAGTGGCTCGTCGCTGCGCAGCACCCCGACCAGTCCGCGCGTGGCGGTCAGGGCCTCGGCCGCCGCGTGCTCGATCTGGTCGTACACCTCGGCGGGGTCCTGGGCCGGTGCCGCCGGATTCGCGGCCAGCGCCTGGGCGGCACGGGTCCGCACCACGATGCCGGTGACGTGGTGCGCCACCAGGTCGTGGAGGTCCCGCGCGAGCTGCAGCCGGTCCTCGGTGCGGATGCGCTCCAGCTCGCGGCGGTGCCGGGCGTCCGCGTCCCGCAGGATCAGGCCCAGCGCCAGCGCCGCGCCCCACGCCAGCGCCGCGGCCACCGGGAACAACGCCGCCGGATAGTCCAGGCCGTAGCGCACGATCGGAGCGAGCACGACGGTGACGCAGGCGGCGACGGCCAGCACCGCCGCCCGCGCCGGAGGGAGCCGGCGGCATCCGGCGGCGGCCAGCAACAGCACCGCCAGCACCTCCGTCAACGGCGGCTGCGCGGCAACCTGCTCCACGAATCCCGCGGCCGCCGTGCTGAGCAGCGACAGTCCCATGACCGCGCCCGCCAGCAGCTCGACCCGGCGGGGGAACCTGCGGCGCAGGACCGCCAGGATCGCGGCCGCCGTGCCCGCGTACGGCACGACCACGGTGAACAACGGTCCCAGCACGCCCCGCGGACCGTCCCCGCCGGACACCTGCACCGCGTCCACGACCGTCGCGACGAGCAGCACCGCGACCTCGGCCACGAACACGCTTCGCCGCGCCGGCTGTCCCCCTGCGGTCATACCGGCATTCTGGCCCCGGCTCCGGCGGAGGATCCCGCTACCCCGCCCGCTTGACCGCGTCGACGTAGACGTTGGAGGCGGGCAGGTAGCTCGCCACCACCGCCAGCGCGGCCACCGCCGCGCCGCCGTACGCGGGCAGCGTCGCCGATCCCTCCCCGATGAACAGCGACGCCACCTGGAAGACCGTGAACACGGTCAGCAGGATCCTGGCCCAGTTGCGTCCCGACCTGAGCTTGAACGCGAGCCACAGCTGCACCAGCGCGATCACCAGCGCGATGCCCGCCACGAGCACCTGGGTGAACGTGGCAGCGCTCTGCAGCTGTTCTTCGGTCATCGCCGTCCCCGACGCCCTCAGCGCCTCGACGAGATCATCGCGCGTGCCCACCAGGACACCCACCGACGTCACCGCGAAGACGCACGACACGAGGAACCCCACGAACGCCGCGATGATGGTGCCCGGCGGCGTGGTCCTGCCCGTTGCAGTAGTCATGATCACGACCGTAGGACGCGACGAAAGTGGTTGCAGCACAACGGGTTGCCATCTAGTACTTTCGGACGAGAGCCCGGTTGCGGTGGTCCGTGAAGGCCGCCAGCATGCCGGGCTCTCCGTCTGGACGCCCAGCGGAGCGGGCGAGGGGGCACGCGGCGACCGCCGCCGCGCACCGGCTCAGCCATTGATCATGTGAGCGATAACATCGCGGCCCGAACGGCGTTCGCGGCATCATCCAGCAGTGCTGTCCGAGCGTCGAATCACGTTCGATTCCTCGCAAAACCGCTAAAGTTAACGCTCACATTTAGCGTTGACGCTTGATGGACTCGTGGCTACGTTCCGTCTCGGGGCCGACGCGGGCAGTCCGGCTCCGCGCCGGCGGTGTGACTCGTTCCGAACCGCACCGCTTCGCCGAGCGACGGGAGCGTCCCCATGTCCTCATCGTTGAGTCGACGCAGGCTCTTCCAAGCCGCGGGTGTGGCCGCCATCGCGACCACGGCGCCGTCACTGATGGCGGGTTCCGCACAGGCGGCCTCGGTGCCGCCGGTGCGCACCGACGCCGGAGTGTCGGCCTACGCGTTCGACCTGTCCGAGGTCCGCCTCACGCAGGGCCGATGGCTGGACAACCAGAACCGCACGCTGTCCTACCTGCGGTTCGTGGACGTCGACCGGCTGCTCTACAACTTCCGCGCCAACCACCGGCTGTCCACGAACGGCGCCGCCGCGCTGGGCGGGTGGGAGGCCCCGAACTTCCCGTTCCGCACGCACAGCCAGGGGCACTTCCTCACGGCATGGGCGCAGGCGTGGGCGGTCCTGGGCGACACGACGTGCCGTGACAAGGCGAACTACATGGTGGCCGAGCTGGCCAAGTGCCAGGCGAACAACTCGGCGGCGGGGTTCACCAGCGGTTACCTGTCGGGGTTCCCCGAGTCGGACTTCGACGCGATGGAAGCCGGTTCGCCCAAGTCGGTGTCGTACTACTCCCTGCACAAGACCCTCGCCGGCCTGCTGGACGCATGGCGCTACATCGGCAACACCCAGGCGCGCGACGTGTTGCTGCGTTTCGCCGGCTGGGTGGACTGGCGCACGGCCCGGCTGTCCTACAGCACGATGCAGAACGTCCTGGGCACGGAGTTCGGTGGCATGAACGCGGTGCTCGCCGACCTCTACCAGCAGACGGGCGACGCCCGCTGGCTGACGACGGCCCAGCGGTTCGACCACGCCGCGGTGTTCGACCCCCTCGCCGCCAACCAGGACCGGCTCAACGGCCTGCACGCCAACACCCAGGTGCCGAAGTGGATCGGCGCCGCCCGCGAGTACAAGGCGACCGGGACCACCCGCTACCGCGACATCGCCCTCAACGCCTGGAGCATCACCGTCGGCGCGCACACCTACGTCATCGGCGGCAACAGCCAGGCAGAACACTTCCGCGCTCCCAACGCAATCGCCGCGTACCTCAGCACCGACGCGTGCGAGGCGTGCAACACCTTCAACATGCTCAAGCTGACCCGTGAGCTGTGGCTGACCGATCCCGGCAAGGTCGCCTACTTCGACTACTACGAGCGCGCCCTGCTCAACCACCTGATCGGCCAGCAGAACCCGGCGGACCCGCACGGGAACATCTGCTACTTCACCGGCCTCAACCCCGGCCACCGGCGCGGCAACACCGGTCCCGCGTGGGGCGGCGGCAACTGGAGCACGGACTACGGCACGTTCTGGTGCTGTCAGGGCACCGCGCTGGAGACCAACACCAAGCTCGCCGACTCCGTCTACTTCTTCAACGGCACCACGCTCACGGTGAACCTTTACACGCCGTCGGTGCTCACGTGGTCGTCCCGCGCCATCACGGTCACCCAGACCACGAGCTACCCGGCGAGCGACACCACGACGCTGACCGTCACCGGCAACGCGGGCGGGTCGTGGACGATGCGGTTCCGCATCCCGGCCTGGACCACGGGCGCGACCATCAGCGTCAACGGCGTCGCGCAGAACGTGACCGCCACTCCCGGCACCTACGCGTCCCTGACTCGAACGTGGACGTCCGGCGACGTGGTGACACTGCGACTGCCGATGCGCGTGATCGCCCAGCCCGCCAACGACAACACCGGCGTCGTCGCGCTGACCTACGGCCCCGCCGTGCTCGCGGGCAACTACGGCAACACCAGCCTGTCCGCGTTGCCCTCGCTGAACGTCGGCTCCGTGACCCGCACCAGCACGTCGTCACTGGCGTTCACCGCGACGGCGAACGGAACGCAGGTCAACCTCGGGCCGTTCCACGACGCGCACGGCTTCAACTACACCGTCTACTGGAGCACCGGCGGTGGCGGCACGGCGAGCCACCGGCTGGTCAACACCGGCACCGGCATGGTGCTGGGGGTCCAGAACATGTCCACCGCGGACGGCGGTCTCGCCGTGCAGTGGCACGACAGCGGGACCGCCGACCACAACTGGCAGATGGTCACCGACGGGCCGGACGTCCGGTTCCGCAACGTCCACAGCGGCAAGGTGCTGGGCGTGGAGAACATGTCCACCGCGGACAACGCCCGCGTCCTGCAGTGGTCCGACAACGGCACGGCCGATCACAAGTGGACTCTCGTCGCTCAGGGCGACGGCACCTACAAGATCCGCAACGTGCACAGCGGGAAGCTGCTCGGCGTCCTCAACGGTTCCACCACCGCCGGTGCGCAGGTCGTGCAGGACTCGGACAACGGCAGCGCCGACAACCGGTGGAGCCTGGTCGCGAACTGATCCGCGGACGCGGCGGGGCCACTTCCGCGTGGCCCCGCCGTCCTCGAAGATCCGTTCCGGGCAGGCACCCGTCAGATGACCGCGCCCGTGACGGCCGCTCGCCTCAGGCAGGCGGCCAGTTCCGCAGCGCGGCGTCGGCCACCCGCTGCAGGTCCTCGCGCGCCGCGCCACCAGCCGCCTGCACGGCCATGCCGTTCCCGATCGTCATGACGTAGCGGGCGATCAGGTCCGGATCGGCGTCGCCGGGCAGGTCGCCCTCCTCGACGGCCCGCTCGAACCGGTCGCGCAGGAGCCCCTGGCCCCCGTTGCGCCACTCGGTCAGGATGTCGCGCGCGACCCGTCCGGTCTCGCCGACGGCCAGCGCGCCCTGCACTCCGAGGCAGCCGGCGGGGCATCCCGGCCGGGTGTTGGCGCGGACAGAGCCGGCGAGGAACGTCTCCGCGACCTCACGGGCGGTGGCCGCCTGCAGTGCTTCGACGGCGTAGGAGACCGTGCCTTCCGAGTAGCGCTGCAACGCCTTGCGGAAGAGCTCCTCCTTGTTGCCGAAGGCCGCGTACATGCTCTTGCGGGAGATCCCCATGCGCTCGGTCAGGTCGGTGAGGCTCGCGCCCTCGTACCCCTGCTCCCAGAAGACCACCATCGCCTTCTGGAGTGCCTCCTCGGCGTCGAACTCTCGCGGCCGACCGATCTGAGCCTTCTCCACGGCCACATCCTACCCTTCTGCACCGATCAGTGCAGAAGTGCTACGGTCGCAATATGCACCGATCGGTGCATAAAATCGTGGAGGTCAGGAAATGCGCAGGCTGGAAGGCAAGACCGCGGTCATCACCGGTGGCGGCACCCGAGGCATCGGCAGGGCCACCGCCGCACGGCTG
Source organism: Lentzea sokolovensis (assembly GCF_033949975.1). Lineage (NCBI taxonomy): Bacteria > Bacillati > Actinomycetota > Actinomycetes > Pseudonocardiales > Pseudonocardiaceae > Lentzea > Lentzea sokolovensis. Next base: position 1,135,641 of record NZ_JAXAVU010000004.1, read on the forward strand.
GTCGAAGAGGGCGCGCACGTGTTCATCACCGGCCGCCGCAAGACCGAGCTGGACGACGCGGTGGAGGCCATCGGCCGGAACGTGACGGCGGTGCCGGGCGACATCACGAACCTGGACGACCTGGACCGGCTCTACGAGACGGTCACCGCGCGCGGCCAGGGGCTGGACGTGCTGTTCGCCAACTCGGCCACCGCGTCGTTCGCGACCATCGAGACGATCACCGAGGAAGACTTCGACACCGTCTTCGGCGTCAACGTGAAGGGCACGCTCTTCACACTGCAGAAAGCACTTCCGCTGCTCAACAAGGGCGCGTCGGTGATCATCAACGCCTCCACCGCCGCCGACAGGGGCACCGCCGGATTCGGCGCCTACGCCGCGTCCAAGGCAGCCCTGCGGACGTTCACGCGCACCTGGGCGAACGAACTCAAGGACCGCGGTGTCCGGGTGAACGCCATCTCCCCCGGACCGACCGACACCAACGGGATCACGGAGCTCGTGGGCGAGGAGAACACGGAGGCGTTCAAGGCGAACGAGGCCGCCCGGATCGCGATCGGACGCATGGGCCACGTGGACGAGGTGGCGGCCGCGGTGGCGTTCCTCGCCTCCTCGGACAGCAGCTTCATGCTCGGCGCCAACGTGTACGTCGACGGCGGCGAGAACCAGATCTGACCCTGGACGCCAGGAACTCGTCCGTGTGACACTTTGTCCAGCATCTGACATTTCGTTCAGTTCTGGAGATCACATGCGAGACGTTCCTGAACCCGGAGGCAGCACCGCGGACGCCGTGTTCGCCGCGTTGTCCCCCGTCATCGAGGGCATCGCGGCGACGTTCGGGCGAAGCTGCGAGGTGGTGCTGCACGACTACCGGGACCAGGAGCGGTCGGTCGTCGCGGTCGCCGGATCCGTCACGGGCCGGGAGGTCGGCGACGCGATGAGCGAGATCGGCCTGCGCGTCCTCGCCGCCGGGGACGAGGCCCGCAACGAGGTCGGGTACCTCACCCGCGCCCAGGACGGGCGGGTGCTCAAGTGCACGACGCTGCCGTTGCGCGACGTCGACGGGACGTTGATCGGCGCGTTGTGCGTCAACATCGACGTCTCGGCGATCAACCGCGCGACCGGAGTGCTGTCGGACCTGCTCGGCCTGTCCGCGTTGGAGGAACCGACCGCGTCCACGAACTTCTCCGGCGACCTGGACCAGGTGGTCGAGTCCCTGATCGAACGCGCCGAACGTGCGCACGCCGTTCCGGTTGCGGCGCTGGGACGTGACGAACGGCTGGTGCTCGTCCGGTCGCTGAACGAGGCCGGTGTCTTCGCGTTGCGCGGCGCGCCGGGGCGTATCGCCCAACGGCTGGGCATCTCGCGCACCGGCTTGTACAACGACCTCGCCGAGTTGAAGAAGGACACCCCGTGACCGACAGCCCCGCCTTCATCAGCGAGTCCGAGTCGGCGGCCCTCGTCGACGACGACCTCGCACTGGCCGCCGCACGCGAGGCGTTCCTGGCCACCGCGACGGGATCGACATTCCCGGTCGTGATCGGGCAGTCGTTGCCGCACAACAGGTTCACCCTCAAGTCCGGCGCCGCGGGCGACCTCGTCGGCGTGAAGATCGGCAGCTTCTGGCCCGGCAACGTCGACTTGCCCCGGCACAGCTCGACGATCGTGCTGCTCGATCCCGCCACCGGCAGGCTGAGCGCCGTCGTCGAGGCCGCGGCCGCCAACGCCTACCGCACGGCCGCCGCCGACGCGCTCGCCGTGGACACGCTGGCCCGCAAGGACTCCCGCACGCTGACCGTGATCGGAACCGGGCACCAGGCCCTGCACGAGGTCCGCGCCGTCAGCCGGGTGCGGCCGATCGACCGGGTCCTCGTCGTCGGCAGGCGTGCTGACGCGGCACAGGCGTTCGCAGCGGAAGTGACCGCCGTGACCGGTCTGAAAGCCGAACCCGTCGACGCCAGGACCGGGGTCGCCGCGGCGGACGTGCTCGTCACGGCGACGACCGCCCGCGAGCACCTGTTCGACGCGAGTTGGGTCGCGCCGGGCACGCACATCTCCGCCATGGGGGCCGACGGTCCCGGCAAGCAGGAGCTGCCGGTCGCGCTGTACGACCGCGCCTCGCTGTTCTGCGACCTTCCCGAGCAGTCCCGGACCATCGGCGAGTTCCAGCACGCCCACCCCGTGCCGGTCGCGCTCGGCGCCGTGCTCGCCGGAGACGCCGCAGGGCGGACCTCGCCGGAGGACGTGACGGTGTTCGACAGCTCCGGATTCGCCCTGCAGGACCTCACTCTCGCCGCCGCCCTGCTGCGCCGCCGCGCCGCTTCCCCGGGAGACTCCGAATGACCACTGTGGACACCCCGTTCGCCCTGATCGACACGGACCGGCTGGACCGCAACGCGGCCCGGCTCCGCGACCACCTGCACGGGCTCGGCGTGCCGTTGCGGCTGCACGTCAAGACGTCCAAGTCCGTCGATTTCGCGCGACGGGTCCATGCGGATGGGCCGATCACGGTGTCCACCCTCGCCGAGGCCGAGCACTTCGCCGACGCGGGCTACCGGGACGTGCTCTACGCCGTCGGCATCGACCCGCACAAACTGCCCCGCGTCGCCGCACTTCTGCGTCGCGGTGTGACGCTCACCGTGCTGCTCGACACCGTCGAACAGGCCGAGGCGCTGACCCGGTTCGCAGCCGGGGAGAACCTCCGGATGCCGGCCCTGATCGAGATCGACTGCGACGGGCACCGGGGTGGCATCGCACCTGCCGATCCCGCTCTCGTCCACATCGGACGGTCGCTCGGCTCGCACCTCGCCGGCGTGCTCACCCACGCGGGCGAGTCCTACTTCGCTCACACCCCAGAGGCGTTGCGGCAGGCCGCCCAGAACGAGCGGGACGTCGCCGTCGCCGCCGCGGAGGCCTTGCGCGCCGCCGGACTGCACTGCCCGATCGTCAGCGTCGGCTCGACACCCACCGCGCACGCGGCGACCGATCTGGCGGGCGTCACCGAGGTCCGCGCCGGCAACTACGTCTTCTTCGACCTCGTCATGGCGGGCATCGGCGTCTGCGGCCTCGACGACCTCGCGCTCTCGGTGGTCGTCACGGTGATCGGCCACCGGCACGACAAGAACTGGGTGCTCACCGACGGCGGCTGGATGGCCACGTCACGGGACCGCGGCACGCAGGCGCAGGCCGTCGACCAGGGTTACGGACTCGTCGCCGACGAGCACGGCGACCTGATCCCCGACCTGCTCATGACCGGGGCGAGCCAGGAGCACGGCGTCCTGAGCACGCGGGACGGCAGGCCGGTACCCGATCTGCCCATCGGAACCCGCCTGCGGATCCTGCCGAACCACGCGTGCGCCACCGCCGCCCAGCACGACCGCTACCACCTCGTCAGCGGCACCACGTGGAGCCGCCTGCGCGGGTGGTGACGGATCACGCCGTCGGATCGGCGCCGAGCGCGAGGGCGAGCAGGTCGCCCAGCTGGTCGAGCTGATCCGCCGAGAGGTTCCGGAAAGAGGTGTCCAGGACACCGTCGGCGAGGTCCTGACCAGCGGCGAGCAGCCTCTCCCCCTCCGCGGTGAGCCGGTGCCGCACGGGACGCCCCGGCCCCGGCACCCGTTCGATGAGCCCGCGGTCGGCCATCCGCGTGGCCAGCGACCCGAACGACTGGTCGGTCTGGAAGGTCAGCACCGCGAGGTCGTGCAGTGACGCGTCCGGGTTGCGGGCCAGGTGCCGCAGCGTGTCCCACTGCACCAGCGAAAGTCCGAGCGGCGCGAGCGCCTGACTCATCGTTCGGTGGTGGCGGTGCTGCAGGCGCTTGACGGCCAGGCCGACGTCGGCGGGACGGTGAGGCATGCGAGCCAGCCTACCCGACTGAGGACAGGTTGCTTATATAAGCATCCTTATCTAAGGTTCCTTATATGACTTCCGAACTGACCCTGCTGGACCTCGACCACACCCGGACGTTCCTCCTGCTGCACGGCGGCGGTGGCGTGCCGACGATGGCCGGTTTCGCCCACCTGCCCGCCGAACGCGCTCACGCACGGGTGCTGCTGCCCACGCACCCCGGTTTCGGCGGCACGCCGAAACCGGACGACCTCACCGGCGTCACCGGCCTGGCCAGGACCTACGTCGACCTGCTCGACCGCCTCGATCTCACGGGCGTCACCGTGATCGGCAACTCCTTCGGCGGCTGGGTGGCCGCCGAGATCGCGCTGCTCGGCAGCCCGCGGGTGAGCAGCGCGGTGATCGCCAACGGGATCGGCGTCGAGGTCGACGGCCACCCGATCACCGACGTCCGCGGCCTCTCCCCGGCGGAACTGCGGAACCTCTCGTGGCACGACCAGAGCAAGGCGCCGCAGCAGGCGACCGGCCCAGGCCCGGACGTGCAGGCGCTGATCGGCTACACCGGACCGGCGATGGCGGATCCGACCCTCGCCAAGCGGCTCGGCCAGACCCCGGTGCCTGTCCACGTGGTGTGGGGCGAGAGCGACGGTCTCGTCTCCCCCGAATACGGCAAGGCGTTCGCCGCCGCGATCCCGCGGTCGACGTTCACCCTGCTGCCCCGCACCGGGCACCTGCCCCAGGTCGAGTCACCCGAGGCACTCCTCGACGCGTGCTCTCAGTTCGGTGACGGCACCTGGCCGGGCTCGCGCCGCAGGTCGTCCAGCCCGCCGCGGACGTCGTCGATGGTGATCTGCTCCGCGGCGGCCGAGTCGCCGGCGCGCAGGGCCCGGACGAGCGCGCGGTGGCTGGTGTAGCGGTCGAGACCGAACCGGTGGTTCGCGAGCACCCGGTCCAGCATCCGCGTCCGGCGTTCCGCCCGCGTGAACACCCTGGTCTGCTCCAGCAGTCGAACCAGAACGGCGTTGCCCGCACAAGCGGCGACGGCGTCGTTGAAGCGCTGCATGGTGTCCAGCAAGGTGTTCAGGTGCTTCTCGACCGGGCGGCCCTCGGCGTCGCGCTGCTTGATGACGATCAACAGGTCGTCCGCCTCGTCGAGAACGTCGTCGAGTTCGTCGAGCTGGGCGGTGGTCGCGTGACGGGCGGCGAACCGGGCGATGAGCCCGCGCAGCGCGATCTCGACCTCGGCGAGGTCCTCGACCGCGGAGGCGCCGATGTCCGCGACGACGACCGTGCGCGGACCGGTCCTGTTGATCAGGCCGTCCTGTTCCAACCGCCGGATGGCCTCCCGGACCGGCGTGGGGCTCATCGACAGCCGTTCGGCGAGGCCGCGTTCGGTGATCTTCTCGCCGGGGGCCAGGTCACCCGCGCCGATGGCCTCCTGGACCGAGCGGTACGCCCGGCCTGCCAGCGTGTCGGACTGGGGATCCTTGTCGGCCATCACGAGCACCGATACTACGACAAGCACCTAAGCTATTGCTTGCTAATTTTGCTATAGCATCCTAAGTTCGTGGACGCCGCGACGTTCCCGAGCCAACGGAGGCTTCCCGATGTCGTCACTCGCCGCGCCGGTCGACCGGCGGCTCACCAGGCGCATCACGTTCTTCGTGGCGCTCGCCGTGTTCGCGCAGGAGACGACCTGGGACTTCTACGACGCCCAGGTGCCGCCGCTGCTGCGCGAGCACATCGCCAGCACCGCGATCGTCGGCCTGCTCATGGGCATGGACAACCTGCTCGGCATCTTCGTCCAGCCCTGGATCGCGAACCGCTCGGACAACACCCGCACGCGGTGGGGCCGCCGGATTCCCTATCTCGCGGTGGGCATGCCGCTCGCCGCCGTGCTGTTCGTCTTCATCCCGCTGGCGACCGCGTTGCCGGCGCTGATCGCGGTCATCTTCGTCTACTCGTTGGTGGGCAACAGCTTCAAGCCGATCGCCCAGGCGTTGCTGCCGGACTTCATCGAGCCGGAACGCCGGGGCAGGGCCAACGCGGTGGTGAAGATCGCCTCCGGCCTGACGGTCATCGTGTCCGCGCTCGTCAGCGCGTTCATGGTGGACGACCACCCGAAGCTCGCGTTCACCGTCCCCGCCCTGATCATGCTGGTGAGCACGGCCGTTCTCGTCTCGCGGGTCCGCGACAACACGTCGAGGGGCTACCAGCTCGCGCTCACCGAGGACGTCCACGACGAGACGTCCGCACGCCTGCGCGACCTGGCGAGGGACATCCTGCGCGACCCCGACCGCAGCCGGCTTCTCGTCGTCACCGCGGTCCTGCTGTTCGCGTCCGCCTGGTTCTCCTCGCGGTCGTTGTTCACCCCGTACGGCATGGAAACCCTTGCCCTGTCCCGGGGTGAGGCGGGCTCGCTCACGTTCCCGAGCGGCGTCGCGTTCCTCCTCGCCGCCTATCCCGCCGCGTTGCTCGCCGAACGCATCGGGCGCATCCGGACGATGACGATCGGGATGGTCGTCTTCGGCGTCTCCCTCGCGTTCGGGAGCCTCGTGCCGACTCCCACCACCACGGTCGTCGCCTTCTGCGTCGCGGCCGCCGGAGCGTCCGGATTCCTGATCAACGCCGCCGTCGTCCTGTGGAACCTGGCGCCGTCCGCCCGCGTGATCGGCGTGTACACGGGCCTGTACACGGTGAGCTGGGCGGCCGGTGGATTCATCGGACCGGGAGTGGTCGGCGCGATGGTCGACATCACCGGGTGGCGCTACATGCTCCTCGACATCGCCCTGATCACCGCGCTCGCCACCGCCGTGATCCTGCGCGTCGCCGTCCTGAGCCGACGTCGCTCGGTCTCGCTGTAGAAAGGAAAACCGCACATGAGCGCTCCTATCGGAGCTGTCCGCGTCCTGACGCCCACAGGCATGCTCGGCGCAGGCTTCACCCAGTCCTCCGTGGACCGCGGACTGGAGCTGGGCGCCGACGTCATCGCCGTGGACGGCGGCTCGACGGACTCGGGCCCGCACTACCTGGGTTCGGGCACCGCCAAGACGACCGCCGCGGCCGTCGCCCGCGACCTGCGGATCCTGCTCCGCGCCGCCGCGCAGGCCCGCATCCCGCTCATCGTCGGGTCCTGCGGCACCAGCGGCACCGACTCCGGCGTCGCCTGGGTCGCCGGGATCGTCGAGGACGTCCTGTGCGAGGAGAAGCTCGACCTGTCCGTGGCGACGATCTTCAGCGGGCAACGTGCCGACTTCGTCAAGCGGCGTCTCCGGGAACGCGCGGTGCATCCGCTGGCACCGTCCGCCGCACTCGACGAGACCACTGTGGACAGCTGCACCCACATCGTCGGAATGATGGGCCACGAACCGATCGAGGAGGCCCTGCGCGCCGGAGCGGACGTGGTGCTCGCGGGCCGCGCGACCGACACCGCCCTCGCCGCCGCCGTCCCGTTGATGAGGGGCATGCCCGCGGGTCCGGCGTGGCACGCGGCGAAGATCGTCGAATGCGGTGGCCAGTGCACGACGAACCCGCGCGCGGGCGGCGTTCTCGCCACGATCGACCACACCGGTTTCACCATCGAACCGCTCGACCCCGACGCCGCCTGCACACCGATCTCCGTTGCCGCGCACATGCTCTACGAGACGGTGAACCCGTTCCGGATGCGCGAGCCCGCAGGCGAACTGGACGTCACCGAAGCCACCTACACGGCCCTCGACGAACGGCGCGTGCGCGTCGAAGGCTCACTGTTCCACCCGGCCGACCAGCACACGGTCAAGCTGGAGGGCGCCCGGATCACCGGCTACGAGACCATGTCGTTCACGGCCATCCGCGACGAGCACATCCTCGCGAACATCGAGGACTGGACCGACCTGTTCGTCAAGGTCTTCACCGCCCGCGTCGAGCAGACCCTCGGCCTCGACAGCGCCGACTACTCCTTCGACCTGCGCCGCTACGGCCACGACGCCGTGCTGGGCTCGCTCGAACCGGCCACCCGTCCCCCGCGCGAGATCGCCGTGATGCTGCTGGTCCGCGCCGCCACCCAGGAGCTCGCGACGGCCGTCGCCAAGGTCGCCAACCCGTTGATGCTGCACCTGCCGACCCCGGACATGGCCTACCTGCCCAGCCTCGCGTTCGCGACCTCCCCCGCCGAGACCGAACGCGGCCCCGTCTACGAGTTCGTGCTCAACCACGTCGTCGACACCCGCACCCCCACCGAGATGTTCCGCATCGAGCACCGGAAGGCCGTTGTCCATGACTGAGCAGCCCGCGCAGACGTTCGGCGACATCGCACTGGAGGTCCGTTCCAAGAACGCCGGACCGTTCTGGGTCACGATGGAACTGTTCATGCGCAACCCCGCGGACTACGCGCTGGCGGCCGCGCCGGAGATCATCAACGAGGACGCCATCGCGTTCCTGTACGGCGTGCGCGCCGAGGACGTCCAGATCTTCCGGATCCCGTCGCTGAACGTCGTCAAGATCTCGTTCCCGCGGCCCGTTCCCCAGGGTGGACTGCTGGACCGCGACATCCACGCCGGGCAGCACCACGTCCCACTGGCGTCGCTGCCTATTCCACCGAGCACTTCAGGCCGTTGAACGAGAACGTCGTCGGCGGTGTGTGAGTGCCGCGGGAGCTGCCGTTGAACCCGATCTGCACCGACGCGCCCGCCGCGATCTGCTGGTTGTAGTTCGCGTTCGTGGCGCTGACGATCGGCCCGTACTGCCGTCCGGTGGCGTTCCACATGTCGCGGATGCCGTCCCCGTTCGCGAAGACCCAGAGCAGCGTCCAGCCGTTCACCGCCGCGGTGCCGGTGTTGCGCACGGTCACACTCGCCTGGAACCCGCCCTGCCACTGCCCGGTGACCCGGTAGGCGATCGCACACGCCTTCGCCGGCGGTGGCGGGGTCGTCGTGCGCGGTGGTGGCGGCGGGGCCTTGGTCGTCGTTGTCGTGGGAGGAGCGGGTTCGGTCGTGTCGGAGCCCTCGCACGGTGGGCCCCACAACCCTCGCTTGGCCGCGGTGGCCTCGTCCCGTGCCGCGATCATCGGCCCGCCGTCGACGCCTTCCGGCTTCAGCGCACCCTGCCGCACGGCGAGCACCGCGTAGTCGGTCCCGTCCTCCAGCTCCAGGTTCACCTCGCCGGGCGTCAGTGCGGTGAACCGGACGGAGCTCGCCAGCAGCGTCGACCTCGCGAAGTCCAGCGCGGCTTTCGCGAAGCACTCCTTCGGTTCCGCCAGCAGGGCGATGCGGACCTTCGTGCCGTCGGCGAACTCGACGGTGCGGCCGTCGACCACATCGCGCACGACGGTCAGCACGTCCTGCGGCGGCACCACCTCGTTGACCAGCGTCGGCGGCTTCAGCGGGGTCTGGGGCACTGGCGCCGGCGCCGCGGGCTCGGCCGAACACGCACCGACCAACAACACCGACAACACCAGCAGGTGCCTGCGCGCCACCATGACCCCCGACTGTCCACCCGACACGGAAGTCGCTTGGCACGAAACGATTCGTGCACCGTCCTCACGCGACTCACTGCTGGACTGTCGGCCGGGGTGATCAGCGCGTTACCGCGCGGTGCGTGCGGTTCCTCGGCAGACCACGTGGAACTGACGGCTCAGTAGACGAACCGGCGCACGTCGTCCGGCTGGATGACGAGCCGGACCTGTTCCGCGCCGAGGATTTCGGCGAGGTCGTCGACGCGGGACGGGTCGTCGGCGTCCCAGTAGCGGGCAGCCAGGCGTTCGGCCAGTTCGTGCGCTCCGTCGGTCTCCACCGTGACGGGGCCGGAGATCGCCAGCCAGCGCTCGCGCTCCCCCACGGGGGCGGCGACGACGATCGAGGCGCGGGGATCGCGGCGCAGGCGGCGGACCTTCAGCGAGTTCGGGTCGGTGAACAGCTGGATCGTCCCCTCGGCCGTGGCCTCGAACCACACCGGCCGCGGCTGCGCCGGCACCGGCCCCGCCGCGACGGACAGGAACCCGTACAGCGGGCGGCTCAGGAACTCCAGATCCTCGGTGGTCAGCGAATCGCTCATGAGTCCGATTGAACACGGCCGGATCACGACCGGTACATGGCCGAGAAGCCGCATCACCTGTCCAATCGTCTAGATCAGCGCCCCGATCCAGGCGATGACGAGCAGGAACCCCACGACACCGGCGAACTGCCACAGCACCAGGTCGAAGCTCTTGCGCACACCCGTCTCCGCTGGCACGGGGTCCGGACGGTGCCGCTCGATCTCCTCCCGGATCCGGTGCTGCACCCGGCTTCCGTTCAGGGAGCTCGCGACGGAGAACGCGCCGGCGGCGACGTTGATCCGCTCGCCCGAAGTGGTGACGAGGTGGACCTCGCGTTCCGACTCGATCGACGCGAGGTCGGCCCACGGCACCCAGTACGCGCGGAACCAGTTCACCACCAGCACGCCGGAGCCGTAGATCTTCACCGCCGCGTGCGCGCCGACCATCCACACGAACCAGGTGATCGGCGCGATGATCGCGACGAACTCCAGCCGCTGCGCGAACCCGTTGCCGGGGAACGGGGTGAGCAGCACGTACACGGTCGTGACCAGCATGCCCAGCGTCACCGTCCAGCTGAGGACGCTGTCGAACTTCCTGCGCAGCACCACTGCCGCCCTGCCCCGGCTCATGGCCACACGATAGGACTTGTCCATGAACCTGGAGACCTTCATTGATCCCGGACTCGCCGTGCACGTCGAGGAGTCGCGCCGGACGAACGCCGAGCGGGGTGTCCGGCGCGGCCCGGGCAACGCGGACGAGCTGCGGAGCTTCAGGGTCGCCCCAGCCGAGGACAACACCGTGGTCGAGGCTCGCGGCCGCGAGGTGCCCGTCCGGATTCTGAGGCCGGAGGGCACGCCCCGCGGGGTCTACCTGGACTTCCACGCCGGCGGCTTCTTCATGGGTTCCGCGGCGCAGGACGACGCCCGCAACCAGCGGCTCGCGAACGCGGTCGGCGCCGTCGTCGTGAGCGTCGACTACCGGCTCGCCCCGGAACACCCCTGGCCGGCCGCTCCGGACGACGCCGAGACGGCCGCGCTCTGGCTCCTCGACCAGGCCGGGGAGCGGTTCGGCACGGACCGGATCGTCATCGGGGGCTTCTCGGCGGGATCCACCCTCGTCGTCACCACGCTGCTGCGGCTGCGCGACCGGGGCGAGGTGGCCCGGGTGGCGGGCGCGGTCCTCCAGGCCGGCACCTACGACCTGAGCGGGCTGACCCCGGCCGGCCGGTCGATCGCGGACGAGTACTTCATCGAGGCCTACGCGGGCCACGTGCGGGACAGGACGAACCCGGACATCTCGCCCGTCTTCGGTGACCTGCGCGGACTGCCGGAGTTCCTCATGGTCGTCGGCGACCAGGACGTGATCCTGGAGGACAACCTGGCCATGGCGGCCCGCATCGTCGGGGCGGGCGGCGAGGTCGACCTCAAGATCTACCCGGAGTCGCGACACGGCTTCACCAACCGGGACAACGGCATGGCGCGGGCCGCCTGGCACGACATCGAGCAGTGGCTCGCGGCCAGGTTCTCCTAGACTCCGGCCAACAGTGATCAACACGAGGTGGCGACATGAAGCTGGGCGATGTCACGCGGACCGCTCTGGCCTGCGTCCGGATCTTCAACGGCGCGCTGGGCCTGGTCGCCGCCGAACGGATGGCGAAGAGCCTCGGCGACGAACTGGGTGACGACAAGCGGTTCGTCTACCCGGCCCGCATGTTCGGCATCCGCACGCTCGTCCTCGGCGTGGACCTGCTGACGTTGAAGAGCGGTGACGCGAACGCACGGCGGGTGCTGCGGCAGGCCGTGCTCATTCACGCCACGGACACCGCCGCCGCTGTCTACGCCGGTAAGCGCGGCGAACTGCCGGCCAGGGCGGCGAAGCTGACCACGATCATCTCCGCCGTCAACACCGGGCTGGCCGTCGTGTCGCTGCTCGCCGCCGAGAAGGACAGCTGATCGGAGGGCGGCCGTGACGGTCGAGATCGCGCTGCTCGGAGAGGTGAGCGCGCGGGTCGACGGCCACCCCGTCGAACTGGGGCACGCGCGGCAGCGGTGCGTGCTGGCGGCGCTGGCGATCGACGTCGGCCAGGTCGTGACCGTGCGGCAGCTCGTCGAACGCATCTGGGGCGCCGACCCGCCACAGCGGTCGCGGGCCACGCTGCACAGCTACCTCTCCCGGTTGCGCCACGCCTTCGCGGGCGCCGTCACGCTGGCCGGCCGGCCCGCCGGATACGTGCTCGTCGCGGACGAGTCCACTGTGGACCTCGCGCGGTTCCGGAAACTCCGCGAGAAGGCCCGCGGGCACACCGACGACGTCGGCGTCCTCACCGAGGCCTTGGCGTTGTGGCAGGGCGAACCGCTGACCGGCATCGGCGGCGACTGGGCCGACGACGCCCGCGACCGGCTCACCGCTGAACGCACCTCCGCCGAACTCGACCTGTTCGACGCGCGCCTGCGGCTCGGTCAGGGCCCGGAGCTGCTCGCGGCGATCTCCGCCTGTGCCGCGCAGAACCCGCTGGACGAACGCGTTGCCGCACAACACATGCGGGCTCTCGCGCAGGCGGGCCGGATCTCCGAGGCCCTGGAGGAGTTCCGCGCCGTCCGCGTCCGGCTGATCGGCGAACTCGGCGCCGAACCGAGCCGGGAACTCCGTGACCTGCGCGAGAAACTGCTGATCAGCGAGCCCGAACCACGCCACGTCGTGCCGAGGCAGCTGCCGTCCGCGCCGGCGCAGTTCATCGGCCGCGAGCAGGACCTGACCGACCTGGACGACGCGATGCGCACGGCCGGCGTGGCGACGATCGCGGGCGCGGGCGGCATGGGCAAGACGTGGCTCGCGTTGCAGTGGGCGCACCGCAACCTGCACCGCTTCCCCGACGGCCAGCTGTTCGTGGACCTGCGCGGGTTCAGTCCCGACGAGACGCCGATGGAACCGGACGTGGCCATCCGCGGGTTCCTGCACGCGCTCGGACTCGACGTCGGCGCCGTTCCGCCCGATCCACCGGCCAGAGCCGCGTTGTTCCGCGACCTCACCGCGCGCCGGCGCCTGCTCGTGGTCGTCGACAACGCGGCCGACGCCTCTCAGGTCGTACCGGTCCTGCCCGGCGGCGACACCTGCCGGGTGCTCGTGACCAGCCGGAACCGGCTGCCAGGGCTCGGCGCGAAAGCCGTAGGCCTGGAGGTGCTCGCCGAGGACGACGCGAGCACGTTGCTGGCGGCACGCATCGGCGCGACCAGACTGAGCGCCGAACCTCTCGCCGTGGCCAGGCTGATCGTGCTGTGCGGCGGGCTGCCGCTCGCGTTGAGCATCGTGGGCGCGCGGATCCTGACCGAACCCGACCTGTCGCTCGCCGCCATCGCCCGGCAGCTCGAGGAGCTCGGGCTCGGCGCGCTCGACGCGGACCCGAGCGTCAGCGTGCCGGTCGTGCTGTCGTGGTCGTACCGGGCGCTGACCGACCGGCAGCGGGACCTGTTCGCACTGCTGGGCATCGCGCCCGGCGAGGACATCGGCCTGACCGCGGTGGCCAGTCTCGCCGCTCTGTCCGTCGAGGACGCACGAACGACGTTGCGGGAGTTGGAACAGGCGTCGCTGGTGTCGATCGGCACCGGGTTCCGCGCCAGGACGCACGACCTGGTCCGGGCCTACGCGGCCGCACAGGCCAAGCACACCGACCACGACGAGGCGTTGCGCCGCCTGGTCGACCACCACGTCCACACCGCGCACGCCAACGACCGGCTGATCGACCCGCACCGCCCGTTGATCACCCTCGACGGCCCGGCTCCAGGAACGCACATCACCGCCGCCGCGGACAAAGCCGGTGCGCGTGCGTGGTTCGACGCGGAACGGGGCACGCGCCTGGCCGTGCAGCAGGCCGCCGCCTCTCACAACTGGCGCGACAAGGTCGTGCTGCTGGCGAGGGTCTCGCACGCGTACCACCAGCAACGCGGCCACCTCGACGACGAACTGGCCATGTGGCAGACGGCCATCGACGCGGCGAAGGACCCGGCGGACCGGGCCGTCGCGCACCGGATCATGGGCGGCAGCCTCGGCCAGGTCCAGCGCTACGACGAGGCCCAGCACCACCTGAGCGAAGCGCTCACCCTCGCCGAACAGGTCGGTGAGGCACTGCCGCTCGCCGACGCGCACGGCACGGTCGCATGGCTGTGGGCCAGCAGGTCGGACTACGGACGCGCCTTCGAGCACGCCAAGGCCGCCCTCCCGCACTACGAGAAGTCCGGCAACAAGATGCTGATCGCCATGGCGCACAACAACATCGGGCACTGCGCGGCGGAGGTCGGCGACACCGCGCAGGGCCGCCTGTCCGCCGCCAAAGCCCTCGAACTGTTGCACGAACTGGGCGACCGGCACGGTGAGGCGACCGCCGTCGACACCCTGGCCCGCGTCGAGCACCAGAGCGGTAACCACGCGGCGGCGATCACCCACTACGAGCGAGCGATCGAGCTGTACCGGACGGCGGACGACGACTACGGCACCGCCAACACGTTGATGAACCTCGGCCACACCCACCTCGCGCTCGGACAGTCCGACCAGGCCGCCGAGGTCTGGCAACGGGCGCTGGGCCTGCTCGAACAGCAGGGCCGCGAGGAGGAGGCCGGACGCCTGCGCGAGCAACTCCAAGCCTGAACGCCAACTGACGACGTGGGTGCGTGCCCGCGGAAAGCACCGGGGGCACGCACCACATCGGACGGATCTTCTAACCGAAGTTCACGTCACTGCACCACATGTAGGCCTGGTCCAGGTGCGACGCCTGCCAGATCGTGAACACGATGTGGTGTCCGCGGTAGGCGCCGGAGGTCTGGACGTTGAACGTGATGTCCTTGGCAGGGGCGTACCTGCCGGTCTGCGTGATGAAGTCCAGGTTGCCCCACCCGAGTCTCTGAGTGGTGGGGTCGTACCCGTTCTTGCTCACGTAGACCCTGAAGTAGTCGGCACCATGAGTGGCCTGGTCGTACAGGTGCATCGAGAAGGTGCTGCCGACGTTGGTGGTCTTCCACTGGCCAGGTGTGTTCAGGGAGTTGTTGCGGGAGAGGGCGTTGCTGCAGAGCTGCCCGTCCGGGGTCGCCCCCTGGTAGTTTCCGCCGAGCCCGTCCCGCAGCGCGCTCATCCAGTTCCACATGGTGTCGGCGTTGGCCTGGAAGGCCTGCCAGCACATGGGATCCTGTTGCTGCATAGCGGGATTCGTGTGCTGGCTGCCCCAGGTCTTCCAGCACTGGTAGGCGCGGGTCGCGGGGCCGACGATGGTGCCGTGCGCCGAAGCCGGCGGGGCCCAGAGGACGGTGCAGGCCAGCATGCCGACGATCACGGCGATGATGCCTCTACGTCTGGCGACGGAACCGGAGGTAGTGTGCAGACGCATGGTTGAGCCTCCATTCTCCGATGATCGAGCAACAGCGATCGATCTGGGAGCGCTCCCAATTTCACCTTATCCGTCACCCTCCGAGATCGCAACGGTGCATTGAGTGACAGACGCGGCCACCCCGCCCCGGAGACACCGTCGGACCTCGGTCAACCAACCTGACATCGCGTCCTGAGGTTTCCACACTCCCCCAAAGCGTTCGACTCGATTCGACTGTCGAATGTGGACGGCCACGGCCCGCACGAAGACTCCGAACGCAGTCTTGACCCTCGACGACCAGAACAGGAGTCTGGGAGCGCTCCCAGATCCGTCGACGAGGACGTGATGCGCATGGCAAGGCGCCGGCTTCTCCTGGTGGCCGCGCTCGTCGCGGCCGGACTACCGGCCGTGGCGACCACGGCGTCCAGTGCTCCCGACGCCACGGTCGTGGTCAACGCGAGGGCGGGGCTGGCCACCGTGCCGGACACCGCTCTCGGCGTGAACCACGCGATCTGGGACAGCCAGCTCGGCACGAACGCGGTGGCCGACCTGCTCGGGGACGCGGGCGTGCGGATGATGCGCTACCCGGGCGGTTCGTACGGCGACATCTACCACTGGAAGGACCACACGGCCCCCGGCGGGTACGTGGCACCGAACACGGACTTCGACACGTTCATGTCCGGTGTGCGCCGGGCTCAGGCGCAGCCGATCATCATCGCGAACTACGGCACCGGCACGCCGCAGGAGGCTGCCGACTGGGTGCGCTACGCCAACATCACCAAGGGGTACGGCGCGAAGTACTGGGAGATCGGCAACGAGCTCTACGGCAACGGCCACTACGGCTCCGCGTGGGAGGCGGACGACCATCCCGACAAGAGTCCCGCCGGCTACGCCAGGGAAACCGTGGCCTACGCACAGGCGATGAAGGCGGTCGACCCGACGATCAAGATCGGCGCCGTGCTCACCACACCGGCGAACTGGCCGGACGCGATCGTCGCCGCCGGTGACGCCGCGAACTGGAACCAGACGGTGCTCTCGATCGCGGGCCCGCACGTGGACTTCGTCGTCGTGCACTGGTACCCCAGCGGGTCGACGGCGGCGGAGACGATGGCGAGCGCGGACCAGGTCGCCGACATGACGTACCTGCTGCGTCAGCAGATCGCCCGCTACGCCGGGCCGGACGCGGAGCGCATCGGGATCGCCATGACCGAGCTGAACACCACGTACGGCCGGAACACCCAGCCGGGCGCGCTGTTCGCGGCCGAGGCCTACACCTCGTTGCTGGAGAACGGCGTGTTCACCGTCGACTGGTGGAACACCCACAACGGTCCCGGCAGAGCGTCCACCGTGGCCGGTCAGCCCGACTACGACGACTTCGGCCTGCTCTCCAGCGGAACCTGCCTGGAGGACGGCGCGTGCGAGCCACCGCTGAACACCCCGTTCGCGCCGTACCACGCGCTCAAGATGCTGAGCCTGTTCGCCCGCCCCGGTGATCAGCTCGTCCGGGCGGGTTCCGGTGACCCGTCGGTCCGGGCGCACGCGGCACGCCGGCCGAACGGCGATCTCGCGGTGTTGTTGCTCAACTCCGACCCGGACAACGCACGCACGGTCGCCATCGACTACGCCGGTTATGCGCCGTCCACCGCCTCGCCGACGGTCCACACGTTCACCAACGGTGCCACCGAAATCTCGACCTCGACCGACGGCGACGTGCTCAGCCGGACGCTGCCGCCGTTCTCGCTCACGACGCTCGTCCTGCACCCGTCCGCTCCGGCCCGGCTTCCCGCCGCACCGGGACGACCGGCCTCGGCCGAGGTCACCGACCGGACCGCGACGATCACCTGGCCTCCGGTTCCCGGCGCCGTGAAGTACGAGGTCCACCGTCAGCTCGGCACGACCGGGGAGCAGTGGGGCGAGACGTCCGGCACCTCGTTCACCGTCGGCAACCTCAACCCCGGCACCAGGTACACGGTCAACGTGCTGGCGCGCACCGCCGCGGGTGCCGTGTCCTGGGCCTCTCCCCCGCTCACCGTCACCACCGGCAGCCCCGCCCAGAGCACCTGCGCGGTGCGACTGTCCACGGTGTCCGACTGGAGCAGCGGCTACGTCGGCGGCATCGACATCACCAACACCGGCACCCACCCGATCTCCGACTGGACGCTGACGTTCGACTGGCCCACCGGGCGCCAGCAGGTGGGGTCGGGCTGGAACGCGACGTGGACCCAGACCGGGAACGCGGTCACCGTCACGGGATCCACCCGCATCGAACCGAACGCGACCGTCGGCGTCGGGTACGTCGGCAACTACACCGGGCCGAACATCCCGCCGGCGGCGTTCAGGCTGAACGGAACGCTCTGCCGCACGGCGGCATGAACCTCTTGTGCTCAAAGGAGAGCGGATGAAGCGGCGGAACAAGGTTCTGGGCGCGCTGCTCGCGGCTGTGACAGCCGCGAGCGCGATGGTCGCCATCGGCACGACCGGCCAGGTCACGGCAGTGGCGGCGGGCGGCACGGGCACCGGGTACCTGCACACCAGCGGGAGCAGGATCCTGGACAGCACCGGCGCGACGGTCCGGCTGACCGGCATCAACTGGTTCGGGATGGAGACCGACAACAAGACCTTCCACGGCCTCTGGGCCAGCGTCACGTGGCGACAGCAGCTCGACCACATGGCGCAGCTGGGCTACAACACCCTTCGCATCCCGTTCTCCAACGACGCGCTGAAACCCGATGCCAGGGCCACCGGCATCAACGACTACACCAACCCCGACCTGGTGGGACTGTCACCGTTGCAGATCCTCGACAAGGTCATCGACCACGTGGGCCAGAAGGGGATGCGCGTCATCCTCGACCGGCACCGGCCGACCAGCGCCGGCCAGAGCGCCCTCTGGTACACGGCGGGCGTCCCGGAGAGCACCTGGATCAACGACTGGAAGATGCTCGCCCAGCGCTACGCGGGCAACACCACGGTCATCGGCGCCGACCTGCACAACGAGCCGCACGCCGAGGGCACCAACCCGGCCGCGACCGGTTCGTGCTGGGGCTGCGGCGACACCGCCCGCGACTGGCGGCTGGCCGCCGAACGCGCGGGCAACGCGATCCTGGGTGTGCAGCCGAACTGGCTGATCTTCGTCGAGGGCGTGAGCTGCCCGAGCGGCGGACTGTCGAACGTCTGGGACGGCGACCCGTCCAACGACGAGGACTGCGGCTGGTGGGGTGGGAACCTGTCGAAGGCGGGCGAGTTCCCGGTGCGCCTGTCCGTGCCCGGCCGGTTGGTGTACTCCCCGCACGAGTACGCCACGTCGGTCTACAACCAGCCGTGGTTCAGCGCTCCGAACTACCCGGCGAACATGCCTGCGATCTGGGACAAGTACTGGGGCTACCTGTACAAGCAGAACATCGCGCCGCTCATGATGGGCGAGTTCGGCACCACGCTGGCCAACCCGGTCGACAAGGTGTGGCTGGAGAACCTGATGGCCTACACCGGGACCGGCGTCAACGGCATCTCGTTCACCTACTGGTCGTGGAACCCCAACTCCGGTGACACCGGCGGCATCGTCGGTGACGACTGGACCACGGTGAACCAGGCGAAGCAGAACATCCTCCAGCCCTACCTCATCCCGCCCGCGGGTGGAGGTCCCGGCCCGACGACGACCACGACCACCTCCGGTGGTGGCACGGGCGGCTGCAAGTCGGCCTGGAAGCTGGACAACTCGTGGCAGGGCGGCTTCCAGGGCGCGCTGACCGTCACCAACACGGGGACGAGCGCCGCCAATCCGTGGACCGTCGCGTTCACGCTGCCCAGCGGCGTCACCATCTCCAACGGCTGGAACGGCACCTTCAGCCAGACCGGTGCCACGGTCACCGTGACCGGGCCGTCGCACAGCCCGTCTCTGGGTGCGGGAGCGGCGGTATCGCTCGGTTTCACCGCCAACGGCACGGCAAGCGCTCCCTCGGCCGTCACGCTCAACCAGGCGGCCTGCACCACCTGACAGCCTCGGCCGCGGTGCTGTGCGGGCACCGCGGCCGGGGTTCCCGCCTACGGGGACCAGGGACACTCACGGGCGCGAACAACCCCCTGGCCGGGGAAGTCTGACTCCTGCACACAGCATCACGAGGAGCGGACGACATGCCCACCATCACCCTGACCCAGCAGACCACCGCGACGCCCGAGCAGTTCGTCGCCGGGCTCACCGACTTCGGCCCCGGCCGCGCGGACCTGTTCCCCAACAGCGCCGACGCCGACCTGCGGGTGCACGACCGGGGCGACACGTTCGCCGACGTCACCGAGGGGTCCGGCGGCATCTGGGAACGCCTGCACTACGACTGGTCCGACGTCAGCCGAGTCGTGCTGACCACCGTCGACTCCAACGTGTGGGGCGGACGGTCCGGCCACAACTACACGTTCACCAAGCAGGCCGACGGAACGACGCTCGTGCACGCCCACGTGGTGCGCGAGGGCAAGAACTTCAAGGGGAAGCTGCTCGGGCTCTCGCTCGGGTTGCTCGGCAAGAAGGTGCTCGGCGGGGCTCTTGAGAAGACCGTGAGGGCCATCGAGACCAGGGGTTAGGTAAGGGTGCCCTAGGTCAATGCGACGGGCGGGAGCTAACGTAACCCGTCGTGAGCATGGTCGTGGAGCAACGCGGGCTCGAACCCGCGCCGGCGCTGGAGAGCCCGCACCGGCGGCGGCGTCTCGGGCTGGTGGGTCTGCTGGTGTTGCTGGCCGTGGCGTCGGTGCTGTCACTGGTGATCGGCGCGCGGTCGCTCAGCCCGGCCGAGGTGTGGCAGGGGCTGTTCGGCGACGCCGGCGGCGACCAGCGGCTCACCGAGATCACGCTGATCGTGCAGACGCTGCGCATACCGCGGACGGTGCTGGCGCTCGTGGCGGGCCTCGCGCTCGGCGTCGCGGGCGCGTTGATCCAGGGGCACACCCGCAACCCCATCGCGGACACCGGTCTGCTCGGCGTCAACTCCGGGGCGTCGTTCGCCGTGGTGCTCTCGGTCTACCTGTTCGGCCTGCAGAACCCGGTCCAGTACATGTGGTTCGCGTTCCTCGGCGCCGCGGTGGCGGGCGTGGTGGTGTTCGGGCTGTCGAGCCTCGGCCGCGGCTCCGGCAACCCGCTCACGCTCGCGTTGGCGGGCCAGGGCGTCACGGTGTTCCTGGCCGCGATGACGACCGCGGTGGCGTTGGGCGACAAGCAGACGCTCGACGTGTTGCGGTTCTGGAACGCGGGCTCGGTGCAGGGCGTCGGGTGGAACGTGATCGTGGTCGCGGCGATCTTCGTCGGCGTCGGACTCGTCCTGGCGCTGATCAACCTGCCGGTGCTCAACCTGCTCAACCTCGGTGACGACGTCGCGCGCGGCCTCGGCGTGAACATCGCGGCGGGACGCACCGTCGGCGTCGTCGCCGTCACGCTGCTCGCGGGTGCGGCGACGGCGGCGTGCGGGCCGATCGCGTTCCTCGGCCTGATGGTCGCGCACATCGCGCGGTGGCTCACCGGACCGGACTACCGCTGGCTCGTGCCGTACGCGGGGTTGCTCGGCGCGGCCGTGCTGCTGGTCGGCGACATCGCGGGACGGCTCGTCGTGCGGCCGGCCGAACTGCAGGCCGGCATCGTCATCGCCCTCCTCGGCGCCCCGTTCTTCGCGGTGCTGGTCTGGCTCGGGAAGTTCAGGCAGGCATGATCAAGGCACCCGAAATGCACCGCGGCCTCCGCGTCGGCGGCTGGTCCTGGGTCTGGCGGCCGTGGGCCGTGCTCGTCACGGTCGTGCTGGCGGCGCTGACGTTCCTGATCTTCTGCGTGTCGATCTCGATCGGCGACTTCACGATCGAGCTACCCGCCGTGATCAGGACGCTGTTCGGGCAGGGCGAGCGGGTCGACGAGTTCGTGATCATGGACCTGCGGATGCCGCGCGCCCTGGTCGGTCTCATCGCCGGCGTCGCGCTCGGGATCTCCGGCGCGCTCACGCAGTCGATCGCCCGCAACGCACTGGCCAGCCCGGACGTGCTCGGCATCACCGGCGGCGCCAGTGCGACCGCGGTCTTCGTCGTGACGGCCGGTGGCGGCACGGCGATCGGCGGCGCGATGGGGCTGCCGGCGGCGGCGCTGACCGGCGGGCTGCTGACGGGCCTGCTCGTCTACTTCATGGCGTGGAAGAAGGGCATCGACGGGTTCCGGTTGATCCTCATCGGCGTCTCGGTCAGCGCGGTCATGCAGGCGCTCACGACGTGGCTGCTGGTGCTGGCCGACATCCGCGACGTCGCCCGCGCGCAACGCTGGCTCGTCGGGTCGCTCGACTCGCGGACGTGGACCGAGGTCTGGACGACGCTCTGGGTCACGATCGCGCTGGTCGTCGTCGTGATGGTGGTCGCCTTCCAGCTCCAGCCGATGCACTTCGGCGACGACGTCGCGGCCGGACTCGGCGTCCGGTACTCGGCCGTGCGCGCCGTCCTGCTGTTGTGCGCGGTGCTGCTCGCGGGCGTCGCGGTGTCGGCCGCGGGCCCGGTGCCGTTCGTCGCGCTGGTCGCGCCGCAGATCACCATGCGACTGCTGCGCTCCCCAGTGCCGCCGCTGCTGGCGTCCGGTCTGTTCGGCGCGCTGCTGCTGATCGGCTCGGACCTGCTGGCACGCAGCGTGCTGCCCAACGACCTGCCGGTGGGCGTCGTCACGGCGATCATCGGCGGACCGTTCCTCGTCTACCTGCTGGTGCGCGCGAACGTGAAGCGCGCGGCCTGAGGTAAGCCTCCGTTAAGTAAGGTTGACCTATGACCGCGCTGCGCAACGATGCCGCCCGACTGGGCGCCGAGGGCGTCACGGTCGGGTACGCCGACCGGGTCGTGCTCGACAACCTGGACGTCGCCATCCCCGCCGGGGTGATCACGACGGTCATCGGCCCCAACGGCTGCGGCAAGTCGACGTTGCTGCGGACGCTGTCCCGGCTGCTCAAACCGCGCCAGGGCAAGGTGCTGCTCGACGGCGGGGACATCGCGCGACTGAAGACCAAGGACGTCGCGAAGCGGATGGGCCTGCTCCCGCAGACCCCGATCGCGCCGGAGGGACTGACGGTCGCCGACCTGGTGGCCCGCGGCCGGCACCCGCACCAGAGCTGGGTGCGCCAGTGGTCGAGCGACGACGCCGATGTCGTCGCCAAGGCGTTGCACATGACCGGTGTGGCAGATCTGGCCCACCGCCCGGTCGACTCGCTGTCCGGTGGGCAGCGGCAGCGGGTGTGGATCTCCATGACGCTCGCCCAGGGCACGGACCTGCTGCTGCTGGACGAGCCGACGACCTACCTGGACCTCGCGCACGCGATCGACGTGATCGACCTCGTCGACGACCTGCACGAGGGCGGCTGCACGATCGTCATGGTCCTGCACGACCTGAACCTGGCCGTCCGCTACAGCGACAACCTGATCGTGATGAAGTCCGGATCCATCGTCGCGCAGGGACATCCCAGCGACGTGATCACCAGCGACCTGTTGCTGGACACGTTCGGCCTGCAGGCGAAGGTCATCGACGACCCCGTGAGCGAGCGTCCGCTGATCGTCCCGATCGGCCGGACCCACGTGGTATCGAAGAGTGACCAAACCGAAGTTAGCCTGCCCTAACCGGGTGATAAGGTTCGGCTGTCCTAATTTCCCCCGCCGCGTGGGCAGCGAAGAACGAGGTGCCGAATGGGCCAGAGAACGACCATGACCTGGAAGCGACTGACCGCTGTGGCAGCAGCCGCACTGGTCGGTGCCAGCGTCCTCGCCGGGTGCGGTTCTTCCACGCCTGAAACGACCCCTGCGGGGAACAACGCCTCCGGTGGCACGTTCCCGACCAAGGTCGAGCACTTCTTCGGCACGACGGAGATCAAGGAAGCGCCCAAGCGCGTCGTCTCCCTCGGCTACACCGACGACCAGACTCTGCTCGCGCTCGGCGTCGTCCCGGTCGGCATGGTCGACCAGTACCCCAACCCCGAGGGCAAGACCCCGGACATCAACACCCAGTGGGCCTGGGTGAAGGACAAGTGGGGTTCGACCACGCCCGAGGTCATCATGAAGAACGGTGACACCGAGCCGAACTACGAGAAGATCGCGCAGCTGCGTCCCGACCTGATCGTCGCGGTCTACTCCGAGGCCGACCAGGCCTGGTACGACAAGCTCAGCAAGATCGCTCCGACGGTCGGCAGGACCAAGGAGGAGAAGGAGCCGTTCAGCGCCAAGTGGCAGGACAACGCGCTCCAGGTCGCCAAGGCGGTCGGCAAGGGTGACGAGGGCGCCAAGGCCATCAAGGCGATCGACGACAAGCTCGCCGAGGCCAAGAAGGCGAACCCGGCCTGGGCGAACGAGACCGCGGTCGTCACGTCCTGGTACAAGGACTCCGTCGCGCCGTTCAGCACGACCGACGTGCGCGGCCAGGTGATCACGGGCATCGGCTTCAAGGGCAACACGAAGATCGACGAGCTCGCGGCCGGCAAGTTCTTCGTGACGCTGTCCCCCGAGCGCATCGACGTGATGAACGTCGACCGCATCTTCGTGATCGCGGACGAGGCGGACCAGAAGTCGCTCAAGGGCTTCGAGCTCTTCAACAACCTGCCGGCGGTCAAGGCGGGCAAGGTCCACTGGCTGCTCGACAGCGAGGGCCCGGCCATCGGTGCCGCGATCTCCCAGGCGACCCTCGCGTCCATGCCTTACGCGGTGGACGAGCTGGTCGAGGCCGCCAAGTCGGCCGGCTGATTCTCGTTCTGACGCACCAGGTTCCAGCGAAAGGCCTCCCCTCGTGACCACGAGCGTCTCCGCCCCGCCGGCGAAGATCCTGCGCACGGCGTCCGGGCGGGAGGCCTCTCGCTGGGTGCTCGACCACTGCCGCTCCGCCCCCGGCCTGCCGATCGCCACCGTCCTGGCGACGGTGGCCGGGGCGGTGCTGCAGATCATCCCGGTGTTCCTGCTGGGCACCGTGGTCGACGGCGTCGTGCAGGGCCGCGACGCGTCGATCCTCTGGACCATCGGCATCGCGACCGTCGTCTCGGCGCTGGCCGGCGCGGTCATGACCGCGGTCTCGACCTACCTCGTCGGCCGGGTGGGCGCGGAAATGCTGGCGCGCCTGCGGGAAGGCGCGGTGCGCGCGGTGCTCGGGATGCCGAGCGCGCGCATCGAGGAAGTCGGCCGCGGTGACGTGCTCTCGCGCGTCGGTGACGACGTCGCGGTGATCTCCAAGGGTTTCCGCACGGCCATTCCGACGATCTTCTCGGCGGTCGTGCTGGTCGTGATCGCGACCGCGGGCATGTTCGGGCTCGACTGGCGGCTCGGTCTCGCCGGAGCCTGCGCGCTGCCCGCCTACTGGCTGGCGTTGCGCTGGTACCTGCCGCGTTCCCAGCCTCTCTACCGCGCCCGTTCCGAGGCTCAGGCCGATCGCGCGCAGGCGTTGATCAGCGGCCTCGACGGCATCGCCACCGTGCGCGCCTACCGCCTGGAGAACGTGTTCCGGGACAAGGTGACCGCGGAGTCGTGGCGGGTGCGCGACATCGGCATCGACGTCTTCCGGTTCTTCGGCCGGTTCATCGGCAGGGAGAACCGCGCCGAGTTCATCGGGCTCGGGCTGATCATCGTCGTCGGCTACTTCCTGGTGACCAACGGGCAGTCCTCGCTGGGCCAGGTCTCCGTTGCCGCACTGCTGTTCCACAAGTTGTTCGTGCCGCTCGGCCTGATCATGGCGTTCTTCGACGAGGCGCAGAAGTCCGGTGCCGGGCTGACGCGGCTGGTCGGCGTGACGACGGAATCCGACGGCGACGAACTCGTGCGCAGCGCGGTGGCGGTCGCCCCTGACGCACAACCACTTCCGGTGTCGGTGCGCGGGCTTTCCTTCCGCTATCCCGATTCCGAGCACGACGTGCTCCAGGACATCGATCTGGAGATCCCCGCCGGCACGTCGCTGGCGCTGGTGGGGGCGACCGGGGCGGGCAAGACGACGCTGGCGGCGTTGGTCGCCGGCACCGGCACTCCGCTGGCCGGATCCGTGCACATCGGCTCGTCCGATCTCGTCGATCTGGACGAGGCGGGCGCCCGCGCGCTGGTCAGCATCCTGACCCAGGAAGCCCACGTCTTCGCCGGTCCTCTCGCGGAGGATCTGCGGCTGGCGGCACCGGACGCGACCGACGACGAGCTGATGGACGCGTTGCGGACCGTCGGCGCGGACACGTGGGTCGAGACGTTGCCCCAAGGCCTGCAGACCGATGTCGGCGAGGGTGGCGAACGCCTCGACGTGACCAAGATCGCCCAGATCGCGCTGGCCCGGCTGGTGCTCGGCCGCTCCCCCGTCGTCGTGCTGGACGAGTCGACGGCCGAGGCGGGCAGTCAGGGTGCCGCCGCGCTGGAACGAGCCGCGCTCGCGGCCTGCCGGGGCCGCACCACGCTTCTGGTCGCGCACCGCCTGACCCAGGCCATCGCCGCGGACCGGATCGCCGTGCTCGACGCGGGTCGCGTGCTGGAACACGGCACCCACGAAGAACTCGTGGCGCGTGATGGGCGTTACGCAGCTCTTTGGGCCGCTTGGCGATTCGGAACGACAACTACTTAGGTTAGGCTTCCTTCACCGATGTGAAGGGATGGCTGAGTCGTCGATGGAACAGATGGCCGACCGTGACGTACTTCTTTCGACCGCCCGGATCGCCTCCGTTCGGCGCCGTGCCGGTGAGTACCCGCAGCGGACCATCGCCGTCGCGAGTGCCGTCGCACTGAACCACTGGGCGAACCCCGGTTTTTCGGTCGACGGGTTCGAGCTCACGCCCGCGACGCTGTTCAGCGACCTGCTCGTGTGGGCCGACAAGGGCCAGGCCTGGGACGTCGCCGAACGGCCGGACGGCTGGGCCGTTCCCGTTCCGGACGGCGTCGATCTGGCCGAGGCCCAGCGCGCGCTGGACGACCTGGCCGAGTTCCCCAACCGCACCATCGGCACGCTGACCTCCCAGACCGTCGAGGAACGACTCGCGGACCTGGCCCGCTGGAACGACAACGAGTTCCCGCGTGACCGGCCGAGCATCGTGGAACTGTTCCGCGAGCAGGCCCGGCAGCGCCCGGACGCGGTCGCGATCAACGACGGTGACCGCGCGTTCACCTACGGCGAGGCGCTGATCCGGTCCAACCAGCTCGCCCACCACCTGATCGAACGCGGCCTCAGCGCCGAACAGGTCGTCGGCATCTCGCTTCCGCGCTCGGCCGAGATGGTGATCAGCCTGCTCGCCGTGCTGCAGGCCGGGGCCGCGTTCGTGCCGCTCGACCCGCAGTGGCCGGCGTCGCGGCGCGAGTCCGTGATCACCGACGCGCAGGTCGTCCTGCTCCTGGGCAACGGCCAGGAAGATGAGCCCGCGGCCGTCGAGGTCGACCTCTCCGCCTGGGGTTTCTCGGACCACTCCGGCGATCCCACCGATGTCACGATCCGCGGCGCACAGCTCGCGTACGTGATGTTCACGTCCGGCTCGACCGGCCGCCCCAAGGGCGCGATGATCCGGCACGAGGCGATCAGCGAACGCCTGCTGTGGCAGGTCGACCAGATCCTCCACTTCGGACACTCCGACGCGTCGCTGTTCAAGGCGCCGCTGTCGTTCGACATCTCCATCAACGAGATCTTCCTGCCGCTGGTGTGCGGCGGTCGGACCGTCGTCGTGC
The DNA here is from genome assembly GCF_033949975.1 of Lentzea sokolovensis. NCBI lineage: Bacteria > Bacillati > Actinomycetota > Actinomycetes > Pseudonocardiales > Pseudonocardiaceae > Lentzea > Lentzea sokolovensis. Next base: position 1,162,493 of record NZ_JAXAVU010000004.1, read on the forward strand.
GGTCCGGCGGCGAACGCGACCCGCACCACCTGTTGGCGACCATCGACCGGCACCGCGTGACGTTCGTGTACCTGGTGTCCTCGATGCTGGACGTGCTGCTGAACATCGCGGGCGACGGCGAGCTGGCCAGTCTGCGGCACGTGTGGTGCGGCGGCGAGGTGCTCACGCCCGAGCTGTACGACCGGTTCCGCACTCAGCTCGACATCCCGATGTACCACGGGTACGGCCCGGCCGAGGCGACGATCGGCGTCTCGCACGTGATCTACCGCGGCGAGGCCGAGCGGCTGTCGACGTCGATCGGCAGGGCGAATCCGAACACCGACCTGTACGTGCTGGACGACGAGCTGCGGCCGTGCCCGGTCGGCGTCGGCGGCGAGTTGTACATCGGCGGTTTCCTGCTGGGGCGCGGGTATGTGAACGCGCCGGGCCTGACGGCGTCGCGGTTCGTGGCGAACCCGTTCGCCACTGACGGCTCGCGGCTCTACCGGACCGGTGACCTGGCGCGGTTCGCTCCGGACGGATCGCTCGACTTCCTCGGCCGCGTCGACAACCAGGTCAAGATCCGCGGCATGCGGCTGGAGCTGGAGGACGTCGAGGTCGCGCTGGCCGAGCACCCGCAGGTGCGCCACACCTGTGTCGTGGTCAGGAAGAACTCCGCGGGCGGCAACTACCTCGTCGGGTACGTCGTGCCGTCCGACTCGGACCTGACCTCGGATGCCGTGAAGCAGTGGGCGGTCGAGAACCTCGTCGAGTACATGGTTCCCGCGCACATCGTGGTGATGAGCGAGTTCCCGTTGACCGCCAACGGAAAGCTCGACCGCCGCGCCCTGCCGGAGCCCGTGGTGGAGACCGGGCCGGTGACGGCCGCGGCCACCGACGACGAGGCCGTGATCTGCGCCGCCGTCGCGTCGGTGCTGCGGGTCGAGCAGGTCGGCGCCGACCAGGACTTCTTCGAACTGGGCGGCGACAGCATCCTGGCGATCTCGCTGCTGTCCGCGTTGCGGGCGGAGGGCGTGTTCGTCACCGCCACCCAGATCTTCGTGAACCGCACGCCGCGCGCTCTGGCCGCGGTCGCGTCGCGGGACGGCGCTTCGGCGGTCGACCACGACGACGTTCCCACCGGTCCGGTCGCCGGCCTGCCGATCGTGCAGTGGCTCGGGGAAACGACTGACGCGATCGACGGGTTCGTGCAGTCGGTCGTGCTCAACACTCCGGCTTCCCTGACCGCCGGCGCGCTGACCCAGATCCTCGACGCGGTCGTCGCGCGGCACGACATGTTGCGGGCCAAGCTCGTTCGGGGCGAGCGGTGGTCGTTCGACATCCCCGCGGACGGCACCGCGTCGTGGGAGCGGAGTGATGCGCCGCTGGAGGAGTGCGTCGCGGCGGCGACCGAGGGACTGAACCCGGACGCGGGCGTCATGCTGCGCGCGGTGTGGCGGCCTGAGGCCCGGCAGCTCGTGATCGTGATCCACCACGTGGTGATCGACGGTGTCTCGTGGCGGATCCTGTTCGACGATCTCGCCGTGGCCTGGCAGCAGATTTCTTCCGGGGTGCCGGTCGAGCTGCGACCGGTCGGCACGTCGTTCCGGCGCTGGACCCAGTTGCTGGAGAAGGCCGGGTTCGAGGGAGATCGTTCGTACTACGAGCGTCCGCTGCCGGGGGTGGATCAGTTGCTCGGGCGGCGTGAGCTGACCGAGGCCGATGTCGTCGCGGGCGAACAGGTTCGCACGGTCACGGTGGGTTCCGCCGTCACCGCCGCGTTGCTGGGCGACGTGCCGGCGTTGTTCCACGCCAAGGTCAACGACGTGCTGCTGACCGGTCTCGCCGTCGCGCTGGCCCGGTGGCGGCGGGACAACGGGCAGGAGCAGACGTTCGCGCACGTCGAGCTCGAAGGCCACGGCCGCGAGGGCCGGTTCGTGCCGCTCGACCCCGATCTGTCGCGGACGGTCGGCTGGTTCACGACGCTGTTCCCGGTGACGGTGGATCCTGGTTCCGCCGATGATCTCGGTGCGGCTTTGAAGCGGGTCAAGGAAGACCTCGCTCGGGTGCCGAGCAACGGTGTCTCCTACGGCGCGTTGAAGTACCTGGGGCGTGCGGAGTTCGACGCGTCCCGGCCGCAGGTGCTGTTCAACTACCTCGGCCGGTTCTCCGGTGGCACGTCCGGCGACTGGCAACTCGCCGAGAACGCCGGTCAGCTCGGCGAGAAGCGCGACCCGGCGATGCGACTGCCGCGGGCGCTGGAGTTCAACGCCTCGGCCGAGCCCGGCGCGGACGGTGAGCTGGAACTGGTCACGGTGATCTCGTGGCCGTCCGGGGTGTTCAGCGACGAGGACACCGCACGGATCGGGTCGTACTTCGTGGCCGCGCTGGAGGGGCTCGCCGCGTTGACGCAGGGCGGCCACTCTCCCAGCGACTTCGACCTGCTGCCGCTCGCCCAGTCCGATGTGGACTCACTGGATTCCGCGGTGCTGCGCGACATCCTGCCGTTGACTCCGCTGCAGGAAGGCCTCTACTTCCACTCGGTGTTCGACGACGAGTCGGCCCACCGGTACGTCGAGCAGCAGCTGCTGACGCTGACCGGCCCCGTGGACGCCCGCAAGCTCGAAGCGGCCGCTGCCCGTGTGCTGGAGCTGTTCCCGAACCTCGCCGCCCGGTTCGTCGGTCTCGACGACGGCCGGGTCGTGTCGGTGCTGGAGTCCGGTGTCCGGCCGGAGTTCTCCACCGTGGACGGTCAGGGCATGACCGACGAGGAGATCCAGGAGTACGCCGAACGGGACCGCGTCGCCGGCTTCGACCTCGCGCGCGGCCCGCTGATGCGCTTCACGCTGATCCGGGTGGCCCCGCAACGGTTCGTGCTGGTGCAGACCGTGCACCACATCATCGCGGACGGCTGGTCGGTCCCGCCGATGCTGCGCGCGCTGCTGGCCGAGTACTCCACGCCGGGTTCGGTGCACCCGAGCGGCAGTTACGCCGACTACGTGCGCTGGCTGGTGAACGCCGATGCCTCGGAGAGCGACCGGGTCTGGTCCTCCGAGCTCGCCGGGCTCGCGGCGCCTTCGTTCGTGGCGGAGGGGCACACGCCGTCTGAGCTGTTCGAGGACGTGGTGATCGACGCGGCTCCGGACCTGGACGCCGCGACGCGTGCGGCCGGTGTGTCGCTGAGCGTCGCCGTGCACAGCGCGTGGGGCGTGACGCTGGGCGGCATCCTGGGCAGCCAGGACGTCGTGTTCGGGTCGACGGTGTCCGGTCGTGACGCCGACGTGCCGGGCATCGACGAGATGGTCGGCCTGTTCATCAACACGATTCCGGTGCGCGTCGGCTGGTCCGGTTCTTCCGCACGTTCGTTGCTGGATTCGGTGCGCTCGCATCAGACGGCGGTGTTGCCGCACCAGCACGTGTCGCTGACCCGGATCGGGCGGCAGGCTCCGCACGGTTCGGCGTTCGACACGCTCGTGGTCTTCGACGTCGCCACGGACGTGACGACGCTGGAAGGTCCGTTCAAGATCGCCGAGGTCGTGAACGAGGGCGCGCCGCACTACCCGTTGACGCTGGTGGTCGAGCGTTCTCTCGACGGCGCGCTGCGGTTCAACCTCATCTACGACACGACGGTGGTGCGCGCGGAAGGCGCTCGCACGATCTTGCAGGCGTTCTCGGACACGCTGAACTCGTTGCTGCACGAGGAGAACATCCCTGCGGTCGCGCTTTCGTCCGCGCGTGCCGCGGCCTCTGTCGAGCCTGTGACGTTGGCGGAGCTGTTCGATGCCACGGCTTTGCGCGACCCGTCCGCGCGGGCTGTGACGATGTGCCACCTCGACGGCAGCGCCGAGGGCCTGTCGTACGGGATGCTGGCCGACGCCAAGAACCGGCTCGCGCGCTCGTTGGTGAACGCGGGGGTTGGTCCGCGCCAACGGGTCGCGGTCGCGATCGGGCGGTCGTTGCAGCAGGTCGTCGCGCTGGTCGGCATCGTGTCGGCAGGCGGCGCCTACGTGCCGTTGGACCTCGCCTACCCCGACGAGCGACTTCAGCACGTCCTCGCCGATTCCGCACCGCAGGTCGTGCTGGTCGAGGCCGAGCACCGCGAACGCTTCGAGCGCCTGTTGGTCGAGGCCGGCGTGTCGGCGCGGGTGCTGGTGTACGGCGAGGAAGTCGCCGGCGAGGCACAGCTTCCGTCGTTCGACTGGCGCAACCCGGCCTACGTGATCTACACGTCCGGCTCCACGGGCAAGCCCAAGGGTGTCGTCGTGTCGCACGCCAGCGTGGTGTCGCTGCTGGCGAACACCCAGCCGGACATGAACTTCGGGCCGGACGACGTGTGGACGCAGTTCCACTCGTACTCGTTCGACTTCGCGGTCTGGGAGCTGTGGGGCGCCCTGGTCCACGGCGGCGAACTGCTCGTTCCCGACCACGGCCTGACGCGCTCACCCGTCGACTTCCACAGGCTGGTTCGCCAGCGTGGTGTCACCGTGCTGAACCAGACACCGTCGGCGTTCTACCAGTTCGTCGAGGCGGACCGGCTCAGCGAGCCGCTGCCCGCGTTGCGCCGGGTGATCTTCGGCGGTGAGGCCCTGGAGCTGTCGCGGATGCGCGGCTGGGTCGAGCGTTACGGCACCTCGCGGCCCGAGCTGGTCAACATGTACGGCATCACCGAGACCACGGTCCACGTGACGCATCGGGTGCTGGACTCCTCGGACTTCGCCTCAGGGCGCGAGGTCAGCCCGATCGGCGGGCCGATCCCCGGCCTGCGCACGTACCTGCTGGACGCCTCGCTGCGTCCGGTCGCTCCCGGGCAGGTCGGCGCGATCTACGTGGCGGGCTCGCAGCTCGCTCTGGGCTATCACAACCGGCCGGATCTGACCTGCGGCCGGTTCGTGGCGGACCCTTTTGCCGCTGATGGCTCGCGCATGTACAACAGCGGTGACCTCGCGCGCCGCAATCTCGACGGTGAGCTGGAGTTCGTCGGCCGCGCCGACGACCAGGTGCAGCTCAAGGGATTCCGGATCGAGCTGGGCGAGGTCGAGTCGGCGATCCGCTCGGTACCGGGTGTCGTCGACGTCGCCGTGACGGTGGCGGACACCGCCGACCATCTCGTCGCGCACGTGGTGGGCACGCCTGCCACCGACATCACCGTGTTCCTCGGGGCGAAGCTGCCGGTGCACATGGTGCCGCAGCGGGTGATCGCGCTGGACGCGTTGCCGTTGACGGTGAACGGCAAGCTGGACCGCAAGGCGTTGGAACAACGTGCTCGCTCCACCGAGGACACTCCTGTCGTCGCGGGCTCGCCGGCGTTGGAGTCGCTGGTCGGCATCTTCGCGGACGTGCTTCCCGGATCCGCGGTGGACGCCGACACGGACTTCTTCGTGGCCGGCGGGGACAGCATCATCGCGATCGGTGTGGTCAACCGGGCTCGTGCCTCGGGTCTGCGGATCGCGCCGCGTGACCTGTTCCTGCACAAGACTCCTCGGGCGCTGGCGGAGAAGTTCGCGGTCGCGCCGGTGGCGGCACCGGTGGTGTTCGAGGCTCAGGACGGACCGGTGGTACCGACGCCGATCGTGTTGCGGCAGCGGGAGCTGGGCGGCGACCTGAAGCGCTTCGTCCAGGTGCGGCGGCTGCAGGTGCCCGAAGGCCTCGAGCTGCGGGACATCGGGCGGGCGGCGAAGGCCGTCATCGACGCTCACCCCGCACTGCGGATGCGCCTGCGGGTCGAGCACGGTGTCTGGTCGCTGGTCATCGATCCCGACCGAGACGTCGACCTCATGTCGGTGGACGGGGACGATCTCGCGGTCGCGGTGAACCAGACGGCCGTCTGGGTCGACCCCGAAGCCGGCCGCACGATCCAGTTCGGCTGGCTCGAGAGCACGCGCACGCTCGTCGTCGTGGTGCACCACCTCGCCGTCGACGCCGTCTCCTGGCTGATCCTGCTCGACGACATCACCGCGGCCCTGCGCGGCGAGGACCTGGCACCCGCGACCACCTCGTTCGCCGCCTACACCAGCGCGCTGGCCCTGAGCGCGCACACCGGCGGCGACCTGCGCCGGTGGATCGAGGTGCTCGACACCCCGTCCCTCACCCCGCAGATCGGCGACCAGCGCGAGGTCACGGTCAACCTGTCCGCCGACATCACCGACCGCGTCGTGCACACCGCGCCGACCGCGCTCGGCATCGGCCTGACCGAACTGCTGGCAGGTGCGCTGCGCACAGCACTCACCGAAATCCAGGGCACGCCCACGGACCTGGTGCTCGAACTGGAGCGCCACGGCCGCGTACCGGTGCTGGAACACCACGACTACACGCGCACGGTCGGCTGGTTCACCTCCATCGCGCCCGTGAAGCTCAGCCCGCACACCAACCCCGTCGACGCCGCACGCGAGCTCGTGCGGCGCCAGCCTGACGAGGAGCAGCACGTCGGGTATGGCCAGTTGCGGTACCTGAACCCGCAGACCGCGCCGGTGCTGGCCGCGCTGCCGAGGCCGCAGGTGCTGTTCAACTACCTGGGCCGGGGCAGCGAGTCGCAGGCGCTCCACTTCGACATGGGCTCGCAGCCGAGCCCGTACGCCGTCGAGGTCAACTGCTGGGTCGACACGGGCACCGGCAGTCTGCGGGCGACGTTCGCGCTCAGCGAGGACGTGTCGGACGAGATCGCGGCACGCTGGCTGCTCGCGCTGGAACGCATCGCGGACACCTCGGTCACCGCGACCCGCACCGCTCCGGTGTCGCCGTTGCAGCGCGGCCTGTACTTCCAGGCCGCGCTGAGCGCGGCCGGGCACTACGTGGCGCAGAGCTACTTCACGTTCGACCGCCGCCTCGACGCCGGCAAGCTCGGCAAGGCCATGGCGCACGTCATCGCCAAGCACCCGGTCGTCGGCGCGGGCTTCGCGGACGAGGACGGCACGCCGGTCCAGGTGCTCACGTCCGGCGGTGAGGTCGAGGTCCGCACCGTCGACGTGCTGAACCAGGACGCCGTGGACGCGCTGCGGATCGAGGACCGCGGCACGGGCTTCGACCTCGAACGGCCCCCGCTGGTGCGGCTCACCGTGCTGCGGCTGCCGGACGGCCGGGACGCGTTGCTGTTCAGCTACCACCTGCTGCTGTGGGACGGCTGGTCGCGCGAGATCGTGCTGCGCGACCTGTTCGGCGCGTACCAGGCGCTCCTCACCGGTGAGCCGATCGACTCCACGCCCGCCACGCCGAGCTTCGAGAGCTACTGCCGGGCGCTGGCGGCCAAGGACCAGCAGGCCGCCGAACGGTTCTGGGCTCAGTACCTGGCGGAGCTGCCCGGTCCGACGCTGCTCGGCGACGGGTCCACTTCGGACGCTCTGCCGACGAAGATCGTGCGCACGCTGTCCGAAGAGGACTCCAGCCGGATCAGGGAGGCGGCCGCCAGGCACGGCGTCACGCTCAACTCGGTCGTCACGGGCGCGCTCGGGCTGATGCTCGGCAGCGAGACCGGCCGGGGCGACGCGGTCTTCGGCGTCACCGTCTCCGGACGCGAGGAGGAGGGCACCGAGAACATCGTCGGCGTGCTGCTCAACACCGTGCCGATGCGAGTCTCGGCACGCCCCCAGGACACCGCCGCCCAGTTCCTCGCGACCGTGCAGGCCTCGCGGGTCGACGCCATGGAGCACGAGCACGTGGGGCTCGGCGAGATCCAGCGGGCGAGCGGGCACGACCAGCTGTTCGACAACCTGTTCGTGCTGCAGAACTTCCTGGACGACAGCACGTTCGACGAGCTCAACGCCCGCAACGGGATCGTCGACCACGAGTCGGAGGACTCGACGCACTACCCGTTCACCTGGGTGGTGACGCCGGGCCGGCAGCTCACGGTCAAGCTGGAGTACCGGCCGGAGGTCACCGCACCGGAACTGGCCGAGCGGCTGTTCGACGACTACCTGCGGATCCTCGCCGACCTCGCCACCGCCGAAGGCCCGCTGGGCACGATCCGCGGCACGGGGCCGGAGCCGGAACTCAACCCCGCCAACGACTTCGGCAACCTGACCGTGGTCGACCTGTTCGATCAGGCCGCCGATCGCAGTCCTGACAGGACCGCTCTCGTCGCGCACGGCAAGACGATGACGTTCGCGGAGCTCAGGGACCGCAGCCGTCACCTGGCCGGAGTGCTGGCGGGCAAGGGAATCGGCGTCGAGACGTCGGTCGCCATCGCGGTGCCGCGCTCGCTGGACTGGGTCGTCGCGCTGTTCGGAATCCTGCGCTGCGGCGCCGCGTACGTGCCGCTGGAGCTGGACCACCCGGACGAGCGGATCGCCGCGATCATCGAGGACGCGCACCCGTCGCTGATCATCACGACCGCCGCGGTGGCACCGCGGATCCAGGGCGACACCTTCGAGCTGGACGAGCCGTGGCCGGACGCCGAACCGGTGACCACGTTCGCGCCCGAGGACTCGAACAGGCTCAAGCACGCGGCCTACACGATCTACACCTCGGGTTCGACCGGCAAGCCCAAGGGCGTCGTGACCGAGTACGCCGGCCTGACGAACATGCTGGTCAACCACCAGCGCAGGATCTTCGAGCCGGTGCTGGCCGAGCACGGGCACCGGACGTTCCGGATCGCGCACACCGTGTCGTTCGCCTTCGACATGTCGTGGGAGGAGCTGCTCTGGCTCGCCGACGGCCACGAGGTGCACATCTGCGACGAGGAACTGCGCCGCGACGCCACCGGGCTGGTCGAGTACTGCCTCCAGCACGAGATCGACGTCATCAACGTGACGCCGACCTACGCGCAGCAACTGGTGGCCGAAGGGCTGCTCGCGGCCGAGCACAAGCCCGCGCTGGTGCTGCTGGGCGGTGAGGCCGTCACGCCGACGTTGTGGCAGCAGCTCGCGGACACTCCTGGCACGATCGGCTACAACCTTTACGGGCCAACGGAGTACACGATCAACACGCTGGGCGTCGGCACGTTCGACTGCGTCGACCCGGTGGTCGGCGTGGCGATCGACAACACCGACGTCTACGTCCTGGACCCGTGGCTGCGGCACGTGCCGGACGGTGTCGCGGGCGAGCTCTACGTGTCGGGCGTGGGCATCGCGCGGGGCTACCTCGGGCAACCGGGGCAGTCCGCCGAGCGGTTCGTGGCCTGCCCGTGGGTGCCCGGTGAGCGGATGTACCGGACCGGCGACCTGGTCATCCGGCGCCCGGACGGCAACCTGCTCTACCTGGGCCGCACGGACAAGCAGGTCAAGATCCGCGGGCACCGCGTGGAGCTGGGCGAGGTCGAGGCGCGGTTCGCCGCCCACGACGCGGTCCGGTTCGTCGCGGCCGTCGCGCAGGCCGACCCGCAGGTCGACGGCGCGTACCGGCTCGCGGCCTACCTCGTTCTCACCGACGGTGCGGACATCCCGTCGATCGCGGCGGAGGTCGGCGCCGGCCTGCCCGACTACCTGCGGCCCTCGCACTACGCCGCGGTGGACGCGATCCCGCTCACGGTCAACGGCAAGGCGGACACGTCGGCCTTGCCGCAGGCCCGTCCGCTCGGCACCCTGATGACCAAGGTCGAGGAACGCGAACTGACCGAGACCGAGATCGTCGTCCGCGAGATGTTCGCGGAGGCGCTCGATCTCGACGAGGACGAGGTGGGCATGACGAGCGGCTTCACCGACCTGGGCGGACATTCGATGCTCGCGGTGCGGCTCATCGGACTGCTCCGCCGCGAGTTCGGTCCCGTGGTCACGATCCGCGACCTGCTGTCCCTCTCCACCCCCGAAGCGATTGCGCGGCACGTTGACGAACACTGAAGTCCGCACGGGCAAGGAGATCCTCCGGGTCGCCCTGCGCCGCAACCGAGGCGCCATGGCGGCCGGGACCCTGCTGATGGGGTCCTACCAGGCCGCCGAAACCGCCGTGCCGATCCTGCTCGGCGTGATCGTCGAGTACGCGCTGCGCGGCGGGCAGCTCAGCTCGCTCGGGCTGGCGCTGCTCGCGCTCGGCCTCGTGATGGCCACGGTGTCGTACTCGTGGCGGTTCGGCATGCGCATCCTGCAGAAGGCGAACACGACCGAGGCGCACCGGTGGCGCGTCGAGGTCGCGGACCGCGGCCTGCAGCCGGTGGCGCGCGAGGTCGACCTGAAGTCCGGCGAGGTCCTCACCATCGCCACCGAGGACGCCGACCAGACCGCGGACATCATCGAGGTGGTGCCGCTGCTGATCAGCTCGCTGGTGTCGGTGGTGATCACCGGTGTCGTGCTGGCGGTGATCAGCGTGCCTTTGGGCGTGCTGGTGTTCGTCGGCACGGCGGCGATCCTGAGCGTGCTCAGCGTGATGTCGCGGCGGATCGGCACCAACACCCAGGTGCAGCAGGCGAAGGTCGCGCGGGCCGGGGCGAAGGTGTCCGACCTGATCGCCGGACTGCGGCCGTTGCACGGGTTCGGTGGCAGCTACGCGGCTTTCCAGGCCTACCGCCGGGTGAGCACCGAGGCGAAGAAGCAGTCGATCGTCGTGGCCCGCGTGAACGGTGTCTACGCCGGGCTGGCGCTGGCGCTGAACTCGTTGCTGGCGGCGGCGGTGACGCTGTGGGCGGGCCTGCTGACGTTCCAGGGCGAGATCACCATCGGTCAGCTCGTGATGGCGGTCGGCCTGGCGCAGTTCCTGATCGAGCCCTTGAAGCTGTTCTCGGAGATGCCCAAGTACGTGATGATCGCGCGCGCCTCTGCCGAACGGATGGCGTTGATCCTCGCCGCGCCCGCGCTGATGACCCCTGGCGTGGAAGAGCCCGGTCCGGAAAGCGGGCTCGAAGTCGCCGGCGTCACGCACGGAACGTTGCGGGACTTGACGTTCTCCGTGCTGCCCGGTGAGTTCGTGGCGATCGCGGCCTACCAGCCACAGGCGGCGGCCGAGCTGGCGTCGGTGCTGTCGGTCGACGTGCCACCGGCTTCCTACGAAGGCGTGGTGCGGGTGGGCAAGCAGGAGGTGGCATCGTTGACGATCGACAGCGTGCGCACCCACCTGCTGGTCAACCCGTCGCACCACGAGGTGTTCGCGGGAACGTTGCGGGAGAACGTGGATCCGGCCGGCTCCAGCACGCTGGTGGACGAGGCCGTGTCCGCCGCGATGCTGACCGACGTCGTCGCTCTGCACTCCGACGGCCTCGACTACGCCGTGCGCGACCGGGGCGCGAACCTGTCCGGCGGGCAACGGCAACGGTTGTCGCTGGCCCGTGCGCTGGCCGCGAACCCGGAGATCCTGGTGCTGCACGACCCGACCACGGCCGTCGACGCGGTGACCGAACAGCTCATCGCCCGCAACCTGACCGAGTTGCGCCGCGGCCGCACGACGATCGTGATCACCAGCAGTCCGGCGTTGCTCGACGTGGCCGACCGGGTGATCGTGCTCGACGGCGGCGCGGTCACGTCCGAGGGCACGCACCGCGAACTGCTCGGCCGTGACTCCTCCTACCAGCTGGCGGTGGCCCGATGACGAGGTTCGAGTGGCGTGGAGGCCCTGCCTCGGTGCGGTTCGAGAGCGTGCTGGACCCGGTCGAGCTGACGCACGAGAAGGACGATCTCTGGTCGGCCGAGGTCGAGATGCCGGCCCGGCTGCGCGTGACGTACCACTTCTTCGACTCCGACGAGCACGCCGATCCGTCGAACCCGTCCGGCGCGGGCCCGAACCGGTCGATCTTCGCGACCCCCGACCTGGAACCGCAGCCGCACTGGCCGATCGTCGGCCCGGACGAGGTGCTGGACGTGCCGTCGCTGCGCATCCGGTGGAACGGGGCGTTGGGGCGCAAGACAGTTCGCGTGCACCAGGGTGGCGAGCCGGTCGTGCTGCTGCTCGACGGCGACGACTGGATGTACGTGCATCCAGCCGTGGCCGCGTTCGAGTCGGCGGTGAAGAACGGCGAGATGCCGCCCGCCACGCTGGTTTTCCTGCCCACGCCTCGTGATCGTGACGCCGAGTACAGCTCTTCCGCGCTGTGGCAGGCGATCCGGGACGAACTGCTGCCGTTGCTCGCGGAGAACGGCGTGACCGTGGACCTGTCGCGGTTCGTGGTCGCGGGTCAAAGTCTGGGCGGGCTCAGCGCGTTCCGCGCCGCGCTGGACTTCCCGGACCTGGTGTCGAAGGTGGCCTGCCAGTCCGGATCGTTCTGGTGGGCGCGTGACCTGCCCGAACACGGACTTTCGCTCGACGGCCCTGCCGGTGGTGACACGGCGGAACGCCTTGGTTCTCTGCCGGACCTGTCCGGGCTGCGGGTCGCGTTCGACGTCGGCGAGCACGAACCGCGGATGCACCGGCACTGCGAAGCCGTGGAAGAGCTTGCGGCGCAGGCGGGTGCGACGGTGCGGGTGAACCGTTCCCCCGCCGGGCACGACCGGGCAGGCTGGCGGCACGCGCTGGTGCGCGACGTCGCTTGGTTGCTGAGTTAGGTTCCAGGACAAGCGGTTGCGCCGCCGTTGATCGTCCGGCGATCTACGAGCGGATCCGGCAGGCTAGGCGCCATGTCGACACCTCCGGTGATCTCGGTGATGCTGATCGTTCCGGACGCCGACGCGGCCGTTGCCTGGTACAAAGCCGCGTTGGGCGCCACGGAGCTGTGGAACCTCGGCGGCGTCGCCGGTCTGGAGATCGGCGGCGCCGCGTTCTTCGTTCACGCGGTCAACCCGGACAACCCCGCGGAGTCCAGTCCCGGCGGCGTCACCAGCGTGCGGATCGAACTGTTCACCGACGACCCCGACGGCGTCATCGCGCGAGCTGTGACCGCGGGAGCCGCTGGTTCCGCGGCCGTGAGTCACGAGATGCCGTGGGGCACGCACCGGCAGGGCGGCTTCACTGATCCGTTCGGCCACAAGTGGTCCGTGGGCGACCGGTCACCCCTGGGCTGACTGGAGCGGCCACACCTCGACGACTCCGTGCGCCACCGCGCACGGAGTCCCGGCCACCATCCGCACGGCCTCGTCCACGGACTCCGCCTCGATGATCGCGAACCCCGCGATCGGCAGGTCGGACTTGAGGAACGGGCCGTCCTCGACGGTCGTGCCGGCGTTGCCGGGGTTGCGGACCTGGATCGGTGCTCCGGCGATCCCCATCTCGACTCCGGCGGCCCTCAGCCGTTCGTCGTGGGCGTGCGCCTCATCGCGCACGGCCGGTGCCGTTCGGTCGTAGTCCGCACGCTCTCCGTAGCCGATCGTCACGAACTTCATCGCGGAACCTCCTCGATTCGGACTCTTCAGCCATACCGACTTCCGAGCCTCGCGAAACTCATCGGCCCGTTCATCGACTGTTCACCTCATGGTTGCGACCAGCCACCCCGCCACGGCGTCGAAGTGACGAAAGATCTGTTCTCTGACAGGGCTTTTCGTAGAGGTGGACAGTGAAGAGAACGCTCGGCATCGGTCTTGCGGTCGTGCTGCTCGTGGGTGTCGTGACGGCCATCGTCCTGGGACAGGGCGGAGGCGAACCGGCCCGGCTCCAGACCGTGCGCGGCGTGATCGGCTCGGAGAAGCTCGCCTTCTTCGCCGACCAGCGGGTCAAGGACGTGTTCGCGAAGCACGGGCTCAAGGTCGAGGTGGATCCGGCCGGGTCGCGGCAGATCGCCACGGCCACGGACCTGAACTCGTACGACTTCGCGTTTCCTTCTTCGGCACCCGCCGCTGAGAAGATCCAGCGCGATCGCAAGGCAGCGCGGACGTACGCGCCGTTCTCGTCGCCGATGGTGGTCGCCACGTTCGACCCGATCGTCGACCTGCTGACGAAGGCCGGCGTGGTGAAGTCCGGGCCGGGCTACCAGACGTTCGACGTGCAGGCCTACCTGGAACTCGCGGCCAGGGGCACGCGCTGGGACCAGTTGCCGGGCAACACCTCCTATCCCGCGCGCAAGAACCTGCTCGTCACCACGACCGATCCGCGTGACTCGAACTCGGCGGCGATGTACCTGGCGATCACGTCGTTCGTCGCCAACGGCGGGGTGGTGTCGTCGCAGGACGCCGAGGCGAAGGTGCTGCCGGCGGTGTCGAAGCTGTTCCTGGAGCAGGGATACACGCAGAGCAGCAGCGAGGGGCCGTTCGAGGACTACCTGTCCGCGGGGATGGGAAAGACGCCGCTGGTGCTGGCGTACGAGGCGCAGTTCGTGGACAGGGTGGTGCGGGGCGACTCCTCGGTCCGGCCGGACATGAAGCTGCTCTACCCGGCGCCGACGGTGCTGTCGAAGCACACGCTCGTGCCGTTGCGCGAGGCCGGCGACCGCGTCGGGCAGTTGCTGCAGAGCGACGCCGAACTGGGCAGGCTCGCCGCGACGTTCGGCTTCCGCACCGCCGATCCCAGGCACTTCGACGAAGTCGTCAGGGAGAAGGGCCTGACCGTGCCGCAGACGGTCGTGGACGTGGTCGAACCGCCCGCCCACGAGACCCTGGAGCGGATGCTCGAAGCGATCGCGAAGCAGTACTGACATGGCCGATTTCGTGCTGACGCCACCGGATCCCGTCGAACCCGTGCCGGTCGACCGCGCGGCCGGGCTGATCCCCGTCGCCGACGACGCCAAGGCCGAGCTGTCGTCGCGCGCCGAGGCCTTCATCTCGGCTTTGGGCGCCGTCGACCCGCGGTCACCGGACTTCAGCCGGATCGCCGACGAGGCACTGGTCCTCGGCGAGGCGGAGATGCGGCTGGCGGCGCAGATCGCGGGTCGTCTGCTCGACCGCACGCTCGCGTCCGCCTCGTCGCCGCACGGCGCCCAGGTCTCGACGAGCCTGACCGAGCTGCGCAGGTCCGTTCGCGAGCTCGATCCACAGGACCTGAGCAGGCTGACCGGCCGCAAGATCCTCGGATTCATCCCCGGCGGCAACTCGGCCCGCGGTCTGCTGGCACGGCTGCGCGCGGCCGACGAGCCGCTCAACCGCATCGTGCTGAAGCTGCGGTCCGGCCAGGACGCGCTGAAGCGCGACAACGCCGCCATCAAGGGCGAACGGCAGCGCTTGTGGGACCTGATGTCCAAGCTGTCGCAGGACGCCGCGCTGGCCGCCGAGATGGACGAGGCCGTCGAACGCCAGATCGCGATCCTCGACCTGGCCGAACCCGCCCGCGCCCAGGCGTTGCGTGCCGACGTGCTGTTCGGGTTGCGGCAACGGCATCAGGACCTGCTGACCCAGTTGGCCGTGTGCGCGCAGGGGTACATGGCGCTGGACGTGGTGCGCCGCAACAACGACGAGCTGGTCAAGGGCATCGAACGGGCGGTCAGCACGACCGTCACGGCGTTGCGGATCGGCGTGGCGGTAGCGGCGGCACTGGCCGGGCAGCGCGAGGTGATCGACCAGGTCGACGCCGTGCGCGGCCTCACCGACTCGATCCTGCGCTCGAACGCGACGCTGATGTCGTTGCAGGGCGAGGAGATCCAGCGCATCGCGTCGACGCCGGCCGTCGGCATCGAGGCGGTGCGGACCTCGTTCGACCAGATCTACGCGGCGATCGACGCGATCGACGCCTTCAAGGCCCGCGCCGCCGACTCCATGTCCAGCACGGTCTCCGCGCTGGACACCGAGATCCGGCGCGCCCACGACCACCTGAGCCGCGTCAGGGAAACCGGGGAGCAGGCGTGACCGCCTCCGGTACGCCGCCCGCCGCGCTCACACACAGCCACCTCCTCGCCAAGGAGCCCACATGATCCGCCGCCTCATCCCCGCGGTCGCCGTAGTGGCGCTGCTGGTGGGATGTTCCAACGAAGCCGACCCGTCCAGACCTGTCGGCGACGCCACCCCCGGCACTCTCCGCGTCCTCGCGGGCAGCGAACTGGCCGACCTCCAGCCGATCCTCGACGAGGCCGCCAAGGCCACCGGCATCAGCGTCAAGTTCAGCTTCAGCGGCACCGTCGAGGGCGCCGAGAAGGTCGCGAGCGGCACCGCCGAACAGGGCTTCGACGCCGTCTGGTTCTCCTCCAACCGCTACCTGGAACTCGTGCCGGAGGCCCAGAAGCGGCTCGGCACCCCGACCAAGGTGATGTCCTCCCCCGTCGTGCTGGGCCTGCCCGCCGCGAAGGTCGCGGAACTGGGCTGGGACGGCAGGCGCGTCGGCTGGGCCGAGATCGCCGCGGCGGCCGGGGCGCGGAAGTTCACCTACGGCATGACCGATCCGTCCGCCTCCAACTCCGGGTTCTCCGCACTGGTGGGCGTCGCGGCCGCGTTGTCCGGGTCGGGCTCCGCGCTGGACGCGGCGAAGATCGACGCCGTGGCGCCGCAGCTCAAGCAGTTCTTCTCGGCCCAGACGCTGTCGGCGGGGTCGTCCGGCTGGCTGTCGGAGGCCTACCAGCGCCGAGCCAGGGGTGAAGATCCCGGGGCCGAAGTGGACGGTCTGATCAACTACGAGTCGGTGCTGCTGTCGTCGCCCGACCCGTTGACGCTGGTCTACCCGAGCGACGGCGTGGTGACGGCGGACTATCCGCTCACGCTGCTCACGTCGGCGTCCTCGGAAGCCCGTCAGGCGCACCAGAAGCTCTCCGAGTACCTGCGCGGCGCGGACGTTCAGCGCAGGATCATGGACACCACGCACCGCCGACCGGCCGTGCCGCAGGTGCGGCCGGACGCCAAGTTCACCGTGCGGGACCTGGTCGAACTGCCGTTCCCCGGCAGCCAGTCCGCTGTGGACGGTCTGATCACCACGTACTTCGACCAGCTGCGACGCCCGTCGCGCACGCTCTACGTGCTCGACACGTCCGGATCCATGCAGGGCGACCGCATCGACGGCCTGCGCCAGGCGCTGGTCGGGTTGACCGGGGCCGACGAGTCGCTCGCCGGCAGGTTCAGCCGGTTCCACGGCCGCGAGCAGGTGACGTTGCTGCCGTTCAGCAGCAGCGCACGGCCCGCGGTGAAGTACGAGGTGCCGCAGGACGATCCGCGCCCGATCCTCGACCAGATCCGGAACACCGCCACGTCACTCGACGCGGCCGGCGGCACGGCGATCTACAGCAGCCTGCGCGGCGGCTACGACGTGTTGCGCCAGCAGATCGACGCCGACCCCGACCGCTTCACGTCGATCGTGCTGATGACCGACGGCGAGAACACCGGCAGCGAGGACGTCACCGACTTCCAGCTGTTCCACCGGGGTTTGCCGCAGAACCTCAAGGGCATCCCGATCTTCCCGGTGCTGTTCGGCGAGAGCGCCACGGCCGAGATGGAACAGGTGGCGAAGATGAGCGGCGGCAAGGTGTTCGACGCCCGCAACCGCTCGCTGTCGTCCGCCTTCAAGGAGATCCGTGGCTATCAGTAGACATCTCGGCTCCTGGAAGAACCTCGCCGGCTGCACGGGCGGGCTGATCGGCCTCGGCCTGCACTTCGCCGGACTGGCCGGCTCCTACTGGGTCCTGGTCGTGATCGGCCTCTACGGCGTGGGAGCCCTGGTCGCGCCGCCCGAGCGCGTCACGCTGGTGACCGACCCGGTGGAGGAAGCCGGCGCACTGCGGTCCGAACTGGACGCGCTGGTCGAGCGGGTCCGGGGATTCCGGGTGCCGGACGAGGTCGCGCCGAGGTTCGCGGAGATCGCCGAGGTCCTGCGCGGCATGCTGGACCGCCCGCGTGAGCTGCGCGCCGACCCGGACGCGCTGCACGCCGTGACCCGGCTCGTCGGCACCGACCTGCCGCTGTCCGTGCAGACCTACCTGAACCTGCCGTGGTGGTACGCCGCCGCACGTGGCTCGGGCGCGGAACTGGTGCGGCAGCTGGACCTGCTGCACGCCGACGCCGTCCGGACCGCGGAACGGTTCCACGCGGCCGACGCGCAACGGCAGGCAGACCACACCCGCTACCTCGAAGACCGCGGGTAGCCTCGGGATCATGCGGTACGTGCGGGTTTCACGGACGAGAACGGCAAATCGGCCTTCGAGGACGTCGACGTACAAGGCACACCAACGGTCACGGTCGAGGGCGTGCCACCGCTGCTCGTCTCAGGCCCGTTTCCCGCGGCCTCGATGCTGGTCGTCGAACAACCGTCCGGCGGCACACCGGAGTGGGAACTCCACGTCGCCCCGCGCAGGCAGTGGCTGATCGTGCTGACCGGACGAGCCGCCGTCACGGTGTCGGACGGCGAGCGGCGCGAGTTCGGCGCGGGCGCGTTGCTGTCCTTTGAGGACACCGAGGGCGAAGTTCACCTCTCCACGCCTCTGACGGACGACCTGTCGTACGCGATGTTCCCGCATCAGCCCGCGTGACCCAGCGGCGGGCCATGCCCGCTCACGGCCCATACCGATCCGCTGTTCGTATCAACGCACTTCCCACTGCGTGTCGACCGCGTACGTGCCGGTCGCCGCCCTCCGCTAGGTTGCCCCAGTCCTGGCTGAAGAAGTGCATTCGAGGGTGAAGCGGTGCTGGTGCCGGAGTCGGCGTTCGAACGGGCGAAACTGGGCTCTGGGCAGCTCGTCGCGGTCAACCGGCCGCCGGGCGCCGAACGGACGCAGTACCTGGTCCAGGCCGTGGAGCAGGCTCAGGCGCAGGGGCTTGCCGTCGTCTGGACGACCTGTCGCGCGGACGCTCCCGCGTACTGGCCGTGGCACGCCGTCCTCGCCGGTCTGGGCGGCGACGCGGCGGCGCTGGACGCCGGCCCCGAGGTCTGCGCGCGGAAGGTCGTCGACGTCCTCAGGCGCACGCCCGCGTTGATCCTGATGGACGACGTCGACGTGGCAGGCGAAGAGGCTTTCCAGCTGACGCGACTGGTGGCCGGGACCGTCCACCAGTTGCCCGTGGTCATCGTTGTCACCTCCACCGGCACGACCGCGCTGGACGACGCGGTCCGGCTCGTCGAACGGGCGCACGCCGTGCTGGCCAGGGGCCGGATCACCGAGGCACGTGACCTGCTCGACCAAGCCGCCCGCGACGGCGATCCGGAGGCGGCACTGGGGCTGCCGGGCATGTGGGTCAACAAGTTCCGCGGCCGGGCCGACCGCGCGCTGGCGCTCGCCCGGCTGCGCGAGGCCGTCGCCGCACAGCCGCCCGAACCGCTGCGCACCCGGCTGGTCACGAGGCTGGCGGCCGAACAGGCCTACGACCGGCGCGAGACCGAGTGCGTGCTGGAAGCGCTGGAGCAGGCCAGGAACACCGGTGACCAATTGACCTTGGCCGAGGCCTTGTCGTTGGCACATCACGCGTTGTGGTCACCGGAGCACACGGCCTTCCGGCTGGCGCTGGCCGACGAGCTCATCTCCGTGGCGTCGGCGGCGGGGCTGGACCTGTTGGCGCTCAGCGGTCTGTGCCGCCGCACGATGGACCTGTTCTGCCTGGGAGACCCACACGCGGAACGGTCGCAGGTCGAACTGGCGCGGCGGGCGTCCGGGTATCCGGGGCTGCTGTTCTTCCACGCCGCGATCGACGTCATGCGCACGATCCGGGCCGGCCGGTTCGCCGAGGCCGAGCAGAAGTCCCTGGCCTGTCTGCGACTCGGGCTCGAAGCGGGCGACGTGGACGCGGAGACGTTCCACAGCACGCACCTGTTCGCGATCCGCTGGTTGCAGGGCCGCGGCGGCGAACTCGTCGACCTGGCCGAGCAGGTCACGCACTCCCCCACGCTGCCGGACCTGGAGTTCAGCTTCGAGGCCGCGCTCGCGCTGCTGGCACTCGAAGCGGGCCAACGGGATCGCGCACGGTCGGCGTTGCACCGGCTGACCATCAACGGACTCACCGCGGTTCCGTTGTCCAGCACCTGGATCACGTGCCTGTTCTGCGTGGTGCACGTGGCCGCGGCGCTGGGCGAGGCCGACATCGCGCGGGAGGCCTACCGGCTGCTCGGACCGTTCGCGCCGCTACCGGTCGTGCCGGCCACCGCGATCGTCTGCTTCGGCTCGACCGAACTGCTGCTGGGCATCGCCGCCACGACGTTCGGCGAGCCCGCGCTCGCCACCGGGCACCTGGAACGCGCTGTCACCACCAACATCCGGCTCGGCAACCTGCCGATGACCGCCTACGCCCGCGCCACGCTGGCCCAGACCGTCGGCGGCGAGCGGGGCAGGGCGTTGTTCGACGTCGCCATCCGCGACGCGAACGTGATCGGCATGACCGCGCGCGCCGCGATGTGGGCGCAGGCCCGCGACGGGCTGTCCGGCCGGATCGTGATCCGCAAGGAGAACGCGTGGTGGATCGTCTCCCACCAGGGCAGGGAAACGCGCGTCGAGGACCTCGTCGGCATGCGCTACCTCGCGCGGCTCGTGGCCGATCCGGGCGTAGAGATCGCCGCGCTGGAACTCGTCGGCGGGCAGGACAGCGGCAACCAGCCGGTGCTCGATCCCGTGGCCCGCGCCGCCTATCTCACACGCATCCGCGACCTTCGCGCGCAGCTCGACGACAACCCGACGCCGCGCGCCGAAGCCGAACTGGAGGCGTTGCTCAGCCACCTCGAACGCGAGACCGGCATGGGTGGTCGTGGCCGGAACTTCGCGGGCCCGGCCGAACGCGCCAGAACCGCTGTGCGCAAGGCGATCCGCCGCGCCATCGACACGATCGCGGCGACCGAGCAGCCGACGGCGGACGCGCTGCGCAAGGCCGTGACCACGGGCTATCACTGTTCGTACCAGCCCGACTGATCTTGACCACCGCGCGGCAACCGGTTGGCCACCGAGGGCCCGCAGACTTCGGGGCAAGGGGAGAACAGGTTCTTCGGGGGGAGAACCGGATCGTGGCTCGCGCCCCCCAGGGCGAGCCACGATCCAGCTCCGCGGCTCGCA
Organism: Lentzea sokolovensis; assembly: GCF_033949975.1. Lineage (NCBI taxonomy): Bacteria > Bacillati > Actinomycetota > Actinomycetes > Pseudonocardiales > Pseudonocardiaceae > Lentzea > Lentzea sokolovensis. Next base: position 1,183,131 of record NZ_JAXAVU010000004.1, read on the forward strand.
CCCCCGACACGAGTCGCGGAGCCCCTACCCCGCCAGAACGGCGGCCTCCCTGCGCCGCAACGCCGAGCCGGGTTCCATGCCGAACTCCTCGACGAGCAGCGCCCGCACCCGCCGGTAGGTGCGCAGCGCGTCACCGGCGCGGCCCGCCCGGTGCTGGGCCTCCATCAGCAGCTCCCACAACGACTCCCGCAGCGGGTAGAGCGCGACGAGCCGTTCGAGCTGGGTGATCGCCTCGGCGTACCGGCCGTCCAGGCACAGCGCCGCCGCCTGGTTCTCCTCCGCGAACGCCAGCGCCTCCCGCAGCCGCACGATCTCCGCGCCCGCCCAGCCCTCGACCGGGCAGTCCGCCAGCGGATCACCGCGGTGCAACGCCAGCGCCTCCGCGTACCTGCCGCACCGCAGGTGCTCGTCGAACTCCTCGACGTCGACCACGACCTGCGTGACGTCGAGCAGGTAGCCGGGTTCGCGCGTCAGCACCACGCCGTCCGCGCCGGCCAGCTCCAGCGCTCTTCGGACCTTCGCGACGTGCCCCTGCAGGGTCTTGGTCCCCGTGGGCGGCACGTCCTCGCCCCACAGGCCGTCGACCAGCGCCGACCTCGACACCAACCGGCCGGTCCGCAACGCCAGCAACGCGAACACGGCCCGCCGCCGTGCCCCGGTGAAGTGCACCGGCCCGTTCGGTCCGCGCACCTCGAGCGGCCCGAGCAGCCGCACCTCGATCTTCATCACCATTCCCCTCCCCTTGGACACAGGTAGAGGCGTGCCACGGGTGTGCCGCGCCGCGTCACATCACAGCGCCATAACCTAGAGGTAACAGCACGGTATACCGACCGACCACTCGGTCGGTGGTTCTGGTCTGCTCGGACGCATGGACACCCAGGAAGCGATTGCCCGGCTGGACCTGCCGCGGAAAGTCCGGTTGCTGACCGGTTCCGCGCTGTTCGCGCTGCACCCGGAGCCGGAGATCGGGCTGGCGTCGCTGAAGGTGTCCGACGGCCCGACGGGTGTCCGCGGCGCCGAACTGCGCGGCGGCACGATCGCCTGCGTGCTGCCGAACGCCACGTTGCTCGCCCAGCACTGGGACCCGGCGCTGGCCCGCGAGGTCGGCGAGGTGCTCGCGGACGAGGCGGCGGCACAACAGGTCCACGTCGTGCTCGGCCCGACGATCAACCTCCACCGCACGGCGCTCGGTGGCCGGCTGTTCGAGGCCTACAGCGAAGATCCGCTGCTGACGGGCGTGATCGCGGCCGCGTACGTGCGGGGTTTGCAGGACAAGGGCATCGCGGCGACGCCGAAGCACTACGTGGCCAACGAGTCCGAGACCGAGCGGCGCACGGCGAGCATGGTCCTGGACGAGAAGACGTTGCGCGAGATCTACCTGCTGCCGTTCGAGATCGTCGTCGAGGACTCCGCGCCGTGGGCGATCATGGCGGCCTACAACCTGGTCAACGGCGTCCCCGCGACCGAGCACACCCAACTGGTCGAGGGCGTGCTGAAGGGCGAGTGGGGTTTCGACGGCCTGCTGATGTCCGACTGGTTCGCCACGAAGTCCACGGCGGCCAGCGCGAACGGCGGCCTCGACCTGGTCATGCCCGGTCCCGGTGGACCGTGGGAGGACGACCTGGTCGCGGCCGTGAAGGCCGGCGAGGTCGCCGAGTCGACCATCGACGACCACCTGGGCCGCCTGCTGCTTCTCGCGTCGCGGACCGGGGCGTTGGGCGAGCAACGCTCCTGGCCGCAGGACCTGCCCGCGCCCGACAGCGAGGTGCGCCGCGAGCAGTTGCGGAGGTTCGCGGCAGGTGGCATGACCGTGCTGAAGAACTCCGGCGTGCTGCCGTTGCAGGATTCCAGCGTCGCGCTGATCGGGCGGCACGCGATCGACACCGTCGCCCAGGGCGGCGGTTCGGCCGGGGTGCGGCCGCCGCACGTCATCAGCATCGCGGACGGTCTGGCCTCACAGCTCGGCTCAGCGGTGTCCGTTGTGGACGGTGTGGAGGTCCGGCTCCGGTACGCCGCTCCCGGTCCCGGGGTGCTCAAGGACATTCGCGCCACGACGTACGACGCTGATGGCGAAGTGCTGGCCTCGCGCGAGATGGAGATCGCCGAGCTCGCGGCGTACGGCGGATGGGCGCAGGGCGCGGCGTCGATCGAGGTGTCCGGCGAGGTCGTGCTGGACGAGCCGACGCGGATGCTGATCGGGGTGCGCGGGTTCGGCGACTGGACGCTGGACGTCGCCGGCCGCCGGTACGCCACGCTTCTGGCCTGGGCCAACGGCATCGTCGAGGAGGCGCTGCTGAAGCCACCGCACTGGACGGCCGAGGTCCTGCTGTCGCCCGGCGACCGGATCACGGCCCGTGTCCGCGAGGCCAGCGCGCTGGTCGGCCTGATCACCCAGCCGGTCCCCCGCGCTCCCGCCGACGCGATCGGTGCCGCGGTGCGGGCCGCGCGTGAGGCCGACGTGGCGGTCGTGGTCGTCGGACTCACCGAGGAGCAGGAGACCGAGGGCTTCGACAAGACCACGCTCGCGTTGCCCGGCGAGCAGGACGCACTGGTCGCGGCAGTGGCGGCGGCCGCAAAGCGCACGGTGGTCGTGGTGAACGCCGCCACGCCCGTGCTCATGCCGTGGCTCGCGCAGGTCGACGCCGTGCTGTGGGCGGGACTGCCCGGTCAGGAAGCCGGTGACGCCGTCGCGGCCGCGTTGCTCGGCCACGTCGAACCGGCCGGGCGACTGGTCACGACGTTCCCGCGCGCCGACTCCGACGCGTTGCCGCTGATTCCGTCCAACGGCGAACTGGTGTACTCGGAAGGAACCGCGATCGGCTACCGCGGTGCGAGCGATCCGTTGTTCTGGTTCGGCCACGGACTCGGCTACACGACCTGGGAGTACGGTGCCGCCTCGCGGTCCACTGTGGACGGCGTGCTCGACTCGGTGTCGGTGGAGCTCACCAACACCGGTGAACGGGCCGGCCGCGAGGTCGTGCAGGTCTACCTCCGCCCGCGAGACGAGACGGTCCGTCTCGTCGGGTTCGCCGTGGCCGATGTCGAGGCAGGTCAGAGCACAAGGGTCGAGGTGCTGTGCGACCCGCGGGCCCAACGGGTGTGGGCGGACGGCTGGCAGCCGGTCGGCGGCGGCGAGGTGCTGATCGCACGCGGGCTCGGCGACGTCCGCGTTACCCTGCCCGCTGATCAGGAGTGAGGTGACGCCGTGTCGGTCCCGCCCCGGTACCGGGCCAAGTCGCGGGTGGACGTCTCCGGTGAGGAATCCAGGGCCAAAGCCGTGGCCGTGGCGACCGAACTGTTCGCGCTGACCGGTTTCAAGGGAACCTCGGTGGCGGCCGTGGCGGCGAAGACGGGTCTGTCGCAGTCCGGTCTGCTGCACCACTTCCCGAGCAAGGCAGTGCTGCTGACCGCCGTGCTGGAGGAACGAGACCGGCAGGACGGCGAATTCCTCGCGGGAAGTGCGGGTCCGCCGCTGGGCTGGGCGGCGTTCGACGCGCTGGCCGCCCTGGTGGCGCGCAACTCGGCGCGGCCGCACCTGGTCGGCCTGTTCGTGCGACTGGCCGCCGAGGCGACCGAACCCGCCCATCCCGCGCACGCGTGGGTGCGGGAGCACTACAGCGGATTGCAGCGATGGCTGGCCGCTGCCGTGCGTTCAGGACAGGAAGACGGCGAGATCGCGGCGGACGCCCCGGTCGGTTCGATCGTGCGCACGACCATCGCGGTGATCGACGGACTGCAGCAGCAGTGGCTGCTCCAACCGGACGAAGTGTCGATGACGGCCGAATTCGAGGCGTTCACAGGAACTCTGCGCGCCCGCTGGGCTCGCTGAGAGCCCGAACGCAAGGTGGTGGCCCGGTTCAGTCTGGGGGACCCGTCCGGGCCACCGGTCTTGCGAAAGGTGGCCGACGTGTGCGGTGACTTTCACACGCCGGCCGGGTTCTGGGGGAACCAGATCCGGTAACTGCGCCGACCCCCACTCCCGGGAGTTTCTCGGGCCCGGCGGCGCAGGTACCGGTTCTGGACACAAAGATGACAGGGGGCGTGCACAGATTTCGCCCAGGCCGTGCACAGACCGTCAGGAAGTGCGCGAGGATGGCTGTGCACCCCAACGCCTGGATCATCGAGGAGCGATATACCCGTGGAGTTCCTGCTGCTCGGTTCGCTGGCGGTACGGCGGACGGGCACACTGCTGGAGCTGGGCGGACCCCGGCAGCGCGCGGTGCTCACCATGCTGTTGCTGCACGCGAACGAGGCGGTCAGCGTCGCACAGCTGACGGAGGCGGTCTGGGATTCGCCGCCGGTGTCGCCCGAGTCGAACCTGCGCACGTACGTCGCCGGGTTGCGCAAGGTCCTCGGTGAACGGCTGATCACGCATCCCGGCCACGGCTACCAGCTCGTGGTCGACCCCGGCGAACTGGACCTCGACGCGTTCGACCAGCTCGTCCGCGAGGGCGAGAACGCCCTGGCGGACAACGACTCGGAAGCGGCCGCGGACCTCTTCGGGCAGGCGCTGGGCCGGTGGCACGGCATCCCGACCGCCGAGCTCAACGCGGGACCGTTGCTGCGCGCCGAGTTCACCCGAATCCAGGAACGCCGCCTCACCGCCGTCGAGCGGTTCGCCAAGACCTCGCTGGAACTCGGCCGGTTCGACGACGTGATCGACCGGCTGCGGCGGGAGACCGCGCTGCACCCGTTGCGCGAGGAGCTCTGGGCGCAGCTGATGCTGGCGCTGGATCGCTCGGGCCGTCGCAGCGAGGCGCTGGAGGCCTTCGCGACGGCCCGCAGGCACGTGGTCGAGCAGATCGGCGTCGAGCCGGGCGCGCGGTTGCGCCAGTTGCAGCAGGTGATCCTCGAAAGCCGGGTGCCCTCGCCCGCGGCTTTGAACGCGCATCGCCAGCTGCCGATGGACATCGCCGAGTTCACCGGCCGGGAGTCCGAGCTGCGGCGGCTGTGCGAGCCGGGACCGCAGACCACCGTCGTGATCTCCGCGATCGAGGGCATGGCCGGTGTCGGCAAGACGAAGCTGGCCGTCCGTGCGGCCCACCGGCTCGTTCAGCGTTTCCCGGACGTGCAACTGTGGGCCGACCTGCACGGCTTCGACGCCGACGAACTGCCCGCGGACCCGTCCGCCGTGCTGGAGAGCTTCCTGCGGCTGCTCGGCGTGCCCGGCGGCCAGATCCCGGCCTCGCTGGAGGAACGGGCCGCGCTCTACCGCGACCGGCTGACGGACAAGCGCGCGTTGGTGCTGCTCGACAACGCAGCCGGCGAGGACCAGGTGCGGCCGTTGCTGCCGGGCAGCTCCACCTGCATGGTGCTGATCACCAGCCGCCGCACGCTGCTGCGGCTGGACGGCGTGCAGTCGCTGTTCCTCGACGTCTTCACGCCCGGCGAGGCGCTCGCGCTGTTCTCCAGGATCGCCGGCGAGGACCGCGTGCAGGCCGATCGCGAAGCCGCGGAACGGATCGCGGAGCTCTGCGGGCACCTGCCGATCGCCGTCGCACTGGCAGCCAAGCGCCTAGCTCGTCGTCCACAGTGGACGATGCGGGACCTGGTGGACCAGCTCGAACGGGGAGGCGGTCTCGGTGTCCGGGGCGTGTTCGACCTCTCGTACCAGGCGCTGCCGGACAACCAGAGGCGCCTGTTTCGACTCCTCGGACTCCATCCGGGAGAGGACTTCTCCGCCGACTCGGCCGCCGCGCTCGCCGGACTGACCCCGCACGAGGCCGGCGACCTGCTGGAGACGTTGCTCGACGAACACCTGTTGCAGCAACACACCCCAGGCCGCTACGGCCTGCACGACCTGCTGCGCACGTACGCCGTCGAGCAGGTCACCGCCGCCGAACCGCCGCCCGCCCGTGCGTTGGCGCGGCGCCGCGTGCTCGACTGGTACGTGCACACGTCGTGGCAGAGCGCGCAGCAGCTCAACCCGCAGCGCAAGCTGGACATCAGCCCCGCGGACCCGGTCGTGCACGCACGTTCGTTCGCCGACCGCGACGCCGCTCTGCTGTGGTGCGACACCGAACGCGCGAACCTGGTCGCGGCGGTGCGGGACGCCGCCGGTCACGAGCTGCCGGAGCACTGCTGGAGCCTGGCTCAATGTCTGTGGGACTTCTTCAACCTGCGCAAGCACTGGGCGGACTGGCTCGACACGCACAGCGTCGCGCTGGCCGCCGCACGCTCGGTCGGTGACCGCAGCGCCGAGGGCAGGATGCTGATCACACTGGGCATCGCGCTGCGCGAGGTCCGGCGGCACGAGGAGTCCATCGAGTGCAACCAGCAGGCGCTCGCGATCTTCCGCGCGACCGGCGACAAAGCCCGTCAGGAACCGGCTCTCAACAACCTCGGCATCGTCTACATGGTGACGGGCCGGCCCGAGGACGCGCTGGCGTGCTACGAGCAGTCCGCCGAGATCGCGCGTGAGCTGGGCAACCTGCACTCGGAAGCCGTGACGCTGAACAACATCGCGCTGCTGCACGCCGACGCGGGCCGGTTCGACGTCGCGCTGGCGAGGTACCTGCGGGCGTTGGAGATCCGCAAGGACATCAAGGACCCGTACAGCGAGGCGATCCTGCTCAACAACATCGGCGAGGTGTACCGGGGGCTGCTCGACTTCCCCGAGGCCGTGTCGTACGTCGACCGGGCGCTGGAGACGTTCCGGGCGATCGGCGACCTCTACGGGCAGGCCGAGTCGCTGGACAACCTCGGGCTGGCGCTGGACGGGCTCGGCGACCGCCGTGGCGCGGAGAAGTGCTGGCTGGAGTCCGTGACGTTGTTCGAGGAGCTGGGCGAGCCCAAGGCCGACGAGGTCCGCGCGCGTCTGTAGTCCGTGCGATCAAGCAAAGCGCGATCCGTGCCGTATCGCGTTTCTTCAGCCTGGCTGAACAGCCCCTGGGCGAGTTCAACAACAACTGAAGACGTGAGGACACGGCATGAAGGATCTCTCTTTCGACCCTGACGACCTGGAGCTCGGCGACCTCGCGGTCACCTCCCTGCGCGACTCGGTCGCGTTGCCGGAGTCCGGTGCCTCCGGAGGCGCCTCGTCGTGCTCGTGTGGCAGCTCGTCGTGCAGCAGCTGCACCCAGCCTCCCGTCCAGAACGCATGAGCGATCGCGTGCAGGGAGAAACAGCGCCATACGCACTCGTGCGCCTGGCGGCCCTGCCGCACCCGGACGGCGCTGCGGCGGCAGCGCCGTTCCGGCGGGCGGTGGAGACGTTGGCGGCGCTCGAAGCCTCGCTGCTGTCACTGGCCGGCCCGGTGTCGGACCTGCTGCACGACAGCGTCGGCACGCACTCCGACTCCTACCACCGCACAGTCGTGCTGCCGTTGCGCCGTGACGTCCACAACGGACGGTCGCCGCGGCCTTCGCTTCGCTCGGAGGCCGATGGGCTGGTCTCGCGGTTTCCGCAGCTGGGCGAGTGGTTGTCGGCCATGGATCACCGCGCTGAGGTGACCGCGGAGATCGATCAGCTGCTGCCGGACGCGCTCGCCGCCGAACGCGAGGTGCTCGCGTCGTTGTGCGGCACCGAGTCCCTGCGGAAGGCCGCCGTCTTCAGCGGCCGCGACCTCTGGCAGGGGCTCGCCCGCGCCGGTGCCGGGGACAAGCGCTCCCGCAAGGCCGAACCCACCGTGCTGCGCTACGCCCTGCGCGCGACGTCGAAGACCAGTCCCCTGTCCTGGTACGCGGCGGTCGGCTGGGCCACCTGGTCCCCCGACGCCCCCACGCCGGACTTCGGCACAGCGGTCGCCGTCACGCGGGTCAGCCAGGTGCTGCTGACCCGGCTGATCGCCGCGCTGCTCGCCGATCGCGGCCACCTCTTCGACCACCCCCACCGCCTAGCGCCCGACGTGCACGCCGACGGTGGCCAGGTGAAGTTCCGCCGCGACGTTCCCGCCCGCGGACCGCTGCGCGCCAGCGTCGGCATCGAGGAGGACGTCGAACTGGCGTCCAGCCCGCCGCTGCAGTTCCTGATCGGCCTCACCGGCGCCAACCCCAAGGGCATCAGCCCCGCCGAGCTCGCCAGCGCCCTCGCGACCCGGCTGCCCGACGGCGAGTCCGACCGCGCGCAGCACTACGTCGCGTTGCTGCTCGACATCAAGCTCCTCGTACCGGTGCTGCCCGCCGACCCGCAGGACCCCGAGGCCTGTCCCGCGCTGGCCTCGTGGCTGCGCGACACCGGCAGGCCCGAGCTCGCCGACCGGGTGATCTCGATCTACCGGGACACCCTGGCGTTCGCCGACACCGGTGCTTCTGAACGGCCTGCCGCACTGGCCGCGCTGTTCGCGTCGTGGGAAGAGCTGGGCTCGGTCGTCGGCACGGAACTCGGTGACGTGACGCCGTTGAGCGAGGACGTCATTCTGCCGATGCCCGTTCGTCTTGGCCGCGAACACGGCTACGACGGCGTGCGATCACTGGCCGGTCTCACCCCGTTGCTGATGCTGTTCGACCGGCACCTCGCGATCCGGCGGCACTCCCGCGACCTGTTCGTCTCGGAGTTCGGTCACGGCGGCTCCGCTCGCCTCGCCGCCTGCGCGCCGTTGATGCACGAGGCCATGTCCGGCGTGCCGACCGGTGGTCTCGGCGCGAGCCGGGCCCAGGTCGCCGACCTGGTGCGGGACGGCGTGATCACCGACGAGGTCGTCACGGCCGCCGCGGACCTGCTGCCCGCGTGGATGAAGACCAGGCCGACCTCGTACTCCTTCTTCGCCCAGCCGTCACCGGACGGCCTGGTGGTGAACCACGTCTACGACGGCTTCGGCCGTTTCCCAGGCCGGTTCCTCGACCTGCTGCCACCCGAGGCGTACGCGACGGTTCGGGCCACTTTGGACGGTGTGTTCCCGCGCGGCTTCGTGGAGTACCGGCCGGTGCAGGGCTTCAACCCGAACCTGCACCCGCTGCTCGGCCGCGCGGAGATCGGCGAGGACCCGCACTGGGCCGACCACACCCCGGACGCCCTGGAAGTCTTCCACGACCAGCAGAACGACGAACTGCGACTGCGCCGCCGCGACAACGGCGCGGTGCTGGACGTGCTGTACCTCGGCTATCTCATGCCGATCTCGCTGCCCGACCGCGTCGCCGCCCTGTACTCCGATCTGACCTGCGGCGCGGCCGACCTCTCCCCTTTGCAGCCGGTGTCGTTGGACGGGGACGTGCGGGTCGCCGATCGGCTGCGCTACCGCGACGTCGTGCTCGGCCGCCGCTACTGGGACTTCCCGGCTTCTTCTTTGACGGAGCCGTTCTCGTCGGTGGCCGGCGCGACCGCGTTGCGCGCCCGCTACGGCATGCCCGCGGAACTGTTCGCGGGTATGGGCGGCGTCATCACCTCCCGCGAGGACTTCGAGGCCCGCGTGAACGGCCCGAAACCGCAGTACGCCGACCTCACCAACGCACTGCACCTGCGCTGCCTGCCGCGCCTGACGTCCCGCTACGGCGACCACGTCCGCCTCACCGAGGCACTCCCGGTCCCGTCCGGCCAGGTGCTCGAAGTGGTGGCGGAGACCTACCGGAGGGCCGGATGACCGACGTCGTCTGCTACTACCACGACCCGATCAAGGCCCCGCTGCTGCGCGACGGCGTCCTACCCGCCCTGGCCGCCGCCGAATCCACGTTCGCCGACGTCGTGGGCCACGTCGAACGCCACTGGCTGCACGGCCCGCACGTCCGCGTCGTGCTGTCCGGTCCGTCCGCCCCGACAGCGGCGTTGCTGGTGGCGACCCTGCTCCGTTCCTACCTGGCCGCGCATCCCTCCACAGTGGAGCTTTCGGAGTCCGAGCTGCTCGCTCACGCCGAGTCCGCGGCCGTGGCCGAGCTGCTGCTGCCGCCGTTCACCCCTTTCCACCCCAACAACTCCGTGCGCATCGAGCCGACGGACGACTCCCGCGCCCGCGCTTTCCTGCCCCCTGCTCACGTTTCGCTGCGCGCGGAAGGCCTCCGCCTGGGCCTGCCCGCGTTGCGCCACTCGCTGTCCGTGTCACGCCCGACACTCGCGTTGACCGCGATGGCCGTCCACGCGAGCCGCTACCCGGCCGGCCTGCAGTACGGCTACCACTCGTTCCTCTCCCACGTGGAAGACTTCCTGCTCGCCAGCGATCCCGACGGCACAATCCGGTCCAAACTGGACTCGATCTGGACCGCAAACGCTTCCGCCGCCTGCACTCTGGTCGAACAGGTAGCCCAGGGCCACCCCACCACGCACCTCGAAGCGGCCTGGCAGACCTGGACCATCGCCCTGCGCCTGACCGCCCAGGAACGCTACGACGCGGGCCTGCTCACCTCCGACCCCAACCCACGCCACGGCGAACGGGCCTACGAGGTCGGCGACCAGGACGCCATCCGCCGCTACAACTACGGCGAGCGAACGAAGTTCACCGACTACCACACCGCCATGTGGACCGTGGACCTCTCCGACCCGGCGATCGCCCGCTCGATGACCGTCTACCGCCTGGGCACCAACGTTCTCTACCAACTCCTGGCGATCTGCGACGTCACCCCGATGGAGCGCTACGCCGCCGCTCACCTCCTGGCCAACGCCGCACAGAAGGTCCTCGGCACCACCTGGGCCGAACAGTTCGCCGCCCTGCCGAAGGTGGGGTGACGCGCGTGCTCGTACGGCTGCGCCCAGTCGTCACCGCCACCCCGACCGCCGACGGCCTGCACCTGCGCGGCTGGGCGTCCAGCTGCACCCTCTCGGGCGGAACCGGCCTGTGGAAGGTGTGGCAACGCCTCGCTCCGCAGTTGGAGGCGGGAATCCCGCGGGCATCGCTGGAGGTGCCGCCCGACGCGGCTCCGGCCGTGCGGGCGGCGGTCTCGCTGATCCTGGACCAGTTGTGGGAGCACGACATGCTGGTCGAGATGCCGGCGTGGGGTACCGACATGCCCGCGCCGGAGGTGGCGGCCTGGCTGGAGTCCGCGGCCGCGGAACCGGTGGAGGCCTGGAGGCGGCTTCGGGCGGCCACGGTGATCGTGTCGGGACACGGGCCGCTGGAGCGCGCGGCTGTTCAGGCGGCGGAGGCGGTGGGGCTGGCGGTTCAGCGGTCAGGAACGGCCACAAAGGCACGTGAGCTTCAGGCCGGCAAGAACGAACCGACCCCGAAGGCACCCGAGCCCATCACCCCTCAGGCCGGCGAGAACCAGCCGACCACCGGGCTCCCCCGCGACAGCGACGCGGCCGTTCCCTCCACCAGCCGGGAACTCGTCATCTCCGCAGGCGACCTCATCGTCCAGGCGGGTTGTGGAACCGAAGCCGGCTATGTGCTCCCGTCCGCCCCCGAGGGTTTCACTTCACTCAACACTGAAGTGACTATGCGCACCGCCGCAAGACTGGGCATCACCGGCGAACCACCCGAGATCCTGGCCACCCTCATCGGATCCGCCGCCGTCCACCGCCTCGTCTGCGCCATCGCGGGCCTGCCCGACCCAGCCGCCGAGCTCGCCGACACCTACCCGATGGCCCTGGTGGCCCACGCGAGCCCACTCCGCGCCACTTATCACCCGCTTCTACAAGGCCCTCCCCCGTCAGACCCGTGGCAAGCCCTCGAAGCCCTGACAGACAGCGAACTGGGCCCGGTCGACACCCCTGAGTTCGGCCCTCTCCCCCAGGTGCCGGCCAACCTCGCCACCTCAGGCGACGCCCTCGGCATCGGCACCACCGCCGACGCCGCCCGTCTCAACGCCGCCCTCAACGCCCTCAAGACCGACGGCGTGATCGGCATCGATGAAACCCACGCCCGAGGCGCCGCACTGCGCCGGGCCGCACGCCATCACCGGGGCGAGCCGGCCGACGCGCACGAGTGGACCAGCGACCCGACCGCGCACCGCTGGTGGAAGGCGCTGACCGCGAGGTTCGGCGTCCCGGCGGTCGTCCGGGTCGAGCGTCTCGCACCGGGCGCGTACAAGGCAGAGGTCAGCAACGGCCGGCAGATCCTCGCGTGGGCCGTCGAGGCGACGGCCGCGGACGCGGTGGCCTTCGCCGCGCTCGCCGCCACGGGCCACGCCCAGGCAGGCCGCACCGGCACCGCCCACCTCAACGGCGCGGCACCCAGCAAGACCGCCGACAACCCCGGCTGGGTCACGAGGCAGTGGCAGTGGCCCGCCGACGTGCGAGACCGTGAAGAACGGCTCCAGCAGGCGATCGCGAGGCTGCCGGGCGTCCGGGTCGTCCCGCTCCGGCTCGACCCGGAACTCCGCGCCGCCGGTCTGAAGGCCTACCGATGACCCGCGTGGACGGCGGCCTGGTCCTCATCGGCCCGACCGCGAACGTCTGCGTCGACTGCGCCGAGAACGCACGGCTGGCAACCGCACGGGCGCCACGCCAGAACCTCCAGCTGGAAGGCCTGATCGCACCGGCGTTCCAGCCCCTGGTCACGGCACTCCAAGGCCGGGAACACGACACCGTGATCGCGATCCGCACCGACCTCGGACTGGTGTCCACTCACCGGATCGCACCCGGCACCTGCTGCGCTCCGGAATCCAGCACCGTCGAGGAAACCGCGACACCCCTGGGTGAACTCCGCACCCCGAACGACAAGACCACAGTGGACGGACTGAAAGACGCCGTGGTCGACTTCAGGCACGGACCGGTCACCGCGCTGTTCCGCACCGGAGACCTGCCTCTGGCCACGGTCACCGCCGAACTCGACTCCCACACCGCGGGCTACGGCCGCACGACGTCGTTCGACGAGGCCGAACGGGTCGCGATCTTCGAGGCGATCGAACGACTCAACGGCATGCGCCCCCGCGTCCCGAGCGCACTCGAAGCCTCGTTCGCCGAGCTGGGAGCGGACCAGGCACTCGACCCGGAAACCCTGGGCCTCAACGACTTCGGCGACACCTACCACCCGGACCTGAAGTTCCGCTGGACGCAGGGCTGGTCGTACACCCGGCGCAAGCCGATCCAGGTACCGGAGCAGGTCGCGTACTGGGCAGCGCACACGCCGCCAGAACAACGGTTCGTCCACGAGACGTCCAACGGTTGCGGGCTGGGCAACAGCCTGACCGAAGCCGTGCTGCACGGCCTGTTCGAGGTGGCCGAACGCGACGCGTTCCTGATGGCCTGGTACGCCCAAACGCCGCTGACCAGGATCAAGCTCCCACCGGACCCACTGCTGCACCACCTCACCGACCGGCTCGAAGAACTCGGCTACGAGCTCCTGTTCCTCGACGCCACCAACGACCTCGGCATCCCGGCAGTGCTCACCCTGGCCAGAACCACCAGAAAAGGCCTGCCCCAGGCGTTCTTCGCCGCGGGAGCCAGCCCGGACCCCACCAGGGCCATGCGGTCGGCAGCGGTCGAGGTCGCCGTGGACGTCGAGGCGTTCGCCGACCGCGCGCGAGAGAACCCCGAGGCCTACCAAAGAGAACGTCTGCTGACCCTGCTCCACGACCCGTCGCAGGTCAGAAGCATGGACGACCACGTCGCGGTCAACACCCTGCCGGAGGCGAGAGACCGATACGCGTCTCTGGTCAGCGACGAACCCCCGCAAGCCCTGAGCACCCAGCCCCACCACACCGATCTCAAGGAGCTGCTCGACCACTACGCGGAAGACCTGAAGAACAAAGGCCTGGAGCTGATCGCGGTCGACCAGTCCGACCCGCACACGGCGATCACCCTCGGGCTGCACTCCGCCAAGGTCATCGTGCCGGGAACGCTGCCCATGACGTTCGGCCACCTGCACCGCCGGACACACGGTCTTCCCCGCCTGAACCGCAAGGCCGGACATCCCCACCCGTTTCCCTGAACCACCGTTGGAGCAGCTGTGACCTGGACCGGCCTGCACTGCAGGGTCAACTGGAACCGAGCGGACCTCGACACGTTCGTGGCCGAGACGCTGGCCCCCGCGATGGCCGGCCAGGAGTGGTACTTCCTGCGCTACTGGGAGACCGGCCCGCACCTCCGCGTCAGGATCAAGAACGCGCAGAACGTCGACAAGCTCCAGCGGCAACTGGAAGAACTCATCGCGGTGCAAGAATTCGCGACAGAACAAGGCGAACCGGACTGGCTCCCGCACGGCGACGTCCGCGAGGTCGAGTACGTCCCGGAAACCGAACGGTACGGCGGCCCGCAGGCGCTGCCGATCGCCGAGGAGGTGTTCTGCCACAGCACCGAGGTCGCCGTCGCCGTGCTCAAGGCGGCCCACACCGACAGCGCACGCCTCACCGCCGCCATCGACCTGACGATCGCGACGGCCAAGGCGCTCGACCTGAACCTGCCGCAGGCCGCGAGTTGGCTGCGCAGCCTCGGTTCCGGCTGGCGCAACGTCCGGGAGCGGGCCCCCGCGCCGACCATCGGCTCCCAGCACGCCGCCAACCAGCTCCTCGCCAAACGCGGCCGCGACCTGGCCGCGCGCTGGCATCGTGAGCCGCGAGGCGCCATCGCCCACTGGCGCACGACGATCAACGAGGCCAAACAGCGCCTCGACGTCTGGCTGCCGTACGTCTGGGCCTCGCAGCTGCACATGCTGCTCAACCGCATGGGCATCACACCCAACGAAGAGCGCATGATCTGCTGGACGACCGCGGCCGCCGCCCTGTCCCCCAACGGTTTGACGGACTTCCACGACGACGGCGAGACCGCGCCGGACCGCCGTTACCTGGAGGCGAGCAAGTTCCTGCCGGGCTTCAGCGACCAACTGCCCCGCAAGACAGCGGAGCCGAGGCAGTCCTGGCCCGCCACCACGTCCCTTCCCTCCACGGTGGACACCGACACCCTCAGGGCTCGCAGGACCAGCCGCGACCTGACCGGCGAGCTCGACGCCGGACAGCTCGGGACCCTGCTGTGGAACGCGATGTCCCCGAAGGACGGCAGGTGGCCGTACCCGAGTGCGGGCGCCCAGTACTGCGCCCGGATCAGGCTGATCGCGCTGAACGTCGACGGCCTGGCCCGCGGACGCTACGAGGTCAACGAGGTCGAGCGAGCCCTCACCTGGTTCGGTGAGGCGCCGTCGATCGAGGACCTGGAGGCGACCTCGATGTGGTTCGGCGAGGGCACCACCGAACTCGCCGGCACCCCTGCCGTCCTGGCTCTGTACATCAGACTCGGCTCACTGCGGCAGACCTACGGCCTGCGAGCGCTCAGGTTCGCGTTCACCGAGGCAGGGCATCTCGCCCAGAACCTCACCGTCACCGCGGCGAACCTGGGCATCCGGACCGGACTGGTCGGCGGGTTCTACGACGACATCGCCCACGACGTCATCGGGCTCGACGGCGTGAACGACGCACTCGTCTACTTCCTGCCACTGGCCTCGTAGAAGGCCGACGACGTCGCCGATCGCGATCATGCCGATGAGCACGGCCGGCAACCGTCAGACATGCTCGCGACCCTGGCCAACCGACATTCAGATCTCCACTGAATCCAGCAGAACGTCGACGGTCGGCTCGATCGCGGCCGCCGCACGCGCGTCCCGGAACCGGCGCTCGATGCCCAGATCCCGGCGGAACGCCGCGTCCCCGCACACCTTCATCGCCAGGTCCGTCACCGCGACGGCGGCCTCGGTCGCGGTGACCGCCAGCAGCCGCACGCGGTCAGCCGAGCGTTCGGGATGCCACGTCACCGCAGACAGCGTGTCGTTGTAGAGCACCCTGAGCGCGTCGGTCCGCAGCCTCATCCGAGCCAGATCGGACCGGGTGCGCGGATCGCCGCCGCCCAGATGCCCGATCGCCGCCGCCAGCGCGCCCTCCATCAGTCCCAGCGACACCGCGGCCCCGAGCACCATGAACCACGGGAACGCGAGTTCCTCCGACCACAGCAGGTTGGATGCGGGCACTCGCACCGGATCCGCCTCCACGCAGGTGGCGACGGTGCCACGCAGGCCCATTCCGGCATGATCGGCCGGGACGAGCAGGCCAGGTGCCTCGGCGGGAACCAGCAACAACTCCGAGCCGCACGACCAGACGTAGCTGTCCGCCTCACCGGCCGCGATCACCCAGCTCTTGCGCGCCCGCACCTGCACCACATCGCCGTGCGTCGACATCTCACCCGACGGACCGAACGCCGCCAGCGTCGACAGGTGCCGGCCCGCCGCGATCTCCGCGCGCAACCAGTGCGGGCCCGACCGGTCCAGCACAGCGGATGCCGAGTAGTGCGAGCGCAGGACGGAAGCCGTTGCGCCGCAAACCTTTGCGACCTCCTCGACCACCCGTCCAGCAGATCGGACGTCCTGGCCTCCCCCGCCGACCGTGCGGGAGATCGTCATGCCCAGCAGGCCGCGCGCGCCCAGGGCGTTCAGGGCGGCGCGCGGGAATCTGGAGTGCTGGTCGATGTCCGCGGCGTTCGGCGCCACCACGGTCTGCACGATGCGGAGCAGGTCCGCCCGATACGTCACGTGGGCGGGTAGAGCGAATAGGAGGGGAAGTTGCCGTACATGCGTTCGTCGGGCAGGCCCTCCGTCACGGCGCGCACGAGCAACGAGCCGCCCACGAACGCACCGCGCCACGAGGCGCCGCGCCCGCCGAACACCTCGTCCCGGTCACCCCGCGACCGCGGCTTGTTGATGCCGACCTTGAACGCCTGGACGTCCTCGCTCAGTCGTCGAGCCGTGGCCTCGTCGTCGCAGGCCAGAGACGCGACCAGGGCACCGTTCGAAGCGTTCATCGCGGCCAGCAACTCGGCCTCGGTGTCCACCAGGACGATCGTGTCGACCGGCCCGAACGGCTCGGCGTGGTGCAGCACCGACGACCGCGGCGGGTCGAGGATCGCGACCGGAGCCAGGTAGGCGGCGGTCTGCTGACCGGGCAGGAACCGGCCGGAATCCAGCGAACCCCGGTACAGCGGCACGCCACCGGCCCGGACCGCCTCGTCCACGACGTCGCCGAGCTCCTTGGCCTTCGCGTCGTTGATCAACGGCCCGAAGTCCAGTTCGGGCAGCTCGTCGCCGGGCAAGGCGACGGCGAGCGGATGACCGAACTTCACGTCCCGTACGGCGGGCAGGTACACGCTCAGGAACTTGTCGAACAACGACCGCTGCACGACGTAGCGCGGATAGGCGGTGCAGCGCTGCTTGCCGTAGTCGAACGCCTTGCGAATCTGCGTGCCGAGCATGTCCCAGGAGTCGGTCTCCCAGATGCCCCAGCAGTTCAGGCCCTCCTGCTCCAGGACGTGCCTGCGGTTCGAGTCGACCAGGCGCGTCGCGATGGCACTGCCGACATCGCGACCGCCCACAAAGGACACACAGCCCAGGAACGACGACCCGACCAGCACCGGCGCGAGTTCCGCTCCGCTTCCGGACACCAGCGTCAACGGCAGCCCCGACCGCACGGCCAGCGCCGTCGCCAGGGTCAGGCAGCTGACGCCGCCGTCCGTCGGTGCCTTGGCGATGACGGCGTTGCCCGCCAGCACCTGCACCAGCATCGCGTGCATCAGCACGCTCATCGGGTAGTTCCACGAGGCGATGTTGCTGACCGGGCCGTTCAACGGCTCCCGGCCGACGAGCATCGAGTCGATCTCCTCGACGTACCAGCGCACGCCCTCGATGCAGCGGTCGACGTCGGCCGTCGCGAGCCGCCACGGCTTGCCGATCTCCCACACCAGCAGCAACGACAGCAGGTCGCGGTGCTCGGTGAGCGCGTCCAACGCCTCCGTCACACGGGCTTTGCGTTCCGCCAGCGACACGTTGCGCCACTCGATGTGCTGGTCGACGGCCGCGACCACGGCTCGTCCCGCGACGTCGAAGTCGAGGAACGGCGGGCCTGCGATGGTGGAGCCGTCGACCGGCGTGGTGGCGGGCATCGGTTCGCCGGAACGACTCCACTCGCCGCCGAAGTGGTTGAGCAGCCGATCGTCGTGGAACGCCTCGGGTGCGGCTTTCACGCATTGCGAGTAGACGTCGTGCCACGAGGTTCCTGGCTTGAGGATCAACGACATCGGAGCGCCCTCCCGGATGCTTGATCAGCGATTTTGCACGTGCTGCCAGCCGAAACGGCCCTTGATGCACAGGTTTCCGTGCGTGACCGTGCTTTCGTGCGGCGACGTGACCTTCACGATCTCGTTGTCCTGCACGTGCAAGGTGAGGTTGCACCCGACACCGCAGAACGTGCAGATGGTCGTCGTCTGGGTCTGGACCTCTTCGTCCCAGGTGCCGTCTTCGCGCTTGTCGTGCTCACGCTTGAAGCTCAGCGCACCGGTCGGGCAGACCTCGATGCAGTTGCCGCAGTACACGCAAGCGCTTTCGGGCAGTGGCACGGAGAACTCCGTGGAGATCCGCGAGTCGAAGCCGCGACCCGCCACCGAGATCGCGAAGGTGTTCTGCCACTGGTCGCCGCACGCGTCGACGCACTTGTAACACATGATGCACTTGCCCAAGTCGCGAACGTACAGCGGATTGTCCACTTTGGTCGGCTGCGCCACGGTGGCGGCGGTCCTGCCGTCAGGCTCCTCGTGCTCGCCCGCCCGGCGATCGTCCCGGTCGGTCGACGGCGGCGCCGGCGGCCCGAAGCGGGAGGGGTCGGCGCCGCACGCGGACATCCACTCGTCCACGTGCGGCGTGGTGGAGAGGTCCGTGGCGGACCCGAGAAGTTCCAGCACGAGCTTGCGACTGTGTTGCGTGCGTTCGGAGTCCGTGCGCACGACCATGCCCGGCTCAACCTTGCGCGAGCACGACGGCACCAAAGTGCGCGCCCCTTCGACCTCGACCATGCAGACGCGGCAAGCGTTTGCGGGCTTCAGAGTGTCGCCGTAGCAGAGTGTCGGGATCGACTTTCCCTTGGCCGTACAGGCGTCCAGGATCGTCGCGCCCTCCGGCACGCGCACGGACTCGCCGTCCAAAGTCAGCTCGACCAGTCGCTTCGGAAGGCCGATCTCCACGATGGTCATGACGCCGCCTCCTGCGCGTAGCCCAACCGGTCGAGAGCTGATTCGATGGCGTTCCAGGCTGTCTGGCCCAGACCGCAGATCGACGAGTCGCGCATGACCTGCCCGACTTCCCGCAGCAGCTGGAGATCAGCAGCCGAAGTGCTCAGCGGACGCTTGCCCACCAACCGGTGCATCGCCTCTTCCTGGCGCACGGTGCCGATCCGGCACGGCACGCACTGGCCGCACGACTCGTCGCGGAAGAACGCGGCGATGCGCAACAGGAAGCTGCCCAGGTCGGCCGTGTCGTCCAGCACCAGCACGACGCCGGAGCCGAGCGTGGTCCCGGCGGCGCGCGCGTCCTCCATGGTGAGCGGCAGGTCGAGCTCGTCCGGGCGGACGAACCCGCCTGCCGCCCCGCCGAGCAGTACCGCTCGCAGCTCCCGGCCTGGCGGCACGCCACCCGCCAGGTCGAGGAGTTCTCCGAGCGTGGTGCCGAACGGCACCTCGTACACGCCCGGACGACTCACGTTGCCCGACAGGCAGAAGAGCTTCGGGCCCGTCGAGGCCTCGGTGCCGATGCGGGTGTAGGCCTCGCATCCCTCCGTGAGGATCACCGGCACGTTGACCAGCGTCTCCACGTTGTTGACCACAGTCGGTTTGCCGAAGAGCCCCGACTCCACCGGGAACGGCGGCTTCGAGCGCGGCTCACCGCGGAAGCCCTCGATGGAGTTGAAGATCGCCGTTTCCTCGCCGCAGATGTACGCCCCGGCGCCGCGGCGGATCTCGATGTCGAACGAGAAACCTTCGTGTCCCATGATGTTCTCGCCGAGGAAGTTGCGCTCACGGGCCCGCGCGATGGCGTTGCGCAGCAGGTGCAGCGCCCTCGGGTACTCGCCACGCAGGTAGAGGTAGCCGCGCGAGCAACCGGCCGCGAACCCGGCGATCGTCATGGACTCGATCACCGCGAACGGGTCGCCCTCCATCAGCAACCGGTCCTTGAACGTGCCGGGCTCGCTCTCGTCCGCGTTGCAGACCAGGTAGTGCGGCCGGACGGGTTGGCGGGCGGTCGCGTCCCACTTGCGTCCCGTCGGGAACGCCGCGCCGCCGCGGCCCATCAGCTTGGCGTCGGTGACCTCGCGGATCACCCCGGACGGACCCAGGAGGAGAGCCGTCCGCAACGCCGCGTAGCCGCCCGTCGCCCGGTAGTCGTCGAGCGACTCCGGATCGACGACGCCGACCCGTTTGAGCAGCCGCAGGCCGGCCGCACCGGCCTGCGGAACCTCCGCGCGCCCACCGTCCACAGGAGAGGGACCGGCGGCCGCCACCGCGATCACCTCACCGGCGTGGGTGGGCGCCAGGAGCTGCTCCTTCGCCACCTCCCCCGCCTCGAACGCGAGCGCGGCCGGAGCTTTCTCGCACACCCCGAGACACGGGCTGCGCAACCAGCCGCTCTTCGCCCCGGCCGGACCGAGCTCGACGGTCAGCCTGTCGCACAAAGCCTTCGCGCCGTTGACCTGGCAGGCCAGGTCGACGCAGACGTGCACGACCTTCGCCGGACGTTCGGTCAGCGAGAACAGCGAGTAGAAGCTCGCCACCCCGTAGGCCTCGGCCGGTGGGACGTGCAGGACGCGGCAGATGTGGTTCAGCGCGCCCTGGCTGATCCAGCCGACCCGGTCGTTGACCGCGTGCAGGGCGGGCAGCAACTGGTCCCGTCCCATGCCGGTGAACAGGTCCACGACGACGCGTTCGGCCTCGGACGGTTCGACGTCGAGCAGTTTGAGATCCACTCAGCCCACCTTCACCGGAAGCTTCTCGATGCGGATTGCCGCGGCCTTGTACTCGGCCGTTCCCGCGATCGGGCAGGTCGCCTCGATCGTGATGATGTTGACGTCGATCTCGTCGGGGAAGTGGAACGTCATGAACACCAGGCCCGGCGTCAGTCCGTCGTCGATCCGCACCGGCGCCTGGATCTGCCCGCGCCTGCTGGTGATCGCCACCTCCTCACCCGCAGTGACCCCGAGCATCTCGGCGTCCTGCGGGCACAGGTCGAGCGTCTCGCCCATGCGCAGCGGCGACTCGAACCCGCTCGACTGCACCCCGGTGTTGTAGGAGTCGAGCCGGCGTCCGGTCGTGAGCCGGAACGGGAACTCCTCCGTCAGCTCGTCGACGGGCGGGCTGTGCGGCACCGGCGAGAACGTCGCGGGCATGCCGCGCTTGACCGGGTCCTCCTCCCAGAGCCTGCCGTGCAGGAAGCTGGGTTCGAGGGAGTTCTCGTCAGGGCACGGCCACTGGATGCCGCCGAGCTTCTCCAGCCGGTCGTAGGTCATGCCGGTGTGGATGGGCGACAGGCTGCGCAGCTCGTCCCACACGTCCTGCCCGGTCTTGTGCTGCCAGTCTGCCCCGAGCCTGGTCGCGATCTCACCCATGATCTCGATGTCGTCGCGCGCACCCTCGGGCGGAGTGAGGGCTTTCCTGACCCGCTGCACCCGGCGCTCGCTGTTCGTGAACGTGCCGTCGGTCTCGCACCACGCCGCCGCCGCGGGAAGCACGACGTGCGCGAGCTGCGCGGTTTTGGTGAGGAAGATGTCCTGCACCACGACGTGGTCCAAGTTGGACAGTCGTTTGATCGTGTGCTCGCAGTCGGCCTCGGACTGCACCGGGTTCTCGCCGATGATGTACACGGTGGTCATGTCACCGCGTTCCATCGCCTCCAGCATCTGGGTGAGGTTCCAGCCCTTGGCGGCCTTGAAGTTCGAGCCCCACGCGTCGTTGAACTTCTTGGCGACACCGGGATCGGTGATGTCCTGGAAACCGGGCAGCCGGTCGGGAATGGCGCCCATGTCGCCACCGCCCTGCACGTTGTTCTGCCCGCGCAACGGGTTCAGCCCGGCGCCGTACCGCCCGACCTGCCCGGTCAGCAGCGACAGGTTGATGAGGCTCAGCACGTTGTTCGTACCGTTGTGGTGCTCGGTGATGCCGAGCGTCCAGCTCAGTTGCCCGCGATCCGCCTTGGCGTAGGCGTGCGCGAGCTCGCGGATGAGCGCGGCCGGCACCCCGGTCTCCAGCTCGGCGACCGGCAGCGTCCACGGCTCGACGGCCTTCACGAACTCCTGGAAGCCCTCGGTCGCCCGCTCGACGAACGACATGTTCGTGAGGTTCGACGCGATGATCTCCCGCGCGATGGCGTGCGCCAGTGGGATGTCCGTGCCGACCTTGAGCCGCAACCACCCGTGCGCCCACTTGCCGGTGCTGGTCAGCCGCGGGTCGACCACGTACAGCTTCGCGCCCTTGTTGACCGCCTTCAGCACGTGCTGGAAGAAGATCGGGTGCGCCTCCCGCGCGTTCGAGCCCCACAGCACGATCAGGTCGGCGTCCTCGATCTCCTGATAGGAGGAGGTACCGCCGCCGCTGCCGAACACCTTGGCCAGTCCGGCCACGCTCGGGGCGTGACACGTGCGGTTGCACGAGTCGACGTTGTTCGTGCCGATCACCGCACGCGTGAACTTCTGGGCCATGTAGTTCATCTCGTTGGTGGCCCGCGCACAGGAGAACATGCCGAACGCGTCCGGACCACCGCTGGCCACGTTCCTGCGGAAGCCCTCTGCTGCCTTGTCCAGCGCCTCTTCCCAGGTGGCCGGCCGCAGGACTCCCGCGTCGCGCACCAGTGGCTGGGTCAGCCGCACGTAGGGCTCGGTCTTCTTCCGCCTGCTCATCGTCTGCACCTCCTATGCCCATACTGTATGCAATCTTCGGTATGCGCTAGCCCCAGATGCGGTTCTGTTGCTCAGCGCCCCGAAGAGAGGCAGCGGGTCAGGAGTGCGCGATCGACTCCTCGATCGAGCGCAGCGTGGACTGGAGAACGGCGTCGCGGTGCGCTCCGGCCGGCAGTGCGCGCGCGACCGACACCGCGCCGATGATGGCGGCGACGAGCGCCCAGGCGCGCCGCCTCTGCTCCTCGAAGTCACCGGGCATGGCGGGCAGGACGAGCGCGACCATGCGGGAGATCTGCAGCTGGTAGACCTCGCGCACCGAGTCGCCGGACCTGGCGACGTCCGCCGTGAGCGCCGTCAGCACGCAACCGTCGGCGACGCCCTCGCAGTGCTCCTCGCTCAGGTAGCTGTAGACGAGTTCGACCAGCCTGCGGCGTCGTTCGTCGGTGTCGGCGACCTGGAGCGCCTCGAACTCCGGGCTGACGTTCGCGCGGATCACCTGTTCCAGGAACCCTTCCTTGCTCCCGAAGTGGGAGTAGATCGCACCGGAGGTGACCTCGGCGGCCGCGGCGAGACCGTCCACGCCCACGCCGTGGAAGCCCTTCTCCTTCAACCGGCGTCCGGCCGCGGCCAGGATCGCGGTTCTGGCCTGCTCCTTGTGGTCCTTCGCGTACCGCACGCCGAGCTCCCCACTTGACTTCCACCGGGGTCATGATCATACGATAACGCTCGTTACATAGCGATCGTTATTCTATGAATCCGCGAGGAACCATGTCTGCAAACTCCGCTGTCACGCGCACTGTCGACGTCGACGGCACCCCGTTCGCCTACCGCGAGATCGGCCTCACCGAGGGGGTTCCGCTGGTGTTCCTGCACCACTTCACCGCGGTGCTGGACGACTGGGATCCCGCCGTGGTCGACGGTCTGGCCGAGCGGCACCGGGTCGTCCTGGTCGACCTGCGCGGGGTGGGCGGCTCCGGCGGCACCACGCCGGACAGCATGGAGGCCATGTCGACCGACCTCGCCGGATTCCTGCGCGCACTGGGGTTCGACGAGGTAGATCTGCTCGGCGTGTCGATGGGCGGCATGATCGCCCAGGTGCTGGCCCAGCAGGAACCGGGCCTGGTGCGGCGGATGATCCTCGCCGGCACCTCACCGGCCGGCGACGCGGGACCCGCCAACGCACTCGCGTTGCTGCAGGGCGCGTTGCACGAGTCGGCGGCGGTGGGCAAGCACCCGAAGCACGTGCTGTTCTTCTCCCCCACCGACTCCAGCCAGCGGGCAGCCGACGAGTTCCTCGCGCGGCTGAACGAACGCACGGAGGACCGCGACGCCGAGGTGACGAACGAGACCATCGGCGCACAGGCGACCGCGTTGGCCAAGTGGGAGCAGGGCTCGCCCGAGGGCCTCGCGACGATTCGCCAGCCAGTGCTCGTCGTCAACGGGGACAACGACATCATGACCCCGACGATCAGCTCGTTCAACCTCGCGCGGTACCTGCCCGACGCGCAGCTGAGCATCTACCCCGACGCCGGGCACGGCGCCCTGTTCCAGCACCACGAGCTGTTCGTCGAGCAGGCGCTGGAGTTCCTCAGCGCGTGACCAGCGACGGGAAGACGGCGGACGGTCGTCCGTCCACAGTGGCCCCCGCGAACTGCAGCATCGGCGCGAGCTGACGGTTGTTGTCGGCCGGGAAGTTCAGCTTCGGCGCGGACACCTCGTCGAGTGCGGCGCGCTGGGCGTCGGACAGGGTCACGTCCAGCGCGCCCAGGTTCGTCTCGAACTGGTCCACGCGGCGAGCGCCGATCACGACGGAACTGACGCCCGGCCGTCCGCGCAGCCACGCCAGGGCGACCTGGGCGGCGGGGACCCCGATCTCGTCGGCCACGGCGGTGACGACGTCGATCACGGCCTGGTCGGCAACGCTCGGCGCCTGGCCGCGGTCGCCGGAGTGCTTGCCGGACAACAGACCTCCCGCCAGCGGCGACCACGGCAGCACGCCCATGCCCATGGCCTGCGCCATCGGGATCAGCTCACCTTCGGAGGTGCGCTCCAGCAGCGAGTAGCACAGCTGCAGCGCGATGATCGGCGACCAGCCGTACCACCGGGCGAGCGTCGCGGCCTCGGCCGTCGCCCAGGCCGGGATGTCGGAGAAGCCGACGTAGCGGACCTTGCCGGCGCGCACCTGGTCGTCGAGTGCGCGCAGGGTCTCCTCGACGGGGGTGGACGGGTCGAAGTTGTGCAGCCAGTAGATGTCGACGTAGTCGGTCCGCAGGCGGCGCAGGGAGTCCTCCAACTGGTGCACGATCGCCTTGCGGCCGGGCCCTCCGCCGTTCGGGTCGCCGATGTGCAGGTTGCAGAAGAACTTCGTGCCGAGCACGACCCGATCCCGTGACGACGGGCGGTCCGCGAAGAAGTCACCGATGATCTTCTCCGAGTGCCCGGCGGTGTACATGTTGGCGGTGTCGATCGAGTTGCCGCCGCGCTCCACGTAGGACGCGAGGATCTTCGCGGACTCCTCCGGGCTGCTGCCCCAGCCCCAGTCCTCGCCGAAGGTCATCGTGCCGAGGGTGAACGGGCTGACGCGCAGGCCGGAGCGGCCGAGGGTGATGTACGAATCAAGCGACATACCCCGATTCAAGGGCCCTGCGGCGCGATCACCTAGACCGATGGGCTCGGTCCGTTGCACGATCCGCTCACCTTCGCGGCGCTCCGGTCACGGCGGTGCGAGACTGGGAGCCATGACGCACCTGGACGAGATCCGCCGCGGGATCCTCCGGCACGCCGGTGCCCCCGGCCGTCCACTGTGGATCGGCGGTGTGTTCGTGTTCGCCGCCGACCGGGTGACCGAGCCCATGTGCACCGTCACCGAGCCGGTGCTCACCCTCGTCGCCCAGGGCACGAAACGCACGGTCCTCGGTGCCCACACGTTCGACCACGGCCCCGGCCAGATCGCGGTCGTCACCGTCGACCTCCCGCTCACCGGCCACATCACCAGCGCCCCGTTCCTCGCGCTGGGCCTGAAACTGGAGCCGAAGACCATCGCGCAACTGCTCGTGGACGGCGGACCGGCGAAGATCCGCCCGCACGACGGCCCCGGCATCTCGATCAGCGACGCCGACGACCGGGTGCTCGATCCGCTCGCCAGACTGCTGCGCCTGCTGGACGAGCCCCGCGACCTGCGGGTGCTCGGCGCGTCCGTGCGACGCGAGATCCACTGGCGGCTGCTCAACGGCCCGCAGGCGGCGCTGATGCGGCAGGCGGGCACGGCCGACAGCCGCCTGGCCCTCGTCGCGAGCGCCATCGCGTGGATCAAGGCCCGCTACGACCGGGTGATCCGCATCGACGACCTGGCAACGGACATCGGCACCAGCGTCCCGACGCTCAACCGGCACTTCCGCGCCGTCACGGCGTTGAGCCCGTTGCAGTACCAGAAGCAGATCCGGTTGCAACGGGCTCGTGCCGCGCTCATCACCGCGCCGCACGACGTGGCCGCGATCGGCCACTCGGTCGGCTACGACAACCCGTCGCAGTTCAGCCGCGAGTACCGGCGGATGTTCGGCGCGCCACCGGGACAGGACGCGCTCCGGTTGCAGGACGCGTCGATCGTGCAGGAGTAGCGGTCACGCCTTGACGAACGACTCGGCGAAGATCGGCAGCACGGAGGTCAGCTGAGCCTCCGCGGCCGCCTGAGTCTGGCCGGACGCCACCACGACTGAGATGAGCGTGCCTCGCCCCATCACCGACTGGCACGACCAAGGAACCAACTCGGGATCGCGGTTCGCCTCGCAGACGCTGTAGACGCCGTCCACGCCTTGCGGCGCGGGGATCGGGATGTCCACCTTCATCTGGTCAGCCAGGCGGGACCGGCTACAGCTGCCCGCCCTGGTCCGCACCGCCTCCAGCAATCCGGCTGCCGGGCGCTCGGACATGGCGTGAACCCTCTGGAACAGGCTCAGCTGTCCCGCCCAGATCCGAGTCCGCGAAACCGACACGTCATCGGCGCGCAACTCGGAGCCGCTGCAGACAACGGTGACGATCTCGCCTTCCGCGCCGGGACCGCTGTCGTTCGCCGGCACACTCTCCTTGAGCTTGCCGCCCATCGCGTCGAATGCGCCGGGTGGGGCGATCGCCGCCTTGGCGCGCTGGTCCAGTTCCGCCGGAGTCGGTGCTACAACAGTCGTCGTGGTGGTCGTGGCCGGCGGTGCGGCCACCGGTTCACCACCGCAGGCCGTGGTCAGGGCGACCGCTGCCGCGACGGCAGCACAAATACGCATGTTCACGTTGCTCCCCCAGGTTCTGCGCGTTCGGGAGGAGCTTTGCGGGACACGTCACAGTTCCCGGCGGTCGAGGTGCTTGTGCAGCATGCGTTCCAGCTCCCCGCGCACGTCGAGCCCGCGGGTGAGCCCCAGCATCGCCTGCGCCAGCATCGACACCGGTTCCTGGTCCCCCACGACGAGCCCGATCCTCGGCACCCGCTGGGGATCCTCGATGCGCACCACCCGCATCCCTTCCGGCGTGCCGAACATCTGCAACCAGGCGTGGGCGATGACGCTCGACCACTTCCGGGTCGCCACATGAGCCCACAGCGTCGCCACGGTGTCGGCCTCGATCACCGGCACGGGCTGCACGCCCGCGTCGGCGAAGACCCCGTCCAGGATCCGCCGGTTGCGCATGTTGGAGGTCAGCAGGCACAACGGCAGCGCGGCCACGTCGGCCCACCGCGCCACCGGACGGGAGGCGATCTCCTCGTCCGCGGGCGTCAGCAGGACGTACCGCTCCTCGTACAACGGCATCGCGCGCATCGTGCCGTCGACGTAGGTCATCGCGATGTCGAGCTCGAACTCTTCGAGCCGTCGCACGATCTCCTGTGAGGACAACGACTCCAGCGTGACCCGGACGTGCGGGTAGCGCTCGCAGAACGGCGCCGTGAGCAGGGGTGCGACCGGGAGCGCTGTCGGGATGGCCCCGATCCGGAGCACCCCCGACAGCGACTCCCTCATGCGCGACAGGTCCTGCCGCAACGCGTCGCGATCCGCGAGCATGCGGTGCGCCCACAGCAGAACCCGTTCCCCCTCCGGCGTCAGCGACTCGAACCGGCGGCCGCGGGACACGATCGGCACCCCGAGCTCGCGTTCGAGCTTGCTGATCGCCGCAGACAACGACGGCTGGGACACGTGGCACGCCTCGGCCGCACGCGCGAAGTGGCGTTCGCGCGCCAAGGCGACCAGGTACTCCAGCTGACGCAGCAACAACTACGACACCAGCGACGTGCGCGACAGGAGGTCGATCGCCGCGTAGACGTGCCGCAGCGTCGGCGCCGGCACGCGGGTGAGCTCGGCGATCTCCACCACCGCGGCGATGATCGCGTCGATCTCCAGCCGTTTGCCCGCCTCCAGGTCCTGCAGCATCGACGTCTTGTGGTGCCCGACGCGGCGGGCGCCGTCGATGCGCTTGTCGATGGAGATCTGCGGATCGCAGCCCGCCGCCCGCGCGACGGTCAGGGTCTCCGCCATCATCTGGGCGACCAGGTCGCGGCTGTCCGAGTGGTCGCAGATCTCCACCATCGTCGCGCGGGTCAGCGCGCTCAAGGGGTTGAACGCCACGTTGCCCATGAGTTTGATCCAGATGTCCTCGCGGACGTCCTTCTCCACCGGGCACTTCAACCCGCCCGCGATCATCGCCTCGCTCAGCGCGACACACCGCGGAGAGATGCTGCGGTCCGGTTCGCCGATCGAGAACCGGGTGCCCTCCAGGTGCCGGATCACGCCCGGCGCCTCGATCTCGGTCGAGCAGTAGACGACGCAGCCGATCGCGCGTTCCATGGGCAGCACGGCGGTGACCGACCCGCCCGGGTCCACGGCCTCGATCCGTTGTCCCTCAAGGGGATGCCCGGTCATGCCGTGGAAGTACCACCACGGAATCCCGTTCTGCGCCGCGATCACGGCGGTGCCCTGGCCCATCAGCGGTGCCAGCAGATCGCCTGACGACGCGTACGAATACGCCTTCAGACCGAGGAAAACGTAGTCGACCTCTCCCACCTCGGCGGGATCGGAGGTCGCATGTGGACGCGCGGTGAAATCACCGCGCGGACTCAGCACCCGCACGCCGTGCTCACGCATTGCGGCGAGATGGGCTCCACGCGCGATCAGATGGACTTCCACGCCCGCACGATGCAAAGCCGCACCGACGTAGGCACCGATCGCTCCGGCTCCGAGAACAGCGATCTTCATAGCACGCCCCGCTCTGCCACTCTTCCAGAAGAAGATTGCATACAGTATACGGACAACACGGGTAATTCACCAGAAGTGCTTTTTGCATACCAAAAGCTGTATTCTGTCCGGCATGACCTCTCCGCCCAGTGGCCGCCGGGCACCTCGCGGCTCGCTCAGTGCCGCCGCGACCCGCCGGGTCGAACGTCCCGCACCGCTGCGACAGGCCGTGTACGACGCTCTGCTCGAGCTCATCGTCAACCGCACCCTCGCCCCCGGCCAGCACCTGGTCGAGGCCGAACTGGCCGAGTACCTGGGCGTGAGCAGGCAGCCGGTGCGCGAGGCCCTGCAACGACTGCAGACCGACGGCTGGGTCGACCTGCGTCCCGCCCAGGGTGCCTTCGTGCACACCCCGACCGAGGAGGAGGCCGACCAGCTGCTCGCCGTGCGCAGCGTCCTGGAGACCTACTCCGCCAAGCTCGCCGCGGAACACGCGACCGCGTCCGACGTGAAGCTTCTCAGGAAGCTGCAGAAGGCCGGCGAGGAGGCCCTGGTCACCGCGAACGTCGAGCGCCTGGTCAAGGCGAACGCCGACCTGCACGCGGCCGTCGCGTCGATCGGCCGCAACAAGGTCCTGTCCGAGATGATCGGGCTGGTCGACCGCCGGGTGCGCTGGTACTACACCCCGATCGCCCGCCCGCGCAGCCGCGACTCCTGGAACGAGCACGCCGAGCTGGTCGCGGCCATCGCCGACGGCGACGCCGAGAAGGCCGGCGAGGTCATGCACAACCACGCGGAGCAGACCCGCCAGACCTACCACGACCGCAAGACGCCCGAAAGTTCCACAGACGGCGACTGATCCATCACTCTCAGATCACCCAGTTCGGTCATTTGGTACCGTACGGGTGATCCGCGACACGGTGGCGGCCGATTGCATACAAAACGCAGTATGCTGAATCCCGACAGGGACGGGGTCAACGGAGACCCGCGAGAGGTTTCCCACCGGGTACCCGCGCACTGGGCGACCGGTGGACAAGACCCCGGCCGCAACCCTGTTCCTCCCGTGCCACAGTGCCTGTCAGGCCTCTGCGCGCCTCGGGAGCCACCATCGTCAGGAGGAAGACCATGTCCCGCTTGAAGAACTTCGCGCGTTCGCTCACCCAGCCGCGTGAGGGTTTCTCCGCTGACGGCCGCGCGCTGGGCCTCGGACTGTCCACCGCGCTGACTGAGCAGCGCAAGGACGCCGAGGCCCAGGCGGCCGTGGCCAAGACGCTCCGCAAGGACGCCGAAGGCCACACGATTCACGGCTGATTGTCCTTCACAGGAGCGCCTTCGCTCCTTCGCGCACTCTCAGCGTCCTCCACGGCGGAGCGGGCAGCCCATCGTGAGGTGTGCAGGCTCCAGACCGTCGTGACGGCGAGCGTCGCCACGATGACCCCGAGAGACACCACGATCGGGATCTTCGGAGCCCACGAGACACCGTGGTGGTGCATCGCCTCGAAGATGAGCTTGAACCCGATGAACGCGAGCACCACCGCGAGGCCCTTGCTCAGGTGCACCAGGCGATCCAGCAGACCGCCCACCAGGAAGAAGAGCTGGCGCAGACCCATCAACGCGAACGCGTTGGCGGTCAGCACCAGGTACGGCTCCTTGGTGAGCCCGAAGATCGCCGGGATCGAGTCGACGGCGAACAACAGGTCCGTGGTGCCGACCGCGACCATGACGATCAGCATCGGCGTGACGACGCGCTTGCCGTCGATGCGGGTCGTCAACGCGGCGCCGTGGTAGACCGTGGTCGCCGGAAGGAACCGCTTCACCGCACGCAAAGCGGCGTTCTCCGGAACGTCGGCCTCGTCGGTCTCCTCCTGCTTCAACAGCTTCCACGCCGTGAAGATCAGGAAGGCGCCGAAGAAGTAGAACAGCCAGTCGAACCGTGCGATCGCCTGTGCTCCCGCGGCGATGAACACGGCGCGCAGCAACAGGGCCAGGACGATGCCGACGATGAGCACCTTCTGCCGGTACTCCCGCGGCACCGCGAACCGGGCCATGATGATCACGAACACGAACAGGTTGTCGACGCTCAGCGAGTACTCGGTGATCCAGCCGGCGAAGAACTCACCGCCGTGCCCGGGCCCGGCGAACACCGTGACGCCGAGTCCGAAGAGGACGGCCAGGCCGACGTAGAAGATCACCCAGTACAACGACTCGCGGAACGACGGTTCGTGCGGCTTGCGCACCACCAGGTAGAAGTCGAACGCGATGATGGCGGCGATGCCGCCCATGGTCGCGATCCACACCCAGACGGGAAGATCCAACATCCTTGGGCTCCTTCGGCGGAAGGGAAGGTCAGCGGGAGGCCGTAGCGCGCAGGCGCATGGAGATGCGTTCGTGCAGCCACAGGAAACCGATGGCCCAGCCGAAACTCACGATCCCTTGGTAGGCGAGGAAACCGGCCAGGTCCGAGGGCAGCCGGACCTGACCGGTGAGCACGAGGCTCACGGCGGTCTCGTGGACGAGCCTGGCCAGCGGGAACGCCACGAGCCAGTACAGGGCCACCGGAGCGAACCGTCCGGCCGGGAGCCGGCCTGCCGCCACCAGCAGGCCGAAACCGCCGCCGAACGCTCCCAGCGGCAGGCCGAGCGCGACCGTCGTGACGAGTGCCCACCCGAGCGGCTGGCCGACGAGTGCGGCCAGCCCTCCCGCGATGAGCCCCGCGGCGAGACCGACGAACGCGCCGGGCACCGCTTCTTTGAGAAAGCCTTCGCGGATCGCCATCTCAGCCCACCACTACTCCGAACTTGATGAGACTGAAGAACAGCATGCCCAGGTAGAACACCGCGCCGAAGCCGATGATCAGGTTCGTGACCAGCTTGGGGCGGATGGGTTTGGGCAGCATCCGGTTGTTCACCAGCAGGAGCACCACGCAGTAGGCGCCCATGGCGAACGTCGACAGGAACGCGAGCACGTCGAGAATCGCGCCCGGTCCGTCGGCGGGTCCGAACAGCAGGATCAGGATGCCGAAGGTGATGACACCCCAGAGGAATCCCGCGTAGAGGTGCGACATCCCGAACCTCTTCGCACCCTTCACGAAGTGGTACGTCATGTCCGCCTGGCCGCGCGAGAACGAGTCGAACAGACCCAGCGTGGCGTTCAGGCCGATCAACGCGATGAACCCGAGGAACACCGCGCCGAGCACCGGTCCGCCCGCCGACGCGAACGCGTCCGACATCGCGTTCAAAGCAGCCTCCCGCTCACCGGACTCGATGAGCGCCTTCACGTCCGGGCTGGTCCGTGAAGCCGACTGCGCGAGGACCGTGAAAGAGACCGTGACGAGCATCGTGATGCCCCAGAAGAGCAACAGCGCGTCGAACGTGACCCAGCGCCGCCAGCCCTTCCACTTCGCGAGCTCCGCCTTGTCCTCGGTGTCGAACATGAAGCCGCGGGCCGGCATCTTCTCTTCCTCGCCCGCGTGCCGCAGCCCGCGGACCTTCGGGATGTGCGCGCCCATGCCGGCGCCGCTGTCGCGCAGGTGCAGCGTGTACCACATCTGCTGCATGCCGGACGGCCCGGCGAACGCGATCGAGCCCACGATGATCGGGAACCACTCCGGCGACATGGCCTGGGCCGGGAAGTACCCGAACTGGAGCATGCCGGTCAGGGTGCTGGTCAGGTCGCCCCACGTGCCGACCATCGCCGCCACCACGGACGTGCTGACCACGAGCAGTCCGATGAGGATGGACAGCAGGTTCTCGAGCAGGTTGTAGATGACCTTGGCGAGGCTGAACAGCACCCCGACCAGGATCAGGCCGACACACGCCGACACCGTCCAGGGTATGCCGGTGATCTTCTCCAGAGCCGCCGCTCCGGCGGAGAGATGGCCTGGCCAGATGTAGACGAGCATCGCGACCACGAAGAAGAACCACATGATCGGTTTGAACACGCGCGCGGCGCCGAAGAAGATGCTCTCCCCCGTCGCCATCGCGTACCGCGCCATCTCGAGCATGACGACGGCCTGCAGCGTCACGCCGATCAGGAAGAGCCACCTGATGTCCGGTCCGAAGACCAGCACCAGGCGTGGCCACATGTAGGACTCGCCCATGCCCACGCCAAGAGCCACCAGGAACACCGTGGGACCGAGCAGGTGGATCGACGGTGGTGCGTCGGGGAGTTTCCTGATGGGCATCGCTTCCAGCTTGCCCGCGGCCCAGACTCGTTCCTTCGCAGGTGGAGTACTGGTTTCCGTACGAGCTGCCAGATTTGGATCATCCACGGTTAACAACCTCCAGAGGACCGGCTGTCTTCGTTGACCTCCCTGGCGGGTTCGCGACCGTGGGCGTGTTCACGGTCGCGGACGGGCCATCTCTCCTTGTACTGCCGCAAAATGGTCGTGGCCTCTCCCAAGGCCACGACCAGTCGCGACTAACTACAGCAAGCCGGCAGCACGAGCCCACCGGTATTTGGCACCCAGTACTGCGACAGGCTTCTCCGTTGTGTACGGATACGCAACCACTCCGTTGCGGTACAGGTACTCGCTGGCTTCCTCGACCTCGACGTCACCCGCGAGCGAGGCGACGACGGGCTTGTGGATCCCGTTCGCCCGGTACTCCTCCACGACGTCGACCACGAGCTTCGCGAACACCATCGGTGGCGTGACGATGGTGTGCCAGTAGCCGAGGATCAACGAGTGGATGCGCTCGTCGGCGAGACCGAGCGCGATCGTGTTCCGGTACGTAGAAGGTGGTTCGCCGCCGGTGATGTCGACGGGGTTGCCCGCCGCGCCGAACGGCGGGATGAACTTCCGGAACGCCGCGTCCAGGTCGTCCGGGATCTCCATGAGCGACAACCCGTTGTCCACACAGGCGTCCGAGAGGAGCACGCCCGAGCCGCCCGCGCCGGTGATGATGACGACGTTCTCGCCCTTCGGCGTGGCCAGCAGCGGGATTCCGCGCGCGTACTCCAGCAGGTCGTTCAGGCCGGGTGCGCGGATCACACCGCTCTGTTTCAGGATGTCGTCGTAGACCCGGTCGTTGCCGGCCAGCGCGCCGGTGTGGGAGCTCGCGGCCTTGGCGCCCTGGTCGGTCCGGCCGGCCTTGAGCACGACGACCGGTTTCTTTTCCGAGACGCGTTTCGCCGTTTCCGCGAAGGACCGGCCGTCCTTGAGGTCCTCCAGGTGCATCGCGACGAGCTGGGTGTTCGGGTCGGACTCGAAGAACGTCAGCAGGTCGTCCTCGTCGATGTCGGCCTTGTTGCCCACACCGACGATCGAGGAGACGCCCATGCCCGCGGAACGGCTGAATCCGAGGATCGCCATACCGATTCCGCCACTTTGCGACGTGAGGGCGACTCCACCCTTGACGTCGTACGGCGTGCAGAACGTCGCTGAGAGGTTCTCCGGCGTGTAGTAGTAGCCGTAGATGTTCGGGCCGAGGATGCGGACGCCGTGCTTGCGCGCGATCGCGACGATCTCGTCCTGCAGTTCGATGTTGCCCGTCTCGCCGAATCCGGACGGGATCATGATCGCGCCGCCGACGCCCTTCTTGCCGACCTCTTCCAGCGCGGCCGGCACGAACTTGGCGGGGATGGCGAACACCGCGACGTCGATGTCTCCTGGGACGTCGGCGATGCTGGCGAACGCCTTGCGGTCGAGGATCTCGTCCGCCTTGGGGTTGATCGGGTAGATCTCGCCCTGGTAGCCGCCGTTGACCAGGTTCTTCATCACCGAGTTGCCGATCTTGCCCTCTTCGTTCGAGGCACCGATCACGGCGACGGCGTTCGGCCTCATGATCCGGTTCATCGAGGCGAGGATCTCGTCCTGCGTGAACCGGTGCGGTTCCTTGGCGGCGTTCTCGTCCACCAGGATGCGCACGTCGACCGCGGTGGCCCCGGAAGGCGTTGCCAGCACGGGGTTCAGGTCGACCTCGGCGAGCTGCGGGAAGTCCGTGACCAGATCCGACACGCGGTGGATCAGGTCGGCGAGCTTGTCCGCGTCGACGCCCACCGCGCCGCGGACACCGCGAAGGATCTCCGCCGCCGCGATGCCGTTGACCATGGAGAGGGCTTCGGCGTTGCTCGTCGGCGCCAGCCGGAACGTGACGTCCTTGAGCACCTCGACCAGGATGCCGCCGAGACCGAACGCGACGATCTTGCCGAACGTCTCGTCGGTGGTGGCGCCCACGATGACCTCGTGGACCTCTTTCCCGGTCGGCAGCTGCTGCTGGACCTGGACGCCGGTGATGTCGGCGTCCGCCTTGTAGTTCTCGGCGTTGTGGATGATCGTGCGGTAGCCCTCGGCGACCTCGGCCGCGTTCTTCAGGCCCACCAGCACTCCGCCGGCCTCGGTCTTGTGCAGGATGTCCGGTGAGACGATCTTGAGCACGACCGGGTAGCCGATCTCCTCGGCGAACGCGACGGCGCCCTCCGACGACTTCGCCAGCGCCTCGGCCGGGGTCGCGATCCCGTAGGCGTCGCAGACCCTCTTGCCCTCCGGTGCGGTGAGCGACGACCGTCCCTCGGCCCGCACCTTCGCGAGCACGTTCTCGACCGCGGCGCGGTCGTAGCCGTTGTCCGGCATGAGATTCTTCTCCCTCGAGGATTAGATGACGCCGGCGGCGCGCAGTCCCGCGAGGCGGTCCGCGCTGTACCCGAGTGCTCCGAGAACCTCGTCGTTGTGCTCACCGAGCAGCGGCGGGCGCTGGATGTCGACCGCGGAGTCGGAGAGCTTGAGGGGGTTGCCGACCGTCTTGAACGAGCCGCGTTCGGGGTGCTCGACCTCGACCACGGTGCCGAGCTCGGCCAGCGTCTCGTCCTCGATGATCTCCTTTGTGGACAGAATGGGTCCGCACGGGATGTTGTGGGCGTTGAGCTTGTCCATCACCTCCCACTTGGTGTGCTTCTCCGTCCACTCCTCGATCAGCGCGAACGCCTTGTCCAGCTTGGAGAGCCGGACCTCCGGCGTGTTCCAGGCAGGGTCCTCGGCGAGCTCCGGCCTGCCGATCAGCTCGGTCAGCGGGGCCCAGCCGACGGGCTGGATGATCACGTAGATGTAGTCGTTGGGGCCGCCGGGGGCACAGCGCACCGCCCAGCCGGGCTGGCCACCACCGGATGCGTTGCCGGAGCGGGGCACCTCGTCCCCGAACTGCTCGTTCGGGTATTCCCCCAGCGGCCCGTGGGTGAGCCGCTGCTGGTCGCGCAGCTTCACCCGGCACAAGTTGAGCACCGCGTCCTGCATCGCCACCTGGACGCGTTGCCCGCGTCCGGTGTTGGTCCGCTGGTACAGCGCGGCCAGGATCGCGGCCACCAGGTGGATGCCGGTGCCCGAGTCGCCGATCTGCGCGCCCGTGGCGAGCGGCGGTCCCTCCTCGAACCCGGTGGTGCTCATCGAGCCGCCCATCGCCTGCGCGATCACCTCGTACGCCTTGAAGTCGGCGTAGCGGCCGGGCCCGAAGCCCTTGATCGACGCGTAGATGAGCTTGTCGTTGAGCGCCTGCAGCTTCTCCCACGGGTAGCCGAACCGTTCGACGACACCGGGGCCGAAGTTCTCGACGAGGACGTCGACGTCGCCGATGAGCTTCTCGAAGACCTCTTTGCCCTCAGGGGCCTTCATGTTGAGGGTGATGCTCCGCTTGTTGCAGTTGAGCATCGTGAAGTAGAGACTGTCCACTTCGGGCAGATCGC
Organism: Lentzea sokolovensis; assembly: GCF_033949975.1. Taxonomy (NCBI): domain Bacteria; kingdom Bacillati; phylum Actinomycetota; class Actinomycetes; order Pseudonocardiales; family Pseudonocardiaceae; genus Lentzea; species Lentzea sokolovensis. The sequence continues at coordinate 1,219,510 of NZ_JAXAVU010000004.1, forward strand.
GCAGCTGGCCGCGGGTGATGTCGCCCCGTCCCGGCGTTTCCAGCTTGATGACGTCCGCGCCCAGCCAGGCGAGCAGCTGGGTCGACGACGGTCCGGACTGCACGTGCGTCATGTCGAGGACTTTGACGCCCTCCAGGGCCTTGGCCATGTCAGCTCACCTACTTGTACATCGTCTGGTTCATGGTTCCGGGCGCGTACACGTCGGGGTCGATCCACACGTTGATCAGCGAGGGCTTGCCGGACTCGCGGGCCCGTCGCAACGCCGGCCCGATGTCCTTGGGGTCGCGCACTTCCTCGCCGTAGCCGCCGAGCATCTTGGCGAACTGGTCGTAGCGCACGTCGCCGAGCGTGTTGCCGACGCGTTCGCGCTCCAGCCCGTACTTGGCCGCCTGGCCGTAGCGGATCTGGTTCATCGACGAGTTGTTGCCGACGATGCCGACGAACGGCAGGTTGTAGCGGACCAGCGTCTCGAAGTCCCAGCCGGTGAGGCTGAACGCGCCGTCCCCGAACAGGGCAACGACCTCCTTCTCCGGCCTGGCCAGTTTCGCGGCCAGCACGAACGGGATGCCGACACCGAGCGTCCCGAGTGGACCGGGGTCCATCCAGTGGCCGGGTGACCTGGGCTGCACGACCTGACCGGAGAACGTGACGACGTCGCCGCCGTCGCCGATGTAGATGGAGTCCTCGGTGAGGAAGTCGTTGATCTCGCTCACCAGCCGGTACGGGTGGATCGGCATGTCCTCGGAGAGCAGGTGTTCCGAGCGCTTCTGCCGGGCCTTCTCCTCGACCGCCTGCAGTTCCTCCAGCCACACCTTGCGGCCCATCGCGCCGTTGTCCTCACGGCCCGACGCGGCCGCGGCGACACTGGACAGGACCAGGTCGGCGTCACCGACGATGCCGAGGTCGATGTCGCGGTTCTTGCCGACGGTGCGGTAGTCGAGGTCGATCTGGACGACCGTCGCGTTCGCGGAAAGCCTTCGGCCGTAGCCCATCCGGAAGTCGAACGGGGTTCCGACGATCACGATGACATCGGCGTTGTCGAAGGCATAGCGGCGCGACAACTGGAAGTGGTGCGGGTCGCCGGGAGGCAGGGTGCCGCGGCCCGCTCCGTTCATGTAGGCGGGGATGTTGAGGGTGCGGACGAGGTCGATCGCGGAGTCCGTGGCGCGCGTCGTCCACACCTGGGAACCCAGCAGGATCGCGGGTTTCTTGGCGTGCACCAGCAGGTCCGCGAGCTTCTCGATGTCCGCCGGGTCACCGACGCTGCGCGTGGACGCGCGGTAGTGGCCCGCTTCCGGTACTCGTGCCGTGCTCACCGGCACCTTGGCGTCCAGCACGTCCCGCGGGATCTCCAGGAACGACGGGCCCGGCGCGCCGGCGTTGGCCTCGCGGAACGCCATCGACACCATGTCCGCGATGCGGGCGGTGTGCGGGACGTTCGCCGCGAACTTCGTGATCGGCGTCATCATGTCCACGTGCGGGAGGTCCTGCAGTGAGCCCATCTTGTGCTGGCTCAACGCGCCCTGGCCGCCGATCAGCAGCATGGGGCTCTCCGCGCGGAACGCGTTCGCGACGCCCGTGACAGCGTCTGTGGTGCCCGGACCCGCCGTGACGACGGCGCAACCGGGCTTGCCGGTGATGCGGGCGTACCCGTCGGCCGCGTGTGCCGCGACCTGTTCGTGCCGGACGTCGATGACGGCGATGCCCTCGTCCACGCAGCCGTCGTAGATGTCGATGATGTGCCCGCCGCACAGCGTGAAGATGGTGTCGACGCCCTCGGCTTTGAGCGCCTTGGCCACCAGGTGGCCTCCAGAAATCGACTCCGGCTCCGCGGAACTCGTCATCGGCGATCAGCTCCCCTTTGGCGCTTCGACTGTAGATTGCATACCGTATGAGGTAGGCATATCGTTACTCCGCTACCAACCGGATGTCCATAGATGGCCGCAAGTTTTCGGCGAGAGGACGTAGACGGTGGATCTTTTCGAACACGAGGCGCGGGACCTCTTCGAGCGGTACGGGGTGCCCGTTCCGCGTGGTTTCGTGGCGGACACTCCTGATTCCGCGCGCGAGGCCGCCTCCAGCCTCGGCGGCACTGTCGTCGTGAAGGCTCAGGTGAAGACCGGCGGGCGCGGCAAGGCCGGCGGCATCAAGCTCGCTTCGACGCCTGACGAAGCTTTCGTTGCGGCCTCGGCCATCCTGGGGATGGACATCAAGGGCCACACCGTGCACAAGGTTCTGGTCACCGAGGCGAGCGAGATCGCCGAGGAGTACTACCTGTCGTTCCTCCTCGATCGTGCCAACAGGACGTTCATCGGCATGGCCTCGGCCACCGGTGGCATGGAGATCGAGGAGATGGCGGACTCCATCACTCGAATGCCAGCTTCGGCTTTCGACGCATCGGCGGTGTTCTCACCGGAGATCGCCGACGAAGTGAACGCCGTCGCTTCCGCTCTGTGGAAGGCCTTCGTGTCCGAGGACGCGACGCTGGTCGAGGTGAACCCGTTGGCGCGCACCAAAGACGGCCGAATCGTCGCTTTGGACGGGAAAGTGACGCTGGACGACAACGCGTCGTTCCGGCACTCTCGACCTGAGGACAGCGCCGTGGGCGACCCGCTGGAGGTGCGGGCCGCCGAGAAGGGCCTCAACTACGTCAAGCTCGACGGCACCGTCGGTGTCATCGGCAACGGCGCGGGGCTCGTCATGTCCACTTTGGACGTCGTGGCGCTGGCCGGTGCCGCGCCCGCGAACTTCCTCGACATCGGCGGCGGCGCCTCGGCCCAGGTGATGGCCGACGGCCTCGACGTCATCCTCTCGGACCCGGCGGTCCGCAGCGTGTTCGTGAACGTGTTCGGCGGCATCACCGCGTGCGACGCGGTGGCCAACGGAATCGTGCAGGCCCTCGGCATGCTCGGCGACCGCGCCGACAAACCGCTGGTCGTCCGGCTCGACGGCAACAACGCCGACGCGGGCCACCGCATCCTCGACGAGGCACGACACCCGCTGATCACCGTGGCGCACACGATGGACGACGCGGCGGGCCGTGCCGCCGCTCTCGCTGGCAAGGAGTCCTGATGGCGATCTTCCTCGACGAGAACAGCCGTGTGATCGTGCAGGGCATGACGGGAGCGGAGGGTGCCAAGCACACCCGCCGCATGCTCGCGGCCGGCACACAGGTCGTCGGCGGCGTCAACGCGCGCAAGGCCGGCACGTCCGTCGACTTCGACGACGTGACGCTGCCGGTGTACGGCACGGTCGCCCAGGCGATGGCGGAGACCGGCGCGAACGTGTCGGTGCTCTTCGTCCCGCCCGCCTTCACGGGCGACGCGGTGATCGAGGCCGTCGACGCGGGCATCGGCCTGGCCGTGGTGATCACCGAGGGCGTCCCGGTCCACGACACGGCACGCTTCTGGGCGCACGCCCAGGGCAAGTCCACGCGGATCATCGGCCCGAACTGCCCCGGCATCATCAGCCCCGGCAAGTCCAACGCGGGCATCATCCCCGCCGACATCACCAAACCCGGCTCGATCGGCCTGGTGTCGAAGTCCGGAACCCTGACGTACCAGCTGATGCACGAACTGAAGGACTTCGGCTTCACCACGTGCGTCGGCATCGGCGGCGACCCGATCGTCGGCACCACGCACATCGACGCCATCGAGGCGTTCGAGGCGGACCCGGAGACCGAGCTGATCGTGATGATCGGCGAGATCGGCGGCGACGCGGAGGAACGGGCGGCGGAGTTCGTGCGGGACAACGTGTCCAAGCCCGTGGTCGGCTACGTCGCGGGCTTCACCGCGCCCGAGGGCAAGACGATGGGTCACGCGGGCGCCATCGTCTCGGGTTCCTCGGGCACGGCGGAGGCCAAGAAGCTGGCCATGGAGGCGGTCGGGATCAAGGTCGGCAAGACGCCGTCGGAGACCGCCGCCCTGGCCAGGGCGATCCTCACCAGCTAGCCGAACCGGCCGTCTCGGTCCGCCAGGGCGCGGGCCGAGACGGCCGTAGGTGCGGCAGCTTGACTGTCCCGGTCCACCAGGGCACGGGCCAAGACGGCCGT